>JBCBRM010000042.1:0-90227 GCA_039819665.1 Bacteroidota bacterium
TGGGAAATTCTTAAGGCACTGGAATTTAAATTCCCGGGTTTTTCAGAGTTTTTTGTGCATTGGCAGAAAGGAGAAATTGCGCTTCAAGAAAAAAATTGGTCAGAGCTTTCTCATCAATTCAAAACTGCAATTTTAAGTCTCCCAGGACTTTTGAGACATTTGATACCTTTATTGGAGTCTCGCTACCAATTGGGAGTAAATGGCAACAAAACCGATGAACTATATGATTTGGCTCAAGTTTCTCTTGAGACGGGTAGTTGGTTGGAGGCAAAAAAACAGCTCTCAATTCTTCTGAGGCTATATGACCCAAGTTTTGATCTTTCTTATGAGCAGCTAAGCAGTCAACATGCTTTCTGTGAGAGAGCTTTACAATTCAACTTTCTTTATGAAAGAACCCAAGAACAATTAGATACAGAATGTTGGGAAGTTGCCCATTCTAATCTGCTCAAATTGATAGAATGGTCATCAGAGAGACTTTCTCCATCCAAAGCTGAGCTTCTATTGATGCTTGAGCACTGCGAACAACATAAACCCAATTTATCATCTCAAAATATGTCTGATCACTCCATAGAATCCAATAGAGAAGAACAAAAGGGCCTCATAGTTTATAAACCAACCTCTCCTGCTGAGGTCAGGAGTAGGAATCTGGAGCCTCTTACTAAGGACCAGCAACAAGCTCCCAGACCTAAGACTCAGAAAAAAAATGAAAAATATGTTGTAAATCAGCAAAGGAAGTACGCAGCATTGAATAGATGGGTAGGGATTTCCCTCTTGATATTGGCAATCATTGGCTTGAGCTACATTTTCCTAAAGATCGAGAAAGAGGTTCCGGTTTATGAAGTAAAGCAGTCCAAACGCCTAGATTTGGAAGATATGCCCATAGAAAACCCCATTGATCAGGAGATAGACTTTGTCCGCACGGGCTCAATGGAAGATGACCTGGCAGATAAATAAAACCATTCATTTCTGCTGTAAAAGGCCCTCGTTTTCCCCGATCCTGAACACCTTAATGAAGATCTTAGAGGTATCGGTAAGATAATCTTCCGATACAATTACGTATTCCTCCATTTTTTGTAATCTATGACTGCCGATCTACCGTTGGTATATTACTACCTTCAAGATCCTTTGAGCATAACTTTATTCAACGACCTGATCCCTGAGGTGAAACCTCAATTTCGACTGAAATTCCTTACTTCTGAGGAAAATCTTTTAAAGCTTATGCGCTATAAGCAAGCATCCCTTAAAATTATCCTTATAGAACTGGAATACAATCAAGAAAACCTTTCTCAAATTTTACGGAAACTTAAATCGAGTCCTTATAGTAAAGATATACCGATAATATTTCTTGCTGAGGATGTGCATGAAGGGCAAACAAAGGCCGCAATTGATTTGGGGGCATTTTCTGTTTTGGAGAAACCTGCCAATTCGGAATTTATGAAGACGATTGTTGAATTGATCAATATTCTTATTATGTGAGAAGAAAAGTCCCGTGATTTTAAGCGAAAGGGTCAGGAGTAGCCAGACCAGCAATCGGTTCTCTAGCTTATTATTTTTTAGGAGAAATCCCCCAAGAACTAAGGCCTAAACCTATACTGCTTAATGCCGAGGGATAAGAATACCATCAGTATTCTCAAGCTAAAGAGGATTTACACACGCCTCCATACCAATCCGATTACCTTATTATAAATATAGCCTTATATCAAGTGATATTTCTGCTGCTAAAAGATAATCCTCTGGATAGAATTTAAATAAAGTTCACATTCAACATTTAAATACAATCTCAAATGCAATACTTGAATTTGAGGCTGTTACCTGATCTTTTCTTCTTAGTTTTTCCTATATAACTCAAGCTAAGCTCATGAGTATCTTTCTAAGATATAAAGCCGGGGCAAACCCTTGCCCCGGCTTTTTTTTGAATAAGCAGGTATAATTTCCTCCTTTATTCGCCGCCTTCTAATTTGTCAGTCGCCTCATCTGCTGCTTCCTCAACTGCATCGGCAGCTTCCTCTGCTACCTCTTCTGCTTTATCAGCAGCACCTTCAACAGCATCTGCGGCTTTATCTTTTAGATCCCCGGCAGCATCTTGGGCTTTATCGGCCAAGTCCCCTGCCATCTCTTTTCCTTTTTCCAGTGCATCACCCGCTTTATCTGCGAGATTGCTACCCATTTCTTTGGCTTTTTCAGCAGCATCTCCGGCCATTTCCTTTCCTTTCTCAACTACATCTCCAGCTTTTTCAGCCAGGTTACTACCCATTTCTTTGGCCTTTTCAGCAGCATCACCAGCCATTTCTTTCCCTTTTTCAAAAGCTTTATCAGCTTCCTCTGCAATATTGGCAGCTACTTCTTTTCCTTTCTCCAATACCTCTCCAGCTACCTCCTGTGTCTTTTCCCAGGTCTCTTCTGCTTTATCTGCCAATTTGCTTCCTACCTCTTTTCCTTTTTCGTAGAGTTCAGCGCTGGTATCTACAACAGATTCAGCTACGTCCTCTGCAATATCCTTTGCTTTTTCGGCTACGTCTTCAACAACTTCTGAAGCGCTACCAAACATTTTTTTGATGGAATTCCAAATACTCATGATGTTCTAGTTATGTGTTTATAATTTCCTCTGTTAAGATTCAATCGAGGGGTTTGGGTCACTTAATATGTTCAAAAGGAGCCATTTGATCACCAATTTTAATCTCGAAATCTCCCGGCTCTACAATCCACGCATTATCTTTTTCCACAAATGCGAGTTCCTCTATTTCGAGTTCAAATTTGACAGTTTTGCTTTCCCCGGCTTTCAATTCGATCTTTTCAAAGCCTCTCAAACACTTAATAGCCGGTTTGATGCTGACTACTTTGCCTGTAATATATAACTGAACTACCTCTTTTCCACTACGAGCACCCGTATTTTTCACATCTACCGAAATACTTAATTTCTCTTTCATATTGACTTTAGCTGGAACTGTGAGCTTGGAAGAGGTAAAGCTGGTATAACTAAGTCCTTGCCCGAAGGGAAATTGTGAATTGAAGGAATTGGTAATACAGTCAATTTTGATTTGATCTGTTCCTGTATGGTAATAAGGAATCAGGGTGTTTTCAAATCCAGGTAGAAGATAAGCAAAGGTGGGGGAGTGTTGACGTATACTAGTTTTTATGTGTTTTCGTGAATACAATTCGAACTACTACACTACAAAACTATAACACAAGAACATACGCGCACTTTTACAATTATTTCCGTAGTTTCGCCCTAAAATTGAAAAGAGCCTATGGCACGTATTTTAACAGGTATACAGAGTACAGGGGTGCCACACCTGGGGAATATGCTGGGAGCTATCCTTCCGGCAATTGAATTGGCCAATGATCCGGCCAATGATTCCTTTCTGTTTATGGCAGATATGCATACCCTCACCAGCATCAAGGATGCTTCGGTTATTCGTGAGAACACCTATGCGACTGCTGCTGCCTGGCTTGCTTGTGGACTCGATACAGATCAATCAGTTTTCTACCGTCAGTCTGATATCCCAGAAGTTACCGAATTGACATGGTACCTCAACTGCTTCATGCCTTACAGCCGCTTGCAGTTGGCTCATTCTTTTAAGGATAAAGCTGATAGAATGAAACTGGTGAGTGCAGGCCTCTTTACCTATCCGGTTTTGATGGCTGCGGATATCCTTTTGTATGATACGGATATTGTTCCCGTGGGGAAAGATCAGAAGCAGCATTTGGAATACACTCGAAATCTGGCTCAGGCAATCAATAGAGAGTACAAAAAAGATATCCTGATTGTCCCTGAAGTGCAGATTGATGAAAGGGTCATGGTAATTCCCGGTACGGATGGAAACAAAATGAGCAAGTCACGAGATAATACGTTAGTGATCTTTATGCCGGATAAAAAATTGCGGAAAAAGGTCATGAAGATTGTAACCGATACCAAATCAGTGGAGGAGCCCAAAGATCCGGATAGCTGCAATGTATTCAGGCTTTATGAGCTATTGGCTAATGAGGAACAGATAACAGAAATGAGGAAAAATTATCTGGGAGGTAATTATGGCTATGGCACAGCCAAACAAGCTCTTTTTGAATTGATCATTGAGCAGTTTAAAGAGGAAAGAGAACGCTATAATTACTATATGGAAAATCTGGAAGAGGTGGATAAAAAGCTGGCGGAGGGAGCTGACAAGGCTCGAGCGGTGGCATTGGAAGTGCTTCAAAGAGTTAGGGAAACATTGGGTTACAAAAAAGAGGTTAAAAACCTATATTTGTAATATATGCATATCTGCGTTGCTGGAAATATCGGAGCTGGAAAAACAACCTTGACTTATTTGCTTTCAAAGTACTTTGGCTTTGAATCATTGTTTGAGGAGAATGAGCAGAATCCATACCTCATGGATTTCTATTCTGATATGCAACGCTGGTCTTTCAATTTGCAGGTTTCCTTCCTCCAATCTCGTCTGAAAAAACTCATGCAAATCCGTCAAGATGGCAAGAATGTCATCCAGGACCGGACGATTTATGAGGATGCTCAGATATTTGCGCCTAACCTGCATGCGATGGGTTTGATGTCCACCCGTGATTATGAAACCTACAAAGAGCTCTTTGAGACTATAGCCGATTTGGTTCAGCCCCCAGATTTATTGATTTATCTGAGAGGGAGTATCCCTCGTTTGGTAGAACAAATTCAGGATAGGGGAAGGAATTATGAAGATGCTATTCGCCTGGATTACCTCAAAAGATTGAATGAGAGATATGAAGCCTGGTTTGAGGCATACAGCTATGGAAAAAAGATAGATGTTGATATCGCAGAGCTCAATTTTCGGGATAATCCTGAGCATTTGGGTATCATCATCAATAAGGTGAAAGGAGAGCTTTATGGTTTATTTTCCAAATAATCCAAATAAAAAATTATTTAAAATAAAATTATTACCAAATATCCAATAAAAATAACCGTTGGATAGCTACTCCTTTTTATTTTGTAAAGAGAAGGTGACCTTAAAGGTCCATTATCTATCTCAAGTATATATAATGGATAAGGTTTAACCTAAAGCTAATGCGATACCTGGCTTATGTCACTACCTTTACCTCATTCTTCTTTTTTTACTTTTTAGCCTTTTCTCAAGATCCTGTTCCCGGCGCCTGCGGTATAGTAGGGCCCAATCTCATTTCCAATGGTGAATTTGATGCGGGTAACTCAGGATTTACTAGTGATTACAATTTTTTTCCCAATAAGATCTGCAACTTCGGAGATTATACCGTCTCATCCGGGGTGTTTTATGATCCCATTGACAACTGTTTTGGGGATCCTACCTTCAATTTGCAGACTATTTGGGCGGTAGAGGACAGAAATAGTCCGGGTGTTGGTAATTTTATGATTGTTGACCCTGCAGCAGCCAACGGAATTTCTGACCGTATTTGGGAACAAAGCGTGACTGTCTGTCCCAATACGGATTATGTATTCTCCATTTTTGGAAAAAATGTGTATTTCCTTGAGGCTGCTGGGTATTCTGGTGTTGATCCTACTTTCAACTTCACCATAAATGGAGTAGAAATTACAGATTTGTATGTAGATGGAGTTTTTACGGGTTCTTCAGTCGTGGATTTGCCTCGTCAACCTCAGTCAGAAGCGGGAGTTTGGAAGCAGATTTCTGGCAGATGGAATTCTGGCTCTGCCACTAGCGCTTTGATTACCATGAACAATCTCGTAGGGGTGGAGCAAGGAAACGATCTCGCTATAGATGGAGCCTTTTTTGGAAGGTGTGGGAAAGCTAATGAAGTGGAAATATCGGCAGGTGCTCTCTCCCAATGTCTTGCAGAAGGGACGGTTGAACCTATTACACTGGTCGCGACTCCAGAGACCAATAGTTCAAACTGGGCCTATCATGAATGGTTGAAAGATGGGGTAGTGGCGCAAGCTGATAATTCAAATCCCATTCCTCCTTATACACCTGCTCCGAATGGAGATGGAACTTATTTCGCTGACTATGAATTAAGGGTTTATGATGATCCATTAGGATTAACCTGTGCCAGCGTAAGTGAGACCCTCAGCTTTCAGGAAGATTGCCAAACGATCTTTCCGGTTGAGTGGCTGAGTTTTGAGGCGAATGTTCAATTGCAGGGCGTAATGTTACGCTGGACCACAGCTAGTGAGTTGAACAATCAAGGGTTTGAGGTGGAGGTCTCCGTGGATGGGCAGTTATTTAGAAAAATCGGATGGGTACATGGTTTTGGAAATAGTTCTGAAACCAGATCTTATAATTTCCTGGCGGATAACTTGTTGAGAGGAGATAGCTATTTTCGCCTAAAACAAGTGGACTATGATGGGGCTTTTGAGTATAGCTCTATTGTTCAAGCCAGCTTTGTTTCAGATTTGGCATATACCCTAGGTATAGCTCCCAATCCTATGCAAGAAGTATCATTTTTTCATGTAGAGTTGGATCAGGATGTTGAGGATATTCGCATGGATATATTTGACAGCTCCGGCAGAAGGGTAAGAGAGTACTATCAAGGACCCTTGGAGGGCCAAAGGCTCTATCAATTTCCTTTCAAAAAGGAAGATTTGTTACCGGGACTATATTTCCTGAGGATTCAGCACGATCAGTTCATCGGAACAAAAACCTTTTTGATCAGCAATTAATCTGAGATTCTTCTGAGCAAAGCCACATTCTCGACATGAGCGGTTTGTGGGAACATATCTACGGGCTGTATTTTTAACAGCTCGTAGTTTTCTTTTAATAAGGCTATGTCTCGGGCCTGAGTAGAAGCTTTGCAACTTACATAAATGATGTGCTCAGGAGCCATTTCCAGAATACGATTCACTACTTTAGGATCCATACCTGCTCTGGGGGGATCGGCAATAAGGATTTCGGGCTTTCCATGCTCATGGATAAATTCCTGATTGAGGATCTTTTTCATATCGCCGGCATAGAAGCTGAATTTATCCTCAAGCTGATTGAGTTTTACATTTTCCTTGGCATCTTCAATCGCTTCATTTACATACTCTATTCCAACTACTTTTTCCGCATATTCAGATACAAAGATGCCTATACTGCCTGTTCCTGAGTAGAGATCATAGAGCAAGTTTACTTTTCCCTTTTCTCCCAAGCTTTCCACCAAAAACTTACGGACCACCTCATAGAGTGCCTCTGCCTGTTTGGGATTGGTTTGGAAAAAGGAATTAGCTCGTATCTGAAAGGAGTATTTTCCCAACTTCTCGGTTATGTAGGATTTCCCTTTCCATACCTGAAAATCCAAATCCGTATAGGAGCTGTTTTTCTTGGGATTATGGATCCAAAGGAAATCTGTAACCTCAGGAAATTTCCTTTCTAAATGAGTAAAGACTGCTTCGGCTTTTTGTTTATCTCCATCAGCCAAAATGAGAATGACCATGAGCTCTCCTGTTGCAAGAGAAGAACGAAACACCAGACTTCTCAAACTACCGGTATGTTCCCGATGATCATAGAAGGGGAAATTATGTTCACGAAAAAAATCACGAACCTCATTTCGAATGTCATTAACAATAGGTAATTGAAGTTGGCAATTTTCAATATTGACGATCTTGTAAAAAACCCTCGGGACATGAAAGCCTAAGACCCTCTGATCTAAATTTTCGACAGGCCCTTCATCTCCTGTCAGCCATTGATCCTTGCTGGCAGTAAATTCAAGTTTATTTCGGTAGAAGAGGTCTTTCTCACAAGCAAGGATGGGCAGTTTCTCCTGAGGCTCTACTTTTCCTATTCTGATAATGGCATTTTCTACATGCTTTTGCTTGTATTCCAATTGAGCCTTATAGCTCATATGCTGCCATTTACAGCCGCCACAAATGCCAAAGTGCTCACAGCGAGGCTCAATTCGATGGGAAGAAGCTTCCTGAATTTCTTCAATGCGCGCTACTAAGGCCTTTTTCTCTTTGCGAAAAATATGCGCATGTACTTTATCCCCCGGAACAGCCTTTTCTACAAAGACAATTCTTTCGTTATGTTTGGCGATCCCTCTTCCATCTACAGCAGTATCTACTACCTCGAGTTCCGTATTGAAAGGTTTTATTCTTCTTCCCATGCCACAAAAATAAGGAGCCTTTAATCCCCATCCCAACGGCAAAATTATTTCCTGTTTAACATTGGCTTAATACTGGGCGTGAAAATTTTCGGAATAAATAAACAAAGACGGTTTTTCCTAAAATGAAATTCATCCTCTTCCGTTATAGACTTGATTTTGCTCGACTTTACTTTAATTTGTTTGCCTAAATAGAAACACATGAATCAATTTATACCTGGGATCATTGGGGTGATCCTATGTTTTCTTCCCATTTCATTAACAGCACAACTCACCGAAGAATTTACTGACCGAGATATAACGAATAATCCAACCTGGATTGGTGATGATTCCTTATTTAGTGTCACTTCTATGGAGGAATTGCAAAGTCAAGGCAATCCTCTAACGGAAACTATTTATTTGGCTACCGCACAAAGCCAGGTAAATGATATTGAATGGAGGATAGACTTGAGATATGCCTTTGGTCCGAGTGGGAGTAATTCTATCCGGGTGTACCTGATGGCTGATCAGTCCAATTTGAGGGCAGCTTTGCAGGGATATTTTGTTCAGGTAGGGGAAAGTGGCTCTGATGATAGCTATGATCTCTATCGTCAGGATGGTACAACTATTACAAAAATTATAGATGGAGTAGACGGCAGAGCTGGTTCAGGTATAGATGCTCGAGTCCGGGTATTTAGGACGGCTGCGGGGGAATGGGAACTATATTCCGATCCTAGCAAGACAAACAGCTTTCAATTAGAAGGAAGCGTTACTGACAATACCTATAATAGTACTGCCTGGTTTGGCATTTCTGTTACCCATACTTCTTCCCGGGCCAATTCCTTTTTCTTTGACAATATTTATGTGGGCCCAGAAGTTCAGGATACGATTGCCCCTGATTTCCTGAGCATAAATGTACTTTCTGCAAATAGTTTGGAGCTTAACTTTTCAGAGGATTTGGAAAGTACTGCTGCTGAGACAGCTGCTAATTACCGTTTACAACCGGATGATATTGCTCCTGCAAATGCGCAGCTCGACCCCCAAGTAGGCTCGAAAGTTATACTAAGCTTGGCAAACCCTTTGGTAAGCGGCAATTCCTACAGTATAGAGGTTTCCAGTCTGAGTGATCTGGCTGGAAATCTGATACAGGGGACCCAAAGTCAAAATTTTGATTATCTGGAAATCGAAACGGCTGCTGCTTTTGATGTCGTCATTAATGAAATATTTGCGGATCCTACTCCCAGTCAAGGATTGCCGGAAGCCGAATTTTTAGAACTCTTTAATCGCAGTAATAAAGTGCTGGATTTGCAAAACTGGAGCATCTCTAATGGGTCTACAGTCGGCTTATTGCCGGCTCATGTGTTAAATCCCGGAGAGCTCTTGATTTTGGCCAGAGATACAGATGCAGGACGATACAGCCCGCTGGGAACAACCATTAGCCCCAGCAATTGGACGACATTGGTTAATAGCGGAGATAATCTGGGACTAAGAAGTGCTGAGGGAGCTTTGATAGATACGATTGATTATGAACCTGCGTGGTTTAGAGATGAGTTTAAAGCGGGAGGGGGCTTTTCACTTGAACGCATTAATCCCGATAATTTAGATTGTCCTTCGAAAGCCAATTGGGCAGCTACAGTAAATGCACAAGGTGGAACTCCCGGAGCCTTTAACAGTATATTTAATGCTAGTCCAGAGAATGATCCTCCTGCTTTAGCAAGCGTAGCAGTTTTGGACCCACAGACATTGGAACTTTGTTTTGATGAGCCCATGGATGCCTCTGCCTTGGATAATCTTTCTTTGTACAATCTCACGGGAATAGGCGCTCCGCTAACGGCTGAATCTCAAGGACCTGATTTTGAATGTGTGCGGCTTAGTTTTTCTTCGGCCTTGCAATTGGGGCAGATATACCAGTTAGAAGTAGAAGGGAGTGTAGTGGATTGTAGTGGAAATGCTATGGGTAATATGGCATCTTTTCCAGTTGTCCTGGCTCGTCCTGCTCAGGCAAATGAAGTCGTTTTTACGGAACTCTATCCAGATTTTACTCCTTCTGAGGGCTTACCAGATGCCGAATTTGTAGAAATATATAATAGGACTTCTGAAGTTCTGGATCTAAGCGGATCTGTGTTAACAGATGGTGGAGGATTTGCCTTGATCAATAACTTACAAATCTTTCCAGATGAGTATGTCATTCTATGTAAGCTGGACGATGCGGAAGAATTTGAAGCTTTTGGCAAAACTCTGGGGCTTGATGGATTTCCGTCTTTAGGAAATTCAACAGATTCATTGACTTTCTTTTCTGTTTCAGGGGATGTACTCGATTTTGTCTATTATTCAGATGACTGGTATGCCGATCCCAACAAATCAAGTGGAGGCTTTAGCTTGGAAAAAATTGATCCAGATTATGTGGACTGTAATCAGCCGGCAAATTGGAGGGCTTCTGAGGCTATGATTGGAGGAACACCCGGAGCCCAAAATAGCATAGATGGCAGCTATACAGATACCGAAATTCCTTTGCTGAGTGGAATAAGAATAGTTGGAAGCAATGGTCTGGAGTTGCTCTTCTCGGAGCAAATGGATGTTACCAGTCTCGAAATTTTGAATAATTACATAGCTGGGCAAGGAATCGGAAGTCCCATTATAGCTTTGGCTACTTCACCTCATTTTACTTCTGTTAGATTGACTTTTGACCAGGACTTTCAGGAGAATATTTTATATACCCTGGAAGTAAAAGGCCTGGCTGACTGTGCGGGGAATGTGATAACTGAAACCTATAGTTTTGGGTTGCCATTACCTGCACAAGTTGGGGATGTATTGATCAATGAAATTCTTTTCAACCCTATAAGTGGGGGAGCTGACTATGTCGAAATAGCCAATGTTTCCGAAAAAATCCTCGACCTTAATAGTTTGAGAATAGGGGAAATCTTTCCTGAGACGGACTCTATTTTTAATTCTGATCCTCTCACTTCGAGTTCTGTTTTATTCTTTCCTGGCCAGCTCATTTGCCTTACAGCAGATGTCGGCCTACAGATCCAGCAATATCAGCCAATCGCTGCCGCTAATTTTTTAGAACTGGAGTCTTTTCCGAGTTACGATGATGCAAGTGGGGAATGTGTAATCTTTACAGATTCAGGAGCTGTATTGGATCGATTTTACTACGAAGATGATTTTCACTATCCGACTTTGATTGATGACGATGGCGTTTCCCTCGAAAGGATTTCTCTGAGTGTGCCAGCATCAGAGGTGTCAAATTGGCACTCTGCGGCCTCTACGGTTCGTTTTGGGACACCAGGTTATCCAAATAGCCAATTGATCGATCAAAGTTCTGAGCTTGCCGAGGTGAGGCTAGATAGGACAAGCTTTACTCCGGATCTGGATGGAGTGGGAGATGTAGTGGCGATCGAGTATGATTTCGATTTTAATGGAGCAAATGCGCGTGTCAGTGTTCTGGATAGTCAGGGGCGACCCATTAAAATTCTTCAACAAAATACTTTACTCGGAACCGAAGCTGGGTCCTTCTTTTGGGATGGTACTGATGCAAAGGGAACGAAGGCCGATGTCGGTATCTATATCATCTTATTTGAACTCACCAAGCCGGATAATGGTCAAAGAGAGATTTATAAATTACCAATAGTATTAGCTGCAAAATTCTGATTTTTTAGGCTGAAAACTGGATTTCTTATGTAAGTCCAAGCGCTATCTTGCTATTTTATATATTACAAATAATTGTAATTTAATGCAATTGTAATTTTTGAATGGCTAGATAGCTTGTACATGGATAATAAGGACCGAAATGAACTTTCTCTTGCTAGGCGATTAAGAAGTCAGCTTAACCTTCAACGAAAAAGGACATGGTTTCTCTTTGCGGGTTTGATTTTGATCAGTTCTGGAGGATACTATGAGGCGAGTAGGGAGAAAAATGCGAATCTGAATTTTACAGAATTACCCTATGAAGAGTTTATGGCCGAATTGGAGGGGGATTATAAAAAGGGCTTGATCTTTTTCTATGCAGACTATTGTTATCCCTGTCAACGTATCAATGAGATTTTTATGGGGGATATAGAGGCTATAGAATTGGTTCAAAGTAATTTTCTGCCCTATAAGCTTGATGCATTTGAAAAAGAACCAGGGATGATGTTGGCAGAAAAGTATAATGTAAAAAAATATCCTACCTTTTTGATCATTGATGATGACGGAACAGAAATCGGAAGAAGTAGTTTCGAAGGAGACAAAGAAAAATTTTTAGCTGAAATAAGGTCTATTGTAGGAGAAAATGGAAAGCGTAAACATCATGAGGCTCCCATAGAAAAGCAGGAAATTTCTTATGCTTTAGCCCTCAAAACCTACGATACCTACACTAGTGCCAGAAACAATGCTATGTTGAAAAGAGAGATTTGGGACAAAGAGATTTGGATAGAAGATGTAAGTGGGCAATATGAGCTTCTCCTTGGGAAATTTGATAATAAAAATGACGCCAGACTGGCTAAGAAATACTTAAACTCCTGGGAAGGTATAGATAGCGAAATCCGCCCATTGAAAGTTAGTGCACAGGCATACCAATAAATTTCTGAATACAACTACTTATAAGAATAGAATTACCTTTCTTTCATGATTCCTCCTGTACCCGGACCTTGAAAAAGGTTCTGTGCTCCTCTATGCGTATTAGGAGATGAGTTGACCAAATGCGAATTATTTCGAAAGCGGAATAATGTTTGCATTTTTGCTGATACTGTATTTCAAACGGAATATAAGCGTTCTCATTTATGTTGAAGAAAGGTGCAATTATCGTACTGACGATAATAGTTACTTCCTTGCTTTTTGATGCAACTCCCCCCCAAAGTCAAGCAGGTATATTGACAGCTATAGAAGAAGATCCTCATAAACTTGGGACCTATCTTCGGATCATGAAAGCGCCTGCCATTGACACGATTTTTTCCCATCTACACCATAAAAGACGATTTAACGGATCCGTCCTGGTACTACAGGAAGGAGAGACTTTGTACAAGAAAAGTTTTGGTTATGCCAATTTGCGTACAAAGGAAAACCTGGATGAGCATTCTGCTTTCCAACTGGCATCGGTATCCAAAATCTTTACGGCTTTTGCTGTAATACTTCTCCAACAGGAAGGGAAGCTGACCATAGAGGATAAAGTGGCCGACCATATCAAAGGCTGGCCTTATAAAAATATGAGCATCAAAAATCTGCTCAACCATCGTTCGGGGATGTCGAGATATATGGCTGTGGCGAGTTGGTATTGGAAGAGTTGGAGAAAGGATATGAGCAATGATGATGTATTGAAGCAGTTTATTCGTCATAAGCCACCTACTTTCTTTCGTCCGGATCGCAATTTCAACTATTGCAACACCAATTATGTGATTCTGGCATCTTTGGTAGAGGAAGTTTCAGGTATGCCCTTTGAGGAGTTTATGCAAGAGAGGATCTTTAACCCATTAGAAATGAAGGATGCTATGATATTTGGAAGAGGGCAGGGGATGCAAATACCTCATGAGGCCGAAGGCTATAAAGCAGGAAGAAGGGGATATTACGTAGCTCCCAATGACTATATCGATGGAGTATGGGGAGATAAAAATATGTTTGCGAGTGTATCAGACTTGGAAAAATTTGATAAAGCACTTAGAGAAAATAAACTCCTGGACCAGAAGCATACAGAAATGCTTTTTGAGCCAGGTTCAAAATGGCGTAAATACAATTATGGATTGGGATGGAGACTCAAAAGAGGAGAGGAAAATCTGATCTATCATTTTGGCTGGTGGCGTGGGTACAGAACCTGTTACATTAAGGATCCCACGAACGACCTGACCCTGATCATTCTTACAAACCGAGACCACCCAGGCCTGAATGTAGATTATTGGAAAGTCTATAAACAGATCCTCGACACCTGAGACTACATACAAACCCTTTGTATATACTTCCATTTTGTTGCAATCGCACAGTCTTTGACTGTGCGATGTGCTTTTAGGGATTTTTCTAAAAAGAAATGGCTCCATCTGGGGATAGATGGAGCACATTGAGTTTGGGGTATTAGGTAGGTTAATAGGGAAAATCAAAATGAAATCTATCATTTGATCTTCAACACTAAGATAGGAAAAAATTGTACTTGGACAAAGTAATAGTCTGAGACTCGAATTATATGTGGCGTAAAAAAATTAGGCCTTTCTATCATTTTTGATCAAGATATTGACGCTTGACGCAAAATACTTACATGGGGGGAGCGAGAGAAGAGCCGAGAGATTTTCTCTCGCTTTACCAACAAATTATTTGCTGCTGGAGAAAATAACTCCTAGGACGGCCAGGCAGGTAGAAACAGATGCAAGGACATATATAGACGCCAGGATCATTTTACCTTCTTCCATGAGCCTGAATGTTTCTAGGCTAAAAGTGGAGAATGTTGAAAATCCTCCGCAAAATCCAACCAAAACCAGCAGCTTGATCCCTTCATCCAGATTTATATGTTTCTCAACATATAGCCAGGCCAAAGCTAATACCACACAACTCAGAATATTCGCTACAAAGGTTGCAGTAGGAAAGCCAGAGCTGTGCTTTCCCAGCCAAAGGGATAGACTATAACGAAGAATACTCCCTAATCCTCCGCCAATGAATACAGCTAGGAAGGGGTTCATGAGCCTGCCATTTTTGCTTCTACAAGGCTCTTAAAGGATTCATTCAGCCAGGGGACCTCATTGAGAATTTTCAGTCTGTGCGAGCTATAAAGACCGCTTTCATCAAAATAAACCTGGATTCTCACGTCAAGATTGTATAGCCAGGATTCCATATGGCTATAAGATTCGAAGTACCTAAATCGATCGCCTTCTTTTACAACTTTTTGTTCCTGCAATTGGATACTGGAAGAATATTCAGGTAAGATCCTGGCAATCAGCGTATCTCCTGACTCAGTTTGATTAAAGTAATCTATTAATCCCTCCTGATCAAAGTACTCCTCATAAGCATAAACCATATCTCGGATCAATGGGCAATGTAAACTGGCATTTTCCGAGCTCAATTGGTAGACAGAATCCTCACGGGTTTGCGGACTTACATTGAGATCATAAACTTCCTTCTTGTATGCCCTGCCACTTTCACAGCTTTTTTCCAGTTGAGTATATAGTCCTTTTAATCCATCGGCGACTTTACGTTCTGGCTCCCGATTACAGGAGATCAGGGCAGGAAGTAAAAGAATAAATAAGAGAATATGTCTGGCTTTAGCTTGAATTTGTTTCATGTGTACGGGCTAAATCTAACATGAGAAGACAATGTTGCAATTTGGAATTATTTGCCACGAGAATCTGACTTTTTTCCAAATTAATCAGGATTCTATCAGGATATCACCGGACATTTCTTCCGGGATACTTAGGCCCATAAGTGTGAGTATACTCGGAGCCAGATCTCCCAGCTTACCCGTAACCTCTTTCAGGCGATAGGTATTTTCCGGATCAAATAGAATAAGAGGCACTAAAGCAGTGGTATGAGCAGTATGTGGACTTCCGTCAGGATTCTGCATTTTATCAGAATTGCCATGATCAGAAGTTAGAAGAACCTTGTAGCCTTTTTCTTGTGCTACCTTTACAATAGCCTCAGAACAAGCATCCACCGTTTCACAGGCTTTTACAGCGGCTTCAAAGACGCCTGTATGCCCAACCATGTCCGGATTTGCAAAATTCAGGCATATAAAATCAACTTCTCCTTTTTCTATTTCAGGTATGATCTTATCCCTGATATCAAACGCACTCATCTCAGGCTTAAGGTCGTAAGTCGCTACTTTTGGAGAAGGGCAGATCATATAATCCTCTCCTGGCATTTTCTCCTCTCTCCCTCCATTAAAGAAAAAGGTAACATGAGGGTATTTTTCGGTTTCGGCAATTCTGATCTGCTTTTTACCCTGATTGGAAAGGTATTCTCCCAAACCGTTTTTTATCTGGTCCTTTTCATATAAAACATGAATGCCCTTGAATTTCTCGTCATAGCGGGTCATAGTTACATAATGAAGATTCAGGGACCTCATACCATGATCTGGCATATCTTCCTGAGTCAGTACATGTGTCAACTGCCTTCCTCGGTCTGTCCGGAAATTATAGAAGAGGATGGCATCTCCATCAGCAATTTTTCCTACAGGGGTTCCATCTTTTACTATAACAGAGGCTTCTACAAACTCATCTGTAGTATCGGCATCGTAAGAAGCCTGTATAGCATCCGCTGCTGCGCTAAAGCTTTTTCCCTTGCCCTCAGTAAGAAGATCGTATGCCAATTTCACTCGCTCCCAACGTTTATCTCTATCCATAGCAAAGTACCTTCCTATCAAAGTAGCTATCTCTCCACAACCTTCTAGCTCCATGTGTGCTTCCAGATCAGCTATATATGATTTTCCTCCATTGGGAGCTGTATCTCTTCCATCGGTAAAGACATGGATATAGACTCCAACCAGATTTTCCTGAGCAAGAAAGCTGATGATTCCCTTCAAGTGATCTATACTACTATGGACACCTCCGTCACTTAATAAACCAAGCAGGTGGAGGGGTTTATTTTTGTCCTTACAATAGGAAAGTAAATCCTGAAAAGTCTGGTTTTTTGCGAAATCTCCCGATTTTATTTCATGGTTAATTCGCACCAAATCTTGATATACAATCCTTCCTGCACCAATATTCATATGGCCTACTTCGGAGTTGCCCATTTGGCCTTCAGGGAGGCCTACGGCACCGCCTGATGCTTCAAGTTTGCAGTTGGTTTGCTCTTTGATGGCTTTGTCATAAAAGGGCGTTTTCGCGGATTGAATGGCGCTTACTGCGGGATTAACTGCGATTCCCCAGCCGTCTTGAATGATTAAAATTACTTTTCCAGAACTCATGTCGCAAAGGTATCATTTATTGGCAAGTGCTGGCAAAATTTTTGCTTTTTCTGACCTATAAAGGACCAGAAAATATCCACCGGAGATAAAAAAAGACAATTTTATGGTACTGAAATTCGTGAAAAACTTTCCACCCCATTGTATTGGCACGATAATGGTACTACTTACATCCGAAAGCAAATGATTGATTTCACAGTTCCGAAAGTATGAGATTTTTCTTAACCATAACTTTGCTTTTCATCACGATGATGGTGAGTCTAGAGCTTGTAAGCGCACAGCCTTCAGGCCGCACCTTCAACACGGTCACGGAGAGTTTAGTCGAAGGAAAAGCAGACCAACTAGCAGATTATTTCGCACAGCGCGTCGAGATTTCCATTAATGGTACGACTCGCGTATATAATAGATCGCAGGCCAGACACGTGATGAGAGACTTTTTCCAGAAATACCCCCCTGAAGGTTTCAGCCTGAGACACAGAGGAAGTACCGGTGATACGACATTCATTATAGGTCGTTACCGTAGCCGAAGCGGTTCGTTTGATGTGAACATCTTTATGAACAATCGAAGTGAAGAGGTAGTAGAAATAAGGTTTGAATGATATAATTGAGAATTAAGCGTAAGCTTTATTATTGAAATCTTTCCAAAAAAATTACCGGGCGGTTCTCAAATGAGAACCGCTTTTTATTTTTCCGAATTAATCAGGACTTTTACTGCCAAATAAAGCACATATAGCTATGCCTGATTTTCTCAATGACCCTCGTACAGATCAAATCATAGAAGCCGCCCTCCAGGAAGATATTGGCCCCGGTGATTATACCAGCCTTTCTACTATACCTGAAGGACTGCATGCCAAAGCCAGATGCCTGATTAAGGATGAGGGGATATTAGCGGGTATGGAGATCGCCCGCAGGATATTTGAGAAAGTTGATTCCAAATTGGAAATGGAGGATCTTCTGGAGGAAGGCACACCTGTAAAATATGGAGACGAAGCTTTTTATGTTAGTGGGGATCCTCGTTCAATTCTACAGGCCGAACGTCTGGTCCTGAACATCATGCAACGGATGAGTGGGATTGCAACTTATACAAATAAGGTGAGTAAGGAGCTGGAAGGATTGAAATGTAAAGTACTTGATACCCGTAAAACCACACCTTTAATCCGGCATCTTGAAAAATGGGCCGTTCATATTGGAGGAGGAGTTAATCATCGTTTCGGTCTTTATGATATGGTGATGATCAAAGATAATCACATCGATTATGCAGGAGGCATTCCTCAGGCGATACAAGCCTGCAAAGCTTACCTGAAAGCCCACAAGCTGGACCTCAATATAGAAGTCGAAACCCGCAACCTCGACGAAGTGAAAATCGCCTTGGCCGAAGGAGGCGTTTATCGTATCATGCTCGACAATATGTCTTTAGAGATGATGAAAGAAGCCGTTGACCTGATCGACGGTAGAACGCAAACTGAAGCCTCTGGGGGGATTACCGTAGAAAGGGTACGAGCCGTAGGGGAGACAGGGGTAGATTACATCTCTATGGGAGCGTTGACGCATTCTGTGAAGAGTATGGATATTAGCTTGAAGGCGGTTAAATAAGTTTCTTTTTTCTTCTTATGTTTCTTCCTTCTTTTCCTTAGATGAAAAGAAGCAAAAATCAAGCTGCTACAAACCAGCTCACAGTCCTGCCCCCGCGCCCGATGCAGCAACGAGGCCCCGTCGCGCTAGGGGGACGTGTTGGCTTTGATATTTCTAAAGGCTTGTCCTGATTTCATTCCAATAACCGTAGCCGTTAATTGCTATCAACGGCAATAAATCATAAATCCTTAATCCCACCATCCGTCCCCATGCGCGATGGCCCGGCAGCGACAATCGGGAAAAGGGGCGGCTAAGTGCGGCTGGTTCTTGGCGCTGCGATTTTGGCTCCACCTTTTCTAAAAAGGTGGAAATAAACCCAAATAAAAAAGATGGAAATAAGTCCCAAAGTCATCACACCAAAAGAAAAGTAAAAACAAAAAAAGAAGGAACCAGCTTAATGAGAATTCTTTCTATAGACTATCGACTTCCTATAAATGAAGAACATTCTCCCTGGCTCCTCTGTTAAGATCTGGTTAATCTTTAGCTTAGATGCAGTTATTTCTCTGACAGACTTTTCGCCTGCTTAATCCATTCATTTCTTTCGATAACGGCCACATTTATTCCCAAAGCTTCGGCAAGTTTCTGCAAATCTGCTGCTTTCAACCCTCCGATCTGGGCAAATTGGAAAATGCCAATGGCATTCATTTTGGTTTCAGTCGCGGGACCTATCCCTTTGATTCTTTTGAGATTTTGTTTGTTAGCAGCATCACCTGAGCCCCAGGGAGAAGAGGTATCCGTAGACTTTTCAACCTTAGGAGTAGCCTGAATTATACTGCTTTCTGCTTTCTTTGAATCTATAGACTTCTTCTCCTTGATAGAAGTTTTTGAGGACTTATTGCTTTTGGGGGTTTTCTTTTTTTCCTCCTTCTGCAATGCCTCATGCTTCTCTTTTAAGGCTTTATACTTTTTAGAAAGCTTACTTAGCTTTTCTTCCAGTTGATTTATTTTTCGGTTCAGTTTTCGCTCAGACTTATAACTTTCTTTCAAAGATTTTTCCAAATCCTTGTTAGCTTTTTTGTAAGCTTTGAGCTTTTTCTCAGCTTTTCCCACAGTTCGTACTTAAATTAAGAAATTGTTAAGTAATGTTAACTTAAAGTTAAGTCATTTTCCTCTCTAGACAAAATTCCTCGAAAAATAAAAGCCCGAATCCTGAGGGGATTTCGGGCATTAGTACTAGATAGGGAATAAATAAGTTTTTCGAGTGATCTATAAACTCCCTGTGAACATTGACTCATTAAAGCTTACAGATACTTAGACGCTGAATTCCTATAGAATCCTTCGCGTCAATAATTTTTTTTGAATAATCGTATCATAAGAGACCTGGAAAGGAAATCCCCGACCTTAATTTGTATCTTTCCCCCTATCAAGACTTATTAGTATATGCGCCTTTTCTTCCTCTGCTCAATTCTATACCTATCCCTTTTTATGCTAAAAGGGCAAAATTCCTTTCCCTTCCCAGAAGAAATAGAGATTGTTGAGCAGCCTATTTATCCGATTCCTGATCAAGCAATCATCAATAGTGGAAAGGTACTTTTGATCCAGATGGCTTATGCGCGGGATCAGGTGCTCAATATGGAAGATGTTCAAAATGCACTTTGGGATCAGGTCTATAGTGTCGACTTGGTTTTTACTAAATACCCAGAGGATACGAGTAAATGGAGGACCAATTATGATGTACTGATGAAAGGGAGATTGGAGTCTCTGCATAAATTGGATACAAGTCTGTTTTATAAGGAAGGGATCAAATGGCGTTATGTGCTTCAGACAGAATGTAAGACTGAACCGGAAGCTATGCAATATTTCCATGGTTTTGTACTTCGCCTCGAGCCGGGAAGACCTTTAGAAGATATGCCAGAAGAAATTGTAGAGGAGGTGAAAGTAAAATCTAGACCCAAAAGGCCTAGATATACCCAACCCAGTGACTCTTTAGCAGACTTTCTGGATAAACATCCAGAAATGGGAGAAATCGCTTCGATTATTTATGGCAAAGTCGGAAAATTGAAAGATTCCAGTGTGTTTAGAATCATGAGAAGACATCCTGAATGGAAGGATATGTTGGTAGTTATGGATTGGACGGCGAGTATGTACGTAAATCGTGCAAGTGTACTAAACTGGTATCGGAGGCAAACAGATCAGGATCGGATCAAACATCTGGTATTTTTCAATGATGGAAACTGGACTCCACATGGGGGCAAGAAGATTGGAAAAACCGGGGGAATATATCATTCGAGGCCTTATGATTTTGATAAAATCCTAAGGCTCATGTATAAGGTGAGAAAAAACGGATTAGGAGGTGATCCTGCAGAAAATGATATCGAGGCCTTACTGGTTGCTTCTCGCAGCCTGGCTGATTACGAGGACATCATTTTTCTTCCAGATAGAAATACCTCTATTAGAGATTTACGCTTATTAATTAGATTAAAGAAGCCAGTTCGAATTTTACTTTTCCGAAATAAGAAAGTGAAACAAAGAGGAGTAGGAAGAAACAGTGGAAAGCTTGTCGCTAACAATTACATTCATCCGCATTATTTAACCCTGGCCAGTTTTACTGGGGGGTCTATTCATACTGATACCCGTGACTTATATCATTTGGACGAACTAAAGGCCGGAGAGACCGTACGATTTGGCAGGTATGAATATAAGAAGCAGCCAAACGGAACGTTTAGGGTAATTAGTAGGTGAGTAGAGGGATTTTTTCTGCTCGAGCTGTCATATAGCCTCACAATAACAAAGGAGTTTGGAGCTGATTTCAATACCAAATTGAATTTCCAATTAGGAAAATTATGGAATTATTCGAAAAATACTATCTTATCAATGAGCTTGAATAACAGGGGTATAAACCAAAAAAATATGAAGTATTGCCTCTGACATAGAAATAATTCCCCATTTGAATTTCACAGCCACATCGCAGCAACAACAAACAATCCCGTTACAATGAAATTCCGCATCACGACATTTTGTAGTATACTTTTATTTTTTTTCCACTCATCCATTTTGGCACAAAACACAAACTATTCTGACTCCTGGAAAAGAGTTGACTCCTTGCTAAATAAGGGCCTGACCCGCAGTGCGCTTGATCTCGTAAACGATATCCGCAGCCAGGCCATCTCAGAAGAAAATTCTCAACAAAACATTAAGGCGCTGGCTGAGCAGATTAAACTGGAAAGTATTATCCAGGAAAAATCAGATTCTCTGGCAATCCGAATGCTTGAAACTGAAATCGACAAAGCCAAAAGTCCTGAAAAGCAGATCCTGAGTTCCTTATTAGCCTCGGCGTATTGGAACTATTATCAAAACAATCGATACCAGATTCTCAACCGTACTCAATTGGAGGAGGCCAGTACGGATTTCCAAACCTGGGATGCACGGACCTTTCAGGGCGAAATCATTTGTTTGTATGAAGAATCCATAAAAGAAAAAGACGCCTTACAGAAGCTTCCGGTTCGAGATTTCGAAGCCATCATTGAAAAAGCTAAGGATTCAGAACTATATAGACCGAGTCTCTATGATTTATTGGCCCATAAAGCCTTAGACTATCTGCTTACTCGTCAATATGGGATCATCGATCCCATCGAGACTTTTGACTTTGATTTTGAACCGCTCATGGTTTCAGCGGAGGATTTCCAAAAATTGAACTGGGATAATCCGGAGAAATTGGCTCGTGAAATCAGAACCTTTGGTCTTTTTCAGGAATTGATTGCTGAGCATAAGGGGAAAAATGATAAAGCCTTTATAGATGTCGAACTCAAGCGACTCAAATACATAAAGAACCATGCAACTGGAGATGAGGGTGAGAAAGAGGCTGCCTTTAAGAAGGAACTTGAAGCTTTAGCCAAAGTAGCACCTAAAGAAGCAATTACAGGAGAAGTATTATTTGAAATTGCTTCATTGAAGGCAAATCTGGGCTCCAAATATAATGCAGATGAGGGAGAGGATTTTCGCTGGGAGAAAAAAGAGGCTTTGGAGCTATGTGAGAAGATCATTCAGGATTATCCAGAAACTTATGGGGGGAGTCAGGCTGAGAATCTTAAAATTAGCATCGAAAGGCCAAGTTTAGAATTAAGCATGGAAGAGGTCTATTTCCCTAATGCCCCTTTACTTGCGAAAATCAGGTATAAAAACCCTGAGTCAGTATGCTTCCGGATTGTTGAACTTAGTGAAAAGTTGAGCAATACCCGCAATCAAAGCAATTATTATAAGAAACTACTCAAAGAAGGACGTTCTGTCAGAAACTGGTCGATTGCACTCAAAAATGAAAAAGATTATCAGGACCACAGTACAGAGATAGCGATAGATGAATTGAAAAATGGCCGCTATGTCTTGCTGGCTTCCTTTAGCGATAAATTTGAATTGGATAAAGACCTGATTCAGCATCAGGAGTTTCAGGTGAGTGGTATTGCTTATTTCCTCCAGTCTGGAATTGAAGCCGGGAAGCAAGGCATGTACATCCGTGATCGCGAAACAGGTGCAGCCTTATCAGGTGCCAAACTTCAGGTCTATGAGGAAAGTCGGAGAGCAGAAAAAATGAAGAAACGAGGACCCAGCCTCACAGCTAACAAGGAAGGCTTTGTAGCCTTTGATTTTCAAGAACAATACGGAAGGGCGCAATACATCATCAAACATAAAAAAGATGTATTGTACTCAAGCAAAATGTATCGATACCGGGGACGTCCCTATGGAGAGGAAAGAGCTCGTCAAGTCATACACTTTTTTACTGATAGAAAAATCTACCGTCCAGGCCAGACCATTTACTTCAAAGCGATTGCCATGGAGTCAATGAGAAACAGCCACATGCTCAAGAAAAATCATAGCCTTGAAATCAAATTTAACGATGTAAATGGACAGGAGATCAAAAAGCTTAGCCTAAAAACCAACGACTTTGGATCGGTTCAGGGCAGTTTTACTGCCCCCAATAATGGCTTGACCGGTCGTATGTCAATTATGACAGATGGTGGATATACTGATTTGAGTGTCGAGGAATACAAGCGCCCTAAATTTGAAGTAACTTTTGACCCAGTTGAAGGAGAATATAGCTTGAATGATGAGGTAGAAGTAAAAGGTTTTGCGAAAGCTTTTGCTGGTTCGAATATAGATGGAGCCAAAGTTAGCTACCGCGTAGTAAGAGGCGCTAATTTCCCTTATTGGTATAGAGGATGGAGAGGTGGAAGAATGTATCCCCGATTTGGAAGTGAAAAGGAAATCACAAATGGAGAGACAGAAACAGATATCGAAGGAAAATTCAGCATTTCGTTTACGGCTGAAGCAGACAAGAAAATTGACCGCAAATTTCTGCCAGTATTTTATTACCGGCTATATGCGGATGTCGTAGATATCAGTGGAGAAACCCATTCTGCTCAGGCCTATGTGCAGGTCGCTTATACCAGTCTTGATTTGAGCATGACTGTATCTGAGGTAGTTTGGCAGGGGAAAGCAGATAGTCTGCAAATCAATACAGTCAACCATAATGGAAGTCCCTTATCTGCAAAAGGTACATTAACCATCAATCAACTAGAAGCTCCCAAACAGATATTTCGTACAAGAAAATGGCCTGCGCCCGACCAGCCAATAATGAGCAAAGCAGAATTCACAAAGAATTTTCCAAATACTGTTTACAAAGATGAGGATCAGGTACAAAGCTGGCCCAAAACAGAATTGAAAACTAGAGAGCTGGATTTGGAGGGTATGACCCAAGTGGGCATAGATGACTTACTTCAGGGGGCTAAGAATGGAAAGTATGAAGTTGTTCTGACAGTTAAAGATCCCTCAGGCGAGGAGTTGAAATTACAAAGGTTTTTTAGTTATGAAGATCCCGAAGATAAGACTCCTTCAGTTCCCGTAGTTCTTGATGCAAGTTTAGAAAATAAAGCCTATGAACCCGGCCAAACAGCGGTCTTGAACCTGCAAAGTTCAGTTAAGCGCCTTTGGGTACTTTATGAGGTAACGCAGGGAGGAAAGGTCTTACAGCGCGATTACATACGTCTTAAAGGAAAGAAAGGGGAAAAGATCGACATAGTGCTCAAAGAAGAACATAGAGGCGGATTAGGGGTAGGAGTTTATGCCATATATAATAATGAGTTCAAATCTGAACGCAAAAATATCAGTATTCCCTGGACCAATAAGCAACTCAAGCTTTCCTGGACAACTTTCAGAAGCAAACTAAGTCCCGGGCAGGAGGAAGAATGGCGTTTAAAGATTAGTGGCCCCAAAGGAGAAAAGGTTGCTGCCGAAATGGTAGCCAGTTTGTATGATGAATCTTTGGATGAATTTCGCAGCAATTATTTCGGAATGAGCCTATATGGAAGCAATTATTCGAGTGCTGCCTGGAATGTTGACTATGGTTTTGCTTGGAACAATTCCTATCGAATCTCTGACCTGCCTTATCCACCTCGCAAATACTACAATGCCAGAGATTACGATCGTCTGATTGCTATTTCTGCATTTGGATATGGTGGGGGAGGAAGAATGATGATGAAATCCAGAGCGGTTGGCGCAAGAAGCAGGATGAATGATCAGGATTTACCTGTCGCCTCTATGCCTGCACCAAGTAGGGAGGCAGAAACTATCTCTGCACCCGCAGCAGACGCAGATAAATATCGGGATTCGGAAAATGCAGATTTTGATGGGACACTCGATCTTTATGAAAAAGGAGGAGAAGATGATATGACTCAAGCTGAAGAGACAGGAGCTAAACCTACTTCCGAAGTCCCCATCCGAACCAATCTCCAGGAAACCGCATTCTTCTTTCCGCAGCTGGAAACCAATGCAGAAGGAGAAGTGGTCCTGAGTTTTAAAATACCTGAAGCCCTTACTCGATGGAAGTTCCTGGGACTGGCTCACACCAAGGACCTCAAAGTAGGGACCATCGGTGGAAATACAGTTACCCAAAAGGAACTGATGGTTTTTCCCAATATGCCACGCTTCCTGAGAGAAGGCGACAAACTGGCCTTTACCGCAAAAATCTCCAACCTGAGTGAAAAAGCTTTAAGCGGAAATGCAGAAGTACGCTTGCTGGATGCATTGACTATGCAGCCGGTTGAGAGCTACTTCGACCTCAATACTAAAGTGCAGAAGTTTGAAGTAAAAGAAGGTCAGAGTACAGTAGTAAGCTGGGAAATTGAAGTGCCGGAAAATGTGCAGGCTGTAGTTACACAAGTGATTGCTTCTGCTGGAGAGTTTTCAGATGGAGAGGAAAATGTCCTCCCGATTCTGAAAAACAGCATGCTGGTTACGGAATCTTTGCCTTTAGCCGTTAGAGGAGAAGAGCAAAAGACCTATACCTTTAAAAAACTGGCAAATTCAGGAGCATCTGAAACGCTGAAGCATCACAATTTGACCCTGGAATTCAGTTCCAATCCCGCCTGGTATGCCGTTCAATCCCTGCCGTATCTCATGGAATATCCCCACGAGTGTACCGAGCAGATCTTTAGTCGCTTCTATGCAAATGCTTTGGCCACCCATGTCGCCAATTCTTCCCCCCGCGTTCAGCAGATATTCAATCAGTGGAAATTGGATGCACAGAAACTGAGCAAAGATCAGGGAGCCCTGCTTTCCAATCTGGAAAAGAATCAGGAACTCAAAGCTGTTTTGCTAGAAGAAACTCCTTGGGTACTCAATGCCCGTTCGGAGTCCGAGCGTAAAAGACGAATCGGTCTTTTATTCGACCTGAACCGTATGCAGTCTGAATTCGCCAAAGCCAATAAGCAATTGGAAGAGCGTCAGAATGGAAACGGAGCTTTCTCCTGGTTCCCGGGCATGAGAGACAGTCGCTACATCACCCAATTGATCGTAACGGGCATTGGGCACATGGATAAGCTGGGTGTAAATAGTGGAAACCCAGAAATTAATGGGATAGGAGCAAGAGGGCTGGCCTATCTGGACAACACAATCAGAGAGGATTATCAAAACCTCAAAAAACACAAAGCCAATCTGGAAGAAGATCATTTGGGGTATACCCAGATTCAGTATCTATATGCACGTTCCTTTTATCCCAATGTTCCAGTCGCTCCCAAAAATGTGGAGGCCTATAATTACTATGCCGGTCAGGCGAAAAAGTTTTGGTTGAGCAAGAGTAAATACATGCAGGGAATGTTGGCACTTTTCAACTTTAGATCTGGTGATCCTAAGGTATCAGGAGATATCCTGAAATCTCTGAAAGAAAATGCGGTATTTAATGAGGAATTGGGCATGTATTGGAAAGATGCTACCAGCGGGTGGTACTGGTATCAGGCACCAATTGAGCGTCATTCCTTATTATTGGAGGCTTTTCAGGAAGCGGGTAAAGATGAGGAGGCTGTAGAGGAACTGAAAATCTGGTTGCTCAAGAATAAACAGACCAATGATTGGAAAACAACGCGTGCTACCGTAGCGGCGATTAATGCCTTGCTATCGAGCGGAACGGATTGGCTAGAGTCAAGCGAATTGGTTGAAATAGTAGTTGGTGGAGAAAATATTGACCCTAAAACTCGTCCAGATGCACAAGTAGAGGCGGGAACGGGATATTTCATGACTTCTTGGGCCGCTCAGGAAATCAATGCTGAGAAAGCGACCATTAGCCTGAATAAGAAGGATAAAGGCATTGCCTGGGGGGCTATGTACTGGCAGTATTTTGAGCAATTGGATAAGATTACTTTTGCCGAAACGCCTTTATCCTTAAAAAAGCAGCTCTTCCTCAAGAAGAATAGCCCTGAAGGTCCCAAACTGATCGCCATTTCAGACAGCAGCCAGATCGAAAGAGGTGATAAGATAACGGTTCGGGTAGAACTGCGAGTTGATAGAGCGATGGAGTATGTTCACATGAAAGACATGCGAGCGGCTGCTTTTGAGCCAACAGAAACTTTGTCTCGCTATAAGTACAAGGCAGGATTGGGATGGTACCAAAGTACACGGGATGTAGCTACGCATTTCTTCTTCGATTACCTGCCAAAAGGAACCCATGTATTTGAATATGACCTTGTGGCTACTCAGGCTGGAGATTTCTCCAACGGCATCACCAGCATTCAGTCTATGTATGCACCTGAGTTTACTTCGCACTCTGAGGGAATTCGCGTGCAGGTGAAATAGGCTATTTGTAATAAAAATATGGTCGGGGCAGCTCATGAGCTGCCCCGACGTGTTTAATAAACCTCGTGTCATCCCGAGCCCGTCGAGGGACCTTTATCTTGCTGCCACCATCTTTCCCAATCTCATCAAAGAAGGTATTGGCAAAGCGGTAGGTAAAAGCTTAGGCCCTTCCTAAACTCAGGGTGACACGAGGTCTGATCACTTCCTCCCCTCATAGCGTATCCCCAAAATCATCACGCCCAAATACACAAGCATAAAAAGGGTGTTAGCTAGTGCATCTTGAAAGAGTTCTCCATTTCGAAAGAAACCCATGCCCAGAAAAATCAGATAACGCCCCGCATTGATCCCGGCTACCAAAGCGACCAGAGGAATCGTCGCTTCACGCTTTCTGTATATCGTCATGATAAATAAACCAATAGCAGACACAACAGAAGTAGAAGTCGATAAGTGCCAACTCATGAAATTGGCATCTTGCGTGAGCTTCTCCAGATCGGAGACTTCCAATTGAGGAAGAATTAACTGATTCGTATAGATGGCATGTCCTAAGGCAGCCAGAATGGAAAGTACCGCCGCTGCCAGGTAATAATAATTGTGAACCTTAAGTCTCTTCATAGCTAAAAATATTTTCTAGTACAATTGTACTAGAAAATATTGGCTTGTACAAGCGTACTAATTGTTTATTTTTAAAAAGTGAAGACTAAAGACAAAATTTTGCGGACAGCTCTCCAACTTTTCAATGAACAAGGTTTTCGGACGGTAACGGTAGAAAATATCTGTGAAGATCTGGGGATTAGTAAGGGAAACTTCAATTACCACTTTCGGAAAAAAGAGAGCCTGATTGAACTGCTCTATGACTCTATGGTGGAGGAGGTGAATGAACTCATATCAGCCATTCCATTTGAGGATGCTAAAGTCAGCTATTTCCTACAAACCCATCAGGCCCTCTTTCACATCCAGGCCAAATACCGCTTCTTCTTCCTCAACTTCTTTGAAATCCTCAATCATTACCCTGCCATAAAAGAAAAATACCTGCAGCGATACGAATTGGAAAAGAATTTCGCCCACCAATCCCTCAAAGTATACATGGAAAAGGGAGTCTTGCGGAAAGATATCCGAGTGGAAGAATTGGATAGAATCATCGATGTGGGCTATGTGCTCAATAATTCCTGGGCTGTAGATGCAGAGATTCATTTTTCAGGCAATGAGCATCAGAAGATGATTCACTACCTGAAATTGTGTTGTGGGAGGTTAGAACCTTACTTAAGTCCTTCAGCAAAAAAAGAGTATTTGGCCTACTTTGATCGTCTTCAAAAGGAAATGCCTGTATGAAAGATGAAACAGCTCTCGGATTGATCTCTGGGTTGAAACTAAATGGGGATGATCCTCAATTCTGGTTAGATTTAGGAGCAGGGGAGGGGACCTTTACAAAGGCCCTAGCACATCTGCTGCCTGCAGGGAGTGAAATCCTGGCCATGGATCAATCTTCCTCTTCTCTTCGAAAGATTCCTACTCATGTCGCTTCAATGCAAATCAACACCCATACAGGAGATTTTACGGAAATTCCTGAGGGCCTTCCTCAAGTTAACGGAATAATGATGGCAAATGCGATTCATTATATTCGGGAGAAGGAGGTGTTCCTCAGCAAATGGATAGAAGTTTCTACAGCTAGACCTACTTTTCTGATCATAGAATACGATACCCATAGAAGCAATAGCTGGGTTCCTTATCCCATCAGGCCACAGGCACTGGAAGACTTATTTGTAGGCCTGGGATATAAGCAATTTGAAAAACTGGGAGAAATCCCTTCTCTTTATCATAATAAAATCTACGCTGCTCAAATAAAACCCTAATTCTTGCTGGGAATACAAGGTGTCGCACGTAAGTCAAGGATTGTTATTGCCGCTAAGGTGAGTTCAAAAATTTTCTGATAAAGCAAGGCCCTGATATCAATACAGTGCAACAAATTTAATCCCCTATTATAGACGACAATTTGTATTAGGCTAATTATTTAGGAAGAAAAAATCTTCCCTCTAAGCCTATTGGGGTCATTGATATGCCAGGTTAATCTTGTGGGGGATTCCTATTCTTGGGCTTTCTTACTGCTTTATCAAGAATATTTACGGCACCATAGCCAATCTGGAAATTATTTTTATATCCATATTGGAAAGTCTATATTTGTATTTTTATTTATAATGAATAATAATATATTTGTAACGACAAATTTGCGTCATGTAGTGGTTTGTTCCTCAGGTATTACATGAAGTATTTTATCCTGGCGATTTAATTCCAGATACGACCTGTATCTCTTATTTTAATTAATCTTAATATTCCCAATTATGAACGATGGATATATCGGAGAGATTCGTATGTTTGCCGGTAACTTTGCTCCTTCGAACTGGTATTTTTGTAATGGTCAGCTTATCCAAATAGTTGATAACCAGGCATTATTTGCAATAATCAGCACCCTTTATGGAGGCGATGGAAGGACAACGATGGCACTCCCTGACTTTAGAGGCGTTTTTCCCATGTCCTATGGCCGCAGTAGTACTACTGGTACAAACTATAATATCGGTCAAAGAGGAGGAAATGAAACTACTACCCTTACCCAATTAAATCTGCCAGCTCATAGTCATCCGCTAGTTGCCTCTAACACACCGGGTAATCTGAATTCCCCTCAATCTGCCCTCTTAGGAAATACAGGAACTTTTGATCAGGAATACGTAAATACTGCTTCAGATTTGGTTCAGATGTCTTCTCAGGCGATTGGACCAACTGGAAACGGGCAGTCGTTCTCAAATATGTCTCCTTACCTGGCGGTTAGTTTTATCATTTGTCATACTGGTACCTTTCCTTCTCGTAGTTAGAACCTACTTGTTTCCTAATGAAAAAAGAGGAAGTCTTTTCATAGACTTCCTCTTTTTTTTAGGCTGTTATAAAAGGCAGTTTAAGCTAAGCCCAAACTTACTGGATAAGTAATTTTCTTATCAAAGAGGTTTTTCCTGATTTGATCTGAACATGTATGAGGCCTTTTCCTAATGATTCGATATCAACTGCTAAGAGGTTTTCGCCAATAGCTACATATTTTACTTTCTTAGATAAAAGCTTCCCCAGCATGTCATAAACAAAAATTTCGACCTTTCCTCTTTCAGGGGAAAGATAATCTATATAAAACTGCGAAGATTGACTGGGATTAGGATAAATCTGGCTTATCTCTGCTTCCTGAAGTACGCTATTTAGCTCTATGGTTTGACTGTATTCAAATTTTCCATCTATATCTACTTGTTTTAAACGGTAGTATGATACTCCCCTTAGAGGAGAAGTATCCAGAAAACTATAGCTTTGAACTTCATTTGATCGACCAGCTCCAGTCAATTGACCGATGGACTCAAAATTTCCACTTTCACCTTTACGCTCAATCGAAAAATAGTCATTATTTATTTCTTGACTTGTCTGCCATGATAATTCAATATGATTCTTAATGATTTCCCCATTAAAATCCATAAATCTTACAGGTAGTACCCCTTGTACATCCCCGCTGAAGGTTACAAATTCACCTGAAGGACAGAGGCCTCCCAGTCCGTCCACCCAGGTGCCGAGACTCAAATTAGGGGGGTTCGGGTAGGAAGCACTATTATTATGATACAAGACAGCAGTAGTGTAATCAGGCGTTACAAGAGGTCCATCAGTATCCAACTGGATTTCCCAGCGGGAGTTTGCTGTACTCCATATGATCCTAAGCTCGCAAACACCTGCAGTACAACTTTGTGTAAAATCATTGGGAGTAGCCTCAAATGTGTTTCTAGTTATACTTCCATCGGTTACTGTACCTGTATTTGTCAAGGAGAAGTCCTGAGCACCCATTATGTTGGACGTACAACCCCTAAAGGTTATTTGTGAAAAGGAATATTGATAAAATAAAACTACAAGGAATAAGGTGAGTAAAGTAAGTTTTTGTTTCATGGAGAAGATGATTTCTTCCCGCAAAAAGTGATCTTTTTGAATCGGTGCAAAAATCTTTTAAGCTAGAAGCTAACACTTTGAATTTGAGGTTTTTGACTAAATAATCAGTTAATTTAATGCACCTGAAATTGCTCCTATAATTTTTTAGCTGTTCGGGGGGGAGCATGATTTTATGAGAGTTTGAAAGTGAAGCTGGGGCAAAAGTAAACGTCTTGATAGGAGAAATTTTTTGGAGATTATGTAGGTGGCAGTATACGAAATTGGCGAAGCTTATATTCTTTCCCTACATTGCCCTTTTATTAACGAATCTCCTGATAAAAGTTCCCTTAAATTAGCTGGGATATTTTCGAAAAAATCTGGATGCGTACATTTCTCCAGCAGATCATAGCAGAACTCAAAAGCGACTACGGAAAGGAAATTTCCGAGCTTTGCATAATAGTACCTACGCGTCGTGCTGTTGAATTTCTCCGCGAAGCTATTCGAGAAGAATATCGCGAAAGCATCTGGGCACCTAAAATGCTTTCTATTCAGGACTTTGTCAGAGGAATTAGTGGGCGAGAATTTCCAGAGACCATGCCGCTCGTTTTTGAGCTATACAAGGTCTATTTGGATCGCATGCGGGAAGATAATGCCAGTTTCTACGAATCCCTCGAATCTTTCTATGCCTGGGGAGAAATGCTGGTGAAAGACTTTGATGAGATTGACAAATACCTCGTCAATGCCGGCGACCTTTTCCGCAACATCCGAGAGCTCAAAGAAATCGATGAGTTCTTTCACCTGGATGAGCTCGATCTCGAACCTATTCGTCGATTTTGGGAGACCTTACAAGGCAAAGGGAAAGACCTGACCGAAGTACAGGAACAATTCCTAAAGATCTGGCAAGTTCTCTATGATATTTATACAAACTTTCGCGAGAAGTTGTACCGCGAAAACTATTCCTATGACGGAATGGCCTACAGAAATATCATCGGGTTATTAGAGGAGGGTAAACTAGAGCTTCCGTACCCTAATATCATTTTTGTAGGCTTTAATGCTTTATCACGCGCGGAGGAAAAACTCATGGAGCTTCTCCTCAAGGAAAAGCGTGCCCGGGTGTATTGGGATGTGGATCATGCGTATTTTTCTTTGAAGAAAGAGGCTTTGATGACTGGGGAAGAGCCTGGTAAATTTATCCAGGAATATCATCAGAAGTGGAAAGATATCGGGAGCTATCTCATCGTCCACGATATGATGGGGGAGGAGAAACATGTTTATCATACGGGAGTCCCCCTGGAAGTAGGACAAGCGCAGTATTTGGGCAACTTATTAAGAGATACTGAGATTCCGGAAGAGGATTTTAGGAAGACTGCTCTCGTTTTAGCAGACGAAAAATTGCTGTTTCCGGTTTTGTATGCGCTTCCTTCTCATATCGACAAGCTTAACATTACGATGGGTTTTCCCTTACGGCAAACCAATGTTTTCAACCTCCTGATGAGTGTGATGCGCTTGCTGAGAAATATGCGGATGGAGAAAAATGAGCTTACCTTTTCGCATAAAGAAGTCAGCGAAATCCTCAATAATCCCTATGTAAAGTCTGCCCAAACAGAGCTAAGCGAAGAAATCCAGTTCGCTATCAATAAGCATAATTGGGTGTATATCTCCGGAAAAGAGTTGAAAAAACGAAAGCTAGACGATTTACTCACACATATTTTTTCGCCCCCAAACTTCACTTCGCGTAAAGTTGATCTAAAGAAGTTGCTGGATTACTGTAAGGGGGTCTTTGATTTTCTTTTAGCTGATGCACAGGTCAGGCAGAATTATCTGGAGACAGAGTATATTTTCAAGTTTAGCCTTTCTTTTAATCAGCTTCAGGACGTACTACTTAAATATAAGCCAGAGCTGAGTATGCTTGGTTTTACTCGCTTATTCAGAGAGGTAGTTCAAAAACTCAGGATTCCTTTTGAGGGAGAGCCATTGGAAGGAATGCAATTGATGGGATTTCTGGAAACCCGGGTACTGGATTTTGAGAAGGTTTATATTTTAGCGGCTAATGAAGGCAATCTGCCGGATACCAGTTCGGGAAATAGTTTTATCCCATATAATCTTCGTAAAGGCTTTGGTTTACCGACCTATGAGGAAAAGGATGCTATTTACGCATATCACTTCTACCGACTGTTACAAAGAACCAAAGAAGTGCATCTGATCTACAATTCTGTGGTAAGTGATTCGACGGGTAGTGCCAAAGAAATCAGTCGCTTTATCCGTCAGATCCGACATTTCTTTCGCCAGCAAAACAATTTCCACATCCATGAAGGGCTGGTAAGTACAGCAGCTCCTTTTTCCGAGCAAGCCCGTATAGAAATCGCCTCGGATATAGATACCAAAAGACTATTTCTGGGCCGATTTTCTGGAGGGGGGCGAAATTATCTTTCAGCAACCGCTTTAAATACCTGGATCAATTGTCGCTTGAAATTCTATTTCAAATATCTAGCTCGGATCAAAGAGGCCGATGAGGTGGAAGAAAGTATGCAAGCCAATACGTTGGGAACAGTGCTTCATGAAGCGATGGAAGAGTTGTATAAGCCTCATCGTGGGAAAGAAGTAGATGATAAGCTCATCGCTAACCTCCTAAAATCTGTTGACCGGGTAGTGGAGGATCGATTTGTGGCAAATGGCTTAGGTAAAGTGGAGGATTTGCAGGGGAAAAATCTGCTTTTGCATCGGGTTATTCTTCGCTTATGCAGCCGTATGTTGAAGCAGGATATGGAGAGTCAGGCATTTCAAGTGATTGGTTTGGAAGCGGATCAGTTTGAGCAGAAACTTGAGATCGCGGGACAACATTTCGCCATTAATGGAAGTTTGGACAGGGTTGATCAGTTAAGTGAGACAAAAACCATCCGAATTCTGGATTACAAGACAGGTAAGGTGGCACTGAATGACAGAGCCGACCTGGATAAAATTTTCAGCAATTCGAAAAACAAGGAGATGTTTCAGGGCTTTTTGTATGCCTGGTTGTATAAGAGAAAGTTTCCGGATGCCCGGGTGAAAGTGGGATACTATACGGCCCGTCACTTGAGTGATGGGATTCAGTTTTTGCGAAAGGGGGCTGATATCGGAGACATGGAACTGCAGGCTTTTGAAACAAAGCTTTTCGAACTCATAGAAAAGATGTACACAGAGAACTATACGCAGACAGATGATGAGAGCAAGTGTAGCTATTGTCCGTATAATGCGATTTGTAATCGGAAAGTTACCTAAATTTCCTCTTTCCCTTTACTCCTCAAAATCAAACTCTTCATACATAAAAAATCCTGCCGCTCTGCAAAGCAACAGGATTTTTATTTCAGAATTACTCCTGGTTATTTCCTCAAATCAATCTGGTAAAAGTTCCAGGCACCATTTCTTTGATTCTTTCCTTCCACGATATTGATGAAACCGATATTATCATCGATTCTTTCAAATTCGAGGATGAAATATTGATAGCCGTTGGGCTTTAGTTCTGTGGTATTTGGATAGAAGGCCATATCCTTCACATTTCTCAGCTTATAAGTTTTATGGCGGTTGCTACCTCTACCTACAATTTTGAAAGCTTCAGAAGATGATTTTGGCGCCAAACTTACCCAGTGAGAATCTCTACTAGCATTACTTACCTTTATTCGGACAAAAGTCGAGCGATCTGTGATCACAACTCTTTCAATGTCCAGGTAATTCTGAGAAGCTCCCAAAAACTTGGGATTTTTATAGGTCTTACCTCTTTTCCCTACTTTTCTTTTGATGAAAACTTTTGGCTTCAAAAGTCGGTCAAAGATATTCTCGTCTTTTGGATCATCAGCGTCCATTTCATCTCTGGCAACCTCTTCTTCTCTAGCTTCTCTCACATCTATCATCATGGAATAAGCGTCCCTATCACTAACTTCCCAAAGCGCAACAGGCCTGCGGTTGAACTCATTTTCATAGCCACGTTTCGCTTTGTCAGAACTGCTATCTCTTCCATTTTTTTTGCGCTTGTTAATAGAGGCTTCATCTACAATCTGTAGCTCATTTGAACGATCATAATCGGCACTTCGTTCATTGTCGCGGATGATTTCTGAATCCGGGTCATAGTTTCTGGCCGTTTCGAAGGCTTTTTCAGCAGCTGTTCTTTTCCCCATTTTAAAGCGGGTAACTGCAAGATTATTATACAATCTTGCATACCGCTGGTTGAGATCTTCATCGCCATTAGGATCGAGCAAAACGAAATCGTCTCCTACTCGACGACTAGATCCTCTGTCAGGTTTGGGCAAAAGCTCAATAGCTTCCAGATAATCTAATTCAGCTTCGCGGTATTCACCTAACTTAAAAAAGGCATTTCCTCTATATTCATAGAGGTCTTTATAATAAGTATCTATCTGAGCAACTTCTTCAAAATAATATACCGCACGCTCATAGTCTCTATCAAAATAGGCTTCCCTTCCCCTATCCATAAAACGCTCCGTTTCATCTTGTGCAATAGCAGGGCTTAGGATCAAAAAGCTCAGGAGGCCAAACAAATAAATTCTTAATGATTTCATTGTGTTGTATAGTCTGTTGTTTAAGCGATAACTAATTGCGACTCAATTCTATATCGTACATATTCCATGCACCGGGCTTTTGGGTTTTTCCCTCAAGTAGGTGAAAGAACCATACATCGTCATCCAATCTTTCAAATTCTGCAATGAATACCTTTGTTCCACGAGCTTTGAGATTGTAGGAGTTTCCTTGTGCCCATCCATCAAGGCTTTTGATGGCTTTTAGCGTATAGATTCTCCCGAAAGATCTATCTGTAATATACCAGGCTCCACTTTTCTTCTGCTTGGCCAATTTTACAGGGAAAGATTTATCGCTCAGGTTTTTTAGGGTAAAGCTCAGCATAGTCGAGTTTTTAGTGATCCAAACCTGGTCCAGTTTCAACTGGATATCAGTCCTGGGACCTATACTGATCATGGAGCTGTTGTATTTATATTCTCTTTTACTGTTGCGTGTTTCATTGTTGAACTTATCCAGATCCTGGTTTTTGTTATCTCCGGGACGAGTTGGATTGTATTTGCTCGGACGTGTAGAGCTGCTGGAGGAAGAATTTCTATCGTCATCCCTATCCCTACTTTCCCAGGGTCTGTCGCGTTCTCTATCGTCTCTGTCTCTCCCTGAATCCCCGTAACCACTGCCGTAATTGCCATTATTATAGATATCATCCTCATCTCGCCAGCTTCGAGGTCTTCTTGGTTCTTCATAGGCAATGCCTTCGGCATTGAGTAGTCTTCTGGCTTCCAGATAGTTATCGTTAGCGTCTTTGTTGTTAGGATCTATCTGTACCGCTTCGAAGAAATAGTTAGCAGCTGCCCGAAACATATTCATGTCCCCTGCTGCGACTCCTGCATTGTTCCATAGGTTGGCGTTGTCTGGATCCAGGTCAATGGCTTCTTCATAGTCGCTCAAAGCCTGTTCAAATTTTTCTAATTGATAATAGGCATCTCCACGTGCTTCATAAACATTGGGATGCTTGTCATTCAATTCCACAACTTTGTCAAAAGTATCAATCGCATCGTAGAATTGTCTGTTTTTGAATTGTTGTAGACCTTCCAGATACAATTTTTCGGCGCGAAAGGATCGAATGGTTGGATTTCGATCTTGCGCATTAATCCAAAGAGGGAAGAGAATGAGCGCTGAAAGCAAAAGATTTCGAGTCATTTTCTTAGGATTTAGCTTTTTCCGAAAAAGGAAGAAGTTTTTGTTAAATTTTCACTTTAAGTGCGAAGGGTTAATTTGCTCATTGTTAAGGTGTTTCATTCCTAATTCAGGATGAAGGTAGGAAACAATTATTAATTACACAAAATTGAATGGAAAGAAATTTGGTACCATTCGCGTTTTCGTTTGTGTTTTAAAGCAGAAATATCCCGTCTTTATGATAAGACGGGATAAGGCATGATTTTCCATATAAGCCGTAAAGCTTATCGAATTTTTCGTACAGCAGTAAAAAATAGCCTAAGGAAGGATATGGAAGCTTTTGGTAGATAAAATTCCTAGTTGGCCTCTTAAGATGAGAAAATAAAGGCCTGAATTCCAGTTGTTTAAATTGATGGATTCTGTCTGCAAATCTATTGCTCCATTCACATTTTCTTCAAATACTTTCCTTCCCTGAATATCTATTATTTCAAGTATTGCCTGTTTATTTCTGGGAATATAAAAATCAAGTTTTAGCTGATCTTTGGCAGGATTAGGGTAAAGTGAATTGATAAAATAGTGTCCCGCCGGAGCTTGTTTTAACTCTAAAACTTCTGAATAGGAAAATGCCCCGTTTTGGTCAACTTGTTTGATCCGATAGTAATTTTTCAGGGGAAAAGGAGAGGGATCATTGAAGCGATACCTCTGAATACTGCTACTATTTCCTGCTCCTTCTACTTCGCCTATCCTTTCAAATGCTCCTCCCTTACTTCTTTGAATTTCGAAATAGGCATTATTGTTTTCCAGAGCTGTAGCCCAGTACAAATTGGCCATTCCTCCCTCGATTTCTCCCATAAACTCTAACCATTCTACTGGAAAACCTCCTAAGGCTGCGCTAAGTGCGTCAAAGGCATTGAGTCTTCCATAACCGGTAGAATCATCCACACCCGGGCTTCCCATATCAATAGCTGTACTGGTCAGAATACTTTTTACCGCAACATCTGTGAGATTTGAATCAACAGAAATGATCAATGCTGCAATTCCTGAGGCAAATCCACAAGCACTCGAGGTTCCTCCTGCCTCATCTACATAATTTCCAGTAGTAAATCCTAATGCCCCCATCCTGTCTATGGTTCTGATATCTGACTGGTCATCACTTACCGGTACGCAAACATCTACTTCTGGGCCAAATGGGCTATAAGGAGGCAATTCTCCAGTTTTTGTAATAGAGCCTACCGTAAAAACAATAGGATTATTACCCGGAAAGTTCACGCAGGTCCTACCCGGATCATTCTTACCTGAAGCAAAAATTACGATAGCACCTTTACCATTTCTTCCCATAGTCTGGGCATTATTTATCGCGCTAATAATGGCAGGGAACAAATCGGGATCGCAAGAAGGATATCCCCAGGAGTTATTGATGATATGGGCTTTACCCTGATTCCAAATCCATTCCATACCCGTAGCGACATATCCTAATAGAGTTGAAACATCTGCTTCAACATATACTGGTAGAATACGGGAATTTGGAGCTACACCGGCCGCTCCCAAATTATTATGTGTCGATGCGATAACTCCTGAAATAGAAACCCCATGCCCTTCATAGGAAAATTGTGGCTCTCCATTTCCGGTTCCGGCCGGAGAATATCCAGTAAGGACCCGATCAGAATTATCGCTAGGATCTTTCATGTCTTCGTGAGGCTCCGCTCCTTCATCTACCATACCTACAATCACCCAATCATCTCCCAATGAAATATCCCAGGCTTCTACCGCATCTATATCCATGTCTACGGTTCCGGTTTGCCCATCCACAGTTTGCCCTGTATTATGTAGGGTGTATTGTTCAGAGAACTTTGGGTCAGAGGGGGTATGGTATAAAACAGGCTTCGCCATAAAATTGGGATGTGCCCAATTGACCATGCCTGATTCAAAAAGTTCGTTTGCTAATTCGAGGCTATGTCGGAGTTTGGAAACTTCGATAAAGTAAAGGCCTACTTCATTTTGTCCTATTTTTGCTCCTTCGTATTTATGTAAAATTTCTTTTGCGTCCCCATCCTTCCATTTATCACCGGGTTCGAAGAGAATTTGCTCAGATAACCAGACTGGCAGATCCTCATTTATCTTAAAGCCCCAGGAGACGTCTTGTACCAATGCAGGATTTGGAAAAAATTCCTTAATAAGCTCATCAAGACTTTTCGTGGACGATTCTTTAAGGCGGATGATGATACGCGGGGTTGGTCCTTGCTTCTTTCCATGGACTTCTTCAATAAGTGGATGAGAAGCATGAATGATCTTTTGCCAGGAATACGCATCTTTAAAGTAAACCGAAAGTGAGTTTCTGGTCTCATATAAAGACTTTTTTTCCTCGAAGGTGTAGTATCCGAGATTTTGGGCTTGAGACAATGAGAAAAGCAGAGGAAATAAGATAAAAATTCTAAAGTACCTTGACATACAGGTTTAGGATTCTAGTTAGCTCGGAGCGAATTTATCTAATTGGATGGCGAAAAAGCCCCAATTGGTGCTCAATCGCAGGAATCGGTGTACAAGTGGAAAAAAGAGACTATTGAATTATTCCGATATTTCGATCCCTAAAATTAAAAGCTCTTTCTACCTGCTGTAGAAAGAGCTTTCCTATCGTTGAACTATATTTTTATCGGCTGATTATGAATCTTTCACTCCGAAAATTTCCTTTGCTGCTTTTCATGACCAGGGTGTACATGCCCGGGTTTAAATTTCCTACTGAAAGCTCAATGCTTCGTATCCCTTCTCCTGCATCTAACTGGCTTTTCACCAGAACTTTACCCTGAATATCTACAATCTGATAATTCGCTGAAATTCCTCTGGGCAGTGCATAGTCGAGCTGAATTTGATCTACCGTTGGATTAGGGTAAATATGGGTCATGCTCAAGCTGTTTACACGGTCTCTGGATAATTCGATGACAGCAGAATAGCTGAATGATCCGTTTTGGTCTACCTGTTTAATTCGGTAATAGTTTGTACCAAGAACCGGATCGTTATCTGTAAAATCGTAGGTATTCAATTCTGTTGTAGTTCCTGCACCTGGCAAAGAACCCAAATCCACAAATTCTCCTCCAACACTCCTCTGAATATCGAAACGTGCATTGTTTTGCTCATTTGCTGTTACCCATTCTAGCCTTACTGCATCATTTATCAAATCTGCTTTAAAGTCAAGCCATTCGACCGGGAAACCTCCCATCGCAAGACTCACTGCTGCATCGGCACGCAAAAGTCCATTACCTGTACTATCATTGAAACCGGGTGAGCCCAGACTCATAGCTGTAGTATTCATGATGATTTCTACGTCAATACAAGTCAGATTTGGATCTTCTGAAAGGATCAAAGCTGCTACCCCTGAGGCGATTGCACAGGAGGAAGAAGTTCCACCGAAAAAGTCTACGTAATTTCCTAAATCTAGCCCGATTCGGTTGGCGGTTACTGTTGCAGTATCTTGCCGATCTATAGATCTAACATTTGAATTATTGCCTGCACTCGGCACTACAACATCCATGGAAGGTCCAAAAGGAGAGTAAAAAGGAACGTCTCCATTTCCATCTACAGCTCCGACTGTGAGTACATTGGGTCTATTACCAGGGAAATTTATACAAGTAGTGCCTGCATCATTTTCACCGGAAGCATAAATCACAACACAACCTTTTCCAAATCTTCCCTTGATTTGTGCAGAGTCAATTACATCTACGAATGCAGGATAAAGGTTTTGGTCACAAGATTTGAAACCGTAGGAATTGTTGATGATATCCACTTTGGCAACTTTCCACAACCACTGCATACCATTTACTGCATCAGATACCACAGTGGCAGGATTAGCTTCAATGTAGGCTGAAACCATCATGCTATTAGGCGCTACACCCGCAATCCCTAATGTATTGTGGGACGCACCAATTAAGCCTGCTACTGACTGTCCGTGTCCCTCAAATTGTAACTGGGATTCTCCTGTACCAACACCTCCGGGTGCGTATCCAGGAATCAGTCTGCTATTTCCTCCATCATCCTCCAGGTCTTCATGGGGTTCTACTCCCTCATCCAAAATCCCAACCAGGATGCTACTGCTTCCCAAAGTTAGATCCCAGGCCTCATGAGCATTGATATCTATATCAGCTGTTCCGCTTACTCCATCAATAGGTTGTCCTGTATTGTGAAAAGAGTATTGTTTATCAAACTTAGGATCCGTCGGATGATTTAAAGTTAAACCACCCATAAAATCTGGTTGAGCCCAGTTTACCATCCCTGCTTCAACAAGGGCGTTTCCTAATTCTATACTATGTATGAGTTTATTTACTTGAATAGAGTGTAAGCCCAACACATTTTTCTGAAGTCTTGCTCCCGGAAACTTGAGAAGTATGGCATCTACTGTTTTTTGATTCCAATTGGTAGAAGGGCTATAAAGAATTTTGTCTGAAAGCCAAACATCCAATAAAGGATTGATTTTGAATCCCCAGTTCATGTCCTGGACAAATGCGGGATTGACAATAAGTTCTTGAACCCATTCTTCTAGACTCTTATCACTCTTTTCTTTGAGTTCAAAAATGACATTTTTACCTGGCCTGCTTTTTAATCCATGAACTGCTTGAACTTCCGGATGGTTGCTGATAACAAATTTGTCCCAGGCGACTTCCTGCTTAAATACAACAGAAAAAGATGTTGGATTAATTTCGAGGGGTTTCTTCTTATCAAACGTATAATAGAAACTGTCCTGGGCAGATAAATCAAGAAGCAGAAGGGGAAGCAAAAAAATGAGAAAGTGTATCTTTTTCATACCTACATTGTGTTTCCTACGACGACAGAAACATATGCGAAGATATGGTATAGCTTACATTTTGAGAATAGCTTTATTCCCAATGGACAGTATTGCTGTTTTAACTGTCCATCAGATTTCCTGAGTGAAAATTTTAAGGTTTCGAAATAGTGATTTACTGAGAAGTGTCCAGTGCGTAGACCACTGAAATATTCTCGTATTCGCCATTTTCATGGATTTCGAAAATAAAGTTAGCAGTGCCTTTTTGCAGATTTTCCTCTGCGAAAAGTCCTACTTCCACTAGCTTGCTTTCGCCCGGCGCCAAATCACCGATCTCCTGTTTTTCTGGCAACTCTAATCCAGGAACGCCACTTAATTCTTTGGGATAAACGGCGACATTTAAAGCTGGATACTTACCCGCGTTTTTGATGGTAAAACTGATCAATCCTCCTTCACCCGGATCAATGATATTATTGTCATTTTGATCCTGAAACTGAATATCATCTTCTACTTGTAACTCTGGAAAGCCAAAATTCAGGCGAATAGATTTACTGCTGTCCTTAATGATCTGAGCAGAAAGGCTTTGAAATCCGAGAGAAAGGCAAAGGACAAAAAAGAGAGATCTGATCATGTTGAAGAAGTTAGCAGGAGAAATTATAGTATAATTTGGGAGCATTGTTTTATACAACGCTCCCATATGTGCCTTAGTCTAATTTTTGAATATTGAAGGTTCTTAAAATAGCACCATCCTTATTTCTAAGCGCGAGCATATAATAACCTTCAGGTACACGGTCTAGATCAAATTTCGTTTCCCATAAACCTGCAACTTTTTGACGTTGAACTGGAATCGGGGTTTCCTGACCCAATAAGTTATAAATGGCCAATTCGAGTTCAATAGGTTTATCCGTACTCAGTTTGACATTTACATACCTTTTGAAAGGGTTGGGAGCAATGGTATAGTCCAAAATGATCTTCAGGTCCTCATCAATATCCAGCAAGATATCATCATGCTGTTGAAAACCCTGTGTTAGAATGAGGCTACCATTTAAACTGGTGACAGTTGTAATAGCTGCCAATTCACCTACGGTATAGGAGATATTAAGAGTTCCTACGGTCGTATCATTCCCAGAGGCCGCAATTACGTAGCGGTCAAGTTTTAGTTGAGCATAAAGCAGCTGTGGGATACACAGGTAACTAATACTGATCAGGATGACTAAAAAAATTCGATTCATGGCTTATTGCTTGTTTTCAAGTTTACTCAAACGTGCCTCTAAGTCTTCAATCATTTTTTGTTGCTTATCCAATTTAGCTTTTTGTTCTGAAATTTGTCCTTGTTGTTCCTGAATACCTTTAATCAGGACAGGGATAAGGTCAGAATAAAATACTCCGTAAGCATCAAGTTCTTCCTGTAAAGTTTCTCCAGTTTCAGGATTGACTTTTGTTCCATGAGTTTTAACAACCTCATTGATGACTGGTAGAATTTCCTGAGCGATAAGACCCAGTTTACGAGATCCTTCCTGCTGGTTTTTCCAGGCAAAAGAAACGGGACGCAATTTCATGATCTCTTCTAATCCATATCCGATTTCTTCGATATTTTCTTTCATGCGCAAGTCAGAAGTATTGATTGTACCATTGGTCGCAAATACTTCGGTGAACTTAAAGCTTGCACTACCCAGGCTATAGCTATTATCTGTATCAGGAATAATGTTGCTATCAACAGTCAGGTCGGAAGTAGCGAGTGCTTTACCTTCCCAGTCTGTTCCATCATAATGCAATACTTGTCCAGAGGTAGGTGCAGTAGCCGAAACAGCAGTTCCTTGCAATCCCCCAACTGTTAGGGTAGGGAAGGTGCCACTAACATCTCCAGCACCATTTGTAGCAGTGGTGATATCATCTGAAGCATCGGTATCTCCTGTATTCTCTACCACATTAGCTCCAGTAATATTGATACCTGTTCCTGCTGTGTAGGTAGTATTGTTATCAGTAATTGTGGTATTGGTTACTCCTGTAATAATTCCCTGAGCATCTACGGTAAATACAGGAACTTCTGTTGTAGAACCGTAAGTATTCGCGCTAACTCCTGAAGTGGGAAGGCTAAACTCAGTACCTGTGAGATCGAGACCCGTACCAGCTGTATAGGTAGTATTGTTATCGGTAATGGTGGTGTTAGTTACCCCAGTGATTCTCCCCTGAGCATCTACAGAAAATACAGGTACTTCCGTTGCAGAGCCATAGGAACCAGCAGTTACAGCGGTATTATCCAGGTTGAAGGTATTTCCTCCTGTTAAGGTTAATCCTGTTCCTGCGAAATAAGTGGTTCCACCGCCGCCACCCGTAATGGTAGTATTGGTAACACCTGTAATACGTCCTTGGGCATCAACAGTGAAAACAGGAACTTCTGTCGCAGATCCATATGTACCTGCTGATACAGCGGTATTATCAAGATTGAATTCCGTTCCAGATAAACTCAAAGCAGTACCTGCGGTATAGGTAGTGTTATTATCCGTAAGGGTCGTATTGGTAACACTGCTAATTCTACCTTGTGCGTCTACTGTGAAAACGGGAACCTCGGTAGCAGAACCATAAGTACTGGCAGTAACGCCTGTATTGGTCATGTTGAAAGTTGTACCAGAGAGATCCATTCCTGTACCTGCAGTATAGGTAGTATTATTATCGGTAATGGTGGTGTTGGTAACACCGGTAATACGTCCCTGTGCATCTACTGAGAGAACGGGTACTTCAGTTGCAGAACCATAGCTACCCGCAGAAACAGTGGTGTTTTCAAGGTTGAAAGTAGTCCCTGAAAGACCCAGTCCTGTACCTGCGGTATAGGTAGTATTGTTGTCGGTGATGGTGGTATTAGTTACGCTGCTGATTCTACCTTGAGCATCTACGGTAAAGACAGGAACTTCTGTATCTGATCCATAGCTACCAGCAGAAACACCTGTATTGCTCATGTTAAAGGTAGTACCTGCCAGTCCAAGACCGGTACCTGCACTATAGGTAGTATTGTTATCGGTAATGGTGGTATTAGTTACCCCAGTAATTCTACCTTGTGCATCTACTGTAACAACCGGAACTTCTGTATCCGATCCATAGGTGCCAGCAGTAACAGCTGTATTGGCCAGACTGAAGGTTGTCCCTGAAAGGTCAATGCCTGTACCAGCAGAATAGGTAGTATTGTTGTCAGTAATGGTGGTATTAGTTACACCGGTAATTCTACCCTGGGCATCTACTGTTAAGGCAGGTACCTGGGTAGCTGAACCATAACTTCCTGCAGAAACAGCTGTATTTGCTAAGCTGAACTCATTAGAACTCAAGTTAAGACCTGTACCTGCAGTGTATTCTGTATTAGCATCTGTAGAAGGAGTCCAAACTCCACCTACATACTTCAGTACATCATTGGTTGAAGGTGTGCCAGAAGAGACATTCTCTCCTTGTAGTTTGGTAACTGTAAGCGCAGAGAAAGTACCGGTAACATCACCACCAGCTGTAGAAGCTGTTGTAATATCATCAGAAGCGTCAGTATCACCTGTATTGGTAATCTGATTAGTAACATCGATATCGATACCAGGTCCTGCAGTATAGTTTACATTACCTGAAATGGTGGTATTGGTAACACCGGTGATTCTCCCTTGTGCATCTACAGTAAATACGGGTACTTCTGTATCAGATCCATAAGAACCTGCAGAAACAGAAGTATTTTCTATGCTAAAAGTTGTACCAGTCAAGTCAAGACCCGTACCCGCAGAATAAGTGGTATTATTATCTGTAATAGTTATTTCATTTACTCCCGTCAAACGACCCTGAGCATCTACCGTGAAGGCAGGAATTGCAGTTGCAGAACCATAGGTTCCACCAGTAACAGAGGTATTGTCAAGGTTTAAGGTATTAGCTGTGAAACTCAAACCTGTACCCGCAGTAATATTTACAGTATCATCAGCTGCAGGAGCCCACTGACTTCCATTCCATTTAAGAACTTGATCCGTAGTAGGTGCAGTTGAAGCCACAGGATTACCCTGGAGTCCATCCACGGTTGGATTAGGATAGGTTCCATCCAAATCTCCATTCGCAGCACTACCCGTCGTAATATCATCTGATGCGTCTGTGTCACCATCGTTTGTGATAGTTGTTCCAGAGACTGTTATTCCTGTACCACCAGTATAAGGAAGTGCTACAGAACTACCCCCATTAGATAGGCTGATGGTAGTTCCGGAAATACTCAAGGTCTGGATTTCGTTTGATGCATCATTATCGGCGTCATTGGTATCATCTGTTCCAGGTGCCCATTGAGTACCATTCCACTTCAATACCTGTCCGGAAGTAGGAGCTGTATTTGCTACTGCATTTCCGTTCAATCCTGTAACCGTTAGGGTAGGGAAGGTTCCGTCAACATCTCCTGCCGCGGCTGTTGCAGTTGTGATATCATCAGAAGCATCCGTATCACCTGTATTGGTAACTATATTACTCGCGATGGAGATTCCTGTACCTGCAGTATACGTGTTATCGTTATCTGCACTGGCTTCCCACTGAGTTCCATTCCACTTAAGAACTTCACCAGTCGTAGGAGCAGTATTAGCTACGGCATTTCCATTTAGAGCAGTTACTGTTAGGGTTGGGAAAGTTCCACTTACATCACCTGCAGCTGCTGTTGATGTTGTGATATCGTCAGAAGCATCCGTATCTCCATCATTGTTGATGACATTTGCTCCGGTTACTGTAATACCCGTTCCTCCGGTATAGGTATTTCCACCATCAGCTCCCGGGGCCCATTGTGTCCCATTCCATTTTAATACTTCACCTGTAGCAGGAGCTGTATTTGCTACTGCATTTCCATTTAAACCTGTAACACTCAAAGTCGGGAATGTCCCACTTACATCACCTGCAGCTGCAGTAGCAGTGGTGATGTCATCAGACCCATCGGTATCACCCGTATTTTCGATTACATTGGCACCAGTGATATTTACACCTGTACCAGCAGTATAGATGGTTCCCTGGTCAAGACCGGGTTCCCATTCAGTACCATTCCATTTCAACACCTGGCCGGAAGTAGGAGCGGTCGCTGAAACAGCGGCTCCCTGTAAGCCAGTTACAGTAAGTGCTGAGAAAAGACCCGTAGCATCTCCTCCCGCGGTACTGCTGGTGGTAAGGTCATCGCTTGGGTTGGTATCACCGGTATTTTCGATGATGTTACCTGCTGCGATATTAATTCCGGTACCTGCGCTGTAGATTTCTCCTACATCAGATCCTAGCGTCCACTGTGTACCATTCCATTTGAGGATTTGCCCTGTAGTCGTAGGAGCCGTATTGGTAACAGGTGATCCCTGGATGCTATTCACATTCAGGTTTCCAAAGGTACCATCCACATCTCCTCCGGCAGAAGAAGAGGTAGTGATATCATCAGAAGGGTCTGTATCCCCTGTATTGGTAACAATATTATTTGTTATGTCAATGGCAGTACCTGCTGTATATTCCGGTAAGCTAACAGTATTTCCATCAGAAATCGAGAGGTCGTTTCCAGAAACGGAAAGGTTTTGGAACTCATTGGTAGGATCAGAGTCTGCATCCACGCCCAAATCATTGGAAGGTTCCCAGGAGGTTCCGTTCCATTTTAACACCTGACCATTAGTAGGAGCAGTAGCAGAAATGGCTGATCCCTGAATACTATTTACATTCAGGTTAGCAAAAGTACCGTCAACATCTCCTCCAGCTGTAGAAGCAGTGGTGATATCATCTGAAGCATCCGTATCACCGGTATTGTTAATTGTAGTATTTGGTGCACTTCCTGAAAGAGAAATACCCGTTCCAGCAGAATAAATCGGCAAGTCGATAGAGTTAGAAGAGGAGATCGCAACAGTCGTTCCTGTAATACTCAAATTCTGAATCTCATTGGTTGCGTCTGCATCATCATCAATATCATCATCTGTAGAAGGTACCCACTGAGAACCGTTCCACTTCAGGATTTGACCTGCTGTAGGAGCATTATTTGCGACACTATTACCCTGGATACCTGTAACAGTTGGGTTAGGATAGGTTCCTCCTAAATCTCCACCAGCTGCAGAACCAGTTGTAATGTCATCAGAAGCATCTGTATCTCCAGAGTTTACAATGGTTGTATTAGGTGCGCTACCGGTAAGGGTAATACCTGTTCCTGCAGAATAAATTGGTAAGTCAATAGAGTTACCGGCAGAAATAGAAACAGTTGTTCCTGCAATACTCAAATCCTGATTCTCATTATCTGGATCAGAGTCAGCATCCACATCATCGTCAGCAGAAGGTGTCCATTGCGTACCGTTCCACTTAAGGATTTGTCCAGTGGTAGGAGCGGTATTGGAAACCGGTGATCCCTGAATTCCAGCAACTGTTGGAGAAGGATAAGTCCCATCCAAGTCTCCGGTTGCAGGTGTCCCAATGTTGATGTCATCACCTCCATTGGTATCACCGGTATTGTTGATGATGGTGTTGGGAGCACTACCGGAAAGTGAGATTCCTGTACCCGCTGAGTAAACGGGCAGATTCACAGTATTACCTGCAGAAATTCCAAGGGTGTTTCCAACGATGCTCAGGTCCTGGTTCTCATTGTCAGGATCGGAGTCGTCATCCACATCATCATCAGCAGAAGGAATCCATTGGGTTCCGTTCCATTTTAAAATCTGACCGGCATTGGGTGCCGTATTGGAAACCGGTGATCCCTGAATTTGGGTTACACTTGGATTAGGATAAGTCCCTCCCAAATCTCCGCCAGCAGCAGACCCCTGGGTAATGTCATCAAGCGCATTGGTATCTCCGGTATTGTTAATCACAGTGTTTGGTGCGCTACCAGACATTGAGATTCCTGTTCCTGCTGTATAAATCGGAAGGTTTACAGTATTGCTCCCACTAATTCCAAGGGTAATACCGCTCAGACTAAGCGCCTGAATCTCATTGGTAGGATTGGTGTCGTCATCTTCGTCGTCATCATCCTCCGGAGACCATTGAGAGCCGTTCCATTTGAGGACCTGACCGAAGCCTGGTGTTGTATTGGATACTTTCAAGCCCTGAATTTTATCTACGGTTGGGTTGGGATACGTTCCGGTAAGATCGCCACCTGCCAAAGAGCCGATGGTGATGTCATCCAGTCCATCCAGATCGCCAGTATTTGAAATGACTGTACCATTGATGGATATCCCAGGCCCAGCTGTGTATTCGGGCGGATCAGGTAAAGTAACAGTGCCTCCTCCATTCGAAAGAGAAAGGACACTTCCGTTAAGGGTTAGAATTTGTATCTCATTTGTTGGGTCGGCATCTGGATCGTCATTGCTTCCCGGGGTCCACTGGTTTCCATTCCAGGACAGAATTTCTCCTGTATTTGGAATAGCTGTAGAGATAGGATTACCCTGAATTGCATTGACGGTTAGGTTAGTGAATATGCCGTTTGCATCTCCCCCAGCCAGGGTGGAGGTAGTTATATCATCATTTGGGTTGGTGTCTCCTGTATTGGTGATTTGGGTAATGTCCGGGTTTGAAGTACCGGAAAGTGAAATCCCTACACCCGCAGAATAGGTCGGAATAGTAATGGTTCCTCCTCCATTAGAAAGGATAAGACTATTACCGGTTCTGCTAAGGGTTTGAATCTCATTTGTTGGGTCAGCATCAGGATCGGTAGTCTCATCAACTGCAGGTTCCCACTGACCATTATTAAATTTCAATATCTCTCCATTTGCAGGAGGAGTAAGTGAGATACCATTACCTCTTAGTCTGACGACGCTCAAAGTAGGATAGGTGCCTGAAACATCTCCTGATGCAAGGGTGTTTACTGTAATGTCATCATTCGGATCAGTATCTCCTGTATTTGAGATTACACTACCTACTATGCTAATTCCCTGTCCGGGGATATAGTTTACAAATGGCAGGTTTACTGAGCCCCCACCGTTGGAAAGAGTAAGGATAGTACCTGCAATCGATAACTGTTGTGTATTTATATCATCATTAGCGGGAGTCCAGCTAAATCCATCCCATTTCAGGACCTGACCAATACCAGCTCCTTGTTGAGCAATATCCAGCTCATTTCCTATACCTCCATCTCCTGTCAATCGAGCCGTTACATTTACTCCACCACCAGAAGTTACGTTATCCGGTGAAGGTCTCCATTCTGTACCAGTCCACTTCAATACATCTCCATTAGCAGGATTGAGATTGGCAATAGAACGTCCCTGAATGCTCAGGATTTCCGGATTGGGATAGGCTCCTCCCAAATCTCCACCAGCAGCCGTTCCAATGATGATATCATCAGATGGATCTGCATCCCCGGTATTGTAAATCGTATCATTGGAAATGGTGATACCAGTACCTGCGATAGATCCGCCACCGCCCCCATCTGGCACTGAGATCCACATGGTTCCATCCCATTTCAACACATCTCCTACATTAGGAGCAGGTGCTACAACATCAGAAATACTACCGATTCCTCCTGCCAGGCTTTGTGCTTCTTCAGCATATAAACTGTAAGGAACACTTTCCAAAGGGGTAGTACCCATGTTTACAAATCCCTGTCCGTTATCAAGCTCAACCTGAAGGTTGTGGGCCTGAGAACCCCAGTCGATGTTGTCAAATTGGCCTAAATTTGGAAGACCACCACCGATCACAGCTGTGAAAAGACCATATTCATTGGTCTGGACGGTATGGATTTCTTGATAGACCACATTTCCTCCTTGCAATATGCTGAAACGCACATTGAAGGTTTGATTTGTAAGCAGGGTTTGATTGTCCCTTGCAACTGCTTGATAAGGAATACCCTGAGGTACTACCTGGGCACTAAGGTCGCCCCACAAGAGTGCAAAGAAGCAGAAGGTGAGCAGCAAAATTCTCGCTTTCATATTCCTGAAGCTTTTGATGTTAGCAAATGAATAGGAGTGATTTGATGATACTTTTTGCATAAAGTAGTTAGTCAGTATAATGGATCTACTTTTATTTAAACGTGAGCTATCTTCCGAACCATAGGGGCCGGAAAAACTATATTTACTCACATAAATGAACGTTTATAAATGAAGCCTAGCCTAAAATAGGATAGACCCAATAAGCTACCTATTTCAGGATCAGTTTCTGTACCTGTATATCTTGTTTCCCAAACTCTGACACAGTCAGGCGATAAATATACAAACCAGCGGGCAATCTTGTACCAGAATTGTTATTTCCATCCCAAATAATTTCATGGAATCCCCCCTCAGTGTTTTCTTTCGTCCATTCTGCTACCAGTTGTCCCTTTTGATCAAGTACTTCCATTTTTACATCAAATAGGTTTCCATTTTCCGGTAAGCTATAGGGTAAATGTACCTCAGCATTTGCCGGACTAGGATATGCCAATCCCAGGAAGACTCTGTCAGCCTGAATTTGTTCTTCTATAAATAATGTAGATCCAAACAGGATTTTGAATTTTCTTGTTTTCTTTTCGCTCAAAGAACGATAAGAGCTGACCATAGCCATATCTACAAACTTCTGTCTCTCCACATCAAAAAGATACAGTTGTAGCCCACTCGTTCCAAAAGATTCATTATTCCAGGAAAGTTCTACATAAGGATCAGCGAGATTACTGTTTACTGAGAATTCCCAAATGAAGTTCTTTTGAGTTGGAACAATATCTCTTGCAAAATTCTTTACACTATCTATTTCCCGACTAAAATTCAGTTCGAGGTATTGGCTTGGTCTTGGAGCTACATACCAGTCCTCCTTATCCAGGCCTGCATTTGCTTCAGGACTCATACCTATTGCTGCCAAACGAGAGGTAAGGCCCCCACTCTTCATGTGGATTCCAAGTTTCCATTCAGCTGAATGAATATCAGGAGAAGGAAGGTCAGCTTCGTAAATGAATCCTGTACGGTTGATGCTGTTATTTTTGACAACGGGAATTTTGAGACTCATTGTTTGATTAGCCCTTACAAAGACCCCCCTGTATTCACTTACCGTAGTGACAGCCTGATATCCAGCAGAAGAATAGCCTAGAGGAGATCCCTGAATTTTATCTATATCAGCCTGATTTGCCTGAAGTATATCATTCCAGGATAGGTTGAAGGCATAAGGGTTACCAATCTGATTCCACCCTGGACTCAAGGTAATACTAAAGGGATCAGATTTCTTCACCCGGGTAGTATGTCCTGCTCCCGTATTAAAGCTTTGACTTTCTTTCGTAATCAACCAGTAACCCTGTCCAGTTTCAATGTTGTTCAGACCATTGGTGTACTCTACACTTCCTCCCGTTTGGTAATGCCAGAATCTCCACTTAAAGATGTCATATTCTCCAAATTCCTCGAGGGTAGATGAAATAGCATTATTACTGAGCACCAAAGGAATTGAAATGATATTGTAATCTGTTACATCTTTTCCAAAGGCCATATCTGTATACTCATAAGGCATACCGCCGGGATAATTGATGTAGGTATATCCGGTATCAGAGTAAGCATTGAATCCAGAGGTAGTACCCAAAACTTCGAAATAGTATTCGACCCCTATTTCATCTACCAGCTCAGTACTAATATCAAAAACATATGGATTGCTCGGGGCATTCAAAACAAGGCGAGTAAAATCAGAAGAATCAGAAACCCCTCGGTAATACACCGCTACTTCCTGAACAATATTCAGATCATCAATGATGATGCTACTTTCCACATTATTACCTCCCCAGTCAATAAACTCAGAAAAATCTTCTTGTACGATAAGGGGTTGAGGATTGTTGAAGCTAAGGGTTTGTTCCGGGGCAAAAGCTGAACCTTCATATCCCTGGTCAACCGTCTGCACGCTCCATACATAGGTGCCATCTGGAAGATTATTGATTCTCCAGTTGAAATTGCCCTGGGTGTTTCCTCTTACATGGATTTTTCTGTAGCCATTTGTGAGGTCTGCATGAGCGGATTGTATATGTTCTTTATCACTGGCAGGACCAAAGTAAAGGTTGTAACTCAGTCCATTGACAGTTGCTGCATCAAATCCGTCCGGAGCTTCCCACTCAAGTACGAGGGTAGCGCCGACAACTCTGTGTTCCAAAGAGTCCGGAGCAGGTGGCTGCACACTGGCAATAGTATCTATGTTATGGAAAACGGCAAAGACTTCTGCATTGCTATCATCCAGACCTGTCATGATGAGGTCCAATTGGCCATCATTGTCATAATCGATCCAGTCTGCACTTCCCTGAGCCATATTTTTCAGGTTTTGTGAGCTGAATAGATCCTGATTAAATCCGCCCTGTCCGTCATTTCTAAACAAAAGGCTACTCTTATCGGCAGGATTGATTCCGGTTTCTCCATTTACAACAAAATCAGGCCAGTTATCATTATTGAAATCTCCCCATAAAATGTTGCCATTTGTCATGCTCACGGAACCGATATTGATAGGATCGAATTGATCGTTTGCTGCATCATAGCTGTATCCAACCGTAATGGGAGCAAAGCTGGGACCGACACTATTATCTCCACTGATCAGTACATCCAGGTATCCATCATTGTTATAATCTGCCCAATCTGCATCACTATTTTTTGCACTTCCCAAAGAGGTATTGGTGAAAAGAGTAAAGCTGAAAGGACCATCATTGGTGAAAAGCTGGATAGTGGGTCCACTAGATAAGGATTCTCCAGTGATCAGTACATCCATATCTCCATCGCGGTCGTAGTCTGCCGCTTTGATACTACCATTCCGTACATCAGCGAAAGGTGAACTTACCGGGTCAAATACCCCATCTTCATTTTCGTATAGATCAGTTTGAGGGACACCATTGGCATCATTTCCACTAATTATCAGGTCAAGGTCTCCATCATTATCAAAGTCTGCCATTTCCATATCCCCTTGACTTAGTGGTTCAAGGTCGCTACCTGCATTGGCATCTTCCGTAAATCTACCTCCGTCATTATTATAAACGAATACCACATGATTGCTGGGATTCGCATTATTTATCCCACTAATGATAAGGTCTGCGTCTCCATCATTGTCATAATCGCCCCAAACGGCAGATGCATTTTGGATATCATTAAGATCCTGAGAAGCGTCGGTATCTCTTACAAAGCGACCCCCATTACCTGAATTATATTCATTTCTGATAATATCTGTTTTACCAGCACCAGCTGATTGGCCCACAAGCAGGAAGTCTATATCTCCATCCTGGTCGTAGTCTGCACTTGCTACTACTCCATTTGAAAGTCCTCCAGGCACTCCATTAGGGAAAACATTATTGGTAACCTCTTCAAATCCGGGAGGATTGAAAGTAAAGGCGCCCGTCGCCCATTCTGATCCTTCAAAATCTGGCCCAATCGCCTGAACTCTCCAGCTATACTGACGGCCTGATACAAGACCTCCGATTCTCCATTCAAGATTTTGCCCCACATTTCCTTTCGCCACAACTCTTCTCCATCCTTCATTACCGGAGGAAAGTTCAGCCATTCCTGCTTTCACAAATTCATCATTTGCAGAAACTCCAATAGATATATTATAGGTATAACCTTCAGCATTATTAGGAGCTGTCCAACTCAATTTTACTTTGCTTCCATCTACTTCCTCCATGGGATTAGCAGGAGCATTAGGACGCTCATTTTGCGTACGCTCAATATTTCGATAGATAGTAAAGATATCGGATACTCCTTCTCCACTCAGGGCAAGGTCCAATTTTCCATCATTATCATAATCTCCCCAGGCAATATCTCCTGCCTGTAGACCTTCAAGGTTTGAACTGGCATTGGCATCTTGAGTGAACGTACCATTTGCAGCTTGCTTAAAAACCAGAGTCTGACCCGCATTGCTGGCATTTTCTCCTGAAATCAGCACATCAACTCGATCATCACTGCTATAATCTCCAAATAAGGCTTTTCCTCCCGCAAGAGCAGTAAGACCTGCTGTACTTGCCGAGAAGGCGCCAGTACCATCGCCGAGGAAGATGTCTGTGAAAGGAATTGTGCCATTGTAACCACTGATCAGAAGATCTGTATTTCCATCTCTATCCACATCAGCACAATCAAAACTCACCTGGGTAAGGCTTGGGATGGAACTGAGGGTAGTTGCTGAGCCAAAGGTGGCATTTCCCGTATTTATCAATAGCTGAAAACCATTATCACCTCCGCTTAAAATATCCAGGAAGCCGTCATTATTTACATCTACCCATCTGACCTGGGCATTGTTATCTGCGGGAACCACAACAGCTGGGATAGGGGAACTATATCCATCTACTCCGTCATTTCTGATAACTCGTATTTCATCGGCGGTTCCATTGTTTCCACTAATCATGATATCCAGATCCCCATCATTATCATAATCTCCAAAGTCGATTTGAGAATTGCTAAGGTCAGGGATAAGCGGGAAGGAGTTTTCAGTGAAATCTCCACCAGTTTCGTTATTGTATATTCTGCTTATTTCTCCATTGGCACTAAGACCTGAAAGTGCAATGTCCAGCCAGGTGTCTTCATTGAGATCTACCCATTTCACAGTTCCGCTTCGTATGTCTGCTAATTTCGCTGATAGAGCGGTATTCAGTTCCAGTGTTCTTCCATCGACGTTTTCATAAAGGTAGGTTCCAAAGGCTGCAGAAGCAGATTCGCCAGCTACCAATAAATCCAAGTCTCCATCTTTGTCAAAATCTCCCCAATCCAGGCTACTATTTTTCAGGCCTTCGGGTAGGCCGTTAGGGAATACCAATTGGTTCATATTTACGAAGACGGGAGGACTGTATGTAAAAGTATCGGCTGGGGAAGTAAAGCCTGAAGCTTCAAAATCGGGTCCAATAGCTTGTACCGTCCATTCATAGGTACCTGCGGGTAATCCTCTAATACTCCATTGGGTGGCATTTCCTTGTCCACCATTAGCCGCAATTTCCCGCAACCCTGTAGTCATATCCGCCATAGGAGAGAGGAAGTAGGTTGTACCTCCCGGATTTCTGAGACGAATCTGATAAGAATATGCGGGTAATATATCTGCAGGAATGTTAGCAGGAGGTGTCCAGGTAAAGGTTACGGAATCTGAGCTGATAATAGCTGGAGAAATACCAGGTGCGTCCGGCGTAACATTGGGAGTAGGGTCTATGTTTCTGTATATGGTAAATCCTCGTCTGGGGGATGCATCTGCATATTGACCGGTGAGAATGAGGTCTAGTTTCTGGTCTCCATCGATATCTCCAAATACAGGACTTGAGCCTTCATTGGAACCGAAGAGGTAATTACTGCTTATATCATCGCGGGTAAAGAGGAAGCTCCCATCTGCATTATTGGTATAGAGATAGGTTTTACGATTTCCTTGCGAAACGCCATCCTGACCACTTATGATGAAGTCGGCATAGCCATCATCATTATAGTCTCCCCAAATGCCTTTTCCGTTCTTGACACCTTCCAGAATTTGTCCTGTAGAAACAAAAGCTCCACTTGCAAAATTATATCTGTATACACGGGTAATAGGAATTACCTGATTTACTGTGGATTCTCCTGTAATCAGTAGATCCTGAAAGCCATCTGTATCAAAGTCTATCCAATCAATACTTCCTTCCTGAACCCCATCCAAGGGAGCATTTGCTCCCATATCTGTAAATCCTCCCAGCGGTCCATTATTACGATAAACTTTAGCATGTAATATTCCTCCTTCTCTTCCTACAATAGCCAAGTCAGCGTATCCATCAGAGTTAAAGTCTCCCCAGGCCACACTACTTTCATTTACCTGAACCAGATTGATCCCGGTATTTACGATGAAGGTGTCTAGCTCCCTTACATTTTCATACACTGCGGAGAAAGGATCACCTGAAGCATTTGCCCCGGTCAATGCCAGGTCAAGGTCTCCATCATGATCGTAGTCTGCCCAGTCAACTTCTCCATTCTCTACATTTTCGAGGATAGCAGAGAGTCGGATGTTGAGGGAGAAAGAACCTGCCCCCAGGTTATCATATATACGAGTTGCCAGGTTTCCATTACCTACATTCCCGAGAACAATGGCATCCAAATCTCCATCATTATCATAATCAGCCCAATCGACATCACTGTTAAAGACATTGAGGAATTGGCTGGAAACACCATTATCGAAGGAGAATACTCCATTTTTATTTTTTAGGATGGCCGTGGATCCTAATCCGCTTTCATCCAAACCAGAAACGATCAGGTCCAAATCATTGTCTCCATCATAGTCTCCTAAGGCAATATCGCCATTGGTGTATCCGGTAGGAGGTGTTCCTGTAATTCGAGTTGCATTTTCATTTCTGAAGGCAGGTGGTTGATAGGTAAATGATCTTTCGGTAGTCCAGAGACCTCCCTCATAATCCTGATCGATTGCCTGTACTTTCCAATAATATGTTCCAGCAGGGAGTCCGATAATGCTCCAACTCTTATTATTGCCGGTATTACCCATCGTTGGGATTTTACGGTAAGCGGAGCTTACATTCGCCATCGGGCTTTGAATCTGGGTGGAATTAGGTGCTGTACCCAGGTAGAAATTATAGGTAAAACCATCGTCTATGTCTGTATATCCCGGAGGTTGATCCCATTGTAAAATAATGGTGTCTCCAAAAACTGTATCGATAAGACTAACGGGTGCATCCAACTGATATGGGGTAGAAGTATCTATGTTCTCATAGATTTTTAAACTTTGACCACTAGCAGTTTCACCTAACAGAGCCATATCCAGTTTGCCATCATTGTTGTAGTCGCCCCAGGCCAGTGCTGCGCCATCTCCGACTTGTTGTAGTGGCAGGGCCCCAATGTCCATAGACATAAAGGTGTCACCAATATTATCATATCTGAAAACCTTGGCAATATTGGAAGAACTTCCTGTTCCGACTACTACCAAATCAAGATATCCGTCATTGTCATAATCTCCCCAAACTACGGATCCATTTTCTGCACCTATCAATACAGCTTCTGGCGCAAAGGTGCCAGCTCCATTATTTTTATACAATCTACATGTTGGGCCGCTACCATTGTTTCCACACATAATCAAATCCGGGAAACCATCATTGTTATAATCTCCCCAATCGATCTCTGCTCTATCCATAGCTGCAAATACAGAAGTGGTAAAGCCCGAGAAAGATCCGTTTCCATTATTTTTTAAGAAGTAAATCGTCCTGTTTGCTCCGTCAGTCCCTGTTGCAAATATATCGTGATAACCATCTCTATCTACATCCACAAAAGCGACATCTCCTGAACTGATTCCGGGAAGGCCTATAATTTGTGGGGTAAGACCTGTTCCATCATTGCGATAGATTTCAAAATGTCTACTACCAGAACCTTCCTCACCCATGAGTACCAGGTCGAGGTCCCCATCATTGTCATAATCAGCCCAATCGGCTGCTCCGTCAAAGACACCAGTTGGGCTCGCCCAAATAGTTGGATATCCTCCGCTTCCATTACTGAGATAAACCCTGCTTAGTCCTGATCCATTTGCCTGCTTTCCGCTAATAAAAATATCAATGTTGTTATCCTGATTGACATCTACCCATTGAACATGAGATTCAACAAGATCAGGAAGGTTGATGCCGGAGTTGATAAAACTGTTTCCATTGATATTCTGAAGAACCTGGCTAACACCTGTCCCTCCTCTTTCCCCACTTATGAGTAAGTCTTTGTCTCCATCATTATCAAAATCTCCCCAGGCAAGGTCTCCCTTATCAACTCCTGCTGGTTGGGTGCCAAAGAGGGATACTGTTTGATCCTGAAAGACTGGTGGTGAATAAATAAAGGTCTGGGCATTCGCTGCAAATGGCCCCCCTTCAAAATCGGCATCTATTGCCTGAACCGACCAGAAGTAATTTCCGGGCGTAAGATTTTTTAGACGGAAAGTAGTGGTATCATTTACCTGACCCACTTTCACCAATTTTCTCTTTCCGGTATTTAGCTCCGAATGTGCAGCCCTGCTATTTTGTGAATTATTAGATGTGCCGAGGTATATATTATAAGATAGGCCTCTTGAATTAGCTACATTATTGACGGCCTGCCAAGTCAAAAGTACTTCAAATCCTATTACTGTATCTTGCAAATTGGTGGGTGCTGCTGGCTGAGAAACAGGATTTTGGTCTATATTCCTGTAAATATTAAAGCTCGGACCTGTTCCATTTTCTCCTACGATCGCCAGGTCTAATTTTCCATCGCTGTCGAAATCACCCCAGGCTGCATCACTCATACCACTCACATTTTCAAAGGTAGAACTAGCTACGTCTTCGAATACAAAATTTTGAGTACCTGGATTGTAGCGATATAATTTTGCGCTTCTTGCAGTTGTTCCGCCATTTTGTCCAACCACCATGATGTCTTTGTAGCCATCATTGTTATAATCTCCCAGTACGATACTTCCATCGCTTACTGCTTCGACTATAGTTGAGGTAGTGGTAAAAGTTCCATTTCGGTTGTTTTTAAGGATTCGAGTGAGTCTGGTTCCTCCTGAGAGAGCACCAATTTGAACAATATCCAAAAATCCATCTGCATCGAAATCGCCAAATTCCAAATCTCCCGTTACAACTGGAGCTAGTCCACCTGTACTAGGCACCCATCCTCCGTTTTGATTGTTGGTATAAAGTTGACCGCTTCCTGCACTACCATTTGACTCTCCACTAATGATAAAATCGAGGTATCCATCATTATTGTAGTCTCCCCAGTCAATCGCAGCATTCTTTATTCCAAAACCGATATTATTAACCGAAAAATTCCCCTGGTTATCCTGGGTATAAATTCTGGTAACCGGATTTCCATTTGAACGTTCTCCAGAAAGGACGAAATCGAGTAGACCATCATTATTATAGTCTGCAAATTCAGCAGCGCTGTGTTGGACTCCGAGGAATTGCAGGGTATCGACAGAGGTAAAGCCCCCTCCAATATTATTGAAGATTCTAGTAATAGGAGTAGAACCATCATTTCCTGTGATTAAGAGGTCGAGATCCCCATCATTGTCATAATCTCCCCAGTCCACGCTACCATCTTTTACATCTATGAGGGCAGTACTATTAGCTCCTCCATCTACAAAGAAACCATTATCGAATTCGTAAAGATTGGTGGCCGGATTTCCATTGTCATCTGTTCCGCATACGATCAGGTCCAGATTTCCATCTCCCGTATAATCTCCCCAGGCTATATTTGCTTCATCAAGTGAAACCGGAGGGATACTTGTAAAGAGGCTATCTGTACGATTGATAAAGGTGGGAAGTTCATAAACAAAGGATTCTGTGGGGGCAAATGCCGAGCCTTCAAAGTCCTGATCTATGGTTTGCACGCTCCAGTTGTAAGAACCGGGGCGAAGATTCTTTAGGACAAAGCTTGTATTTGTCCCAGCTTCCCCCATATGAACAACGGAACGTATTCCCGTATTTATGTTGGAGTTTGGAGAACGGACATCTACAGAACCACTACCTCCTGTTGTATCGACATAGATTGCATAAGTCAAACCACCTACACTATTTGTCGGATGATTCAAGGGGGGATCCCAGGAAAACTCAACGTCAAAACCGGAAAGCCTCTGCGACAAATTGGCTGGCGCATTAGGGATATTATTTGGATCTGTATTTCTATTTCTATAAAGTCGTGTAATGTAGGTAGAGCTACCATTTAGGGCTCCCGCAATAGCAACATCCAGCTTCTTGTCACTGTCATAATCAGCCCATGCAATTGAGCTACCTGCACTCACATCTGCAAGGTTCGAGGAAGCATTTAGGTCTTCTGTGAAATTACCCAGTCCATCTCCTGAGTTGAGCAGAACTTTGGTACGAGCGATCCCATTAAAATCGATTCCACTTACGATCAGGTCTGAATAACCGTCATCATTATAATCTCCAAATTCGATATCTCCATTTTCCAATCTTGCACTTGCAGGGAAACTTCCACCTGTAGAATAAATAGATGGGAAGGGAGGAGGCAGGGGAACATACTGATATACTTCAGCGACGGGTTGAGTTCCATCATTCCCCATAACGGCGAGATCCAGAAATCCATCATTATTTATATCTCCAAAAGCTACTGAAGCCTGATCTACCGCAGTTATTGAACTTATCCCTGAACTGAAATCTGAAAAGGTACCATCCCCATTGTTTTCGTACATGGCTCTTACCTTCCCAATATCTCTTCCTGTAACAAAGAAATCTAGCCAACCATCTTTATTAAAATCTCCGAATAGAGCTTCTCCAAATTCAACTCCGATAAAGTTACCAGAGGGGAGGATGTCATCTGAGGCATTGGAATCATAGGTAAAGCTACGAGTAGCTGTTCCAACATTATAGTCATTTCTGTATAAGCGCGTAATCGGACCTAAAAAGGTGGCTCCATCAAAGCCTCTACCACTCAAGAGGATATCTACATCCCCATCATTATCATAATCTCCCCAATCAACACTGCCAGAATAAACACCCGCTATTTGACCTGAGAGGGTAGTATTCTCAACAAGCGTTCCCCCTATATTTTCAAATAAGCGACTCACGCCGAAGGAGGATATTTGCCCACTTACCAATAAGTCAAGGTCTCCGTCATTATCATAGTCTCCCCATGCGGCATCCGAAAGGTCCATACTGGCGTTTAACCCCACCTGAGACGGGGTGAAGTTATTTCCTCCTATATTTTGCCAAACCTGTACTACTCCATTGTTTTGACCAGGGGCATTTCCTCCAACGATAAGTAAATCGAGGTCTCCATCTCCATCATAATCTCCCCATTCCAAATCACCATCCCTTACTCCTTCCTGTGTGCTTCCGGGGAAGACGATTGAGGAACGATCTTCGAAAACGGTAGGAGGAGAGCTGGGGGGAGTATAGGCAATACTATTAGTTGCTGAGAATAGTCCGCCTTCAAAATCCTGATCAACGGCCTGAACGCTGACAAAATAGGTCCCTGCCGGCAGCCCACTAATGGTCCAGCTTGTTCCTTGAATGTTTCCTTGGTGGAAGAAATTTCGATCTCCCGAGGACAGGTCAGCATGCCCTGCTTCTATATCATCATCATTGGCATTGGTCCCAATGAATAAATTGTAGCTATATCCATCAACTTCATTTGCAGGAGCTCCGGGAGGAGGGTTCCATGTGATATTTATAGATGAACCCGCTGGTGTTAGAAGGGGGGGAGCACTAATCTGAAGAGGAGTAGTGTTATTAGTAGGGTTTATATTGTCATACAATTTGCGGCTAAATACAGCTGGGAATGTTTTCCTACCCAAAACAGCCAAATCGGGCTTTTTGTCTGTATCTATGTAGCCCATTGCAATCGCAGCTCCATCGTCCACTCCTTCAAAATCTGTTACATTGATTTGGTTAAAGCTTCCATTTTGTGTGTTTAAATACAACTCCAGGGTTCTATCTGCATTGGTACTTCCATTTTTCCCTGCGAGCACGATATCAAGCCATCCGTCTGTGTTATAATCCATCCAGATAGCTTCTCCATCTCTAATTCCAGTAAAATTAGTAGATATCGCTTCAAAAACACTATTTCCTTTATTCTGAAGTACTTGAGTTTCCAGGCTTGTACCATTATCCCCTGCCAGAAGAATATCCAAATCCCCATCATTATCATAATCTCCCCAGGATACACTACCCGCACCGAGGTTTTGGAGATTGGCTACCGGAGTAAAAATCAGGTTTCCGTTACCTACATTTTGAAATATTCTGGTAGAAGGGGTATTGTTAGAAGGACCATTCATTCCCGTCATGATCAGATCTAAATCTCCGTCAGAGTCGTAATCTCCCCAATCCAGTTCTCCATCCTTCATGGCCGTCAGATTGACTGTCAGGTCCTGGATAAAGGAATTATTATCATTTTCATATACTCTGGCGATCAAGCCTGAAGATTGGGTTTCTCCCATGAGTGCCAGGTCAAGGTCACCATCATTGTCATAATCTCCCCATTTTATACTACCACCATCAACCCCTGCACCACTAAGACTAATAGGTGCAGTACCTCCATAAGTCCCTGTTGGCTGTCCATTACCACGATAAATCAGGGAATGGCGCACATTGCTTCCATCCACTCCACAAATAGCCAGGTCAAGATTCCCATCGCGGTCATAATCCCCAAAATCAGCACTTACATCCCGCAATTGTAGAATGCTGCTACCATTGCTAATATATGAGTTACCCACTTTTCTGAAAATATCCGTGAAAGGGATGGAAGTATTGGTTTTTCCTGCTGTAAGAATCTCCGGACCATTGTTGAAGTCATTATCTACATTGGCAAAAATCACCTCTGCTTCTGAAAGTTCGGGAGCCGTCCAGGTGACGGTAGAGTTGACAAAAGACTGCGCCTCTGCCCTATAAGATGAAAAGCAGAGGAAAGCTATAATCCCAAAACTTAAAAGCTTTCCGGCGGATAAACCGTTGCAGCAAGTATATGAGCGAAATGCATTTTTTATTTGCATAAGTAGTATAGCAGTGAATTAATTACTAACTATTAAAAAACTGTGTTCTCGGCCGTGGCCTGTTTTTATTCGTCCAATCCTCCATCATCTGGTGGAGGTAAAGGATTTCTACCCCAAATCAAATAGGAAACCGTACCGACAACTACGGCGCCTATAGGAGCCAAAATAGCCCACAGGGGTGTATTACTCTTTATCACAAAATTATTGCTGAATGCTTCGATATCTGTAATCGGCGTACCGATAAATTTCATACGATATCCCTCTCCCGGCTTAATTGACTTGTCCTTGGGGACCTGCCAGGTATATTGAGAGGTTTCAGATACTAAGGTGATGGTATCAATGGGAGTATCATACTGATATAATTCAAGGGTTAGGGTATCCAAATAACTATTCCCTCCGAACCACTGAAAGGTAATTGGTCCCCCTAATTTTACCCGTTCACCTTCTATAGGTGAATCAACAAAAAAGCTGGGAACTGCAGTAATGTAGAAACTGACGTCTGCCTGCAATCTTTGAAACTCCGTAAGCGCATCCCATTTGATCTCATAGGAGCCGGGAGCGATTTGATCACCGAATCCTGTTCCACTTAGCTGCTTTAGTGCGATAGTATCTGATTCCATCAATAGAAAGAGCTTAACTGTATAAGTCCTTTCGGCTGTTTCATCAAGAAGATCGTAACGCACAATAACACTATCCCCTCGGGGTTCCAGATCAGTGATTTTGATGTTTTGTGCAAGGCATGGGAAAATCATTCCCATAAAGAGAAGACATTGAAGTATCCGTTTAGCCATAGATAAGCATTCTGTCAAATAATACACCAAACTTAGCCATTGAAACATAATTTTTTACAATTTATACACGAAAGCGCATACTAAAGCTTCACTGGCTATTAAATAACCTCTATTTTACAGCTCTCTTACATGAACTGAAAAAATCTAACATTCCTTTTCAAACGAATAATGCAGGTTGATATTATGACGGACCTATACCCCTTAGGTCTTGACATGTGATCAAATCTGTGGACAATTTTCATCCACAAATTTATTTCCCCTGTAAAATTAATCAAACTATTTTAGAAGAGAGCGGTAATTCAAAGTATCTTTTTGCAAGATAAGTTGAGTCGGCAAAAAGCCTTATTTCCTCAAATTGAATGGTAAAATCCCACGTTTCAACCGCTTGTATATCTGTATGTTCCGTTCTGGCGTAAATCCTTTACTTTTGGCTATTTATCTTCTATAAAAATGAAAAGCTTGGAATATTATCTGTAACTTGAATTCTATTTGGTAGGAGCTGCCATTTCTCAGGAAATAACAAATGCGGGCCTAAACGTGAACACGATCGTAGAAGTCATACTCCCTCTTCCGGTAAAATCCAATTTTCATTACAAAGTTCCTGAAATCTTACGCGATCAGGTTGCTGTTGGTAAGCGGGTTTTAGTCAGTTTTGGTAAACGGAAAATCTATACCGGACTCATCAGAAAAGTGGAAGAACTTCCGACAGAAGAGGAAGGTGCAAAACTTAAATACCTCGAAGAAATCCTGGATCCAGAACCCTCTTTTCAAGAAGCTCAGCTAGCACTTTTTGACTGGATCGCTTATTACTATTCTTGTACAGCTGGGGAAGTATTTAAAGCAGCTCTTCCGGTAGGCCTCAAACCTGAAAGTGCTTTAAAAGTAGAGATGACACCCGGTCTAAACTGGACAGATTTTGAGTTGAATGATAAGGAGTTTTTATTAATGGAAGCCCTTGACATCCAGCCCGTTCTTAACTTCAAAGAAATCTCTGACATTTGGTCTGTAGCCAATCCTAATCCTCGCCTAAAGACCATGGAAGCCCGAGGATTGATCAAGGTATATCAGGAAGTTGAGGACAAATATAAGCCCAAATATAAAAGCTATCTGCGTCTGGCGGATGCTTATATGGATGAAGAGAAAATGCATGAAGCCCTGGATTCTATCACTCGATCAGAATCTCAGGAAAATTTGCTGATGCGCATCATTGCTGCTTACCATAAAGGCAATCTGGTTCCCAAAACAGATATTCAGAAAGAATTAGAGATAGGATCTCAGGTCGCTTCAGCTTTAATCAAAAAAGGCTTTGTGCTGGAAGAAAAGGTACAAGTTGATCGACTTGAATTGTATGGCTATTCCCCTAAACCTTCTGATATTATTCTCAATCCGGATCAGGATCGAGCTTTGGGCGAAATAAAAGGATATCTCCAGGAAACTCCCCTGAAACCTGTGCTGCTTCATGGGGTAACGGGCAGTGGAAAGACCCATATATATATTGAACTAATCAAAGAAGCTTTGGCAGAAGGTAAGCAGGTACTCTATTTGCTTCCTGAGATTACCCTAACCAAACAGATAATAGATAGATTGAAAAGTGAATTCGGAGAAAATGTGGGGGTCTATCATAGCCGATTCAATGATCATGAACGGGTAGAGATTTGGCAGAAAGTACGTAAGCGGGAATATCAGTTGGTAGTAGGTGTTCGATCTGCAATTTTCCTTCCATTTCAGGAGTTAGGATTGATCGTAGTGGATGAAGAACATGACACTTCCTTCAAGCAATTTGAACCCGCACCCCGATATAATGCCCGGGACGTTTCTGTCTATTATGCATTTGCCAATACCTGTCCAGTAATCTTAGGCTCTGCAACACCTGCATTTGAAAGCTATAACAATGCGCTGGAAGGAAAATATCATTTGGTAGAATTGAAAAAGCGGGCAGTTGCTCGATTTATGCCCGAGATCGAAATTGTGGATATGCGGGTGCAGCGGAAAAAGAAGCTAACCAATGGGATTTTTTCTTCTGTATTGGAAAAAAAGATAGGCGAAACCCTGGAAAGAAATGAGCAGGTGATTCTCTTTCAAAATCGACGAGGCTATTCCCCCTATCTGGTTTGTGAAACTTGTGGGCATGTACCGCAGTGCATCAATTGTGATATCAGTATGACCTATCACAAGGAGCGTAAACACCTACGCTGTCATTATTGTGGACATACGGAACTCAATACCCAAAAGTGTGAGAATTGTGGGAACTATACCTTGAGGCGAGTGGGGATTGGAACAGAAAAAATCAAAGAGTCAGTTGAAGAAGTCTTTCCAAATCATGTGGTGGAACGCATGGATTTGGATACGACTCGTTCCAAAAGCGGCTATCGAAATCTGATCAATAAATTTGAAAATAGACAAATTGATATTTTGGTTGGAACGCAGATGGTATCCAAGGGCCTCGACTTTGACAATGTAACTTTGGTAGGGGTGATCCTGGCGGATAATCTGTTGACCTTTCCGGACTTTCGTGCTTATGAGCATGCCTATCAGTTGTTGACACAGGTGAGTGGGCGTGCGGGTAGGAGTACTAAAAAAGGGCATGTAATTGTACAGAGTTTTATGCCGGATAATCTGGTTTTGGGCGCAATAGAAAATGAGTACGAAAAATTTTATAATCAGGAGATCATTGGACGCCAGCAAATGGGTTATCCTCCTTTTTCCCGAATTATCCGCATAGAGATTCGACACAAGGATATGAGATTTGTGGAAAGGGAAAGTTTACGATTGCATGGATTATTGAAGCCCTTTTTCGGAGTAAATTTACTAGGGCCTGATTTTGCCCTGGTACCGAGGGTGAGAAATACTTATCGGATGCAGTTCATGATCAAGGTTTCTAAAAAACTGGGTACTAAGCAGCTCAGAGATATCCTGTTTAATACCATTGATACCTATTACCAAATGGCGCCAGCCAAAAGTCTGCGTATCATCATTGATGTCGATCCTGCTTAATGATTTTATAAACTTTTTAGAAAACCCAGTAGCACCTGGTTAAATGCATGGGGATCATCCAGGCTGGGAATATGCCCGGTATTCGGGATTAACTGATGGGTACTGGGATAATTGTCCCCCATGAGCTCAAGCATATCCTGAACCGCCTTTTTGCCATTTCTGCTTTCGGTCATAAAGTCAAATTCTCCTTCAATCAGTAAGATCGGAAGGGTAGATTCTCTGATCACTTCGGTATAGTCGACAGAATCTACTAGGGACTTAAAGTTCTTAAGGATTTTGAAATCGCTTCCATAAAAAATCTCATCCCTGACAAATGAAATCGTCTGCTCATTATCAGAAACAAATTTGGCAGCAATACTAGCCAACTGCTTTTGCTTCATCATTCGAGAAGTCAGACCATTCACTTTGGAGTTGATTTTATTTAACTCTTTTAGAGAACCATTACTTACCGGAGCACTGATGCTTGTCAGGCTAAGCAGTGTATCAGGATCTCTTTTAAGAATTTCATAGCCCAGAATGGCTCCAAGTCCATGTCCTACGAGATGAAAACGCTGAACTTCAAGATTCCAGGTGATTTCTATTACATCCTGAACCAAAGCTGATAGACTATAGGCATCGGCACTTCCTGATTTGGGCTTGTCTGAAAGCCCATGTCCACGAAGAGAAATCGCAACTACGAGGTAATCTTCTGCAAGTGCATCAATGTTAGGCAAAAACACGCGGCAATCCATCCCTAAATTGTGAAGCATGACAATGGCATCCCCGTTCTGATTACCTTTTATTCGGTATTCATAGTTTACTCCCTGTGATCCGAGGAAGTAATGGCTCTTGGCATTGCTCAATTGTCGTATCAGTGGCTTCATCTATCGCTTAATTTTTCCCTCGCTAATATGTCAAAAACTTTTAAGTGGACAAATCCATTTCCTTCACAAACATATACACCTTATGTTCAGAGAAGGTTTTTCCTTCCTGCAAGCCTTTATTTCCATTCTGCCCCAAGCTCTGCTATAGCTTAGAGCTTGGAAATAATCTTATGAAAAAATATCAAGGTAACTTTTAGAGTTGGTTTGGTCGCTATGGTAACGAAAAAAGTTAAAAAGATCATATAATAGTAAGAAAGGTGCTTTATCTGCTGCTTTTGCTACTTAAATGATCTGTTTTGTTCACTTTTGAGGAATATTTTCGTCAAATAGGGCTGAAAAGCGGACGTTTATGAACCAAATGTTTCGCATATTTTAACATGAATCTTTAGTTAATGAAAATGACCAAAAGTATTCATTTGCGTCCCTAGTATGAAGAAAGTAGGCAATTCTTGCATGAGTGGAGTGAGCTACCTTTCTTCATATTTTGAACTATATTGCCTTACCTATCAAAATAAAATTCTATGAAGCCCATTATCCTACTATTAGTCTGCATGTCCTTCTTTTCTTTTTTTTCCTGTAAGTCTTCCTATCAACCTGATGCCTATAAAAAAGAACAAATTCGATTTGGTAGTGGGGGAGGTTTTACCGGAGCAATTACGGAATACTGCCTTTTGGCTTCCGGTCATTTGTTTTTGAAAGAACATGGAGATACCACTTTCACTCAAATCAATAAAATCTCAAAAGCAGATGCTAAAGCTCTTTTTACTGAAGCGGTAGAAAAGGATATACCCACCTACAAAATGAAGGAGCCTTACAATATGTATAAGTTTATTCATTATATGAACGAAGATGGAATTAATGAATTGGTATGGGGAGTGGATGATACAAGTAAAAATGGTGGTGGAGAAATAGCAGGTTTTCACCTGAAACTCATGCAGCTCATTAATCCTGTAGAATAAATGAGGAAAATTCCTTGTCAAACGATAGCCCGCACAAATATAATCCGGGCAAATCCCTCCATGTTTATTTAACAAACCTACATTTTACCAAACAAGCTCAAGACCTATGAGAAAATTCTATGTCTTATTCCTGCTGTGTGGATTTCTGATGTTGAACCATCTGCTTACAGCGCAAACACATCCTTTTTCAAAGAAATTGAAAAGTCAGCAAGCTCAGGAGCCTATTCAAAGAGGCCCTCAAAACCTAAGTGGGCCTGCTATTCCAGTGAATATTGGACGCATACCCCAGCAATCTTTTACCTATAAAAGCATTCCTGGATCACCGGGATTGAAGGTGGATAGAAGTTGGCTGCAAAACCAGACTAAGACCCAGGTGCATGCCTGGGGGGATCATGGATTACCTATCCATATTGTGAGTAAGGTTCAAGGGAGCCATGCTAAAGCTATCTCCGCTTCGGATCAACTACTTTATCAACAAAGTATCTCCCACTTAAATAATATTCAGGCTATCCTGGGAATTGATGATCCCGCACAAGAACTACGAATAAAAAATATCGAAAGAGATAATCTGGGATTTGCACATATCAAGTTGGCCCAGGTATATCAGGGCATACCGGTCTATGCTTCGGAAATGATTCTGCACTATAGCCCAGCCAATGAGATCATCATGACCGGGCGCTATCAAACTAGCCCTATTCTGAGCGATGTCAATCCAGGTATAGAGGTAGATGCCGCTATCCAGGTAGCAATGAGTGATCTAACAAATGATGCACATGTAAGAGAATTGACAGAGGCCGAGCAGGAACTTCTCAATTATGTGGCTCCTCAAAGTGAATTGGTAATTTACCGGACGAGGGGGTTTCCCGCTCAGCAAAAATTGGCCTGGCATCTGGTGATACGCCCTAATCTCATGCACCGCTGGGAATACATGATCGATGCCAACACTGGTGAAGTCCTCAATGATTTTGATCATACCTGTACAATTGGACCTGCAACAGGTTCAGGTCAGGATTTAAATGGGCAGGTCCAAAGCTTGCAGGTATATGAGTTTGCAAATAATCAATATACCATGATTAACACCCAGACTTCCATGTACAAATTTCCCAATGATCCTAACCGTCAGCCAAATGGGGGCGACGGGGTAATTGTGACCCTTGACTGGCAAAATAATCAGGTCAACAATAATAATTTTGTGGAGGTTACTTCTAATAATATTAATAACTGGAGCAACGTGAGCGTCTCAGCCCATAATAATGCTGCTGTGGTTTATGATTATTTTGAAAATACTTTTGGTCGCCAGTCATTTGATGGGCAGGGAGGAGATTTGATTTCCTTTATCAATGTAGCAGATGAAGACGGACGTGGTTTTGATAATGCTTTCTGGAATGGTGCTGCGATGTTTTATGGAAATGGACGCCAGGCCTTTACTCCTTTAGCAGGAGCTCTGGATGTGGCCGCCCATGAAATTGCACATGGGGTAGTGCAGGAAACGGCCAATTTGGTTTATCAGGATGAACCGGGTGCATTAAATGAATCTTTTGCTGATGTCTTCGGAGTTCTGGTTGATAGAGATGATTTTGGGTTAGGGGAAGATATAATTCCAAATACCAACATCTTTCCCACAGGCCTATTGCGCGATGTGAGTAATCCAAATAATGGGTTTCCAGCAGGTTCAAATCCTCTTCAAACCAATGGGTATCAGCCCGCAAATGTCAGTCAGCAATTTACGGGTCCAGAAGATAATGGTGGTGTCCATATCAATAGCGGTATTCCTAACAAAGCTTTTCACAATTTCGCAACATCTACTTCAAAAGCGATTGCAGAGCAGGTCTACTACCGTGCTTTAACCCAATATCTGACCCGCTCTTCTAAATTTGTGGATTGTAGAATTGCGGTGATACAGGCTGCTTCAGATTTGCATGGAGCCAATTCTAGTCAGGTAACTGCTGCCAGAGCTGCTTTTGATGCAGTAGGAATTACGGGTGGTTCAGGGACCAATACCAATCCAACTGTTCCTGTCAATCCGGGTAATGAGTCTATCGTAAGTTCGGATGTAAATGCGGGTGATCCCAATACGATGTATATCTCAAATACGGCAGCAACCAATTTTACTCCTTTAAGCCAATCTACCCACAGAAAGAAAATCTCTGTGACGGATGATGGGAGTACAGGCTATTTTGCAGATAGTACCGGGCGAATCCATCAGATCAGCATGAATCCCAATAACCCCAGTGACGTGATTCTATTTACGAATCAGGGGTGGCCAGCATTTGATAATGTTGCTGTTTCTAAAGATGGTTCACGGCTGGCCATGTTAACTACGCTTGTCGATACGAGTATTTACATCGTTTCTTTTACAAGAAATCAGTTTTTCATTTACAAACTATTCAACCCAACTACTGCGCAGGGAGTAAGTACGGGTGATGTATTATTTGCTGATGTCATTTCCTGGGATTTGAGTGGAGAAAATGTGCTCTATGATGGTTTTAATATCATACGAAGTCCAAATAGTGCGGATATTGAATACTGGGATTTAGGCCTGATCAGGGTTTGGGATAATTCTACTGGTAACTTTGGAGATGGACAGGTATTCAAACTTTTTACAGGGCTGCAGCCGGGAGAAAGTGTAGGGAATGCTGTTTTCTCTAAAAATTCGCCGAATGTCATCGCTTTTGATTTCTTTAACAATAATACCAATGAGAACCTGGTGATGGCTGCTAATATTGAAACAGGTGCCATTGGAACTATTTTCCAGAACTCTCAACTGGGCTATCCTACCTATTCAGTCAATGATGCTCAGCTCCTGTTTGATACGCCTGTTACTTCTCAGGGGCAAAGTGTTCCTGGAATCGCGGTGATTGATATGGCTGCTGATAAAATCAATCCTGCGGGAAATGCCGCTACTGCTTTGATCGCTCAGGGACGCTGGGCAGAATGGTATGCAGACGGACAAAGGGATACCAATACCGGATTGGAAGAATATGTGGAGGAAAGTAGCCTTTCTTTATTCCCTAACCCTACTACGAACTTCCTGCGAGTAGAGTATGAGCTAAAAGAGACTGCGGATGTACAGATTGAAGTGCTGGATATGCTTGGCAAGAAATTTCTGAGCCATGAGAAGAATACCAGAGGTATTGGGGTTAATACAGAAGAAGTTTCTATAGAGGGGCTACCATCGGGAATCTACTTGCTTCAGTTGAAAATAGAAGATGCAAGCCAGACTTTAAAGTTTGTGAAGAAGTAGAGATGAAGAACAAGGAACAAGAAAGTGAAAAGTAGCTAAATAATCCCTTCTTCTACCAACATTTCTTGTTCCTTGTTTTACTTCAATAGGCCCTAATAAAGGGCCTTTTTTAATGATGGCTTTCTTTGCCATATTTTTTCAGAGCAGTCTCAACATCAAGTATCGGCACCCGCATTCTTCCATCAGACAACTCTTCCTTTTCATACATATCGAGGTTATAAATATCGTACTGTTTACCATTCAAGTCTAGCATGATCACATCGAAAGTAAATGCCTGATCTGTATGTGCTACAAACCAATGCACATTATCCCGTTCATCAGAAATAGTAGAGGCATCCCCGCGTTTTATCAGTCTGTCTGAGCTAGGAGAGATGAACATATGGCGATCTTCCTGGCCATGATTGTTGTAATTTCTCAATTGCATTTCGCCTTTAAGGATTAAATGAGCAGAACTCATATTGGCGTGTCCGTGAGGAATGATCGCCCTTCCTTTTTTCATTCCAAAGATCTTTTTTGTAAAGCTTGTGCGAGCCGGAAGGCCTTCCATTTTTGGGAACTTTACATATCGAGTCGCAACTCCCAAATCAGGATATTCAAATCCCTTGATGAGTTCTTCAAATTTGATATATTTTAACAATTCTTCTAGTTCAACCCTTTTGTAAAGAAGTTCTATTTTATCCTGCCACTCAGAGGGACTAATCCCCGCTTTTCGCAAATCCTTACAATAGCTTTCTACTTCTAAGGCCCAATGGTCAATGATAGGTTTTATTTTGAAACTAAAGGCCTCACTATGAATAAGAGAATCAAATAATGCATAGCTGCTGATGCTTTTAATGAGGGTTTGATTGAACTCTCGCCTTTTCATAGAATAAGAAATTATAGATGTACTAATTCAAGCTCTTTCGGAGGAAATTGCTTTTGAGTAAATCTAGAAACTAACAGTATAGTAAGCAATCCACTAAGCATTGCCAGGGTACGAAACGGAAATAAAACGACACCCTCTTCTACCATCGGATAAGGAATAAGAACAGGAATTCCCAAAATGGATTCACCTCCTCCAAAACGGAGAACAGCTGCTACTAAAAAACCTGCGATTGCTCCGGCTTTATTGGCTTTAGGGTCGAAAAGCGCACAGACAAGTGCGGGAAACAAGAGACAGTAGACAAAATCACTACATAGGTACCAAAGGGCATATACACTCTCGACTTTTAGGGAAAGGAAAGTGGCAGTAATTCCAATGATAAATACAAATCTTTTGATCATCTTACTCAGCTCCTCATCTTTCAAATCCGGTTTTATAAGTGGACGATAAACATTCCAGGCTGACAAGGAAGAGGCAGAAAGAATAGATGAATCTATCGAAGACATTACAGCTGCCGAAAGACTGGCCAGGCCAAGGAGTGCCACCCAGGGCTGGGTAAGGAATCTGAAAACATAGGGGAGGGTATGGGCAGCTGTTTCAGGACCTTTTAGTCCCATACTGCTCCAATCTGTAACTCCTCCTACCATGCCTATCAAAGCGGCAGGAGTTGCTACCAATATACAGATGACTCCTGCTGCTATGGATAACCACATGGCTGTCTTTTCATTTTTTGCAGCCAATACCCGTTGAAAATAAACCTGCCAGGGAATCCCTCCCAGCATAAGTAGTAAGGCAAAATCCCACCAGTTCCAAAAAGAGTTCCCCATACTTTCTTTATCTGGAAAAAGCGAAGCTGCACTTCCATGCTTTTCTACATACTGGGGCCAGACCTCTGCGATACCCCCAACGGTGTTGAGAACTACAGGTAATACCAATAAAAGCCCTACTATCAATAACCCCAACTGAACGATATCTGTATAGGCTACTGATTCTAATCCACCAATTCCGGTATAAATAATGGCAACCAGGGCTGATATTATAATTGCGCTATCAGTATCCAGCCCCAGAATAATAGAGAAGGTCGTTCCTAATGCAGTAAGGATAGCAGCAATCCAGAATATTTCCCCCATCACAGCGGGGATAAAGAAGAGGCCCGTACTTTTGTCTCCAAACCTTTGCTCAAGAGGGTCCAGCATAGTCCGAAACTGATATCTTCTCATTTTTCGGGCAAAAAAGAGTCCACCTATAATCAAACTTACCGCATACCCCCAGGGAGCTTGTACCCAGAGTAATCCGCTTGAGGCTGCAAATTCGGCCGTACCATTGATAAAACCCCCACCAATCCAGGTAGCTGCCATAGTGAAAACTGAAATCCATAAAGGGAGCTTTCGACCAGCCAGAAGGAAATTGTCCGTTTTATTCTCATCTGATTTTTTCCCAGCCCATACTCCCACCCCAAAAATGAGGAGATAGAAGAGTATCACAACGATCAGACCCACCAGATCCAGATCAAAGACCAAATGGCCCACTCCAATAAGAATAATTGATATAATAGTAGTTAAGGCCGGCCATAGCCAGCGCTTTCGATCCGGGACAATCACTTTAATCTTCTTTTAGTTAATTTGCGCAAATTAACTGAGAAACAGCAATTTGCCTAAGCTATCAAATAAAATCGCTGCCTGGGGCGTCCACATCTTTACTTCGCTGGGACTTTTTACAGGCTTCCTCGCTATCATTGCCATTACAGAAAATGCCTGGCAACTAGCCTTCTTTTGGCTCTTTATCAGCTTTATCATTGATGGGGTTGATGGAAGTCTGGCCAGGAAATTTAAGGTCAGAGAAGTCCTCCCGTATATGGATGGCAAGAACATCGATTATGTGATCGATTTTGCGAATTATGCCATTATTCCGGCCTTTTTCTTTTATGAAGCTCAAATGGTACCAGAAATGTGGATGTATCCCTGTCTGGCTATTATGTTGCTTTCGTCCACTTTATATTATGGTAAAGAAGGCATGGTGGCAAATAATGAATATTTCGTAGGATTTCCGGTATTATGGAACCTGGTGGTATTTTTCGAATTTTTTATATTCCACAATCTTCCTGAACTTAATATTCTCCTGACTTTTGTATTTGGGATGCTACATTTTGTCCCAATTAAGTATGCATATCCCAGCCATTCCAAAAAATATTTCTGGATACATTTGATTGCTTCAGTTGCCTTTTTCTTTCTGGCAGCTGCAGTTCTCTACTACTATCCTCAGGAAATACCAAGCCTGGAGATTTCGCTGGTAATTATTGTCGTTTATTTTGGAGCCGTGGCAGTGTTAGATACCTGGATTAATAATTAATCAAAGGCATCGAGATCGTCTGAAGTTGGTGTGTCATTTTTCTTTTCCTCATAAATGACCGCCTTACAGTTGAAATTCAGATCACCCATATTTTCTGGTCGGGCAAAGTTGTCCGTAGGTAAACCAATCCGGGCATCTGCATATACTTGCTTCATGTAGAGGGCAAAGATCGGTAGAGACATATTTGCTCCTTGTCCGTATTTGATGGAACGGAAATGAATCCTTCTATCTGAAGCACCTACCCATACACCGGTTACCAAATTAGGAGTTACGCCCATGAACCAACCGTCAGACTGGTTTTGAGTTGTACCGGTTTTCCCTCCGATTTCATTGGTGAATTTGTATTTGAAACGAAGTCTTTGGCCAGTACCGCTATTGACTACTCCTTTTAGCAACTCGATGATTTTATAGGCATCTTCTGCATTCATGGTCTCAACCGGTTTTTGAGAAAATTCGGCCAGTACTTTTCCAGATTTATCTTCAATGCGGGTAATGAGAATAGGCTCATTTCTTACCCCATAATTTGCAAAGGTCGAATAGGCAGAGGTCAACTCCATTACACTAAGGTCTGTAGTACCCAAAGCTAGGGAGTGCACTTCATCCAATTTAGATTTTATTCCCATTCTCCGGGCGAAATCAGCTACTGCTGCGGGAGAAACCTCTGAGATAAGTCGGGCAGTAACCACATTGAGTGAGTTTGCCAATGCATGTTTCAGCGTTACTTTTCCTCCCACTTCTCCACCAGAGTTTTTGGGCTCCCAATATCCACCTTCAGGTAAAGGAATTGCAACCGGTTGATTGAGTACTCGATCGCAAGGACTAAATCCTGACTCGATCGCTTTCCCGTATACAAAAGGCTTAAAAGTAGATCCTACCTGCCTTTTTCCCTCAGCCACGTGGTCGTATTTGAAATGCTTGTAATCGATGCCTCCTACCCATGCTTTTACATGTCCATTGCTGGGATCAATAGAAACCATTCCGGTTTCCAGAAAGCGGGCATAGTGGCGAAGCGAATCCAACGGACTCATCATGGTATCAATCTCTCCATCCCAACTAAATATGGTCATAGGCACTTTTACCCGAAACTCCTTATCTATTTCTGCATCTGATTTTTTTGCTCTTTTGGCTACTATGTATCGATAGGATTGACGCTTTAAGGCAATGAGGATAGAAGGATCATCATTGAGGATTTTCTTTCCTTTTCTCTCTACCCGATCAAAATCTTTCTGCAGGCTTTTCATATGTGCTCGAACTGCCTCCTCTGCATGAGCCTGCATGCGGCTATCTAGGGTAGTATGAACTCTTAAGCCATCTGTATATAGATTGTAACCATTTTCCTTGCACCAGGCGTTTAATTGCTTTCTTACTCTTTCTCGGAAGTAAGGAGCGAGTCCTTTTACATGACTGAATTCCTGTGAAGTTAAAGATGCATTCAGGGGAATAGCTTTGATACTATCGACATTGATCTTTTCTGGATTAAGAACCCCATATCTTACCATCTGTTCGATGATGGTATTTCGGCGGTCTTTGGTCCTTTCTTGGTGTTTAAAAGGATTATAAACTCCTTGCCCTTTAAGCATACCCACAATTAAAGCTGCCTCTTCGATAGTAAGGTCTTTCGCACTTTTATCAAAGAGTCTATTGGCTGTGGTTTCGATGCCATAAGAAGTACCATAGATATTAACCGTATTAAGATAGGCCTCCATGATCTCCTGTTTGGTAAATTTTCTTTCGATATAGGCTGAAACCAGGTACTCTTTCACCTTACGAATGATGGTAGGCTCTTTTCCAACTTCATCATAGAGGTTACGAGAAAGTTGCATAGTGATGGTACTTCCCCCTCGTATTTCATCTCCTGTGATCAGACTCCATAGAATTGAGAAAAAGGATTTGGGGTCGATACCGGAGTGTCCGTAAAAGCGCACATCCTCTGTAGATACCAAAGCATTGATAACATGCTCCGACATCTGGTTAAGTTTTACATTTACCCTGTTTTCTCTCGAATAATATTTCATCAAAACCTCCCCATCCGCTGAAATCAACTGAGTAGAAAGGTCCGAATTAGGATTTTCAATCAGGGTCATGGGGGGAAGGTCTGTGCTGATGTATAAAGTAAAAGCAAGTCCACAAAGAATCAGTAGACCTATCAAACCGAAAAACAGTTTCCGGGGAAGCTTGTAGGCTGGATCAAGTAATCTGAAGCTTTTAGAAGTGGGAGCTTGATTCTCTTCTTTAGTAAATGGCATAAATTTTTCTTTTGCAGGGACCTCTTTTTTTCTGTTGTTATCTTCAAGGATGGGACCCCCCATAGTCTTAGGGGAGAGATTTCTCTCTCGAGTATTATCCTCGATGATAGGCCCTTTCATCTCGCGTACCTCCTCTACTTTTGGAACCGACTCCTTCCTTACAGGTTTTACTTCCTCAGCTGCTGGAGGAGTTTCTTCCGTTTTGGATTTTTCCTCTGCAAATTTCTGCAGTTCCTGATCAATAATATCCTCGAGATCAAAGGAGTCTTTATTTGGGTCTTGCATAATTCTTCTTTAAAACAGCTTCCAGCTGTTAAATTACATTAATTTGGCTCAAAATGCATTCCATTTTGGCGTATGCAAAAAAAGAAAAAGGGGATTGGTTTTTAGTTCACCCTATTATTCGCAAGATTCGCTTGAGAGTTTGACTTTATATAGCTTTTATTTGCCTTTCTGTCCCTTAAACTCCTTGTAACTATTTTTTGGGCGATAAAATGAGCCTTCAGTTCGCTTATTTATCAAAAACCTGATAGCCTTATGATCATTTTTCTCTCTTTACCTTAATTATTTACGAAACTATATTTCTTAATATTTTAGCTATATAATTCATTTTCAGGTGTTTCTTGTTACCAATTGCCGAAATATCTGTAAGCCCAACTTTTGCGGAATATTTTTCAGAATGGGAGAAAAGATTAAATTAGCGACTGCGTGAAATACGAAGGGTCCCGGATGTTTCGTTTTTTCATACATTAGCGTCAATTAAATTTTTGCTCCAACCAATATGATTATGAAATTGATAAACAAAATTGCTCTGCAGGTATTGACCTTTGCTTTGCTTTTGTGTTCTGGCCAACTTATCGCTCAGGACAATGCGGATGATCGCAAAGTACTGGAAAATATGCTGTACGAATTTGCAGAAGCATATGGTAGCCTTCCCCAAACAAAAAATGTAGAAAGTGTATTACAGTTTTTCAGCAAAGACGCCACTTCCAACATATTTGTATTTAATATCTCTGGTAAGTCTCGGGTTCAAAACTATAAGACTACAGTAGGTTTTGAGGCTTATATGAACAAAATTATTGCCTCTGAGGGAATCACTTTCAAATATGATGTTACAGATGTTGTAGACATCACTGTAGGAAATGGGATTGCCAGTGTGGTTTATAAAGTAGACTATGAGATCAAAGAAGCTGATGGACTTTGGGTAAAAGGGAAAGAAACGGTAACTCTCGCACTCGAAAAGAAAAAAGGAGATTGGGTTATTGAGCATTATACCTTTATCCAAATGGAGGACGAAAAACTCAAAGGTACTTGTCTGGTAGAGATGTATGTAGGCGATACCAATGCAGAGTCTATCGTAACCCGTACCGTTGTTCCCAATGGTCGTTCTTATGATTCCAAGTTTGACAACTTCGAGTTCCGCTCTATCGAAGGAGACTGGGTAATCAAAGTGCAAGACAACCTTTACAAGCGTCTTAAAACCGGACCTCTTTATCAGATTTCTGAGGACGGAGAAGAAGAAATTGGAGCACCTACCAGCAAAAAGGCTACCATTATGATGATCATTGAAGACTCGCTTTATGAGGACAGCTGCGCGAGACTAAAAGTAAAATAGATTCTATCTAAAGAAATTTTATAGGGCCGCATGGAATATGCGGCTCTTTTTTTATGATTTTTCCCCAACACTTTTGTCATGGAGATCAAATTTTAAGCGAAGCAATCCCATTCATTCCAAATGCTTTATCAAAGTCAAGGGGATTACTTCGCTCTGGTTTAGAGCTCCAATGAAAGGATTGTTGAAAACGCTGAAAAAGCATCTTGTCGTGTTGGTGTATTGGAGTTGCAAATAAGGTTTTTCACCTAACAAGAATACGGGTGCTCAAGAACAGCAGAAGGCTGCCCCTCTCCCTTCTCCATTCCTTGTTCTTACTTCGTTTCCCTTAAATACTTCCCGCCATTTCTTTCATCTGCCTATCCACATGCGCCAGACCCTGAGCCAGGCTATGTGGCTTATAATCCAGGTCTAGCTGAGCTTTTGTAATGATAAAACCTGTCGTCGGAGGACGCTTGGCCGCCTGGTTAAGAGAGAGGCTATCCGTTTCAGCAATCAAGGACTTATCCAGCTTCCAAAAGTCAGCTACTTTATAAGCAATGTCAATAATAGACATCATTTCAGCACCTGAGATATGGTAGATTCCACTGGCTTCCTTCATAACCGCAGCTACTGAGGCTACCGCCAAATCTTCAACCAGGGTAGGGCAGCGGAATTGATCCGATACAACCTTGATATTTTTCCCTTTTTCGAGCGAATCTTTTACCCATAAAACGATGTTGCTACGAGACATGGCAGGTGTAATGCCATACAACAATTGAGTTCTCAAGATAGCATGATCGCATCCACTGGCTTCGACAACTTGCTCTGCCTTTAGTTTAGAATTTCCATAATAACTCAAGGGAGCAGGTTCATCCGATTCCTTGTAGGGGCCTGAACTTCCATCAAATACAAAGTCCGTAGAAATATGAATCAAGCGTGCTTCATGTGCTTTACAAAGCCTGGCGAGATTATCCACCGCATCAACATTTATATTGTCGCACATAGCATGCTCAGTCTCACAAAGGTCTACTTGTGTTACGGCTGCTGTATGGATGACATGTGTAGGTTTGTATTCTTCAAAGGCTTTGGCTACTTGACCATGATCACAAATATCAAGTTCTTTGTATTTGTATCCTTCGCGAACGGGATGTCGATTTACGCCCCTGGAGGTAGCAAGTAAGGAAGTGTTGACTCGGTCCTGAAGGATATGAATAATCTTTTGACCAAGAAGGCCATTACTTCCTGTGAGCAGAATTCTTTTTTGCATGGGTAGTTCCGTGTGTAAAGAGAGAATTAGATTCCCAATTGGTATAGATCACCATTTCGCACACTACAATAAATCAAGCGTGCATCGGGAAATTCTTTTATTGCTTCATCAAAAGCCGCGTTGGCTTTTTCTTCATCTTCATAAAATCGATAGGTAACTGCATATTTATCAGTTCCATCTCCTCTGCGAATCTTTAAGTGGTGAGGGACATCTTCACCTACTCTCAAATGGCTGCGGACACGCATTTGAGCCATTTGTTTGGTCTCAGCCCATTCGATAACCACTACATAAATATTTTCGGGTTTTTCAGTGATCGCCGAAGGCTTTTCCAGAATGCGAGACAATGCTTTCTTGTATTTAGAATCTTGCCCGCTGGCTACAAACTCTTTAGCTGTCTCCAATTCTGCGAGATAAGGATAAGGATCCGTACTGGTACCATGTACCATTGCTACTCCTAGCTGTCTAGTTCCGGGACTTGAAACGAAATGCACATCGGTAAAAGACTCCAAAGCAAACTGGAAATCTTCATCGATCCGCTTTTTAAAAGCTTCATTATTCCCCTCCAAAATAATCTCTCCATACAAAACCATATCTCTGAAAGGCTTCATATTCTGGAAAGGATATTCTCCATTTCTGGATTCTGTCAGGGCGTTCATGAATTTTACATAAGCCTGAAATTCTTTAGAACCAACCTCAGCAATCTTATCTTCCAGAAATGGCGCTGAACCGATAGAAGTAAACATACCCTCGGCTGCCGTCATCGTCATTCCTAAACGATTTAATTCTTCCTGAAAACCACCCCAGCTTTTATCCAGAATTTCTGGGTCCATGTTTTCAAATAGGGGAGTTATAAAGGTGATCAGGGAAGAATCCCGTTGTTCCATCAAGGCTAGAATTTCTGCTTCAGAGTTTATGTCCTGGGATAAAACCTTTTCGGCATAAGCCTTTAATTCTGGAAGAAGCTGACCGCTATCGTCCTTTATTAAACCATAAAGAAGGGGGAATTCTTCTTCAAATGATCCACTCGCAACACGGGCATTGGCCATATCGAGCCCTCTGCTTTGCTGGCCTGAATTTTTCCCTGCATCACTTAAGTCTCCAGCTATGTCTTCCTGCTCGGTTCCCGAAAATCCTGAGTCGCTTCTATTGGCAGAAGCACTTTTTCCAGATTCTATACTTTCACAGGCGAGAAGCATAAATCCTGCAAGGATACATACAAAAAATTGAGGGGGAAACTTGAAGGACTTGGTGAAAAAAATCATGGGATTGTGTTAAACCTCTAAACAAATATACGCCTTTGGGAGTGATAAAGTATGATTATCCTGTAAAAGAATATGTATGGTGATGATATTGACCCCTCTGGCATACATTTGGCTGCGTTAGATTAAACGGAAAAGAAAAGGAATGTTTCAAATACTATTCGTAAATTTTATCTCAGGGTATTAAATCTTAATCTGTTTGGGCTAAACGAATCTAATTATGTATTTTTCACGTTAGAGTGAGTAAGTATCCCAAATTAGCACATCACAAATCTAAACCGGTGCCCTTTAGGGCAAAGTATTGACTCAGATTTATAATAATCTTATGAAGTTTAAATTTCTTGGTTTTAGTTCCATCTTAGCGGCACTACTAGTTTTTAGTTCTTATACTATTTACGAAGGTGGCGAGGAAAAATCGAAAGCTCTCTTAAAAACTATCAAGCGAAGCATGAGTCGCTTCCATTATCAACCTCAGGATATCAATGATGATTTCTCCGAAAAGGTATTCAATCACTACCTGGAGGCTCTTGATCCTTCCAAAAGATTCCTGACGGCCTCTGACGTAGAGCAGTTAAAACAATATCAATACAAGATCGACGACGAATTGGAATCGGAAACCTTCCAGCTCTTCGACCTTTCTGTAGCCCTTTTCGAAAAAAGAAGAGAGGAAACAAAAGCCTACTATGAAGAAATCCTGGAAGAACCTTTTGACTTTAGCGTAGAGGAAAGTTTGGAAGGAGATCCGGAAAAAATGCCATATGCATCTTCCGGTGAAGAATTGAAAGAGCGGTGGCGCAAAGCATTGAAATTACAAACACTTTCTCGTCTGGTTACCGATATGGATAAGCAGGAAAAGAAGAAAGAAAGTGATAGTGGGGAGGAAGCCATGGAAATTAAACCCATGGAACTTCTAGAGGAAAATGCTCGTGCAAGAGTTTTGAAAACGCACAATGAGTGGTTCAAACGCATGGAACAGGAAACCCTGAAAGATAAAAGAGCTGACTATATTAATGCGATTACAACTACCTATGATCCGCATACAGAATACCTCCCTCCCAAAGACAAGCAAGCTTTTGATATCCGCATTTCCGGTAAACTGGAAGGAATCGGAGCTCAGCTAAACGAAGAAGATGGAATGATCAAAGTTGTACGTATTGTACACGGAAGTCCTTCTTTCCTCCAGGGAGATCTGGAAGTAAATGACAAAATCCTCAAGGTAGGACAAGGAGAGGAAGAGCCGGTAGATGTTGTGAGTATGAACCTCGATGACGCCATTCAGCTGATTCGTGGAAAGAAAGGAACGGAAGTTCGCCTGACTGTTCAAAAACTGGATGGCAACGTGATTACCATTCCTCTGGTCAGAGATGTGATCATTATCGATGAGACCTATGCCAAGTCCGCGATTCTAAAAGCAGATAACAATAAAAAGAGCGTGGGATATATCCACCTTCCTAAATTCTATTTCGATTTAAATGATCGCTACGGTCGTCGTGCTGCAACCGATGTTTCAGCTGAGATTGCCAAATTGAAAGAGCAGAAGGTTGATGGAATTATCCTCGACTTGAGAAATAACGGAGGAGGTTCTCTCGCAGACGTAGTTGAAATGGCAGGACTTTTCATCGAAGAAGGTCCTATCGTTCAGGTAAAATCTCGCGAAGGTAAGCCTTACATTCTGAGAGACCGCGATCCACAAGTACAATATGAAGGCAAATTGGTAGTATTGGTAAATGAATTCAGTGCTTCTGCATCTGAAATCATGGCTGCCGCCATTCAGGATTATAAAAGAGGAATCGTTGTAGGAACAACCACTTACGGAAAAGGTACTGTTCAAAGATTCGTTGACCTGGATGATCTGATCAGAGGATCTTACGAAATTAAGCCCTTGGGGGATCTGAAAATGACGACTCAAAAATTCTACCGCATAAACGGAGGTGCAACGCAGCTACGAGGGGTTGTACCAGATATCCAGCTGCCAGATGAGTATAGCTTGTTGGATATTGGAGAAAGAGAAAATGAGTACTCTATGGCGTGGGATGAAATAGAAGCTATTCCTTTTGCTGAAGAGAGAAATGCCTTTGGCAACCTTTCTCAAATCAAGAGCAAAAGTGAAGACAGAGTATCTGCCAATCCTACCTTTCAATTGATCCAGCAAAACGCAGAACGCCTCAAGCGTCGACAAGAGTCTGAAGATTATCCCTTGAGTTTGGAAGCTTATCGTGCGCAACGTAAGCAATTGAATGAAGAATCTGAGAAATACAAAGGTATTTCTAAAGATATAGAAGGATTTGATGTAACTCTTCTTCAAATAGATCTGGATGCTGCTGCAGAGGACAAAGGTCGTTTGGCTCGTTTGGAAAAATGGCAGAAAGACCTCGGAAAAGATCCATATATTTATGAAGCCGTTCAAATCATCAAAAGCATGAAATGATCAGCTTATGAAATAAAGAAAAGAGCTGGCTTTAAGGAGCCAGCTCTTTTTGCTATATTCTCCTATCAATCAATACAGCTGTTAACCCAATGCAACGCCTGCTACTAATACTAATTCTGGCATTTCTATCTCAATCCTGCATGCTGCAGGGGACCCCAAAAACCGGAGATCAAAAACCGGGTAAAGCGGATATGTACGAAAGCTTCAATAAGCACAGAAGTTTATTGATCGTTTATGGTAGTGGGGCTGGAGAGGAAACTGAAAAGTATCGTCAGTTTGCCAATTCTCTCAAAGAAAGATTGAGTGGAGGTCGAAGGCCCTTGAAGATACTGATTCAATCGGATCAGGAATATGACTTGGAGCAGTGGAAAGAGCTCCCGGGCTTCCTTATAGGAACCCCTGAATCAAATAGCCTTCTATCCCGGTTAACTCCCTTCCTTCCTTTTCAGCAAAATGATAGCAGCTTTCAGATAAATGGACAAGAATTTGACGGTAGTAATCAGGCATATCAGCTTAGCTTTTTTCCTAATCCTGATAGCCAATGGACACCAATAACGGTTGTCTCGGGAAATACAGAAAAAGCTGTTTTACATCTCTTGAGCCAGTTAACTGGGGGAAGAAGATTCAGAATTTGGGGCAATTTGCCTTATCAGGTGTATGATGAAGGGAAGCGAATAGCATTAGGAGATTTTGATGAAGATTGGAAAGTAGATAAAGAACTAAGCTGGTATTTCGACCCACAGCCCAGTCCAGGTTTCGAATCTGCTGACATTGAGATTTTTGAACATTCCACGGGGCTAGAACTTGCAGAACTCCAAGCCATAGGTGAGAGGGTTCTGAGTGAAATTGAAAAGGTAAAAGACTTCTGGGAGGAAAAAGAGGATTTGGATAAAATTTCCCTTAATCTGTATGGAAGCCCTGAAATTATGGGTATGATGAAGGGAGAGATGAGGGCTTGTTTCCAGGATTTGGAAAAGAATGATGTGCATATTCTGGCTCACGAATATTTTCCGGGTTTGAGTACAGAGTCCCAATACCTTTGGATCTTGAGAGAAATTACGGGCGGAGAAGCCCATCCCGTTTTGCAAAGAGGACTTGCCATATACTTTTCAGAAAACTGGCAAAGAAAAGGTCATCAATACTGGACTGCAAAACTCTTTCGTTCCGGAGACTGGCAGAACCTTGATGAACTTTTGGCTAACCATAAAAATGAATACGCTTCCTCGATTACACAGGGAGCACTTTCTGCTAGTATGGTTGAGTTTCTATTGGAAGAATGGGGAAAAGATAGTTTTCTGGAAAACTATTCCAGCTGGAAGCCCTCAAAAAAAGAGATGAAAAATCTCAATAAAAAATGGATCAATTACCTCAGCGATCTATCCAATAGAACTGCTGATGAAAGACGAGAAATAGAACTTCCACCTTACCTGAAAGGAATGACTTTCGCTCATGAAGGCTATTCTGTTTACAATGGTTATGGATCGACCCTGGCCAGAAAATCCCTGGAAGAAATTAAAGCTCATAATGTAAATACCATTTCCATAGTACCTTATTCTGGTTTAAGGGAAACCGATGTACCCAATCCAATTAGGTTCAGTAGAGGAACAGGCGGGGAAAACGACATCTCTGTAGTTTATGCCAGTCGGGCTGCTCAAAGCATGGGAATTAAGACCATGATGAAACCCCAAATCTGGTTTGGTGGATCTTGGCCGGGAGACCTGGAAATGACTAATCAGGAAGACTGGAATCAATTCTTTATCTATTACCGAACCTGGATTTTGCATTATGCACTTCTGGCTGAGATTCACGAATTTGACCTTCTCTGTATCGGAGTTGAATTTGTCAAAGCAAGCACCCAGCAACCCAAAGCTTGGGCGCAATTGGCGAAAGACTTGAAAAAGATTTTCTCCGGAAAAATCACCTATGCCGCCAACTGGGGAGAAGAGATAGAAAAACTATCACCAGAATTAGCCGCAGAACTCGATTTCCTAGGAGTGGATTGCTACTATCCTTTAAGTGATAAAAGCTGGGCCAGTGATGAAGATTTGAAAGCTGGTTTTGAGAAAACCATGAAAAAGCTATCAAAAATTAGCAAGAAACATGGCAAACCTATGGTCTTTACGGAAGTTGGATTTCGCAGCATCCCTGAAACCTGGAAAGAACCGCATGCCGAAGCTAAAGACGACAAAGCAATAGAAGAAGACCAGGCAAGGTGTTATAAGGTCGTACTCGAAGCCATGCGCGACCAGGATTGGCAGAAAGGAATGATTTGGTGGAAGTGGCCTTCCTATATGAATTATAGTGATCGTTCCCCTCAGAGCTTTTCTCCGGCTGGTAAGATGGCTGCTCAAGTGCTTAAGGAGTATTATGGGAAAGAAGAGATTTGGGAGTGAGGAATTAAAACACGTTGGCGTGTTTGAGTCTTGGAGTGCTTGAATTAAGTAAGCATACAAATGCCAAAACACCAACCCCTAAACACACCAACACCTTTCTAACCCCACTCCCTCCCCGCATTCAATTCCTCTTTATCCCGATAGGCTTTTTCCAGATCGACTCCAAATCGATTTGCCAATTCCAGAAGGTAACTCAGAATATCAGCCATCTCTCCCTCGATTCCATCTTTTTTATGCGACTTTCCCTCTTCTAAAAAGAGTTTTTTTCGTTTCCTAATGGCTTTCGCCAATTCGCCAATCTCTTCGGTGAAGAGAAGGAAAGTTTCCAGATCGCTGGTACTATCCCATCCGCGTTCTTTGCAGATTGCTGCTTGATAGGCTTGCAATTGGGGCAGGCTGGGGGATGTGGGAATTTGTGCCATAGGGGTTCCATTTGGAGTCTTGAAGGGAAGTCGAAAATATTTACTTTTTTTGTGGAAATAAAAAGAACAAATGGAAACATCTATTTTTGGAGATCTAATGACCCTGGCCATGCTATTGTTGCTGCAAATGGTTCTGGGTTTCGACAATCTACTCTACATTTCACTCGAGTCTAAAAATGCACCACCTGATAAACAAGCCTATGTGCGCAAAGTAGGTATCGGATTGGCTATAGTTTTGCGTATTGTGCTTTTATTCATCCTACTGTCCGTGATTCAATATTTTCAGGAACCCATTCTTGAATTTCATGATGGCTGGTTTGAAGGGAGCTTCAACATCCATAGTTTGATCGTTCTGCTGGGAGGAGCCTTCATCATTTATACTGCGATGAAAGAAATCTGGCACATGATCTCATTGGAGGATCATGACGAACATACCGAAAAGAAAAGCAAATCTGTGGGCCAGGTGATCTTTATGATCATAGTTATGAACCTCGTATTCTCCTTTGATTCCATCCTGAGTGCCATGGCACTTACCGATGTTTTCTGGGTAATGGCTACGGCAATCGTATTAGGAGGACTTATGATGATCTGGCTGGCAGACAGAATATCCGCCTTTCTCCAAAAGAACAAAATGTATGAGGTACTTGGCCTCTTTATCCTTTTCCTCGTAGGCATCATGCTTACCTCTGAAGGTGGTCACCTTGCTCACATAAAGATTTTCGGCAATGAAATCACGCCTATGAGTAAAACCACTTTCTATTTCGTTCTGGTTATCCTGGTTATCACAGATGTGGTTCAGGGGCGCTATCAAAGAAAGCTGACAGCTCAACAAGCAGCGAAAAAGCAATTGAGCTAAAGAAGAAGGTATTGGCGTGTTGGTGTGTTGGGGTTTGTATCTTATTGATCAAATAAGGCCAGCGCACCAACAATTCAACACGTTTTCAAATCATCTTTAGAAAACTCCCCAACACCGGATTAGGATTATCCTTTTTCCAAATCACCGATAACTCTGCTTGTTGGGGAATATAGGGTATTTGGAGAAATTTGACGTTAAAGTCGAAGCCATGTTGAAGGGAAGTTGGGACTATGGCAATTCCCATTTTACTTTCTACCAGTTTGAAAATGGTATTTGCATGGATCGACTTATGAGTACTTTTGGGGGTAAAGCCTTGATCTTCGCAGATACTTAAGATTTTTTTGTAGTAGTAATTGCTATAATCGGTAGAGAAAAAGATAAAGTTCTCATTCTCCAACTGTTTCATATTGTGGAAAGTGGATTGCTTCAAAGGATGGTCTTCGGGTAATACGACCGAAAAACTATCTACGAAAATCAACTTTTTCTCCAATTCTTCCGGTACCTTATCAATGCGAACAAAACCGATATCTAGTTTCTCCCTTTGCACCTGCTCTAGTTGAATATGTACAGACAATTCTTCCAGGATACTTCCAATTTTGGGGAAAGCAGTATTCAATTTCAGTAATAAATCCGGAATCACATTTTGCATAGCTGAGCCCACAAAGCCTATCCGCAATTCTCCTTCTTCGCCTATCTCTATCCTTTTTAGTTGAGCCTGAATACTTTCTAATCGGTCAAAAATTAATTTTGCCTCTTGCTGAAAGTAATAACCAGCCGCAGTGAGTTGGACCTTCCGCTGACTGCGTTCAAACAGTTTTACCCCTAGAACTTCTTCTAACTGCCTCACTTGCCGACTCAAGCCGGGTTGAGAAATATAAAGCCTTTCTGCTGCCTTTCGAAAATGTAATTCCTCTGCTACTGTCAGAAAATACTTAAGATGTCTCAATTCATATTGATAACCCATGGTTATTAGTTATTGATATAAATGGTCTTGGTAAGTATCAATGATACGAATAATTTTAAAGAATCAATCACCCATTTACCTCAAAATCTAAATGGAAAAGAAGGCTTTTCATTATGGTGAAGACCATTTGACTGTAAACCTTGCCCTGAATCTTCTGAATGGACAGACTCGAGGACAGATTTCCAAACATGTCCGAACTTCTATTGAATACTGCAGCCAACTCGTTCATAAAATAGCCGAAGGGGAGGACGCGGTTTACGGAATAAATACAGGCTTTGGTCCACTTTGTACTGTGGTCGTTTCTTCAGAGGAAACTCGTGCCCTTCAGGAGAAACTCCTCAAAAGTCATGCAGTGGGTGTAGGCAATCCCATATCACCGGATATTTCTCGGCTAATGCTGATTCTTAAAGTTCATGCATTGGCGAAAGGACACTCAGGGATCCGGATGGAAACCATAAAGCGAATTTTATGGATGATTGATGAAGAGATTTCTCCTTGGGTTCCAAGTCAGGGTTCTGTGGGAGCTTCCGGGGATTTAGCTCCTTTGGCGCATTTATTTTTACCATTGATTGGATTGGGAAAGCTTTGGTGGAAAGGAGAAATCTATAAAAGTGCAGACCTTCTGCAAAAATTTAACCTTGAGAAACTAAAGCTGGGACCTAAGGAAGGACTAGCCCTGATTAACGGTACTCAATTCATCGCTGCCCATGCAGTTTTGGTAGTTGAAAAATTCAGGAGCTGCCTGGAACACGCAGACCTCATTGGTGCTATGATGCTGGAAGGATTACAGGGGTCAGGGGCACCTTTTGCTTCCGAACTCCACAAACTACGGCCCTACAAAGGGAGCCAGTACGTCGCCCAAAGAATCTCTTATTACTTACAAGGCTCTGAAATACTGGAATCTCACCTCGATTGTGAAAGGGTGCAAGATCCGTATTCTTTGCGTTGTATGCCACAAGTCCATGGAGCTTCGAGAAATGCGTATATGCACCTCGAAGAAATGCTTGAGGTGGAAATGAATTCGGTAACGGATAACCCCCTCATTTTTGAAGATGGGCATAGCATAAGTGGAGGAAACTTTCACGGCCAACCTTTGGCATTGCCATTAGATTACGCTTGTCTGGCAGCTGCAGAACTTGGCAATATCTCTGATAGAAGAAGCTACCTTTCTTTGACAGGAGTTTATCCTCCCGTTCCCAAACTTTTGATGAAAAATATAGGCTCCAATTCGGGTTTTATGATTCATCAATATACTTCTGCGGCTTTGGTAAGTGAAAATAAATCCCTATGCTTCCCTGCCAGCGCAGATAGCGTACCTACTTCCTTGGGACAGGAAGATCATGTAAGTATGGGCTCTATCAGTGGGAGAAAGACCTTGCAGGTTCTTGAAAATGTAGAGAAAATACTGGCCATTGAATTGCTCCTGGCAGCACCGGACTGGATTTAAGGGGCCTTTGATAATCCAAAGCCTGAGCTGCCAGG
>JBCBRM010000043.1:0-89953 GCA_039819665.1 Bacteroidota bacterium
CTGCAAAATGTAGAAGTAGACCAACTGCTCATTCTCAGACAAAACGAAGCTACTTCCTCAATAGGTAGGTCGATGCTCAGTATTTCTGATCAGGTATTCAAAGTGGTGACTGGAATTGAACACAAGCATAAGGAAAATGATTTTATCGATTTTGACCGTGATCCATTGATTTATCATATGGTTTCCTCAGAAGGGCCGAAAATGGCTAAGGCGGACGTAAATGGAGATGGGCTTGAGGATGTTTACATAGGAGGGGCATCTGGACAGGCCGGAAGTCTGTTTATCCAGCAATCAGCGGGTGGTTTTTCTAAAAGTAATGAGGCTGTATTTGAAAGGGATCGAAACTCTGAAGACATAGATATGCTTTTTTTTGACGCTGATGGTGATGCTGATCAGGATTTATATGTGGTTAGTGGGGGAAATGAATTTAAAGGGTTAATGCCCCAATTATTAGACCGCCTATATGTCAATGACGGTTCTGGCAATTTTATTCGATCAGCACAAAGACTCCCCGGAAAAAAGATTGAAGCTGGGTCTTGTGTGGCTGCGAGTGATATAGATAGGGATGGCGATCAGGATCTTTTTGTGGGGACTCGTCTAAAACCGGGCATTTATGGGGTTCCGGTGAGTGGGTATTTATTAGAGAATGATGGAAAAGGGCAATTTACTGATCTTACTGACCATAAAGCGGCTGATTTTAAGTCATTAGGAATGATTACTGATGCCCTTTGGGTGGACGTTGATGGAGATAATGATGAGGATTTGATAGTGGTAGGGGAATGGATGCCAGTTAGTATATTTAAGAATGATGCGGGTAAATTAATTAATATCACAGATGATGTTGGTCTGGAAAATAGCAATGGCTTTTATAATGTCGTAAAAGCGGCTGACCTAGATAAAGACGGAGATATGGATCTGGTCTTAGGGAATTTGGGTTTAAACTCTCGCTTTAAAGCCTCTAAAGAAAGACCCATGAGCATTCTGGTAAATGATTTTGACGGTAACAAAAGCCCCGAACAGATCATCAGCATGTACAATGGAGAGGAAGACTACCCTTTGGCGCTCCGACACGACCTGACTATGCAAATGCCCGGACTCAAAAAGAAATACCTCTACTACGAAAACTATAAAGAACAGCGAGTAGAGGATATTTTTGAAGAAAAGGCCATACGTACAGCGGCTAAAAGCTATGTATATGAAACCCGCTCTCTGATTGCCTGGAATGAGGAAGGAGAATTTCGTTTGGAGGCTCTTCCACAGGCAGCGCAGATGGCACCAATTTTTGCCATTGATATCGCTGATAGAAATGGAGACGGGAATTTAGATATTCTTTTAGGGGGGAACTTCTATCGCTCCAAGCCAGAGATTGGAATTTATGATGCGAGTTATGGTTTATTATTGGAAGGGGATGCTACAGGAGGATTCAGGTCTTTATCTGCTCAAGAGTCTGGAATTAAGATTCGTGGAGAGGTACGAGATTTCCTTCAGGTAACAGTTGAAGGAGAAGAAATCCTGCTCGTAGCTCGCAATAATGATACTGTGCTGGCTTTCTCTCAAGAATAAGCTCAAAACGAAACAGATCCTCAATTAAAAATTATTGCTTCCGCGCGCCAGGCCCTTTCACAAATCGACCGGGCATAGCACCTGTATGCTCTTCGTTTTTCAAAACTTGTACCCCATTTACCCAGACATCTGTTACACCTGTTGAAAGCTGGTGGGGATCTTCGAAGGTAGCATGATCCTGTACCTTTTCGGGATCGAAAACGACCAAATCAGCAAAGTTCCCGACCTTCAATGTTCCTCTTCTTTTGATTTTTAGGTTACTCGCAGGGAATGCGCTGAGCTTACGGATAGCAGACTCCAGGCTTAAGGTTTTTTCTTCTCGAACATATTTCCCTAATAGCCGAGCGAAGTTTCCGTAGGCTCTCGGGTGTGGATTGTAATTGAGAAATTGTCCTTCAGGCGCAATTGATCCAGCATCCGAACCAAAACTCATCCAGGGGAGGGTTGTCTGTTTTTTAACATTATCCTCTGACATCAGAAAATAAACAGTTCCCACTCGGCTTCCGTCTTCGATGACAAGATCAATAGCTGTTTCTTCAGGACTTGTTCCTCTCATTTCGGAGATTTCTGCCAAAGTTTTTCCGGTATATTTTCGTAAGTCCTCATTTTCAAAACCCACCAACACCAAATTATCTGCTGAGCCTGCAGAATAATATAGATTTTCCCAATCCTGTGCATCGGTCTTCATTTCTTCGATTACCCTTTTCCGGATACTTGGATTTTTAAGTCGATTTGCCCAGGCCGTGTATCCACCTTCTTGTACCCAGGGAGGCATAGCAGCATCTAATCCAGTCGCTCCAGCTGTGTAGGTATACATATTGGTAGTCAGAATAATACCTGCTTCTCGTGCAGAATCAATCTTGGCAATAGCGAGATCCATTTTATGCCAGTTCTGTTTACCAGCAGCTTTCAAATGGTATATTTCTGAGCGGACACCTGATTTCTCCGATATTTCAATTACCTCGTCAATTCCCTCCAGTAGCTTATTTCCTTCACTTCGCATATGGGTAATGTACATGCCATCATATTCTGCGGCAACTTTACAAAGTTCAATCAATTCATCAGTCTTGGCGTAAAATGCCGGTGCATAAATTAGAGCTGAACCAATTCCCATGGCTCCTTCTTCCATAGCTTGTCTAGCCAAGTCTTTCATCCCTTGCATTTCTTCGGAGGTGGGAGCTCTGTCTTCGTAGCCGATATAATAAGCCCTCAAAGTAGTAGCCCCTACAAAGGAAGCCACGTTGGTAGAAACTCCTTTGTCTTCCAGGAACTGGAGGTATTCGCCCAAAGTCGTCCAACTCACGTCTATATCAAGATCTTTGAGATTTTCCTGCATATAGGCTTTCATTTCCTGATTATAAGGCCCATAACTACTTCCTTCTCCCATGACTTCGAGGGTAACCCCTTGTCTAATATCACTCAAAGAGCGACCGTCTCTTAAAAGGGCCTCTGGGGCCCAACTAAGCATATTAATAAAGCCGGGAGCCAAGGCCTTTCCTGCTGCATCCCATTCTGTCGTACCAACTGCATGGAATTTACCTACAGCAGCAATAGAGTCCCCATGCACAGCCAGGTCGCCTTTGTATCCAGCTTCGCCCGATCCATCATAAATCATAGCATTGCGGATGATGAAGTCGTATTCTTTGGGAGCTTCACAAGCAGATAAAAAGAATAGAGCTATGCTTAACAAGAATAGTTGAAGTGGGTATATGGCTTTCATAAGCAGGTATTTCGGAAAGTGAGATTATTGAAAGAAAGATAGGAAATCTTTTGGCAATAGGCGAAAGGGGGGGTATAAACCAAAGCTGTCATCCTGAGCGAAGGCGAAGGACCTAAATCTTCCCATCAACTCTTTCCCTTAGCTATTGGTAAATAAAAAGAGGTAGGCCCTTCCACTCCTGTCAGGGTGACATTTGTGATTATATTTTACAAGTCTGTCACTCCTTGCGGAAGGACCTCAATTCCTGATCTTTACAAGCAAGATTAAAGGCGAGCTGTTTGGTCATATTATCCTCATACATTTTCAAAACAAGTCCGTAATTCGATAGTTCTTTTCCTATAAAACCATTCCACAAAATCTATATATGCTCAAAAAAATCAGCGGAGAAGACATAGACCAGCTCGAAAAACGCTTCCGAACCAACCTTATAAACTCTCTTTCAGGTTTCAAAAGTGCTAACCTTATCGGTACAATAGATGCAGAAGGTATTCCCAATCTGGCAGTTTTTAGTTCGGTGATACACTTTGGAGCAAACCCACCTCTTCTTGGTATGTTGAGCCGTCCCAATTCGGTTGATCGGCACACCTATGAAAATATTAAAGCGACTGGATTTTATACCATCAACCATATCCATAAAGACTTTTATCCAAAAGCACATCAGACGGCAGCACGCTATCCCAGAGAGGTGTCAGAATTCGATGCAGCCGGACTGAGCCCAGAATTTAAGGGAGATTTTCTAGCCCCATATGTAGGAGAATCAGCCATTAAGATGGGTTTATCGCTGGTTGAGGAGCATAAAATAGCTGCCAATGACACGATTCTGCTTGTCGGTCAGCTAAAAGAATTATTTTTGAATGAGGATATTTTAGGAAGTGATGGTTTTGTCGATCTTGAAAAAGCTGAAAGCGTGTGTATCAGTGGATTAGATTCCTATCACAAGACAGAAAGATTAGACCGTCTTCCCTATGCCAAACCCTGATTGATTGAATGTAAGCGTACTAATACTGCTCCGTAGACGTTACATGAACATCAATGGTAATTCCATGAACCCACGAACTCTCTTCCTTAAACTGCTCTTCTGCCTGGGGATATATTCCTCACAGGCTCAAAGCATAAATTTCTACCATATCCATAATGGGGTTTTTGAAAGTAAGGAATTGATTTTTGCTTACTGGGATTTGGATGATGAAGAAATCGCAGAGTCTGAAGAAATAAGCTGTAATTATGAGTTGGTGGAAAGCCAGGTCGAGGGCCACAGAGCTCAAATCATTGAATTAGTAAACAATTACTGGGTGCTGACACCCAAAAGGATATTGCCTTATAAACAGGCCCTTTCCCTAATAGCAGGTAATCCCGATCGTTACCTGTTGGGGATTTATGGTATGGGGCCATATCATAAAGAATCGAAACAATATGTAGATCAGATACTTGCTGGAGAATTACGAATTTTGAGTTTCAGTAAGCAGGCCTTTTTGGAGAAAAAGCTGGTTGATACCAAAGTAGTTCGTCTGTTTAGTTCAGCAAATCCTGCAGAACCGGATTTTGTATATGCGCTCTTGACTGCACAATTTGTAATAAGAGGTGTACAGAAGGAGCGCATTATTCGAGAGTCGGCCTGGATTCAATCTCCTCAAGCCGCTGGGGCACGTTTGGATTCAAAAGTCCTGATGATAAGCAAGGAGGCCATGGGCCAAATTACCCCCAATGAATTGAAGTCTCTTTATCCTTTTGAGTTCAAGATTGTCAGTGAAAAGCAACTGAGGCAAGCCATTTTACAAAGAGATACCCGGCATTTGGTACTCTATATTCGTAAGCAAAGCGATGACTTTACCTACCATCCCAGCAAAATGATTTACGATCCCACAGATGGGGCTATCCTTGCCTATTCCTTTCCTCTGGTCGGAAAAAAATACATAGGTACAGAAGAAAAGCTGATTGCACAGGATTTGAAAAAATTTAGCAAGAATTGGGTGATTGATTAGGAAATCATACCTTTGCCAGCCTACACCTCTCCATTATATTTCACCTTTAACACCATTCTTCCCGGAGTGGGAATTAATTTATGGAAGGATTTGATCAATATTTTAATGCAAATAAGGCGCTTTGGAATAAGAAAACGGCGGTACATGAGCATTCTGACTTTTATGAGTTAGAGAAATTTAAGAAAGGTACCAGTAGTTTACGTTCTGTTGAGCTTGAGGAGATTGGAAAGGTAAAAGGTAAATCTTTGCTTCATCTACAATGTCATTTTGGAATGGATACTTTGTCCTGGGCGAGAGAGGGAGCAGAAGTAACTGGCATGGATTTCTCCGATGCTGCCATTTCCAAAGCCAAAGAACTAGCTAAGGGGTTGAATATTCCCGCAAACTTTATCTGTTGCAATGTTTACGATTTACCCAAACATCTGAAAGAAAAGTTTGATCTTGTATTTACGTCCTATGGTACCATTGGCTGGCTACCCGATCTGGAAGCATGGGCAAACGTGATTGCTCATTTCCTTAAACCCGGAGGCCAATTCTATATGGTAGATTTTCATCCCTTTATCTGGATGCACAATTATGAAATGGATAGGATCGATTATTCCTATTTCAATGATGAAGTAATTGCCGAAACCAGTGAAGGGACCTATGCGGATAGGAGTGCTGACATAAAGCAGGTAGAATATGGCTGGAACCATCCGATTAGCGAAATTCTAACTGCATTGATGGGGGCTGGATTGACACTTGAGCTATTTAATGAGCATAATTTTTCCACCTGGAATTGCTTTGAGAATTTAAAAGAAATCAGCCCTTATAAGTATCAATTCAAACATTTGGAGGGAAAGATTCCGATGATGTATTCTATCAAAGCGAGGTCTTAAGGCACCTAAATTGTTAACTATTTCGTATATTAAGCGTATAGCTTAGACCAATTTTGTTCTATGTCCCATAAACCACCACATAAAAAGTCCCTTGGTAAATTGTTCAAGAAATTTGAAGAACTCAGTCCCACAGAGGTCGATATAGTGCTGGAAAAGCTCCTGAGCATTCGAGCAAGCCAAAAAGCACCTGCTTTGGGAAGACAAGAGACTGCCTTAATGCAGCAAATCAATGATGGACTTTCCGAGGAAGAACTGGAGGAGTTGGAAGCATTGATTGCTAGAAGGGATGCGGAAGAAATTTCTGAAATAGAATTGCAACGATTGATTCAATTGACGGAAAAGATGGAGCAACTCAATGTAGAGAGAATGGAATTGATCGTTGAGCTTTCTTCTATCCGAAACATGAGCATTCGGGATCTCATGAAAGAACTCGATATACGCGCTGCCTAAGATGGGCAAGAAATACCTTTCCCCTACAGATCGTGAAATAGTTTACCGGCGTGCAAATGCTTGCTGCGAATATTGCTTAAGTCAGGAAGCATTTGCTACCCACCGTTTTTCTATAGAACATATTCTTCCTCAAAGTAAAGGGGGAGAACATAAAGCTCATAATTGGGCGCTTTCCTGCCAGGGGTGCAATAATTTCAAATACACCAAGACCCACGCACTTGATCCTATTAGCCAGAATGAAGTACCCCTTTACAATCCACGTGTACATGATTGGGAGCAACACTTTATCTGGAGCAAAGATTATGAGCGGATACTGGGGCTAACTCCCATTGGCAGAGCGAGTATCATTTGTATGAAACTCAATCGGAAGACCTTAATGAACTTGCGAAGAATTCTGTACTTGCAAGGGGAACATCCACCGGGATAGTTAAACCTCTTCCCCTTGTTCCTGTAAATTGAGTTCAAGTTCTACGAAAATCTCCTTGAAGGATTCGATAAGTCCGTTTATTTCCAATACAAATTCCACCATGAAACTTTTGATCTGAAGAGATTTATCCTTCATCTCCTGCATATAGGTCAGTACGAATCCCAGCTCCTCGGGAATCTCAGATTGCTTATCCAGTAAGCCATCTGCCATCGTTATGACAGCATCAAACTCTTTTCTTTCAAACTCAATATTTGCCAGATTGACAACAGTTCCTCGTAGGTTTACAGATACTGATTTGATTTGGGAAATGTCTTCAGGATCGAGTTCCTCTTCCGGTACATCCAGGTAATTGACGAGATCTTTATGAGCGGAATTGATTTTGCGGAATGAGTCTAGCAGGAGACCATAGGATTGTTCTAGTTCTGCATAACCAATCTTCATCCTTCGGGCAGCCTTCTTCAATCCCAGTTCCATATAAATGGCATAGGGAATCCCGCTTTCGGGAGGCGGAGGCTCTGCAATAGTCTTTCCTAATTTAATTAGGCTTTGACCAATTCTTACCAGACGACTACTATTTCCTTGCACGGAGTCTTCCAGCAATTTTTTCTGTTCTTCAATCTCCGCAAGTATAGCATCCAGACTGTCTTTACTCTCTTCCTTTTTTACATGAGCTATCTCCAGCATATCGATAAAGTCAGACAAACCCTTATTGATTCTATTCATTTCTAATTCTGCATCGGACTTTTCTTCCGTGCCTTGCCCTATAGCTATTCTCAACCTACTATGTCTGGCTCTTAGAAGCCCATAAAAAGTTTGTAAGTCAGAACGTTTGGCAAGATTTTCATCCACTTCTTTAAAAAAGGCGTCCAGTTTATGGGCCATCAACAATTGAGTAAGTCTATCTTTAAACGCTTGCAGCTCCATGATATACCGTTTTTCTTAAATTACATCTTTCTCCAACCATTCCAATTCTCCTGGAAGCTCCATAGAAGCAAAATCGATATGGATTACCCTTCTTCTTTTCTGACTCCTGCTTTTGGAGGAAGCATGTAGGATCAAGGGTTTGATAAGCTGTATACCTCCAGCATCTATTTCTCCCAAAGAAGGAATACTATTAGAACTAATGACTTTTATTTCTTCATCACTCAGGCGCTTGTTATGCGAGCCGGGAATTACTTGCAGAGCTCCATTATTAGCATCGGTAGGATCAAGGTGAATACGAATAGAGAAGATATTTTTGGAAAATTCCAAGGGAGGCTGAACGCTGTGGATACCTTCTTTGAACGTCCATTTTTCAAAGCCAGGTGTTTCAATTTTCTCATTAACGTTAATGGGTAAGTCTTGATGCCAAGATACAAACCAGTTACTTTGGGGCGTTTTGTCGAAATAAATGGCTTTTACGATAAAAGCCTTTGGATCGATTTTATGGATAATTCTCCGCAGATTGGGATTGAAAATAAATTCTTTGAGTCTGGGATGTTTCTGAAGAAAGCAACGTTGGGAATAGGGCCTTTGATCAAGTTCTCTCCATTCGCTGTCAAGAATACCTTTGATTTTACGGATGATGCGTTGGGTGAAAACGAAATTGAGATTACAGAAACCCTTGTGTGATAATTTTCTGTTAGCCGCTATCAGGCCACTTTCATTAATTTCTGTATCATATAGGTCAATAGCTCCCTTGAGTCGATCCTTGATTTTTCGTTTGAGTCGTTCTGGTTTGATCACCTTTATTCCATCCCCAAAAGCGAGGATTTCTTTTTCCAGCTCAAAATTATGTTGGACTTGAAGGGAAATGATAATTCCATAATTATCCTTGTCCACTAATTCCTGAGAAGGATGCAGAGGTTTGGTTATGACATAAGGTGCGTGTGTATGGTTTACAAAAAGCTTTATTTCCTCTGTTTCTATATTGGGACTGACTGATACCCCAATAGCATGTTTGAAATAAGTGCTCGCATCAAAGTCCTTATCTTCCAGATAGAGTTCTTCGCTTTCTGAAACTTGAATGATTCTATCTAATGCCAGATTTAGGATACCTCCCTGATTTTTCCTTCTCCCAACCAAAAACCATCGATTCCGAAATTCTTTGAGTAGGTAGGGGTAGAAAATGAAATCCTGGGGATTACGGGCTCGAAAAGATTGGTAGGTGACTTTGATACTTTTCTTTTTGATGATGGCCTGGTATAAAGGATCAAGGTATTCGATACCTCTCAGATTTTCATTTTTCTCAAAATCGATGACAGGTTTTGTATCCGTTTTATGGGAGTAAATGTGGTCCTCCAGCTTTTGTACCATACCCCCCAATTCTCGAAAATGTGAGAAGCCTTGAAACTGCTTCATAAATTCTACCGCCTCTGTCAGCATTTCAAGATCCTGCTCGCTTAAGGGGATATTGGTAATACTGTAATCCGGGTCTTCATAGGTGTAGAACTTCTTATCCTTTACAATGATAGGCGCATTATATCCCAGTTTATCGCTGCGCATAATCTGAATATCTCCCTGTACTGTTCGCCGACTTACGCCTTTGTCTATCCCTTCATACTCGTAGAGGGCCTCTGAGCATGCATCGATCAAATCATCCAGGGTCCATTGTCTGTATCGATTTTGTAAACACTGATCGATGGTTTTGTAGCGGATGAGGGCATTGCGGTTAACGGGCATATATTTCTTTTAGGGGATTTTGCCACTTTTTACGGAAAAAGTGGCGCAAAAACCGTCAAAATTCTAAATCCAGCGCCCTTGTCCACCCCTCTCACCGAATTTTGAGGGCCATCGACACCTATATGTGTATGGGCGTAAATCCGACCTAATTCTAAATTTTAAGAAAAATTATAAAATTTTTTCTACTACGCAAAAAGATTGCGCAGTGGCTTCTCACCTTTGTATTGTAACAATGAAATAAAGCTCTTTAATATATATGAAAGCTAAGCTTCTCCCCCTCGGGGGAAAGCGAAAGATCTTCTCGGAGTAGAAGCGTGCAGGAGAAGGACGGTAGGAGAACCAGATGAGGGTTTCTGTATAGCCCCATAGTATGAGCTCATTGAGTCAACATATGCTGTCTCTGCTGAAATTTGTCTTGCCCTTAATCTAGGGGTCGTGGGTTCGAATCCCACATACAGTTAGCTGTATTAGTTCAGTTGGTTAGAACACTAGAATGGACTGTAACTCCATTTTTATTCGCAAGTAGGTCTCTTGTAAAAAAGATCGCCACCCGGGAAGTCAGGCTAATGGATCAGTGGAAAACATCCTCGGATGCTGGAAACAATTTCTCAAAAGCTTTGAGCAAAGATGGATACCGTCATGAGCCTTTGAGTTACTTTCTGTATGAAGCCTATCTGCAAATTCCTTTACAGGAGTTCTCCGGAAACCGCCGATTACCTGAACTAACTGAATGAATCCTGACTCAAGTTTTTTCCCGTTTTAGAGGAATGATCCTGTGGAATGACTTCCCTTTTTTTAGTCTAGATGTGCCTTAGGGCTCAGTATACATGTAAACATAATATCAAAATCATGAAAAGAGTACGAATTGCTATAGGTAAAGTAGCCCTTGTGATGAAAAGAGGTGAATACCAGCGATGCCTGGTAGATGGGGTGTACTGGATCAGTTTTTTTGAAGAAATAGTGGTCTATGATATGGCTCAACCTTTTTTGCCTATCGTCGAATTAAACATCTTATTGCAGGATGCCCAATTAGCTTCTTTATTGGAAGTTGTTGAAGTACAAGACCATGAGATCGCTTTGGTCCATAAAGATGGGATTTTTATCGGGGTTCATAATTCAGGTCGCCATGCATATTTCAAAGGGGTTTGCAAATTCACCTTTATAAATGTAGACCTAAGCAAGCCAGAGATTACTGAGGATATCGGTTTGAATACGCTGATGAAACCATCAGTCTTAGGTTTCATCCGAACTTTTGAGGTATTGTCTTATGAGAAAGGCTTGCTTTTCAAAGAAGGTAAATATGTCAAAGATTTGGAGCCTGGTACTTATAGATTCTGGAGAAATGCAATCAATATCGAAGTAAAAAAAGCGGACCTTAGACTATTGCAGCAGGATGTCTTGGGGCAGGAAATTCTGACTAAAGATAAGGCGAATATTCGGGTCAACTTCCACACCGCGTATCGAATGGTAGATATACACCAGGCGCTGATAGAGAACAAGGTTTATGAAAACCAATTGTATAGTCATGTTCAATTGGCCCTGAGAGAATATGTAGGTAGCCTTACTTTGGATGAACTACTGGACAAAAAAGAATCAGTTTCTGAATTCGTTCGGGAAGTTCTGAAGGAGAAAAGCAAATATTTAGGTCTGGAGATCCAGGATTGCGGAATCAAGGACATCATCCTGCCCGGCGATATCAAAGAGATCATGAACAAAGTTCTGGTCGCACAGAAAAATGCCCAGGCCAATACCATCACTCGAAGAGAGGAAACTGCTTCTACCAGAAGCTTGATGAATACCGCCAAGCTGATGGAGGAAAACGAGATGCTCTTCAAATTGAAAGAGATGGAGTACATGGAGAAAATTGCTGACAAGATCAATAGCATCACTTTATCAGGCGGTTCACAGGTCTTGGATCAATTGAGAGATATTTTTACTAAATAATGTGTATAAGGGAAAGTCCGCATATGTGGGCTTTCTTTTGTATTACGTTCTGACATCCCGGAATCTATTAGGTATCCGGGATCTCTTGCGTTATGGCTGGGGTGACAGAGGTTAGACATTGAAGAGGCAAACAAACTGTGTCACCCTGAGCTTGCGAAGGGCCTAAGACTTATCCCACCGCCTTTCCATATCTCAATCTAGGTAAGGAAAAATGCTAGCTTAAATAATGAAGTCCCTCGACGGGAAATGACATGATTTGTTTTGTCTGAACCTCCGGTCATCTCGAAGCTTGGTCGCGGGAAGGCCTGCATGCTGAGAGATCATGTATTATTAAACAGCTCGAAAAACAAGGTCTCTCGGCACCCAATCCAACGCTTAGCCAATCCTCGAGATGACAAAGCTGTGAGGAAATCTAAAACGAAATCTCTTTTTCAATTTGCTCTACCCGAAAAAGCTTCTATTTTTGTAGCCCTTTTTACACAAACAAGCTTCCTCTATGTACTGCGGCCTCGACTTTGGGACCTCCAATACCTTGTGTGCAATTGACCATGTAGAACATGGGATGAGCTATATTCCGTTAGATGCTGGTAAATCTGATATACCTTCCGTTGCATTCTATCCTATTCATGATCTTCAAAACCCTATCTATGGTCGTAAGGCCCTTGATTTATACATAAATGGGGAAGAAGGACGCCTTCTTCGAAGCTTTAAGCGACTTCTGGGAACCAATTATTTTGGTTCCGGAACCATGTTAACTTCCCGTTTTAAGCTGAAATTTCATGATTTATTCAGAGACTTTATCCAGCATGTTAAATCTCAGGCGGAAGATGAGCTCAAGGAAGAGTTGAGCCATGTGGTCGTGGGAAGACCCGTAAGATTTTCCAATTTAGAAACAGCCCATAAAAGTGGGGAAGGGGACCTGACGAAAGTTGCACAGGCAATAGGATTCAAAGAGGTTGAATTTCAATACGAACCCATAGCTGCAGCTTTTGCGCATGAGAGCAGATTGAGCAAAGAGCAATTAGCAATGGTAGTTGACCTGGGGGGAGGTACTTCCGATTTTTCGATTATCAGATTGGGGCCAGCAAGAAAGGATAAGACTGAAAGGGAAGAAGATATACTAGCTAATAATGGGGTCGCTTTAGGAGGGACTGACTTCGACAGCGTTTTATCTGTAGGACAGGTGATGGATGAATTTGGGTATAAAAGTAAATATGGGACAAAACGATTAGCAGTGCCCAACTGGCCCTATAATGCTGCTTCGGATTGGAACCGCATTGCGCTGGAATTGTATTTACGCAAGACCTTTATGGCAATGAAAAATGTGATCAGCGAAGCAGAGGCTCCAAAAAAATTGCATCGTTTCCTCAAGCTGATCGAAGAGAAACGGGCGCACCATTTGTTGAAAGAAGTGGAAAGTGCCAAGATTGCGCTTTCCTCTGAAGCTAAAGCAGATATTCATATGGAATTTATTGAAGAGGGATTGGAAGTGTCGGTGGAAAGACTTCGTTTCGAAACAGATCTTGAGGTAAAGATAAATCTATTGAAAAACACAGCCCAAGAGGCCTTGAGAATAGCTAGTCTGAAACCAGAGGATATTGAATTGGTCATTCTTACTGGTGGGGCTAGTGCAGTTCCGGTAGTTCGTCAGGCCTTTATAGAACTCTTTCCATCTGCTGAACTGAGTACCGATAATCTGATGGGGAGTGTTTGTGAGGGACTACTTTATGATGCTCGCCGTAAGTTTGCCTAATTGCCTCGGGATTTTCTCTCAGCTGGTAAAAGAGCGGCATAAAGAAAGCGATTGACGGGTACCTCTACGCCATATTTCTTTGCCAATCTCACTACACTGCCATTTTGGTATTCCAGTTCGGAAGGTTTTCCTTCCCATATATCTCTAGCTAAAGAAGCCGTCGCATCATAGGCAAAAGAATCCATGAACTCCATGCTTTGGTCTAGATATTTCCTTTCAATTGAGATACCCATTTTTAAAGCCAAAGCGTGGATTTCCTCAATCAACTCTCGTATTAATTGCCTGCTCTCGGCCTGCTCCATAATCTGTCCATAACTGGCTCTCCCAACAGCAAGTAAGGCGCTGGTACAGATAATGATAAACTTCTTCCAGATTTCTATCTGAATATCCTGACAAGGGTTCGCCTGTATACCTGCCTCCCGAAGTAGACTAGCAATTTTATGTATGCGGTCAGAATCTGTGTTATCCCATTCCCCAAAATGAATCAAGGGATCAACCGAAAAATGGTGAATATGCCCAGGCTCTGTGATTTTGCTAATGATTCGGCAAGTACCTCCCAGTGTATGTTTTCCTCCCAAAACTTCTTGTAATTCCTCATATGCCATTACTCCATTTTGTAAGGGAATGACGCTTGTTTCTGGTTTTAATAGCGGGATTGCTTTTTGGGCAAGTGTTTTCAACTGCCAGGATTTTACCCCCATAAGGATGAGGTCTACCTTCCCCATTTCCTCAATCTGATCGGTAGCCTTAACTTTTGGCAGGCTAAAGTCTCCATTTATACTTTTAACTTGGATACCGGAAGTTTTTAAAGCAGTTAAATGTGCACCTCTTGCCAGAAAATGTACTTCATGACCTGCTTTTGCGAGACGTGCACCAAAATATCCACCGGCGCCACCGCTTCCCAGAATTGCAATTTTCATATCCGAATTAAGGAAGCGCAACTTGCCTTTGCAAACTTATGCAAGGAAACTGATCAAAACTCCCGCTGCTACCGCCGACCCAATAACTCCGGAGATATTGCTGGCCATGGCATATTGGAGCAAATGATTTCCAGGATCATGCTTCAAAGCAATTTCATTTGCCACACGGGAGGCCATTGGAACAGCACTTAAACCCGTCGCTCCGATCAGGGGATTGATTTTCTTTGTTGCAAAGAGGTTGTAGGTTTTTACCGCGAAAATTCCTCCTGCTACCGAAATACAAAATGCGAGGAACCCTCCTAAAATTATCAGGAGGGTTTGGGAATTTAGGAAAGTATTCGCGGTCATGGTCGCTCCTACACAAAGCCCAAGGAAAATAGTAGAGATATTCATGATCGAGCCGGAAGCTGCTTTATGTAAGCGTTCTGTGAGATTTCCAGCTTCTTTCAAGAGATTCCCAAAAAGTAGCATGCCTAGGAGCGGAACAGATGAGGGAACCAAAATTGCAACCAGCGTTCCCAGTACAATAGGGAAAAGAATTTTGACTGCCTTTATATTTTTGATTTCTCGTGTATTGGGGAAAAGTTTATCCTGCTCTTTCATATTGATTTTTAGCTCCTTTTCACCCGTGGTAAATCGAACTACAAAAGGAATAATCACCGGAACCAAAGCCATATAGGAATAAGCAGCAATGGCAATAGGTCCCAATAGGTGAGGAGCTAATTTCAAGGTGGTGAAAATAGCGGTAGGTCCATCAGCTCCTCCAATGATGCCCAGGGAAGCTGCTTCTTTTAGGTCAAAGCCTACAGCCAAGGCACCAAATAAAACTGTGAATATTCCAATCTGTGCTGCTGCTCCGAAAAAGGCTAATCTCAGATTTCTCAACATGGGTCCAAAATCAGTGAGAGCACCTACCCCCATAAAGATCAGTGGCGGTAAGAGCTCCGTTTTGAGGAGGGAATAATAAAGAAGATTCATGATCCCATACTTCTTGGTCAACTCCAACAGGCCCATACTTTCTGCGGTTTCTGCATCAACTATGTCCATGCCGCCCCCTGGAAAGTTTGCGAGCAGAAGACCGAAGGCAATAGGGACAAGTAGTAAAGGTTCAAATTCCTTTTTTATTCCCAAATAGAGCAGGCCAAATCCTATGAATAGCATCAATAGGCTGCCCGGAGAATCCAGCAAGGGCTGGATCGCGGTCATTTCGTAGAGTTTTCCTAAAAGATCCATGCGCCTTATTGTACCTTGATGAGGACATCGTCTTCCTCTATTCCTGCCCCATTATTGGCGCTAATTTCGACTACTTTCCCTTCCTGATCCGCTGAAATTGCATTAAATACTTTCATGGATTCGATATAGCCAATAACATCCCCTTTTTTAATGGAATCTCCCACTTTGATGGGCGTGTCAGAGTTTTCCTTGGTGAGGTAAAAAGTTCCTTCCAGAGGAGCAAGGATTTCTTTGTAGCTCCCATTTCCGTTTGAAGAAGGTTTATCCATTTTGGCATGACCGTTTCCATTTGGGTTTGCCATTTCATCCTTGTCATAGGCAACAGAAACTGTGAATTTCTCTCCATTTACATCAAGATGCAGGGTCTTGGGTTGGAAATTATCTGGTACAGCTGGAGCTGCTTCAGCATGTTTCTTTGCTTTTCTTTCCGCTAAATCAACTTGAAAATCTGATTTGGCTTTGCCAGATTTAAAGGCTCGGTATTGTTGGGGATGCATGGCCAACTCCATGAGCTCCTCATTATCTTCTCCAAAATCCCAGCCTTCCTTTTTCATCTCTTCTCGGAACGTATCCAATGAATCCGGATAGAGGTCTTTGGGTTCACCAGTAAAGAATTCTCTGCCTTGAACCGCAGCCAATTCCTGTAATTCAGCACCCAGCTTGCCCGGTAGTTTGCCGGATTTACCCATAAGCATATCCCAGACATTATCAGCAATCATAGACCAGCGTTCTCGCCCTTTCGCCATTTGAAGCACATTCATCATGGCTAGATTCTTGACGTATTGGCTGTAAGGGGTAACAAGTGGGGGATATCCCATTTGTGGCCAGATATATTCAACTTCCTTGAATAAGCGTATCAAAAGCTCATCCTGACTAAGTGTCTGTTTCTCCCTTTTCGTCAACCATTTATTTAAGCTGCTTAGGTTCTTTTCCAAATCCGCCATCAAACTTCCCATCATACCTCCGGGAAGACCAGGGCCAATCAAGAGGGAGTTCATATAGCGGTTTCTGGGATTGATGTAGTATCCCAGAAAATCGTCAATGAACTCCTGGGTAAGGCTACGGACATACATGTAGGCATCCATATTGATGTCCGGAACCTTAAATCCATCATCCTTGAGCATTTCATGGACGGTCAGCAAATCAGCGTGGCCGGTACCCCAGGAAAGAGGCTCCATACCTACATCAATGATATCAGCACCTGCACGAGCAGCTTCCAGAGATGATACTACAGAAAATCCGGGAGCTGAATGCCCATGGTATTGAACCAGAGTATCCGGATATTTCTTCTTGATTCCAGCTACCATTTTTCCTATTGAAGTGGGACGACCAATCCCAGCCATATCCTTGATACAAATCTCGTCTGCTCCTGCTTCAATGAGGTCATAAGCCATATTGACATAGTAGTCAACTGTATGAATTGGGGACCAGGTAATACTTAAGGCAGCCTGCGAAACCATACCTCCTTCTTTCGCAAAACGGATGGAATCTTTGATGTTTCGGGTATCATTGAGACCATCGAAGGAACGGGAAATATCTGTGCCTTGAAGCTTTTTTACTTTAAACATGAGCTTGCGTACATCTTCTGGTACCGGACTCATGCGGATTCCGTTAAGGCCGCGCTCCAACATTTGTGTTTGGATACCTACATCATTGAAAGGCTGGGTCCATTCTCGGACGCATTTATTGGGATTTTCGCCAAAGAGGAGGTTGATCTGCTCAAAGCCTCCTCCATTGGTTTCTACCCTTCTGAAACAACCCATTTCAATGATTGCTGGTGCTACACGGATTAACTGGTCAACACGTGGTAGGTATTTCCCGGAGGATTGCCACATGTCTCTATATACTAAACAAAAATCAATACTCTTAGCCATAATGCCAGACGTCTATGTTGTATAATAATTGAGTGCTGAAAAAGAAAAGGATACTCTAAGTGGATGGATTTTTTAAGATCTTTTGGATTTGCCCTTTTCCCAGAGTACTTAATTCTACTGCAGTTACGATGGCAGCCATAGTAGCTGGCGACATTGATGTGACGGGGCTTTCTTCCACGGGAGGAAGCTGATCTTCAACAGTTGCTAAAAATTTATTTGAGAATATTATGAGGGCATTGCCTGACAGCACAACCAGTCCCAAAATGAGGAAGATGCTAATCATCCCAATCCCAAGTAGACTTAGTGCTTCATCAAATGTCCCTGTGGATACGTTAAGTAAAAACGCATTCATAGTCACGAGTAGTAAAGTAGAATCTTAGTAAGAGGATTTGGTCCTGCTTACTATATCAATCAAATATATCTATAAATAAAGCGAATTCTAAAATAATTTGAGATAATGCTTGAAATTAGATAGGATAAGCTCGAGATCAATTTAGAGTTGTAATTGATCTTCTTGAAAGACAATAGAAAGGTTTTCCAGCAAGATAGCTGCATGCTTTTCTCCAAATGCCAGAGGAGGCTTAATTTTTATTACATTATATAGCGGCCCATCTACACTCATCAGGATTCCTCTTTCACGCATTCTATTTGCGAGATAAGAACAGGCTGCAGCTGCAGGCTCTTTACTTTCCCTATCTTTTACCATCTCAAAACCCAGGAATAAACCATGACCTCTCACATCTCCAATGATGGGATGTTTTCTCTGTAATTCTCTCAAACCCTTTAGAAGGATATTCCCCATCTTTTTTGCATGTGCTTGTAGCTTGTCTTCCTGAACAATCTTCAAAACTTCTCTTCCGATGGTACAGGATACGGGATTTCCTCCGAAGGTATTGAAATACTCCATCCCATTGGCAAAGGCCTCAGCTATCTCGGGACGACAAACTACAGCTCCCAGGGGATGCCCATTGCCTATAGGTTTTCCCATGCTAACAATATCCGGTACTACTCCTTGTAACTCAAAGCCCCAAAATTTATCACCAACTCTTCCAAATCCTACCTGCACTTCATCCGCTATACAAATTCCCCCAGCTTCCCGAACGATTTGATATGCATGCTTTAGGTAATTGGGAGGTAATACGATTTGACCTCCGCAGCTAAGGATGCTTTCATGAATAAAGGCTGCCAAGCCTTTACCCTTCGCTTGCAGCTCCTTTATTTTTTCCTGAATATGGGCAGCATACTTTTCGCCTGCCTTTTCATCCTCATACCCATATATTCCTCTATATCCATCAGGCATAGGGGTAATATGAATAAAATCTTCTGGCCCTTTTCCACCTTTTGCATTGAATTTATAGGGACTGATTTCAATGCACGCCTGCGTATTTCCATGATAACCTACATCGACCACCAAGATATCTTTTTGCTGGGTATAAGTTCGAGCCATCCGAAGAGCAAGCTCATTGGCTTCGCTTCCTGAATTAACAAAGAAGGCAACTGACAGAGGATCAGGCATAATAGCTGTTAATTCTTCTGCAAAGGAAATGATCTGATCATGTAAATATCGGGTATTGGTATTGAGGATGGCAATCTGTTTTTGCGCTGCCTGTACAACTCTTGGGTGTTGATGCCCGACATGGGGAACGTTATTGACTGTATCCAGGTATCTTCTCCCATCATTTGCATACAAATATTGAAGATAAGCCCTTTCCATGTGCAAAGGCTTTTTATAGGAGAGGCTTAGATTTTTTCCTAGATGCGCTTTTCTTTTTTCAAGTAATTTCTCCTTCTTTCTTTTCGGATTTTCCTGATATAGTTTACCTGAAATTACTTGTGGATCAGGGCAAATACTCAACCAGGTTTTTCTTTGGTGGGGGAATACGACTCCTGGAAAATCACCAATTTTCCCTAGCATATCCAACATAATCTGAAAATGAAGATGAGGAGGCCACATACCGTTTACCTCTCTATTTCCTATTCTAGCAAAACTATCACCTTGCTCAATCCTTTGGCCTACTCCTAGGCCCTCAATAGAATCAAGGCTGAGGTGACCATAAAGGGTATAAAAAGTAAGATCCTCATTGATTTCATGTTCTAGAATTATGGTAGGTCCGTAATCGCGTTCAAAATCATTGTTTTGGAAACTATGAACCTTGCCCGTAAAAGGAGCATAAATCTCAGTTTCTGCTGGAAGAAATACATCCAACCCTATGTGAAGTGTCCGCCAGATAGAACCATTATTTCCCTGAATTTCATATGCATCCGTGGTATAAACAGGTCTGATTTCATCGTATTTGCCTATTCCAAGCTCTGTTTTGGCTGCATCCAGTATATCAATTACTTTTTTGTCAAAACTTTCAGTGCTATCAAATTCGCTGTTATTACCCAGCTCCAGGCTGCCAACTCCCAGATCGAAAATGTGTTTTGTTTCAGTTTGGATATCCTTTTTAAAGAGTGGTGAAAAATCTGTGTGTTGTGTCCAATCTCTAAAAGCGGTTTCTTTTGGATGAGGAGTAAATCCACATACTTCTCTGAAGCGATATTCTATAAAATTGGGAGAAAGCTGATAGAGTTTATCTAAAAGCTTCCAGGCAGGTCTTTCGCTTATTAATAAGTATTCATTCTCAGGATGCTCATGCTTATTTCTTGCTGAGCAGGTTACACTTATAAGGAGCCTACCACATACCAGTGGAAATAAGGCATGTATTTCCTCTTCGGTGAGGGGAAATTGATTATGGAAGCCTTTTAGAATGTGTACAGCTGCCTCCAGAGGGTCTTCCTTGCCCATGCATGCATAGGCCATTGCTATTGCAAGCTCATTGACTGTATATGAGTAGATCGCATCCCCAAAATCAATCAGTGACCTTACCGTTTCATTAGCAGCATTTACTAGTATGTTATAGTCATTTGCATCATTATGGATAATGCTTTGTCTAAGTTGGCTGTGGAGGGGAAGCACTCGTTCTTTAAAGAGCTGCAGGAAAAATTCTGCTTTTTCTCTTTGTTTGGGATCAGCAATGAATGAAAAATCCTTTTCTACCCAGGGAGTCTCTTGTACATCCCACTTAAACCATCTATGTCCCGCTTCATGATCAAAGCCTTGGAGGTGTTTACTATAAAGCCCACAGACTGTTCCGAGACTATGAAGTAAATTCTCGCTATGAGGATTGACTTCAGACCATAGTTTTCCGGGTACCCAGCTTAACAATCTTTGCATACGGATTTCCCCTTCTGGCGAAGTGAAGGTTCCAATCTCTTTACCTTCAAAATTTGGTAGGATTTGTGGAAGTGCCATCTTCGGGGCCTTACTAGCTAGAAACCCGACCATCGCATTTTGCATTAGGAGATTATTTCTATCTGTATCTTCAGCAGCAATTTTGAGGATATATTCTGAACCTTCTTCAGATTTGAGATAGTAATTATAGTCTACTTCCCCTGCAAGTTTTTTCGCCGTACACTTAAGGCTATAGTGTTCAGATATCCAGGAAGATATGTAGTCAGTAGTAGGACTTTTCATATACCGAAGATATCAATTTGGTCTAAAAAAGCCTGTCCACCTTGATTTTTTATGCAAAAAAATAGCCTTAGGAGAGGATGGGAAACTATTTTATGAGATGAATAGTTTTTCTGCGAAAAATATAGTAGCTTTATACTCCTTGGGACTTTTAGCTAGACGTATCAATTATTCCATCTGTTAAGAGCTGTATTAAGTCTCCACCTCTTGTAGTCCTTTTTAGGAACCATCCATTTTTACTTATCCTGTTTATCGCCTTGCCCTGGCCCATGTGCCTACATTCTTTACTATTGCAACCTGCCTGGATTTTGACAAACAAACCGTATGAGAAACAGGTTGTTTACATTATTGTTTCGGATCGACAAAGCTCCTATGGGAGAGCTTGCGACTGTTTCTGATTTTAAAAAATACTTGTTTGATCGGCTGGTAAAGGTTTCTCTACTTACCAGCCTACCGTTGATACTTTTTTTAATTTTTTATGAAAGCACAGAACTGAGCCTCCTCCTCTCATTTGTGGGGCTTTCATTTTTACTGATCTCAATCTTATTCGCAAAAGGGAAGAATTCAATTGCTATCCAAAGTACTATCATATTGATGTTTCCCTTAGCAACGGTATCAGCTGTATTAATCCAGCCAATTCCCGCCCTCGCGATTATCCAATTTTCATATTTCTTTATTGCTTACCTTTCTGGGGTTTTTAAGAAGATGCCAATTTGGGGAAAATTGAGCTTATTATCCTGTGTGTTAATAAGTGCCAGTGCATTTCTTTGGATTCCTCCTGTCATAGACGTTGAGCATATAGTTCTGGTTAATGCCTACTTTACCCTAAAAGGATTCTTATTACAGATCATTTTCGCTTATATCTACCAAAATTATTTTGAGCGAAACCAACATAAACTAAAACTGGATCAGGAGGATTTACGATTTAATTTGAAGCATCTAAAAATCGCACCCTGGAGGTATTCATTCGCCAATCGTAAATTTAAAGCGTCCTCTCTATTTCGCAGCACTTTCGGATATGACGAACATGAGATACTTGAAATAGAAGAAGCTTTGATAAATCGGATACCTTCAGATTGCCGAAAAAGTTTGATTCAGGCTTTGGAGAATCCCGTTGAATGCAGGACCCTGGATTTTATCTACAACATTGACGATAAGGGAGAAAAGATATATTTCCATTTAAGGGGAGAAGCCTTTTTTGATGAAGAGGGAAAACCGGATGAGTTTTTTGGTTCTATAGAGGATGTGAGTAATCGCATGCGGAAAACAGAGGAAATTGCTTATTCGCAATCATTGCTGGCTGCTACTTTGGACTCAACTGTAAACGGAATTTTGGTCATCAATAACAGGGGGAAAGTTCAGGAATACAATCGGAAATATCTGGAAATGTGGGAAACAAAAGCAGAGTTTATAGAAGGGAAGAAATTGATGGAATTGGTGGAAGAGATGCCCGTGAGACTCGAAAATCCTGAAATATTCTACCAGGATGTAGAAAAGGTTTTACAAGATAATCGAGTAGAAACCTTCAGTGAGGTCCGACTGGAGGATGGGAAAATATTTGAGGTTCACTCCAAACCTCATTTACATAAAGAGAAGGTGGTAGGTAGGATTTTATCCTTGAGAGATATTTCTGACCAAAAAAGAGATGAGACTCTGTTAAAAAATAATGAGGAGAAATATAGAACGCTTTTTGAATCTTCGGCTGATGGTATTCTTTTATTGGATTTGGAAGGAAGAAAGGCCATCGATTGTAATGAGCAAATGCTTCAATTATTTGAGGCAAGTCGAGAGGAAATTCTCAATGCTAATACTCTGACCTTTAGTCCCAAATTTCAGCCGGATGGAAAAAGTAGCTTTGAAAAGCGAGAAGAAGTTTTTCAAATGGATAAAGCCCAATCCACGATCGGTCGTTTTGAATGGCAGTACATAAGTAAGTCTGGTAATAGTTTTGATGCAGAGGTGATCGTTTCTCCTTTTGAGTTTCAGGGAAAGGCACATGCTATTCATATCATTCGGGATATTTCAGATCGAAAAGCTTTGATGGAGGAGCTTGAGCAAAAGAACAGCACCCTGGAAGAGAAGGTAAAAGAAAGAACCGAGCATCTAGAAATAATAAATGCAGAGCTTAAGCGATCGAATGATGATCTGGAGCAGTTTGCCTATGCGGCTTCTCATGACCTTAAAGAACCTCTACGCATGGTAGGAAACTTTGTAGGTTTGCTCGCCAGAGACTATGAGGAAAACCTTGATCCCAAAGCGCACAGATATATTCGTTTCGCTACAGAAGGGGTCAAACGAATGACGGAACAAATGAAAGGTCTACTTGAGTTTTCTCTCATGGGTCGATCAGAAATGAACCTGAAAGATACTGACCTCAATACTGTCCTTAATAAGAATGTCTTAAATCTCTCTGTATTCCTCGAAGAAAAAGGGGGCACGGTTCATTTGCCGGAAAATAGCACCCAATTGAGTTGTGAACCAGTAATGCTTGGAATTCTATTTCACAACCTGATCTCTAATGCCCTTAAATTTAACAAGAGTGAGCAACCACAGGTCTGGATAAAATACCGATATGTAGGTGCATTTGTTAAAATTTGTGTTAGGGACAACGGGATTGGTATTTCAGAAGATAATCAGAAAAAGATTTTTGAAATCTTTAAACGCCTACATCGGCCCAATGAATTCGAGGGAACAGGAATCGGCCTGGCTATGTGTCGGAAAATAGTACACAGACATGGGGGAGATATATGGGTAGAATCTGAGTTGGGGAAAGGAAGTGTTTTCTGTTTTACCCTTCCCAGCCGAAAACTTCTCAATCAGGAAGCTAATATGCAAATGAGCCTAGAGCATTAGGATATTTGAGCTTTCAATTTGCCCTCATACGATAATTTGTAAATAATCAGTAGCTTTAGGTTCCGGCAAAAGGATCTAACTATGATTGTTCGCAAATCGCTGCTTTTTCTCCTACTACTTTTTCTTTCTCAGTATGTATCGGCTAAAATCGCCTTGCCCTCCCTTTTTCAAGATGGGATGGTACTGCAACAAAATTCGTATGCCAATATTTGGGGAAATGCTTCAGCAGGCGAATCGATAGAGGTCTTTGCCAGTTGGGACAGCATTGGTACGACTACTTTCGCCGATACCAAAGGAAAATGGTTGGTACAAATTCCGACACCTGCTGCTGGAGGACCTTACCGGATTTTGATAAAGGGAGAAGATCAGGTAGAAATAAAGGATGTCTTGATCGGAGAAGTATGGATCGCTTCTGGTCAATCCAATATGGAATGGTCTCTTGAATTGTCCGAAGGAGGGAAAACAGAGGTAGCAGCTGCAAACTCTCCTACCATCAGATTTTTCAAAGTCAAGAAAACAGTTTCTTCTACTCCCCGGATTGATTGTGAGGGAAAGTGGCAATCGGTAAATAGTTCACAAATTGCTGATAAAAGCGCTGTAGCCTGGTATTTTGCTCAGAAATTGCAGAAGGAACTGGATATCCCAATAGGGATCATCCAAACGGCTTGGGGAGGAACTCCTGCAGAAGCCTGGACGCCTAGAGATGCGCTGGAAAGTCAGGCAGATTTTCAACCGATGATGCGTGCATTTGATGAGGCACTTAGTCGGCATCGTGAATTCCCCAATCAATTTCCGGATCCCATTCAAGCCAAAAATCCAGGTATCCTGTACAATTCAATGCTATCTCCTTTGATCCCCTTTACCATTCGTGGTGTTATTTGGTATCAGGGAGAATCTAATACTTACGATCCCTGGTTATACCGCAAACTCTTCCCATTTATGGTACAAAGCTGGAGGAGAAAATGGGGCTATCGCTTTTCCTTTTATTATGTCCAGATTGCTCCTTTTAAATATGGAACCCCTCTTTCCGGAACGGGAATCAGAGAGGCCCAGATTATTAGCCGTAGAATTGCCAGGTCGGGCATGGTGAGTACCATGGATCTTGGGAATCCCGCAGATATACATCCCCGTAATAAAAAGCCGGTAGGAGAACGCCTGGCCCATATGGCATTGGTGAAAGACTATGAGAAAACGGGATTTCCTATTAGTGGTCCGGTTTTCAAAGAAGCCAAAACGGTAAGTAATAAATTAGAGCTAACTTTCCATTTCGCAGCTAATGGACTGAAACTTGATCAAGAGGAGACAAACTTTATTCTGGCGGGAGAGGATAGAGTTTTTTATCCTGCCAAGGCTGAAACAAATGAGGGAAAACTGATACTCAGTAGTCCGAATGTACCAGTACCTGTGGCGTGTAGATATGCCTGGAAAGATGAAGCTGAAGCCAGTCTATTTAATCAGGAAGGCTTACCTGCTTCTTCTTTCCGCACAGATAAATGGCCAGTATTTTTTAGCAAAGTTCAAATCAATCCCACTTACAAAGCTTCGCTGGGCGAGTTTGAAGTAAGTCTAAGTTATGCAGGAAGTGAACCTCATGCGATTCGGTATACCATAAACGGAGCAGAACCTTCACTCAACAGTCCTCTTTATGAAAAGCCCTTTTTAGTAAAAGCTCCCTTAGTAGTAAAGGCTACTGCTGCTGGAGAAAATAGCCTCGCACATGTAGTCAGTACGCAAAGCATATTTCAAAACAGGGCCTGGGAAGGAAAAATCCTTCGCCAAACCAAGGCAAATCCTACCTACTCAGGAAAGGGCAGAAATACCCTGGTTAATGGAGTTGAAGCCCAAGACGGTTTTCGCGATTCAGAGTGGTTGGGATATCGGGATAAAGAGGTTGAAGTTGTAATGGATTTTGGGGAGAAAAAACAGTTTCAGGCTGTCCAGATGAGATTTATTCAACAGCTAAATGTAATGATTGACATCCCGGAGAAGATTGAAATACTTTATTCCTCAAATGGAAGAAAATATAGGCTGTTGGAAGAAAGGGCTGGTAAATCTGAGGAGGTAGAAGAAAGAAACGTTTACAAACTTTTTAAGCACAGTATAAATTTGGAAAGCAAAAAAATCAGATTTCTAAAAGTCCGCCTTACTCGTTCCGATGCTGAAAATCATCATTGGATTTTTTGGGATGAAATTAAGCTTGAGTAAATCCTACTTCTAAATCTGCCCATTTTTTCCGAATTTATAAGCTGGATTTATTTCCTTATGAAAGACTACTACCCCTATCTCTTTAGCCTCTCTCTTGTATTGCTTGTTATTTTGGCATTAGCGCTGGTTCCCGGAGTTCCAGATGCAACAGGACAGGTGCATCCCGAATTTAAAACTATGCTTCATAGTTCTAATAGCCAGGCAAGTTCGCCGTCGGTCAGGTATTTGGGCTTTGCTTTTGGTTTGGGGATCATAGGAATCTTTGGCGCAAGTTTATTTTGGGGGAGTAAAAGAGCCAAGGATGGAGGCTTCAAAAAAAGCGACTTGCTGATAGGAATGGGGATTTATCTGGTCACATTTTGTGGCCTTGTTTTTAGTTCCTGGCAATATGATCATGTAGAGGCTCCATTATTTGGAGGATTGCCGATCCCCACGGCCTGGATGCTATATGGAATCTGGTTTGTGCCAGTAGCCATTATTTACCTGTATGTGAAAGGATTTGAAAAACATGTGATTTCTCCAGAGGAGGAAGAATTATTCCATGAAATCATTAGAAATAGAGTTGAAAGAAATCAGACTGAATAAGAATTTATGAGTGACATGATACAAACCGCTACTTCTCCGATTAGAACCGGAGCTGAGTATATAAAAAGTTTAAGGGGAAGGGGCTTGCAGATTTATCTCTTTGGTGAAAAAGTAGAAGAACCAGTAGATCATCCGATGATCAGGCCCTCCATCAATGCTGTAGCCAAGACCTATGATCTGGGGATCAGTAATCCTGATTTGGCTACCGTAGTTTCTCCTTTTACCGGGGAAAGAATCAGTCGGTTTTTGCATGTGTGTACCAGCAAGGAAGACCTGGTCATGCAAAACAAAATGCAGCGAAAATTAGGCCAGCTCACGGGTACTTGTTTTCAGCGATGTGTAGGTATGGATGCTTTCAATTCGCTTTATTCGGTAACCTTTGAAATGGATGAAAAGCATCAGACCCCCTATCATGACCGCCTGAAAAATTTCCTGACCTATGTGCATAAGAATAATTATGTAATCGGAGGGGCTATGACAGATGTGAAAGGGGATAGGAGCCTCCCACCTCATTTACAAGCGGATCAGGATCTTTATGTGCATATCACAAAGCGAACAGAAGAAGGCGTATACATAACAGGCGCAAAGGCTCATCAGACAGGTTGTATCAATTCTCACTGGCTCATCATTATGCCCACAACTCGTTTGGGGGAAAAGGATAAAGATTTTGCCATCATTGGAGCTATTCCAGTAGATGCTCCCGGAATCACCTATATCTACGGTCGGCAATCTTGTGATACCCGAGCTATGGAGGGAGGGAATCTAGATGTCGGTAATGCGAAATATGGAGGACAAGAAGCTATGATTATTCTGGAAGATGTCTTTATTCCGAATGAATACATCTTCATGGATGGGGAATACGAGTTTGCCAGTATGTTGGTGGAAAGATTTACTTCTTATCACCGCAGAAGCTATGTCTGCAAATCCGGAGTAGGGGATGTGTTGATTGGTGCCGCCGCAAGTATAGCAGAGTATAATGGAACGGCCAAGGCTTCTCATATAAAAGACAAACTCATTGAAATGACTCATCTCAATGAAACTATCTATGCCACGGGCATAGCAGCTTCATATCAGGGATTTGAAACCAAATCCGGAGCCTATATCTGCGATGATATGATTGCCAATGTTTGCAAGCATCATGTAACTAAAATGCCCTATGAAATCGGGCGATTGGCTCAAGACCTGGCAGGTGGGCTCGTTGCAACTATGCCTAGCGAACAAGACCTGAATCATCCAGAGATCGGGAAATTGCTACGGAAATACCTAAAGGCGAAAGAGGAAGTAGATACGGTAGATCGGATGCGGGTTTTGCGCTTGATAGAGAACATGACCCTGGGACGAAATGCCGTAGGTTACCTGACCGAAAGTATGCATGGTGCTGGTTCTCCCCAAGCTCAAAGAATTATGATTGCCCGATCCATGCAATTGGAATATAAAAAGCGCCTGGCCAAGGTCTTGGCCGGAATTGAAATAGAGGGGGATAAAGATAGCATCACTGAAGAACTGGGAAGCTATTTTGCCCGGGTTTTTAAGATTGAAGGATAGGCATGGAAGAATACAGGCATCACATTATTCTTTCGGCCCTGGGCATCTATATGCTTTTATGTATTGTGATTGGGATATGGGCCCTCCGAAAGACAACTAGCATTAAAGATTTTTTCATGGCCGGGCGTGATTTGGGAATCATGGTGGCAGCTTTTGCCATTTTTTCTAGTACCATGAGTGGCTTTGGATTTGTGGGAGGACCTGGCTTGGTTTATAGAATGGGTATGAGCTCAGCCTGGATGGCGGTTTGTGCCATGATTGGTTTTTCCCTTTCTACCTTTTTGCTGGCCAAAAGATTGAGGCTTTTCGCCGAATTGGGAAATTCTGTTTCCCTACCAGATGTGGTAAAGCTTAGATATAATAGCAATACAACCTCCCTCCTGATTTCTGTTGCTATTTTATTAGGAGTTCTTGGCTATTTGGCTACCCAGATTAAAGCCATGACGGTTGTACTTCGGGACATTCTTATAGAAACTCCCTGGGTAGATACAATTTCTCTGGAGGCTTGTATGTTGATCTCCTGTTCTATTTTGGTTTTCTATAGTGTAACGGGCGGAATTATAGCCTCAGTCTACACTGATATTATTCAAGGGGGAATCATGATCGTTGCATCTCTCTTGATATTTATTGCTGCGGTTAATGCCTTTGAAGGAGGTTTTGGTGAAATCAGCCAGATTATTCAGAAAGATGATCCTGCGGCTATGAGTCCCTGGGGAACTCTGGGAATGATCGGATGTCTATCCTGGCTATTTGTATTCGCACTAGGAGGAGCCGGACAACCTCATGTCATCACCAAAATGATGATGAACAAAAAAATCTCTGATGCCCGCTTTATTTTGCCTGTTTCTGCTTTTGGCTATATGTTTTCGGCTCTCCTTTGGATCAGTATTGGATTGGCGATGCGAGCAGTAGTTCTTGATGGAAGCCATCCTGAACTAGGCAATGCAGATGAAGCCGCCTCCCAATTTTTGCAACATTATGCTTCTCCCATATTGGCAGGTGTAGTATTTGCCGGTCTATTCGCAGCTATCATGTCAACAGCAGATGCCTTTCTGAATATCGGTACAGCCGCTATCATTCATGATATTCCCAAAGCTATCGGAAAGACAATTCCCAATGAATTATTCTGGGCGCGTACAGTTACCTTTCTCTTGACTATTCTTGCAGGAGCTTTTGCACTTTATACCGGAGACTTGGTCGCTATTTTAGGAGCATTTGGTTGGGGAACATTCGCTGCCGCTATAGTTCCTGTGGTTGCCATAGGGTTTAACTGGAAACGCGCTACTCCCAAAGCCGCAAATATTGCGATCATATCCAGCCTTAGTATCAATTTTATCATCAAGATTTTCAAGATCCCCCTTCCTTATTCAATCGATGTTGGAGCTTTTGCGCTCTTCGTTTCTATGTTCCTCTTCATCACGATTTCTTTGATGGATGAACCCGAGGAACTCGATCCGGACGTGTCAAAGATTATGGATATTTAATTCAGTACGATAAGTCTTCATGACAAAAATTTTGGGTGCTATTCCTTGATCTAACCACCTTTCCTTATTGCAATGAATACTCATATCCCAATTTTAGCAATCGAAAAACTTCATCATCCAGCTCCTCTGGCTGACTGATTCGGATATGATAGGCGAACTTTTTACCCCATATGGCTTGTTTTTTAATCTTCTTGGAAGAAATTTCTTCCTCATGGTAAAATTTAAGGTCAAGCTCTTTTTTCATAGGCCTAATAATAAGCCAGGCTTTCTTACTTGTACAGATAATGGTATTGACAGAAGCTCCTATGCTGCAGGGTTCCCATCTGCTGATCACCTGCACAATGTCATCATAGGCCAGCACCATTTCGTCAGACTTCCCCTCGAATAACTCTCCGATATCCTTCAGGGTACACATATGACTCTGATTGTTCTTCTGGAATTTTCGCTTACATCTTGGACACTGCCACATAGCTATTTAAGCTTTTTGAGCCAGATATGTTTCTATCTGTTTTTGGTGATGGCTAACATGATAGATGGCATTATAAAGCATTTCCCGTAAGGTAAGTAATTTCAAGAGAGGATGCGGAATGAGTAAGCTATCCAGGTCCTCGTCGCTGGTATTGTCAATGAGGCTACAGAGTTTGGGGACTAAGGCCGAAAGTTGATCGATCATTTCCTGTCGTGGAGGCATTTCTTCCTCTCCCGGTACAAAACGAGAAGGGGCTTTTCCTCCCGTAGCCAGTAAACCCTGATAGGCCGTTAATAAATCTTCATAAGATCTATCGGTCCGCTTCTTTCGGCCAAAATTCTTTTCAATCACAGCCGGAGGTAAACTATACACCTGCACCAAGGGAGCCACACTCAAATTGATGTGATTCAATTGGCGAGCTGCATCCCATTTGCCTTCATGTCGGTAGCTATAGTCTTCTTCTGAGAGACTGGAAACATAGTTGATAAATGCCTGGTAGTTCTCATTCAGGGTTTGGATGATTGCTTGTTTATTCATGTTGTGGAGCTAATGGATGGACAAATAATTTACACAATTCGGTTGCTGCCTCATATAAACCGGTTTAAGAAAGAAAAGAGGAAAGGCAATCCCATGTAATGCTCTTCTTTTCACATTAGGTCGGATGGTTTCCTCAGTCTTTTAAAAGAAAACCCCGCATAGGCGGGGCTGTTAATTTTTAGGAAGGTAAGTTCACGATCTGAAAAACAGTTTTAGTCTTCCAGCTCTTCACAATGGAAGTTCTGATAATTGACCATAGCGATTACCTCGTTATAGGATAATTCGTCTTTGGCTTCGATCCGAAGTACCTTGTCTATGTCTTCGGTGTCCACGGTCCATTTTTCAATGTCAGGGTGACTATTCAGGAGATCTTGAACCTGATCCACGGCCTCGTCATCCTGGAGGTCTGTTTTAAGAATGAGAATCTTCATGAATCTGTGTTTGACGTTAAGTAGACGAAAGGATTACTGAATTGTAATGCTCACGGATTCAAAAATACTTTTCTCAAGGATGAATTTCATTGATTTGAGTTAAGAAATGATTCTGATTTTTATATGAAATCATCGGTCATCTTGAGGCTTGATTGTGCGGAGGAAAGCAGTACCGAGAGATCATGTATTGCTAAGCTTACTTAATTCACGATCTATCAGCCCTCTCGCCAATTCACATCCAAGCTTCGAGATAACTGTGAATTGCCTATGCCACTTGCTCTCTTTCGCGGATCCGTTTCCTGATTCGACTCAGGGATTCCGGCTTGATGCCCAGATAGCTGGCAAGCTGGTATTGGGGGACTCTTTGGAGGAGGTCTGGCCGTTTGTCCATGAGTTTTACATAGCGCATTTCCGGATCGAGATTGTGGTAATCATCAAACATGATTTCCTGTTCAACCATCATCTGGTTGCTAAACTCACGGGCGAGCATGTCAAACTTAGGAATTTCTCGAAAGAGTTCTTCGGTTTTCTCCTCATCTCCCACAGACAAAACACAATCTTCGCTACAAGCCAAATAATAAGAGGAAGGTTCCCGGGTCATGAGGCTAATGGGATTGATGGGCTGGTACTCCGTATAGAAGGCGGTAGTTTTTTCTTCGCCTCCCATGACGTAGTATTTTCTAACACAGCCCTTGATCACAAAGAAGCAGTGTTGGGCAATTTCTCCTTTTTTAAGCAAAAAACTTCCTTTTTTGAAGTGTTGGAAATTGAGGCCGGAGAGAAAGATTTCCTCTTCACGAGCATCCAGTTCGATATACTGGCTCATAAAGGCTAAAAGTTCCTTTTCCATGGAATAGAAAATTAGTTCTTGTGGTGTATAGTATTAGTTGGGAGAGAGGTGTCTTTCTTACAGTTTTTACGCTGATTTACACTCATACGTTTTAGGAAAGAAAGAAAATTTGACCCTATTTTTTTGATTAAAGCCTCTTTACTTCTCATTTAGATCTAGGGCTTGTTTGAGGTAGTAACGAATCATTTCTTCCTCAAGTGCTCCTTTTTGGGAAAGCACACGTATCACCTTTCCATTCCCTCTTAGTTTCTCATATTTATCTTCCATCCTGGCCCCTTTGAGAAATCCGAAATCAATCCCATAGGGCATGGTCCTCATATGGCAGATTCCTCCCTTTACATTGGAATAGGTGGTAATACGTTTCTTTTTAGTTTCGACTACTCCTTCATAGGACAATAACAGTTCACGAGCTGCTAAAAAGAGTTCGCGATGTTCAGATTCGAGGTCTTTATCAAATTGCATAATTCAGGTTTTTGCATTTACTGAATGCATGCATATTGCTACTGGGGAAGGAACATTTGGTAGGTGAATAAAATTACAGGTTCTAAACCTTTTGGCCAAGCTGTAGGAAGATTTATTTTGACTGTTGAATCCTTTCTCTCAGCCCTTTCATCAGGTATTGGGCGAATAAGGCCATAAAAGCTGCGAGGGTATTGAAAAGGATGTCTCGGAGGTCAAATACCCGATCTGGCAGGAAGTATTGTATTCCTTCATCTATACAGCCCAAAATGGTGCTGAGGAAAAATGCGCCCAGCCATGGAGAAAATTTCATTTCAAGCTGATCGCTTCTTTCCTCTAATGCATCCTTTATCAAAATAGCCAATAAGCTGTACTCAAATAAATGGGTACGTTCAACAGGACTTATTCCCATCCGAACGATTAGTACCGTATAGATCCCTATTATTCCTATAAGCAGCCAGATTTCTATACCCGCTAGTTTGCGCTTGATAGCTGTAGCCAGGATGGCAGCAATAACCAGGAAAAAGCTTACTAAAAATCCAATGCTCAGTATTTCCTTTTCCTCTAAGTAATCTACCAGGCCTCCTGCAAATCCCAGGCTTAAATAAATAGCGAGTAGGACAAAAAAGACTCTTTGCCATAATTTTTTCTCGCGTTCCGAACCGAAAATTTGCATGCTTCCTGAGACTAGGACAGGATAAGTAATCTACAATTCTCAAGATCACTTTTTTCGGTGGGAATTGAAAAACTCAACAGCTTTGATGATGTTAGGGTCCCGCATGGGATCTTCAAAGTTGTCCTGTTTGATATAGGAGACATCTGGTATGATGGACTTTCGATATACATGATTACGATCAGCGAGATAGCAGGTGGTCATGGCCATTTTTACATCAAAAGCAAGCTCGTACATTCCATTTCCCGTTAGGAGTCCATAGCTCTCTTCTCCCAGAAAAATACATTTCTCTCTCCCTTTAAAGGCCATCGCGACCCCTTCACCAGCGCTGGCGGTCATTCTTCCTGAGATAAGGGCAACAGGTGTTTTGAGATCTGCTTGTGCTGTAGGGGTAATCTTCACTTCCATTTTTTCTCCACAGTAGATAGCTCCCTGATCCAGTTGATTTACCAAGGTTAATTGGCTTTCATCATCCAATTCTGTATAAACCACAGCATCTCCAAGTAGATGATATAAGGCAGCCAGCATGGGATACAAATTCCCCCCAATATTAAACCTCAAATCGATGACCCACCCCTTGATCTCGTGTGCCTTGCTCAATGATAAGATCTTGTCGTACATATGCTGGGCTACTCGATTAAGAGAATCCTGATCTGCATCCAGCAATAACATCCCCGGAATGAGGATATATCCAAATTCTTCCTGGATAAGTTTGGCTTCAAATCCAGGTTCCTGTTCATATTTAAGTAAAAAATTACTGCTAAAATCCTCTTGTTCCAAAGCTTGATTTAGACTGCTGGAAAAGTAACTTTCAGGGGAAAATATCATGCAGTGATTGCACGCGATGCTATCAAAAATCATGGAACTGAAATGCAAGGCACTATCCAGGCTAGGGGATGCAAGCGCTTTAGGATAAATTTTTTGCTTCCAGATTTCCCAGTCAATCTCCTTTCGGTGGAGATAATCAGCCTCCAGCTTTTCGAAAACCAAATCAAAAACCTTCTGAATGCTGTCTTTACTTTGTTGGTTTTGAGCAGAGAGTAAAAGGGGAAATAGCAGGAGTAGTAAGAGTGTTATAGCGTTTCGCATGTCCGTGGAATTAGGTTATTTCCAGGAAGACGAGGCAGCGCTTATTTTGTTAACAGGCTTATGATTGAAGGAGCCTTTTCAGGTAAGTAATTTGTGCCAAATGATGGGCATCATGATCCGCTACAAACAGAAATAGATCCTGGGTTCTCATGGGTTGATGCAGGCGGGGGTGAAGGGCAAATTTAAACACATCTGTTTCTTCCAGTTTTTCCAAAGCTTCCAGGGTTTTTATACGACTTTTATGAAAGGCTCCGATGAGAGTAGCTGCATCTGTGAGGTTGTGTTGAGCCTGATGAGTTTTGGTATTGGAAAGATCTGCTTCTCGCAGATAGGTTTCATTCTTGAGTATATCGTCCAGCCTTCCCTGCCAAATCGGCTCCAGGTCAAGAAGATGTCCGATATTTTCCAGTATTGACCACTTTCCCTTTGGTTTGGCAACTAAAATCTCCTGCTTTATCCCTTCTATGGATGCAATAAGGCCAGCTGGGCATAGTCTTAGCCTTTCGATTATTGAAGGAAGAATATGCTGGTTATGATTGAAATTAAATTTCCTGTCGAACCAATTGACCTGTTTCATAGAAGTTTGAGCTTAAATTTGAATACGATTCATCAGCTTACTGAAATTAGTAGAATCCATTCGCAGGTAGGAGGCAAGGTCTTTTTGTGAGACCATATTGAGAAGATGCGGGCTCCTCCTTACAAAAGTTTTGAAGCGAGTTTCTATATCGAAGGCCATGAGTTCATGCTGCCGTTGAATGACCCCCATGAGGAAGATTTCAGTCGTCTTTCGAAATAGGGTTTCTATGGGACGATACTGCTGCATGAACTCCTGGTGTTTGTCATAGGAAATTCTGAGAAAGGTACTATCTGTAAGGGTTTCCAGATAGTAGCGAGAGGGCGTTTGTGTAAAAAATGATTCGGGAATTCCACTGAAAGAAGGGGCATAGGCGAAGGCAATTACATGTTGCTTCTTTCCATTTAGGTAATAGGATTTCTGTATGCCTTCTTTCACATAATAAAGAAAGCGCTCTGTTTCTCCCGGAGCAGTCATTATGCTTTTTCTGGGTAGCTCAAAAGCTTTCCAATGGGAAATGTAATCCTCCAGAATGGCATCCTCTATTTCATGTATTTGGGAGAGAAAGGTTTTCATTTATGGAGGGTAGTTATTGAAATGCTTCCAAAACATCTGCTCCCCAACCCGTACGCATCAGAAGGGTTGCAGTCGCTAATAAGCCTATATACCAAGCCCAGGACAATTTGGTTACAGAATGAACCTTCCCCATTTTGTTTCTATCATAGAAAATCAGAGAAAGCAACATCAAAACGGGGCCTGTGACTGCATAAAGGCTCCCGCTTGCTCCTGCATCATCTCCCAATTGGAGAAAAGGTAATTTCCCTATCCTTACAAAAGCCTGTGGAACAATCATAATCGAAGCAAACAGCATGAATCTTTTGTGATGATTGATTTTATGTCTGAATCGATATCCAAGATATACCAACACGCCAAAGGATAATAGGGCCAAGGTATCTCCCCAGATTAGCATGCTTTCAAATTCACGGAAATCAGGTCTTCCTGCGAGCTCGCTTCCCTTCATAATATAAAAATTCTGGACGCGGTAAAACATCACCCAAAGGCCGCTAAAGCAGATAAGAGGAGCTAGTGCACCGGCGTATTTTCCAAATGTTTTATGAGAGCCAAGTTTATTTGTTTGAATGAGATAGGCTTGCAAGACAATAGATACAAACCAGGCGGTGCAAGCTATGCCATGAAGGACAAGGTAGAAGGGAAGGCCTGCCTGACCACTCAAAGGACGTAAATAGAAAGTCGGGGCGAAACCAATCAGAACGGCAAGTAGTAAGAGGCCATTTAAGATGAAGAAATATCTATCCCTTTTCATCAGCAGATAAACTTAGAATATGTGTATTTAATATCTGCATTGGACCTCCTTCACTTGGAGCTTGACCTTCCAGCCTCTCAAGTATGTCTGTAAGCCCTCTCTTGATCAAAGAAATATCTCCTTCGACTTGCTCATGAAAAACGGTCCGCGAGCCAAGGTCTATAAAGGAGATCTCATTGCTACGAAATTGTTTTTTAAGCGGATTCCATTTGTCTGCATAAACGAGAAAGCCCTCAAACTTCCTAAGTTTATCCTTCAATTTATCCAGATCTTTGATATTCGAAATCCCACGGAATAATACCAGCTCTCGATTCCCAAAATAAATTTCAAGATTATCTTCTTGGTCTTCGGATAAAGGGTTCTTGCCTTCAAAGGCTTCGACTTCCTCCAATGAATCTCCTGAACTTTCAACATGCCAGGAAGGATGCGTCCCTCCCTGATTTCTATAATAACCTTGTACGTCCCAACCCATAATCTTAATGCTCTAATTCCAGCTTAGACCTGCTAATTCGAGACTTTTGTCCCAGATACTTTTTCGAAGACTTGCATCTTTAGCATCATCAGAAAGTTCCATCTCTTCTTTCTCATTGTAGTATTTCCCATTCACCCCTTTCAATTCCGGAGCAGTGGCTAGCCAAACCGGGGCCTCTGCACCCTGAGCAGGCGTTTTCCAAAAACGCTTGACAAATCTAAGTAAGACTCCCATGATTCCTCCAAAATCTCCTAGCTGTGTTTTAATTACTCCGGGGTGGAGGGCATTGATGGTGGTCCCACTGCCTTTGAGCCTATCTGCAATTTCTAAAGTTGCCATGACATTGCAGAGTTTGGTATTGCAATAGGTCTTTATTTTGTGAAAATCCTTGCCATAAGGGGTTTCCTCGGCCGAAGCTTTCCCTTTGATGTAAAGGCCGGCGTTCACATTGACTATTCGAGAGTTATCGGCTTTTTGAATGTGGGGCAGGAGTTCTTTTGTAAGGATAAGAGGTGCCAGATGATTGACCATAAATGCCATTTCTAGGCCATCACTATTGGTGGAAAGAGTGGTGGGCCAAATACCTGCATTGTTGATCAACAAATCTATTTTATCGGTATGAGATTGTATTTCTGAGGCTAGCTGTTTGCAGGAAGCAATATTTCCTAAATCTCCAGGTAAGTACTTGACGGATAAGCCTGGATAGGCAGATTGAAGGTCTTTCTGGACAGCTGCTCCACTGCTTTTATCTCTGCCTATAAAGATTACCTCAAAGTTTTGGGCGAGGAGTTGACGGCATATTTCTGTGCCGATGCCTTGGGTCCCTCCAGTTACGATGGCTTGCTTTTTCATGTGGTATGGTGTATTTACCAGAGAAATTCTACCACTTTTTAGAAGCTGGTGCAAAATTGAAACGAAAATGTCGTGCCTCCTCGAAACTCTATCCACATATTTCATTCTATCCCCCAGCTGCTTTACTTGATAGAACTTATTCTTCGGATTAATATACAAAATTTGAAGGCAGTTAGCTTCTTATTTGAAAAAGCTAATGAGGTAGAGAATGCAAGAGGAATTTAATCTCTTTAGGCTGCGAAACTAATTCTCTGCTTACAATTGTTGGAGGAATTGCATAATCCTTTTACGAATATCCTGTTTTGCCTGATAGTCTCCTTCATTACTCCCTCCAAACTCAAATGGATAGGAATTCCCCTGGATATTCATGCTCCCTTGCCTGGGTCCTTCTTTTTGGTCCGGATTTGAAGAGATCATATGGCCGGTATTTTCGTACTGGATGTTTTCGAAAGGGTAGGCGAAAGAATAAGCTTTGCTTCTGACTTCCAGCATATCGGCCATCATTGCAGCTGGCCAGACTTTATCATCCTTACCAGAAAGTAAAAGTACAGGACCTTTTACTTTTTCTATTGGAATAGATGCTTGTGCCACAGCTAAGGAATCTTTCAGGCCTTCTGACCAATATCCAAGCGTATTGAGCATTTCGGATTCTCCAGCCTGCAATTTCTCCATGGCAATGAAGGGGATTGGATTTCCCTTATAGGTCCAACTGGCCTTTAATTCATCCGAATTATAAGGTAAAACTGTATTGGACCAGGATACAGAACTAGGGGCAAATGCAATTACTCCTCCTACAAGTTCAGGGAAGGTGCTAGCCAGAATCAAGCTAAGTTCTGCGTTGCGGGAAGCTCCCATGATGATGATTTTATCCGCATCGACGGCTTCCTGATTTTTGAGCCAATTCAGTGCTTTCTCAAAATACTCCAGTTCTATTTCTTCAGGAAGTTTCGGTAATCCTTCCCTGCCTACATAAGGGAGCGACAATCCGGCATAGCCTTGTTTAGCAAATTCAGAGGCCCAATAATCTCCCCATTGCCCACCACCAACGAGAACGACCGCTGCTCTATTGGAAAAAGCGTCCTGTGTAAAATAATTTGCCTGGAATCCCTGCTCATTGATTTGTTGAGCTTGAACTCCATCAAATAGAAAACTATCCAATACCTTATATCCAAGTACAAGAATCCCCAAGCTTGCTAAGCCAAGTAAAACCTTTTTCATATTCCTTCATTTACAGGTATAGAGAATAAAACACCTCTCTTAAGATAAGTGAATCCTTGCTTAAGGATGTCATATCAGGTCCTTAAGTTGTAATTTAAGGCTTGAGAAGATAGCGGATTTTTTTTCGTAACCCAGGCAATTTGAAAGGCAAAAGCTGTAATAGATTCATCATCAATTGTATGCCTATTGATAACTTTCTCTTAGGTATTAATTGCTGAGCGAATTAGCAGGTCTTTGGTAGCCTTAATTCCTGCCTCTTCACTTAGTTTATAGCCTTCATATTCAATTCCTATATAACCCTTGTAACCAAAGTCCTGGACAATCTTTATCATGGCCTCAAAATCTGCATGGCTATTCTCTCCAGCCGAATTGAAGTCATGAGATTTGGCACTAACTCCTTTTGCATAGGGCATGAGTTCTTTGAGACCTTTGAGGGGATCGTATTCTTGTCGGGGGAAAAGATTCATAAGGAAATTGCCAAAATCGGGCAAAGTGCCGCAAAAGGGATTGTTGACTTGCTCGATTACTCCACTTAACCAGGCTGCATCACTGGAATAGCCTCCATGATTTTCAACCACGACATTTATTTCTTCCTTGGCTCCATATTCACTGAGTTTTCCCAAACTATCTACCATTGCATTTGCAACTGCATTTCGCTCTCCTTTCCCAATAGCATTTACCCGTATTGTATGGCAGTCGAGAAATTTGGCAGCATCTATCCATTTATAATGATTATCGACGGCTTGTAATCTGGCGGATTCATCCAGGCTAGCCAGATTTCCTTCCATGTCAATCATGATAAGCAAGTTTTTGACCCCATGGTCTGCTGCTCTTTGCTTCATTTGAGATAGATAGGCAGTGTCTTTGGCTTTGTCAATGAAGAACTGATTGACATATTCGACGGCATCTATCTGGAAGGTCTCTTTGGTGTATTGGGCGAAATCAAGATTGTCTAGTTTGCCAGCCCAGAGACTATTGTTGAGGGACCATTGGGCAAGCGAAATCTTGAAAGGCATTTGAGCAGGAAGAGGAGCCGTGCCCAATTGAAGTGCCGCTTCTTCAGACATGAGATCTGAACAGCCATTTAGGCCCAAGGCCGCCATTCCCAATATGCCCATCCCTGATTTTTGTATGAATTTTCTTCTTTCCATTTTCTTTCTCATTTATTCATCAATACCAGGCTCCTACAATAAGTCCCATTATAAAAAAGCTCACGAGCATATAGCCTACATCAATGAGGTAGAGTTTGAGTGGTTTTTGGGCGAAAAGGTAATTGACACCAAAACTTGTCGCTACAAAAACAAAGCAAAGAAGAAAAGCCATGATTCCTGCATAAAGCGCTGAGGTTCCCAGCATCATAGCAACCTCTGTGAAAATGGATAAAGCGGCTGCTATAATGAGGTTCAAAACAAATGAGCCGCCAAAGATAAGAAGCATGTGACCGCTTTGGGCTTTTTCTTCGCTAATTCCAGATAAGCCTCTCCATCTTTTCCCAAAAAGAAAGTCTCCATACCATAAAAAGCCGATGATAAAGGTAGAAAGGGCAGCTACAATTATTTCGCCCAAATTAATTCCGGATAAGTCCATAGTAGTATTAGTAGTTTTGCATAAGGTAGGGAAAATTAAGGAGTTGAGAAACCAAAATGCATTTCCCCATGCTGAGGAAATGCATTTAGTATAAGGTTGTTATTTTTTTGCACTCAAAGAGATGCTACTTACCCTTGATGCTAGCTCCCTTGCTTCCTGACTATTTATATCAAAATTGAGCTCCCGGGCCAGTTTTTGAAGCTGGGGATCCATTAACATGACTTCAAGCGGAAATGGTTGTTTGCCTTCGATTTTGATATCCTGAAAGCCGGCTTCCTGTACATATCCAACATAATCGTCCAGTTTTTCTGCTCCAGCGATACAAGCAATATGCGCAACTTGAGAGTTTTTGATGAAATCGGGAAGATCTGCCTCTAATACAATATCGCTGATGGAAATTCTGCCTCCTTTCTTCAAAACTCTGTAAGATTCCTGATAAACTTTTGCTTTATTCAGGGATAGATTGATCACACAATTGGAAATAATGTGGTCCGCTACTTCTTCCTGAATGGGAAGCACTTCGATATCTCCTTTGATAAATTCAACATTTTCGTACTTCCCTTTTTTTGCATTCTTTCTAGCGAGTTCCAACATATCCTCCGAAAGGTCTATACCGATAACTTTCCCCTTTTCTCCAACAATAGGAGAGACTAAAAATGCATCGAAACCCGCTCCTGACCCCAGGTCAATCACAGTTTCTCCTTCCCGGATTTTTGCAAGGCCAGAGGGATTTCCACACCCCACTCCCAGGTTAGATCCCTCGGGAGTAGCTGCTAAATCCTCTTCGGAGTAGCCAATCTTTTCACCAATACGTTTGCTGCTGTCTTCCGAATCACAACAGGCAAATAATTTAGAAATCGGATTCTTTTGGGTAAGTCGAGCCAGTTTCGAATAGCTATCTACTATAGATGCTTTCAGACTTTTTGTATCCATATTAAAGCTGTTAAAATTAAATGATGGATCAAGTTGCAGTCTGGGAGTTTCCGGAAAATTGACCTGGGTCAAATTCGGGATATTTTCTTTCGAATCCTGCTTAGCGTCTCTGGAGCAATTTGGAGGTAGGAAGCTAAATAGCGCAGAGGAATTCGCTGAAATAGCTCTTTGTCCTGCTCAAGAAATTGTAAATACCTTTCGGTTGCAGAAAGGTCTAGCAGAAAATGCTTGTGATGTTCATTGATCACATATTCTTTTTCACCCGCCATTCTCCCCACTTCCTGCCAAAATAGATGGGTCTTATAAAGCTTTTGCAAAACTTCATAGGAGAGCACAATCAAGCTACTGGCTTCAATGGCCTGAATGGAAATCTTGCTTTTTGTTTGAGTGATCAGGCTGCTGTAGGAAGTCGAAAGACTTTGTTCTTTGCAGAAACAATGCGTGATTTCCTTGCCGTCTTTCAAATAGTAAAGCCTCAATAAGCCTTGCTCGATAAATGCGATATTTTTGGAAATCTGTCCTTGCTGAAGGAAATATTCTCCGGCTTTTATCTCACGTACTTTTAAATACGGTCGCACCGCTTCAAATGCTGCCATAGAATAATTTGGGAACTGATGGAGATATGTATCAAAGGCTTGCATTTTGTGCGTAAGCATAGATAGAAAGGATAAAAAGCTTTATTTCATCTTACTGACTATCTTAAAAATGGTTGTGTTTTCCTTTATAACAGAAATATAAAGGAGCATAAAAAAAGGCCACCCAAAATGAGTGGCCCTTTCTAATGATAATCAATGTCAACTAGAATTTTCCGTTGGTATTTTTCCACTGATCTTCTGGTAGGATAGTTTCAATGATATCCCAGTGTTCTACGATTTTTCCACCATCTAATCTGAATAGGTCGTAATAAGATACATGATCTCCTTTCCCAAATTTTCCTTCACTTACAGTCAGCACAAAGTTTCCTTCACCTAAAACCATGTGGAGTTTATCGTACTGTAAAAGTAAGCCATTCTCTGCAAAATACTGAAGGGCTCCTCCTAATCCTTCCAACCCATCAGCAATCCCGGAATTGTGTTGTAAGTAGGTTTCCGTACTTACGTAGTCCGTCATTTTATCGGCTTCTCCATTCAAGAGGATATCAGTAACAAATGCCTTGACAGTTGCTTTATTTGCTTCTGTCTTGTCCAGATCTGTGACTTCTGTTGCTCCGTCCAATTGCGTTCTTCCACTAGGGTTGGGAGGCGTAATTTCTGCTAGATTATCCCAGTGTTCTACGATTTTTCCATCTTCAAAACGGAAGATGTCAAATCCTGCTTTTGGACCAAAGAAGTCATACTCAGTGTGTAGGATAACGAAATCCCCATCTTCAAATGCACGTACAACTTTAACTTTAAATCCTTGTGGGGGCGCATTTTTTACTACTTCGCCAAATCCTGCGAGTCCATCACCCACTGCCAGATTATGCTGGATGTACTTGGTCGGATTGATGTATCCGATGGGTTCTTGTGCTCCGGTTTGGAGGCTTTCGATCAGTGCTACTGCTTTTTCTTTGTTGGTAAGTTCCATAGGAGTTTCTTGCTTAGTTTGAGACATTGATTGTTTATTGCCACTACAATTGATTGAAACAACTGCAAGGACAATGAGGCTGAAAATTGTGATTGTTTTCATCTTGATTTATTTGCTTTGTGATGATGAAACAAAGGTGCGGAAGATTCTTCCGGGATTGGATATAAGAAAAAGCCTAATGACTGTAAAAATGGGAAACTAGCGGGCACTATCTCGAAAACCTTCAGGTGTGAGGTTTGTCTGCCTTTTGAAGTATTTATAGAAATTGGTGGTTTCTTCGAAACCGGAGGCATAGGCGATTTCCTTCACAGATAGCTCTGTATTAATGAGGAGGCGCTTGATCTGTTTGGTACAAATCTCATCGATAAATTCCTTGGCGGATTTATGTACGATGGTCTGGGTATAGGCATTGAGGGTTTTGCTGCTAACGCCCATCATTTCCGCATACGCTTTTACCTTACTGTGTTGATTTGCGTACTGTTCAACCAGATTTTGGAGTTGTATAAATTCGCTGATGTATTTTCGATCTTCTATGATCTGATTTCTCTGGGATTTGATCCGATAGAGTTTGGCGATCAATATATGAAGTTCACTGCGGATGATCCCCAGAGAATAATCATCATTTGTGTTGAAATACTCATGGCTGATTCGACCGACGATCTCATTGACTTCCCTCAACTCCTCCTCTTGCAACTGTATTTTAGGTTCTCCTAATAATTCATTGAAAAGTTGAAGGGATTTGAGAGCCTCCAGTTTTTCGAGATAACTGACCAAAAATTCATCTGTGAAAAGTAGGAGCTTACCCTCTGCTGATGGGTTTTTATGGAAGCGATGAATTTGGTCCTTACGAATGGTGAGAAGGCTCCCCTTTTTGCAGCTATAGTCTGTGAAGTCGATGGTATGGGTACTCTTTCCTTGTTCGAATAAAACGATTAGATAAAAGTTCACCAGGTGAAGTTGGAAAGGAGAATGGTTCAGGTCTTTTCGGTGAAAAATTTCCCCTAGATCAATCATGTCAAATTCCGCCTGTGGATTTTGGCGGTTTTTGAATTTGATTTCTATGGGGTCCTGATTCATAGGGGATTTTAGATTCTGAATTTTGAGTTGGCAAGTTAAAATTTCCAACCCAAACTCAAGTCTATTCTTTTTCAATAGGCATAAGTGGGATATTCAAATCCTAAAAATACCTGATTACTTCCTACATTGTAGTTAAAGAGGAAGTTTAAGCTAAGCTGTTTTATTCGAAGGATTTTAAGGTGAAACTTCAAATTATAGTTAAATCTTTCGTCCACAAAGTAGTTCGTATATGAAGGATCAATTATTGCATCGCTTATCATGCTTCCTATCCGCTATCTTTTTTCCCTGATATACTTTGATTAAGGTTGTGGGAATAGCAAACACCTAGAGATATTCGTGATCTTTACATGCTTCTGGGTTTTGTATTCCTAAAAATAGGAATATATCCAGATTGTGTATCTCATAACTCCCCTCTGAAAATTCCTTTGATTTTTACTTTTGATCCTAAGCGTTCGTAGAACCTGATGGCTTCGGCATTATCCTTTTGAGCTTCCCATCGGATCAGATAGATATTCCTGCTTTGGCATAAGTTTTTAGCTTCCTTCATCAGAGCTTCTCTAAGCTTTTTTCCTCTAAATTCAGCTTTCACAAAAAGGTCGTCAAGATTCATATAATCTCCTGCATTCCAGATGGAGTAGTTCCAGGTTATAGGAAAGGTAGCCCACTGCTTCTCCCTCATATTCGGCTATAAGAGCTCCAAATTTAGGCAAATCTCCAAAAGCCGATCTAATCAATTCTTCTTCACTGGTTTTTACTACATTCTCCTGATTATGGTATTGGGCAAGGCCGAAGATGAGTTCATAGAGGACGGGAATATCTTCTTAGATAGCTGATCTTCATTTGGTAGAAGTATGTACCGTTACCTTTTATTGGGGATGTGATAATTCTTTTACTCTATGGTTGAAGGAGTAGAAATCTTGTTTAATACCTGACTCAGTAGCATATTGAATGCTTCTGGCCTTTCTACCATCGGATAATGACCGGTTCCATCAATATCGAGAACTTCATATTCAACACCGCTTTTTATGAGTCCCTCCCAATTCGCAGGAATGGCTGTACTATTGATGAGGTAGAGTTTCTTGTTGAGTTGAGTCAGTTGTTTGGGCTCTTTTTCTCCATAGGCGAATAATGCCTCCAGACTTGCTATCGCACTTACAGAATCACTTGTAGCAAAATCTGATTTAAGCTGTTCTCTCAGGGTGGTATCCATATCAGGATGAAAGAGAAATTGATCGGCATAAGCGGGTGCAACAGCAGAGAAATTGCCTTTGAGCATGGTCATAAAATTTAGAATCTCTTCCTGCGCTTTTTCATCTGTTCCCAGGCTGACATCTTTAAAGTTGTCTATTCCAATTAGGGCAATGACTTTGTCATTATCTAATGCGGCCTCAAGGATAACATCTCCTCCCATCGAATGCCCAATTAGAATGACATTATCCAGCTCCAGTTGATCTATAGCTGCCCGTACATCTCTTCCATAAGCTTCTATAGAATATTCTTCTCGATTCTTTCCTGACTTACCAAAGCCTACCAAATCAATCGCAAGGATTTGATACTGGTTTTTCAACGCCTCTATTTGTTGTTCCCAATAGCTTTGATCTATGCACCAACCATGAACTAAGAGAAGCGTAGTATCTCCTTCTCCGTACAATTGATGGTGGATAAATACGCCTTCATTACTAAGTTCTACTTTTTCGGGAATACTATCTTGAGAAGTACTTTCATCTGTTTTTTGATTTGTGCAGGAAGTGAAAAATAGGAGGGTAATAAGAAGAGAAATAAGAATCGTAGGTTTCATATGATTGGTGAATATAGCTGTGTTCAGTTTACATACTATTCTTTTGTCGAAAAGTTGTGATTTTCTCATCGGAGTGCTGCTGGTTCAAACATATAGACAATCTCCGTGATTAACTGCTCGCTATGGCAGCAACCATTTCCAGCACTTATATTAATCAGAATATTTTGGAGATTCCAGTAAGAGTAGGATAATGCTGCAAGAGATAAAACTTACATCGGCTATCCTCCTTTTTAGATATGTAAGGACGATAGGCGAAAAAAGGGCTTGGATTCAAGTTAAACCTGGATGAGTGATTCAGTAATTTTTATCAATGCTTCAATAGCGTTTTCATTATAGGCATCAGCATGAGCCGTACCAAATCCACCGTTATCGTTATCAAAATATTTTCCACTGATCCCCGCATACTTTTCCGAAACAGCCAAATCATAGATGATGTTTCCTCCCTTGTCAGCCGGTGACCAGTGATGCCCAAAAGCTTCTCTTACCATATTGGTATTTAATAAGGAGCCGGGATTGAGGGCAATAACAGAAAGTTCTGGTTCTTTTTGGGCTAAATAGAAACTCCACATGGTAAGGGCCAGTTTGCTTTGCGCATAAGTTGCCCGTTCTGGCAATTTCCTTTCCCCTTTCAAAACTTCAAAAACTACCGGAGCTTGAGCGGCAGAACCGAGATTGATGATCCGACTTCCATTATTTTTTTTTAATATGGGTAGTATAGCATTTGTGAGTACATATGGGGCCAGATAATTTACTACGTATCGGATATCCAGCCCTTCCTTGTTTAGCAGACTTGGACTATTGTATATTCCCGCATTATTGATCAATACATCCAGCTCAGGAACCTCCTCTTTGATATGGTCAGCCATTTTCCTCACATCATCCAGCTTGGAAAAATCTCCTACAAATCCTTTTATGGATTGATTTTGTGATTTTACTTTGATTTCTTCGATTACTGCCCCCAACTTCTCTGCATTGCGACCATGCAAATAGAGATGGTGCCCCTCAAGGGCCAACTTTTGTGCAGCAAGCTTGCCAATACCATCTGTACTTCCGGTAATTAATATGTGTTTTTTCATTTGATTGATTCTTCTTGTTGATTTTTATGAAAATGGGGGAGAACCTTTTCGCCCAAAGCTTCGAGTGTATTTTCTATATCTCTGGAATTGAAGCGAAGGTTTAGTGCTACGTGATTGACGCCAATTTCTTCTAGCAGGTGCAGGTAATCTCTTAGATATTTAGCCCCAACCCTTATTCCTAGTGGAATGGTTTCGGGTTTGAAATCCTCCTTAGGCATAAGTTCGAGATAGAGGGGCTGCATGAAGGGTTTGTCGTGATCCTGAGGGATTAATTCCCTCCAGCGATTTAGGGTAAAGCTTTGCTGTCCAAGATTTTTGGGATAAGACATCCAACCGTCTGCATGCTCTGCATTCCATTCAAGACTCTGTCGGCTATATCCGGTCATAAGCATAGGGATTTTATGTCCAAAAGCTTTCGGCAAAATATCGACCTTTCCGGATATATTTCCATAATGCTCGCTCGTGAATTTGGGAAAGTTTTCCTGTGCGGCTCGGATATATTGGAAGGATTGACGAAATAATTCTGATCGTTTTTCAAACACAATTCCCATACCCGGATACTCCGCTGGTCTGTCCCCAGATGCTACACCTAAGATCATTCTTCCCCCTGATAATTGGTCAATGGTTGCAGCTGATTTTGCTATATGAACAGGATGGTGTAAAGGTAAGGCTATACTAGCAACTCCCAGGGCAATCTCCCTCGTTTGCCCGGCTAGAAATCCCAAATAGGTGAAAGGATCATAGGTCTGTCCTGCATCTCCAAATGAAGGCACGTTGAAGGGAATGTCTCGTATCCAAAGTGCTTTGAAACCTAGTTCTTCGATGAGTTTTACCCGCTCCAAATGTCTGGTCATTTGTGGAACTGGACTTGCGGGGTAGTTCTCAATGGGAACTACCATGCCCAGACTCAGGTTTCCGGCCTGGAACGTATTATTGTATCCCCGGTTTATGGATTCAAATCTTTTCATTTTTTTACTTAAAATCCTTCCAGTACAATCTTGCCTTTTGCTTTGCCGGATTCAAGAAGCGCATGGGCTTTTCTGAGATTTTTCGCATTGATCAGTCCAAAGTGTTCTCCCAGGGTACTTTTGATAATCCCTTTATCAATTAAATCTGCCACTTTATTCAGGATGTTGTGTTGTTCGATCATATCCTCAGTCTGAAAAAGGGATCGGGTAAACATCAATTCAATATGCGTGGAAACTGCTTTTAGTTTAAAGGGCATGACGTTCATTTCCGTTGGATCATCAATGAAGCCAAATTTTCCCTGAGGCTTGATCAATGTGACGATTTCACCTTTATGTTGATCTGTTGCATTCAGGCTAATCACATAATCCGGCTCATTTAACTTGTGCATAGTAATTTCCTCACTCAATTTATTGCGATGGTTGATCACATGATCTACCCCTAGGTCCTTAAGCCATTCGGAGGTTTCTTTTCTGGATGCTGTGCCTATGACCTGAAGTTTAGTCAGTTTTTTCGCCAACTGAACCAAAATAGAACCCACTCCTCCAGCAGCTCCAATGACGAGTACGGATTTAGTGGCATCCTCTTTAGGTACTTCCAATCGGTCAAAAAGCATTTCCCAGGCGGTCAAACTAGTCAGGGGTAGGGCAGCTGCTTCTCCAAAAGATAGTGATTCTGGTTTCTTCCCTACAATTCGCTCATCCACCAATTGAAACTGGGCATTGCTACCGGATCGAGTCAAATCTCCGGCATACCATACCTTATCTCCGGGTTTAAACAGGCTTACATTTTCCCCTACAGCTTTAACTATCCCGGCTGCATCCCACCCAATTACGTCCCATTCTGTATCCTCTGATTTTCTCGATTGGCGAATCTTAAAATCTACGGGATTGACAGAGATGGCTTTTACTTCTACTAAAAGGTCATAGTCTCTGGCTTCCGGAATTTCCAGTTCGATATCCTGAAGAGAATCAGGATTCTCTATGGCTAAGTTTTGTTTATATGCAATCGCTTTCATCATGTATTTCTTTTTTACAAAGATGGGAAGAGGAGTTAGTAGTTTTCGGTATGTATGGAGGTTTGTTTGGTATAAATCAAGGTTTATTTAGGGGAAATATTGAGATATTGCTCCATTTTTCTAAATTTTGTAGCTAAAGATCACGTTTATGCAAGTTCTGGAAGCTTATAAACCTTTTGATGTACAAGAAATTGAATTGAGCCAATGGCGTCAGAGACCAGTCAAAAATAACTTCTTTGAGTTGGTCTTGATCAAAGAAGGGAAGGGTACACAGTGTATCAATTATTATGAATATCCATATGAGGGTGGGAGCTTATTTCTTCTTCCACCTTTGAAATGCCATTCCTTTCAGATTCAGGAAATGACTCAATTTGTTTTCTTGAAGTTTACCTCTGATTTCTTTCAAATCAATAGTAAGGATGGCCTCAACCAATATGAATGGTTCAAAGAAGCTTCCTATATCCTCTGTAATTATAACCAGCTTCCCGGTGATATTATCCACAATGAACTGGACCGCCAGCATATCTTTACCTTGATAGATTTAATTCTCAAGGAAAATCGTAATTATGGTTCCGGTTCGGCTTCGCTGATCAAGAGCTTCATGATGAGTGTACTAGAGGTCCTATTACGAAATATCAGGCAGGGGTCTTTTTATGAATTGAAGAAATCGAATGATCAGGATGATAGAATCAGCAAAATTCTGGGCTATATCAATGAACATATTGCGGAACCTCATTTATTAAAAGTAGAGCATTTAGCCAGGACTTTTCTCCTTTCTCCGACTTATTTGAGTGAGTATTTTAGAAAGAAGGTTCAGCTTTCACTGCGGGAATACATCATTAAAAGTCGCCTGAAACTGGTTGAAATCCGATTGCTAAATTCAGATTTTACGCTTACTGAGATTGCCGACGAACTGAATTTTACAGATGTAAGCCATCTTTCCCGAACGTTTAAGAAATACACGGGTATTTCGATCCGAGATTTTAAGAAGGAGGGGGAATATCGTTTGTTGAAAAGGAGTGCTTGTTGACCTCCTTTATCCCCCGCCTCAAGCCCACACGCTCCCTTGACCTGCGGAACAATGGAATGCGCGCTGGCCATTTTAATCCGTGTCATATCGGGCAAAGTCGGGAGACCTCAATAAGGGGCAACAATAATTCATTCATAACAAATTTGGCAAGTCTAAGGGCACGGGATTTAAGCCCTTCCACTTCGGTCAGGGGGATACAAGGTCTATGGTGTTATCTCGTGGACGGGTTGAAGTGTCCCGCTTAATTCATGCTCCTCAGCAATTTCCCATACTTCTGCTTACCCAAACCTGCTGAAAATCCAGTTTTATCATTGAAAACTTCTTCTCCATTTACCAAGACATGATTTACGACTCCATCTGAACGCTTGACATAGCGGAAAGAACCTTTGAGGCTAGGATGATAGTCTTCAATGGGCTCCTCAGTGAGTCCAGTGTCCAATTTACTAGGATCAAGTACACAAACATCAGCTCTTTTGCCGATTTCGAGTGAACCGGCATCTAGTCCCAGCCATTCTGCAGGCATTTTGGTGAGTCGGTTGATGGCCTTTTCAAGTGGGAAAATCTCAGGGTATTCTAAAGATTGACGCAGGGCCTGTAGTGAGCCATCATGGAAGGCCATATTTACATTGTGGGCACCAGAATCGTTGAAGCCGGGAATGGTCGCCTCATGAGCAAGTAATTTAACTCTGACATCATTCCTGTGATTAGCAGCTGTACATTTCCAAATCAGGTCTGTATCATATTTAATGATAAGATCCATAAAATAGTCAAGGCCATCACCCCTTTGCTTGTCTGCAAGTTCCTGAAAGGTTTTGCCAATCAGGCTAGTATCCGGTGCTTTGACTACTGTCATTTCCTTTAATAAACGAGGGAATACTGAAGTTGCCTTATGGTTCCAATCCTTTTTAAACCATTTTCTGAACGCAGGGTCTTCGAACGCAGCTTTCCTTTCCTCTGGTGTTGCTCCAATGACTTCAACCATAGAAGGGAATTCTTCGAAGAGAGGAGTGATCGGGCCTTCTCCATAGTTGAGGAAAGGCATGGCAAGCGCCTGGAATTTCATGTCCGCATTGAAAAACCTTTTTCCCATCGTGGCGAGGGTGGTAACCAATTTGTGGATGCTTTCATTGGATTTGAGGTCCATGGCTGCAACGATGGTTGTCTTCAAAGGCTTTCTGAATAAACCGGAACTCATTCCCAGCAGATGTACACCGGACATTTTATCCAGCGCATTTGGGGTGGCCTGTAAAACCCGATCATAGCGCCGCAGAATATTGGCAAGGCGACGATATTCTTTAACAGAAGCCTGTTGTGAGGGGACTGAGGTACCTTTGAAGTCTTTGGTGAATACGCCTCCCCACCGGTGAAAAGGTAGCATATCAATAGACATGCCCAGGTAACCCGCTTCCATGGCTTCCTGTAGGTAGTTGTCCATTTTTACTTTTTCTGCTTCGGTGGCTTTGGGTTCTTTGAAACTCCTTTCAACTCCCATAGCGGTAATCCGGATATTTGAATGGCCCACAAAACTGGCAACATTGGGACCCATAGGAAGGGACTCCAAGTGCTCATAGTATTCCCCCAGATTCTTCCAGGTAATGCGGTCTTTGATCCATTCGGTTAGCACCTGGGCAGGCATGTTTTCCACCCGGCAAAAGAGGTCTACGATATCCTCATCCTTTCCTAATGCAGCAGAGATAGAACAATTTCCCATGACTACTGTAGTTGTGCCATGTCTCAAGGATTCTTCCAGTCCCGGCATGACTTCGATTTCTGCATCATAGTGTGTATGAATGTCGATGAAACCGGGCGTTACCCATTTTCCACTGGCATCAATTTCTTTGGCATGTTCTATTTCTGGAGCTTGATCGTAAACAGCTTCTACTTTTCCATCTTTGAGTAGGACGTCTGCTTTTTTTCCTTTTGCTCCTGTTCCGTCGAAGAAGGTGCCGTTTTTGATGAGAGTTGTAGTCATGATGAGTCTTTTGAAGGGTTTCTTTGCTGTTTCTTTTGGGAATTTCTTTGCCACTTTTTAGAAAAGTGGCGCAAAAGCGGAACGGCTAAACCAAGGCCAACACGCAAATCCATCCGCCCACAGCCGTTCCATCTCCGACGCGCCTTGGATTAAGATTTTTTCTATTTAGGCTGCTAATTCAACCTATCGGAAAGGGCGAATGTTAGAAATCAATATTAGGGAAGATTTGGATGCTGAACCTTGAACTAATTCAAGAAAGTGGTGAAGGCTAGCGCTTTTGCTTGAGTTTGCTGAGCCATTCGGGAGAGATACGCATGATTTCAGCGATGTATTTGGAAGGGACTTGTTTGATGATTTCAGGATATTCTTTCAGGAGATAGTCGTAAAATTCCTGGCTGCTATAGCTGATGAGTCGGGCTTTGAATTCATTTTCAAAGAGTAAAGTACCCAGTATCCATTTGTCGTAAAATTCCTTCACGAAAGGATGTTCCACATTCATTTTTTCCACAAGCTCCCGATCAAATACGAGAAGCTCAGAGCTGGTAAAGCTTCGGATTTCATACATAGAAGCTGCTCCGGTAAAATAACTTTCATTGAGGGTCATAAAGGGGCGATGTTCTGCTAGGTGAAAGGAGATGCTCCGTAAAACATCAGATGCTTCATTGTAAAACCTCCTGAGGAAGCCTCCTTTTAACACATAGTAAATGCTATTACAACTTTCCCCAACTCCAATTAAAATCTCATGGGCATTCATTTCTCTCCTTGTACCATATTGATGCAGGAGTTCGATAAGCTGAGGAGATAAGGCTTGAGAAGATTGCATGAAACAGGGCTACTGATTGTGAGAGAATTCTTCTGAGATATAATTTGCTAAAGTTTGTGGATCAACTCGATCAATGGGATGTTGAACTCCTTCCAGTAGGCGAAATTTAGCCTGAGGCAATTCTCGGACGGCTGCTTCAGATTCTTCCCTGCTGACCATTTTATCTTCGCTGCCTAATCCTATGACTACCTTTTGCTGAATTTCTCTTAAATGATCTGCCTCCAATTTTTCCCCAGCACCCATTCCTAGCATCATCTGAGCAGTCTTATGCATCAATTCTTTCCAGTCTAAAGGAGCATGCAATTCCTTTAGCATTCCAGCAAATTTGGGGACCTTCTCTTCAATTTTTACAGGATTTAGCATACGAGTTTCTCTGTTAGCTGATTCCTCCGTCCAGTCAAATTTTGTTCCAAGGGTAAGAATATTTTCGACTACCCCTGGATACTTATGGGCAAGATTTAGGGCGACGTATCCTCCCATACTATATCCAAAGATGTTGATTTTTGAGATTCCTTTTTCCTCCAGGAAGCTTTTTACATTTTCCGTGAAAAGCTGAATGGAAAAATCATTGTCTGAGTTTCGACCTCCATGACCTTCGAAATTTAGGTCATAGAGTTCGAATGAATCTGAAAGGAGAGCTATAAGGGGCGCAAATTGTTTGGAACTACCGAGAGCTCCATGAAGTAGCAGGACCTTTGATTTCATGTTTGATCATTTTCTTCTTACAATATAGGAAGGTGAAAAAATTATTTCCCTATCCTGTGCCAGATCAAATCAGTCTTTCCTACTTTAATGTATCTCAAGCTTAAGGGGAAATAGATGTAGCAAAAAGTTTAGGCTCATTCTTTTCTCATCTACTTCCATTTTATCAAGCTTTTTCTGATTTGTAGAAATAAATGAACTAATGTCCCTCGCTCTACTTTTGTCATTTGCTGCTTTCACTGCCTCTAAGATTTGGTCCAATTTTGCCCTCTCGTATACTTTCCCATTAATAATTAAGGTATTGATGCTTTTGGTATGGGTAATATCTAGTAAAGGATTATTGTCTAGTAATAAGAGATTTGCTTTGTAACCCTCGGAAAGTACTCCTGTATTGCTTCCCAGCCATTGAGCTGCGATTGCGGTAGCTGATTTGAGAACAGCTGCCGTAGACATCCCCGCTTCCTGCATAGCTTTCAATTCGTCGTGCAAAGAGAATCCTGGTACAGTGGGAGGAAGATTAGCATCTGTTCCGGCTATTATACTTACGCCTTCTTCATGCAAACTTTTAAGGATGACCTGACAGGCATAGCCATAGGTGTACCACCATATTTTTTGAGCTGCTCTTTCTTCTTCGTTTAAGCCCTCCTGCATTTTGTAACGGTTGATGTGTGGAAGCCAACCCAATCCACCAGGTATTCTTTCATCCCATTCGCTAATACCCGGATTTTCATATTCAAGCTCCACCTCCTTGAGAACCTTATCCAGCTCAAACTTTTGTCTCACAAAACTTTGGGTAAGCCAAATGGTAGTGGTAACTGAGATTTTATTTTCTTTTAGCATAGGGGAAACCTCTTTAGCCCTGCGATTTACAAAAGCCAGGAAGTCATCCGCTTCTTCCTGGCTTTCAAATCGACCATATTCCCGACGGAAGGCATTCATCAGTTCTTCGACATGAGCAATCTCGGTTTGATTGGAAGTCCAGATATCTTCTAAATCCAAGTCAAAAGGAATGTGTCCGACCACTTTCAGGCCTTTTTCTACTGCGAATTTATTGACCGCTTCATAGGCTTCCTTATTGAGAAAACTATAGATTTTTACAGCGTCATAGCCTAATTCAGCATAGCGATTAACGTATTCTTCAGCCTCTTTTGCATCTCTGATATTGTTATAGCCTTGAGTTACTTCCATAAACCAACCTTCCAGCCAACCGAAACTTCCCAATCTCGGTGAGGCGATAAACATATCCGGTCCGGGTCTTCCTGCCTGTATTTCATTTCTCCACTTTAGATGATCCTCTTCCCCAATCATTTCCCGTATTTCTGTAATTCCATTAGCAAGGTATAGCAAAAGATCATTCTGACTTTTAAACAGATGTATATGTGAATCAATTAGACCGGGAATCAGATATTTGCCTGATCCATCTATGGCTTGCCATTCTGAAGGGGCTTGAAAGCTACTATCTGTTGAAACGATTGTACCTTTATCAATGCATATTTTCTGTTTGGGGATAAAGCTTTCTCCATCCTCAGAAAGGAGAAATACATTTTCAATACAAAATGATTTTTGCTCCTGCCGGAAATCATTGTAATTCACGAGTTCAGTTTTTCCTCCGTAAATCTTGATGGTGTTTTGCTGAGCGAGATAGAGTAAAACCAGGGTACCCAGAAATAGGAAAATCAGGACGTATCTAACTACTTTTTTGAGCTTCATAATAAAAGTTTTGAGTGATTGACAATTCAAAACTAGGCGCTCAATCAGAGGAGGGCAAGGAAGATGTGACGAGTGATTGGGAAGTGGTACGAATTGCAAGCCAAAGTGACGGTTTGCAAGCTGCTGGTACGAAATGCAAGGCAAAAAAGCCTAATAACGCTCTTGTATGGAGTGAAATCCTCTAGTCAGGGATCGGATGATGCCTTTCTGTTCGGGGTCATACACCCAATTGGTATCGAAGAAACTCAGCACACTTTCGTTCACATCATTGCCGAGAATAAGACAGTGAAATTGGGTATTGTTGTTTTGCTGGTGGTAGCGAAATTTCTGCATGACATCTTCATTGGTTTTCGACATAATGAAGTCTGAAACCATGAGCACATCGGCATCTTTGTATTCGTGGGTGCCCAATTGTCGGATGGCTTCATGCAAAGCAAGGGTTGCATCCGTTCCCCCATAAAAAGACATTCTCAAAAAGGCGGCAATCTCGTCTATGCTTTGGGCGATGTCGTGCAGATTGAGTGTTTGTATACCCGTCGAAAAATTGATGAGGTAGGCCTTGCGATTTTGGTTCATGGCCATCTTCAAGATGCCGAGACAGAGCACTTTAGCTATCTTTTCCGGGCGACCTTGCATGCTTTCACTGGTATCCACACAAATGATAAATGGCCCCTTTTCTTTTTGGTTGACGCGCTGATTGATTTCTGTATAATGGTCCTCGCTGGGTACGAGCTTTTGGTCCTCATAGCGGAAGGTCATCAGTTTGCTATCGGCGTATTTTTTGAGAAAAAGGAGTTCTGTCTGTCCATCTCCTAACAAACTGGCCTCGGAGCTCAACATATTGGTCAATTCATTGCTTTCCTTTACCCCAACAATTTCTGATCTGCTGAATTCATCGGTTACCCACTTCTGTCGAATGATGGTCTTTTCTACTGTCTCCTCTTCCAACTCAATTTCAGCTTCCCTCATTTTCCCCAATAGATCGGCCAACTCTTTGATGGATTGCTCATCTTCCAGCAAATCATTGTAATGATGAAGGATGTCAAAAGAAGTATCCTGCCAAAGTTTTCTGGAAAGGTCCCAGCCCATATAGTCCGAAAAAGGCTCTACAAACTCATGGATCTTTTTATACTCGGCAACCTTGTCCGTCATCAACTCCACATAGTTTTCCTGCTCTTCCTCAAATCTTGCCAGTTGAAGTTCGAGGATTTTGGCATTGAGCAAAGCATCCCATTGGGCAAATACGTCGTGGATGAGCACTTCGATTTGCTCTTTTTCTTTCGCTGAAAAAGCAGTTATGTCTGCGGAATGGATGAGTTCTTTGAATTTCTCTTGAAAGAAGAAGTAATCCAATTCCGAACGATCATACACACTGCTCAAATAATCCGGCATCGCTCCCCAGCGCTTGATGAAGGTATGAAGAGGCGTAATGGCCCAGGATTCCAGGCGTTTTTGCTCATCTTCAAAGGGATTGATGGTTCGGGATTGTTTGTAGGCTTTACGGAGGAAATAGAGGGTATCCAGGATAACCTGCTTTTTGAGCAGAGAGCTGTAGCGAGTTACTTCAATCAGGCCATCAATGAGGAAAATTTTATCCAGGGCTCGCTGAAAATATTCGTAGTACTGTTCCTTTAAGCTGGGAATGATGTGCTTTTCTGGCTCAAATTTATTTTGGATGTACTGAATCATATAGGTTCTTCTCCGCCTGTCCAGCAGATTCCCAAACTCAATAAAGCGTTTGTATTCCTGTTCCAGCTCTTTTTCGATTTCCTGTATGCCCAAAGTTATCTTCTTTAGCGACTAAATATTGGTGTAAGCAAATTGCAATTTCTCCAGACTCAACTGAAGTTGCTGCAAATGAGTTCTCACTTCCTCAAAATTCTTCTTTACAATCTCTGCGAATTCAGGGTCTACAAATAAATTCTGATCCAGGGCATCAATTTCGACCGGCTGATTTTCTTTCATGTTTTCCAGTTGTTGGCTGATGAAAGAATTGAGTTGTTGAAAGCGCTCGTCCCAGAACTTCTGAACGATATCGTGTGGCTTTTTGTTGAGGTATTCGGTCTTCTCGATTAAGCGGGTTTCCAGTCGGTAAACAATAGTCGCCGAATTGTGATGGACTTCTATGCTGTTCTCGACTTTTCCTTTGGCTGCCATGATTTTATTGACCAGGTTCTTTTGCTCATCAAAGAAATTGGTAACCCGAGGCTCATCAATGGAGAGCGTTCTGTATTGCTCTATTTTTACCAGACTTCCCTGGAATTTGTTGTCCTGTTTATCCAGACGAAAGTATTCATCTTCAACCGGGATCAGTTTTTCTATGGTGCGGGTATGGGGAATACGGATTTCCTTTTCGACTTCATCCTGAAACTCCTGCACTTCCTTTTTAAGGGCCGATAAATTCACTGCCATGGTATAGCCATGCTTGGCAATGGCATCGGCCAGAATGTCGCGGATGATTTGCTGGTGATCCGGAATGCTCCATAAGCAATGGTTCATGAGGAAGCAGTCCATCAGGTCCACTTTATCGCGTCCATTGAGGAAAGCAGAACTACGCATCAGGCGGATCATCTTTTTCCATCTTCGGTCGTTTACGATAATGGGACTACCTGAATTGCCTATGCGAACATTATGCTCTTCGATCTTAACCTTTACTACCTGAATCGTATTCAGTACTTCCGGTCCAACTTCTACTTTATCAATCAGGGCGCTCCACTCATCCAGTTCCTTATTGCTAAGTTTCAATTCCTCTCTGATGTCATCCTCATACACATCCTTAACGTCTGTGATCATGGTCAGGAAATTCCCAAACTGCTTGATGTTTCCCATTTCTAATCTCAAGAGAAAACGGTCCCAAATAGGGGCGAGGTTGGCATTTTTTGGAGGAAGCTCATTGGAGGCCGTAATGATCCCGCGTATATCCACTGCCATGTCCTCATCTCCATTGCGGTATATTTTCTCATTTAAAATGGTCAGCAATGCATTTTGAATGGCTGGCCCTGCTTTCCAAATCTCATCCAGAAATACAATGTTGGCTCCGGGGAGGTAACGATCCGTAAGTCGTTCGTACTTATCCTCTTCCTTAAGCTTTTTGATGGAAATGGGACCAAATACTTCATCAGGCGTACTGAATTTGCTCATCAGATACTCAAAGGAAACTCCATCCAGAAAGGCATATTTCAGCCTTCTCGCAATCAAACTTTTCCCTACTCCTGGAGGTCCTAACAAGAAGATACTTTCCCCTGCTATCGCACTCAATAAGGTCAGCCGAACTGCTTCTTCCCGCTCATACAGGCCCTCACATAATTGTTTGAGCAATTCCTTTACTTTTTGGTGTACGCTTACTGCTTTTTCCAAGGTCTTTTCCATATCAATAAGAAGGCAATTTTGGGGAATTATGTTTAAAGATTAAACATTTTCCTAAAGTTTTGAGGCTATAATTTAGAGGCAGTTGACTTTATGTTAGTTGAGTTTTGAAAAAGGATACATAGGTCCTTGATACAGGCACCCTTTGCTCACAGTTTTGAAGTTTGAGTAATAAGCCCTGAGCATTTCCTGAAGCTGATTGAATACTGGCTGTATTGACGAGAAAAGAGCGATGGGAGCGAACGATCGAACTGCCTTCCAATTTATCGAGAATATTCTTTAGGGTAGCTCTTTCTGTTTTCTTTTTAAAAGTTCCCTCTCCATCGACATATCCTATGGTTACATAATTTTGTAGTCCTTGTATATAGCGAATTTGGCTACTCGGAATATCAAATAGGAAGCTCTCGCTCTCTTTTTCCTCTGCTATTATGGAAGTTTCTGCTATCTTCATTTGCTTCGCAATATCTATGTATTTTCGTTCCTGCTGCCATACAATAAAGGCTCCGAGGACTGAGATAGGAATGATACCGATCATGAAGGTACTATAGATCATAATGGGAAAGAGATCCCACTGGATAAAACCAAAGAAAAGTAGTCGGGCAAAGAGGAAATTGGCAAGGCTAATAACGAACATGATCCCCAGGTTGTTGAGCATCCACTTTCCGAGGGTCCATTTCCCCAATTCACCCTTTAGCTTCAATACCTTCCCAACCATAAATTCATAAATAATCGTGCCGAGGAAAGTCATGCAGCCAAATCCTAAACATATAAGGAATTTATTGGACTCTAAGGTAGAAATACCAAAGGGTTGAAAAATGTATAGAAAGAGCGCTACAAACAAACTCAGGGCAGCCAGTATTTTAGGCTCTCCAAGATTACTGCTTTGTTCCGGGAAAGGCTTGTTGAGGTGTCGAACTATATTCCTGAGAAATTCCATCTTGCTAGAACCAACTTAGGAAAAAAAGAGAGGAATGGGAAATGCTCCCATTCCTCTCTTTTTTAGTCTAGCAGAATTTTTACTCTACCAGGAAAGGAATATTCGCATTCCCTACCTTTTCTTCGTCATATATGTAGCAGAAAATTCGGTACTCTCCTTTTTTCGCTGGAGCTTTGAAACTGATCTTTCCGCCTTCTTCCGAAACAATATCTAGCTCAAGTATTTCAGGTTCGGCCTCAAAAGCTCCTCCCTGACTTCTTGCTCCTACTTCTTCCATCAGTACCCATTTGTAGGTGAGGGCATCTTTTTCATGGTCAAAGGCTGCTACTTCGGATTCATAGGTCTGTCCTGCTTTTAGGCTAACATTTTCTGTGCTGACTTTATCATCGAGTTTCATAGACTCTACAGCGGGTGCTCTATTTTCAGGATAGGAACCTGACCAGAAAAGGGTCAATTCATCCACTACTGCTGTAGCCTTTCCATCTTTGTTAAACATCCCATACCAGGTAGGCGTTCTTTCCTGCTTTTGTCCCCAGACAAAGGCGTAGCCCCCCATATTTCTACCCGTAGTATCAGAAGAAAGGCCAACGCGCATACGCTCTCTCAGCCCTTCTGCTTTTTGGGTAGAATTCTCTTCAATTTCACGTCCCCAACTTGTAGCGGGCATTTCCCAATGTCCTTTTGGCCCAAATTCAGTTACGAGATAAGGGATATCCAAATTATTGGCCATCTCCTGCCTGGGAAGATTGATGAGGTCGTTATACACCTGGTAGGAGAGGAAATCTATCTGCGGACATCTTTCCAGCATAACCTTTATGTGTTCACCGTAGGCTCCGGCAGCAAAAGTAGTCGTAACGGGATGATTAGGATCGACTTCATGGATATAGTCAACGATATCAGAAAGCGCATCGTAGGCTTTGGGGTTTATTTTTCCTAAAGAACCATCCTCTTCAATAAGAAGGTTTAATTCATTTCCTACTACCCAACACAAAAGGGCCGGATGATCTTTGTAGGTCTGTATCTCCTCTTTTATTTTCTCAAACTGTTTAGCTACTGCTTTTTTGTCATTATAATCAAAATGTTCCAGCTCTTTTCCCATGTCGATCCCCATGGCAATCTTAAAATTGTATTTAAGTGCTGAATCCAATTCCATGTCTGCATGATCTGTCCGCCAAGTACGAAAAGTATTTGCTCCTGCTTCGGATAAAGCTTTAAAATTTTTGCCATTGTTGACATCCAAACCGGCTCCTTTTATTTCAAAAAGCTGGTCATTGACATAGAAATTGTATTCTATACCCGTTTTGCGGATTTCAACTTTATTGGTTTTTGCTACTTCCTTTTCCGATGTGCAGGAAAGGCTAATTACCGTAAATAGGAGTACACTCAATATGAGGTAAGTCTTACTTGAGAAAGAAAAATGCATGTTGGTAGTAAGTTTTAATCGCCGTCGAAGGTATTGAAAAATTGTTTAAATCTGATTCTTAGGGGGGCAAAGGGAAAGCAACTTAGCGATAATTTTGAATTTGCAGGATAAATAGATTTCATTTTGTCTGAAAATTCCTTGCAAAGATATTACAAAAACTCTATTTCTTTTACAGCGGCAGTGATCAGGATAACTTTTATTTTGTTTTCCTTGTACAGAAAGAGGACTTCTTGGGTCTTGCCTAGCATTTTTCCTTCAGTGCTATGGTTATCTGAATAGGTGATTTTGATACTGGGTAGTAATTCAATATTGTCTCTCGTAAAATTTGCATAACCCTGTGCAAATTCAGAGATGAAGTACAGAAAGATTAGTCCCAAAATAATGAATCTTATAGGCTCAAACCAGGATTTTTTGCTCATGCCGAGACTAAGTATTACCCTAATTCTTGGAAACCTTCTGCTTATAAGCTTCCACAGCCGGTATAAACTCACAGGGATCAAAATACCCATAATAGCGACATACATGATCGTTAGGTCCTGAAAGGGAGCGATCAGGAAATGAAACACGTCGGCATACTCAAAAATATTGATCCCAAAAGAGTTATATTTTTTATAATTAAACAGCATTCCGATTCCAATCATGGATAGGTAAAGAATACTGAGAATGGTTTGTATTTCTTTTAAGAATATTTCCCAGGTGCTTTTTAGGATTCCTTTTTCCATAAGTTGATAGTTGTGTTTTTTAAGTCGCTTTTCGCTGGCTGATGTGTTGATTTTGGTAATTTTTGGGTGAAATCCCAAACCAGCCTGTGAAAGCATGGATGAAAGCGCTGGGTTCTGAATAGCCCAATAAATAAGTGGTTTCCTTGATACTAAGTTTCTTCTCTAGAAATTCAGTGGCCATCGATTTTTTCATTCCTGTTATCAAAGAAGAGTATGAAGTATTTTCTTCCTTTAACTTTCTCTGAATATTCCGTTCTGACATACCCAATTGCAAGGAAAGCATTTTCAGAGAGGGAAATGTCGGATCCAGTAAGCTATAAACCAGGGTTTTGAGTTGGTCTGAAAATGTCGCTCGCTTTTGTAAATGAATGCCCATACGTTGGCGAGCCAGTTTTTCGAGATGCAGCATTAACTCATAATCAGCAAAAACAATCTTTTTATCCAGAACTGCTTTCTCAAATTCCAGGAGATTTTTCTTAGTATTTACCTGAATATGGCATTGAAACAGTTCTTCCATTTCCGCTTTATGGATAGGTGAAAAGCTCATCTGAATTTCTTTTGGATAGGCATTCTGCAGGCTAAGTAGATATACTTCTTTGAAGCTAAAGATCATGGAAGTGAGCAATAGTTGTTGGCATACGTTCGGAAAACCCTTTTCGCATGCCTCATCACATTCAAATATTAATCGAACGTCTTGTTCGTCCTCTTCAAGCCTCAAACTCATGACCTCACTCAAAAGATTGAAGAACTTGCAGGCCTGTTGCAAGGCTTCGCCTAAGGTTCTACTTGTTTGAATCAATTGACCTACCATGCCCATGGCTGCAAGATTGGATTGCCTTCCTAGCTGATAGCCGATTTCTTTGCTTTCTGTCTTTTGCATAAGCCATTGGGCAAAATGAGCAAACTTAGAGAAAGGGATCATGGCGTCTGCTTCAGGGAGTTGCAGATGGCTGAGGATAGACGAACTTTCCAAGCCTTGTTGTGCTGCAAATTGGACCCAGCCATTGAAGAGAGATGTTGAAATGAGTTTCTGTTTCATAGCTGAAGCTAGGAATAGCCTACTTCAAATTTAGGTATTTGTCGCCTTTTATCAATTCTCTGTCGTACTCTATCATCTATTCCGGGAGTAAGACCTGGTAGCTTTGTTGAAAAGAAAATTACATAATGAAAAACAATCTTCTTATTTTATTAAGTATCCTGATTTTTTTGAATGCCTGCAAAATCGCAGATATCAGCCAGCCCGGGAATTTGCATGCGGAAAACTCTGAGCAAATAGCCAATGAGAAATTGGATGAAGTTCTGGAGGCTCAGGGTTTTGAGGTCTTTAAAGAAAAGAATCTATATCAGGCTCGGGTAACAGATGACTGGAAAGGCTTTGTTGGGAAAATAGCCAAGTTATGGCCGGACGCTAATACCCAATTTCAGTTTCGTTTCAATTTCAACACTTTCGATGGAAATGCCGATGTGCTCTCCGGGGAAAAGAAGGGAGATTTAATGGGTGTTCAAGGCTGGCAGTATTATGAAAAATCGAATGGGAGCGAGGACGCCTTTGAGGCGGAGGCTAAGACCCGAGAATTTGGAATTGTAGTCCTTCATTATTTGATCGAATTGCCTTATCGTTTACGTAACGCTCCCTTTAAGCGCTATTATGGCAAACAGGAACTTAGAGGGAAACCCTATGATTTGGTATTTGTCAGTTGGGGAAGTGAAGCTGCTAGTGCAGATTATGATCAATACATTGTCTGGATCAATCAGGAAAGTCATTTGGTGGATTACATTGTCTACACCCTCCGAGATAATACCAATCCTCTGACCCGACATAAATATGGTTCTATGGCTTATTTGGATTATCGAGAGATTGAGGGGTTCAAAGTAGCGACACGTATGCCTGTATTAATTGATGATGGTATAATCACTACGGATGATTTGACGGACTATTTTCATCAGTTTACAATAGAAGACTTCGAATTTGGGGGCTTTGAGGAAGCTGAGCTTTATCCGTTGCCGGCTTTGGAGAAGAAATTGGATAGTAAGTAAATATACACAGTTCGTGTCATTCCAAGCCCCGTCGAGGGACCTTATTCTCTTGCACTCTTCTTTTCCAATACCCGTGAAGAAATATGGAAAGGCGGTGGGTAAGGGCTTAGGTCCTTCCCTTTCGGTCAGGATGACACCTGTGGTTTATTCTCAACAAACTTTGTCATTCCGAGCCCGTCGAGGAACCTCATTCTCTTGCACTCTTCTTTTCCAAAGCCCGTTAAGAAAGATGGAAAGCTGGTGGGTAAGGATTTAGGTCCTTCGAAAGCTCAGGATGACACGTGGTCTGGTTTTATTCCCGTAAAATCTGATAAGTCAACTCAACCATCGCCTCCTTGTAGGCTTTGTGATCGATAAGCTCAAGCCTAATTTCTTTCCCGATGAAATCAAAAAACAAAAGGCCCTTACCCAGAATCACAGGCATAATCGTAATGACAATTTCATCTGCCAGGCCTTTTTGGAGAAAATCTTTCGTCAGTTCTGCTCCACCTACCATCCATATATTTTGATAAGTAGGCTTGAGTTTTTCTTCAATCAGCTTTTGTAGATCGCCTGAAATAAAAGAAACGGTCTCCTTGTCTGAAGGTAGTTCACGCTTTGTCAAGACGAATACCGGCGTATCTCCATAAGGCCATCCCAGCTCAAGGACATGCTCATAAGTTTTGGAACCCATGAGGTAACAATCGACACCTGCTAGAAAGACTGCAATATCTTCTTCCGTTAGGCTAACTCCTTTTTCATATTCGTGGGTTCTATGCATCCAGGAAATGTCTCCATCGGTTTTTGCGATAAAGCCATCCAGGCTACATACCATGTGAATGGTAATAGGTGAATTTTGCCCATCCATTATGCTATTGGTTTATAGAAATTTCTGCAAATGCTTTTTGTAATACTTTGCACTATCAATGGCACTTTGCATAGAATTGTGGGTAAAGTTCCCTCCTTGTTCGATATAGAAATATTCAAGACCTGAGATTTTAGGATCGGGCATGAATGTCGTATAATCTATGGAACCATTTCCCAATTCTGTGTAATCCTCCGTTTCGGGGTCCATATCTTTGAGGTGCCACATGGTAAAGCGACCTGGTTGTTTATCGATAAGTTGCTGCGGGGTATAATTGGAAGAACGTTTGAGCCAGTACATATCGATTTGTAATTTTACCTCACTGGGATCTGTCTCATTCATGATCATATCATAGACAGTAGTCCCTCCCAGATCTTCAAATTCGTAGCCATGATTATGATAGGCGAAGCCCAGACCTGCATCTGTTATTTGCTTACCTAGCAGCTGAAGTTTTGGAATCATGATTTTATAGGATTCCAGGTTCCTTTGCTCCGGGGCTAGCCAGGGCCAGACTATGTAGTCTGCTCCTAATGCTTTGGAACCTGCTATACAACCATCCACAAATCTTTTCAATTCATCATCGGATTTTTCAAGAAAAGGAGAGAAACCATAATGCCCACTGCTGATATTAAGCTCCATTTCTTCCAGCATTTTTTTCAATTCTGCAGGCTGGAATCCATAAAAAGTTCCTGCTGCCTCATCATAGCCATAATGCTCAAAATCTTTGTACCCCTCAGCTTTCAGGGCTTTGAGGGTGGCGATGGGGTCTTTGGCCATTTCGTCTCGAATGGAAAAAAGCTGGTATCCTAATTTATATTTTGGGCTAAAGGCCTCTCCTTCCTTCATTTCTTTTGTTTCCTTTTCTGTGCAGGCTGCGAGGGGAAAAAGCGTAGCAGCACTTAAGATCCCGGTTCTTTCGATGAATTTCCTTCTGTTCATAGCAGTTTTAGTAGAATTTAGACGGGATAAGTTACTAAAGTGCGATGAAATGCCTAATGCAGTGGGAGGAAAAATGCAAGTAAGTATAGATTCTCTTTACCCAATTTATCGAAACCTTTTCCATTATATGTAAGTATTTCTCCCGCCCATGTACCTATCCAGAGTTTCCTGGATTTATCTAGGTAAAGGCTCGTAATCGAATTACTACCCAGGCCATCTGCCCTAGTAAATCTTTGGAATCCTTACTCCTCAACTCTCTTTATTTGAATCTCCTCGTACTTCCTCATATCCGGAGTATCCGTTTTCCATTGATAGCAGTAGGAGTCAAGTATATTATCTTGGTTATAGAGGTAGGTTTTATGGTGCAGCGTAATGTCTTGATAAGCCCCAAAGACAAAATTACCTGCCAGAAAGCCTTTCTGTATGCTAACGAAATCATGTCGATTTTCAGTAGAAAGGGTATCAATGCCTGCCAGACTTTCGATTTTGTAGCCTCCATCTTCCAGGTAATCAAACATCATGACATCTATGCTGGAAAGCAGCGGATTGATTCCCACCATGCTAAAGATAGATTTTGCCACAGATTCCAGTTTCGTTTCTTCTTGAGTGAAATCCAGATAAACTCCATCCTCTTTAGGCAAGCCGTGAAAGTCGAAGAGATAACGGAGGTCTTCCATGAGATATTTAGCCGCTTTCTCTTTGGTCGAAAGGTAGCCAAAGAGATCCTCGATTTGTTCGTGTCTCTCCTTGTCAGAAGTCATTTCCTTTACTTCCTCTTTCAATTGTACCAGATTTTTCCTTATGGCCGTAAAGTTTAGCATTTCCAATTCATCTTCCTGATTTACGGAGAGGTAGAGACTGCTATTTTGCGGATGGGCCAAGGGGAGGATGACTTCCTCTAGCTCGTGGAAATATTTGGATACACTAAGCAGGCTTTGAGGATAATAGATTTCGTATACCTTTCCCTCAAGCTCTCGTAGTTCGAGGGGGTACATTCTGTTAAAAGGTTTGCTTACTGAATTTCCGAAATGAAAAGTTTCCTCTTTGGATACCTGAAATTTCACAATTTCATCTTGCGGGTAATTGGGGATAAGTAATTTCAGTTCCTTCGGATTCTCCATATTGGCCAAAGATATTTACATGTTTTCAGAGGAGAAAATAAGGATGAAATAAAGAAAAATATCGGCGCCATCTCCAGGGAAATAGCGCCGAGCATACTGAACTTGATTTGGTTTACTTAAGCATCATGTATCAGTGCTTGGAAGGAAAATCATATTACTCAAGAATACCCAAGAGGTTTTTAACTACTTCATAACCCGATTCACATGCGCCATTGACCGTTGATTGCCATTCGTCGTGGATTGCCTCTCCTGCGAAGAAGACCTTCTTGTCCAGAGGTTCCAGGATATTTGCGATGTTTTGGCTTCGGTTTTCGTAGCTCTGTGGATAAGAACCCCCAATGAACGGCTCCTTGGACCAGTTCTGGATGATGTGTTTTTCATAGGTCTCACTGGCTTTTCCTTCAAACATCTCATCTAGCTCTCCGAGAATCTTATCAATGATTGCCTGATCATTTTCCAATTGAGCATAGGGAGTGGCATTTTCACCCACCGTAAATAGGCCCAGGACATGTTTCTCTACATCCTTTCCAAAAGCTGCATCATAATACAACCTTTCTGAAGCACTCAATGCTCCCAGAATACCTCCCATCACTATCATATCCGGATAAAATTTCTCCCGAAATTCTATAAACACCTTGATCCCATCTCCCATTTCGACACCCTTAATGGCATCGATTTTATTTGTTGGAAGAGGTGGGTTGAATGAAATCATCTCTTGCTGAAGGATGGTAATTGGAACAGTTATGAGTACTTTATCTGCTTCGAAAGTCTGTCCTGCGGCAGTTTTAATCTGTATTTTTTCGTTTTGGTAATTGATTTCTTCGACTGCCTGATTGTATTGAATCTTAGCTCCGATATGTGGAATTATATATTTCTCAAAAAAACCGAACCAGGTGGTACTCTTGAACTTATACTCGCTGTAAAAGTTGTTCATCCAATTCTGTCGACTCAGCTTTTTTCCATTCCAGACCGAATAAGTTTGAGGATTATAGGTGATAAGCTCAATATTATCGGTTATAGAGGAATCGTCCAGGATTTCTGATAAAACGATAGGATCTGTATGCAGCCATTCAGCCCCTAAATCAATTGGGAAATCTGCAAAATCATCTGTACGCTTTACTCTACCTCCGTAAGTTCCTGAAGCTTCCAGTACTTCGTATTCAATATTATTTCTTTCGAGAAAATAAGCAGCACTCATTCCTGCTGCACCCGCTCCTATGATCAATACTTTGCCTGTAAAATCCGTACTAATTTGTGGTACCAATTCTCTAGCTTCATTTTCTGCTTGAGCACATGATTCCAGAAACATAGAGAGGAAAGACATTCCCAATCCCATGGCTGTTCCTTTTTTTATGAATTCTTTTCTGTTCATCTGTCTATTTGTTGTGGTTGAGGATAATACCGGTTTCAAAACCAAAGAAGAGTTCACCCTTGTTTTCGAAGGAGAATTTTTTGCCGAAAAACAATTTGAATTGATAAGCGGGGCCTCGCTCGGGATTGATGCCCAAACTATAGTTCAGAGTCGGTGTGATAAATGAACTGTTTTCTCTGCTCCCGTTTGATACAGCTGCAGATCCCAGGTCTACGACAGGTCCTAAATTTCTGGAGTCCATCAGGTATCCCAGCCCTAAGCCAAACTCCTGAAATCTCTTTTTTCCTTCCCGCTTTCTCAAAAGGCTTAGCTCTGCATTTAAGAAATAGCTTTGATTACTCCCTATTTGGCTGAAAAATCCTACTTGTGGACGTATGCTCAATTGCCTTTCTATGTCTGCTTTATCCAAGTCTGTGAGAACGAAACTACTCCCGATTTTGGCTCCTGGCTGAGAGAAATAGGGCGCGAAGTAGGAAATTGAAATGGGTGTTTGGGCATGAATTGGACTAAAAAGTGCCCAAAAAATGTGCAAAAGGAAGAAAGGTCTATAGCAGGCTTTAAATGCCTTACTGAACTTGTCGGGAAAATGCATTAGAGATCCTTTAGTGAAAAATTAATTATTTGTAGCCGGCAATGAATCGTCCAGTACGCTTTCTTAATTGTGTATTTAAGGACGCTTTATTGAGCCTTTGTACGAAGACACAGGAAATATAATTCCCCCCTATGCAGAATTGATATTAGCTGGGAAAGAAAGTCTTTCTCGGCCAAAGCCATATCCTCGACATACCTTTCTAGTAATTGTATGGCTTCCTGGATTCCTAACAGGAATTCTTTTTCTGAGTGAATGATTTCTTTAGGGAATATGTTTATCAGTCGTGCTCAGGATAAAATGTCAATTTAACTGATGGAATCAATTATTATAGCACTTGGTGCCAAAGCTGCTGGACGGCAAATTTGAGAATCAGCTTTCCAACCAATGTTTAAACGGACTTACTTTTAAGCGACTGACGATGGCTTTTTCTTCTGTACTTACTTTTAGCTGGAGAATGATCTTTCGGTTGAAATAAGCTTCAAAAGAAAGAATCGCTGATCGATTTACCAGCATTTGTCGATTGATGCGGAAAAATTGCTGAGGGTCGCAAACCGATTCCAGGTACTCCAGCTTTTTCAATAAAAGGTATTTTTCCCCGGCAAAAGAATAGAGATAAACGCTCTCATTTTCCACGCTAAATAAGGCTACCTCCTCTACTCGTTTGATGATTGATTTTTCCCGGTATTGAGTAAGAAAACTTTGTTGATAGCTGACTTTCTCGGGCTGAAAGACAATGGGGCTAGGAGTTTTTACCTGAAAATTATTACGTAAATTTTTGTACTTCTTGAGGGCCTCATGAATTTCCTTTTCCTTGAAAGGCTTCAATACATAATCGATCCCATTATTTTTGATCGCCTGAAGAGAGTATTCATCAAAAGCCGTACAAAATACGATGGGAACCATGACGTCGATGTGCTTGAAGATTTCAAAGCTTTTCCCATCCGCCAACTGAATATCAAAAAATAGCAGGTCGAGATTCTTCTGGTACTTGCTCAGGTACTGAACTGTTTCGACTACAGATTCGAGTTTTTCAATGACGATGAAGTCAGCATCTTGCTCAATGATCTCTTGCAACAAACTGGCCGTGTGGGATTCATCTTCTACTATCAGGATATTCACTGTGTGATCAATTTTAGTTTGACTGAAAATTCTTCCGGACTTTCTTCTATCAAAAGCCCATCTGAAATACTGAGAAGTTCATATCTTTTCCTCAAAAGCTCTAGTCCTAATCCAGAACTTTCCTCCATGCCCAATTTTGCCTGAATATTATTTTTAATTTCTACATACTCATTCTCCTGGCTGCTGATCTCAATTCTCAAGGGGTTTTTGGAGGTCATACTATTGTGCTTAAAGCAATTTTCTGTCACTACCTGTAAAGCCATACCGGGTAGGTGCAAGGATTGCAGGGATTGATCGATGTTGATGTCCACTGAAATGGCTTCTTCATTCCGGTTTTTCATCAGGAACAGATAGGACTCTAATACTGCGAGCTCCTCGGACAGGGGAAGGGTCGTATTTTCATTATGCTTGAGGCTTTGACGATAAAAATCAGACAAGCTCATGACAAACTTCTCCGAATTTTCGTGCTGCTGCCGAACCATGGAGCGCAGGGTATTCAGGGAATTAAATAGAAAATGAGGATCAATCTGGTTACGAAGCACTTTCAGTTGAGCTTTATAGTTTTCCGTCTGTATTTGTTCCTTTTCCAAGCGTAAACTCGCGATGTTATCCTGGGCTTTCATGGCATACTGGATGACGATGAAAAGAAGCGTCGCAAAAATGAGTCGGATAATCAGGGCCCATTTAACTTCTCCAGCATTTTGGAAAACAACCGCGAAGAGAAAAAATGAAACAATCCCAAAGTATGCGAGCAAAGCGATAGTCCATAGTCTCTTTCGTTTAGGACTTTCTGCGTTTCGAGAATAATAAATCAGGTGCCAAAGAAGGTACAAATTAATCGAAGTTATGGGGTGAGAAAGTAGACTCAAGTCGCCCATCAAAGTTTTCCAATCCGCAGATTGTAAGCCCAGGAGTGGAAGTATCAACGCCAGGGCTATGGGAAGGAGGACATTAATTCTCATTTTCATCTTGTATTCCATATAGGCACAGGGATAAAATATACACTATCCATTCTAATAAGCCAAGATGAGAAATTGTCCATAAGGCTTCTTCTTTCAAGTCCTCGCTTCTTTTTCTTTAGACCAGACTACCATCAGATAGCTCAATGATGCGATCACAATTCGCGGCGAACTCATCATCATGGGTTACAGCAATGATGGTTTGCCCCTGTTCCTTTGCCAATTCACGGAAAATATCGAATACAATATTGGTGTTGTGGGTATCCAGGTTACCAGTAGGTTCATCGCCCATGATAATCGCAGGTGAGTTAATCAGTGCTCGGGCGATGGCTACCCTTTGCTGCTGACCTCCTGAGATTTTTGATGCCTTTTTTAGTTCCTGACCTTTTATATCCAACAAACTGATCAATTCCAATGCTTTGGCTTCAATTTCTTCCCGACTTTTTTTCTTGAGTTTTAAGGCAGGCAACATCACATTTTCAAGAACAGAGAATTCTGGAAGGAGGAAGTGGAATTGGAATACAAAACCAATGTGCTCGTTTCTGAAGGTCGCCAACTGGTTTTGCTTGAGGCCCGTGATTTCCGTCCCATTGATGGCAATATTGCCTTGATACTCGGTATCCATGGTCGATAGGAGGTAAAGCAAGGTAGATTTGCCCGAACCGGATTTCCCCATGATGGCTACAAATTCTCCTTTGTTGATTTCAAAGGAAATGTCTTTCAGGACATGAAATTCTACAGGCTCGTAGAAGTATTTATTGATATGATTTACAGATAGAGCTGTCATGATTTTTTAGATTTTTTATCCGCGCAAAATGGCAACGGGATCCAATTTAGAAGCCTTTTTTGCTGGTAGATATCCTGCCAGAAAGGTTATGATGAGACCAAATACAAAAGCCATAGCGTAATCGCTTAGTCGGTACACCACAGGCAGACTTGTAAGGGGAGGCATTTCGAAGGGGATATTATCGATAATTCTAGAGACGATATTTCCCAAAATCAAGCCTGAAAAACCTCCTAGCAGGCCGATGATAACGGATTGGGTTAAGAAGATTTCAATCACATCTTTCCCATTAAATCCCATAGCTTTAAGTATGGCAATTTCCTTTATCTTTTCGTTGACAGTCATTGTCATAATGTTATAGATACCAAATCCTGCTACGATAAGAATGGTCAGGGAGACGGCAATCGCCATGATGTTGCGCAAGTCATTGGAGGAATCCAATTGGCTATTACCTTCCTGCCAGGCTTCAACTTTATAATCCGTGTAATGTCGGATTTCTTCAGCTACAATCTCCGCCTGGTAATAGTCCTTTATATTTACGAGGACTTCAGTCGCATAGCTTTTATTCTTTGAGAATAGCTGCCGGGCAGTTTTCATAGAGACCAGGGCTCTGTTACGATCTGAACTGATGGAACCGGTTTTGAGTAAACCTACAACTTTGAATGCTTTGGAAATTCCGTCTGAGGTAATCACGCTTATATTGTCTCCCGTGCTGACTCCTATATTTTGGGCCAGTCCCACCCCCAATATGATGGCATTGGATCTTTTGTCCAGGTCGAAAAGATCACCTTCGATGATATATTCAGCCGTATTAAAAAGCTGATCTTCATTCAGGGTTTCAATTCCGGAGAGAGAGGCACTTCTTTTTGATACCCCATTCCGGACAAAAATATTCTGGTTGAATTGACTACTAATCCCACTGATTTCAGGAATGTGAAGCAGATTATTTTTCAAGGCATCTGCATTCTTGATTCCTTCTGTGTAGCGAATGTTTCTTTCATTATTGACGATGAGAATGCTTTGTTCCTCCAGCTCCGATAGGATAGGCTGCACTTCGGACGCTAACTCATTGAAGATCTTGATATGAGCCATAGAGGTAAAGGTAATCTCTGTTTGCTCATTGTTCACTCCTGCCATGAAACTATTCATGAAGACGTACATGGAAATCCCAAAGGTTACGCTGAGGACAGCAACCATGAGCTGGCGCATGCGAGAAGTCAGGAATACGCTGGCAATTTTCTGATTGGTATTCATCTTAGTTAGCTGCTTTAATGATGTAATCCTGCTCGCTGATCCCAGATACCACTTCTGTCCAATCCTTATTCTTACTGCCCGTTTCGATCTGTTTTTCCTGGCCGTTTTTCAGGATTACGATATTTCCTCTGGAAACATAGGCGCTAGGAATCACCAGTACATCTTTTCTGCTGTTCGTTTGGATATTGGCTTGAAGTTGGGTTCCTGAAAACATCTTTTCTGGCAAATTATCAAAGAGGGCTTCTATGATATAGGACTGTTCGTTTTCATCAAAAGCTGGATAAATTTTGCTGACTTTGGCACCAAAGATTTCGCCCGGATAGGTATTGACATTGACCGCAACTGACTGGCCGATGTCTATTTTGGTGATGTCTTCCTCCGAAACAAATAGCTTGATGAGATAAGCTCCACTTCCAATACGAGCGATGGCTTCTCCTCTTCGTACCAATTCACCTTCTTTCTTATAAAGCTGAATGACTGTACCGGATTGACGAGTTATCAAGCGATAATCTTTGAGGAGCAATTGCTGGGATTGAAATTGAGCTTTGGTACGCTCTTCCTGTAGCTCGAGGGATTGTTGAAGCTCTTCGTAGTTCTTTTGTAAAGAGCGAAGATTACTCTGAGAGGCCTTGTGTTGAAGTTCTACTTTTTCGAACTCCATACGAGCCACAGATTTTTTCTTCCACAAATCCTCATATCTCCGAAGATTTTCCTCATCAAATGTGAGCTGTTTTTCTGCCTGATCAATTTGCGTCTGAATGTGCTGCAACTGTGGGGATTGTGGAGAGCTATTTTCTGCAGCATCCTCATAAACCACCTTTGCTTCTTGCAGTTGATTATTCTGAACATCGCTATCGAGTAAGGCTATAAGGTCATCTTGTGATACCTGGCTGCCTTCCTTTATGGGAAGTGATAGAATGATCCCATCGGCCTTGGCAGATACGGTATAGTTGTTTTCCTGCTCAATGAATCCACTAGCGAAAACGGCGTCTTCAATATTTTTTTTGACAGGTGTGGTGCTTTCTTTTTCCTGACAGCTATTTAGGCTTATAAAAAGGAAAAAGGCCAGAAGAGGGATATTGGTGCGTACTTTTTGCATCGGTTTCAGTTATTTTTTCGGGCTAAAGTCTATTTGTCGAATATAAATCTTGTACTGAGCCAGGCTATAGGAAGCCAGACTCTGAAGGTATTGGTCCTGACTTAGCAGGAGTTCATCGTATTTGTTGAGTCGTTGATCAAGGCTGATAATTCCGCTCTGGTAGGTTTGCTCTGCATGAAAGTCATTCTTCTCCTGCAATTGTAAAATCTGCTTACTATTGGCCAGCTGATCTGAGTTTTGCTTCAATTGTAGTTGGAGCAAATCATCTTCCTGATCTTTGATCAATCGGGTGTTTTCTAATTGCATTTGTTTCAGTTGCAATTGAGATTTTGATTGCTTGACCTTGAATCGATTGGATGGGCTGAACAGTCCTGAGAAATTGAGACTCACCCCAAATACTTGCTGTGGAAGTTGATTGGCATTGGAAAAATCCATGAAATTATTGGTGGCCCAGGTTTTATTGTTTTGATAGATAAAACTCAGGGAAGGAAGGCGAGCTGCTTTGGTCTGTTTTAACATAGACTCATACTTCTTCACGGTGGCTTCCTGCATGACAATTTCCGGATGTGCATACATGATGGAAGTTTGGGTAAGCATAAAAGAGGCTGGTGTATCCAGAATTTTAACCTCTTCCTTGGTATTGAGCTGACCCATGAGTTGTAGCGTGAATTGCTGCACATTATTTCGAGCCATATCCAGGTTTCGTTGATCCTGAAGTTTTTTGATAGCTGAGCGATTCAAATCAGCTTCGCTAATTAAGCCTTGTTCAAATTTTTCTTCTGCGAGCTCGAAAATGGAGGTCGAAAGCTCAACATTCTCCTCATAGAGTCTGATGGATTCCTGACTCAGCAAAATGGAATAGTAGGTAGAAGCAAGCTGATTGTAGGTATTGTATCGGTTTATTTCTGTATTCGCCTTACTTTCCTCTATGCCTATTTTTGCGGTTTGAAAGGCAAAGTTTTTCTGGAAGTTGAGGATGTCCCACTGGGCACTAAAACCTCTTGTGTAGTTATACTTTGTTCCAAAGTTTAGTTCCTGGAATTCGTCCTCCGGGGCTTCCGGATTGAAAAACTGAGCAGGTACAAGGGTAGGTTGCAAGCTAATATTATCATTGTAGCCCAGGCTGGCATTTATCGACGGAATCAAGAATGAACCCGCTTCTTTTTTCTCTGACTCAGCTATTTGTTCGTTGAGTTCTGCACTTAGAATGGCTATGGCATGTTCATCTGCATACTCCAGCAGCTCTTGGAATGAGTGAAACTGAAGTTGAGATTTGGCGGGAATACTCATTACTATGAGTAAAAGGAATAGTAAATGTTTCATTGATCTGAGAGCTTAGGGCTGATTTTGGTCCAATTGGCTGATGGGTTCATAAGTCCGAAAAGGGCAATGACTCCGAAGAGCGTATAAAAGGGACTGAAGAATAGGTTCTGCATACTCAAAGGTTTATCGTGATTTTTCTCAAGAATACGCCAGGATATAGCCCCTTTTTGGAAGGGAGAGAGTGAATTGAACAAAGAAGGAAGTGGATTGAACATACAGGCTCCGAAAAGCCATAAAAAATGGGATAAGGTAATTGGAATTTACCTTAGGAAAAGAATAATGTGAAGGCTTGATTTTGTGGAAAAGGGAAGCGGGGATTATTCCCAGGGCCCCTTTTTGCTCACGGGCTGAAAGCTTTCGCCATTAAAACGAAAGAGTCCGCCCCAGCCGCCAAACCAAAAACGGGATTCCCGGTCTTCGTAGATGGCTAAGACTGCATTTGTCTGTAGACCGGATTCCTGCGTGTAGTTGTGAAAGCTTGTTCCGTCGTAGCGATAGACGCCATGATTTTCGGCAGTAAACCAGATGTCCCCGTTTTGAGTCTGATGTAGGCCTCCTACTTCTATTCCTTCGATGATACCTTCGGAGGTGAAGTTTTTGAAGTTATTGCGGTCAAATCTACTTAAGCCGCCAAAGACAGTCCCGATCCAGATATTCCCTGCCTTGTCTTCGAACAAGTTGCTTATGGTATTATCAGCTAGGCCTTCTGCCTGAGTGAAATGACTAAAGGGATTCTTTGCCTGTGAAGGATCGAAAAGCGTAATCCCGTATCCATCCGTACCTATCCAGATTTTACCCTGCCTATCTTCCAGAAGGCTAGTAATGCGATTTTCAGCATATTGGTGCTCAGGATTAGGAACATTTGCTTTTGGAAAGGGAAAGGATGTGAATTCATTTCCGTCAAATCTATATAGACCTTCTGTCCCTCCGATCCAGATCATACCCTTGCTGTCAATGAGGAGGCTCCAAAGCTCATTATCTATGAGCCCTTCATCAGTTGAAAAGTTTTTAAAACCGTTTCCATCGTATTTCAACAGACCCCCATAAGCGGCAAACCAGAGATTACCCTCTTTGTCTTCAGCTATACCTGTAAATCGTCCACTTCTTTCCAGTCCATTACCTTCATTAAAATAAACCAGGCTATCTCCATCGTACCGCATAAGCCCATAAACATTCGTCCCAAACCAGAGATTACCTTTACTATCCTGAAAAATGTTGCGAAGGTGTTGACAGAGTTGACCTTCGATGAAAAAGAGGCGGTCTGTTACAGGTTTATCTGGAATTTCTAGGGCTTTGCTACTTGCCGCTTGCTCTTCGGGAAGATTGCTTTGCTGCTGCTTATTGCAAGCGAGGAGGAGTAATAAGGTAATTATGAGAAGAAATCCTGACTTCATCATGTTGAGTGATCTATCTGAGTTATGACAAAGATAGGTCATTGCTGATCAAGGCAGGAAGGTCTTATATAAAATAGTGTAAGGGGATTGTAAAATATCAATCTATGGAGATCTTCTTTACCTTCACCAGATACCAGGGTACAAAAGGAAGTTTGCTTTTGTCTGGGTCATTCGCATACGCAAGCAGTTTATCTTTGTCTTTGACCTCTCTGATAAGACCATATTCATTTAGCTCAAAATAGAATTTCTCCCTTAAATCCTGCGATATATCATAGCAGTGAAAGGAGTGATAATCTCCACTGGGTTCCATACCAATCAGTTCATATCCGATACATGTTTCTTCTGCCTGTTCTGGAATTTTCTGCTTTAAATTATTCAGTATGCCTATGCTTCCCGTTTGTGCTGATTTGGGCTCAAATTCCTGAATAAAATCGTCTATGGCATCTTCGGGAAAGTAAATGGCCAGCACTTCGAAATCCTTAGCCTGAGGGAAGAAGCGATTCTTGTATTCAAGCAGGCATTCGGTATCTCTAAAGGTATTGATCCAACCCAAGCGTTCTTCTTCAAACTTTTGATCCGCCCAGCCCCGTAGTTCCTGGATTTGGGCTTCTGTTAAACCAAATTCTTTTTGTGCTTCTGCAATTTTGTGTTTCCCGTCTTCCGTCCAGGTAAGGGACCAGGCATCGAAATAGGAATCGTTTAGGCATCTGCTTCCTGTTAGGATTTTTTCGCCTTTATATGCTCCAAAATCCAGGGGCTTAAGCTTGAGCAAGTGATAGGCTCCCAGGAAGTAATTCATATTATATTTTTTCAGGGCTTTTCTCTCCCTACAAATCTTTCTTTCCCAAGTAAAAAATTAATAGCTCTTTTTACATTTCTGTCTACACTTTCCTCTGATTTAAGCTGAGCAATGTATCGAATGACTTCCTTTTGTTGGGAAGGAGATAGACGGTCGAAAACAGCTTTTGCCTCTTCATTTTCATCAAGAGCCGTCAGCAATTTTGGATGAGGGATTATACTCCTATCGCTGGGATCATATTCAATTTCTACTTGCACCTCTTCTCCAATTCGACGCGGCGAATCTTTGAGCATTTTCATATTGATGTACAAGCGCCAGGCCCCGCTATATTTCACCAGCGTTTGCTGATAGGCTTTTCCGTTTATAGCTCCTCGAACGGGAATGTGCCCCTTGTCTTGTTGAGCTTGCTCGAATATGGCCTGAAGTATCTCAGTAGGAAGGTAAACAAAAGGATTACCAACAATGATTTCCAGGGTAGCGGGGAAGCTATGCATAATTAGGAATGAGATTGATCTAAGACTCTTGCAATCTAGTCGCTTGTCTGAAAACTACAAGTGGTAGTGATCCAGATAGTTCCCGTAGCGGCGCATGGTCCTAAAAGGTCCAGGACTTTCGGATCTTTTAGGATAAATAAAGAAGAGATGTTTTCTTCTTTGAGCCCACGTTTCAATAAATGAAAATTGGGGCTTCCCATGGTTTTTCCATCGATTACGTATAAGGGCTCGCTACTACTACCTTTACATAAAGCCTGAAATACTGAATGAGTCTCAAGTTTAGTTTTGAGTTGTGCATAGTTAAATCGAAGGATCAGAGAAACTTCAGAAAAGGTATCTACTACCCATACCGTAGACTCATAGTTCGGCATCGACAATTCTAAGGTGTCTCCCTTTTCTGCTTTGATCCTGAACTTTCCCTCACAATCTGTTTTACCAAGGATAGCCCCTCCTTTCAACTGAATGCTGACATTAAAGAGCGCTATATCCAGGTCACTTTTTACTGAACCCAAGAGATAAGTATCTCCTGCTTTAAGGTTGTTGATGCATAGCACAAGTGCAATGATTATGCTTAGTGTTTTCATATGTAAATATTCTAAGATTTCCCTTGTGCGAGATTTTTAGACCTTATTCCACCACCTCACTAATCTGAATCAGGGGCTGTGTATTGGTGTAATTGGGGATGTCGCCCGTGATCTGTCCCGCAACGGGTCCGAAGGCTTCCTGATAATCTGAGAGTCTGTCGAAATAGAGATAGCCTATCGCAAAATAGGGAATGGGATCTTCTGGCATTCTTCCTCCGATTCCTTTGTCAATTTTAAATTTCTTTAAGGCATCTCCCAATAGATCTGCAACCATGGGCATATGCTTTTTAGAATAGTAGTCCATGTCAAAGGTCTTGTCCTCTCCAGTAGGATAGAGAATGCTGACTTTGATCATGCCTTTCTCACTTTTGGGACTCTCAACTGTCATCGCTTGAGCTGGTTCTTGGGTCTTTTGAGGTTCTTGACAACTACTCAGGCTGAAGACTGCGACAATAAGTAGTAGAATTAGCTTAGTTTTCATTATTAGGTTTTTGGCTAATGGAGATATAGGTGAACGGCTGATCGAGACTTCAGGGATTCTACGGAAGGATTTTCGTGGAGTATGAGTGTGGTGGATGCAGCCTTTCTTATTACATAACGAAGACTTTAATCATTTGTAGCCTGAGTAGGGCTAAATAGGTTCATTTTAGCCTGAAGAACCCTTTCGCACCTGCCCCATTTCCCTTGATTCTCAATTAAAGGAAATGCCCGCGAGACCCTTTTTTCAATGGCTTTGCGGGTAAGAGTTCTGGTAGATTTTCTATTGCTATTCCACCAAGGCAGGAAGAATATGATCCTTCAAGATGTCTCTGGGTTGATTGCCTTTGCGGTTTCTAAAATTGCCGGAAGTAATGACTACAACTGATTCCAGCTCAGGGAGGATAAAGATAAATTGGCCGCCCGCTCCTCTCGCTTCGATGGCATCTATGGCCTTTCCCTGTACTTCATAGCTGTCGTGCCACCATTGGTAACCATATTCATTTTTATCACTTACATCCTGCAATTGTGCATGCTTCTGTGTGGATTCTTTTACCCAACTTTCAGAGACGATCCGCTTGCCCTTCCATGTCCCTTTATTGAGAAATAATTGACCGAATTTCAACAGGTCCCGAGGGGTAATAAGCATACCTCCGCCGAAATAGGGGCGCTGTTTCGTATCATCCGATTGATTAATATAATTGCTAATGCCGAGGGGGGCGAAAAGCTTTCTATGCATATACATCTCCACGGGTTCTTCCAGGCTTTCACTTAAGCATACTCCCAATAGAAATGGATTGGCCGAACCATAATCTGCATAGCTTCCTGCTTTGTTTACCATGGGAGCTTCCAGCACTGTTTTTAACCAATTATCGGTATTGCGAGGATCCTGATAATTGCCTTCAGAAGCCTGATTATTTACATCCAGTCCCGAACTCATGGTCAAGAGATCCTGGAGGCTGATATCTGCTTTTCTCTCATCTTTTGTGTATTGATATTTTTGTGGAATGAAATCGTAGAGTTTTTCATCTACTCCTTTTATGATCTGATCATCAATGGCGATCCCTATGACTGCCGAGGAAATACTTTTGGATGCCGAACGCAAATCATGGGGAATATTTGCATTAAATCCTTCAAAATAGTTTTCAAAAACCAGCTTTCCTTCTTTTGCAATGAGGATGCTGTGGGTATTTACATAGGTTCCATCATTTGCCTTCTCAATCATCTTGAGTAGTTCAGCTTCCTCTATCCCATAGTCTTTGATACTGGCGGTGTTCCATCCATCATTCATTGACTCTGGTCTCGCTGTCGTCTGATCATTTGCTACCGGATCCAGACTATACTCCCAGTCATTTGCATGTGTGAGCTGAGTCTTGGTGATCAAGGCATCCAGCAAATAGATTTCCAGGCTTACGCTTTCTTTAGAAAGCTCTGATTTGAAATTGAAACCTGTGTTACCATCCCGATAGTAGAGGGTATTTCCTTTTAGTTGGAAAGCTTCCGCCCATGTTCCTCTGAATCTCTGGTCTCCAAAGATAGGATAGGCTACAAGCTGTGAGTCTTCCATGTACTCCATGTACAGCATTATATCATCAGAATTCAGACCTCCATCTACCATAAAGGGGTTCCATTTTCCTTTAAACACATGGGTTTTCTCTTCTTTGAGTTGCAGGTGAAAGTAAAATCGGCCGGATTGGATAAACCCACTTATTTCGTCCCCTTTTTTATTCGGGAGAAAGTTCATGCTCAGCTGATCATCTATGTTGAATTGAATTTTATCCTTGCTTAGAGACTTCAATTTTCTATCCACCAAACTGTTGCCATTTGAGATGAGGAGGCGGTAGGTATCCGCTCTCAACTTTTCCAGCTGGATAGTAAAATTGAAACTATTTCTATCGGGTAAATGACCGATCCATTCTCCTTCATAATTGGTAGCCTCCTCCTGGGCGCAGCTTATCAGACTTGAAATGGATAGTAATACTAAAATGATGAGGTATTTATACATGCTTTTTAAGGTTTTGATGTAAAGATAAGGGACGTGATTTTTTTAAAATTGTATGAGATTAACATAGGGTGTTTGAGGGAATCTTCTACTGCAAGCCCCGTTTCTCTTAAAAGAGAAACAACGCGCAAGCCTGACCAAAGGTCATCTCGAAGTTTGGAAAGTGTGGAGGCTAGTGTGCTGAGAGATCGTGTACTTAAGATGGTTCTGAAACACAAGTTCTCTCGGCGCGCAGGAGCCATTTCGTAAGCCAGCCTCGAGATGACACGGATTGTTAATGGTTTTGCCCGCATTCCATTGTTCCGCAGATCAAGGGAGTGTGGGCCTGAGGTGGTGGATTCTCAAGGTATTCAAGACAGAATTATCCCCAGCCTTTTTCTCCGATACTCTTTGGGATTTATCTTGAAATAGGAATTGAATACGCGATTGAAATGGCTTTGGTCCGAAAAACCCGCCTGATAAGCAATCTCGGTTAGGGAGGGTTCCGAACTAAAGAGGAGAGGAATGGCTTTTTTAAGTTTTTCCTTCCGAATGTATTCTCCCAGGCTCATCGAAAGGTATTTGGGCGCTGCCCGGGAAATATGAACCGGATGTACGCCCAATTGCTCAGAAAGGTATTGAAGGCTCAGCCTGTTTGTATCGTAATGGAGCAATTCTTTTAATTCTGAAATCCACAATGGTTGCTCCTGAGTTTGTAATTTTTTTGAAGTGTGTAAGGCTTCACAGAGTTGAAGCAATAGTAGTTCAACCGAAACCTCACTGTAGTTATCCGTGAAAACAAATTCGTGGAAGAGGCGGGCAAACAAAACGTGGATGCGAGGATGCTCGATTAGTTGGCTTCCTTCAAGTAAATCTTCATTGAAGCCCTTTTCCAGCAACCAACTTTTCTCAAACTCCAGATGGAATCCGCTGGCTTCTTCAGAATGTTTGGAACCATAATGCGGCTCCTGCCAGTTGTTGTACATCAGGCTACCGGAGGGACAAAGCGTTTTCGCCCTTTTATTGCAATCCTTCATATTGCCCTGTAGGACATACATGAAATAGGGATTCTCATGATAATGCCAATCGGTCTGTACGCCTGTATAGGTATAATGCGACAAGAGCACCCCATTAAAAGAGCGCTCTGAATTTTGGTTTCCGTAGTATCTTCCTTTGCTTAAGATCTTCATTTTCGGATGGCAATCGCTGGTTTGGACAATCTTGTGTACCTCTATTTAGGGGAAATGGTTTAGGGGAAAATAAAAAAAGCACACATGCCAGCTTAACATGTGCGCTTTTAAAGTCTTAGTGATCGGATCTCTTAGCCGAGGGGATAAAAGAATTGTTCAGAAACGATTTTGCCATCTTTTACGCGAAATACGGCTACTTCTTCGTCTACTCTTCTTTCCTGGCCTTTTGGGGTGATATCCATTTTCATAGTAGCTGTAAAATGATCACCTGCTACGATGGGCCCTTCAATTTCAACACCATGAAATTCTTCCATCATTTCATTCCATGCCTGTCCTTTCTGGCCAATTGCATCGAGTCCTTCTACTCTTGCAGGAAATCCTTCTGCGCCCTCCATTTCCAGACTTATACAGTTTTGTGCATAGAGTTCTGCTTGTGCTTTGTCCCATTGTCCTGTGCGGCAAAAGTCTGCCCATTTGTTTGCAACTTCTTGTGTGGTCATAAGTGAATATTTGTTGAGTGAAAAATTAGATTAATTGTGTGGATATAAAGCAAATATACAAGGCCCTGATGACAGATCATGTCAGGGGTTGTAATTAATTTCAGAGCAATTCATAAAATAATCTCCGAGCTCAAAATTTCGGTCTTCAAAGATTTCTTCCAGCACTTTGAAATGATGAATTCTGTCTAGTCTAAATGCTCGGTAATCATTTCGTAATCGACACCAGGCTATCAAAATCCAGTTGTCATTGTAGCTATAAATTGCAAGAGGTTCTATCTTTCTATGGGTCTTTTCTTTCTCCTTGGCTTGATAAACGATATCTACGACCCTGAAATTGATGATGGCCATTTGCATATAGGAGAGGGAAGAGGACTTTGTCTGGTCCTTCTTATTGTTTACCACTAGCATTTTACTACTTAAAAACTCTCCCTGCGATTGCAAAGTGCTTCTGAAAACTGATTTGATTTTTTCCAGAGTCCGTTCGAAATGTTTGATCAGGGATTCATCATTGGTTTTGGCAATGAGCTGCTCTGCAGTTATCAGGGCATTTACTTCCATTTCGTCAAACATAATTGGGGCCACCACATAGCCATCCATGATCGAATATCCTCTGCCTTCAATGGTAATGATAGGAACTCCAGACTCCTCCAATTTTTTGATATCGCGATATATGGTTCGAAGACTTACTTCAAACTTTTTCGCCAGTTCTGTCCCTGTGATGATCCTTTTTGATTTGAGGATAGTTAGGATGGAAAGTAAGCGGGAAAGGTGATTCATGATCTTTTTTTACAAATCTATGCATTGTGTATGACATATCATGTCAGGGGTGAGTGGAAATTTTTTTGATCCACTTGAACCCTTCCACGCATCCCCGTTTCCCTTATTTGACAAATAATGGAAACCACCCGCAAAGCCATTCACTTTTAGGTATGCAGCGCATTTCTATTAATCTAGCATTAAGGGAAATGGGGCTTGCCGCGAAAGGGTTCAAGGAAGCCCTATAAACATAAAAAAAGCCCCCATGCACAAAAGCACATAGGGACTCTTATTTACTCAGAAGCTTATCAGGCAAATACCTGCATAAAGCTGTCCTTCTGCAATTGATCGAGGGCGAAATTGTAGTCCGCATCTTCAGCTTTGACAACAATCTCAGCACCTAATTCAAGGATCATTTCTCTAAAGGAATAGGAAAAGGTCCACTGCTGGTATAAGGCTTTGGTTGCAGCAATAGATATTTCTGAATTACCAGAAACGCGGCTGCTTCCCGCTCCAAAATTCAAGAGGATAAAGCACTGCTGAGCACCCATCGGATTAAGTAATCCCAGAATCGTTTGCCTTTGAACAGATTGACATTTGGTTTCCATGAATAATTTCTCAGGACTCATCATGAAATCATAATTCACGTCATTTCCTCGACCGAGGATGATTTTGTACTCGCAATTTCCTTCGCCGGAATAAACATTGTTTTTTACCAAGGTAGGTTCTCCTAATCCTTGCTGAGCATATAAATACTCCACAGCTCCATTTGAGGCATCCGTAATATCTCCGGAATACATCAAATAAGCTTTGCCCTGCTTATATGCTGAATTCCATCCTACTTTTCCTCCGATATTCAAACCAGATAAATCTAAATCATGAGCTCCCCAACGGTTTTCCCAATAAACACCTACAGCCAGGGAAGCGCCGAAGAACTTGGTTCCGGTCGGAATATTTCCCACAAACATCTTCTCAGAAGTAGGCAAGGCATATTCAACATCCTTGGGAAGGAAAAATTTCTTTCCTTCGAGTTTGAACCTGCTTTTACAATAGTCCATCAGGAAATAATAATTCGCCCAAACCAAATCTGAAACCTTATTCTTTTTCACAAAAGATTTCCCATTTCTGATTCTGTAGGTAAAGGTATTTTGACCCTGCATCCTCGTATAACACGCTGATAAGGCTCTGAACAGGGCATAAGGAGTTGCATTATCCAGCCAATGTTTATCCTTTTCTCCTAAAAGCAAGCTTGTCGCAAAGTTAAGAGGATTAGTTATTAAAGCTTTATGATGTGTTTTGGATAGCTTGGAGATCTTGTTTATGGTCTTGGCACATCTAGGCTTAAAAGCCAGAAACAAAGGCTTGAATCGATTGAATATATGCGCCAATTTCTCCAAACCGAATTGATTAAACTCGTAAGAGGGATTGAAATTAGATTGCTTGATTGCCTCAATTACTTCTGAGCTTTTTATCAGTAAGGATTCGCCTGTAGCTCTATAGATGATGTATCGAAAGAACTCCATGGTATCTGTGGGAAGTACCCCATACATATCCGCAATCTTTACGATAGCCTCCTTGTTTTTGATGTTTTCCTCTCCTGTGAAGGTATAGGAAAGTTCATCTACTAAAATGGAAAGGATGTCATTGATGGTTTCTTCCTTCAGGGCGATTCCGGATTGTAAAAGATTCAGACATTTTTCAGTCATTTCCTCTTCGGAATATGCCTTGATCAATTTGAATACAACTTTAGTATCTGGAAGATTTAGGACTTCATGAGGAATGTAGACTTCATCCTGAAAATTGCTTCCATAGGTAGAGATATAGTGCCTGATTTGATCCGTGAATAATTCTGGCCGGCTACTATTTTTTATTTTCTTCCAGGATTTGTGAAAGCTTTTGTTTAGGCCATAACCATCCAGCTTTTCCTTGTTAAAGTAGCGGATAATGTTCTTTTTCGCCCATAAGGCACCAGGCTCAATGATATATCCTTTTTCTGATACAAAAGTTTCTTCAGCTGAATCTCTGTGGATGACGGCTGTGAATAATTTTAGTGTTTTCATGCTTGAAAAAATCATAAGTGAGGAGTAATTAATGGAATATATAGGAACTCCTTTTACCTATTTCTTTTTAAAATCTGGCGGGAAGTAAGAGTTTTCAACTTTCGATCAATAGGAACTTCCTCTGCCCGAATTTGCTTTACATTACAAGATTAGTATCCTTGTGCGCAGTCTTTTTGCGTAGTGGAATTTTTTTTCTAATTTTTTTTGAAAAAAAATTATTGGCTGCAATTGAACCCTAATTAAAAAGAGAGGAAGTGAGTTAAACAACCTTATTTATCTCTCTAATTCTCTTTATGTCATTTTACATATGGTTTGCCTCCATTTTTGATGCTTTCGTCATAATAAATAGCTGCTTCATCCTCAGAGACCTAAGTTTGAATCAAAACCTTATTCACTGCTCATAGATTGGGCAGCTTTCAAACATTGAATCTGTTAACACCTGGGATGATGAATGTTATAAGAAAAGTTTTTAAAGGGATGAAGAAGCTTGTCAAGTGGATGGGGCTCTCATTTTTTTCCTTTTTATTTGTGATTACACTGGCTGGCTTGGGTTATCGATTATTTTTTGCAGAGCCTTATGAACCTTTGGGGAAAATGATTGATATGGATGGATATCAATTGCATATCCTTCAGGCCGGAGAAAAGAGTGATAAGCCGACTTTGGTGATAGAAGGGGGTGGGGGATTGACGACTGAATTTTATCATTGGTTGAGCGAGGAGCTTAAAGATAGTATGAGGGTAGTTCGCTATGACAGAATCGGCATAAATCATAGTGATGAAATCTCATCTCCCCGCGATCCGGAGACAGTTGCGAATAGATTGCATAAACTCTTGCAGAAAGCCGGTGAATCCCCTCCTTATGTTATGATGGGGCATTCGACAGGTGGACCACAGATAAGAGTATTCACTGAATTATATACAGATGAGGTCAAAGCCATGTTTTTCCTGGATGCCACTCATCCGGATCATGTGATTAGGTACAATGCGCCTGAACAGACCTCTTTTAAGTACAAAGGATATTTAGCCTCGATAGAAGGACAGGCAATATTGTGTGATTTAGGAATCTTTCCCTTGTACGACAAACTCTTTGGCACCCCTTATTTTGGAGAAGGTTTGCCAGAGGAAATGAATCAAAGAATAAAAGGACAGTTTCAAACGGGAAAAACCTTCAGGGCTTATAAAAAGGAAACCGAATATTATTATGCTACCCTGGAGCGTTCGGGGAAAGTAGAAGATTTTGGGGCCTTACCGATCAGAGCCTTTCATGCTGTTCCTCCAGATTCTGAATGGCGAAAAGTTTATGATGCAAAAGTCAGGGAAAGAATTAAGCTATATGGAAAGCATAAGGAGTATGCCGAGCTTTCGAGTAATGGAAAGAGTATTGAAATCCCAGGAAATCACGTAAGCATTTTTAGCAGGAAAGAAAATGCAGAAATAATTTGTAAGGAGGTCATTGATGTTGTCAAAGAGTTGGGTTATTAGTTTGCCATAGCTTTTATGCATCTTCCTTAGCCTTTATAGAATGGACCGAGATCCTCTAATTCGACTTTATCAGGATATACGAGATACCTTTGTTTCGTTGTGTACAGTTGGAAGTTTTCAGCATCATTTCCATAAGCCTGAAAAGAACGGAAGGTAAATCCACTACTTAGAGTCAAAGTTAATTCCTGAAAGTCGCTGTACTTAACTTCGATAATGGTGCTATTATAAAGGCATTCTTTTACAAAGGCCACGGACTCATTGTAATCCTCTTTGTAATCCTCGTGACTTAGGCTTTCAACCAGATTATCATTGCCGATACGGATTGTCCCTTCCGATTCTAGTCGCCATGAGCTTGAGATCCATACCTTGATTTCTCCCAGCTCAATCGTAATATCTGAGTTAATATGGGAGACATCTGTTATCTGTGAGTTTGATATGTAAGTGGTGACTTGTTCTAACATTTGTAATAGAATGTAAATCTTATTGCAAATTCAGTTGCCAGGAAACTCCGAATCTATCTTCAATAAATCCAAATTTCTGACTAAAGCCATAATTGTCCAGAGGCATCAAAACTTTTCCATTTTCGGAGAGCTTGGTGAATAAGTTCTCTAGCTGACTTTCGTCCACACATTCTACAAAATTTGATACAGCCGGAGTAAACCCCCATTCGTGAATTGGAGGGCTATCGCTACACATAAAGAGCTTGCCATTGAGAAGAAATATGGCTTGCATGATGGTTCCTTCTTTACTCGGTCCATCTTTGCCCCAACGGTTTAGACTTATAATTTTAGAATTATCAAAAAGCCCTATATAAAAGTTCATAGCTTCTTCTGCATCTTCTTTTTGAAAGGTCAGGAAGGTTGCGATTTGGCCTCTGCTATCAATGGAATTGTTCTTGCTCACATTTTTTAAACTATCTAGTTCGGCTCGAAATTGTTCTAATTTTTGTGCCTGTTCTTTGGTTTTTTGGAGGTCAGAGCAAGCGAGAGTTAAAAAGATTAGAAGTAGGAAGGGTGTGATTCTTTTCATTGCTCAAGTATTGATAATAAGCTGTTAGGAAACGGATTGCTTATACATGGTGAAAAAGTAGAAGGGCAGAAACCCAAGTGCAAAAATAACTGCTCCTAGCATCAATAATAAGTCTCCGCCTTGCAAATGCATCATTTTGAATAGACCCGAGAGACCTATTGTAACTGCTGCTACTACTCCTAATATTATTTTCAATTTTACGGAAATTGCTTTGGATAAAGAAACCTTGTATTTGTCAAATGCTAAAAGGGGAATAAAAACTAAGAAGAGCGTCAAAAATCCAAGCATAAACAACTCTCCGCTATATTGCATTCTGAGTAGCTTGAGAGTAGTCCCGGCGGTTAAGCTTAGAGCTCCGATAAATCCGATTACGTACATTAATTTTTTCATTATTAATATTCGTTTAGAGTTTAGTAAAAAAATGGTTTTATATTGAATTTCAATCAATCCGTTTGGTGCTAAATCCGTAATGGCGTTATCTAATAATTGCTCGAATGATGTGCCTTTTCCCAGCTCACTTTCAACAACACAGCACAAATGGTCTATTACGTCATCACGAAGCGTAGGAATACTTAATCCCTGGCTGTCAACATAATCCTCAACGATTTTTTCTTGCTCGGTGGTTAATTTCATGCAATGTTGAGATCAGGAAAAACAAGTTTATTAAGCGTAGTCAAAAAATCTTTTAACTCATCCAGGTATCGAATTTTTTCAGTTTTACCCTTGGCTGTCAGGAAGTAGTATTTTCTTACTCTCTTTCCAATAAACTCTTCTTTGTAGGAAAGAAGACCATCTTTAGTCATTTTTTGTAATGCTGGATATAGAGAGCCATCCTTAAGTAAAATTTTTCCGCCTGATTGCTCTTTTACACGCTGGAAGATTTCATAGCCATACATCTTTTCGTTTTCTGCCAACAAGTTCAGAATAATGGGGAATAAGGTTCCTTTAAGCAGTTCTTTTGAATACATAGATCAAATATACATAGATTTTATATATATCATAATTCTATGTATTTAATTTCTAACTTTTCCTTAGAATTCCGTCCAGGCTCCAACACATACATAGTTTTTTAGAAGTAAGGAAAGGGATTGCGGATAAATATAGGCAATGAAAACCTAACAACTCCTCTTGAAAAGTCCCCACATCTCCAAATAATGGTAACAAGATGATTTACTTCTGCTAAGTCTTTTGGCAAGCTCCTCAATATTTATTCCTTTTTGACTAAAAATAGAAAATCCTTCTTTTATCCATACCCGTTAACTTTTATTCATATGTCGATCTGAGTTGCTTTTTATTTTCTCCCTGGATGGATCGATCAAGAATATATGTAGCGTGACCAGGATATTACGGGCATTTTATACTTTTATTAAGCCTATCAAAGATAGCCACTCTTATTTCTTTTTTAGCGTATCATTCTTTGTGTCGATATCTACTTAGCCTTAAAGAATGCTCTGTAGAGAATTCGACACTAAAAAAATAAAGAGATACAAATTATATTTGAGCTGTTTCACTTTTAATTAGGTTGCTATGATCATTGGATCATGTCTTATAAACACTAGGTTACTAAAAAGCTTTACCCTTATTGTCCTTCTATTGTCTGTTGCATCAGGCACCGCCCAAGTGCAAATAAATGATTTTGGGCCATTTAAATATCAATTAGAAGAGACCTTTTCGCCCCTTAGTGGAACAGAACTGGAAGGAGAAATCGCAAAGATAATTGAGTTACAAAAAGGAATAAAAGAAGAAGATATTAGGCTTATAAATTACTGGAACGCATCCTATCCATCATACCGATGGCATCAGATTATGATGGAGATCAGCAAAGCTCAAAAAGGGCATAAGAACGGAGGCCGAGTGGCCATTTTGCATCTCTCCATTTATGATGCGCTCACAGAAGTATGGAAACATAAAAAACAGTATCAAGTAAAAGCCCCCTTCCAACAAAATTTTAATGTACAGAAATTGGGTCGCCTAAGAGCTTATTCCTCTTTTATTTGTGAATGGAGTGCAGTATCAGGTGCTGCTTTGGAGGTAATTGAATATTATTTTCCTGATAAAAAGCCGTATCTGGATAGCCTCCTAGCTCAATTTAAAGATGCACGTCTTAAAACGGGGCTTCAGTTACCCTCCGATATAGAACAAGGAATTTCTATTGGCAAACAAATTGCGAATCAATATATCAAATATGCTCAGACGGATCGAACGGATCGTATCTGGGCTGGAGAAGTGCCCAATGTAGATAGTCTTTGGTCAGGCGAGCCAGGGAAATGGGATCCGATGAAGCGCCAATGGAGACCTCTAACTTTGGTGAGCTCCAGTCAATTCAGACCGGCCCCACCACCTACTGATTGGACTGAAGACATGGACGAACTACGTAGATTCAACGCCACGCAGCAGACCAGTGATATTGCCTGGAAGTGGAAAAGCGCTCCAGTTTGGGACAATCTTCTGGAACGGAAAATATTTGAGTACGACCTGGGGCCATTGGAAGCTGCTTTTGCGGGGGCTGTTTTCCATAC
>JBCBRM010000044.1:0-87438 GCA_039819665.1 Bacteroidota bacterium
CGAAAGAATTTTGTCCTCGTATTCTTTGAGTTCTTCTGTAATATAACGCTCCGCATTGGTCAGGGTCTGTTTCCTGATCCATTCCTCCGGAGCTTTATCCTTATGTGCATTGGTTACTTCGAGGTAGTAGCCAAACACTTTATTAAAGCCAATTTTTAGGGAAGTGATGCCTGTTCGTTGAATCTCCCGCTCCTGCATAGCCAGCAAAAGGTCGCGGCTGTTTTGCTTGATGTTTCTGAGTTCATCCAGTTCTTCAGAAACTCCATCCCGAATGATATTTCCATCGGAGAGATTCCCTCCAATTTCATCCATCAACTGAGAAGTAAGCACCTCCAACGCTGGACTTACATCCTCAAAAGCCTGAGCTTTTTGGATCAGGGCTTCCGTACCAAATGCCCTCAGCGTATCCTGTATGTGTGGGATGAGGCCGAAAGAGTCTCTCAATAGAGCAGCCTCTCTGGGTGAAAGCCTTTGGGTAGCTACTTTCGAAGCCAATCTTTCCAAATCTCCCATCTGCCCAAACTGTTCTTCCAGCCTGGCCAAAGGAAGGGCATGACGAATGTAGGTCTCTACTACATCCAGTCTTCCTTGTATTTGATTGGGATCTTTCAAGGGCAACAAAATCGCTCTTCTGAGCATTCTTGCTCCCATAGCCGTCAAGCAGTGATCCAGTACTTCCACCAATGCTTTTCCATCCGGATGTAGCGGACGAATGAGCTCAAGATTCCTAACCGTAAACTGATCCAGCCAGACAAAATGAGAGTCGTCAAAGCGATAGATACGGGAAATGTGCCCCAGTTCTTTCTGCTGAGTCTCATTGAGGTAATGCACAATTGAACCGGCAGCAATGATGCCTCTGGTTTCTTTTTCTATCCCAAAGCCTTTGAGGGAATTGGTTTTGAGTAAGCCCAATAATTTCTCACGGGCATAATCTTCCTGATAAACCCATTCATCCAGACGACTGAGATAATATTTATCATTGAAGGTCTCGATGAACTTGCGGTAGTCTCTCTTTTGTACCAATACCTCCGAAGGCTGGAGGGTCCCCAGCACCTTGTCGGCATAAGCCGGCGAGCCTGAAAAACAAAAGAAATCTCCGGTCGAAACCTCCACAAAGGCCAATCCCAATTCCGTAGGGCTGGAAAAATATACACTTGCGAGGTAATTGCTTTTATTTACCTCGAGTACTTTATCATTGAAAGTTACTCCGGGAGTAACCAGTTCGGTAACGCCACGTTTCACGATACCCTTGGCCTGCTTCGGATCTTCTAACTGATCACAAACAGCTACTCGTTTCCCGGCTCGCACCAGTTTAGGCAAATAAGTATCCAGAGAATGATGGGGAAAACCTGCCAGTTCCACATGAGAGGCAGCACCATTGGCTCGCTTGGTCAGGACGATGCCCAATACCTGCGAAACCTCGATCGCATCTTCTCCAAAAGTCTCATAAAAATCTCCTACCCGAAACAGCAAGACGGTCCCCGGATACTTTGCCTTGATAGCATAGTATTGTTTCATTAAAGGGGTTTCCTTCTTTGTCTTAGTAGCTGTTCCGTTCTTTCGTGGTCTGGCCAAGGTCTATATCCGTTTGAAAGGATGTGACGAGCACATCTCCTGTGGTTCTTCTTGAACTTACGAAGATAGAAAAATCTATCTGCCTACTACGAGCAGTTTTTCCCCATCCTGTGGAAAAGTTTCGAAGCTCCTACTAAATCTTGATTTCTTTCCATTTCCCCCGCTTGAAAATTATGGCGAAAATGATGGCATAGACCACATAAGAAAAGAATACAGACCAGTAAATGAAAGTTACTCCCCATCCCAGATAAATGGCTGTATAATAGGCTAAAGGTGCCTGCAGAAGCCAAAAACAAAAGAAATTGATCCAGGTAGGGGTTTTGGTATCTCCGCTTCCATTGAGGGATTGAGACATGACCATTCCAAATCCAAAGATAAAATAGCCCAGAGAAACAATCTTGAGACAATCAACAGCCGTCTGTTTCGCCAATTCCCCTCCTTCAAAGAAATCCACGATCTGAGGAGCGAAAAAGAAAAAGATAAAGGATATAGCTAATAGGAGTCCAGAAGCATACATAGCGGTAATCCAAACAGATTTTTCCGCTCGATCCGGTTGTCCTGCTCCTAAATTTTGTCCGACCAAAGTTGCAGCAGCATTGGACATGCCCCAGGCAGGAAGTATAGCGAAGATAATCACCCGTATGGCTATCACATATCCTGCTACTACCTGAGTCCCGAAATCAGTAATGATCATCATCAGGAAAATCCAGCTTGCAGATGAGATCATATATTGTCCGGCTCCTCCTGCACCCACTTTCAGCATGCGGCCGATTATGCCCAGCTGAACCTTGAAGTCAGAGGCTAGTAATTTGATAATTGCACTTCCATTGAAGAGAATATACAACTGAAAGAGTACTCCCGTTCCCCGACCAATATTAGTTGCGATAGCCGCTCCTTCGATTCCCAATTCAGGAAAAGGTCCCAAGCCAAAGATCAGGCAGGGATCTAGAATGATATTGAGTCCATTGGAAACTATCAGGCTTCGCAAAGCAATATTCGCATTGCCTATTCCCCGAAAAATTCCATTTAAGAGAAAAAGGAGAATGATCACCACATTTCCACCAAACATGATACGAGTATAACCGACTCCCTGTTGGACGACATTTTCTTCGGCTCCCATCAAACGGAGAATATCTTCAGAGTAGATGGTTCCAAAAACACCGATCAAAACGGCAAGACCGATGGATAAGAGAATTGCCTGAGCGGCGGTATTGGCAGCCGCTTTCTTATCTCCCTCTCCAGTTCTACGGGCAACCATAGCAGTAGCAGCAATACTTACTCCGATCGCAATGGAATAAATAATGGACATTACATTCTCTGTAATCCCAACAGTAGCTACCGCTTCTTCACTGATTCGGGAAACAAAAAATGCATCGACCACAGCAAATATTCCTTCCATCATCATTTCGATGACCATAGGTATAGCCAACAAAATAATGGCTCTGTTAATGCTGATTTTCGTTAAATCCTCATCCGTTCCCCGTATCGCATCAACAATAAGATCAAATACTCTGATTAAAATAGGTTTAGGTTCCGACATAAAGGTGTATAGGTGCGCAAAGGTACGCGTTAGACATGAGCTTTTTGAAACAAAAAGCCGCGCAGATGAGAGGTGGGTACAAGGGGTCTTACGGGGAAACGGAAATTAAGATACCTCTTTTAATGCAAAAAGTATTTCTCTGGCTATTTGTTTTGATCTTTCTTCATATTTCTCTGCTTCCTGATCTGTATCATCAAAGGCCTTAGGGTCTACATAGGGCAGAGAAAGGCGCAATTCAGCTCCGGGAACAAAGGGACAGGCTTCATCTGCTTCTGTACAAACCATAATTGCTGCGAACGCTTCCTTTGGATTAGGCTCATCAGAAAACTTCTTGGAAAAAGCCTGATAAGCTTCCATTTCAGGCTTCCAGCTTACGTGGTACAAGGGATTGCTGCTCTCCCCATCTTCCGTGGTGATCTCTAGTCCACTTTTTTTCAAAGCTGCCACCGATCGATGGTTAAAAGCAGTAGCTTCTGTACCTCCGGAATATGACTCCAATTTAGGCAGTCCCAGGTATTCTGCGGCAACTGCCAACCAGACTTGGCCCATATGACTTCTGCGAGAGTTGTGCGTACAGATGACAATGAGACTTGGCGTTTCTTCTTTCTGGTATTTTTCAGAAAGATAAGTGCTGAGCCGGGCCAGAGAGGCCTTGCGCTCAGCACTTATTTGCTCAAATTCTTTCGCCCGATCATCCATAAACTCAATCAGACGAGGAAAAAGAAGTTGTTTCATAGGATTTAACTAGCAACAGCCGGAACCAGGAGTACAGGCATCACCTTCTTCGGCGACACTGAGGCTACTGCCCAGGCTTTGTAAAACGATTTTAGGTTTTTCTGTTTTTTTAGGACCACATTCTCCTCCGCGCTCATTGGCTTTGCACTGGGTTTTATCTGCAACCAGACTTACCTGTACTTCTCCATTTTGGGTCCCAATTTCTTCGATCAACATTTGACGAGTGGGGAAATCCGCATCTCCATATTCGATTTTCACGGGAGCATTGGGGTGGAACTGCAGACTTTTCTCTACCAGGTCTATAATTTTGAGCGCTTTGCCCGATGACATCGGAGCTTCTTCTGCCTTGCCTTCCGGTACCCAAAGCTGAACTACCACCTCGGTCCAGGCATTTATTTGCCCTCCACAATCCACGGATGTGATTTGGGCTTGTTTAATTTCGGTAATGTGATAGGCAGGACTAACATACTGCTCAGAAGCATATTCAAACTGAAGGGGAGCTTCCGGATTTTCAGCTAAACTATCTTTAAAACTTTGCCAATTCATAGGTGTATATATGATTTCGCCGCGGCAATATAATTCGCCACAAGCTTTTAACAACAATTAATTTTCTCTTTATAAGTGTCTATTTCTCCTTTGAGATGTTGGAAGAGTCCGATAAACTGATCGAAAACCTTGAGGTCCAGGCAATAGCAGGTTTTTACCCCTTCTATCTCCCCTGTGATTAAGCCTACTTTCTTCAATTCTTTCAGGTGCTGAGAAACTGTTGATTGGGATAAAGGCAATTCCTCTACTATTTCCCCACAAATACAACTCTTCCTTTTTATCAATACTTCGATGATAGCAATCCGGGCTGGGTGAGAGAGGGATTTTGCAAAATCTGCCAACTCGATCTGTCGACTTTCGAAGCTATGTTTTTTGTTGATCGCCATTGCAATTCATTATATATCGTAAATATACGATTAAATGGTATTAGGTTTCAATTTTTTTTCAATTTCTCAACCTTTATTCCCAATCAGGAGTATAAAAACCACGCAAACCAACGGACAAATGCAGCACACTACACAGGCGGAGGAACGAAAAAAAACCTTCGATAAAGCCCTCAAAATTTATATCGACAAGGTGAGTCAAAATCCTGATGTGATCGGGATTATTGCTAGTGGATCTTATGCCCACGGAAAGCTGGACAAACATTCTGATATAGACGTATTTGTGATAGTAAAAGAAGGCATTGACTATAGAAAAAGAGGAAATACCTGGATTGGAGGAGTGGAAATTGAGTATTTCTTTAATCCTCCAGAGCAAATACGTGCCTATCTTAGGAAAGAAGGAGATGAACCTCATACTGCCCATATCATAGCTTTGGGGGAATGTCGTTTGGAAAGAGATCCCGTCATAGCTGAATTGGTGAGTGAGGCGAAGGAAAAACTGGCGAGAAAGGCAAGCCCGATAACAGATCTTCAGAGAGAATTAGAGAAATACAGGCTGGATGATAAACGGAAAGACTACTGGGATTGTCTGGACAATGGAGACATGCTCGGCGCCAGACTGATTGCTGGCAGTATCATAGAAGATTGTATCAAAATACACTTTCGGCTAAAGCAACAATTTCCCCAAAAGAGAAAAAGGTTGATGGGCTTTCTTCAAAAAGACGATCCGGAGTTTGGCAGATTTGTAAATGAGGCAATTGAAGCAAGTTGTCGAAGAGACGAGGAAAAAAGTTTGCTAGCCCTCATTAGCCATATCGAGGATCGACTGGGAGGACCCCGGCCCAGGGAATGGTTTTTTAAGAGCAAATTGGACCTTTTGAAATAAAAAAAACAAGGGACAAGACTTTGAAATGTGAGAAGGAATTATCAACTATTCTTAGCATTTACCTTTTTCTGCATTTCTTTCCCTTAGCAAACGTATTGACGTGTTGGTGTCGAATAAGATTTCTAACTTCTCACCTCCTTGCTCCTTATTATGTATTTCCTTTATCTTCATCCACATGAAACTAATTCTCCTCTCATTCTCATTCATTTTTCTTCTTCCTTTTCAGAATATAGCACAGGATTTAGGCCGATATGCTACTCCTAAAGAAGCAGGCTATGATGCAAAGCGATTAGAAGATCTACGCAACTTTATTGAATCGGATGCTCAAACAACTGGCATGCTGGTGCTCGTTGACGGAAAAGTACTCTTCGAACATGGCAATCTCAAAAAACTAAGCTATATCGCTTCTTGTCGAAAAAGTGTGTTGGCGATGCTCTATGGCAAGCATGTAGAATTGGGTAACATAGAGTTAAGTACCCAAATCGGAGAAATTAATATCGATGATGTCCAGGGATTGCTGCCAATAGAAAAGACAGCAAAAATTGATCACCTCATTACCGCTAGATCAGGAGTTTATCATCCAGCATCAAATGGCGGGGATAATAGTCGAAATGCACCGGAAAGAGGGAGTCAGGAGCCGGGAACTTATTTTCTTTACAACAATTGGGATTTCAATGCTGCTGGTTATGTATTAGAAGCGCATACCGGGACAAGTATTTATGAAGAAATAGAAAATCAATTGGCTATTCCTCTCGGGATGCAGGATTGGAAATTGAAACGGCAGAAGAAATATCACAAGAAAAAGCGCTCCATTTATCCAGCCTACCATATGTATTTTTCCACCCGTGATATGGCTCGTATCGGCCAATTAATGTTGCAGGACGGCTACTGGGAGGGAAAGGAAGTTTTGTCTGCCGATTGGGTAAAGAAAATTAGAAGTACAGTCACTCCTGCCGATGTAGTAAACCTTAATCCTCCTAGCAGTAGATATCCACAAATGTCCTATGGCTATATGTGGTGGATTGTGCCTGAGTTTAAAGAAAGGCCTCAGTTGGAAGGCATGTATACAGCCAGTGGATATGGCGGCCAATTTATTACTGTCATTCCCAAATTGAAGATGGTCGTCGCTCATAAAACAAAACTGGATCTCTTTAGCCTGCTGGGTTGGCGGTATAAAGCGACCAGTGAAGAGGCCTATTTCGAAATGCTTTACAAACTGACAGAAGCCAAAATTTCAAATTAGGGACCATGATTCACTTACGAGCATTGAAAGAGAGTGATGCGCTCCCCATAGAACAAGCATTTAAGGCACAGGGATGGGGGAAATCTGCGAGCAAGTATATCCGCTATTTCCAATACCAGCAAAGCGGGACAAGAGATATCATTTTGGCTGAATGGGAGGGGGAATTTTCCGGCTATCTGACTATTCAATGGGTCTCCGGCTATCATTTCTTCAAAGTGAAAGGAATACCCGAAATCGTAGATATGAATGTTCTAAAAAAATTTCAGCGTAGAGGAATTGCCACAGTAATGATGGATGAGGCAGAAAGGCGTATGAGTAAAGTATCTGATTATGCAGGAATTGGCGTAGGAATGCCCCCAGATTATGGCGCTGCTCAGGTCATGTATGTCAAAAGAGGCTATATCCCTGATGGTAAGGGCCTGTTTTATCATGGGAAAGCGGCTGTTTATGGAACGAAAATGGAAGTAGATGATGACCTGGTTTTACATCTAACAAAAGATCTAAGAGGTTTGTATTAATTCAAGCCTACCTTTTTACTCCTACGTTCCATCAGTACATTGTCTTGCCAGATTCCGTCTCTTTTAGCGACTTTTTCCCTATAACCAATTTTCCTAAATCCCATTTTTTCATGAAGGTGAATGCTAGCGGTATTTTGAGGAAATATGCCAGATTGTAAGGTCCAGAAACCTTGTGTTTCACTTTCCTCTATTACTTTCGCCATCAATAATTTCCCCAATCCCCTACCCGACTGAGCAGGATCTATGTAAATACTGACCTCAGCGACCCCTCTATAAACTTCTCTAGCGGAAACCCTACTTAGGGCAACCCATCCTAAAATATCCTCAGAGGATACTGCCACATATCGAAAATCCGCCAAATGTGAGGCATCCCATTGTTCCCAGCCAGGTGCTGTAGTTTCGAAGGAAGCATATCCTAAATCGAGACCTTTTTGGTAGATGGCTTTTACCGCCGGCCAATCCCCTGAGATCATTTCCCTAATACGAATTTCCATAGAATTGAATTTGCCAGTAAGATAAAGGATAAATGGAGATAAGTAAGTAGCATCTTTTATGTGATGCTGCTCCTCTCAGATATTTTTGGGGATTTAATTGAAGCTTCCTCCCTGCTGGTCGAAATGACACGATTTGTTGAGAGCGAACCAAAGGTGTCATCCGAGCCACGTCGAGCGACCTAAGTCCTAAGCTCCTACCTTTCCCCTACCCCGATAGAGCTAAAGGAAAAACGGTGGCTTAAGGAACAAGGTCCTTCGGTTCACTCAGGATGAAATAGTTTGTTTGACTTTTATATGTGAACGCTAAAAACAGAAAGCCCGACGAAATCGCCGGGCTTTAAAGTAATAGATGTTAGAGATATTATTCTTTCAAATGCTCAAGCTCATCCAGTAAGGATTTAGCCTGAGCAGCATAATAATGATCTGAATTGGAACTAATGGATGCCAGACGTTCTTTAGCTTTTTCCTGCTCTCCTTGTTTCAAGGCAAGCATGGCCAAATACCACTGGCTTTGTTCTGGGTGTTGATCTGCCCCCAGCAGAGAATTTTCTGCCTGGTCCCAATTACCTAATTCCATATAGCTGATCCCTTTGAAAAAGGCTATTCGCGAAAGCTGGAAACTCGAAATAGAATCTTCATGGATTTGGCCATAAGCTTCAATCGCTGCATTCCAATCTTTTTCTCCAAATGCTTTATCTGCCTTACGTAAAGCCTCCTCCGTATCTATGGCCATAATATCGGGGGAAGCTGGTATCTCATAATAGGAAGCAAAGATTTGCTCCATATTTTTTACCGAAGCTGGTTTAAAAACGAAATATGCAACCAGCAGTAAGCCAATGACTGCAGCAACAGCCATCCAGCGATAGTGCATGCTATTGATTACCCTGGCAGTTCGTGCATTGTTTTCATACAACTTATTCAACGCCTTCATCTCCTCCTTGTTTGCATAGGCATGAATGGTCCATTTGGCAAGGGCAGCTTCTTGTACGGCCTCTCTCAATAGAGGGATGTTATCGATCTCGTTTTCGAATACCAGTTGATCAGCTTTTGGCATATTGCCAGACAGATACAATTGTATGCGCTCAGGATCGGGAGTATATGTGTCTTTTTTGGCCATAATTTCTTTTGGTGTGGTTCCTCTTAGCTATTCCGCTTTCCGATCAATTTCTTAAGTTTATCCAGACATCTGTATTTCATACTGGAGACGCTAGCAGCATTTTTAAATCCGATTCTCTCAGCGATCTCCTCCATATTGAAGCCATAATATTCTGAATCAATGAGAATCTTCTTGCAATTCTCTCCTAATTCATCCATAAGCGACAATAGTCTCTGGATATCTTCTTGTACGACAAGCTCCTGAATCATGGTTTTGGCCTTGTCCGGCATGCTCGGTGTCAGGCCTTCCCATTCTACATTTGCATTAGACGCGCGCCTTCTGAGTTTATCAACACATCTATTGGAAAAAGATTTAAAAAGGTAAGTTGACAGCTTACTTTCCCCTCGAAATTTCCCTGCTTCTATATGACGGCAAACTCCTGTAACCGCATCGGCATACGCATCCATGGCCTCTTCCAGGTTCAGCTTGTAGCGTTGCTGACCTTTATAGACATAGCCCATAAATTGTTGGTAAATCTGAGATGCGAGTCTTTGACGAGCCGTCCCTCCTTTCCTGATGCCTTCGATTATGTCCTGATCCGATGGAAGCATGTTCCGCTAATTGCCTAAATTAAATTTCATCCAAAATCAAAAATGGAAAAAAAAATTCAATTTCTGTTGAGATAAAATCACCCCTTGCGTCTGATAGATACAAAATGGAGCTAATTGGGGTTTTTCTCCTTTTCCCAAGGTGCGAAACTACTCATTATTCGAAATTTGGAAAAATTCAGCATTGCTCCAGATACATGAACTTTTTGTTTTCTGCTTAACATTATACGAATGAACTTCCGTAAGACTTACTTTCAACTACTATTTGCACTTATCTTCCTGCTAGGCAGCACACCCGTCCTATTTGCCCAGCAGCCCCAAACCATAATTATCGTTACCGATAACGGCCACGGAACAGGTGAAGATTTAGAGGACCTTGCCTATCCTGCTCAGCCCTTTGATCCCGCAGAAACGGAACTACCCTGTCAATCTATCGTTCGAAATGGGAATAACCGTAACCTAAATATCAAGGTAAATGATATCATCTATTATACCCCAACTCCTGCGATTTCTCCTTTGGGCTACGTCCGGCTTCAAGTAAGCATCAACAACTCTCTTCTTGTCAGTCCATACAACGCTGAATTTGTATATCGCATAGCTGATTTAACGGTGAGTCCAAGTGGCCATATTGAAATACCCCTACAATTTGTGGTAGAAATTACACCCTTCTATCTGTCAGAATATCAGCTCGATATCTATTTAGAGATCTCTACCCTCAACCATGGATTAACACCGGCCGCTGATGGTTCGAATTTTGAATTTAGGTCTGTTGGTCCTTATACGACAGAGTTATGTCTGAGAAGCCTTATGTTTTTTGGCAGCATGAGAGAAGGAATCGAGCCAGAGCGTGATGCGGTTTTACTTGCCTCTCCAAATCCTATAGAGAATTTTCTTACTCTTCAAATTCACGCGAAGGAAAATCAAAAGCCTGAAATCACCCTTTTAGATTTAAATGGAAAAGTACAATCTATTTCCCCACGAACTAAATACAGCGAAAATAATAACTGGATTTCCTCTATTCCTACAGCACAACTTAGCAGTGGCATGTATTTGCTACTTGTCAGAACTTCGGAAAAGACGTTTAGCCAAAGACTACTCAAACAATAAGTGATACACAATGAGCTTGATCCACATGCCCTATAAGGTATGTGGATTTTTTTTGCCTCATATGTAAAAGTAATGTGGGTTCGGACCAAAAGATGCTCCTATTAGCTTTAAAAAACTATTTTTTTAATTATACTCTTTATCAAATCCCCAGATTAACCTGTATCTAATCCTGCGATCAAATTCCTATCTCAGAGTTTTCTTTTTCATCTCTTTTGTAGTCCCATTTTTCTTTTTGCCTAAACGCCCCGTCCCAATATAATTCAAGCTGGCATTTATCTTTTACAGTGCTTTTACACAGATAATCAAGCGCTAAAAAAATAATTTCAATTTTCTGTTTAGATTTTTTGCTTTCTTACGTCTTATCGAATTAAGCACTAGGAACCTAAATTTCTGCTTACACTTAGTACCTGCTTATTGATTAAAAAGAGGCAGGGGTACACATGAATTTTTATTTTGTTTGCTACTTAAACTTATAACATGAGAACATTAACATATCTAATCCTCTGCTTTATTGGGGTCTTCTTGTTTTTATCATTCAATTCACTCCATGCGCAAGCTCCTCAGACGATAATTATTGTTACAGATAATGGTCATGGTAATGGGTCCGGGGCCTATACTTCTCCCCGGCAATTTGACAGAAATCCCAGAGACCCCAAAGATCCGAATGTAGGCTGCCAACCGGTGGTATACATTAAAGGAATTCCAAATCATGTGAATTTTAATGAAATGATTGCCTATATGCCGAGTGATACCATAGACAATCTACTAGCAATTCGAGTTGAAGTTAGTATAGACCACCCTTATGTTAACGGAGGCATGACGCATTCTGCCACCTATCAAGTGGCTAACCTGAACCAAATAGATGCCTATACACTGGAAATCCCATTTAATTTTAGAACAGGACTTCCTTTGGGATATCCTCAGGCAAATCTCATGGTGATAAATTTAGAAATCTACGTAAGGGATATTTACACAAGTCCTATGACTCATTGGGACGGATTTCAAAAAGAAGCCTGGGGAAATTATACGGTCGAACTATGTACTATTGGAGGTACGATATCCCAGGGAGGAGCTTCTCATGGCAGAATAGGAATCGATCAATCGGATGCTTTCGCCGTCTCTCCTAATCCCTTTACAGATTATGTAGAATTAAACATTCCTGGATCCCAGGAAACAAAACCTTCCGTAGAACTCTTCAATCTAAATGGAGAAAAGCTGAAGTTGGATTATCAAGCTAAGTTCGCAGGAGCAAATTCATGGCTGGGTTCTTTGAATACAGAAGGACTAACTCCTGGATTCTATTTGATACGTGTAAACAATGGAACAGAAGTATTCAACAAGAAAATTGTGAAATACTAAGACATAAACCTTTATTTCAGCCCTTATTGAGTATCCTCAATAAGGGCTTACTTGTATAAACGGATGATAAAGAAAACTAAAACTGCTATATGGATTTTCTGCCTGAGTATGATATTTCCTTTTAGATCATTCAGTCAGGTAAATGGAGAAATCTTGGCTGATTCCGCAGTGATTAAATGCTACACTAATGCCTTTACCTTAGTACCAACTGATCCTCAATTAGCCATTTCCCATTTCGAAGAATTGATCCCCTTCTTTAAACACTACAAATTGATGAATGGCTATACAGGCTGTCATAATGCCCTTAGTCAGATTCATATGCTGCTGGGTAATTATGAAGAAGGAGAATACTATGCCCGAAGGGGAATAGAAGTTAGCCGAAAAAATCTGGATAAAGAAAACCTTCAATACACAGATCCCTATTATAACCTGGCTTATTTCCTGAGAGAGAAAGGAAAGTTTAAGGAAACCCTGGCGATCTATAAAGAATTGTTAAACATTCATCTGGGGAAAAAAAACAGAAATTCTGAAGCAATTTTCCTATCCCTCTACGAAATAGCTGTCACCTACGACAGAGGAGGCGATTACCCAAAAGCCATAGAATATTACAAGCAAGCCGAGGAGATTCTTAATACAGAAAATTCTATTTCTGATCGCTCTGCACAAAACCTTTATCTGGCTATGGGCTGGATTCAAAATCGGGAAGAAAACTGGAGAGCCTCTTTTTCTGCCTACCAAAAATGCCTCAAGTATGCATCCCCGCTGGGAAGCGCACGTTCATATTATGGATTAGCAAATTCCTATCTGGGTATGGAGAAATTTGATAGCTGCACATACTTTATAAACAAAGGTAAATCTATTGATACAGGTAAGGGAAATGCCTACAAGCAAGTAGGAGAAGAGTTGTTAGGGGAAATGTACCGGAAAACCGGCGATCAGGAAAAAGCGCTATTTCACATGAAAGAGGCTCAATCCATCAGGCTCAATCAGAAAAATATAAAAGCGTTGATGATTGATATCGCGCGTGGATATAAGCAGATAGGGGAAATTCTGGCTGCGCAAAAGAAATGGGAAGAAAGCCTAAAGTCTTATCAGGAAAGTGTAAGTATTTTGAGCAGAAATTTCCCTGATAGCAGTGATTGGAAATTTCTTCCAGAAAAAACAGCTGTCAAAATTCCCCGAGACATGATCAAGCTGATGGAACTAAAGGCCTTCAGCTTATTCGCCCTTTACCAAAAAAATCAAGATCGAACCTTACTTGAATTGGCGCATAAACATATCGAAAGAGGCATAGACCTGATTCCCGAAATTGAAGCTATACAGGAAAGCGAGGAGAGTAAATTGAAATTGAGTGAAAGTTCCCGATCTATGGTAGAAGTAGGGATTGAGATCAGTACCGAATTATATAGACTCAGCCAGGACCAAAACTATTTATGGGATGCCTTTTCATTTGCAGAGGCCATAAAATCTCGTTTACTGATTGAAGAGATTCTGGAATCAAGAACGATAACCCTTGAAGGTTTGCCAGACTCTCTCCAACTACAATTGGATGGACTAAAAGCTGATATTGACTACTATCAAAATCACCTTTCTAATACAAAGCCGACTTCTGCGAAGGATTCTTTAAAGGTATCTAAATGGATTAAACTTCTCGTAGAGCTCGAATTCAGACAAAATAAACTAATCGAAGAGGTAGTCAAGCAATATCCGACCTATCGGAAGCAGAAATTAAATGATACACGAGTAGACGCGCAATTTATTGAGGACAGGCTCCCGGATCAAAGCCTTCTGATTGAGTATTTCTGGGGAGAAAATGTAGCCTATCGGTTCCAAATGGATCAGGAGGAGATTTCTGTTGAAAGTATTCCCCTAACTGAGGAAATTCTTCGCGCCTTGGATCAAACGGCGGCACAAACCCGCAAACCTGATATGTCGAAAGAAGGACTCCTGGGATTTTGCAAAAATGCCAGCGAACTCTTTAAGGCCATTAAACTCCCAACGCCTGATTCCAATCGCTATGATAGTTGGTATATTGTTCCGGATGGGCCCCTTGCATTTATTCCCTTCGAAGTATTATTAAGCACCTACCCAGAAGAAGCTATAAAGGCTCAGGTCCCGTCGCAGGCGTACAGGAAACTTCCTTATTTACTCAAAAGTCAACATATTCAATACCTGTACGCGGCTTCACTCATAGAAAAAAAAGTAGATCAAGGAGGAACAATTCTCCAAAATCTAGCTGCTTTCGCCCCTAATTATGATGGCCTTTTGCAGCTCAAACACAACAAAGCCTCAGCCCAGGAAATTGGCAAATTGTTGGGAGGGAAAACCTACCTGGATCAGGATGCCTCGGAAAATACCTTCAAGTCTGAAGTCCATAATTTCAAAGCTGTTCATTTGGCGGTTCATGGAAATGCAAATGTAGAAGATCCGATCAGGGCTTATCTGGATTTTGGGAAAGGGCAAGAAGATGATGACGGAAAATTGTATGTCCATGAACTTTACTCCTTGTCTTTGGATAGTCGAATCGTGAGTCTTATTGCTTGTGAGGCGGGTTATGGGAAACTCCAAAAAGGAGAAGGGGTGATGAGCCTAGCGAGAGCTTTTAGAATGGCAGGGGCAAGAAGCATTATGACCAGTCTTTGGAAAGCAGATGGTCGGGCAGCTGCACCTATCTCCGAGTCTTTCTACAAATTTCTAAAAAAAGGACAAAAACCTTCCAGAGCCTTAAAGACTGCCAAACTGGATTTTCTAGCTTCAGCAAGTCCGGATATGACACATCCCTACTTTTGGGCGACCTATGTTTTGACTGGGCAGGATATCAGCGTTTGGAATCCATTTTTTAGAAGCTATGGCATATGGCTGCTACTTTTGGTCGGCGGCTTACTCATTTTCTGGCTGCGGAGTGTAAGAAATAAAAAAATTAAGCTGAGCTGATGAGATAAGACAAGGACATGCGTCTTATAAAGAAAAACACGAACGCTCATGCACAGCCCAAAAAATTCGCAAAGAATCTCATGTACATATACAGCAATTAGCAAGACCCGATCCTCCTAAGGAGGGTCGGCTTTCTTTTGCTTCCTTAAACGTTTATAAGTAAGCAGAACATATATAATTGTTCATGTTAGGCGGTTTCAGGCGAAACCGCTTTTCTTTTTTTAAGAGGTTACTTTCTGAAGGCAGGATTCGATGGTAGTAATGAGCGCCTGTATATCTTCTGGAGTATTATATACACTGGGAGAAACCCTTATCGTACTCCCTCTAACAGAAACTATAATCTTGCGCTCTTTCAGAAGTTTGAGCAACTTTTCATAACCGATAGTGTCGGGGAGTTGTAGCCCAAGCAGATGTGCAGAAAGATATTCTTCTCTCTCTAGCTGTACCCCCATGCTTTCACAATATTCCAGTAATGGCTGGACGAGTTTCCTACAATAGGCTTGTACTTCCGCAGGCCCCCATTCCTTCAATTGCTTCAGCGCTTCTATGAGCATCGGGACCAGAATAAAATTGCTGAATTCGCCTACATTATATCTACCTGCATCTTTTGTATATTTTTCTTCATAATCTGTGAGGTTTCGAAAGTCGAGGGCATTGGTTCGATTCATCCAGCTTTCTTCTAAAGGAATACCCTCATTAAAAGCTTCGCCCAAATAGGCCAGGCCGATTGAATAGGGCCCCATCATGCATTTATAACTGGCACAAACCAGCGCATCTATATTAGTTTCCTGTACATTTATGGGTAAAGCTCCGAAAGATTGAGTTCCATCCACAATGAGTAGGCAGTCATTTGCCCGGCATTTCTCCCCTATCGCTTTCAGGTCAAAACGAATCCCATTCATCCAATGAACGGAAGACATAACTAGCACAGCTGTTTTTTCATTTATTTGGTTCAGGATCTCGTGATTCCATACCTCTCCCTGTTTTCCCGGCTCCGCCTCTATGCGAATCACTTTGAGCTCCTTATCATGTTGCTCACACCATCTTTTCAGGGGAAAGAAATCACTGGGGAACTCCTGATCGAGGATGAGAGCATGTGTTCCCTGCTTAGGTGAAACATTGGAAATAGCCGCACTTAGCCCATAAGAAGCTGAAGGAATTAGGGCTATTTGACTGGCTCTGCAATTTATCATTTCAGCAAATAAAGATCGGGCTTCCTCCACTTCGGTAAAAAAATCTTCGGGAACCAAATGATAAGGATTTCTTTTGCGAATCAATCCTTCTATTCCTTTTTGCTCTACAGACTTCATAATCGGAGACATATAAGCACAATTGAGGTAATGCACATCCGGATCCAGGCTAAACAGGGCTTTTTGATTTTCCATAGGTCACATTTGCTGAGCAAGATAGGAAAGCCTCATAAAAAAATCATCCGAGCTCTCGCCCGGATGAAATACATTGAAAAAAAGTGCAGACTGTTCCGTCCAAGGCAACAGCCCTACACTTCGCTCAGTCAATATGCCCTTGCTTCGCCAATTTTTGCTATCAGTTGGTCCTCCCCTATGGCTTTAGGATTGAGCCCATACGCATTGCTACCAGCATCGCTATCTGTAGTATACCAGATAAGCAGTAGTACCGCCCCGATCACAGGTATCAGGCCAAAAAGAATGCTCCATCCACTTCTCCCAATATCATGCAATCTTCTTACTGCAACTGCCAAAGAAGGAATAAGAGTAGCCAGAGCATAGATGCCACTAAAAATCCCTAATCCAGCTGAGCCACTACTGATGATAGCCATATCTGCAGCAAAGAGAACGATATAAACAAGGAGATTGAATAGGACGAAATACCAGTATTCTTTTCGTCTTGAACGGCCACTAAAATCTGCGTAGCGCTTAAAGGCCATTAAATAATAATTCATGGGTCTTGTGTTTTTATGGTTGGTTGATTTTGGTAAATAAAAATCTCTGTACAACTCCATCAATTCCTAAAAGGAAACAATATCATCATACAGAGATTTTTTGTGTTTTCATTGGCTGAATTGATTGTGCTCTACAAAAGTATCAATTACAATTTAAAAGTCAAATAATTTTTATAAAAAATAATTAAATACAACTAATTAGTATAAAAAAAACTTGACCTATAAACAAAAAAATACCGACTCCCTAAGAAGTCGGTTATTATTTTGCTGTGTGTGCGAGTCGGACTATACCTCTCTCACTTCTGCACCGGGAGCATTTGCTGAAACGGATTTGATACCGTTGTTCATGCCATCTTTAGATGCATACATCTGGCTTGATCCGATGATTTCGCCATTTCTTGCTGTAAGGTTGAAATGGTGTTTGCCATTGGAAGCTACTTTTCTTTCAAATTGATCGTCATCTGCCGAATTCTTCTTTACAGACTCAATTCCATTTTTAGCACCAGACTTGCTGGCATAGCCCTGGCTAGTCAAAATAACTTGCCCATTTTTAGCTTTTAGGCGAAAGTAGTACTTGTCGTTTTTCTCGCTTTGATAAAGTTCAAACATAGTCCTAAGCAAATATTAAAAGGTTCGAATTTCCGATGAATGATTTATTTAGTAAAAAATATTTTTTTTTCCTACCTAATCCACTTCCTGCTCTAATATCCAGGCTGATATTCCACTATTTTTTTGCTATTCAATACTTTAGACAAGCTTTTAGGGACAAGTCACATCCATTTTTCGGAAATTTTGAAATAAGAAGGAATAAGGTGCTGGAGTGTTGGTGTATTGGAGTCAAACCTATGATATAACACCAACACTCCAGCACGCCAACACGTTTACATTTTATTCCGCTACCAATCCCAACTCCTCCTTATGCTTCTCCAGCACAGAAACAATAAAAGCAATATGCTCATTGAGCTCAACGCCTAGCAGCTCGATGCCTGTATTAATTTCATCTCGCTCAACTTTAGCGGCAAAGTTTTTATCCTTGAGCTTTTTGCGAACGGATTTAGGTTTGAGGCCTTCAATCTTAGTCGGGCGAACGAGGGCACATGCGACTATGAATCCAGTGAGTTCATCGCAGGCCAGGAGGGCTTTATCTAATAGGTGATCATAGGAAACACCCCACTTGGTGTAATGGGCTGAGATCGCATAGGCAATCTCTTCTTCGCCCATTTCTCGAAGTCTAGCTACGATAATATTGGGATGCTCTTCCGGATATTTTTCATAATCGGCATCATGAAGCAATCCGGCAATGGCCCATTTATCAGCATCTTCGCCTAGCTTTTTTGCATAGGCTTCCATCACCAGCTCCACCGTCCGGCAATGACGGCGGAGACTGGGATTCTCTATAAGTTCATCGAAGATGGTCTGGGCTTCTGTACGACTGATCATCGGAGCAAATCTTTATCTGTACCAAGTACTGTATAGATTCTTGGATCCATCAGTCTTTTGATCAGACCTTCATTGCGAGGCAGCTCATAAGCAAAGTAGAAAGCGAGGGTATGCAGCTTACTTTCATAAAACTCTTTATCCTCCACAGCATCCGCAGGATTTTCGAGTGCTCTTGCAGCTACGATTCCCTGCTTGAGCCACTGCCATCCGATCACGACATTGCTAAATACCTCCATGTACAGGTTCGCATCAGAAAGGAATACCTCTTTGTCTCCTTTCATCGCAATACCCATCAAATGCTGAGTAACTCCACCTAATTCCTCCAGTACTTTTTTAAAGGTACCCACATGCTCTTGCAAAGCCGAAAGCTGAGCAGCTTCAGCCATGGTTTCCTGAACCTCTACCATCAGTTTCTTAAGCATCTGCCCTTCTCCAAGGATCACTTTACGACCCAGGAGATCCTGAGATTGGATACCAGTAGTTCCTTCATAAATGGCCATGATGCGCATATCACGGTAGTACTGCTCCAATGGGAAGTCTTTCACATATCCATATCCCCCCAATACTTGCAGACCATTACTTACGGAGCGGTTACCTGCTTCCGAAGGATAGGTTTTGGCAATCCCAATCAGGATTTCCAAGAGTTGATGATTTCTTTCTCTTTCATCTCCCTCTGTGATCTTCATCATATCCGCATACTGGGCACACTGCATTACGAGGCTTAGACACCCTTCTACAATGGCTTTCTGCAGGAACAACATCCTCCTTACATCGGGATGGTGTGCGATCAAATCCTGAGGCTTACTCAAGTCGCGATTATTCAAACGACGTCCCTGCGCCCGTTCGTAAGCATATTTTAAAGAAGCATAATAAGCACCACTGGCTGTTCCTGTCGCGCTCATGCCGACCCCCAATCTCGCTCCATTCATCATCTGGAACATATAACGCAATCCTCTATGAGGCTCTCCTACGAGATATCCTCTACAGTTTGCTTTCTCTCCCATCATGAGCTGGACATTGGAATAGCCACTTTGGCCCATTTTATGGATGGCAGCAGCAGTCTGCACATCATTGTCCACCAATTGGCCGCTTTCATCCAAACGATATTTAGGAACTACAAAAAGCGAAATCCCTTTGGTACCTGCAGGAGCTCCTTCAATACGAGCCAGCATAAGGTGAATCACATTATTGGTCGCATCATGGTCTCCGGAAGAGATGAAGATTTTCTGACCTTCGATCATGTAATGACCTTCCTCTGTAGGAGTTGCACTGGTTATCACATCTGACAGAGAGCTACCCGCCTGAGGTTCGGTCAGGGCCATGGTTCCCTGCCATTCTCCTCCCAGCATTCTATCTACATAGGTATCGATCAGGGCTTGCGAACCGAAAGAATAGATGAGCTTAGCCGCACCTGCAGTCAATCCTGAATATCCTACTGCAGAGTTATTAGCTGCATTGAAGATGAATTCGGCAGCCATGTACACCATGCTCGGCATCTGCATCCCCCCTACTTCCGCAGGAGCCTGAGCACCGATCCAGCCTCCTTCTCCCATGGCATCAATGATATCTCTCAAGCCGGGATGAACTTTCAACACACCATCCTCCAGATTGGAACCAAACTGATCCATTTCCTGAAAAATGGGGAACATGTGAGTATCTGCAATTTGTTTGGCCGATGCCACCATCAGTTCGATGGATTCTTTGTCATACTCAGCGAAATAGGGATTTTCCGCCAATTTTTCTGCCTGGAACACCTCGAATAAGATGAATCGAAGGTTTTCCATACTGACATATTTTTTCTCAAGAACATCTGTACTTGGAGCGGGAGCTTGCATTATTTGTCTATTAAAAATGAATGGATAAGCTCAAGATACTGAGGATAAGGAGTCATTTTCAAGACGAAAAGTGGGTTGGAGTGATTTATTAAACGGGTTGAAGGGAAGGAAAAAGTGTTTGGGTGTTAGGGTATTTGTGGGTTAGCCTGGAGGATGAAAAATAGTAACAAGTCTGATATCCTAAAACTTTAACACTCAAACACTGCAAAAAATGCTTGTATTTTTGTACGAATTCCCCCAAAAAGCCTGTAACTTGCGCCTCCTTTAATTAATGTAAAACCCATGGAAGTTTTGACAAAAGAAATCGGACTTCAACTGGATAACAACCAGTACCAAATTCAGGGAGTGGGCCTTGAGCAACTAACTAGGCAGTTCGGCCACCCGCTTTATGTTTATGATGGCGCTCAAATCGAGCATCAGTATAAACAGATGGTCAAGGCATTTGAAGGATTGAACTGTAAGGTTAAATATCCTACCAAAGCCCTTAGCAACCTGAATGTCCTGAAGCTTTTGAAGAAACTGGGTTCGGGTCTGGATACCGTTTCTATTCAGGAAGTAAAATTGGGATTACAAGCCGGATTTGATCCGAAAGAAATCATCTTTACCCCTAACTGCGTTTCCTTTGAAGAAATTCAGCAGGCAGTTGAATTGGGAGTAGTCATTAATATTGACAACATCTCCATCCTGGAGCAGTTCGGTCATACCTATGGAGATAGCGTTCCCTGCTGCATCCGTTTCAATCCGCATATTTATGCAGGAGGGAACAGCAAGATTCAGACAGGTCATATTGATTCCAAGTTTGGGATTTCTGTATACCAAAGACGCCACGTACAGCGCGTAATCCAATCCGAGAATATCAAAGTGATTGGATTGCATGTGCATACCGGATCTGATATCCTTGATCCCCGCAGCTATACCCAGAGTGCCGAGATCATGTTTGAAATTGCGCATGAGTTCGAAGGTCTGGAGTTCATCGACTTTGGCAGCGGCTTTAAAGTGGCTTACAAAGAAAACGACGCAAAGACGGATGTCTTTATGATTGGCGAACAGCTGCGCAAATCCTATGCAGCCTTTACCCGCGACTATGGCAAAGAAGTAGAGCTATGGTTCGAGCCGGGCAAATACATGGTCAGCGACTCCGGTTATTTTCTCATGCGCGCAAATGTGATCAAACCTACCCCTTCGACCGTATTTGTTGGTGTAGATAGTGGATTAAATCACTTCATCCGTCCGATGATGTATGACGGCTATCACCAGATGATCAACATTTCCAATCCGGGAGGTACGCCACGCATCTATACGGTAGTAGGATACATTTGCGAAACCGATACCTTCGGTTGGGACCGCAAACTCGACGAAGTGCGTGAAGGCGATATCATCTGCCTCAAAAACGCAGGTGCATATGGCTTCTCCATGAGTTCCAATTACAATTCCCGTTTGAGACCCGCAGAGGTTTTGATCTGGGAAGGGGAAGCGCATCTCATCAGAGAAAGAGAGACTTTTGATGATTTATTGAAAGGGCAGAAAGAGATCGAATTCTAATTTTTTTATTGAATTTTCTTGAGGGATGTTCAAACTTTTTTTAAAAAAAGTTTGGCAAAAAAGCAAAACGAGCAGAGAAGGCCGGCACACATTCCGGCCCCTAAGTGCTCGTTTCATCTCCCACGCACCAATAGATTATTGCTTGTTACAGAGCGATGGCCCGGCAGCGCCCATCGGGAACAGGGGCGGCACGTGCAGCTGGTTCTGGGCGCTGCGATTTTTGCCCCTTTTTCTAAAAAAGGGGAAAGAGAACCCTTCGATGATTCGTTGAAGGGACAGAAGGAGATTGAATTCATATTTTTTTATTGAATCTTCTTGAGGGATGTTCAAACTTTTTTTAGAAAAAAGTTTGGCAAAAAAGCGAAACGAGCAGAGAAGGCCGGCACACATTCCGTCCCCTAAGTGCTCGTTTCATCTCCCACGCGCCAATAGATAATTGCTTGTTGCAGAGCGATGGCCCGGCAGCGCCCATCGGGAACAGGGGCGGCATGTGCAGCTGGTTCTGGGCGCTGCGATTTTTGCCCCTTTTTCTAAAAAAGGGGAAAGAGAACCCTTCGATGATTCCTTGAAGGGACAGAAAGAGATTGAATTCATATTTTTTTATTGAATTTTCTTGAGGGATGTTCAAACTTTTTTTAAAAAAGATTGGCAAAAAAGCGAAACGAGCAGAGAAGGCCGGCACACATTCCGTCCCCTAAGTGCTCGTTTCATCTCCCACGCGCCAATAAATTATTGTTGCGCACAAAGCGCGATGGCCCGGCAGCGCCCATCGGGAACAGGGGCGGCATGTGCAGCTGGTTCTGGGCGCTGCGATTTTTGCCCCTTTTTCTAAAAAAGGGGAAAGAGAACCCATTATCTATCCTCAAAAATTTATAGGAAAAGCCTCCCAAACATCCTAAGTTTAAAAAACAAATGAAACTAAGATAAAAACCGCCCCATGACTCCAGAACAAAAACTCGCAGAACTCGGATTGACCCTACCAAACGCCCCTAAACCTGGAGCCGTTTACCAACCCGCAGTAATCACCGGAAATAGAGTCTATCTTTCAGGACATGTCTCCCTCGATAGCGAAGGAAAAGTCATCAAAGGAAAACTGGGCAGAGAATATAGCATCGAGCAAGGACAAGAATACGCCCAAATCGTAGCTCTTCTCATGATTGCCACCCTCAAAGACACGCTCGGCGAACTCAGTCGGGTCAAAAAGCTGGTAAAAACCCTGGGCATGGTCAATAGCACCATGGATTTTGAATCCCATCATCTGGTTATCAATGGCTATAGCGAATGTATGCGCGATGTATTTGGTCCAGAGATCGGCATAGGTGCCCGTAGTGCGGTGGGAATGATTCTTCCGCTGGGTGCCGCAGTGGAGATTGAGGCGATATTTGAGATTGAATAAAACGTGTTGGAGTATTGAGGTATTGCGTGTTGGAGTTGAATTGATAATGTTAAAATCACCAACACGCCAACACCCCAATACGTTAACTTTTTTCAACAAACTCCATCATCCTTCTCAACTCCTCTTCTTCCCCATCCCAGGCATAACTTGATGCTTCATGTTTGAATCCCTGCTTTTCCCAGGCTTCCAGCATGTTCCATAGGTATTTTCCACTTTCTACTCCGGTAAGCGGAAAGCCCAGTTTCTCATGATCATTGAATATATCCCAGGATTCTTCTTTAGTATAAATCAGGGGTTTGTCAAAGGCCATGTATTCATAAAACTTGGTTGGCATTTTACCTTTGATGTGCGGTTTCAGGGAGTAAAGGGCTGTTCCAAATCGGCAGTTGCGGATGAGGTCGAGGATTTCTGCATAAGGCACATAATCATTCCCTCCCACCATCATAAAGCGATCCACAAAAGCAGTATAGGCTACTCGTTTATTGATTTCTTCGATAAGCTCCTTATGTGGACTAACCCCTGCCATGATAAAGTACAAGGGCTTATACTCATTCATTTTCACCCAAAGGTCTATGCTGCGATAAATCCCCCAGTCTTCTGCCAAAGTTCCGGTGTATAACATATAGGAAGTGAAGGTAGATTCTTTCTCGGAAAGCTGCTCCTTTTCTCCCAGGTAAAACTTATTTCTCAGGAAAAACTTTTTCTCCAAACCTGCCTTCAAGACATCATCATACACATCTTCCGCATAGCTTATCGCATGAATCCTTTTGACCGCCCACTTCTCAATCAGTCTTACCCAGCTCGCCAAAAGATTTCCCAAAAATCCGGGATAGTGTGAAACCTGCCGAATCGTAAGGGCATAATCTTCGTGCACATCATAAATGATCTTTGCACCCGTAGTCCATTTTAATAAGACACCCAGGATGAGTAATTGAGGGCTATGGAGGGTATAGATATCTGCCTTTAACCTCTTGAGCTTGAGGAAATGAAATAGGCTAAAAAAGAATCGTTGAAAACTGAGCCTATGGAAAGGTTTTACTGGATAAATATTGATCTCGTCTTTTTCATAGACTTCCTCAGCTTCATCCTGCGCATAGATGCTGACTCGATATCCCATTCTGTGCTGGGATTTTGCCAGTTTGTAAAAGATCCGAGGATGAAGAGTCGGATTGAGTACGCTTATATGACAGATATGTGAAGCCAAAACAGATCAGACTTTGAAAGATCGGATTTGCTCAAAAGATATCAACTTTACGGCAAAAGCCAAACCTGCATAGATAATACCAGCTATACAACTATTCAGTAACCAGTTATCCGAGATTTCCCTCAATCCATAAAAAAATCCATAAAGAGCTATCCCTAATAAGCCCAACAGAATAAACTGTCGAACCGGGAGAAAGATATTCAAACGGATACCCGCATACAGCACATAAGCAATATTGGCTAGACTAAAACTGAGAAAGGTGGTCCAGGCACTGGCTATGGCTCCATATTGAGGAATAAAGTAGGCATTTAGGGCGATATTCAGAACGATGCTTAACAGGATTACCTGGTTAACAAATGTTACATAACCTGTGGAAGTGAGCAGGGTACTAAAGATAGTGAAGCTTCCATTTACCAAAAGGGCGAGAAAAAGGATGCGAAGGCAAGCCTGCATGACTTCCAGTTCTTGAGGGCTGCTATTATCAAAGAGAAAGAGCAGCTTATCCCCGTAAAAGAGCCCAAAAATGGAAATGAATATAATTGGCAAACTGGCAATTGCCTGTCCAAAGGTCAGCAAGCCTTCTTGTTCTTTTTTATCTTTTATATAGTAGGCGAATCGAGCGAAGAATATGGGCAGTACGATCCAGAGATACATACTAAAGGCATCAATCCATCGGTAGGCCGCAGCATAGAGTCCGGTTTCTAATTGCCCAGCTATACGTTCGATCATCACTTGATCTACTTTATCATGTACAGAGTAAAGCAAAGTCATTAGGGCGAAAGGCATGCTGGATTTTAAGCTCTTTTTTAAGAGGCTTTTATCGAAACTGGCTCTAATTTTCCCATACATCCTCACCAGCAAAATGTAAAAGAGGACGGCCCCTACCCCAACACTCAATATCCGCATATAGATAAATCCATCGATTGTCATGCCGGTATAAAAAAGTAGAGGAACCAGTAACAAAAGGAAAATCCGATCAAAAATCGATAGGTAGGCATCAATCTGAAACCGCTGCATCGCCCGAAAATTAGCCCGAAAAAAACTCATCAACTGACTACCTGCATGAATGAGACAAATGATGGCCAGAAAATAGAGTTCGATTTCTTGATAGCCTAATATCCATCCTACTCCTAGCATGAATACTGGATACAAAAACATTAGAATGATCTTGAGGGAAAGCAAACCCGGTGCATGGGTCTTCATCAATTCAGGCTGAGAAGCTAGTTTCTGGGTGGTGTAAGGATTGATCCCCAGATCAGCGATGACCAAAAACAAATATCCCAAAGCAAAAAGGGCGGCATACATGCCCCAGGCCTCGTGTCCTACAACGTCCTGTATTTCCATTTCGACCAACACCCAAATGGGTTTGATCAGCAAATTGAGCAGAACGATGAGGCTGATATTTGCAAAAAGTGTTTTGATGCTGCTAAGATAGTCCCCGATTGCGAAATTATTTCTTACTTAGAGGAGAAAATAATACAAGACTAAACGGAAGCAAGATGGATTCTTTAGAACACGTACACAGCCTGATGATCACCGAAGTTAAAAGACGCCTTTTTCAGGAATCCATTCCACGAGCCAAGAAATGTCTGAATCTTTTATCGGAGGAAGACATCTGGTACCGCCCCAATGAAAACAGCAATAGCGTAGGCAATCTCATTTTGCACTTATGCGGCAATGTCCGGCAATGGCTGATCAGTGCAATAGGGGAAGAAGAGGATATTCGCCAAAGACAATCAGAGTTTGATGAAAGGGGGCCACTTCCCACTTCTGAACTCATCGTAAAACTAGATGAACTTCAAGCTGATGCTGAAAAAGTGCTGGATCAGATAAAGCCAGAGATACTCGTAAAAAATTATACCGTCCAAGGCTATTCAGAAACGGGCCTTTCTATCCTTATTCATATTGTTGAGCATTTTTCCGGGCATATCGGTCAGATTACTTATTTCGTCAAAGCCAGAAAAGATATCTCCACAGGCTACTATGACAATCAGGATTTGGAAGCTAAAAACACCTAGATTTAAAAAACTTGATATTTGATCCTGATCAAATATTTGAGGGTTTTTCATGCAAAGCCCACTTTAGAAAGAATTCTTTCCCTAAATCATTTCATCAAATCACAGCCTTCTTTAGGCCTATTCTCAGCTAGTAGTAGCCTGAGTAAGCTTCTAATCCCCAGATTTCCCCAAAGTATTACATCCTGCTCTCTCTGTTAGATGCCCCGATATTCTTCCTTGAAGAAAGTATTACAAATCATTAATTATACAATTGTTCAAAATATATAGAGTACACTGACCTTTTATTCTCAGTAACACAAAAAATATGAAGACTAATCAATTGATCTGGGAAGACGGGGATTCATGGGAAAGCTATGAAGATGCCGTAGAGATCACACCACAACTCGTGCTATTTTTTGGAAGCACAAGCTTGCTTGAAGAACAGGAATACTTCCAACAGCTACAGGAAATGTACCCGAAAGCCACCTTAGTTGGCTGTACCACTGCCGGAGAAATTATAGGAGACGAAGTTTTGGATGATTCTATCGTAGCAACCGCCATCGAATTTGAGCAGACCAACATCAATTCTGCCTCTATTTTGATTGGAAACACTGAGGGATCATTGGACGCTGGAAGAAAATTAGGAAAAGAGATTCAGTCAGAGCAATTGAAGTCAGTACTGGTTATTTCAGATGGAGGATCCGTAAATGGAAGCGAGTTGGTTGAAGGACTTACTGAGGTTTTAGGAAGTGATATCATTATTACAGGAGGATTAGCAGGAGACGGGGGAAGATTTGAAAAAACCCTGGTAGCTTATAATCAGACACCGGAGCAAGGAAGAATTGTAGTAATAGGATTTGAAGGGGACGCTGTTCAGGTAGGACACGGTTCTGTTGGAGGATGGGACGCATTTGGCCCAGAAAGAAAAATAACTCGTTCTGAAGCTAATGTGCTTTACGAACTGGATGGTAAACCCGCACTAGAACTATACAAAGGATATCTCGGAGATAAGGCCTCAGAATTACCAGGGAGTGCACTTTTGTTCCCCTTGATGATTCGCCCTTCAGGACAGGAGGAAGTAGGAACTGTACGTACCATTCTTTCTGTAAACGAAGAGGATCAATCCATGACCTTTGCTGGGGACGTACCAGAAGGATATTCTGCTCAGCTCATGATGGCAAACTTTGACAGACTGGTTGCAGGAGCATCTGAGGCTGCAAAATTTGCCTTGAATAAAGAAGAAGCAGAAATGGAAAGCGATACCCTGGCAATTTTGATTAGTTGTGTAGGAAGAAAGATGGTATTAGGCCAAAGAACTGCTGACGAAGTTGAATCTGTGATGGATATCATGGGAGGAGCCAAGCAAATCGGATTCTATTCCTATGGGGAAATTTCTCCTCACGTTGAAGTTGGGAACTGCCAACTACACAACCAAACTATGACCATTACTTCAATCACTGAGAAAGTATAGTATGATGCACAAGTTGCTGGAACGACAAGTAAAAAAACTTAAAAGGAAAGCCAAAGAGGGGGAATTCCCCCTCGAAGCTCTCCTGGAAGTCGTTAGTAGCGCCTATGAGGAACAGGATGAAGAGCGGAGGAAAAAGGACCATACGGTTGCTACACTTACCCAAGAGCTCACAGAGCTAAATCAAAAGATTAAAGATGATGCTGAAGGTTATGTTTCCGCTATCATGGAAAATGTAGTTGATGGTATCCTTACTTTTGATTCTGAGGGAAAGATCCTGTCTGTCAATTCAGCAGCCCAGGAAATATTTGGTTACATCGAAACGGAACTACAAGGAGAGCAAATACACCTTCTGCTTCCGGATGAAAATCATGAAAAGGCGACAGGATTGCTTACTGCTTTGGAGGAAATCATCTCTGGTACAAAAGCCAGTTTTTCAGCTGAATCATTAGCCTTGAAAAAAGATGGCCACATTTTCCCTACTGAAGTTTCTATCAGTAAAATGTCAGGGAGCAATGGCGATATTTTCATTACCATCATCAAGGATATTACCCTGAGAATCCAATTTCAGGAAGAACTTATCCTGGCCAAAGAAAAGGCTGAAGCAGCAGCCATTGCCAAGACGAATTTCCTTTCGACCATGAGTCATGAGATTAGAACTCCGATGAATGCAGTAATCGGTCTTACCAATCTCCTTATTCAGGAAAATCCCCGCCAGGATCAACTGGATAATTTAAATGTCCTCAAATTTTCCGGGGAAAATCTCCTTGTACTCATCAATGATATTCTGGACTTCAATAAAATTGAAGCAGGAAGAGTTGATTTTGAAGAAATAGACTTTAGCCTCAAAACAGTCGCCAATACGATTAAGGAAGCACTGGGTGTCAAAGCAAGGGATAAAGGAATCGGCCTACGGATTTATATGGATTCAGCTTTGCCAGAAGTAGTTTTGGGAGACCCCACACGTCTTTCCCAAATCCTCAACAACCTGATTGGAAATGCGGTCAAGTTTACTGAGAAAGGGAAAGTTACTGTAGACATTGCTTTGCGGGAGGAAAAGGATGACAAACTGTACATCGACTTTGAAGTGGAGGATACTGGCATCGGTATTCCAGAGGATAAAATCGCCAGTGTTTTTGAAAGCTTTACCCAATCCAATTCCACCATTACCCGAAAATATGGAGGGACAGGACTGGGACTTTCTATTACGAAACGACTCATTGAACTACAAGGAAGTGAAATCAAACTCAAAAGTGAATTAGGCGTAGGATCGAAATTCTACTTTACCCTGCCACTCAAGAAAAGTAGGCGCAAAGCTATTCAGGAAGAATCCAGGGAATCAGCTCCCTTGGTTGAATCTTTAAAAGGGGTAAAAGTACTTCTGGTAGAAGACAATAAAGTCAACCAAATGGTAGCAAAAAAATTCCTGAGCCATTGGGGAATAGAGGTTGAGATTGCAGAAAATGGGTTAATCGCGACAGAACTGGTTCGACAATTGGAATTCGATATCATCCTGATGGATTTACACATGCCGGTGATGGATGGATATACCGCGACAAAAACGATTCGATCCTTTGAGGAAGAAAGGTTCCAGAACATCCCTATCATCGCACTTACAGCCTCAGTGCTTCAACCTACACAAAAGGGAGTCAGGGAAGTGGGCATGACGGATTTTGTATCCAAACCGTTCAAACCTGAGGAGCTCAATAGTAAAATTGCTAAATACGTCCTGGGAGCTATAGAAGAACCAGAAGAGACCAAGGCTTGTTGATAAAAAAGATTTAGCTCCGAAAAACAAAAATTTTCAAGACTGTCAAAAGGGTGATATGTAAAAAATTCCCTTTTGATAGTCTTTATTTTTTTAAACACAAGAATGTATAGAAAACTAATCAGTTTTTTTGCATATATTGTATTCCCTGACTTAATAAGTAGACAACTCCCTGTTTATTCCAGCCATAGACGGCTATTTTTAAAATCCTTAGCTTACTGTTCGGCAATGGCCTCACAATTGCCATATATACTTTTCATCAATTCAAACCCTAAGAACAGGCAAAAACAAGATATATATGCTGCGAACCCTGACTACTTGTCTGGCATTGTTCTTCACACTAACAAGCCTAATAGCACAAACTCCCCTTCCCCCAAGCGCACATGGCGGGAATCCCAATAAAACGCTCAACCTCAGAAATCCCCAGCTTAGTACAATTCAACATGTTCTGGAGTACGATTATGAGAGACAAAATCCCAGATATCGGGCATTACTTCCCAAAGATCGTATCTGTTACACAAATGAAAATGGAGAAGAGCTAGAGATTGTCAACCCAAACGCGGTGGAGGATGATGCGAATTTTGAAAAATGGATTCAGGACAATGTAAAAAGGCAGCAATCCAGCCGTTCCCTTTACCGTACAGGTTCAGATGAGATTTTGACTATACCAGTTGTAGTTCATGTCATCTATAGCAATCCTATAGAAAATATAAGCGACGAGCAAGTACTGTCGCAAATCCAGGTTTTAAATCAAGATTATAGAAGACAAAATCCTGACAAAAGCAGGACGCCTTCTCATTTTAGAAGTTATGCAGTTGATACTGGAATCGAATTTTGCCTCGCCAATGTAGCCCCTAATGGCCGAGCTACCAATGGAATCAACAGGGTTTCCTTTGATGGGGCTCCTTTCAGCGAGCAATTTATCAATGAGCAAATCAAGCCGGATGTTGTCTGGGATCCCAATCGATACCTGAATATTTGGGTGTGTAACATTGCCGGAGGAATTTTGGGTTATGCTCAATTTCCTCAATCCGGTGAAGTGGGAGGACTCCCCTTTTCTCCGGGTTTGGCAAAAACAGATGGAGTTGTCATCAATTATAATGTTTTTGGTACCATAGGGACAGTCAGCTCTCCCTTTGATGGGGGTAGAACAACTACGCATGAAGTAGGACACTGGCTGGGACTTCGCCATATCTGGGGAGACGGAGCTTGTGATAAAGATGATTATTGCAATGATACTCCCGTTGCGGATGGCCCTAATTTCAACTGCCCTCCAGGGTCTGTCAGTTGTGAAGGTGGCAAAGCTATGGTTTCCAATTACATGGATTATAGCGATGATGCCTGTATGAATCTTTTTACCCGGGACCAAAGGGCTAGGATGAGAGCCGTACTTCTCAATAGTCCACGTAGAAAAAGTGTTATTGAATCCAGTACATGTAGAAGCCAGGTAGAACCTCCCAAACCCGACTTTATTGCAGATATTAGACTCGGATGTGGCCCATTGGAAGTCAATTTTGGAGACCTGACTGAAGGAGAGGTGGAAAACTGGAGATGGTCATTTCCTGGAGGGAAACCTAAATCTTCTAAAAATCAGAATCCGACCGTTGTGTATAAAAAGCCTGGACTTTACGAAGTGCAGCTTGTAGCATCCAATGATGGCGGCTCAAAAGAAATAACAAAAAGTGCCTATATCCAGGTAATGGAAGAAGGTGCTTCTTTGCCCCTTACTGCTACCTTTGAACCAGATAGCGTTTTTCCTCCAGAAGGCTTTTTCATCCACAATCCTCAGCAAGATCATACTTGGGATAATACAGAGCGTGTAGGTGGTTTTGGTAAAAGTAGAGGCTCTATGACTATCAATAATTATGACAACAACCTCACGGGAACAGATGACTGGTTGGTAAGTCCCATTTTTGATCTAAGCGAAGAAAACTCTACAACACTAGCTTTCGATCTAGCTTATGTTCCTTATAATGGCCGATATACAGATACGCTAGGAATTTTTGTAGCTACTGCCTGTGATCCGGTTTTCAGATGTATTTACTATAAAGGAGGCGAAACTTTACAAACTGCCCGTCCTTTCAACAAACCATTCTCTCCGGTTGAAGATGATTGGAGAACAGATGTGATAGACCTAAGTCAGTTTGATGGACAGCCACGGGTCCAAATTGCTTTTGTAAATTTTGGGGGCCACGGAAACGACATTTATCTCGATAATATAAAACTTACCGGGGCAACTCAATTGCCCCCAGTAGCCGATTTTAAAATATCCAGCACTAGCATCTGTGCAGGTATGGATATACAATTTACCGATGACTCATATGGTACCCCTCAAAAATGGGTATGGGCATTTCCGGGTGGTTTCCCAGCAGGAGATACCATTCCCAATCCCAGTGTCCGCTATGAAGAACCTGGCAGATATGATGTTTTCCTGACAGTTACAAGCGATGGGGGAAGTAACACCATTACTCGTAAAGAGGTTATTGAAGTAAGGCCGAAAGAACCCGTAAGCCTCACAACATCCAAGGACCCCAATATTTGCGCGGGAGAAGAAATTACAATAGAGGTCAGCGGCGCAAATTCCTATACATGGAAAGTTCCCGGTCTTAACAACCAACCTCAAAATAATAGCCTGACCCTTCGCCCGGAACAGAGCATGACACTGAGTGTCATTGGAGAGGGGAGCAGCGGCTGTAAAAATGAAGTAAGTCTGAGCATTGATGTTCAGCAAGGGGAAAACATCACCCTGACTCCTCCTTCTGCATCAATTTGTAGAGAATCCAATGTAGAGATCAATCTGGATGGAGCAGATTCCTATACCTGGGAGCCGGCTCAGGGAGTTTCCTTTTTGGGACAGGGTTTGGTAAGTTTAAGCCCGGATGAAACTACAACTTATACTGTTACCGGTATAAAAGGATCTTGCCGGGTCAAAAAAGATATTACTGTAACTGTAGATGATGCCCCCAATTTATTAACTGTGCAGTCTTCTCGCCGTGTTCTTTGCCCGGGAGATGCTGTTACTCTGACTGCCTCAGGCGCTGCGGGTTATCGCTGGTCTCCCGTATCTGATCTAAATAATGCAGAAGGGAAAGAAGTAATTGCAAGACCTTTCCAAAGCACCACCTATACAGTAACTGCTACCACAGAAAATGGTTGTTCGACCTCTGCGGATGTCTTTGTAGAAGTCATCCCAAGACCCAATGTGTTTCTAAATGCATCTACAGATCTTGTATGTGAGGGCAGTACAGTTAGCCTACAAGCAGCAGGAGCGCTAACCTATGACTGGTATCCACAGGCAGAACTGAGCATTGTTCAGGGTTCACGCGCAGAGGCCATACCTACCGTCAATACGACCTATCAGGTAATAGGCTCCAATGAAGCCGGCTGTAGTGATACTGCATTTGTTGAGGTAGATGTCAGAGAAAGTCGCAAAGTAAAAATCGAAGCTGATGATGCAGCAGTATGCCGTCGTCAGTCAACCGTACTGAGGGCATATGGTGCCTCTCGATATACCTGGTATCCTGCAAATGAAGTAAGTTCCAGAACGGGTGAGTTTACTCGAGTAAGCCCAAGTAGACAAACTACTTATAGAGTAGTGGCAGAAGATGAAAATGGATGTGAAAGCGAAGATGAAATTACCATAGATGTAGCTACAGGTTCTTATCCCAAAGCAGCTTTTACAGCCGTAAAAAGTGTCGTTTGTGCAGGAGAGTCTGTTCAGTTTCAAAGCCTTTCTCAGAATGCCCAGGAATATTACTGGGAATTTGAAGGAGGTTTCCCGAGAAGATCTAATGAAGCCAATCCTGAAGTTACTTTCGAATCAGAGGGATACCATAGCGTAAGCTTGAGGGTGGTTAGCTGTAGTGGAAATGACGACTACACTTCTGAAACTGATTTCATTGTGGTTACGGAACCCATTCAACTAAGTCTCAACCAGGGAGATCAAAGCATTTGCAAAGGGGGAAGTCTGGAATTGCAGGCTTTTGGAGCTGATACTTATTCCTGGTCGCCCGCTATAGGATTGGATAAGGTAAATGGAAGTATCGTCAACGCCAAACCTACAGGAACCACGACCTATAAGGTAGTAGGGGAAATGCGCGATGGCTGTAAAGCTGAAGCGGAAATTACCCTGGAAGTCCTGGAAACCAATGACCAGCTAATTGTGAGTCCTAAAAATCCCAGCATCTGTTCAGGAGAAAGTGTCCGACTTTTTGCAGAAGGTGCAGCTTCTTACACCTGGAGTGTTGCCGGTCAGGCTGCATCTAGTGGAGATGAAAATGAAATCCTGGTTAGCCCTACTCAGACTACAACTTTTGTGGTGGAGGCCAGCAGTTTAAATGGATGTGAGTTTAAAGAGGAAATTACAGTTACAGTAAATGAAGGCTTAGCTATCAAAATAGATCCCGAAAGCCCGGTGATTTGTAAAGGAGATCAAATCCGACTGGATACACATAGCGAAGGAGTATTTACCTGGAGTCCTGCAGGTTCTTTGAGCGCTTCTTCCGGCACAGCAGTAGATGCTTTCCCTACCAGAACTACAGAATATTTTGTTAGTGGGACAAATGAGGGGGGATGCCATGCAGAAGCCAGAGTAACTGTAGTAGTTAATGAAGCAGAAGACCTCAAGGTACGCGCCCAAGAACGAAGCATTTGTCGGGGAGATACAACCTATCTCACGGCTTCTGGCTCAAGCGATTATTTATGGTCCCCTTCAGAAAGCCTGGACAAGACAAGAGGACCCGTGGTGGCAGCATTCCCTGAAGAAACCACTACTTATATTGTAAGTACAGGTGCAGATGGATGTCGTGTAGAAGAAGCCATTACAGTTACGGTTACTCAACCGGAACCTTTGACCATAAGTCCAGCCAGTGTTCAAGCTTGCCGTGGACAATATACTACCCTAACCGCCAGTGGAGGTCAATATTACATTTGGGATCAGGCAGCTGGTCTGACAAAGGCAGCTGGCGAAGAAGTACGGGTTAATCCAGAAACTACCACTCGTTATACAGTTCGCTCTATAGATGAACAAGGCTGCGAGACCAGTAATTATGTAACTGTAGTTGTAGAAGAAAAAGATTTCCTTGAAATATCAGCTTCTCATTCAAGTGTTTGTATTCAGGAAGAAGTTTCTCTTGTGGCTTCTGGTGCAGATACCTACACCTGGCTGCCCGCTGATGGTTTGCTAAGATTTGAGGGAGCTCGCACCTATGTGAGACCCAATCAGAATACAACTTATCAGGTAGTGGGAACCAATACTGGAGGTTGTGTAGATACGGCAGAAATCAGCCTGGAAGTAAATGAACTCAAACCGGATTTTGTTTTTGACAGACCAGAAACCATTGATCTGGCAGAAGGTCCGGGCAGAGTTGAGTTCAGCGATAGGACCATCAATGCTGAAAGCTGGCTCTGGGATTTTGGAACAGGAAGTACTTCTACCGAACAGAATCCTTTACACTTTTTTCGCAAAGCTGGAAAATACACAGTTAGCCTGATCGTATCTAATGGAATCTGTGAAGATATCGTCAGCAAGAATATAGAGGTTATCAATAGCTCTAGTTTGGAAGAGTTGGTAGATGAAGGGGAAATCAATATTCCCGACCTGGCTACCGAAGAGGGGATTATTAATGTGAAACTAGAAAGTCCAAGACAGATGAGGTTACAGCTCCGCCTATTGGATTCGAGAGGGACTCAATTGTATGATGGTTTGCTTGTGGTAAGTGCAGGAACCTACGAACAACCCTTTAGTCTCAGCAATTTTAATAAAGGTGCTTATTTCATCGAACTCATGGATGGGGAAGAAACCTATCGTCAGCAAGTAGTTTACAGATAAATAAGCTAAGTGATAAAAAATAGCTCGCCCCTGAATATGGGGCGAGTTTTTATGTAACTGTAAACTAGCTTCACATTCCACCTACATAAAAAATTATCCTAAAAAGGACTTTAGCGAAACCCTTCAAATTAATCTCCAGGGAAAATGATTAACATTATTCCCAACAAAAGGGATTTTCAAGGTTTGGGATTTAGACTTATTTTTATGGGCAATACGCTACTTTCTTCCGTAAATAGACGATACATCTGAAAAGACCATTAGCTACACTATGAAATCTATATCTATCTGGACCCTGGGTCTACTGCTTTTTTTAGGTGCTTGCTCCAGCAGCAAGGATCTCCTTACTCAATCATTTGACAAAAGTCCAAAATGGGAAGAACCCGATTATTCAAATCTCGATGCCTGGTGTTCTCATCCCGAAAAAGAAGATTTTGCAGATAAATATCCAGAAGGAGTTAGCGAAGAAGATCAGGAACATGCAGCAGCAGATGTCTTTTTTGTTCATCCCACGACCTTTATGAAAGGTGCTTACTGGAATGCCAATGTGGAGGACAGCAGCTTAAATATGCAAACGGATGAGAGAGCTATCATGCATCAGGCCAGTGTATTTAACCACAGCTGCAAAGTATATGCTCCTCGTTACAGACAAATGGTTTATGGAGGTTTTGGAGCGGTAGATACCGCATCAAAAAGATCAGCTCTACTCTTTGCATATCAGGATGTACGCAAAGCATTTAAATACTATCTCGAAAACTTCAACAAAGGCAGACCTATCGTGATAGCGGGCCATAGCCAGGGAGCTCTACATGCCCAAATGCTCTTGCAGGAATTTTTCGATGGGAAGGATTTGCAAAAGCAGTTAGTAGCAGCTTATGTACCGGGTTGGCCTTTCAGAGCTTCCAAGTTCAAAAGCATTCCCATTTGCGATTCCCCCGATGCTACCGAATGTGTGATGGGTTGGGCGACCTGGAAGAAAAATGCAGAGCCAAAAAGCCTAAATACCTTTTATAAAGATGTGGTGGTAGTAAATCCGATCAATTGGAAAACGGATGGGAGTTTTGCTCCAGAAAGCATGCATAAAGGCTATCTCAACGCAAAGTACTCAAAGATCAAAAGTCAAAGTATCCATGCCCAGGCTCATCAGGGAATCCTCTGGGTAAAGAGTCCTTTGCCTTTAGCCCCAATCAAAAACTTCCATGTAGGTGATATTAACCTCTTTTGGGTAGATATCCGTGAAAATGTGGAGGTACGGGTAAATGAGTTTATTGAGGTAAACGGTAGCGAAGGAAGCTATGGAGAGGGCAATAAATAAGAGTCCTTTTACTTGAAGTTTTATTGAGGACCCTACCCTATTTCCGCATTGAAAAGGTCTCCTTTACAGGGCCCTTTTTCTGAGCCATATGGGTATCATAGTTTCTCAACAGGAAATCCTTCACAATATTGGATACCTTGACTGCTCCTCTATGATTGGGGTGGGCATAGTCTGATCTGGCTAATGAAGGCCTCGCCTTTACCCATTTGATCATGGAGTTACGGCCCCCCATTTCTTCGTATAGGTTGAGGAATCCAATCCCCATCTCTTCGGCTACCCTTTGTTGTGCATCTACAATGAGCGGTACACTGGGATCTGTTTGCAGCACCCCATTGATCTTAGTACTTTTATCACAAACGCTGACTAGCAGGATATCAGTATTGGGCATATGTGTTTTGAAATGCTCAACTACTCGCTTCATCCCTTTTTCATAGCTACTGAAACTCTTTCTTTTAGGCGAAACGACATTTAATCCGAACTGCAGTACGATCAGGTCATAATCCAGGTAGTTGTCAAACTTATTGAGTACATCTGCAGGAATCTTGACCAGATTTGTTCCACTATTACTGCGAGAAGGAAAGTTATCTACAACGATTCCACTTTCACTTTCCACACTCAATCCAAAAATGGGAAGATTGGAAGGTATGTGAAATTTAAGTTCGACTCTCTTGGTAGGCTCAGACGAAATCACTAATTCTGAAATTTCAGTCTTGCCATCCAAAGAAAAAGTATCTATACGCTGATCTGTATCTACGATCACATAGGAATCAAATCCTTCAGGGACTGCACTTCCCCCACCATAATATAGCTTTACCAATTCAAATATCTCTGTTCCAGGAAAAGCAGAGGTTGCCTTATAGCTCACCCAGCTCATTTGGGGATTATCTGCGAGGAACAATTCACCGGAAATTCCCAAAGGCATTCCTTTTGGACCCGGTGTGAAGTAATTGTAAGATTTCCACTCCCCTATTCTATGGCGTATAGTTTTTCTAAAGCCGGGAATTTTGGAAGAAATCGGAACAAAGCCCACTCCTTTTCCTCCAAACATCTCTTGTAAATCTTTCCGTAATGACTGAGTAATCAAGTCTCCCTCTATCATAGAATCTCCAAAGTAACCGATCCTTACCTGTTCATTATTCTCCTTTGCCTTGTCCAGCTTGGTAATAAATCTTTCTAAAGGATTGTATACTTCCTCTTTTTCTGGAACTAACTCAGCAGGAATTTCCTGTTCGAATTCCTGCTGATCCTCCGTTGTTTCCCACAAAGAATCTTCGTGAGGTTCTATAATAAAGTTATCGGGATTTCTTATGGTTTCTTCGAAAGTGGTTGTATCTAGCTCCACGGTAACAGATACTGCTTCCATTTCTAAATTAGCAGAAGCAATTTCAGGAGCAATGGTATCATCCATTCCTATAGTTAAGATAAGGGAATGGATGATAATGAGACAGAAGCCTATACAAGATGCCGCTGCCAAGATGACATATCCTTTGAGGATGTTGTCAAGTTTCATAAACCAATCCGGTTGTTCAGCCACTAATATATCAGTGAATGCTCTACGATGTTTATGATACATTTTCCTTTTCTAATACCCAAACAAACAATTGTAATCGTCTAAGACGCAAATTTCATTCCGAGTAAGAATCCTCCATAAGATTTATTTGCGAAAGCGACAATATTCGCCTGATTCTCACATCAAAATCTTTTGTAAAAATAAAAAACACCTACTTTTTAGCCGCTTTCTCCAAAAATCTTTGTCCACATAAATAGACAGCTAAGAAAGCTCCTAAAATTTAACAAAAACCTAGACCATTTTCAGACCCGAAAATTCGCTTTTGCGGGATAGATCATCTCCCGGGAGGGAAAATGTCCATTCAAACGTAGATTATGACCGTTTGCAAAAACCGCCGAAAAAAATGGAATGGCCGAAAAAAATGAAAAATATGTAATATTTTGCCCCGAAATCGGAGAAAATTGTAGGATTCTTCGCATAAACTTCCAATAATTCTGTAAAAAGCTAGTATTAAGTTAAAATCAATCCTTGCATTTTCTGCTTTTTATTCCTACTTTTGCAGGGATATTAGGTTAAGTACGTCTAAAATTTTCCGAATTATTATTATGACATCACAAGAGTTGCACGCAAAGATCCAAGCCACAAAGTCATTCTTGAACAAAGAAATTGTTAGAAACAGGACTAATCCTGATGATTCTAAGCTCACTTTTAGAGAGATCGGAGTCAGAATGGATATGATCCATGAAGCTGAGCGCGTTGGGGTTAGAAACCTCGGTGAGGTTCAAAACCACAAACTCACTCGTATGCTTAGTGAATTGGAGAAACTGAAAAAAGTTTCACTGAACTAACCGTTTCGCCACGCACGGATTAAAAGAAAAGGGAAGCAATTTTGCTTCCCTTAACTTTTTTACAAGAATCACTACAAAGGTTTTCAGGATACTTCTTCATTTAGTATTTTCAGTATAGGATTATCCTGGTATTACTTATAGCACCCATGAAGCAAACCACTCTTCTCTTTCTGTGCCTTTGTTTATGCTTTACTTTCCTTTCCGCTCAAACCCATTCTATCAGCCCAGATCCGCATCTTGACCAGCAGTTTTTTTTAAAAACTGTACAGGAAGCAAAAAATAAGAATCTAAGGGTCCCGATTGATGTACAACTTCATGTCATCAGGAAGAGCGATGGTAGCGATGGTTTCACACTCAATGAGTCCAATAATTTGATGCGAACCATCAATTGGGCCTTTGCCAACACCTTACTCATCTTTCAGGCATGCGGCTACCCCAATTACATTGATAGCGATTCCCTCTATAATTTCGAAGCAGGCGTAGATGAAAGTACACTGATCGACTCCTTTAATGTCCCCAACATTGTAAATATCTATATCGCAGGTTCAGTTGTCGATTCATTGGGTAATCATTCTTGTGGATATACCTATTTCCCGTGGGAGCAGAAAGACCTGATAGTTTTAAACCAGGCTTGTGTTCCCCAGCACTTTTTCCCTCATATGATGGGGCACTATTTTGGGCTGTATGATACAGATGAAAGCAGGTTCGGATTTGAACAGGTAGCCAGAACTAATTGTACAACTACAGGAGATCTGCTTTGCGACACACCTGCGGATCCCGGCCTTGATTCCAGCTTGATAGGATTAGGCTGTATTTATCTGGGAACAGCTACAGATTCATCAGGAGCTAGTTACACACCGGACACCCAAAATTATATGTCAGGTGGGCAGATAGATTGTAAGCGATCCTTTTCTCAGGAGCAAATGGATCGAATGCTTTACTACCACCTCACCCAGCGTAATTCCTACCAATGTGGCAATTTTGGATATCCAAATCTTACTTTTTCTAATACAGGATTTGGTTTCTCCCTAAATGGCATGGACATAGATGCAGGAGCGACTATTATAAATACCGGCAGCAATTTTACCGGAGGCTTAAGTTCACTCGGTTTTTACTTGTCAACAGATTCAATCATTGATCAGAATGATTACCTCTTTGGAACCACAAACGTTCCAAACATGGGCACCATAGACAGAAATTATAATTCTTATTATACAGGCCTTTGCCAAAACACCTATGTGCCTGCGGGAGATTATTATTTGGGGTTGATTCTTGACCCGAATGATCGGATTGATGAAACCAATGAATTGGATAATATCTTCCTCTTTCCTAATGGTCCACATGTCACAATGAATTGTGCTCAAACCCACCCCCCAAATATTACGCTAGATTTGAGTCAACGAAATTCCTATACAGTGAATGGGAATGAAATCGAAATTTATATATCACTTAGAAATGCCGGACAAGGAGTAACGCCAGGGGTCGCATTAGTTAACTATTACCTTTCTTCTGACAGCCTGGTTGATACCCTAGACTATTTGATTGGCTCATCTATAGCAGGCCCCATGGGACTTGGCATTGACTTTTTTGGCGCAATAGAAGTAGATGTATGTACGCTGGGCATCGAAATTCCAGATAGCAATTATTACATAGGATTTTTGCTTGATCCCTATGACGAGATAGCCGAAACAGATGAGACCGACAACGCATGGCGATTCAACAATGGTCCTCATGCAAGTATCCTTTGCCCGGTTCCTGTGGATTATGAATTAACGTTAAGTACTAATCCCCAAAATGCAGGAAACATTACGGGTGCAGGGACTTATGAAGAAAACAGCCAGGTCGAAATTGTCGCTAGCCCTACATCTGGCTTCCGTTTTCTCAACTGGAGCAGAGATAGCGTAATTGTATCCACCGATTCGGTATTTGTTGTTCTCATAGATGACAACATTGAGCTGATTGCAAATTTTGAAATGACTACTTCAATTCTGGATCTTAGCGAAGGTGAAAGAATTAAACTTTATCCCAATCCCAATAAAGGCTTATTGCGCCTCTCCCCCCCTCCCTCTGGCAAAATTGAAAACCTTAGGATATTCAATTCACTCGGCCAACTCATTTGGAAAGAGGATATAGCAGCATCCGGAGGTCAAATTGAAATTGATATTTCTGATAAAGGAAGCGGAATATACTGGGCCCTGTTCCGATACCAGGGAGAAGAATATTCCCTAAAGTTCCTAAAAGAATAATCTACTGAATATCACCCCATTAATAAAGCTTGAGAATTAATAAGAAGGCTTTCCATAAATAATTCGGACTTTCTCAAAATTGTGAATATATTTAAGGGATACTAGAAATGATTATGAATACAGTAGGCAGCATTCTACTGGCTTATACGTTTACTCTTGGCCGGTATATTCCAATTTTTATTCTACTTCTTATCGCCATCGTTTTGGGTTTATTGCTGACCAATCTGTCTTGGTTGCTAGGCCCTTTTCGCCCAAATAAAATCAAGGGCTCAGCCTATGAAAGTGGAATGGACCCTGTAGGTACTGCACATGAGCGTTTCTCAGTTAAGTTTTACCTTATTGCCATGCTCTTTATCTTATTCGATATCGAGGTGGTATTTATGTATCCCTGGGCAGTTCAGTTTAAAGAGCTGATTATCGAGACGGATAGTTTCTTTCCATTCATAGAAATGCTGGTCTTCGTTATCATTCTTTTTGTAGGATACATTTACGTTTACAAAAAAGGTGGCCTTAAATGGTCTTAACATATAGCATACTCATTTAGTTATTTCATCATGGGACTCGAAAAAGCATTAGCACAGCAGGGTTATCTGCTATCAACTGTAGATTTTGTTACAAACTGGGCAAGGAAAAACGCCATGTGGCCTATGCCTATGGGCTTGGCTTGCTGTGCAATTGAAATGATGTCTTTCGCCGGACCAAAGTTCGACGTATCTCGTTTTGGTAGTGAGGTATTCAGATTTTCACCTCGCCAGGCTGACCTGATGATCGTAGCAGGATGGTGTAGCTATAAAATGTCCCACGCCATTAAAAGGATATGGGACCAAATGCCTGATCCTAAATGGTGCATGGCAATGGGGGCTTGTGCTTCCACAGGTGGAATGCACCGTGTATATGGTGTTGTACAGGGAGTGGATAACTTCCTGCCGGTCGATGTCTACATTCCCGGTTGCCCCCCCAGACCAGAAACCGTAATTCACGGTCTGCAAACCATCCAGAACAAAGTGATGACTGAGCATTCTGTTCTTCAGGACTAGCACCTCTTGCTGGGTTTACCCTATCATATCAATGAAATAGCGACTCTTGCTGTTGCCCTGGATTTATTTCAGGGGCAATTAGAGCCTTCTCCCCTTAATTATGTGGCATATGATAGTCGAAAGATCAGTCGGGGAGCTGAGACTTTATTCATTGCCTTAAAAACTCCGAATCGAGATGGACACGAATTTATCGCTGATGCCTATCACAAAGGAGTCCGGAACTTTTTGGCAGAAAAACCTCTTCCCTACCAGGATGTAAACTATGCCCTTTGCGATGATTGCCTGGACAGCCTGCAAAGATGGGCTCTCGCGCACCGGCAAAGATTTGCCTATCCAGTTATCGGAATAACTGGAAGCAATGGAAAAACCATTGTAAAAGAATGGTTAGCTACTCTATTGGAAATGCAATACCAGATAGTCAAAAGCCCCATGAGCTATAATAGTCAATTGGGAGTAGCACTTTCTCTTTTGCAGATGCATCCGCAAGCAGAACTGGCCTTAATAGAGGCAGGTATCTCTGAACCAGAAGAGATGGGAAGATTGTGGCTAATGATCCAACCAGATTTGGGCATCCTTACGCATATGGGAAGCTCACATGCCGAGGGTTTTCCTACAGAATCAGACAAACTACAGGAGAAGTTGCAGCTTTTCGAAGGGGTGGAAAAGGTATTTACCGGTTTCGAACAGGGCTTTGTCATAGAAGCCCTGGAGCAAAACAGTATCCCTTTCGTAAGTAGTAAATCCAACTATCCTGCTAAAGAAAGCTTCCCCAATAAGGCTGACAGAGAAAATGCAGCCCTGGCAATCACGGTAGCTAAACACTTCGGGGCTACAGATGAGGAGATCTCAGAACGCCTCCCTTTACTTCAGGCTGTAGAAATGCGGACAGAAATTATTACAGATAATCCTGAGATTAGCCTGATCAATGATAGCTACAATTCAGACGAGGATTCTCTCCGCAATGCCCTGCAACTTTTACTCAGCAATCCCAGCCACGAACGAAAACAAATTATACTTACCGATATTCCACATCTGGGAAATCGACAAGAGGAGGTCCAAAAAGGCATCTATAAGGAGCTTAAGGATCAATTTGGCGAAGAAAACATCTATACCGTCGGTCCGGTATTTTCATCTATGAAGCTTCCACAAAGCTTTCCAGATACAGAAACATTGAAAGCAGAACTGAAGTATGAAAACTTTAAAGATTCTGTTTTGCTGCTAAAGGGAGCCCGTTCCTTTGCCCTGGAGACACTTCTACCTTTCTTCAACAGAAAACTCAATGCTACTTATTTCAAGGTCCGTCTTCATCAGTTAAGTAAAAACTTTCGGAGCCTAAAAGCCCAAGTTTCCGAAGGAACCCATACGATGTGCATGGTTAAAGCTGCCTCTTATGGAAGTGGGACCTGGGAAATTGCACAAGTTTTGGAGCAGGAAGGAGCTACTTACCTTACGGTGGCCTATGCTTCAGAAGGAATCGAACTCCGGCAAGATGGGATAACTTTGCCTATCATGGTAATGAATCCGGATGATAGCAGTATCGAAAGCCTGATTCAGTTTTCCCTTGAACCAGAAGTCTCAAATTTCTCTTTTCTGGAGAAATACCTAAAAGCGGGCCGCCTTGCTGAGCTGAGTACCTACCGAATACATCTCAAATTGGAAACGGGTATGGGAAGGTTGGGCTTTATTGAAGAAGACCTGAGTAAACTCATACATATTTTTTCTCTACATCCTGACCTGGAAGTAGTTTCAGTTTTGTCGCATTTAGCAGCTGCAGATGATCCATTGGAAGATACATTTAGTTTGGAGCAAATTGATCGATTTCAGCAGATGTATCAACATCTCCAATCTCAATTGGGAATACAATCATTTCGCCACATCCTCAATACGGCTGGAATTCTTCGTTTCCCCCAATTTGCTTTTGAAATGGTACGCATGGGCATCGGACTTTATGGAATTCACCCCTCAAGGGAAACGGAAGAATTACTTGATTTGGAAGAAATTGGGAGCCTTCATAGTAGCATCAGTCAAATCAGAGAATATCCTGCTGGGCAAACTATAGGCTATGGCCGAACTCAAAGCACAACTCGCATTAGCAGAATTGCGACGGTAGCCATAGGCTATGCAGACGGTATTCCTCGCTCTGTAGGAGAAGGAAAAATGAGTTTTCTTGTTAAAGGGAAAGAGGCTCCTACTTTTGGTAGGATATGTATGGATATGCTTATGCTGGATGTTACAGATATACCGGAAGCAGCGGCTGGGGATTCGGTACTGATCTTTGGTAGGGAAGGAGAGCACTATTTATCAATCAATAAGCTGGCGAAAGCAGCTGGCACTATTCCTTATGAAATATTGGTGAGGCTGAGTAGTCGGATCAGGAGGATATATGAGCGGGTTTGATTAGAAAAGCATAGCAAAATTTCACAAACTATCATTGCAGGGAAACTGAAGCGATCTCTGAGAATCAAATATTTTTCTGAGACAAGGTGATTTCTTTGCCCAAGTTTCCGACTCGTAATGACATGAAGTGTGTTGAGTAAAAAGGCTAAATCGCCAATCCCAACTTCAAAGTAGTATGTGGAGCAATCTGCCAGACTTTCCCTGAATCCTTTGGAAAGAATAGACGTGTCCGTAAAGGATCGCCATAGGAAACACGAATGCCCAGATTGAAATCCACAAAAATCCATTTCAAGATTCTCCTTTGCACCCCAAATAAAGGAGCTATACCGAAATTATCTGAATAGAGATATCGGGAATTATCCGTTGCAGAAAAGCCTCGATTGAGTTCAATCAAGCGAGTTGAAAAGGCCAGACTTACATAATTGGAAGAGAAATTGTTTTTACTCTGTTTGAAAAACATGCGCCTTTGCATCCCTAAATAAAAACGAGGCTCCAGGGTAAGGCTCAAGATACCATCTCTGAGCTTTAGATTTGATTTGCCAAATTCTCTGTAAGCAAAAAAATAATTTGCTGACAACTCTGTGTTGAGAGACCAGGATGGTTTTAGCTTATGTTCATAAGCAAATTGAATTTTGCCTATAATCCCATCGGGATTGGTGAATTGAACCAAATCCAACACATTCAATTTAAAGATACGTGTATCATAGTCCTGATAACCGAAAAGATCCGGTACGAGAGGAAGTTCTCCCTGATCAGGTAAATCGCTTTTTGTTGGAAGTTGGGCAAAAAGGGAACAGGCTAATCCGAATGTCAATAGCAGTAAGGTAAAGCTTTGCTTCATATACAGAATTGAATTAGGATGAAAAGGTTAATTCGGATCGCCCTCTGTCTCTTATAAATTTAAGAATTTATTCCGAAAAATTGTAGAGAGAGAATGATTTTTATCCTAAAATATCCTAATCATGAAGCAAATGATATTATTCTTTATTCCTGCATAGCTTATCTCTGAGGTTTTGGATCAGCATATTCCTCCTCAATTCTAATCTATCCAGTCGGGGAGTAGTACCGGGCAAACTTTCTCCCCTGCTTAGGAAATAACTCAGACTATCCCGGGTTTGGGTAAGCTCTTCCAATTGCAAAATTTCTTCCTGCATTTCCTCCCGTAAACTTTCATCTTCGATAGCCTCAATGCAAGCTTTCAGTTCTTCCTCCTCTTCGGCCATTTTATTTTCAAAATCGGCTATTTGGATATCTGTCATTTCGGAGAAAGGCACTTTCGTTTCAGCAATCTGGTGATTAGCGGGCAAATCTTCTTTTTCCCCTAACTGAAAACCAAAATACAAAAGCAACATAGAAGCTGCAGCAACCAGCATGTATAGAAAAGCCCTGTTCATCACGGAAGGCTTATTTTTCAATTGCCCCTGGATCTTTCCCCAGGCTTCATCTGGTGCCTGATAGCTTTTCAGTTGGCCCAGACTTTCACGTAAATTCTCTTCTCCCGGAGAAGAAAGTCTTCTTTCAATACGATCCCAGACCAGCTTCGGGGCTTGGTATTCCGGGAGTTTTTCAAGGGCTTGCTTGAGATCTTTATGATTTCTTTCCTTCATCTCCATATACCCATTGCATTTAATTGTTTTCTCAATTGTCTTTTAGCATAAAAGAGTTGAGACTTTGATGTACCCACTGAAATACCCAGAATATCTGCGACCTCCTTGTGAGCATATCCTTCTACCTCTATCAATACAAATACGCTTCTATATCCTGAAGGCAAGGCCTGTATAGCCTTCTCCAAATACTCCACATCCAAATTCTGCCCACCCCAATCTATCACGGAATCTTCAATCTCAGCATTCAGGGGCTGCATCAAATTCTCTTTTTTCAGTTTCTTGTATGCAGTTCGGATGATGATGGTTTTTATCCAGGCTCCGAGGGTTGACTCTTTCCGAAAATTATGCATCCCCCTAAAGACTCCAAAAAAACCTTCCTGTAAAGCATCCTGCGCAACTTCAAAATCATTACAGATACGGTAAGCAAGGGTAAACATAGCATCCTTGTAGCGGTCGTATAACTGTTTTTGGGCAATAGCCTCGCCTCTGAGGCAGGCCTCCAAAAGAACCCGCTCCTCTTCTCGCATAGGATACGTACTTGCTTTACTCTTGCTTTGCATGGTAATAGAAAGGTGTCTGGTGATTGAAAAGCGGTTGTATTGAATGAAAATTTTCCTGATAAAAATACATAATTCACTGGGTAAATGCTTTTTGTCAAGTTGGTAAATGAATGTCCTCCTGGTTTTCGTTTTTGGTAAAATTAAATGATCCTTAGGGGCAATCAGAGCATATATATTTGATTCAGAGCGAATTAAGGTAATATCCATTTCATATCATGCTTATTTGCAAGATTGGAATATTCAAGAAAAATGAGTTCTTGCACAGGGTTTTAGACCATTGGCACATAGATTTTGGCAGAAGCAAGCAAGGCTTGTTGAGACACGCAAGAATTCGATTAATTTAGCACAACCTTTCTACCCTATTATTAAGTTCTTTGTTGCTCCGCATCCCCCTAGGAGAACCAACAGGGAACGACCCATAATGTGCCTATGAAACTTCAAAAATATTTAGTTTATCCATTGCTCTACATGATTTGCTTTGTGTACAGCCCGGATCTTTTCGGTCAAAGAACACATGAATTTTCAGCTGGAATCGGTACCACCTATTACTATGGTGATCTCACTGATAAATTCAATAATTCTTTGATCCGTCCCGCAGCCTCTATCACATACGCCAAGTACCTAATGCCCGTACTAAAAATTAGAACTGGTTTCTCTTATGGAGAAGTTGGTGCAGCAGATGCTCAGGCGATAGACGTGGGCCGTAAGGTTCGGAATCTGCACTTTAGAAGCAAAGTATTTGAAGCTCACGCTGCTCTTGTAGTTGAGTTATTTCGTGATAAGAATTTCGGAAACTCCTGGAGGGATGAAGTATTTTTTACTCCTTATTTCTTTGCTGGAGTAGGACTATTTCACTTCAATCCACAAGCTCGCTATGAAGGAGTTTGGAGAAATCTTCAGCCATTAGGTACCGAAGGCCAGTATATTGGTGGTGCAAAGGTTTATTCAACCATTCAGTTTAGCGCCCCATTTGGAGCCGGTCTAAGTCTTCGTTTGACTGACTACACAGGGATAAGTTTGGAAGTTGGATACAGAATGACGGGTACTGATTACCTTGATGATGTGAGTACCATTTATCCTGACTTTGATGCATTGAAAGCATCTGGTGGAGATTTGGCAGTTGAACTCTCTGAACGCTCACCAGACGGCATCTTCAATCCTGGAGACAGAAGAGGGAATCCAGGATCAAAAGATTCTTACTTCTTCGTAATGTTTACAGTAAACTATTACCTCAGCAGATACGCATCCAGAAACTAATAAATTGACATAAAATTAGAGGCTGTCTCATATGGGATAGCCTCTTTTCTTTTACCTCAAATAGAGGGTATATTTATTTAATCGAAAGGAAGATCAAATTCAAGCCTCAAGTACAAATACAGGATTTATGTGAGTTTGAAGCTTAAACTTTCCTTACCCTTCCAACTGAGCAAGCACATTTCTCCAGCTCAATCTTTCAGCGACATAAGCGCCTACTTCACTGATTGGAATTCTATCCTGCTTCATGCTGTCCCTTTCTCGTATGGTAACACAATTGTCATCCTTGGTTTCGTAATCAACCGTAACACAGTATGGAGTACCGATAGCATCATGACGACGATACCTTCTTCCTACCGCATCCTTTTCATCATACATCACCTGATGATCAAACTTCAGGTCATTAATGATCTTGCGGGCAATTTCGGGTAGGCCATCCTTTTTCACTAATGGGAAAACTGCGACCTTATATGGAGCGAGTATCGGATGCAAGCGTAAAACTTTTCTTATCTCCTTATCACCCTTTGCTGTAGGTACTTCTTCCTCATCATAAGCGTTACAAAGATGAGCAAGGAAAGTACGATCTAATCCCACAGCTGTCTCGACCACATAAGGAACATAAGATTCCTGCTTTTCTGGATCGAAATACTGAAGCTTTTTACCAGAAAATTCCTGATGCTGGCTCAAATCATAATTACCGCGTGAGTGAATACCCTCTAGTTCTTTGAGGCCAATAGGATAATCAAACTGAATATCTTCTGCGGCATCTGCATAGTGAGCCAGTTTTTCATGCGGATGAAAGTGCAGGCGAGAGGCATCCAGTCCCAAAGCCTTATGCCAAGCCAATCTTTGTGCTTTCCAGTGTTTGAAAAATTCCTGCTGGGTACCGGGCTTCACAAAGAATTGCATCTCCATTTGGGTAAACTCTCTCATTCTAAAGATGAACTGACGGGCGATGATCTCATTACGAAATGATTTACCGATTTGTGCAATTCCAAAAGGAAGCTTCATTCGAGAGCTTTTCTGCACATTGAGATAGTTGACAAAAATCCCTTGTGCAGTTTCAGGACGCATAAAAAGATCCATTGCTGACTCAGCCGTGGCTCCTAACTGGGTTTTGAACATCAGATTGAACTGACGGACATCGGACCAGTTTTTAGAACCAGATTCAGGATCAACAATACCATTGTTGACGATCACATCTTTCAACTGCCCCAAGTCTCCGGAGTTTAAAGCATCCTCAAATTGCTTTTGTAATTCCTGTGCCTTAACTGCATTCCTGTTTCTGTTCAGGAAATTATTATAGTCCTCACTTCCCTCTTCCCAGCCTTCTTTTTTAGCTTTCTTTATAGTATCCTTTTTAGACTTAGCCAGATACTTGCCTATTTGGTCTTCGATCAATACGTCTGCACGATATCTCTTCTTCGAATCCTTATTATCAATGAGGGGGTCATTGAACGCGTCAACATGCCCGGAGGCTTTCCAAACTGTAGGATGCATCAGGATAGAAGCATCAATCCCAACAATATTTTCATTCATTTGGACCATGGCCTTCCACCAAGCCATTTTGAGGTTATTGACCAATTCTACTCCCAGTTGCCCATAATCATAAACTGCACCGAGTCCATCATAGATCTCACTGGATTGGAACACGAATCCATACTCCTTTGCATGGGAGACAATCTTGGGGAAAATTTCGCTATAATTCATCTCTGTTGCTAGTATTTCACGGGTTTATTAACCGGGGCGCAAGTTACAGAAATATTTGCAGGAGAATAAGGATATAGGGCAAATTTGATTTTTCTTGTGATAGCGAACTTCTTTTTTGAGATGTTTTTCCATCTTTTTAAAAAAGATGGAGTCAAAAATCGCGGAGCCCAAAACCAGCCATAGATGCCGCCCCGGCTCCCGATGAGCTCCGAAGGGCCAACGCGCATGTGTTGGTACTAGGCTACAGTATTGATTTTTTACCGGAGCAAACTTAGGTATCCACTTTTAACTATATCCTGAATTTCGCCTCCTTCCAGACATGAATAGGAGATCGTCCAATAATAGACGCCTGAGGGTAAATCTTTCGACCCCAACTTTCCTTCCCATCCATTTGTGGGAACGGTTGAAGAATAGAGTGCCCGTCCATATCGATCAAAAACATCTAATTGATAGCGACTAGGGGCGGCTTCGAATACAGGCATAAAGGCCTCATTTATTCCATCCCCATTGGGACTGAAGACATTGGGGACCATACTTTCGCAGCTACAGGTAAATTCACTCACGACAAAGGTTTCCCGTAATTGGTAGCAATAGGATTCTACCTCCACCCAGTAGGTTCCTGCTTCCTTGGCCAGGAAGCTTTCGTTAGAACTCAAATCTTGCCAGGTATAAGTCAATGCCTGAAGGTCAGGGATCAATTCTAAATCTGTATCAGAGCATTTCTGCAAATCTTTATTTGCGGGTTGAGTAGGGATTTCTTCATAGTTAATGACAACACTTCCTGACTGTCTACATTTTTCTTTCTGAATTTCTACACTATAGGTACCTCCACTTTCTACCAGAATTTCAGTACCTGTAGATTGGTCGCTCCACACATAAGAATCTGCTCCGTCATCAATAGAAAGCAATAAGGTCTCACCGGGACACAAAGTAGTATCTGATCCTAAATCTAACTCCGGAAGCTCAATGCCTTCTATAATTATACTATCTTTTCGCGTACAGCCATTAAGGCTTATGCTCAATTCATAGGTCCCTGGGGCTTGAACTTGTCGAATCAATTCTGTGCTTGAGTCATCCCATTCATAGGTAGCGCTATCCAAATCCACTCCTGTCAATCGGATTGTCTCCCCAGGACAGATTGCACTATCTTCGGCAAATAAAAGGCTCTCAGGAAAGCGTGCCTTGCAGGGTTCTACCTTTACATCATCTATAAAGAAATAGGTAGTCTGGAACATAGAGTCGCTATTGGGAGCAGGAACCAAAGTCGTATTTTCATCCACTTTAAAATTCCCGATCACAAGAAATCGTTCTCCCCCTTCTGCAACAAATTGACCAGAAATCTCCACCCAGTTTTCCATATCTTCCAAAAGATTACCATCCGGATTTTCCAATTGGGGAGTAAAGAGTAAAATCGTATCAGAAGCAATAGTATCAGGAGAAAGGTACATGCCAATATCATCACTGAAGTATCCAGCATTGTCCCCAACACTCACCTTAAAACTCAGAAAATAAGTATCACCTCTCCGCAAGGTATCTGTGAGCTCTACAGCCAGGTATTCACGATAATTTTTTCCTGCCACAAAAACATCTGTTGAAATCCAGGTACGGATTCCGGCATATCCTTCTCCCATGTAAGGCAATTGATCTCCCCATCTGTTTGTAGGGACTCCAGAATAAGAAGGAGAACCTGAACAGCTATGGCAAAAATCGCTGGTATTTCTATTAGGGGAATACCAAGGGACAGCCCAGCCCAGTAAACCCCTTCCTCCTGGACACCAGGAATAATCATCAAATGTAGGATTGGGTACAAGGTTTTGGGCTGAGAGATAAGAACTACTCAACAGCAGCATAAACATGCAGGCAGAAATGATTCGGTCAAAGCTGAAACAGGGCATAGTAGCAGTTTAGCCTAAATTGAAAGCGTTAGTTTTTATAGCAATTTCGGGAAATGATTCAACTGTTTAACCTAATGATATATATTTTTGTTTCTATATGTATTTTCTTCCTGACAGTGGCAGATAAATTAATTCTGCTTCCTATTTCTCCTCTCGCATTCTTTCAATAGTTGGTTGACCTGCTAAATAACCTAGCTTATTCAAAAAACGATCACTTTGGAAGACTGTTTCTTTATAGTATTTCGGTTTAGAGAAATTAAAGAAGCCATGCTTTTGTCCTTCATATAAAAAAGTTTCACACACACTACCGACTTCTTCCATTGCTGCATCAAAATCTTTAGCCGTTTCGGGGCTTACAAGGGGATCCTCTGTACCAAAGAAAACGATTGCGGGGGGTGCTCCTTTTCTGATATTATGCCTGGGAGAGATTTCAGGGTAACGCTCACCAATTCGATCGTAGCCGTATTGATCTGGTCCATTGTTGTAGACCGGATTAAATAGAACCATGGCATTTGACTGCGAAGAAATGGATAAATCTTCTCCTTCTTCTTCCAGTCCCGGAACCAAAGCAGTTGCTGCTGCAAGATGTCCGCCAGCCGAACCTCCAGCTGCTATAATTTTATCAGGATGAATGCCTAATTCTTTTTGATGCATGCGCAAATAGCGAATTGCGGACTTAGCATCTTTGACAGATTCAAAAGGGGTTGTTCCATGCCGGGAAGAGACCCGATAATCAGCCAGTGCAGCAATGATTCCTCTAGAGGCGAAATACTTTGCCTGAGGTCGAAACTGTTCGATCGTTCCCCCTTTCCAACCTCCCCCAAAAAAGAAAACAATTACGGGTAATTGCTCTCCTTTGCTAAATCCTTCCGGATAGTATATATCCATTTTCAAATCTATCGTATCTATGGCCTTATAGGATTTGCTTATGACTTTATCAGCTAGCTGCCCATAGAGAATAGGATTCCATAAAAACAGGAGAAAAAGGATGTTAGAGATCAGAAGACTTTTCATAAGAGACTGCAGGGTTTATAAAATAGAGAGCTGGGTATACAAAATAGCATCATAGGCACTATTTTCTCCTCCTTCATGCAGCAAGAGAATTTGCCCATTATCCATTTCAACTAAATCAGAATAGGCCGAGTGTCCCGCATAAATGGATTTTTTGCGGCTCCAGGATTCACCCTGATTTTCACTTATAGCCAGACTCATATTCTTCCGATCTGATCCATGAGCGGGATTGGAGAATAAAAGGAGATCCTTTTCTCCTTTTTTTATTGCAAGTATAGCTGCCTGACAACGAGGTTCGGGAAGTTCTTCATCAAAACTCTGGTCTTCCCACGTCATTCCTCCATCTCTACTAATAGCAATTTGCCGAGTCTGAGATTCCTTGCGAGCATAGTTTCGCATATTCAGAAGTAAATCTCCATTGGGAAGCTCTGCTATGGTACATTCATTGACTTGGTCCTGAGGGGTGGTGCCTCCGAGTTGCCAACTTTCTCCCAGATCATCCGAATAGATCACATGAGAATAGTATTTCTTACTTTCCGCCTCTATATGATCGCAGGGAATGATCAATCTTCCTGCATGGATTCCTCTTTTCAGCTGAATCCCATGGACCGGACCTGTAGCATACCAGGTCCAAACGGGAAGTTTGGTGGTGGCAGTTATTTCTTTGGGTTCAGTCCAGTTTTCGCCATGATCTTCCGTACGGACATGAAAGATCCGTCTCGTATCCTCACTTTCCCCTGCAATAATTTCTGACTCATGATCAGTCCCTTTATTCCAGGTCAGCAATAAATGGATACTTCCACTTTCTTCCTCCAAAACAGGAGCCGGATTCCCACATACATTCTCTCCATCATCCCAAATCACTTCCAGGCTACCCCAGCTTTGGCCATAATCTTTAGAACGTTTCATTACCAGATCTATATCACCAGTGTCAGAACATCCATTTTTTCGCGCTTCACAAAAAGCAAGAATATCTCCATTAGCAGCTTTTATGAGGGCGGGTATACGAAAACAAGCATAGCCTGATTCTCCTTGCTGAAATAAAGGAGTAGCCGTAGAAAGCACCTCAATTCCTGTGGAGTCAGCATTCCCCTTTGGTTTTTGACTCTTGCTTTCTTTACAAGCAAATGCAGCAAACAGAATAAGAAAAAGAGCAGGATAAATTTTCATTTTCACCAATTAATTTGCGGCCAACCAAACGGCCATTTCTCCCATTTTTCTGTGGGCCCAGGCATAATAAGGAATGGCAGTAAAATCTTTCATTCCATCAGCGGGTGAAGTTTTACCTTTGATTTTCCCCAGACCGGAAAAGAGCCCAGTATCATACGTGTAAGTGAAGGCGGCATTTCTGGATAGGCCGAGATTTAAGACTCCTCCAGGATTATCTACTTCCTCAGCACAGTACACCAATGGTCCTCTTTCGAGCGCTATTTTCCCTTTATTCGCTTCCACCAATTCATGGCTTTCCACCTTTCTCACAGGCATATCGAAAGATAATTCTATTTTATCTCCTTTCTTCCAATTTTTCTTATCCAAGCTCAGATATCCACTTTGAAAGTCCGCAGATATTTCTTCTCCATTTACAGAAGCCGTTACCAGTGGTTTCTCTTTATCTATGTAGTTATATAGATCCCCCGGCATTACCTCATTTCTGGCCCAACCAGGAATACGTAAATTGAAATGAGCATCAATCTCATTTCCTATTTCAAGCTGTACGGTACCATCCCAGGGATAATTAGTAGTCTGCTTGATCTGTAAATCCTCACCTCTAACAGCAAATTTTGCTTCGTTTCCGATATATAGATTTACAAAAACATCTTCATCTTTTACTGCATAGATATAGCCGGGTAAAGAAGGTAATACCCGCACAATATTTACCGGGCAGCAAGAACAATCAAACCAGGGAGAGCGACCGCATACGCCCTGGTTAAATTTTTTGATTCCATCTGCTTCAAGTGGATTTGGGTAAAAGAAGGTATTGCCTTCGAAGGAAACCCCTGCCAGAAATCCGTTGTAAAGGGTTCTTTCGAAAACATCCATGTATTTAACATCTCCACTTCGAAGGAACATGCGATGGTTCCAAAACATAAGTGCAATAGCTGCGCAAGTTTCTGTATAAGCGCTTGCATTTGGGAGTTCATAATCCGGACCAAAGCCCTCATGTCGAGGTTCGGCTCCTATACCACCAGTAAGGTAAATTTTCTGATGTACAATATCCTTCCAAATTCGGTCTAGACCTTTATCATAGGCTGTTTCTCCAGTCAAGGCTGCTACGTCTGTCGCTCCGGAGTAGAAATAGCCTGCACGAACAGAATGTCCAACAGCTTCTTCCTGATGAGCCAAAAGCTTATGGGCCTGTTGATACTTCATATCATTGGTTTTTTCCTCGGATTCATATGGCGCCTCGGAGCCTCTTTGGTCCACGAAAAATTTTGCCAAATCCAGGTATTTTTTTTCTCCGGTTACCCTAAAAAGCTTTACTAAGCCGATTTCGATTTCCTGATGCCCGGGAAAGCCGGGATTTTTACCGGGTCCAAATACGCGGTCAACCAAATCTGCATTTTTCAAAGCTACCTCCAGCAAAGAGCGTTTACCGGTCGCTTGATAATGCGCAACAGCTGCTTCGTACATATGTCCAACATTGTAGAGTTCATGATGAATTCCCAGGCTTGTCCATCTTTTCGCTCCTCCTCCGTCAGCCGCTTTTGAGGGATCGATGGTACGATTTGTATAGAGGTAGCCATCCTCTTCCTGGGCAGCAGCGATCTTGTAAATAAGGTCATCCAGGTATTGATCCAGTTCTGGATCTTCGTGAACCATAAGGGAATAAGCAGCACCTTCGATGATTTTGAACACATCAGAATCGTTGAAAAAAATGCCTTCAAATTCACCTTCTTCCAAGTCTCCGGCTATTGCAAAATTTCGGATTCGTCCGGTCTCTTCACTCTTTTTAAAATTGTAGGGAATGGTGACTTTTCGATTGGTTTCAATCCGTGGAGCCCAGAAATTATCATTGATTTGTACATCGGTAAAGGCTATGGGCTGAATGGGATAATCCAGCATTTCGGAAGCTGTTTCAGTTTCTTTCTTTGGGGTTTCTGTTTGACATGCTGGTATACAACATATTGCCAGCAGTGCAAAGAAACTCTTGCTGAGTAGTCGCTTGTAGTAGTTCATGTAAGTCTTTTATCTTGATTTAAGATCGGTTTAATGTAGGGGATTGTCAAGTATTGGGCTTAATCACAAATCCTAAACAGCTCTTCCCATAAGCATTTTGATAGCTCGCCACAATAAAATATTTGGCAGCCAGGCATTTTCACAAAACTAAAGCGTATATTAAGAATACTTTCCCATTGGGATTCAGGCCATTATGCCTGATGTAAATCCATCTATCATTTCGTCTACATTAAAAGGTATCGTGTAAGGAGATCATTTCCTTTCCGAAAGGGAGGAAAAAGATCCGTCCACCTAACAGCTTTTTTTTGCCCTTGACTCTTTTAACCCTTTAACCTGAGAATCTGATGAGAACAATTTTAAGTATCCTTCTGATAAGCTTTTGCGGCTATATTTCTGCAGCTAAGTACACCATTATTGAGACCATTGGTATCGTTAAATTATGCGATGCTGATCGGCAATTATACCATGGTGATGTTATCAATGTGAAAGCCATGACACAGCTCTGTTTAATTGATAAAGGTGATACCACTGCCATGGCAGTTTTGGTCAATGATGAAACCCGGATCAATTATGTATTAATGCCTATCGAAATAAAAGGGAAGAAGAAAAATGAATTGATTCCCCTTCGAGCAGATGGATTTACTTTCAACATGAAACGCCCCACTAATTCAACAGAAGAATTAAAATACCTTAAGTCGACCTTTTCTTTATCTAAAAGAGTAGTTTTAGGAGATGAATTTTCTGTGCCTATCAGGCATCTAGCAATCCCAAGAAAGCTGGCTCCCTTCAGGCTTGATTATACATATAAAGGAAAGCGGGTAACTAAATATATGTATACCCGAGATAATCAGCTCGCCTTTAAAAAGTCTAAAATTTACGTGGTTGATGGGAACCCCATCAATCCTCGTGAAGCTGGGCCTCTAAGCGTATATTATCGATATGAAACCTATACCAAGCTAGGAACCTTTACTCCTAATTTTGTCGAAAAGAATATGATCAAGAAAGAAATCGATCACTTTCTAAAGTTTAATCCTTCAGCTCTACAGCCCAGAAACAAGCCTAAAACCATCAATAATATTCTGCATTTTATGAGCCTTCTGCATGGAATTGGAGATACAGAAGTGAATAGAAATTGGGTTATTGGTTATTTAAACACTAAAGCAAGAAGAAGAGCCACTCCGGGAAGGGCCAGATTGAATAACGGGAAAGTAAAGCGTAACAATTAGGGGATTATTTAATCATCCTCTGGTTTTCGATATAGCTTTCAACGGTATAATAGAATCGAACTAATCCATCGTCCCCGGCGCAATAAACGGTATTGCCCTCGGGGGCGAATCCTACAGCCGTGAATTTAACGGATGTCTCCTGCATACTTTGCAATAAGTTTCCATTGAGGTCTAACACATTTGCTCCACCATCTGCACGAGCGTATATGATCCGCTCGGAATCAAATGAAAAGTCAATATCTTTTATATCCTCACCTCCACTTATGCTAGTTCCTGCTAACTCCTTCTTCCAAATCAGCTCCCCCTTTTCATCGCACAAGATGAGTGTATTTGAGAGATCGGCACTTGCTATGTATTTCCCGTCTGGAGAAAAGCTAATAGTCCGAACAGCTGTTTGATGTTTTTTCCAGATTGAAAGGGGCTCTTCAGCTCCTCCTATTTCCCATAGTTTTAAGCTTCCGTCAGTTGCTCCTGAAATTATCCTTTTCCCGTTAGGGGAAATTGCAGCTGTTCTGATCCAACCTTCAGCTTTTAAGCTTTGGATTAGCTCACCGTTTGGATACCAAATATTTATCAAGCCATCCCTTCCGGTACTTATGAAAAATGAAGCATCTTTTGCCCACAACACAAGCGAACAAGCCCTGTCATGAGTCCCGATAATTTTGGATTCAACTTTGGGATTTTCAGCTGTCGGAAGGGTCCAGAGCCTTAATGACTCGTCTACTGAGCCTGAAAGAAGCCAATTAGCATCGGGAGACAGTGCTAGAGAAATAATAGCCGATTTGTGGCCGTTCAGGTCATACCTTTCTCCATTCTCTAAATTCCAGACTCGTATTTGTTGATTATTGGGACTTCTATCTCTAACGCTAGCTAATGTACTTGGATAATTTTTTTTACCTCCCGTAACCAAAATGGCTCCATCAGCAGAAAGATCAGCAGCCTCTATACCCAGCGTATACATATTGGATGGTGAAGGATTTGTTGGATGCTGGAATTGCTTCGCAATTTTTGAGTCAAGCAACCACTTCTTTATCGTTCCTCCTGCTCCCGCGGAATAAAAAACATTTCCCTTTTCACTAAACTCAAGCGCAAGAATTTCATTTGCATGCCCCGAGAAGCTTCTCAATTGTTTCCCCTGCAGACTCCATTCAATTATCTTATTATCAGCACTAGCCGTAAATATTCTGTCTTTATTCTTCCCAAAATTGGCTTTAGTAACTCTATTGGTATGCCCAATAAACTGGGTGATTTTTTTCCCTGTACTGTCCCATAGAATTGCCGTATTGTCTCTACTTCCGGTTAAAATAAAGGCATCATCCGGAGAATAGTGTACACTCAATACCCAATCAGAATGAGCGTCCATACGACTGATTAATTTTCCTTTGCTGGTCCATACTTTTGCAGAATAGTCAGCGCCCGCACTTAAAAAAGTCTTCCCATCAGAAGCATAATCCAGAAATTTCACTTCGGGCTCATTTCCTCCATGGGCAACAAAACTGGTATCCAATTTCCCTGTTTTCCAAGACCATATCCATATTTTCCCATCTCTTGTTCCTCCCAACAATAGCTTTCCATCTGTTGAGAATGTAAGACTGGTAAATGTGGCTCTCTCATCACCTAGCCGATCAAAGACTTTCCCCTCTTTGGTCCATATCAACAGGCCTAAATCATTGGCAACTGAAGCATAAAATTCACCATCTGGAGTAAATTCTATCGCATGGAGGGCCTCTTCATGAACCTTAGCTGAATCCAATAAGTTTCCCTCTTCATCCCAACGCCAGATTCTTCCTTTGTCATCTCCACTAAGTAAAAGCTTGCCGTCTGGAGACAAAGCCAAGGCTCGTATCTGACTATTTTGCTGATACGAATCCTGGTAAAACTCATTAGAAGCATAAATTCTGCTCAAGGTTTGCCGTATCGCTTTATTATCTGGTTTAATGGCCAGGCCTTCTGCAGCTAATTTCAATGCCTCTGTGGCATCTGTTCTTTCCACTTCCAGGGCCATAACCACCTTCTCGTTTGCTCTGGCTTCCAGGTATGCCTGATAGCCCAGATAACTAATCACCACGGAGAATAGCGCAAGGCCCACAACCGCAAATTGCTTAAAGCGTTTATTCCGCGCTCTTTCCTTCTCCAATTTCGCCTTTCTCACTCTACTCCTCTCTATCAATTCTTCCTCTTTTTTCACCCAAAAGCGCATGCCTGCTTTCCCCTGCTCTACCAGTTCCAAATCATCCGCATCCAGGTAGACGTGCTCTTTTTGCTCATAGGTCGGGAGTTTGCTTTCCAATATCCGCGTAGCACGCTGGCCGGGACGATCGGACTCTTTAAATTCTTTTTGGACCAAAGGAGCCAGGGTGTCATGAGCCAGGGTGGTTTTTCCACCAATATCTGTTAGTAGGTAAAGCTTCTTCAGCTCTTTAAGGATTATCTCCAGCACATCTTCCCGATGCAGGTAGCGTTTCCTCAGTTCCTCTAAATCTCTACTTTTAGCCGTGGAAAAATCAGTCGTGTGGTGATTGAGCAAATCAATGATCAAACCGGAACTTTCTGCATCCGGATGAAGCAAGCGAATTTTCTGTGTTTGCTGTTCGAAGAAATCATCCAGCAAAATACCTTCTTTCAAGAGTCGATTGTAATTCTCTACGCTGAAGTGGCGTTTTTCCTTTGCCTCGGTTAGGTCCCACATCTTCGTCAGCAAAATTTGCAAAACCGGAGCAATGGAGGAATGGCTATCCACCAAAAGATCATCAGCTATAATCGTAGGAAGCAGTTCGTCTACTTCCAGTCGGTATTTTCTCTTCAATCGCTCCGTAGAACTTAATCCACTCACCACTTCCATGATGTCTTTTCTCGCTAAAGCCGGTAGATACACTTGCTCCCGAGGAATCTGAAGTCCCTTACAAGCTTTTTCGATCTCCGCATGATATTCTTTTCGATAAGAAAGGATCAGTTTGCCTGAAGGTCGGTCAGAGACTTCCTGAAAGACCTTTTTCAGTTGAATAAGAAGTTCTTCTAATTCTGTTTCTCGGCTTTCATTCCCTTCTGTATAGATGCCTTCCAGTTGATCCAGAATTATGACCTGTGATTTACCCAGCTCTTCCTCTTTGTCCTGCCATAGATTCTTTAGACTCTTTCCACTATCTTCTTCCTCTAATTGCTGTCTTAAGCTTTGCAGCAGGGTATATTCATTTAAAATCCGAACATACTTTACTTCCGACATCTGCCTCAGGCGCGGTAGCAAGCCCGCATCCAATAAAGAAGATTTACCCACTCCCGATTTGCCATATAGTAACAGCAAAGGAGCCGTATGCTCATCCATAATTCGCTCGTATAGATTTCGGATCACATAAGACCTTCCAAAAAAGATTTCTGCATGATCGGCTTCATACCATTTGAGAAAGCGAAAAGGTTCTTCCGGCAAATCCTTTTTAGGAGGATTGGGAAGGCCAAAGAGGGGATTATTAGCGGCATCGGGGAGGTTCCATTCTTCTACAATTTCTGCTCCCTCTCTCAGGATCAGCCGCCAGGGAAAAGCATCACGTACTACTTCATCGTTCCACAAGCCAAAATCCAGGCTGCGTGAGGAAGAAGTGGGTCCGGAATTCCTGATGTGAATCTCATCTTCGGCATCTCGCCATGCATGCAGGAGATTGGCACCATTGGCCAGACTTCCGTAAAATCGAACTGCCAAACGAGTCGCAACGCTATCTGAAATCGAAGAGTTTGTACCAATGACCAGCGGCACTCCCGCATCAACCAGCTCCTGAGATTGTTGTTCGGTGGTACATCCATTTAGAAATACCAATTGCAATGATCTCTGACGAGAGAGGAAAGAAACAAGACCTTTGCCATGAGCGAATTCATGTTCGCCTTGCTCAGATTCAAGCAATAATTGGTAACCATCCGCATGTCCACCATAGTGAAAAATGGCGATCCGATCTTTGTAGCGTTCTTTCTGAAAGGTATCCAGGATCTGTTTTATTGTGGCATTGGAAATAGAAATTACTTCGCACAAACCCGCTTGCTCAGCGCCCTCAAGTGCTTCATAAATTTGTCTTTGCTCAAGGGGAAGATTACGTAAATACCTGGCCACATCTACCCGATCATTGGCAAATGCCAGAAATATCACCGGAAGGGATTTCATAGGGTGTGTTTAAAAATGTATAAGCAAGCAGATTCCAGTCCAATTTCAGGCTTACTTGTTAGGGAATAAAGGCGGGAAACACGATTGTCAATTTAAGACTCAATCGCTTTGCTATCTATTTGTTTAAAATACATGAAATAGCCCAAATCCCAAAAAATCCAGTTTCCCTTAGGCAATTATCCCTTTCACCAGCTTTCCATGCACGTCTGTCAGGCGGAACTTCCTCCCCTGGTATTTATATACCAGTCTTTCATGGTCAATCCCTAGTAAATGCAGGAGAGTGGCCTGAAAATCATGGACGTGAACTCCGTCTTTAACGACATTGTAGCTGAACTCATCTGTTTCCCCATAACTTATTCCTTTCTTCACTCCTGCTCCTGCCATCCACATCGTGTAACAACCTGGATGATGGTCCCTACCATAATTATTTTTAGTCAGGCGCCCCTGAGAAAAACTGGTTCGCCCAAATTCTCCACCCCAAATAACCAAGGTATCGTCAAGCAAGCCTCTTTGCTTGAGATCCTTGAGCAAAGCTGTAGTAGCCTGATCTGTACTTTGGGTCTGATTTTTTATTCCGCTGGGGAGATTTCCATGCTGATCCCAGCCCATATGATAGAGCTGGATAAATTTCACATCCTGCTCCGCCAGTTTTCGAGCAAGTAAACAATTGGCTGCATAACTTCCGGGCTTACGTACATCCGGGCCATACATATCCAGGATGTGTTGAGGTTCTTTGGAAATATCTACAACTTCAGGTACTGACAACTGCATCCGAAAAGCCATTTCATATTGTTGAATTTTGGATTCTATTTCGGGATCACCCCATTTTTCGAACTGTTGCTGATTGAGCTTTTCGATGTAGGATAAAACTTCTTTCCGATTTCCTCTGCTCATACCCGGAGGATTGTTGAGATAAAGGACAGGATCTTTGGAGGAACGGAATTGAACTCCCTGGTGGTAAGAAGGTAGAAAGCCACTCCCCCAGGCATGTGAACTCAGGGGTTGCGCTCCTCCTCCTTTGGAAATCAATACCACAAAGGCAGGTAAATTCTCATTGCTGGAACCCAAACCGTAGCTCAACCAACTTCCAATAGAAGGGCGACCATTGATTTGGGAACCTGTTTGCATGAAGATGACAGCGGGTTCGTGATTGATGGCCTCGGTATACATGGAACGAATGACACATAATTCATCGGCCATTTGAGAAGTATAGGGTAGAAGCTCACTCATCCAGGTTCCGGTTTGGCCATACTGCTTAAAATCATAAATAGAAGAAACTAGTGGGAAAGTTGACTGATCGGTCACCATGCCCGAGTTTCTCTGAGTACCACGTACTGAATCCGGTATCTCTTCTCCCTGCCATTTTTTGAGTAAAGGTTTGTAATCAAACAATTCGATTTGTGAAGGACCTCCACTCTGGAAAAGGTAGATTACTCGTTTGGCTTTAGCAGCAAAATGCGGCTTTCCCAAAACCCCTCCCCTATCAGAAGAAGCACCCAAAGCCGAAAGAGGATTGAGTAATTGCCCTAAAGCTAAAGCGCCAAAACCCAGGCTAGACTTTTTGAAAAAATCCCTGCGGCTCTGCCGGAAGTTGAGTTCGTTGATTTTATCCTGGTAGTTCATGTTGCTGCTGTTAAGAGCGTGTATAAGCTTCTTCTGTATTCATGATTCCGTGTATAACAACTGCGAGAGCTGCACAGCTAATTTTGTCCATCTCGCTTTCTGATTTGTATTCCCCCACCGATAAATAGGCCGCTGCAGCTTCCATATTTTGCTCAAAATACTTCCTTTCTTTTTGATAGAGTTCTTTTAGCAAAAGCATTTCATTATCTGAGGCTTGCCTTCCTGTCAAAAGCCTAAAGCCTGCCTGAATCCTTTCGTTCAAAAGCTCTTCTTCCTGCATCAACTTCTCGGCAATTACCCTTGCGGCTTCGAGGTACTGGGGATCATTGAGTAAAGCCAAAGCTTGTAAGGGCGTACTGGTCTGCTTCCGCTGAACCGTACAATTGCTTCGATCATTAGCATCAAATATCAACATAGAAGGAGGTGGAGCCGTTCGCTTCCAAATGGTGTATAGACTTCTTCTATACAGACCTTCTCCCGGCTTTTGTAAATAAGGATAGCGCCAATGTTTATTGCTGATTTCATCCCATAGACCTTCGGGTTGATAGGGATATACGCTGGGACCCCCCAGTTTTTTCACCAACAGCCCACTTACTGCCAATGCATTATCCCGAATCATTTCAGCGCTCAATCTTAAGCGGGCTCCTCTTGCCAGGTAAGTATTTTCCGGATCCTGTTCCAATGCCTCCTTCTCTATTTCTGAGGATAGCTGGTAGGTCTCGGAAGAAAGGATAAAGGCATGCAAAGCTTTCAGGTCCCATCCATTTTCCTGGAACCAAAGGGCCAGATAATCCAACAGCTCCGGATGAGAAGGCAAGGCTCCCTGATTTCCAAAGTCTTCCTGCGTCTTGACCAGACCTTTTCCAAAATGCATTTCCCACACCCGATTCACAATAACTCTAGCTGTCAAGGGATTATCCGGATGAAAGAGCCATTGCGTAAGACCCAATCTATTTTGTGGAAATTCTTCTATATAAGGCAGCACAGAAGTTGGAGTTTGGGGAAAGACTTCCTCGGCATGATCATCATAAACGCCCCGGTTCAAGACGAAAGTTTTGCGGTACTCCGGTAAATCTTTCATTACCATGATTTCCGAAATAGAATTCTGAATTTTGTTCAATTCCACCCGATCCTTTTGGAGTCGAGCTTGCTGAATTTTGATTTCAGAGAGCTGGCGAAGTTTCCATTCTTTGCGCTCAGTCTCATTCGCATTATTTATTAAATCAGGATCGTGCAAGTAGGCAATTTCCAAAGGTGTCAGTTCTCCCTCATAAATTCTCAACTCATCGATACCTCCTCCATCCATGGGCAATACACCATCCCGTTTGCCCAACTGAAAGCCCCCAAAGCCATAGGTGTGGATATTGGCTTCGTAGAGAATGCCTTTGTATAAATTGTCTACTTCCACCAGCATTTCGAGCTCTTTTCCATCCACATAGACATTTACCCCTTTCGCTCGGCTACTTCCATCATAAGTCAGACTGATATGACTCCATCTTTGAGCAGGAATAGGGATTTTTGATGTAAGCTGAAGGGAATTGGAAGGAAAAGCATGTGCCATGAGAAATTTCAGCTGATTGTTTTCCAGATGCAAAGAATATCCCTTATAACCCAATCGCCAATCCTCACAATGCAAGAAGATAGAGGCTTCTTCGTAAACCTCATTTGGATAGACCCAAAAATCGATGCTAAAGGGATCTGTTCGTTCAAACCATCCTACCTTTTCCCCTAAAAAAGCTGAACTATAATCTGTATTGAAAAGCGCCTGTCCCTTTATGCCCGTTTTCATTTGAGCTTCATTCAATCGGGCAGGCTTTTGTTTTCCATATTTTTCAGGGGAAAGGCTTTGCTTGCCCTTTGTATTCACCTTATCAAATGGATAGTAAGCTTGCAATTTGGAGGTGAGGGAGCGATTCAGGTCAGCTGTACTTATCGCTTGTTTTTCTATTGCGGAAGACGAAAGGGCCTTTTCCAGGCTTTTTTCTCCTTCTCTTATTTTCTTCTTCAAATAGCTGATCTGACTTTCAGCATCTTTATCCGCGAGCAACAATGCGGGACCCGGCGTAATGTCAGGGCCATAAACCGCATGGCCGATTTCATCGGTTTGATTGAAAAAGGCAAAGATGCTGTAGTAATCCGCTTGGCTAATGGGGTCGTATTTATGGGTATGGCAACGGGCGCACTCAAGGGTCAATCCCAGAAAAGCTTTACCGAAAGTATTGGTTTTATCGGCTACGTATTCCACCCGAAACTCTTCCAATTCGATACCTGCTTCTGAGTTCTTTTTATGCAGGCGGTTGAAAGCAGTGGGAAGAATTTGATCAAGATCAGCATCAGGCATCAAATCCCCCGCCAATTGAAGGCTAACAAAGCTGTCATAGGGCATGTTTCGATTGAAAGCCTGAATCACCCAATCCCGCCAGGGGGAAAAATCCCGATGTTTGTCATCCAGGTAGCCATCACTATCTGCATAACGAGCCAAATCCATCCAGTAAGCAGCCATTCGTTCGCCATAATCCGGACTGTCCAGGTATTTTTGAACAAGCTTTGGGTAAGCAGCAGAAGAGGTGTCCGCTAAAAACTGATCCATTTCTTCCAGGGAAGGAGGAAGTCCCCTCAAATCAAAAGAAGCTCTTCTGATCAGGTTTTCTCTTGAAGCTTTAGGATTGGGGGAAAGGCTTTTTTCCTCCCATTTTCTCTCCACAAAAAAATCAATGGGATGTTTTTCCCCGAATGAATGTTCCTTATCCTCAGGTTTAACAAAGGCCCAGTGCTTTTTGTATTCGGCGCCTTCTTCTATCCATTTTATGAGGACGGCTTTTTGGGTTTCTGTTAGGGGGATTTTTGCCTCGGGAGGCGGCATGAGCTGTTCTGTATCCTCTTCCAGAATTCGATAAACAAGCTCACTTTCGCTCAAAGACTTAGGTTGAATTGCATAGAGTCCTGATGCTTCGACCCTTTCAAAAGCTTCTTCAGCTATGTCCAGTCGTAACCCAGCCTCTCGCTTCTTTTCATCCGGCCCATGACAGGAAAAGCAATGCTCGGAAAGAATTGGACGTACATGAAAATTGTAATCGATCTTCTCAGGAAGCTGATCATAGGCTTCTGCGACCTTATCGGGCAAAGTCGGACCACATGCCGTTGAATACAGCATGAGTAGCAGTAAGTAATAGCGCATTGACTTCATTTTACTATTAATACCAGACCAAAAACAAAAGGACAAGGCTTCTTATCCAATTTCCCTCGTCCCTTTGCCTTTTCTCAATATTTTCATCTAATACCTAGACCCGCTCCAATTTAATGGGATAACTCTGATTGGCATTCCACTGGCAGACATAGATATTTTTATCCTCATCAATGCATACGTCATGACAGTGGTTGAAAATCTTTTGATCTTGAACCATGCGCTGGAGCTCTCCTTTTACATAGCTAGGCTTTGTCCCCCCCGGATTTGAAACCACTTTATTGTTTGCGTCGAGTATGGTTACGAAGCCTGAATTAGGACTGCTGTTGTAAGGATGAGATTGGGGATCTTTGGGATCCCAGGGCTTGGAGGAAGACCAGCAAACCCCTGCATACAGATTATAGTCATCTATAACGGGACGACAAACGAAAGCTCCGGGCAAACAAATGGTTTCCAGGTATTTCCCATCCAGAGTAAACCTTTTGAAGCAGTTATCCGCTCTTGAAGTTACCAACAAGGTCGGATTATCCTTGTCCCGATCATCTATGCAAACACCGTGAGCCGTTTGGAATTGATCTTCTCCTGATCCTCTTCCCCCACCAATTTTACGGATAAATTCGCCGTATTTATTAAACTGAAGGACATAACAAGAACCATAACCATCTGCGATATACAAATCACCATTTGGTCCAACCGCTGTTTCTGTAGGAGAATATTTATCTTCTTTTTTGTAAGCACCGAATTCTGAGGGATGTCCCAGGATCATAAGTTCACGGCCATCCAGGGTAGTTTTGACTACCGTTCCATTTGTATCACAGATGTAGAGGAACTCTTCTCCATTAGCATTCCACAAGCTCAAGCCATGCCCACCGCTGTACCTGATTCCCCAGGAATCCAGGAGTTTGCCTGACTTGTCGTAGATCAGGATGTTATTTTTGACTTCATCCCCTACCATGATCAGACGCCCCTTAGAGTCCATCACCATTTCATGACAGTTTTTTACTGGTGTTTTTGCAGGAGCTAAATCCCCCCAGTTTTTATGCACCCGATAGTTAAAATCTCCATGCCCCAGAATCTCGGCCCCTAATTCGGGTTTTGATTTACCGATCATAAAGGAAGGCAGGACAAAAGCAGCCGTAGCTGCAACTGTAGTCTTGTTCAGAAAGCTTCTTCTGTTGAGTGTATTTTTTGACATATTTTCAGGAAAGTTATATCTGCATTAATTGGCAATATCTCTAGCGACTCGCAAGTTCAGTTTGTTCAAGATCATACACCGAATTTTGAATGGCTCCTTCGAAGTCTGTTCCATCAGTTGCTTTTAGTTTATACTTTATCTCCATGATCCAGCTGGGCTTAATTTCGGGTAAATAAATCATCACTTTTTTTCCATCAGGAGAAAGTTGTACCTCACTAATCTTCAGGCTTTTTTCATTGTATCTCCGCGATCCATAGGCTCTGGTTCGTTTGATATCCCAGGTATTGATCTCGTAGTTTGCGGGATCAACAGCATTTTTAGCATCAAGCTTTGCGCTAAACTCCAATTCCATACCCGAGTCCAGGGCCTTCATTTTCACCGGCAAATACAGATCTTTGCCCGTATATCTAACGCGATAAAGCCCTCCGACCTGAATCATTCGACTGGTAGCCCAGGCGGCCATTCCACAACTATATAACTGACCATCTTCAGGATTAAATCTTCCTCTCATGATACCTGTAGGAAATTGGGGAACGGGCAATTCAACCATACCCCCCTGTTCCTGCTTCCCGACCATTTGTGTCATTACGACAAAGATTTTTCCATAACCATAGGAAAGGTTTAGCAAACTTCCGTTCAAAGGGCCCCATTGATCTGTTTCTGCCCATAATAATTCTGAAGGTGAGCGATCATATTCCATATCAATCCAACACATGGGCTGAATCATGGCAGCATCTGAAGAATCTTTAGGCGCTCCATAGCCCCACATATTGCCATAGAATCCTCCTTTTGTAACCCGGTTAATGCGGTTCATAGGATTCCAATAGCCTTGTTGGTCGGTTACATAAAAAGACCCATCCGGATTCATACAAACTCCATTAGCGGCTCGAAATCCATTTGCCAGGATTTCTGAGCTAGTTCCATCTGCGCTTACTTTTATCAGGGTACCATGTTGTGGAACTAAAGATGTGCGGGCGTGTCTACCGCTTTTCGCATAATAGAAATTACCGTCTTTATCCATCTGTAACCCCATAGCAAACTCATGGAAATGCTCGGTTACCTGATGATCAGAATTAAAACTTTCGTAGAAATCAGTTTCCCCGTCTCCATTCAAATCTCTCAGAATAGCAATCTGATCTCTACAGCTGACGTAAATTTCTCCGTTTCTTATTTTTATCCCCAGAGGCTGGAACATCCCTGTTGCAATTCGGGTCCAGGTGATCTTGCCTTCTTTCTGCGTTATACCTTCCAATTTCCAAACCTCCCCATCAATGGTCGAAACTACTGCATCTTTCCCTCCTTCATAAAAATCGATACCCGTCAAACGCAGTCGGCTTTGCCAGGGATTTTGAGGTAAAGTGAAAACATCTACAGCATAGGGATCATCCTCATTTCCAGGGATAATGATACTTTCAAGGGTTTGGGTAAACTGGGCGGGACTACCTTTGGTAAACCGACTAAGATCAGTATCCATATCTGAACCTTCAGCCAAAGCCTGTACTTTGTCCTGATCCTGCAAAGACATATAAATGATAAACTTATCAGCATCTGCGCCAGAAGTTTCCAATACATGAAATCCGTCTGACTTGCTGATTTTTTGTCCACTTCCTTTGCTACTGACAGAAATATTTCCTGGGGCAATTCTGAGTTTATGGCTTTGTTTCGCGCCTGAAATATTGATGGTACGGGCAATGATGGGATTCTCTCCTGCTTCAACCAGATCATAGGTTTCCAAGACCTGGGCTTTCCCTAGGGTGTATTTTATTACTACTCGATCTTTATATCGATAAAGTCCTTTATAATGTGCCCACTCTCGTGGCAAAGGACCGTATTGCCTGTCATCAGAACCATGAAAGCGAGGATCTTCGAATGAGCCTGTTTGAGGATTAGCCCAACCCGGCGTAATGGGATTGGCGAATTGCCGCTTACCGACTGTACGGGGATACACATTATGTTGATCGTCTAGCAGGATATCCTCCCAATCGATAAAACCTTCTCCTGTCCAGGCACCTACAAAGCGCAAAAGATCATGGTCAAACATGGCAAAGGTATTGCCTTTTGCGACTCCTCCTGTTCCCGGATCAAGCCGTATCCCGATCCCTTTATAGGCAAAATTAACCTTACTATAATCCTCGTTGGGCAAAGGAGATCGACCACCTGAAATGTACTTTGGTGGATCATTGTCATCAGACATTTCATAGCAACGCATAAGCCAGTTGCCATAATCCAATTCTGTCCATGGGGTATAATCCCTTGGCTCTGGCCCTTTACTGTTACCTTTGGGCAATGAATCCAAGTAGGCCTCTGTAACCTCAAAATACTGATCCGGATTATGTTCTTTGATGAACTCATTTCGGATAAAGGCGATTACAGCATATTTCTGCTGAGGAACCAATTGCATCTGCGGAGGCATCTGCCCAAAACCTCTGGAGATGGTTTGGTACATGGAATAAGGGTCATTCCCATTTTTGAATTTATCCTTCCAGAATTTGTTGGAATTGGGCAAAGAACCCGGTTGTTCATTATTTCCGTGGCAAGCATAGCAGGTGGTTCGGTATATTTTCACACCTTCATTTCGCAGCCCCCAGTCTTCTTCCCATTGTGCATCCATTTCCAATAATGCAGCATGATTAATATCCGATTCATAATCTGGAAGATCAGCTACTTTAAGGATATACTCTGCTGGTGCTGAGACAGTCTCTGTCGAAGCAGTTGGAGTACAGGAGGTATAAAAAAAGAGAATAGCCAGCAGGCTAATCGTAGTAGTTGTAGTAAGTTTCATTTGGGCCAAATCCTTTCCCTTAAAATGCATAGAATCCATGGAGAAAGCAATAGAGAAGCATCTATTTGTCAAGGGTACTATAAGCCTCAAGCCATCATTTTTCTCTAGAAAAAACAATCTGACACACCTGATTTCCAAAGCACCTTTGGACTTTAGTGCTTTTATGAAAAAAGTTTCCATGCCTGATAGATTTATAATAAAAGTGTCCTCGTACTTATTTGCTGGTGAATTTGGGCAAAACATTTTGGACCAGGGACTTGACGAGTATTGGCAAGAAAAACAACAGAAAGGAACAAATATTTAAGTCCAATTTTCCTAAATAGTACAGCTTTGCAGACTGGTCAGAAAGTTATCATTTCTGATGTAGAGGGACCTTCCTCATATTTTGGCAATACGATTGATTTACTTTCTAGTATACACAAGGAGTATTCTCCTGCTACCAGTATCCCCCTTAAAACAGCAGCTTCTTTAGGTGCAAGATTTCCAATGGTTACTTCTGCTGGAAGAATATATGCTGTCGCTAGCCCTAAGGATACCGTTGGAGACAAAATGGCCAAACGAAACTTTGAGACCTTTCAGCAACTTATGGAGTAGGTCAAATAAATACTTAAATCAGCCCATCACTTTCCCAAAAGCTTTCAACCAGGCCTGAGACATTAAATAGTTCCCTGCCATAGAAGGATGCACGCCATCCGGACACCAGTAAGAAGTGGGGGCCTCCTTTATAGCCTCATCAAATACTTTTTGATAGGGTATAAATACAGCATCAAATTGATCCGCAACTCTTTTGGATGCGGCCTGGTATGCTTCGAATTGCCCTTCCCATTTGGGGGTTTCTATGGCTGTTCCTTCATGCAAAACAAAAGGCTCTCCTATGATCAGTTTAACATCAGGCATGCCCTTTTTCGTCCGCTCCATCAAAGCCATGAAGTCATCTTCATAGATTTTCGCTGTACCTTTGTATCGGCCAGATAACGTATGCCAGAAATCATTTACCCCAATCAGGACACTCAATACATCAGGCTTGAGCATCATGCAATCCTCTTCCCAACGAGAACTCAATTGAAATACCTTGTGGCCACTGATGCCTCGGTTATATATTTGAAGTTCATCTCCGGGATGATTTCCGAGCATATGAGTCACGATATGTCGCACATATCCTTGCCCCATTCCTCCTCCTCTATTGGCATAATAATCGCCTCGATTTCTTCCGGCATCTGTAATCGAGTCTCCCTGAAAAAGGACGCGCAATCCTCTAGGGATTTCTCTTACATCCTCTCTTTCAAGGCTAAATAAGGAAAGGCCTGATCCTGCAAGACCGGCAAAGATATTCTGAATCGCATTTCGACGGGAAAGTGGCATATGTAGTAGTATTAAGGGTTAGAGAATCAATATACACATTTCGCCTTATTCCCCTTAATAAAATAGCTTTTGTAATTTTTGGCTTTAGGGTCCATACAGCCTTCCAAATCCAACAACTCAATTTTCCTGAATTCCGTCGGGTGGCTTTCCCCCTGCAAAGCTATAAAGCCTTCCTTCAACAGCTTGCCATCTTCTTTGATGTTTTCATCAAAACCTCCTACTACTCCTCCACCTATTTGTGGATGCGTATAGCTCAATACCTTTTCGCCCTCTACATAATGGGTAAACAAAGAATCCCCCAGAACCTCTACTTCAACCGTCACCCATTGATCTCCATCATAGGTTTTGGAAGTCGAAGAAGTGCAATGCGGTGTAAATAGGCTATCGTTCATAAATACATGTGTACCCGGCGTGCATAAATTGGCCGTTGTTCTCGGACCTTTCCCCAATCCCCCCAATAATTGAACTTCTATAGAGATCGGAAAATCCTGATCCAATCCCATGCTAACCGCCGACTGAGCATGCAACATAAGCCCATTGTTTCGAGTCGCCCAGCCTGGTCCTTCAGGAGCCTGCTCTCCTACGAATCGATACTCTGCCCGAACTCTAAAATAAGAATAAGAAGTTTCATAAAAGATATGCCCAAAGGTTTCATCAAAAGCCTCATATTCATCATAATTCACAATGAGTTTCCCACTATCCACTAAAAAGGTTTGATTGAAATTCTCATTTAGCTCATGGCCCCGGATCTTGATATCCCAACCACTCAGATCTTTCCCATTAAAAAGATCTATCCATACTTCTTTATCCGGATCATAGGGATTTGCTTGCGTACAATTTACCAGGCAAAAACAAATCAAAGGCAGAAAATGGCGCATAGGACAGGTAGTAATGTTTAGGTATTTCAACAAAAATCAAAGGCCAAACATACGAGAAAATGGGACTAATTCTCAAGGAATCAAGCCATTAGGGTAAGAATTCCGAAAAGTGAAGTATTTTTTAATAACTTATAGGTTTGGAAAAGCCCTAAGATTACCACCCCCGCGCTAATGAGATTCTATCTATTTCCCTTTCTATTGGTATTGATTCTTGTTTCTACGACACGGCTTCAGGCCCAAAAGGAGAAACTAGACGTATACTATATGGCACTTGAGGATGCCAATGGAACGCGAAAGGTCGACCTAATGCTCGACATCATCAATAAGCTCCGTGTTGCAGACCGAGGAGAAGCCCAAAAATTGGCTAAAGAAGCCTTAAAACTCTCCAACTCCCTCAAGTATACAGAAGGTCTGATCAAGAGTAATTATTATCTCGGGATTCTGGAAAGAGATCGTGGACGCTACAATCGTGCAATCTCAGCAACAGAGGAAGGGCTCAATCTAGCAAAAAGCAGCAGGAACACGGAAGAAATATTGATGGGTAATAAGCTCATGCAAACCATTTATATGCTCAAGCAGGATCTCGAGACTGCAACAGCCTATCAAAACTCCTACAAACTTATCCGGGATAGTCTATCCAGTTTAAATCTCACCAAAGAGTTGAACCAACTACAGGAGGAACTGGAAGTAGAAAAAAGTAATACAGAAGCTGCTCTGACTGAGAGCAAAAATATAGAGACTGAGTTGCGCGCCAATTTAATGGAAGAGGAAAACAAGCGGATTCAGCAGGAAATGGAGATCATGAAGCTCGAACGGGAAAGTGCGGAGCTCGAAAAACAAGCTATGGAAAACATGATGCTCCTCAATAAAAAGATAGCAGAAGAGGAAAAAACTGCCAATCAAAGGAACCTCGCCATCGCTGGAGTAATCGTTTCTCTTTTGGGGATACTAGGTATATTTTTATGGTTTAGGGTAAGGCAGCAAAGAAGAAGAGCTCAAATAGAAAAGGAACGAAGGGAGAAGATGGAGCAAGTGGACCAATTGAAAGATCAATTTTTAGCCAATACTTCCCACGAACTCAGAACTCCTCTCAATGGCATCATCGGTCTCGCAGAATCTTTAGAAGACAGAGCAACCAATGAATTCCAGGAAGAGAATCTTTCGATGATCATTTCTTCTGCCAGAAGGCTTTCCAGTTTGGTTGATGACATACTCGATTTTTCCCGAATTAGGAATCAGGAGGTTAGGTTAAATGCAAAAGCCATTGATCCTTATGCTTTGGTCGAAATGATTGTTAAACTCAATCAACCTTTGGCCAAAAAGAAGCGCCTCAACCTCAGCCATAGCATTCCCAAAGACATACCTGCAATTCATGGTGATGAAAATCGACTGCAGCAAATCTTGCATAATCTTGTGGGAAATGCCATCAAGTTTACGCACAAAGGATTTATCGAAGTATCTGCTGAAGCCATCGAAGACAAACTTTGGATATCCGTTGCTGACTCGGGCATTGGGATAGAAAAAGATAAACATTCATCCATATTTCTGGAATTCTCTCAGGCAGATGCCAGTATCTCCAGAACCTACAACGGCTCGGGTTTAGGCCTCAGCATTAGCAAAAAACTGGTCGAACTTCATGAAGGAGAATTAATAGTAGAGTCAGAACCTGAGGAAGGTTCCGTATTTAGCTTTAGCATACCTTTAAGTTGGGAGAAAGTAGTCGAACCCATGATCGAAGCACCTCTGGTTTCCCACCTTGTCGAAGTCGATCCGGTTCCCGAAACAGCAGGAAAAAGAGCGCCAAAAAAGGTTATCGAAACCGGAGCTCTGGCACAGGTAATCAATGGAAAAGGACACTTCAAAATCCTGATTGTAGACGATGAACCAGTAAATCAACAGGTATTCCAAAATCACTTTTTGGATCAGGCTTTTGAAACCCATTCCGCTTTGAATGGAGAACAAGCCCTCAAAATCCTCGAACAGGAAGGAAAATTCGACCTGGTTTTACTCGACGTCATGATGCCGAGAATGACAGGCTATGAGGTATGCAAACACATCCGTAAGCAATATTCTGCCAGCGAATTGCCCGTGATTATGGTCACCGCGAAAAATCAGGTACAGGATCTGGTAGAAGGTTTATCAACAGGAGCCAATGACTATTTGGCCAAACCTTTCTCCAAAGACGAATTATTAGCGCGAGTGAAAACGCATTTAAATCTTTACAGTATAAACTCCGCGACAGGTAGATTTGTCCCCTATCAATTCCTGAGAGCACTTGGAAAAGATAATATCACCGAAGTCCATCTGGGGGATCATGTTTCTAAGGACGTAAGTGTATTTTTCTCCGACATTCGGCGGTATACGACCCTGGCAGAACAAATGACTCCGGAAGAGAACTTCCGCTTTGTCAATTCCTATGCAGGAAGAATGGGACCGGTTATTCAGAAAAATAAAGGCTTTGTCAATCAATACATGGGGGACGGCATCATGGCCATCTTTCAAGATAAGGCTGAAGATGCTGTCAAAGCAGCCATCGAAATGCAACGCATCATACGGGAATACAATGCAGAACGTATCCAGATGAATCGAACTCCTCTGGAAGTCGGCATGGGCATACATACGGGCCCACTGGTTATGGGTATTATTGGGGATTCAAAACGTACCGAACCGGCGACTATTTCAGATACTGTTAATCTGGCTTCACGCATGGAAGGATTAACCAAATTTTATGGTTCGAGGCTTTTATTAAGCGAGGATACTTTTAAGGGTTTGAAAGAAACTGAAACTTTCGCCCATAGATTTCTAGGGAAAGTTCAGGTAAAAGGAAAAGAACAAGCGATAGGAGTTTATGAAATTTTTGATCTAAAAGGCAATCCTTTAGACAAACCCAAATGGGAAAATCGAGATAAATTTAATTCTGCTTTAAAGAATTATTATCTCCAGAATTTTCAAGTCTCTCAAAATCTTTTCGAAGAAATTATTTTACAAAATCCTCTTGATAAAGCTGCTCAATTTTACCTCAAAAGATCACAAGAATATCGGCAAAATGGTGCACCGGAAGCGTGGTCAGGTGTTGAAATGATGCAGACGAAATAGGCATTCCTGCTTATTTACGCTTTATCTTCTATAATTTCCCTATTTTGGGAAATTAATATGGCAATCTATGCGTCCGAACTTTCCTGTTTTTGATCTCCACTGCGATTTATTGAGCTACCTGCATATGGCTGAAGATGCGAGCATTCATTCAGAGGATGTGATAGGTGCGAGTTATCCTTTCTTGAAGAAAGGCAAAGTGCAGATGCAGGCCTGTGCGATTTTTTCTTTAACACAAGCTGGGAGTTATCCTTTTGCAAAAGCTCAACTTACTCATTTCCGTCAATTGATTGAAGGACCGGAGTTTGCCGCAGGAAGAAATGAGGAGGAACTAAAGAAAGCTCAGAGTAAGGAGCAACCAGCAATTTTGGCTTCTATCGAAAACGCATCGGGATTATTAGAAGAAGATGAGTCAATCAACTTATTGGAGGAAAGATTGAACGAATTCGTTGAAGCAACAGGCCGACTCCTTTACATAAGTTTCACCCATCATCTCGCAAATCGTTTCGGAGGAGGAAATTACAGCGACAACCTTCCTATCACCTCTGATGGCAAAACGCTTTTAGCTTTGATGGATGGGAAGAATATAGCGGTAGATCTTTCTCATACCAGTGATGCGCTGGCAGAAGGAATCCTTACTGAAATAGAACAGCAGCAATACGATATTCCAGTCATAGCCAGCCATTCCAATTTTCGACCTATAAATGAGCACCCGCGAAACCTGCCTGATGAGTTTGCCAAAGAAATTGTGAATAGAAAAGGTCTGATCGGAGTCAATTTCGTACGAGATTTTATTGGGCCAAAGGGACCAGAAATGCTATATGAACATATTCGATATGGGATTGAGCAGATGGGAGCGGAAAACCATATCGCTTTTGGTGCAGATTATTTTGACGAAAGAATGATTCCCGATCAGGAACGGAGGCCGTTCTTTTTCCCCGAACATGAAAATGCCTCTAAGTTCCCTATGATTCTTGAAGAAATGCAGAAGAAGGGATTCTCATTGGAACAAATCCAAAAGATTTCACATAAAAATGCTCAGGACTTCATCCACAGATTAGGATAAAACAGGGAAAAATTCCGTCCTTTGGGGCTTGCAAAATTAGCCCTGATGAACTACCTCCAATTGCTTCGCCGTAATCCTAATTACATTGCCTATGGGGCATTGCATTTTTTCTTTTCCAGCCCTGGTCAGACGTTCTTCATTTCTCTTTTTGTGCTCTATTTCACGCGAGAGCTTTCCATCAGCCATATTGAGTTCGACTGGCTCTATAGTGGGGGGACTTTATTAAGTGCTGCGGTACTTCCTTTTGTTGGAAAATGGGTAGACGAAATTAAGCTTCGCTATTTCAGCATCGGCCTGGCCATCTGTTTTGCTTTGGTCTGCATGGGGGTGGCTACTTTCACTAACATCTATTTGCTTTTCTTTTTGATATTTGGCTTGCGTTTATGTGGACAAGGTTTGATGTGCCTAACTGCAAATACAGCTATTGGCAGGTATTTTCATAAAGCAAGAGGCAAAGCCCTTTCTCTGGTCAACTTTGGAGTTTCTATAGGGGAAAGTGTTCTGCCGCCCTTAGTGGTCTTATTGATTGCTGGAATAGGATGGAGAAATAGTTGGTGGGTAATCAGCGCTAGCGTGCTCCTGATTTTCCTTCCGCTGGTAATCAGCCTGATCAAATTGGATAGCCCGTTTCAAGTGGCTCCTGAAGAAGAGGAAGAAAATGACGAAACTCCTGCTCAGGCTAATCCAGTCGCATCTTCCAAAAGTAAGACGCGAGCGGAAGCTCTTAGAGAACCCAGATTTTACTTTCTGGTGCTCATCAGCCTCTTTATGCCCTTCTTTTCTACTGGGGTCATGATCAATAGTAGTATCGTGGGGAGTAATTATGGTTGGTCCATGAAGCTTGTGGCCCTAAGTATCTCTGCCTTCGGGATTGCCCGCCTCCTGATGAATTTCATATCGGGTTGGCTCATCGACAAGTTTTCAGGTATCTGGGTATTTGGCTTGCAATTGGTGCCCCTGATTCCTGGCGTCGCACTTATGGTATTTTTCCCCAATCCGACCTCCTGGGTCACCTTCTTCATCCTCATGGGAGTAAGTGCCAGCCTTAATTCGCTAAGCGGAACGGCTACCTGGGCAGAAATCTATGGAACTCGATATCTAGGAAGCATCCGAAGCCTTGCCTCTACCTTTGGGGTCTTCTCCACTGCAGCTGCTCCTATTATCCTTGGCTTTGGCCTCGCTGATGTCAAAAGTCAACAATGGACCTTTTTCATTTCCATAGGAGTGATGCTACTCTTAAGTTTACTGGGATTTGCTCTGGCAAGAAAGAGGGAATAAGGTGCGGCCGTGTTCCTGTTGCAATTAGGAGGTGTTGTAGCGTTTTAGTGCAATAGTGCTTTCAACTATAACACCACAACACTGTCCTATCCAACCCCCAGAACAGGAGAACACTTCTCTTACCCCCTACTCGCCTCTCGATCAAAATTGTCAAACTTGGCCCAGAGGATTCCTGCAGCCAGGAACAAAATTATACTTAATATAAGGGCAGCATATATGATATTAGGACCATTGCCTTCATCTGCGAAAAAGGGAACGGCTAATAAAGCGATAAAGCTGGCGCGCATGAGGACGTTTACCACAGCGAAAATGGAGTTGGCGCGACCGATGACTTCATTGGGGACTATCCGAACCAGATAGGTGATACGATGGATGCGAGTTCCGGCATTACAAATGCCTAATAAAAAGCCTCCTAAGAGGGTGATCCAGATAGATTGCGTAACAGCTAATAAGAAATAAAGGAAACCCCCAAATCCCAGGAGGAAAATTATTTGCCGTATGAGGTTACTTTTTCGAATGAAAGTAGATAAGCCCAATAAGCCCGCACTCAAAGCCCCCAGAGCATAGAAGCCTTTAAAGAATGACAAGACTGATGCAGACTCATTGAGGTATTCTTTCACATAAATCGGTCCCAAAGCCTGTACCACTACAATGAGTGAGAAAAAGAGCACATGGGATGCTATACCGAATATAAAAATGGAAGGATTATTACGGAGGTAATTGAATCCAAACTTCAGACGTTGGATCATTTTCCCCTTATCCGGTTTCCAATTAGCGCTTCGTGTATAGGGAATGAGGGCGATGAATATAAAGCCCAATACATAAGTGATCCCGTCCAGCAAGAAGATTTCATGAAGGCTCCAAGCATCAAACTTCCAGGATTCTGGCCACCAGCTTATTTGCCGGGTACCATCCAGAAGCAATGCACCTAGCATCATCCCAATAAAATTGGTGGTTTGGCCTTGTATTTCTATAGCAGAATTTACACGGGAATAATACTCCGGCTCGAATAACTCCTGAACAAAAGCATACAAATTGGGATAATGGACACTGTAAAGCATTACCGTCATGAGATATACAAGGGCAATGAAGGGAAAAATCACTCCACCACTCAAAAAACCAAATGTTGAAATACTAAGTAGGATCAGACCTCCTATACCCGTAGTACAGAGAAAAATGTGTTTGCGATTGTATTTGTCTATCAGGGTCCCGGCATAAAGTCCCCAAAAGAGCACAATGATAGTTACAATTGTAACCATTAGGGCATTTTTGAATTTTCCGTCAGCCAGTCCAATTATATGCCAGGGAATGGCTAGCATCGTCACTCCTTGCGCAAATCCACTGATGGTATTGGCACTAAAAAGAAATATGAGCGCTTTAAGGTTTTTCAACTATCCGCTTTAAGGCCACAAACATAGGCAAAAAAAAGAAGCCTGATCGGGAGATTCCCGACCAGGCTATATATAGGATTGATAATATTCTATAAAGCCTCGACAGGTATTTCGAAAAAGATTTTTACTTTATCCCCCATGATCCAACTATTCCCACCTACTCCATAATCTCTTCGATCTATGTTAAACTTCCCAACAAAGACATTGTTGCTGAAAGTAAAAGGTATTGTGACCGATTTTGTTGTCTTCTTTATGGTAAAGTTGCCCTTGACATTGTATCCGTCTTTTGTAGCAGAAACACTGGTCGAAACAAATTTGATATTGGGGTAGCTTTCCACCTCGAAATAATCCTCCCCTCTCAGATGTTCATCTCTTTTATTTATTCCCGTATCGATACTCTTTACCGGGATACTTGCTTCAATTTTACTGACAGAAGGATTCTCTTTATCAAAGTTTATGGTACCAGAAAGGCCTGAAAATTCACCATCTACATTAAGTCCGGCATTCTTTATGATAAAACTAACCTTAGCAGAAGAGGAATTAATCTTATAGCTAATGGGATTAATGGCTGTCTGAAAGGCAAACAGGAATAAAGCCAATAGGCTGATTGATAATATGTTGAAGGATAGTCGCATGGGTTGAACATTAAATTGAATACTTACCTATAAGAGTAATTAGGAGAAGGATGGTTTCATAAGAAGTATACCTGAAAAAAATGTTAATGTTTTCTTATTTCGCCCCAAAATGTAAACACCCCTGAAAAAACTGCCGTAAATTAGAAAAACAAACGTCAAGCCTTAAGAAAATGAAACAAGTTGCCCTGAGTGCGATAACTGCACTAATTGTAAGCTTGGTCTGCATAGGAAGCTACCATACTTACTTAAGCAATTTACAAGAAGCTACCGAGGAAATTGGACAGGAGACTCCCAGCGATGATGCTCTTTTTGCACGCGGAGTTTCTCAAGACGAAATGCCGCAATTTGTTCCGGCAAACAAAAGCCTCGGGCAAGCCCCCCAAAACTTTAACTTCGCCGCCCAAAAGGCCATGCCTGCAGTGGTTCACATCAAATCCTTTCAAAGCTATCAGCGCAATGACAATGGATTTGATAATTTCTATTATGAATTATTTGGGATAAAGCCACAGAGGTATAAAGGAAATCAGCAATTGTCTTCTGGATCTGGTGTGATTATCAGCCCAGACGGATACATCGTTACCAACAATCATGTGATTCAGGATGCGGATGAACTGGAAGTCAGTCTTTCGGATAATCGTAGCTATAAAGCTACTGTTATCGGAACAGATCCTTCTACAGATCTTGGTCTGATAAAAATTGAAGCGAAAAGTCTTCCAAGTCTTAGTCTGGCGAATTCAGATGAAAGCCAGGTAGGTGATTGGGTATTGGCCGTGGGTAATCCATTCTCTTTAGCCTCTACTGCAACAGCAGGTATTGTGAGTGCCATTGGTCGTGATTTGGAGATCATTAAAGATCGCATGGCTATCGAATCCTTTATCCAAACGGATGCAGCGGTAAACCCTGGGAATAGCGGGGGAGCGTTAGTAAATCTTGAAGGGAATCTTATCGGCATCAATACAGCCATTGCTTCGCCTACAGGCACCTATGCAGGTTATGCTTTTGCTGTTCCAGCTAACATTGTGAAAAAAGTAGTAACAGACCTTAAGCAATATGGTTCCGTGCAGCGAGCCTTCCTAGGTGTAGCCAATATGCAGGCCCTCGATGGAGAACTCTCCCGCAAGTTGGGCATTGATATTACGGAAGGTGTCTATGTGGGCGATCTTACCGAACAAGGTGGCGCCTATAAAGCAGGCCTACAAGCAGGCGATGTCATCGTGAGCATCGATGGCGTAAAAACCCGAAATGAAGCCAAATTGCTGGAACTGATCGGAAGGAATAGACCCGGCGACCAGATAGATGTAAAAGTGCATCGCAATAAAAAGAATCGAAGCTTCCGCGTTACGCTGACCAATGCATATGGGGAAACCGTAATTCTCGCCCCTAAAAGAAATGAAACCCTCAACAAATTAGGATTGAGCATACGAGATCTTAGTGGGGAGGAAATGTCTCGCCTGAATATTGAGCGAGGGATACTGGTTGAAAAGCTGTACGCAGGTTTATTGAGGAGCCAGACTTCCATTCGAGAAAAGTTTATCGTACTTAAATTCAATGGAGAACTGATCGATAATGCAGATGGATTTACCAAGGCCCTGGAAACAAGCAAAGACAAAGTGAGTATCACAGGATTCTACCCCCGATACAACAGGCTCCAAACCTATGAATTTGATATGGACTTGGCCGAAAAAGAAAATTAGGAAAAAGTTTTTCCCGAAAGGGCCCTGGCAGCTAATTCTGTCGGGGCCCTTTTTTTTACGGTAAAAAATTATCCCATTATATTTCAAAGCTCTTGCTGAGAAACTATATTTCCTTATGCCAAAATCCAGATTAAAACATATCCCCGGGAATGAAAGCTTTTGGGGGATTCCTGATACCCTTAGTTTTTTCACTAGTCCAGGCAAACTTCAGGAAAAAAAGCGCAAAAAATATGGCGACATTTTTCGGTCCAGCTTTCTGGGGAAACCTATTGTCACCCTCATGCCCAAAGACGCGACTCGCTTCTTGTTGGTGGACAATCCAAAAGTATTCAACAGCCGGGAACCCTGGGAAATGGTTCTGAAGGATTTATTTCCCAATGGGCTTATGCTTATGGATGGAGATAAGCATAAATTCCATAGAAGTATCGTAGCAGAGGCTTTTAAAAAAGAGCCCATGGAAGGCTATCTAAAGCTTATGCGACCCATTGTCAGCAGCTTTGTACAGCAGCTTTCCCCAGGCCAGACCCTACTTTTCCCAAAATTCAAAACCTGGACACTTGAAATAGCCCTAAAAGTATTTTTTGGTCTAGATACGGGCACTCAACTTCCCAGAATCAATCAAGCGGTAAGTAGAATTGTAAAAGCAAGTACCTCCTTTCCCATAAAACTCCCCTTTACGACTTATGGTAAAGGGATGAGGGCAAGAAAAGAACTGGTTGATTTCTTTCGTTCTTTGGTGCTGGAGAAAAAGGAGAATCCAGGAGAAGATTTGTTCAGCAGATTGTGTGTAGCAAAAAATGAGAAGGGGGAGATGTTGGAAGAGCAACAAGTCATTGATCACCTGATTTTCATTTTGATGGCGGCTCATGATACAACGGCAAGTACCCTCACCAGTTTATCTTATTTCCTTGCCAAACATTCAGCATGGCAAAGCAGGTGTCGCGATGAAGTCCAGAATTTCTATGATAGCCGAAAAGAATTTACAGTCCGGGATTTAAGGGAAATGGAACAATTAGGTTTAGCTATTAAAGAAACCCTTCGCATCTACCCTCCTTTAGTGACTGTATCTCGAAAATGCACAGAAGCTGTAGCGTTTGGGGGCTATGATTTTCCGGCGGGAACCTTCATGAGCACACCCTTTGGATTCCATCACATGAATCCGGACATCTGGGATAATCCTGAACATTTTGATCCTCACAGATTTAGCAAGGAAAGAAAAGAACATTTGCGATGCCCCTATGCATATTCTCCCTTTGGAGCAGGAATTCATCATTGCATAGGCTTTGTTTTTGCCGAAATGCAAATCAAGCTAATCATGAGCCAATTTCTGATGCGGGTGGACTGGTCGGTGCCCAAAAATTATGAAGTACCCATGAGGCCAGTTCCCATTCAAGAACCAGAAGATGGATTGCCTGTCCAAATCCAGATTAGGGAAAAATAGTTTGCTTAGAATGTCTATTTTTGAGTAGAATCTTTTCACCGAAAAATATTTCTGATGAGCCAAACGGAAGACCAACTCGCAACACTCGCTTTTGAAGCCGAAGACCTGATTCATGAAGGCGAATTCGACGAAGCCAGAAAAATAGGTCAGGATTTGATTGATGCTGAAAAAGAATATGGATTTCAGGTCATGGCTATGGCTGATCAAATGGAGGAAAAACTCGATTCCGCGCTAAAATGGATCGAAAAAGGCATGATGGCTCATCCGGATTCCTGGACACTAGGCATGACAAAAGGCAATATTTACTCCGAAAGTGGGAAGGTAAAAGATGCTGTTTTGGCCTACAATATTGCAGCTCGAAAAGAAGGTGCGGATAAATCCCTGATAGAAATCAATAAAGCTGCCGCCTATGCTAATGCGCAGGATTTCGACAATGCCCTCAATACCCTTCAAGGTTTGAAAGACTCGGATAAAGCCATTGAAGCTTTTGAAGTAAAAATGAGCCTACTCTCAGACATCGGCCAATTCGATATGATGCTCGAAATTGTTGAAGAAGAATTGGCGGAGCTACCGGTTCCCGCCGATAAATCTCAGGCCATGATCATGAGTGAAATCTGTACCCATATTGCCAAGGCATTTTGGTTTACGGATGAAGACGAGGAAGCCATCAAACACTACCTTATGCAGGCCAAGGAATATGATCGTACCAATTCAAATATTTACTGGCTCCAAAGAGAAATGGATCCGGTATTTTCGGATGATTCTTATGGCTACTCTATGATCTTGGAAGGTAGAAGTAAAAAAGGCGTAGAAGCCATTCACCCGGAAAGTAGAGAGAAAATTTTGGTTAAACGCTTTCAAAACAATTACATCGCTATTGCGGATTCAGAGGAAGAAGCTCTGGAATATATCTATGCATACGAAAGTGATATAGTGGAAGCCGGCAGCCTGACAGTTGTTGAGGTGGAAACTATCGAAAATGAAGAGGACGAACCTAAAGGCCTCTATATGCTCGGAGAAATGGATTGGATGCTGGACGCGGAATAAGGGCAGGAAGGCAGATTGAAGAGCAAGGAATTCCTCACACACTCGTTTTCATTACGAGTCTCTATTACAGGTATACTGTAAATTATCCCACACCCGCGCCCCTCCTATTTTCCCCGAAAGAAGGGAGTTTTGCCCGATCAGAGGGCTCAGAAGAAGTCTTACTTATCAATTTTGTTCAAAATCCGTTTCGCCCTGCTTTTAAAACCTGCCGATCCAAAGGGTAAATGCTCTTTGATCACTAAAATCAACTCATGCTGTAATTCAGGAAATTTAAGGGAGATATTGTAAAGTGTCCCCATAGCAAAAACACGGATAGCAATGGGATATTCTGGTGAATTCAAATAGTGAAAGCACTTATCCGCAACTTCTCCCATCAAGTCTTCCGGCAGCGTAATCATGTCAAAATACCGAAGTGTATTTCGCAAAACCGCATCATGCTTGGGGTTTTCCAGGTTTTTCACCATTTGCGGCAAATAAGGTCGAAGCAAATTAGGCCTGCGAGTGGACAAATGCGTAATCGCCCAGGCAGATCTTTGGACCAAACGCGTATCATCACCAAAAAATATTTCCATCAGCTCTTTCACCCGATCTTCATCATAACCGATATAATCAACAATCTTGAGAATCTGCGCTTTAGAATGCTCCTGAATCAATGCTTCCCGAATGTACATGCAGCGAATGATAATGAATTTCGTTACTAAAATAAGGGTCAACATACACCTTAATGCCTAAGCTAGTTTAACAAAAATTGGGATTTATGAAAAGCTACCTACAACTTCTACTCATTTTATCTTTTACTCTCTTGTTTGGTTGCAGTCAAAAGCTGCTCGTGAGGCCTCTCATTGACCCTGCTCCGGAATTTAGTGGCCAAATTCAAGTGATCAATTCAAATAATGATTATATCTCCAGCATCGTATCCGGAGAAGAAGTTCGAAAAAATGCAGGATGGTATGAAAATCGTCAAGGGGGTGTGATGTTGATTAAAGTAGTATACTATGAGCTGGAGTTGGAGAATGGGGAAAAAGTAGAGTTAGGATTTTGGTTTCAAAAACTTGAAGGGAATCGTGATCTCTTGATTTTGGAGGATGCGGGCAATTCGGCATGGGATAGGAATTGGGATTATAAATCCAAAGAGGATGAAGCGAATTACTTTTACGGAGATTTTGATCAGGCTCAAGTAATGATCGGAAATAATGTCAGCTTTCATAAGGGGCCCAATCCGTCATTCCAGATAACCGAAGTTAGAAAAGCGACTGTAAACGGAGTCGAAAAAAATCACATTCACCTGAAATTTGAAGGGCTCGCTTTTGGTTGGTATGATCCGGATGGTCGCTATCAAGAAGTGTATAAGTTCATCGATGGAAGCTTTGAAGGAGTGTTGGAATAAAATCTTAATCATTCAATAGGTAAACGCTCATTAACATACATCAAACACAAACACAATTTTATGAACAAAAACCTTTTTGTAATTCTATTGATCCTCCCATTTTTCTATGCCTGTGAAGACGAACCGCTGGATCCCAATGACGATGTACAGTCCAGCTATATCGAAATTGATGACCCGGTAGTCGGACAGGAAAATATATACCTGGCCTATGAGAGGCCTAACGACCCCAACAACGGCCCCGGCCAACTTACTTACACAGGAGACACCACCTGGCTCAGCATTAGCAATCAATCCGGCAATGTATTTGAGGTACAAGCCAAATACAGCCAGGATGCAGAACTGGACATCTACCTATTCACACTCATCAATGATTCCTTAATCATTGAGGCAGGCCAAAGCAATACAGGGCCTTACCGATTCTTTGATCTGGCATCTTTGCCCATGACTCTTTCTTTGAAAGAACTAAGTAGTCCGGAGCTAGATTTGAGTTATGAGACGCTTGCTCAAAATTGCGTTGGCGATCCCTGTTCAGGCTCAACCGTAAACCACGAACAGCTCAACCAAAACTATGATCGGCTGAATATCTATGCCGACTATACAGTTATGGTAGTAGATGGGCCCGGTCATCATCTCTTGTACAGTCAGGAGTATGGCCTGATACGAGTAGCAGCAGTAAGTGCCTGGACCAAGAGCGAATCCGGTTGGAATTTTATCAAGCAAAACTAAATGAGAAGAAATAAATCTGTCGAAAAGGGTGGGGCATATTGTTCCACCCTTTGTATTTTGTTCTGATAATCAATTGATTATTTCCATAAGAAAGCAACGATACTTCTCCATAGGCGTTTTACATTTATGAGTCCTGCCCTAAAACCATAGAAAGCATGTATAAAACACAGGTCGTAATTCTACTGGTGATTCTCTTCTTTGTAGCCTGTGAGCCGGAAGAAATCACCCCTCGCCCACCTTCCGAACCGATAAACGAACTCATCTCTTTCGCTAACCCCAAAGTAGGGCAGGAAAGTGTCTACCGATTTTTTGAAGCCGTTTATGATAGCAATGAAGGCGTAGATACGGTCATATATACCCGAGACAGTCTTTGGTTGACCATCACAGGTAAAGCAGGCAATGTCTACCAAATGGAAGCCCGCTATACCATCACCCAGGTAGTTGAAAACTACCAATTCACCTACCGCGACAATTCCCTGATCCTCGAACTTTCTCCCCTCAACTTTGCGACCAACCGTCTCCTTGCTATTAAAGAAGAACCCAGTTTATTTCCTCTAGGAGCTATTGTTACTCCTCAAATCCCCGTAACACATCAGGAGTACTTTTACCAGAATTGTGTAAACGAAGCTTGTACAGGGGTTCGCAATGACCATCGACAAATGGGAAAAGAGTATTCCCAAATCAATGTCCAGGCAAACTTTGCCCCTACACGTAACAATAGATCAGGTGTGTATTATTTCTACAATCAGGGAGAAGGTTTTGTACGAATAGGCTACAACATTCCCTGGACAGATTTGGAGTTTGGGTATGACCTTATTTTGGAATAGACGTATGAGAGTTTTAGTGTGTTAGGGTATGTTAGCTGCCTTAGAGTATTAAACATACAAAAGACATAAAGTTATTCGCAGTTGTAAAATCGTTCTTTGTCAATTTGTAAAATCAAGTTTAGCAATAGACTCCTTTGAGAAATTAGTATTGTATTTCTTGATAGGCTCACCCTGTGTGTCAAAAAAGACCCATTGGTTGAGTTGAGGATCAAGCTTAATACTAATTATCTGGTATTTACGATGAGCACCGAGATTATATCGTTTTCCATAAAGATTTACCTGTCCATTCTTACCGACTTTTCTCTGCCAGCTAGCCTGGGCTAGGAAATCTAAGGCTCTGTGAATATCAAAATTCTCAGGTTCATAGCTTTTGCCAGTAAAAGCCAGTTGTGGGAATCGTTCTATTTTCTTTTTATTCTTCCATCTTCGAATGGGAAAATGATAGTTATGAAAATAGGCCTCTCTAT
>JBCBRM010000045.1:0-84926 GCA_039819665.1 Bacteroidota bacterium
TTCATTCCCGACAATACTGAACGATTGAAAATCTTCTGTTTTAAAGCTGGTATTCCAAAGGAAGACTTCTTCCAGCTTTTTAAATTGAGGCAAAATGGAAGTTATAGAAGCAACATCAACGGCTGTACCGGATAAAGCCAGGGATTTGAGTTTGGGAAGTTTTGTTAGCTCGGAAAGCTTCACTCCACTCACATTCGTCCCATTGAGATTTAGTTTTTCCAGATTCGCGAATTGCGATATGGTGGAAACAACCTCATCTCCGACCGGCATATTCATCAAATTGAGAGAAACCAGCTGCTCTTTAACCTTGCTCAACTCTTCCAATTTCAAAGGATCGTATTCCTGTGCTACATAAAAACTGGCATATAAAGCAGGTGAATCATAAGTACTCTGGCCGAGGGTCAAAAAGGGCGTGTTGATTTCATCCACTACTCTATCCGAAGCAAATTCAAATTCATAAGCCGGCTTTTGACTGGCATATAAGCGTTCGATTTTCTTTTCGGCCAGTGCTGCAAATTCACTCTGCTCCTCATAGGCTTTCAAGGGTTTCTCCAAATCTGCGCCTTCAGCTATCCAGGCAGAAATGAGAGCTATCTCCATAGGTTCGAGCTGAGACTTTCCTCTGGGCGGCATATGTTTCTTTTCTTTTACCGGCAACAACATGCGCTGAACCATCAAACTATTTTCCGTATCACCCGCTTTCCAAATGGGTCCTTCTTCTCCTCCTTTTAAAATGGCTTCGATTGAAGTCATGATGAGATCGCCTTTGCTCTTTTCTTCTTTATGACAGGCGACACATTTAGCTTCGAGTATGGGATACACAGCCGTTTGATAGGCAGGCGCTTCTGGATCATAGCTTTGCACTTCTTCTTCCTGCAAAGGCGCCCAGACAAAATCCTCTCCATGCGTCAGACTAGCCCCAAAATGTCCGGCAAATATCAGGAGTACCAAAGAGCTGATGAGTCCTGCAGGATAGATCCACTTTTGCTTTGGAACAAGCTGATCAACATACAAGAGTCCGTAAGCCAGAAAACTCAAAGCTACCCCTGTCCACTTATGCAAATCCATCATATCGGCTCCGTATCCTCCTTCGCGAGACAGGAAGAATCCCATCAAGGCACTAAGAGAAGTCGTAAGCACGATAAAATGAAGCAATATGCTCCGAAATTTGCCAAAGGCCTCTTTGGAGAATTCTTTTTTCAACAATTCCATTCCTCCCAGCAAAACCAACAAGCCAATCGGAAGGTGCAAGAGCAAAGGATGTAATCTTCCTAGGGGTTGAAGCAAAAGAGGTACCTCGACCTTTTCCTCAAAAAAAAGGAGGAACAAAATGAGGATCTGACAAACGAAGGCGACCTGCCTGATGATATAGCCTACTCTACTCATGCTAATATGCCCGGTACGATTTTTCCATGTACATCTGTCAGACGATACCTGCGTCCCAGATGCTTATACGTGAGTTGTTCGTGATTGAGTCCCATGAGGTGCATCATGGTCGCGTGGAAATCATGTACATGTACCGGATCCTTCACGATATTGTATCCAATTTCATCGGTTTCGCCATACACCACACCTGGTTTCACACCTCCGCCTGCCATCCAAATGCTATAGGCTCTCGGGTGATGATCACGTCCGTAGTTTTCACGGCTTGAGGCTCCCTGTCCGTAATTGGTTCGTCCAAATTCTCCCCCCCATACTACCAGGGTTTCGTCCAATAAACCTCTTTGCTTAAGGTCCATCACTAAAGCTGCAGAAGCACGATCTGAATCTTCTGCTTGAAGAGGCATTTCTCCGACCAGGTTTCCATGCTGATCCCAGCCCTGATGATACAATTGCACAAAGCGAACGCCTGATTCGGAAAGCTTTCGTGCCAGCAAACAGTTGGCTGCATAGGTTCCAGGAATGAGACAATCAGCTCCGTACATACGAATGATGTGCTCAGGCTCTTTACTTAAATCGGTGATTTCCGGAACGGCCGTTTGCATGCGGTAGGCCATTTCATATTGTTGGATCTTGGCGTGGATTTCCGGATCGCCAAACTCTTCATAACTCATGGAGTTGAGCTTATCGAGTTTGTCCAGCATATTTCTTCTTTCACTATCCTTGACGCCTTTCGGATTATTGAGGTAAAGGACAGGATCTTCTCCGCTGCTAAATTGAACCCCCTGATGAATGCTGTCCAAAAAGCCATTGGTCCAGAGTTTTGAGTAAACGCCTTGCCCATTTCCCCTACCCCTCGAAAGCAATACACAGAAAGCGGGTAGGTTTTTATTTTCACTCCCCAATCCATAACTCATCCAGGCACCTATACTCGGACGGTTTCCCTGTTGAGCCCCTGTTTGCATGAAGGTCAAAGCCGGATCATGATTGATGGCTTCGGTATGCATAGAGCGAATGATGCAGATGTCGTCTGCAATCTTGGCAATATTGGGGAAAAGATCACTTATCCAGGCACCAGACTGACCGTATTGCTTGAAGCCAAATTTCGATCCGATAAGTGGGAAACTTTTCTGTCCCGAAGTCATGCCCGTCAGACGCTGCCCATTTCTCACAGATTCCGGCAATTCCTGTCCATGCAAATCATTGAGTTTAGGTTTGTAGTCGAAACTTTCCAATTGGGAAGGGGCTCCGTTTTGGAAGAGGTAAATGACTCTTTTGGCTTTGGGTGCAAAATGGGAAAAGCCCAGAGGCAAAGCATCGGATTCACCTTCTTTGCCCGAAAACATATCAGGTACCAGAAGAGAACCTAAAGCCAGACTTCCTACGCCCAAACTGAGTTTGCTCAGAAAGTGCCGACGATTTGTATTGAGTTTATGTTCAAATAAGGGATTAGCCATAATCGGATAGATGTTGAGCGTTTAGGTTTTACTGATACTTTCTTCGAGATTGTAAATGGTGTGAATGACCTGCATGAGAGCGGCCACAGATGGAATATCCTCATTTTTCAAACGGGGATATTCGCCCACCATGAGGTTGCTATCGGCTCTTTGAGGTTCGGCCTCAAAAGTAGTTTTCATTTCTGCATAGTATTCTTCCAGCACTTCCAACTCATCTGCTTTTACTTTGCGACAAACGATTTGACGGAAGGCGGATTGAATCATTTCATTCAAAGACTTTTCCTCTTCCATCAGTTTCTCAGCTAATACACGAGAAGCTTCGAGGGTATGAGGGTCATTCAACATGACCAAAGCTTGAAGTGGCGTATTGGTTTGCAATCTGCGAACTTCACACTGATCACGGTTAGAGGCGTCAAACATCAGCATGGAAGGCGGCGGAACCGTTCGTTTAATGAAGGTATACATCCCTCTTCGATAGAGATCACCTCCATGATCCTGAATATAGGTTTGGAGTAAGCCACGACCTGAAGTCGCCGATTCCCAGATTCCATCGGGTTGATAAGGTTTTACACTCGGGCCACCGATTTCCCGATTCAACAAGCCACTACTCGCCAGTACATGATCTTTGACAAATTCAGCATTGAGGCGACGACGAGGGAAACGAGAGAAATAGAGGTTATCGGGATCGCGTTCCAACTTTCGCTTATCTGCTTCTGAAGACTGTCGGTAAGTGGCTGACATCAAAATCTTCTTCATGAGATACTTTATGTCCCAACCCGATTCCCGAAAATCTACTGAGAGATAATCCAGCAGTTCCAGATGCGTAGGCAAATCTCCCTGCATCCCAAAATCTCCTGACGACTTTACGATACCAGTTCCAAAGATTTCCTGCCAGATGCGATTAACAAAAACGCGAGCGGTCAGCGGATGTTCATCTGCTAATAACCATCTCGCCAGGCCCAATCTATTTTGTTCAAATTTGCTGCTGTCGAAGGGGAAAATAAAGTCCGGCATAAAGGGCCTAACCACAGTAGTCGGTGCATCATAATTTCCCCGATCCAGAATATGGGTCGAACGCATATCCACCGAATCCTGCATAATCATGACTTTGACTGGCATGCTGTCTTTTTTATTGACGAAATGCAGGAGTTCCTCCACATCTTCCGTAAAGATTTGCATGTTGGGAGGATCAGCAAAATTGGCATCTATGGTTCCAAATAATCCTTTCTCCGGCACCTGATTAAAAAAGGCAAAAGCCTGAAAATAATTCTGTTGGGAAATCGGATCATATTTATGATCATGACATTTGGCACATTCATAAGTCAAACCTAAAAATGCTTTGCCAAAGGTATTCGTTCGATCGCTTACGTATTCGATGCGGTATTCTTCATCTATCACGCCTCCTTCCTGGGTGATCTTGTGGTTTCGGTTGAAACCCGTCGCCAGCAACATTTCTTTATTAGGATCTGGCAGGAGATCACCGGCTAATTGCCAGGTCAGAAATTTATCATAAGGATAGTTTTCATTGAACGCATGAATAACCCAATCTCGCCAGGGCCACATCGTCCGTAAGCCATCGTCCTGATAGCCATGAGAATCTGCATAGCGCGCCACATCCAACCAATGCAAGGCCATCTTTTCACCATAGTGCTTACTTTCCATCAATCCATCCAGCACCTTTTCATAAGCATCTGAACTTTCATCTGCCAGAAAGCGATCCTGCATTTCGACTGTTGGGGGCAATCCAGTCAGGTCAAAAGCCGCTCTTTTTAGGAGCCTTTCCTTATCAGCCATAGGATTAGGAGCCAAACCTAGTTCGTCTAACTTTTCCAATACAAAAGGATCAATTTCATTTTTCACCCAGGAAGTCTTTTTTACTTCCGGCAAGTCTACTTTTTGAGGGGGAATGTAAGCCCAGTGTTGCTTAAATTCTGCTCCTTCTTCAATCCATTTTTGGAGAAGTCGTCTTTCTCTATCCGTAAGTTTCAAGTTAGATTCAGGAGGGGGCATAAGCTCATTTTCATCCGCTGTCCAAATCCGATGCACCAATTCAGACTTCTCGAGATCACCTGCGACTATGGCAAACTTTCCGGGAGACTCAGACAATTCTGCTTTAGCAGCCATTTCATCATCCAAACGTAAGCCTGCTTCCCGTTTATTGGCATCAGGGCCATGACAAGTATAACATTTATCAGAAAGGATGGGACGAATATGAAAATTGTAATCTACAACTTCGGGAAGAGACGCTTCGGCCTGAGAACCCGAAGAAAATGCCAATACAAATAAAGTGAGGATAAGGCTGAAAGAAATTCCAAGGAACCACTTATTCTTCCAGATGTTCTTACGCACAGCGTAGTCCATTGCAAGGTAGATTGAGGATAAAATAGATTCTTAGCTTAAATATATAAAATAGTCCCTATTGCAGAAAGTTCGGCCTTTACTAATTCTCCTGTTCTTCGCCGAAATAACAAGTATCTCCTGCAAGGAATAAACTAGAATCCAATTTTTTTGTAAAAATGGATCAAAGCTAGCCTGATCATGATATAGACAGTTGCTACACCTAAAAACCTTTGTAGCATCCCAGCTAAAAACTGAATGAATATTCCATTTTTTACTCGCTTAAAGAAAATAAACGTATACTGTAAATGGAAAAGGTTTAAATTTTATTAAGAATACTAAAGTCTATTAATATAGATAAGCACAAGAACTCCTCTTTTGATTTGTTTTAATTATACAGATAAAGGATTAACCTATTCTGCTAAGTGATGAATCATAAGAAGGCATTGAGTAATACTTAAGGGTAGCTAATATCTCTTCGATCGACATAAAATTTATCATTACCTTGCCGATCAAGCAACTTTCTCAGGATCATGAATAGAGGCAAATTTTCAATCCTTTTTGTTGACGACGAAGAGCAGAATCTCTTTGCATTTAAAGCTGCTTTTCGCCGGGAGTACAATATTCATACAGCGAATAACGGCCAGGAAGCCATTGAATATCTGCGAAATCATAGCATACAGTTAGTGATTACTGATCAGCGTATGCCTGAAATGACCGGAGTAGAATTACTGGATGCCATACGAAAAGAATTTCCTAAACCTATCCGTATGATCCTAACGGGTTATTCTGACGTAGAAGCCGTAATTAATGCCATTAACGATGGGGGGGTATACCGGTATATAACCAAACCCTGGGACAAGGATGAAATCCGTATGAATATCGAAAATGCCAGGCAATTGTATGAGTTAGCGGAAAGGAATCAATTGTTGCTAAAAGATCTCCAAAGAAGTGTAGATGAATTGCAGAAGACGGTCTCTATATTCTCCAAATATGTTCCTAAACCTGTAGTCGATTCAGCACTCAATAGCCAGGAAGGACCGATCATTCAAGGAGAACTTCTGGATGCAACTATCCTCTTCTGTGATATTCGGGGATTTACGCCTTTAAGTGAAGAATTGCCTCCGGAAAAAGTAGTTCTCCTCCTAAATGAATACTATTCGACTATGGCAAAAGTAGTCGATCGCCACAACGGATCGGTAAATCAATTCATAGGAGACGAAGTCTATGCTACCTTTGGAGCGCCACTTGCCTACCCCAACAATAGCCAGAATGCTGTTTTCTGTGCCCTTGAAATGCTAGAGAAACGGGAAGAATTAAATAAATCTTTTCAAGAAAAGTTTGGGGTAAGCATCGACTTGGGAATTGGGGTAAATGCAGGTAAAGTGATTGCAGGAAATATGGGCTCCTCAGATCGAATCAATTATGGAGTAATTGGCGATACAGTAAATACCGGCAAGCGTATCGAAGGAATGACCAAGGACATGCCTAATTCTGTCTTGATCAGTGATGCAGTTTATCGACAGGTCTCTAGCCTCGTTTCAGCCAAAAATTTGGGGGAAGTGGAAGTTCGTGGGAAAAGGAAAAAAATCGTCATCCACAAATTACTGGGTAAAATGGTTTCTTAATTTAACTTTCCCGCAAAACGAACCACCGCAAAGAGTATTCCCAGCCCCAATAAGAAACTCAATCCAATAGGAAATCCAAACGCACTAGGGATGGTTCCTACTACCAATGCTACTGTTCCTACCGTCAGGGCATATGGCAATTGTGTCCGGACATGATCTATGTGATTGCAGGAACAAGCCAGCGAACTCAAAATCGTAGTATCTGATATTGGAGAACAATGATCTCCTAAAACAGAACCGGCAAGCACAGCTGAAACTGCATTATATAAAAACGGAAGGGTAGCTTCAGCTTCCAATCCTTGAGACATCCCCACTTCCCAGGTCAGAGGCAGTACCAAAGGATACATAATAGCCATCGTTCCCCAGGAGGATCCGGTAGAAAATGAGATGAATGCCGCCAATACAAATACTATGGCGGGTATCCATGCAGGAGAAAGTTGATTTCCTAATAGCTCGGTTAGAAAGCCGGCTGTTTGCATATCTTCTGTAACTCCTTGTAGGGACCAGGCTAGCGTAAGAATAATGATAGCTGCAAACATAGCCTTGAAACCATGAATCATCGTATCCATGACCCTGAGTAAAGACATCATCCCTTGCGCCAGGGTCATGAGAATCGCTATCGTAACGGCAGAGAGTGAAGCCCACAACAAAGCTGCATAGGAATCAGAGTTACCGATGATGGTTGAAAGCTTGTTGAAAAAACCTTGAGACTCATCATTCCAAACTTCTGGATCATGGCCAGTGTAAAACAAGCCCAGAATTACCCCCACCACTAACACTAAAATTGGGATCAATGCATTGTAACTCTTGGGAACTATATCTTTCAGGGGTTGAAAATGCTTGAGGGTATCCTCATCTGATCCAGATGAATCTCTTCGACTCACTTCCCCTGTTTCACGTGCCCGTACCTCCGCGTTGAGCATGGGTCCAAAATCTCGGCCGGTAAATATGAGCATCAGCATAAAAGCAAGCGTCATGATGGGATAAAAAGAATAGCCCAGCGAATTGATAAAAATCCCATATGCACTCTGCCCTTCCGGAAAATTTTCAAGACCTTCAATTCCTCCTTGTATATACCCCAACTCAGCTCCAATCCAGGTTGTAATAAATGCCAGTGCTGCAACAGGTGCTGCGGTAGAATCCACCAGATAACTCAACTTCTCCCGGGAAATTTTGAGTTTGTCTGTGATGGAGCGCATCGTATTTCCTACGACAAGCGTATTTGCATAATCGTCAAAGAAGATTACCAACCCTAACAACCAGGTGGCAAACTGTCCGGTCTTGGCTGTCGTGGCTATCTTCGAAATACGGTTTACAACGCCTTGCATTCCCCCATTTTTGGAGATCACTCCCACCATTCCCCCAATCAATAGAGAGAAGAGAATAATAGAAAGATGCCCCTGATCCATCAAGGCATTGATCACATAGGTATCAATAACAGTAAGGAATCCGGAGAGGACTCCTTTTATTCCTCCGCCTGCATAAAAAGCTAACACAGCAGAACCTGCAAAAATTCCCAGAAAAAGGGAAACCACCACTTCTCTAAAAATCAAAGCCAGAATGATCGCCATTAGGGGAGGAAGAATAGACATCCAGGGAGGAAAATTTACGACCGGGATTTCTATCTTCTTTTCATATGTACCTGAGATAAATGTCAGTTCTTTTTGGTCTTGAGTAGGGACAAATGAAAATCCTCCTTTTCCTTCTGACAAAGAAACTATCATTTGTTCTCCATCTACCTCAATTTGAATCTCTGTTAAATCTGCAGGGGCTTGCTTAATCGTTAAATATGCCCTTGCCTCTTTTCCGGATTGCATCACCTTGGGTAAGGATAAAGTATAAGTACCCTCCTGGAGGGAAAATGCAGGAGGGGCTTCTTCCCGATTCAGGCCATCTACTTGAGCAGCCAGCGGAAGGAAACATGCAATCATAAAAAAAAGAAACAGGCTTCGGGAAAGAAGTCTGTAAATCATTCGTAGCATAGAAGTAGCAGGAGCAATAATCATAGAGAAGTGAAACTTTGCCTTAAGTTAGGAAAATTTCCATGCATTGGGCAAAGATCATTATCTTCGCGCCACATGAAAAGATTCGCAATAGCCATTCACGGAGGCTCGGGTACTATTTTACGTTCTCATATGCCTCAGGAAAAAGAGGTCTTGTATAGGAAAGGGCTGGAAGAAGCGCTTTCAGCAGGCTATGCTCATCTGGAGCAAGGAGGGACTGCATTAGATGCTACAGAAATCGCGGTAAAAATCCTGGAGGATAATGCCCTATTCAATGCAGGGAAAGGAGCAGTATTTGATGGGGATGGAAAGCATCAGTTGGATGCTTCTATCATGAGGGGCGATACATTAGAAGCAGGAGCAGTAGCTGGGGTTAGAGGGGTAAAAAATCCCATTAGCCTGGCTCGAAAAGTAATGGAAGAATCGGCTTATGTTATGATGATCGGGAGAGGAGCCGAAAAATTTGCCCGCCTTCATAAACTCCCCTTCAAAAAACCTGAGTACTTTTTCGATCAGCTCCGATATGATCAATGGCTCCGAATCAAAGATACTCCTATGACTATGCTTGACCATGCAGATAAGGGAGAAAGGAATTTTAGTACAGTCGGAGCTGTTGCACTTGATCAGGATGGGAACCTTGCCGCAGCTACTTCCACAGGCGGAATGACCAACAAACAATATGGCCGTGTAGGAGATAGCCCTATTATTGGTTCAGGAACCTATGCGGACAATAAAACCTGTGCAGTTTGTTGTACAGGGCATGGCGAACCTTTTATGCGGGCAGTTGCAGCACATAGGTTGTCCGCCTTAATGGAGTATAAAGGAGTTTCCTTAAAAGAAGCCGCCAATGAATTGGTCCATGTCAAACTCGAAGCCATGCAAGGAAAAGGAGGATTAATAGCAGTGGACAGGTCTGGAAATATAGAATTGGCCTACAATTGCGAGGGTATGTACCGAGCATCCCGGGTGGCAGGCAAGTCGCCATATATCGGAATTTTTGATACCGATTAATTTATCAAGCGTGTCGCTTTCAAGTAGATTTTCCCCAGCGAAAATGCTATCTTGGAAATGAATGAAAAAGTTAGCCTCCCTATTGCTGCTTTCCATTCCCTTCTTAGTCGCAGGTCAGGGAATTGATAGTTCTTATTTTGAGAACTATTCTCGTGTTATCAACCTTTCCTCAGACAGCACTCACCAAAGTTTTGACATGCTCGATTCTGCAGTGAGAGAACATGAGTTTTTCTTCACAGCAGAGCAGCACTGGAAAGCGGTCAACAGCCAGCTTCAATTTAGCTTTCTCCAATACCTCCATCAGAAAGCAGGAGTGAGAAATCTTTTATTAGAAGGAGGCTATTCTTATGCCTTTTTGATCAATAAATTTCTGGAAACGGGAGACCATAGATTACTGGAAAAGGTGTTGGAGGATATTCCCATTTGCCCTAAAGATCAGCGACAACTTTTTGAAAGAATCAGATCCTACAATTTGTCCTTACCCAAAGAAGATTGGATTCAGGTTCATGGCATCGACCTCGAACACTCTCCAATTCTTTCCCTTCAAAGCATCAATAATATGCTTCCGGCAAAGGAAATTCCGAATGGTATAGCCAAACGCATCGAACGTCTTTTGGAGCTACATCAGTCTCCTTACTACGATAAAGCGGAAGTAAAAAAGTTTTTTAGAGGACTCAATAAGGATATCAAGCGTAGAGAGTCAGACTATCGTATTTTTTGGGGGGAAGATTTTGAAATCTTCCAAATGATTACCCTAAATACCGTTCAGGCCTATCGCTTTACGGTATTCAATGCCACCTTTTTCAAAAAGAGTTGGGAAAAGAGAGAGGAGAGAATGTATGCGAATTTCCTTCTTACCAAAGAGAAAATGAAGAACGGAAAATTTTATGCCCAGTTTGGTGCTTTGCATACTGATATCAATACCTCTTCTCGTTGGGAATTCCCAACTTTGGCAAATCGACTAAATTATTCAACAGATTCTCCAGTAAAAGGCAAAGTATTGACCATCTCTCGTTATTTTAGGAAACTAAATTCTGACTATCAAAAACCGGGAGAATATAAAATATTGGAAAGTATGATGAGTATGGCAGAAAAAAGGTTCTCTGATAGCATTGTGCTTTTTAGTATGGTTGGAAATAAGACGCCGTTTAAAGAATTGAGCAAAACTTTTCAATATATCATCTTAATAGATCCCGATCTGGAACAAGAAGGTTGCGAATAAGTATGACGCATACATGTGGATGACTAGAATCATTTTCGGATTTTTTCTGAGCAGTTGCTTTGTTTCCTTGTATTCCCAATCTCCCACAACTCATCTCCCTGAGGATCAGATCGTTTATTTTAACACTTATGATCTTCAAAAGATGGATAGCCTTCCTATGCTTGATTCTGTCCTCGGACAATACAAATTCTTTTTTACTGCGGAAGAACATTGGCTAGACATCAATACCCAGATCCAGTATGAGTTTCTTGTTTTTCTACATAAGCATGCAGGAGTCAAAAATCTCATCTTAGAAGGCGGCTATTCTTATGCCTATATGATCAACCAGTATTTGAAAACGGGCAAAGAGTGGTATTTAAAAAAAGCCTTGTACAATCCTCCCGTTTGTCCCGATGGACTCACCGAGCTTTTCAGAAAGATTTATGCCTATAATCTCCGCTTTCCCCCTTTAGAAAGAATCCAGGTAGTAGGAATTGATTTGGAGCAATCACCGCAGCTGGTGGTCAATACCCTGAATGAACTTATCCCCAATAAAGTATTGAGTTCCGGAGTTCGAGAAAAAATGGAAGAGCTGATGCGCTATCAGCTTACCCCAAAAAACGATAAGGAACTCAGAAAATACTTTCGTCAACTCCACAAAGAAGTACAGTTAAGAAGAAGGGCTTACAGAAGATATTGGGGAAATCAGTACTGGCTCTTCAAAATGATTCTGGATAATACGGTACAGGGTTTTGATTCTCCTCTGTTGCGAGATTTTATTTATGCCCATAGCGATCAGAAAAAAAGAGAGGAACGTTTATTCCAAAACTTTAAGCTACTCCAGGAACATGGACGCTTCCGTAAAGGAAATTTTTACGCCCAATTTGGAGGAATACATACAGAATTGAGCCCGGCTATCAATTGGGGCTACCCTACTTTAGCCCAGAGACTAAATTTTGACAAACTTTCTCCTGTTCAAAATCAAGTCCTGAGTTTTTCTAAATATTTCCGTCGGCTAAGAAGAATTTATGAACGCTTTGATGAATACGAAGCTTTCGCTCAGGTCATGGATGGGATATCAGAAAACATGAAAACAGATTTTGCACTCTGCAAAATGGAAGGAAGCAACAATATTTTCCCCAACATCAGCAAAGATTTCCAATTTATGTTGGTAATCAAGCCAGATAAGGAGATAAACAGGTGCGAATAGACCAGATTTTTCGCATATTTACCCCCGGATTGAAACCGTTCATACAGTGATTTCGTCAAGAATACTATATCAGGTAGGGTTTTTTATATATGGATTGTAAACCATATAAACACCAGATAAACACCAGAATACCAAAAGATTATGAACAGATTCGTGCCTGATGAAAATTTTCTTGCTCGTTGGACGAGCGGAGAGTTGAGTGAAGCAGAGCTTGCGGAGTGGAAGGCAAGCCCTGATTATGTCGAATATATGCGCATTCTGGATACCAGCTCAGCGCTAGAGTTGCCTGCAACTAGAGAGCCAGCTGATATTTGGAATGAGTTATCTGCAAAGCTGACTGAAGCGCCCGTAGTCAAAATGGATGCTCCTGTTAGAAGATTTGTATTGCCCAGATGGAGCTATGCTGCGGTTGCGGCTGTCGCTCTACTGTTTGCCTTATTTGTATTCATCCCTGATACATCAACCCATCAGACCCTTGCAGCTCAAACTGAAACAGTTACCCTTCCAGATGGTTCTGTAGTGCATATGCACGCAGGTTCTACGGTAAGTTTTTCAGACGATTGGGATGGAAATAGAACGGTTAATCTTGCCGGTGAGGCATTTTTCGAAGTTAAGAAAGGAGAGAAATTCACTGTAATTACTCCCCGTGGTAAGGTTGAAGTTTTAGGAACCAGCTTTAATGTAAAAGCAAGAAGCAAAAGTTTTAAAACTACTTGCTATACAGGAAAGGTTAGAGTAAGCAGCTTAAATGATGCTTCAGAGCAAATTCTGACTCCGGGTTTAGTTGCAGCACTCGATGAAAATGGTAGCCTGAATAAACTTGAATTGGATTTGGATGGTACTTCTCCTGAGTGGATGAAAGGTAAGTACAGATTCCGAAATGATCCGCTATCTGACATTGCGTCAGAATTTGAACGAATTTTTGATGTAAATATAGATCTCGAAATCGACAATGACCGTATAAGCAGAAAGTACAATTACACTGTACTCAGCAACGACCTGAAAACCGAATTAGAAAATTTAACTAAGGTCATTGGGGGAACGAAAATAGTATATGATGCTGAAAGGCAAATTCGTATATTACCGACTCCATAAAAATCGATTTCACTAGGGCATGAAGAAACTGGCCCGTTGTTACGTATTGACCCTTGTACTTCTATGGACTGGTCCTTTCATTTGGGCACAGTCCAATAGTCGTATTAGTCTGGACGTAACAGACGCTCCTCTTTCTGAAGTGCTGGAAAGCCTTGAATCGCAGCATGGAATCATCTGTTCCTTTGATAATAGTCTCATCTATCCTCACAGAGTTACTGCAAAACTGAAAGAGGTAAGTCTGGACAAGTGCATGAATACCCTTCTAAAGGGAAAGAATCTTGATTACCAGGCAGTTGGACAAAATCATATTATCATTGTCAGTACGACTCCTCCAGAGGATCAACTCATTCCAAAATCTATTTCGGTCAAAGCCAATAAAAAACCCAACCTCAGAAGTATCTATGGACAGGTGAAAGCCAAAGATATAAATGAAGTGTTGGAGCTGGCCACGGTTCGGATAAAGAATAAGACGCAGGGGGTAAACACAGATACACAGGGAAATTTCAGGTTTAGTTTCTCAGCAGCCCCCAATGACAGCGTAGAGTTTTCCTATGTGGGTTATGAGTCTTATGTGATCGCGGTGAAAGACCTACCAAGAAACTTGGCATTGCAGATAGAATTGCTACCCTCCAGTCATTCGCTCGAGGGAATTACTATTGAAAGAGGAAGTAACCAAAGCGTTTCGGTTTCTAATACGGATGGGTCTATCAGTATCAATCCTTCCAAAACCGGTTTGCTCGGTGGATTGGGGGAATCGGATGTATTCAGAGTTGTTCAATTGATGCCAGGCGTTAGTAGCGTAGGCGAGTCTTCAAGTGGGCTAAATATAAGAGGAGGTACTCCCGATCAAAACCTGATTCTTTTCGATGGAATGCCCGTATATCAGGCTGGACACTTCTTTGGATTACTTAGTATTTTCAATTCCGATGCCGTTCAGGAAGTAGTACTTCATAGAAGTGCTATGGATGCTAAATATGGAGGAAGAGCTTCCGGAGTAATTGAAGTTACCGGGAAGCCGCTCAAATCAAATGAATTGAAATTAGGAGCGGGTCTGAACCTGTTAAATGCAAGTGCTTTCGCTGAGATTCCGTTACTGAAAGGAAAAGGCGCCTTGCTGATCGCAGGAAGAAGGTCTTATTCTGAATTGGGAGAATCGGCTTTATCCAAAAGTCTCTTCAATAATGTCAATCAACAAGGGCTAATCAATTTCGCCCAAAACCTGAGCAGAGGAAATAATCAATTTGAATCCAATCCATTATTCTCCTACTCAGACCTCAATCTGAAATTTACGTACAGACCCAGCGATAGAGATTATCTAACCGTGAGCCATTATCGCGCTGACGATCAGTTGGAATATAACTTCCGCCAGTTTGCAGTAAATGAAATTCCGGTAGACTATAATACGACTGATTTTCTTGACTTGAGAAATTCAGGGACAGCTTTAGGATGGAGAAGACAATGGAATGGAAGTTATTATAGCAGACTGAATGTTTCCTATTCCACTTATACAAACAGATACACCTTCCAGGATCAGGCAATAGATACCCTGGATAATGAAAGTAATTTCAATGAGCAAATCAGCAATGATCTCTTTGACATTAGCTTAAGATTTGATAATAGTTGGGAAATTGACGATAAGCAGTTGCTGGAATTTGGGGTGCAGAGCAATTATGTATTTGTTCAAAACAGCCAAGAGATTAATAGTAGCCTACAGGGGGAGACAGATAAAGAACTCGATCTTGAAAGGGAAATTAGTAGAGACGCCAATATTCTCTCCTTCTACGCACAATACAGACTAAACCTCAACAAGAAATTGACGATTCAGCATGGCCTGAGACATTCATTCTCAGACAAGTTGACAAAGTCATTTGTTGAGCCGAGAGTTTCTCTCATTTATAAGCCCGCTAAAAACTGGAAACTTAAAGTCGCTGCCGGTCGCCATCATCAATTTGTAAACAGAATTGAAGCGAGCAATCCTTTCAGAACCGGACAGGAATTCTGGACACTTTCAGATGGAAACATCCTTCCTGTACTTCGCTCTGATGAAGTATTATTGGGAGGGGCTTATGAGACAGAAAACTTCCTATTGGATGTTGAAGTCTATCAAAAAAACCAGCGAGGACTGAGCATGTATGACGTCAGCTTCGATCCCATTTTCAATGAGCAATTCAACGATACCCTCCATACCCATGGCAATGGAAAAATCAGAGGATTGGATGTACTCATTCAGAAAAAAGTAGGACAGTATACAGGCTGGATCAGTTACACCCTCTCAGATATTCGCTACCAGTTTGATGGATTAAATGATGGAAGAGATTTTTCTGCTAATCATGATATCAGGCATCAAATCAAATGGGTTAACATGCTAAATGTTGGAAATTGGGATTTTTCTGCAACCCTCCAATATGCAACAGGACGACCCTATACCGATGTTATTGGTTATCAATACAGACCTCTCCCCTCTGGGCCTACGTTGATTGATATTGATTATTCGGAATTGAATGCAGGGAGATTACCAAGCTTTCAAAGAATAGATATTTCAGGGAGTTATAAATGGGAGTTTGGCCGCTTTAAAGCAAAAACAGGTCTTTCCGTACTTAACCTTCTCAACCATTACAACGTCCTCGACAGAAGATACTCAATTGTCCGCGCTAGATATGGACATAATGCTCCCAGATTGATCAGTGTGGACAAAACCATGCTTGGGATCAGCCCCAATGTTTTCCTCCAGCTTTTATTCTAACCCCCGGGAAATCAAGCAATTTTAGTATATCCTAAAAAGCTATATTAAATGACTGAGGGAAGAACTATATTTGAGTAGTTCTTCTTAATGAATTTGTATCTATAAAAGCCTTTTCTATATATGAAAACTACTAACTACCTATTGAGCCTTTTGCTCATCATGCTCTTTTCCTGCAAGAGCAGTCCGGAATCTACCAGTCAACAGGAAGCTCCTCCAGGACCTCCTCAATGGCTTTCGGTAAAAGCAAATCCTAAGATGGCTAAGGGCAAGCAAATTGTTCTTATTACCGGGGATGAAGAATACCGCTCCGAAGAAGCTTTGCCTATGCTGGCAAATATTCTTGCCCAGCAACATGGATTTGATTGTACTGTCCTCTTCGCACAGGACCCTGCTCATCCTGGCATTGTAGACCCCAATTATCTACACAATATTCCTGGTCTCGAATCCCTAGATAATGCAGACCTTGCAGTCATTTTCACCCGCTTCCGTGAACTTCCTGATGAACAAATGGATCATATTCAATCTTATCTAATGAAAGGTAAACCCGTGATAGGAATCCGTACTGCTACTCATGCGTTTCATGTAAAAGATACTACCAGTAAATGGATTCATTATGGAAACTTCTATGAAGGAGAAATGGAAGAATGGGCTGGTGGATTTGGAAGGCTGGTATTAGGCGAAAAGTGGATATCCCATCATGGCCATCATAAGCATCAAAGCACGAGAGGCATGTTTGCAGAAGGTTCCCACCCTATCCTTACAGGAATTGACGATGGGGAAATTTGGGGTTCGACCGATGTATATGGAATTCGGCTTCCTATGCCGGGAGATTCTAAACCCCTGGTTCTTGGACAAGTAGTAAACAGAGCGGGAGAATACGATGAAGCTGACATTTTCTTTGGGATGACAGACAGTGATACCGAAGCTGCCACGGAAAAGAAAATGAGAGATGAATCTGTGATCGACCCCAATGATCCTATGATGCCTATTGCCTGGACAAAAAGCTACACCCTGCCCGGCGGAAGTACTGGACAATCCTTTGCATCAACCATTGGCTCTTCTTCAGATATGTTAAATGAAGCTGTAAGAAGGATGTATGTGAATGCCTGTTACCACCTGATGGGGATGGAAGTTCCTGCAAAAGCGAGTGTTGAAATTGTTGGAGAATATACGCCAACTCAGTATAGCTTTCAGACGGATGAGTATTGGGATGAAAGAAATATTCAGATCGCTGATTATCAGTAATTCTTGATGTCATAAAAAAAGGCCCGCATAGATTATGCGGGCCTTTTTTATATCAAGGAAGCATTTAAATGCGTTCGAAATAGCGTTTACGCTCCCAATCGGTCACTGATTGATTATAGGCTTGATATTCTGTCCGGAAATAGTGCGCATAATGCTTTACTACACTTTCTCCGAAAGCTTTTTTCGCGAATTCGCTATTTGCGAACTTCTCCGTAGCCTCTGCAAGCGAATAAGGAACCCTCGGCAAATCTTTCGCAGCATATATATCTCCTTCAAATATTTCCGGCGGCTCAATCTTGTTTTCTATCCCCGCCAATCCAGAAGCTAAAGAAGCCGCATAAGCCAAATAAGGATTACAATCTGCCCCAGGAATCCTACACTCTATTCTAAGGCTTTTTCCCCTACCAACGACCCGAAATCCAGCTGTTCGGTTATCATAGCTCCAGGCCAATCGAGTAGGCGCCCAACTACCATCTACATAGCGTTTGTAGGAATTTACAGTGGGTGCATAAAAAGGCATTACATCTTCTACATGCTTTATCCACCCCCCCAGAAACCATCGAAATGCATCCGATCCTTTGACTGGGCCAAATTCCTGATCCCCCGCAAATGCATTTTCATCCCCTTCCCACAAACTCATATGAATATGGCAACTGGAACCGGCTCTATCGGTATGAAATTTTGCCATAAAAGAAACCGACAAATCCATGCCATCAGCAATCTCTTTGAGACACTGCTTATAAATCACATGTCGATCCGCCATTTCTAAAGCTTCTGCATATTTGATATTCAACTCATGCTGTCCCAGCCCCCATTCTCCTTTCGAATTTTCTACGGGCACTCCTGAGTTTTTTAAATGCCTCCGGGCTGCAGCAGTGAAAGGTTCGATCCGTGTACCTTGTAAGATGTGGTAATCCTCCAGGTACCATCCGGCTGGCTTGAGATCGTGATAGTGTTTATCATGCGCCTCTCGATAGCTGTTTTCAAACAAGTAATACTCTAGCTCTGAGGCAGCAAAACAGCCATATCCTAATGTATTGGCGCGCTCAAGTTGTTGATTGAGCAGAGATCGGGGAGCCTCAGCAACAGGCGTATGAGTTTTCTCATTTTCGAGATTACACAGGATCAGTGCAGATTTATCCAGCCAGCTTGCTTTTCTCAGGCTATTGAAATCAGGAACCAAATGAAAATCTCCATATCCCAATTCCCAATTGGCAAATTCATAGCCGGGAATGGGTTCCATATCCATGTCTGTGGTCAAAAGGTAATCACAACCGTGAGTACCGTCTTTGGCACAACTTTCCAGGAAAAATTCTGCATCGAAACGCTTCCCTACAAGTCTTCCATAATGATCTGTGAAGGCAACAACTACCGTTTCAATTTGCTCTTCCTGAACGGCCTGGCTCAATTCTTCCAGGCTGAGTTTTCCTTTTATTGACATGGGCTTTTTTTTCATAGGTGAAATGGAACCTGATATTAGGGATGTTTGCGGGGAATGGCAAGCCCGGCAGTAGTTGCATTTCCTAAAATCCTCCGAGGTCGCCTAAAACCCGGATTATATTCCACCCAGTCTCTTTTGAATAAAAGCGCAAGTTGCATGGCCTCCAGTTCAGCTTCTTCTGAAGACTGAATGGAGGAGATGAATAACAGCTTCAAATGATTCTGAGTACCCATGTACAGATCATAAACTACTTTTTCAGGCTGGAAACGAGCTTTCTTTTGCTGGTATTTACTCCTGAGCAAAACAACTTCTCCATAGCTATTCAAAGATTTCCAGTTTCCAAAAGTCAGGGCTAAAAAATTGAAATAGTATTTATACCGATCTCTGGCAGGATCAATTTTTACCCCTGTACGGGAAAGTAGAAATCCCAAACCTAAAATTGTCAAAATTGTAGGAAAGAGCGGAAGTGCCTCCATTCTTTCATAGCTAATGTTCCAGGCGACCAATGATAAAACAAATAGGCCCGCTCCAAAGAAGTTGAGGGCTTGTAAGCCTTTTTTGCCAAAGCTATAGCTTCGGATGTGATTGTGTTTCATGTTTGTGTTGGTTTATATAAATGTCATGTTTTCATAATGCCTCCAAGTCTTACTCTAGGCCTTTGCCTGGCAGGATTGTAGCGTACCCATTCCAAATCCATTGCTCGAGCCAATTCGTCGGCAGCTTCTTCCGCTTGCAGATTGGACTTGAAGGAACGCAAAAGGATGAGGTCAAAGTGACGAGGGTCCGCGAGATAGACTTCATGTTTTAAGGCACCTGAAACCGTAATATCATGATTTCGTCCCTCTGACCAAGCCTGATGCTTTTGCTTGGAACGCAAACAAACAATATCATAATTATCGTTGTAGGTTTTCCAAAACCCAAGGCGGATAAAAGCAATACTCATATAGTGTTTTATCCTTCTTTTCTCTGTATCTATTTGTACTCCGAATGTGATCGCGAATAATAAAAGACCTATTAGCACAAAGATTGCCGTGAACATCAAATTTCTATCTGGAAGTTCTGCATGGGGATTGTAATAGAAAAAAGCTACCCCAAAAAGGAAGACAGCAAATGTTTTGAAGCTTAAGGTATCAAGCAGGGCAAATCTAAAATCAAGTGTTGAACTTTTCATGACAGTGTGTAGGTTTCAAAAATTAAAAGGATGAATAACCGCCCAATATTCTTTGTGCTTTTCTACGACCCGGATTGTATTGCACCCAGGCTCTTTGGGTCATTTTCCCAAATTCATGTGCATAATGTTCTGCCTCGGATCGATCAAAACATTGTTTGATCATGATCAGGTCGAAATGGCTCTTATTGGCCAGGTAAACTTCGTATACGGCATCTGTTTTAATCAGCCTTCCTTTTCTTTTTCGATGAAATTTACTCTCCAGCTCCTTGCTTCGCAAAACGAGAACGTCTGAATAGGCTTCATAAGACTTCCATATCCCCCATTTCCAGGAAAAAAGCTGCAGATAATACTGATAGTTTTCCCTTTGAGTATTGACCCGCACCCCTTCTTTAAAAAATAGAAGTAGGATCATAAATAGAAAAACAAGGTTGATCCATGGCGAGGGAGGAAGGTCCCCTATGAATACGCCATAAAGATAGATACTGAGCAGAGCAGCTACACTTCCTACGAAAACATATAGGCCGAGCAATCCCTTTCTTCCAAAACTATTTTCAAGGACCGTGTGCACCATATTTATTCTTTCTATAGAGACCCCAAATTCCGTACAAGGTCCAAAGCTTTGTTAAAGTGCTTTAACAAAAAGAAGGAGACGAAGTAGTATATTAGGCTAACCCACAATTATTTATAAAAATCAGATATGTACGCAGATATAAAACTACCTCGAGACATCTATGCCAGCGAAGAACATCAAATGCTGAAGGAAACTATCAATGAATACTACAAACAATTTATCGAGCCTAATAGAGAGAGATGGGAAGAGCAGGGCTATTGTGATAAAGATGCCTGGTTAAAGGCTGGCGAACTGGGACTATTATGCCTGGACATGCCTGAAGAATACGGCGGAGGTGGGCTGGATTTCACCTTTGCAGCATTACTGATTGAAGAATTTTCTAAACTGGGAGCAAACGCACCCGGATTCTCTATGCATTCTGATATCATTGCCCCTTATATATTGAAATTGGGGACTGAGGAGCAAAAGCAAAAATACCTTCCCAAAATGGCGAGTGGAGAATGGGTAGGATGTCTGGGAATGACTGAGCCGGGCACAGGCTCAGATGTACAAGCAATTCGTACAAACGCCGTAGATATGGGCGATCATTACCTCGTCAACGGTTCTAAAACTTTCATTACCATAGGATACAATGCTTATTTTTGTATTACAGCGTGCAAAACCAATCCTGGTACCCCCAAAGAAGGAATCAGCCTTATCATAGTAGAAGAGGGCATGGAAGGATTTTCTAAAGGAAAACCTTTCAAAAAATTGGGATTGAAAGAGTCTGATACTTGTGAGCTTTTCTTCGAAGACGTAAAAGTTCCTAAAGAAAATCTCCTGGGTTTGGAAGGCAAAGGATTCATCCACATGATGACAGAATTGCCCAGAGAAAGACATACCATCGGTTTGCAAAGTGTAGGGGCGGCCGAAGGAGCAATCGAAGATACCATCGTTTATACCCAAACCCGCGAAGCCTTCAAACAACCCATATGTGGTTTCCAGAATACGCAGTTTAAAATGGCTGAGATGGCTATGGATCTTCAAATGCATCAGGCTTATATCGATAGATGTACCCAGCTACTTGCAGAACATAAACTAACTGCCATTCAAGCCTCCATGTCCAAGTCTTCTGCTTCTGACATGCAAGCAAGGGTAGTAGACGGATGTTTGCAATTGCATGGAGGCTATGGATTTATGTGGGAATTTGCCATTGCACGTCGCTATGCAGATGCTCGGGTCGCTCGTATTTATGGAGGTACCAATGAAATCATGAAATTGATGATTTCTCGGGGCCTGTTCAAAGAATATCATGCAGAATTGAAGGCAAAACGCAAAGCCGCTAAAGCTGCTGTTCGATAATTTTACTCAAAAAATAATTCCGCAGCAGGTGCTGCCATGAGGGAGTTGGAGTGTCCGACTCCCTCAACTGTTTCCAGTCTCCAGTTAAAAGGCGTATTTAGTTGAGTCGCTTGATCGCTCGCCAATTGAAAGAAGAAATTGCCTCTTGCAAATCGATGGAAACCCTGTGCATTTGCTTCTGGGGTAGTTCGTAAGCTGGATGCATTGGGATCATTGTCTTCCGTTCCAAGCAAAACCACCATTCGTTTAGCAAAGGCTTTCCGAATATTTTCTTCTGTCGCAGGAGCATCTTGCAAACCGTAGGGAAAGGCTTCATCCAGTTTGGGCAAGGTATACCAACCAGCATTGGCAGCAATGGCCATTTTTGCTCTATTATCTGGGCGAAAGAGCATGTATCTATGAACAAATTGAGAACCTGCGGAGTGCCCAAAAATGTAAAAGGAATCAGCCTTTACAGCACACTCATCCTGAAGATGGGAGAATAAGGCGTCCATAATAGAAAAAGACCATTCTTCCTCCGCATTGGGTAGCTCATTTTCATCAAATAAATTCCCCAAATTATAGGAACGGCTATCCGGATATTGAGACTCGCTAAATTCTGGCGCCAGGATCAGACAATTATATTGATTCGCAAGGCTTATCCAATTGTCTCGATAATCTCTCGCATTTCTACTGAAGCCATGCATCACAAAAACTACATGCAAATCCTTGATAGAATCCTGAGGAGCATAGTACCAGACTTTCAATGGGCGATTGCTCAAAGGTGCATAATCCCTAAATAAAAAATCAGCAGCTCCTCGTTTAATGCCATTCATGGGCGGAGGACTTGGATCAGGTACTGGAGGAGGGGCTTCACAAGCCATATGTCCTATGCAAAAAATAGTAGAAATTAAGAGAAATAGATTTTTCATATGTCCTCAGCCTGTAAATCCTAAAGGCGTCGAAAAGACTTGAACTTTTGCCGATCTGAGGCGTTTTCCAGAGTGGTACTCTCAAATTAATGCACTAATTTCAAGATACCTACAATTTCCCGGAAAGCTTATCCCGATCATGAGACTAGGCCCATCTTCATTCTTCCTTTATTGCCTCCTATGTTTTGTCCTTCTTTTTTCGGGTAAAAGGGCTTTGGGTCAAAGCTATCCGGAGTTAGCACAAAGCATAAGTGAAAGCTATTCCCTCTTTGCCTCCCAACAAGACCTCAATCAAAAAGTGAGGCGTATGCAGGAGAATATTCAGCGAACAGGAGGTCCCCAAAAGAGCATTTACCAAAGTCTACTTGCTGAATTCTACTACAGCTATTTCATCGAAAACCTGGAGGCCCTAAAATCTCAACCCATTCTTACGGAAGAAGAAGGAGATATCAAAAGCTGGTCAGGCCCCAGACTCATTGAACGAAGCAGGGAGCTGTATTTACAGTCTTTGGTACAAGAAGAGGTACTTCAGAAAATCGATCTCTCAAAGCTTCAACTGGATCAATCCGGAAATACAGATCCACGTTTTCGCCCCACTTTATATGATTTACTGATCCATCGAGCCCTGGATTATTTTGAGGATCCCCGATGTATACTAAATCCGGCACCCGCCGATTTTCGTATGCTTGCCCAGGGACTGATTATGCCTCCTGAGGAGTACCTTTCTGCCCTCTTTCCCCTACTCGACTCCCTCAATCATACCAACATAAGCCTGAATCTTTACAAAGATTTATTCAGCTACCAACTGGAAAAGGAAGAACATAATGCCCTCATAGATTCCCATTTGCGGATGATTAAATGGCTGCGGAAATACGCAAGTGGATTGGATAAAGCAGGAAGGTATGTGCGCAACCTCCGGCACATGATGGAGACCTATCCCGGAAATGCTGCCCTGGCCGATGTTCAATACGAAATGGCCATGGTCTATACCAGCATAGCCGGAGATTTTCAGCCTTTGGGAGGTCTAGCCTATAAATGGGATTACCAGCAAGCCTGGGAAATTTGTAAAGCTACCATCAATGAGTTCCCCAAAAGTCGAGGTGCTGCCAAATGCGAAGCCTTGATTGACCTCATAGAAAAACCGGCACTTCGCATAGCAGCGGAGGAAGTTAATCTTCCTAATAAGCCCTTTAGGATGCAGGTGAATTATCGGAATTTAGATCATCTCTACTTCCGACTCTATCGAATCAATGGCGAGCTGGCACCTACCTTCACAGAATTAAAAAGCTCCATGCTCAGATGGGATTTCGCCCGTCAGTTTCCCATCAGTAAAAAAGGAGATACCTATTTGGCATTTGATGGAGATTTCCACTTTCATCGCACAGAAGTTGCTCTGCCTTCACTTTCTCCAGGCTCTTATGCGCTCTGTGCTTCCAATCGAAAAGATTTTAATCAGGAAAAAGGACTGATCGCAGTACTCCCTGTCAAAATCAGTCAGATGTATACATCCTCACTACAAAGGCCAGATAGTTTGTTCTTTTATGTGAAAGACCGTGAAAATGGGAAAGGACTAGCTGGACTTAAGGTTGAATACGAAGAAAAAGGAAAAAGCATCCGACGGCAAACAGATAGAAATGGAAGTTTAGCGTTTGCCCGTAAACCCTTATTCACCCAAAAACTAAACCTTAAGCTTTGTACCGGAGCTGATACGCTAGCTAAGGAAATCCGTGTCCAATCCCTTGAACCTAAATTATATAAAGCTAAAACCAAGGCCCATGTTTTCACGGATCGCCCCACTTATTTTCGGGGAGAATTTATCTCAATAAAAGGATTGATTCGACGCTCACTGGAAACTGATGTCAGTCCCATTGCGGACAGTAGCCTAAAACTCGTCATCTCCAAAGATGGAAATTCCCTCGACACCCTTTTAGTTAAGAGCAATGAAGCAGGAGTCTTCAAAGCCCTCTATCCCCTCCCCCTTCATTTACAAGCAGGTAAGCTCTACATTTTTTGTGGAGCTGCATATGCGGGCATTGATATCGTAGAGAAAAGTACGTCCAATTATGGCTTACAAATAAAGCAGAACAAAAAAAACTACGCGCCCAAAGATACAGTTAGCCTTTTTGGCCAAATGATCGGTCCCCCTTCAGCCATTTGGGAAGATGCTGACCTCCGTTACCTGGTTACCCGCGATGTACGCTTTCCGGATTGGGGCGATTACAGTTGGTGGAAACCCATTCCTCATCATCAGGAAGTCCTTGTGAAACAGGGTAATGCGGTCATCGATTCTTTAGGCAGGTTTCAACTTGCCTTTCATACCCGTCCCGATCCCAGTCATCCCAAATCTCAAAGACCGGTCTATTTCTACAAAGTACGCCTAGTTGCGACTGATCCTGATGGAGAACGGATGGTAGAAAGCTACAATTTGCTGGTGAACGAAAGTGGAAAATCTTTATCGATTAAGGGTAAAGATGAAGTATCCAAAGGGGATGAGCTGAAATTGGAATTGAAGGTCCAAAATCTATTGGGAGAAAATCAGGCCTTCCGAGGAAGAGTCATCATTGAATCTTTGAAAAACCCAAAGAAAATATACCGGAAGCGTCGCTGGATGATCCCGGATTTGCATTTGGTTTCTGAAGAGGATTATCGGAAAGATTTTCCAGATGATGTCTATGGATTTGAAGATGATTTCAGAAGTTGGGCCATTGTAGATACAGTATTTAGCGACAGTCTTTATTCTGAGAAAGGAAGCGAGGAACTTTCCTTCTATACAGAGAAATGGGATACTGGGATATATCGGGTTCGTATGATTCTCCCCTTTGAAGGAGATAAGGTATTACAAAAACGTTATTATTTCCTGCTTAAAGAGCCCAAAAGTAGGCAAAGCGATGTTCCTGAATTTTTCTCCTATTCTCTAAATCAGGAATTTTACCGTCCTGGAGATAGCCTGATCGCTTTCCTGAAAAGCAAAGTCGAGGGGATTGAGATCCAATACCAGATCAATCGAGGCAGAAGAAATTTGAAGCGAGGGATATTGAGAACCGGAAAAGAAGATCAGCACATAAATTTTGTGCTCGACCAAAGTCATATAGGGAACCTGAGCCTTTCCTTTTCATTCATTTATCGGAATGAAGCGAGCTGGGTTTCCCAACTCATCACAGTCCTGGGGACGGAGCCAGACCATAAGCTGGAAGCAACTAATAATAATTCAGTCATTCTCCAGTTTGAAGAAAAAGTAAGAACAAAGCTACATGCCTTTTATGCGAAAGTCCCCACAAACACTCCGGGATTAAACGAATTTTCCTTTGGGCTTCCAAGGTCTGTAAAAAGAAAAAATCAGGAGCAAAGGAAGCAATACCTTGAGCCTGCCCGAGCAGCTTTGGCAGGAGGTAAAATTTGGGAAGAATCCATGAACTTTCCCCTATATGCATACCCATCCATATCCTGGCGGCCCAATATAAATGCGAGAGAGGCAGCCGCTTTTTTCAATCAGACCGCTGATGGAGTTTTGCGTTTTCCCAGAGACCGCAGATCTATTCCCCCACCCCATCGATGGATTAACCTCTTCGCGAATGTCCAACTCAATTTTCAAACAGAACCCAATTGGGCCGTGGACAGATGGGAAGAAGAAAATACCTGGAAAGAAGAAAGCTCCTTTACGTTCGAATACATAGAAGATGGATCTAATAGATCAATCCCCTTCAAAAGAGAAAGAGGAATAAATTCCCAGACCTATATGAGTCTGATCATGGATGAGAACAACTCATTTGCCTACCGCGAGTTTCAGGACGATAAGGTCTTAAGCATGATTATGTTTCAGGAACACGATCCTATGGCAAAATCAGGGGAAGCTAAAGATATGTCCTTTACTGTATTACCGCTTTCGACTTCACTTGATAATTTGGAAGGGAATTACAAATTCATAAAAGATAAAAAGGACTTTTCTCTGGAAATCGAAAATGGCAAGGTAAGCATGCTGAAAATTAGTATGGATGCTCCGGAAAAAGAAGGAGTCTATAAATTCGCGCTTTCTGCAGGAGGTGAGAAAGATGGAATTCAATTCCAGGCACCGATCTATGTTCAGGATCAAAACTATGTATGGGGACGTAAGCACTACAGCATTTCCCCCAAACAGAAAAAATACCGCATCGACCTAAGGACTAAAGAGCAAGGCAAGCGCTATTCTTTTCATGCAAGTCGGGATGCTGCTTTCTTTGCCATTCGAGCGCTTCCCAGCCTTATTGCACATGTGAATAGTGATGATCCTTTTTCAATACAGCAGGCTCTTTTCGCTATCGCTATCCTCCAAGATATGGATCAGCAAGATTCTAGATTCAAATCTTGGCTTGAGCAAGTCTACGAAGGAGAGTTAGAGCTATCTTATTTGGAGGAACTGGAAAAGCGCCTTTCCCATAGACTCCGGAAAAAACAAATGTCAAATGGAGCTTTTAAAGAATTGGGGGCTAAAAGCATACATGTTCCCTTCCACTTTGCTCTTTTGGGAATGGAAAAAGACCTAAAAAGTCTAGGCATAGAAAGTAGTCTCTTTCAGCAACAGACAATAGCACATAGCCTGCATTATCTGGATAGCCTGTACCTACATCCGGTTCCGGAAGCAATTATCTGGGATGCAGAAAAAGGGAAATATGTGGAATTAAGGGAAGGATTGATGCAGTATAAAATTGATCCCAGCTGGCATGCTTCCTGGCGTACGTTAAAGCAATTGTATGATCAGGAATACAAGGCTGATGCAAAGGAAGTTGAGCTTTCCTGGATCATTGCTAACCTACGTACCCAAAAACCTGGTCCCTACTGGCAGATTTCAATTATGAAGCTTTTGGAGCCTTCCTGGGAGCAGATCAAAGTAGAGGGCATCAATAGTATTGATGTGGAAGATATCAGCTTAAAACAAAAGAAAAAGGCCCTGATCTTCAAACGAAAGATCAAAGGGCCCATATTTCTTGAGGTCTATTCCCCTTAAGGAATTATCCTTGTGCTTTTATTTGATTATCTCTCTTCTTCTCAGTTCCTGATACACCACGAATACAATTCCCAACCAAAGGAGAATCGAGAAGAATAAGGAGATGTTATTTCCGATAAAATAGGAACTAGGTTCAAACTTGAATTCGATCTTATGCGTTCCTGCAGGAACCTTCAGGGCACGTAGAATATAATTCGCCCGCATATGATCTACCGGTTGGCCATCGATATAAGCCTGCCAGCCTTTTCCCTGATCATAGTAGATTTCAGAAAAGACCGCTAAACCTTCGGCTTGAGAATTGGATTCATAAACCAGTCGGTTGGGAGCAAATTCTGTCTGAGTAATTCTTGCAGTACCTGCACTTGGACTAAAGCCTTCGAGCTGCTTCCCAAAAGCTCCATTAAAGATATTCTGATCTACAACAGCTGTAGTTCTCGGATTGAAATTCTGCAGGGCATTGATCTCCTCCAGGGGACTATTCACTTTTTGGACATTAGATACAAACCAGGCATTACCTATGGCAGATGGATTTTGCACAGCTCTGGCATTTGGGTTGATAATAAAATAGCGCGTATTGAGCATGTTCAAAATCTGTAGCCTGGACATCCCTGCCTGAAAGACTGAATCAGCGGGTTGAGATTGTATCAGGCTGATAAATTCATTCACTTCTCCCCCCAGATGACGGCTAATCATATCGCGATACCGACCCAATTTCGCCGCATGATAGCCCCCGACAGATTTGTGATGGTAGGAAGTAATGGCATCATTCCAGGTACTTACAGATAAGTTTATCACACGGTAGTTGGGATCCTGATCCTGAAGAATAAACTGATCTGCCTGAGTTGGATTCAATCCCGCTTTAAAATTCCTCTCCTTTTCAAAGTTTCCGTCATTGAGATAGCGCCAGTTTACAGGAATCATATCCAGCAAAATAATGGCCGCTAAGCCTGCAAAAACAAGATTTCTATTTTTTATTGTTCCCTTAATATATAACCAAAGTAAAGCCGCACCAGCAGTTATGAATCCGAAGGTTCTCCATGCATCGCCAGTAAACATTTTGATCCGATAATCCCGGGTAATATCCATCATAGCTGCTCCTCCTTCTCTATTTAGGTAAGTCCCATCTCCCGGGCCTTCAAAACTGAAGAAAACCTCGGGCATCAAAGCAAAGATAAGCGAAAGCCCTCCTGTAACCCCTGCGGCAATGTAAATGCTCCTTTCAACTTTCTTTTTATCCAGGCTATCCTCTTTGCTAAAGATTTCATGTAGGGCTAGGGCTCCCAGTAATGGCATGGTAAACTCTGCAATAACCAGCAGCATGGCTGGAGCTCGAAATTTATTATAAATCGGGAGGTTGTTGAATAGGAATTCATTGAATCCCATAAAATTTCGTCCCCAGGACATCATAAAGGAGAGCAAGGTTAATCCCAGGAGCCACCATTTCAAATGGCTATTCACCAATAGTAATCCCAAAATAAAGAGGAAGCAGACTAATGCACCTACATAAACAGGGCCTGCAGTTGTATGTATTTGCTGCGACCCCCAATAGGTGGGCAAAGTTATTTGCCGTTGATTAAACCTGCTGGTAAACTCACGATCAGTAACCAAGGTAGCACTTGCTCCTCCATAGCTATCAGGAATCATCAAGGTAAGCGTCTCCGGTATATCATAACTCCAGCGGAAAGCGTATTCCAGATCCAGACCGGAATCCAGTTTTCCTTCTGCATTGGGGAGCTCTGACTTACCACGAGTTGTTTCGGATGCGTATTCTGAGGTCGTCCAAAGTTTGGCGATATTGGGTCCTACTCCGACCAGGGCTGCAATCAGCAAAACGCCTGAAGCCTTCAGGAAGGCCGGTATGGTCTTTTGCTGAAAAGCGTGAATTGCATATGAGATTCCCAGTCCGACAATCATAATCGCGAGGAAATAGGTGATCTGCAAGTGATTGGTGTAGATCTCCATAGCCAGGAAAAAGGCTGTCACCACTCCCCCCAATAATAATCGTCCCTGATAGGTCAATATAATCCCTGCTATCACCGGAGCCATATAGGCAATCGCATTTGCCTTGGAGGTATGCCCGGGTCCATGTATGATAAAGAAATAGGAGGATAAGGAATAAGCAGCAGCTCCTAAGGCACTAAGCCATGGATTTAAGCCGCAGACAAGAAGCAATAGGTAAAATCCGGCAAAGGTGATAAAAACGTAATTGGCAGGTCTGGGTAGGCCAAAGCGAAATACGTATTTATCCAACAGATAAAAAATGTTTCCTGTATAGCGGGTAGAAGTCTGGTAGGTCGGCATTCCACTAAAAAGTCGTGTTGTCCACAATGCCTCTTCTCCGGTTTCCATTCGAAAATCGATGGTTTCCTTCGCCATACCTTGATAACTGATGATATCATGCTGACGTACAACTTGACCATCAAAGACTATGGGTCGGAAATATCCTACAACAATGATGTAGAATAATAATAGAATTCCTCCATGTGTGAGGAGATTCTTTTGCCAGGCTTTCATTCCAGAGCCAGCTGCTTTTGCTTTTGGGGAAGTCTTCTGGGCCTTAGGCGTCGCTTTCTTACGCCGAGGTGTTTTCTTTGCCATAATGGATTTTTTCCTAGAAAACCCTAAACTACTACGTCCTCAACTCAGGTCAAAAAAAAGGCGACAAAATTGTGCTAAAAGCCAAGAATGCGACTCTATTAAGGATTTGGATACCAGTCAGCCTTATTTTATTTTAAAGGATTATATCAATTGTTAATTATGAACTCACTACTTAGAAAGCTCTTTTGCATGATGCTTTGTGTTACGGTAATGCAGGCACACGCTCAATATGATGAATTGGATGATCGCATCGATAAACTCGCAGATGAAATTGAGGAATCTGTTGTCAAATGGAGACGACATATCCACCAAAATCCCGAACTCTCCAATCGGGAATTTAAAACCGCCGAATATGTTGCCAATCACCTAAGATCTTTGGGTATAGAAGTCCAAACGGGTGTAGCCCATACAGGTATAGTTGGGATTTTACAAGGAGGGAAACCCGGGCCGGTTGTTGGCTTAAGGGCTGATATGGATGCGCTGCCGGTTGTGGAACGGACACCTGTTCCTTTTGCCTCAAAAGTTACTTCCGAGTATAATGGACAAGAAGTAGGCGTAATGCACGCCTGTGGACACGATAGTCATGTAGCAATCCTCATGGGAGTTGCCAGCGTTCTTAGTGAGGTAAAAGAACAAATTCCAGGCACGGTAAAATTTATCTTTCAACCTGCTGAAGAGGGAGCCCCACAAGGAGAAGAAGGAGGAGCCAAACTTATGGTGGAAGAAGGAGCACTAAGAAATCCGGATGTAGATGCGATCTTTGGATTGCATATCAGCAGTAAAATTCCTGTCAATTATATAGCCTACCGCTCAGGTGGGATTATGGCCAGTGCTGACTATTTTGAAATTATCGTTCGGGGAAAGCAAACCCATGGTTCATCTCCCTGGGCAGGTGCAGATCCTATTGTTTCTGCTGCCCATATCATCACAGGATTACAGACCATTGTTAGTCGAAGGATGCCGCTTACGCAGAATGCAGCAGTAGTAACTGTAGGTGCCATTCATGGAGGAGTTCGAAATAATATCATTCCAGAGGAAGTCAAAATGGTTGGAACCATTCGGGCTTTAGATCCAGAAATGCAAAAGGAAATTCATAAACAGATTCACCTCACTGCCACCAATATCGCAGAGAGTATGGGAACCACAGCGGAGGTGAATATTCCTTTAGGGGCACCTGTTACTTACAATGATCCTAAACTCACCGAGTTGATGCTTCCAACTTTAAAAGAGGTCGCCGGAAAAAGGCAGACGATCCTAATGAATGCTACTACCGGAGCAGAAGATTTCTCATTTTTTCAAAAAGAAGTTCCCGGTGTATATTTTTTTCTGGGAGGAATGGAGTCGGGTAAGCGACCGGAAGAAGTAGCTTCTCACCACACACCCGACTTTTATATAGACGAAAGTGGCTTTGTACTGGGAATCAGAAGTTTATCTCGTATGGCTCTAGATTATATGCGAATGAAATAGAGGGGTTTTTTACTCAAAAATATTCGGCTTTTATAGGGACAGCTCATGAGCTGTCCCTACTTATTTTCGATAAAATTTAACCCTCAACTTAAAAATAAGTTGTTTGACGTAAAATTAAGTTATAGCTTTGGGACATGGAACAATTAACCAAAGCAGAAGAGAAGATCATGCAGATCCTTTGGAAGCTGGAAGCAGCTTTTGTCAAAGAGATCATTGCAGACATGCCTCCCCCTCCCCCTCCCTACACCTCTGTTTCTACCATCGTCAGGATACTAGAAGAAAAGGGGTTTATTGGGCATAAGGCTTATGGGCGTTCATATCAGTATCACCCTATCATTAGCAAAGAAGAGTATCGAAAATTCAGTTTTCGTAAACTAATGAGCAATTATTTCGAAGGCTCAATTGAATCTGTAGTAAGTTATATGGTTAAGGAAGAAGAACTCGGAAAGAATGACTTGGAAGACCTCCTGAATCTAATTGATAATGGAGAAAAAAAGGAGGATAAATCATGAGTTTCTTTTTCATATACCTGCTGAAGGCTTCCTTCGGAATTTCTCTGGTTTGCCTACTCTATCGTTTCTTTCTTAAAAAACATACCAAGTTCCAGGCAAATCGGATTTTCCTTTTGACCTTCCTTGGACTTGCACTCATTTACCCTTTCCTGAGCATCAACCTGAATTTACAAGCAGGCACAACTCTGGCAGAAGGATATAGCTATGTCGAAAGTTGGGAGGATGAATGGATGCTTTGGAGTGAAGAGGAAGGAGCGAGGACGGCCTTGCATCATACAGCTTCAAATTCTGTTTGGAATTTTGGCCTTATACTAAAGTTGGTCTATGGGCTAGGCTTGGGAATCATAGCAATTCCGATTTTAACTTCCTGGACGAAACTTATCCAATTGATTAGAAGAAGTAAGTTCTCTTATCAAGCTGGTCTATTCTGGATACAAAGTAATGAAAATAAAAGCTTTACAGCTTTCAATTATATATTCATCGGTAAAGAACTTCGGGAGTTGAGTGAGGAAGATAAACGCCGGGTAATCAAACACGAAGAAGTTCACGCTCGACAAGCACACAGCCTCGACCTACTATTTCTGGATCTCCTTCAAATAATGTTCTGGTTTCTCCCACTCATTCCTTTGCTCAAAAGAGACATGAAAGACTTACATGAATACCTCGCGGATGCAAAGGTGGCTCATCAAGAAAATAAATATGCCTATTCTCGATTACTTCTAAAATTGGTACACAAGGATTCTACACAACACACATTCCCCCTGCATTCATTTGCCTATTCACCTATTAAACATCGTATCAATATGTTATTAAAAAAACCTACCCAATCTTTGAGGTATCTGATTTTGCCTTCTTTGATGGGTATCTTGCTTATGTTTGGCAGTGCATGTCAACTGGAAGTTGAGTCTCAAATTATTGAGGAAAAAGCTGAACTAGAAGATCAATTAGCCTATTCTTTACAAGCGTTGAAGTCCATCCAGGATTTAGAAGATCATGCGCAATCCCTTAAGGAAGCCCTTGAAGGCGTTTCTCAGGAACCTAGTTTTATTGTTCCTATGGAAGGAAAGTTTGTCGCGGGATTTGGATGGCGTACGCACCCAATTGAACAGGTAAAGAAGATGCATTGGGGAATGGATTACAATGCGCCAACAGGTACTCCGGTAAAAGCCAGTGCTGAAGGTACCGTAAGTTTGGTAAAACGTTCAAAAGGAGGTTATGGAAAGCAGGTGGAAGTTACCCATGGAAATGGCTTTGTAACTAAATATGCTCACCTTTCAGAAATCAAAGTAAAAGTAGGACAAAAACTGAATCAGGGAGAGGTATTGGGATTATGTGGAAGCTCCGGCAAATCCAAGGGCCCCCACCTACACTTCGAACTAATGAAAAATGGGAAAAAAATAAATCCAGAGAAGTACCTGAAGTGATCAGGCCTCATCGAGTAATTCCATGAGGTATTTGCCGTAGCCACTTTTTACAAGAGGTGCGGCAATTTCCCGTAATTGATCAGGACCTATATATCCCATACTGTAAGCCACTTCTTCGATACAACCGATCTTTAATCCCTGCCGCTTCTCAATAATTCGCACAAAGTTTCCTGCCTGTATCAAAGAATCGTGTGTACCTGTGTCCAACCAGGCCGTTCCTCTACCTAAAATCGACACCTTCAAATCTCCTCTTTCCAGATAAGTTCTATTTACATCCGTAATCTCTAATTCCCCTCTCGGAGAAGGTTTGAGATTTTTAGCTATCTCTACTACATCCGGTCCATAAAAATAAACGCCGGGAACTGCAAAAGAAGATTTTGGATACTCCGGTTTTTCCTCTATACTGATCGCTTTTCCATCCTTATCAAATTCAATCACCCCATATGCTTTTGGATTAGAAACGTGATAAGCAAAGACCCGACCTCCTCCTTCTTCCTCGACCTTTTGACTGGCTTCGAAAAGGGTATTGGCCAATTGCTCTCCATAGAAGATATTATCTCCTAAAATAAGGGCAGCCGCTTCTCCTCCAACAAATTCTTCTCCAATGATAAACGCCTGTGCCAGTCCTTCGGGATTTTCCTGAACCGCATAAGAAAATGAAGCTCCGATGCGCGAACCATCTCCCAAAAGTTGTTTAAAAAAAGGTAAATCCCGAGGGGTAGAAATGATCAAAATTTCCCGAATTCCGGAAGCCAATAAAGTTGATAAGGGATAATAGATCATGGGCTTATCATAGATAGGCATGATCTGTTTACTTACAGCAATGGTCAAAGGGTAGAGGCGAGTACCGGACCCGCCTGCGAGGATGATTCCTTTCATGGACGAAAATTAAGAAGATTCTAAACAAAAGGAGTCTGAAAATCAGACAGCTTTGGGTGAAGTCTATCTTTATCCGACAGGATGGGGGGTATATCTCTCCAGGGAATTTCAAGAGCCGGATCATCCCATGCTAAGCCTCCTTCCGAGCTTTTGTTGTACACCTGGGTACACTTATAAAAGAATAGACAGCTATCAGAAAGCACCTGAAATCCATGTGCAAAGCCTCCTGGAATATAAAGCATCTTTCTTTCAACAGAATCCAGCTCTATCGCAAAAGACTTTCCGTAGGTAGGTGAATTTTTCCTGATATCGACAACTACATCTAACACCGAACCCTGAAGTACACTTACCAGTTTACCCTGCTCATATGGAGGGCCCTGAAAGTGAAGGCCTCTCAATGTGCCTTTCGCGGAAGAGGAAAGATTGTCTTGTAAAAAATGAAGATGATCGAGGCCAATCTTCTCAAAGGAATGCCGATTGTGCAATTCCATAAAGAAGCCTCGATCATCTGAAAATACATCCGGCTCAATTAATAAGAGATCCGGAAGGGAAGTTTCATACTTGTGGAACCCCATGAACTTGCTCTTTGAAATATTCGAGCGTCTTCGCTAAACCTTCTGCACGGCTGATCATGGGCTCCCAGCCCAGTACTTCACGAGCCTTTGTAATATCAGGCTTACGTACTTTTGGATCATCTTGTGGAAGGTCTTTGAACACGATCTTACTTTTTGAGCCCGTAAGTTCGATTATTTCTTTGGCAAAATCTAAAATAGTTATCTCAGAAGGGTTACCAATATTAACAGGTTCTACTTCTTCACTCAAAAGTAGGCGATAAATTCCTTCAACCAGGTCATCACAGTAGCAAAAACTACGGGTTTGACCTCCATCACCGAATACCGTGATATCCTCACCTCTTAAGGCCTGTCCCATAAATGCGGGAAGTACACGGCCATCATTGAGCCTCATTCTTGGGCCATAGGTATTGAAAATACGAATGATGCGTGTTTCAACTCCATGATAACGATGATAAGCCATCGTCATAGCTTCCATGAAACGTTTTGCTTCGTCATATACACCTCTGAAACCAATGGGATTTACATTTCCCCAATAGTCTTCTGTCTGAGGATGGATAAGCGGATCACCATATACTTCAGAAGTACTGGCGATTAATACTCTGGCACCTTTTTCTTTAGCTAATCCCAGAATTTTGTGTGTTCCCATCGCTCCTACTTTGAGGGTTTGGATAGGAAGTTTCAGGTAGTCAATCGGGCTTGCAGGAGATGCAAAATGCAAGATGTAGTCTAGCCTACCTTCAACGAAGGTATAATTGGTTACATCATGTTTTACATACTTAAATCCGTCAACACCGAAAAGATGGGCTATGTTGGCAAGGTTTCCGGTGATGAGGTTGTCCATAGCAACAACGTCATACCCTTCTTTTAAAAAACGATCACAGAGGTGGGAGCCAAGAAATCCGGCTCCCCCTGTAATCAATACTTTTGGTTTATTGCTCATTCGCAGTAATACTTGCTGAGTTAGTTATGGATTTTCTACCGATAGAGAAATATGCAAATCCAAGCTTAGACATGGTATCGAGTTCATATACGTTTCTTCCATCAAATACCACAGGAGCTTTCATACTCAGTTTGATCTTATCGAAGTCTGGTGTACGGAACTCATTCCATTCAGTAACCAGGATTAAGGCATCTACTCCACTTGCAGCTTCGTAAATGTTGCTGGTAAATTCGATATCCAGATCAGCGTGGTAACGCTTCACATTATCCATGGCTTCCGGATCATAGGCTTTAATTTTTGCGCCAGCATCCAATAATTTTTTGATGATAACCAATGCAGGAGCTTCTCGGATGTCATCAGTATTGGGTTTGAAAGCCAGTCCCCAAACACCAAATTCTTTTCCTTTCACATCACCATTGTAATACTCAAGGATTTTGTCAACCATGATCCCTTTTTGGATCTCATTCACTTTCATTACGGAGTCGAGGATAGAGAAATTGTACTCATATTCCTGAGAAGTCTTAAAGAGTGCAGATACGTCTTTAGGGAAACAAGAACCACCGTATCCAACTCCTGGGAAGAGGAAGCGATTTCCAACACGTGAATCCGTTCCGATACCTCTTCTAACGTTATCCACATCTGCTCCTACTCTTTCGCAAAGATTTGCAATCTCATTCATGAAAGAGATTTTGGTAGCTAGGAAAGAGTTAGCTGCATACTTGGTAACTTCTGCGCTTCTTTCATCCATGAACAGGATAGGATTTCCGGACATAACGAAAGGCTTGTACAGTCTGCGCATTAGTTCAATAGCTCTGTCTGAACGAGAACCGATAACAATACGCTCAGGCTTCATGAAATCCTGTACAGCGAATCCTTCGCGAAGGAATTCTGGATTTGAAACCACATCAAATTCGACATCTGTTTGAGAGGCAACAGCCGCTCTAACTTTGTCAGCAGTTCCAACAGGTACTGTGCTTTTGTTGACGAGAACTCTGTAATCAGTAAGCAGGTTCCCGATTTCGTGTGCTACTCCCAAGACATATTTCAGATCCGCAGATCCATCTTCAGTGGGAGGGGTTGGTAGAGCTAAGAAGATAATATCAGCAAATTCTACAGCTTCTGCTAGAGAATCAGTGAAGTTGAGGCGACCTTCTTTGGTATTTCTTTCAAACAAGGTTTCCAAACCAGGTTCGTAAATCGGCACCTCGCCTGCACGCAGCTTGGCTAACTTTTCCTGGTTGTTATCAACGCACAGGACGTCGTTACCCGCTTCGGCAAAACATGTTCCGGAGACCAATCCTACGTAGCCGGTTCCAACTACAGCAACTTTCATATTATTTCCGTTTTTAAGTGAATAATTAAACTATTTTAGTAAAGCGCGGAGCAAATGATCCACGATATATTTTTGTTGTTCTTCCTCAAGTTCTGAGTGCATCGGTAAGCTGAGTACCTCTGCAGTTAATTGTTCTGATACCGGGAAATCCCCCTTTTGGAATCCGTAATCCAAATACGCTGGTTGTTCATGACAACAAAGCGGATAATAGATCATGGTCGGAATACCCCATTCATCCATTTGTGCTTTCACCTTATCTCTCACTTCTCTTCCCGCCTTTACCTTTAAGGTATACTGGTGAAAAACATGCTTGCTATACGTGGCTCTTATTGGAATTTCGAGGCCCTCCACATCTGCCAATAAAGCATCATATCTGTCTGCAGCCGCTTGCCTTGAGGCATTATATCGGTCAAGATGCTTGAGTTTTACTTGCAAAACTGCAGCCTGTATAGCATCCAGACGGCTATTTACCCCTATCGAGTCGTGATAGTACCTCTTGGTAGATCCGTGATTACAGATCATCTGTATTTTCTTTGCCAATTCATCATCATTGGCAAAAATCGCTCCTCCATCTCCATAGGCTCCCAGATTTTTGCTTGGATAAAAGGAAGTTGTTCCTATGTCTCCTATGGTTCCCGCTTTTACAAGTTTCCCATCCGGAAAACTATAGTCAGCACCTATCGCCTGCGCAGTATCTTCCACCACATACAGACCGTGCTTCTTTGCTATCTCCATAATCGGTGCCATATTAGCCGCCTGCCCAAATAAATGTACGGGCAGAATGACTTTAGTCCGATCGGTAATAGCATCCTCAATCTTTCTCGCATCCAAGTTGAAGGTATCCGGTTCCACATCAACAAATACAGGCTTCAACTGGAGGAGGGCAATCACTTCAACCGTAGCTATATATGTAAATGCAGGAGTAATCACTTCATCTCCTGGTTTGAGGCCCAAAGCCATAAGAGCTACTTGCAATGCATCTGTCCCATTTGCACATGCAATCACATGTGAAACATCCAAAAAGTCTGCAAGGTCTTTTCTAAATGACTGGACTACGGGTCCGTTAATGTAGATTGCTGATTGAACTACTTCGTTGACCGCCGAATCTACCTCTTCCTTAATTTTTTCGTACTGTGTAATGGTGTCAACCATCCGAATCTTCATACGCTGGTAAAACTAATCAGGGTGAATGTTTAAAGGAATGAGAAATAACGAGGGGCGGTGCTAAAGTAGGAAATATAGCCGACAAAGCAGGCCATACTACGCCAACAGATATTCTTTATATCTGAATGGTTACTAGAGCTGTGTTTCCGTCACACCCGGTATTTAACAATATTTCAATGCACGAATTTAGGATAAAAAACGGGGTATATACTAATACTCACAAAACAATTATTACGTCTTTCCATCATTGAAAAAGCGCCAAAATAGTAGTAAAAATGACCATAAGCCCCGGCCATTGTAGAATTTAGATGCGTTTCAGAAAGCTTCACAAATACTTTCTCCATACTTAATTGTATGATGTCTGCATTTTTCTTACTTATGCCTGCAGATCATTTACTATGATAAAGCTTCTCTATCACCTGGGCATCCATTTATATGGATGGACACTTCAGCTGGCAGCTGCCTTTCATCCCAAAGCAAAAAAGTGGGTAAAAGGAAGAAAAGCGTGGAAAGTATCCCTTAAAAATAATCTTCCTCTGAAGTCCCAATGGATGTGGATTCATTGTGCTTCCCTCGGTGAGTTTGAGCAAGCAAGAAATCTTATAGAATATGTAAAAAACGATCATCCGGAAATCGGAATTTTGCTCAGCTTCTTTTCTCCATCTGGCTATGAGATTAGAAAGAATTATGCGCATGCTGATCATATTTGCTATCTCCCCCTTGATACGGCTAGAAATGCCCGATCATTCATTGATATTGTCAAACCGAGTCTGGTATTCTTTGTCAAGTACGAACTTTGGATCAATTATTTGAATGAACTTGAAAGACGAAATATTCCCACCATCTTATTATCAGCCAGACTTAGAGAAAAAAGTTCATTTTTCAACAGTCCCTTAGCTACTTTGTATAAACGGATATTTCGTTCTTTTTACATGATCTTTACGCAGGACGAAATCACTAAGCAGCTAATTCAGAATTTTTCAGGTACAGAGAACGTACAGGTAAGTTCTGATACACGATATGATCGGGTACTGGCAAATAAAGATGCCTTCCAGGAAATTCCCGAAATCCAGCGATTCAAAAGAGGGCGGCTTTGCATCATTGCAGGTAGTTCCTGGCCAAAAGGAGAAGAATTATTGATGCAGGCTTTTGAAGAATTGAGCAAAGAGGAAGATATATGCTTAATTCTTGCCCCTCATGAAATTCGTGAATCAAGAATTAGTGCGTGGGAACTCAAATACCCGAATCAAAGCAGGAGATTTTCCCAGATAGCAGAACTCAAAGATACCGATAGCATCCTCTGGATCGACAATATCGGTATGCTCTCAAGACTCTATCATTATGGAGATATTGCTTACGTAGGGGGAGGCTGGGGAACGGGACTTCATAACATTCTGGAGGCAGCTACCTTTGGTTGTCCGGTTTTAATTGGACCTATTCACGATAAATTTCCCGAAGCTGGAGAAATGATGGAGGCAGGAGGATGTTTCGAAGTAAAGGACATCCATACTATGAAAAGTCAGTTGAAAAGATTACTGGAAAGTGCTGAACTTCGTGCATCCATTAATCGTATCAATAAAGACTTCATAGCGGAAAGAAGTGGAGCAACTGAAATGGTCATTTCCTGGATGAAAGAAAAAGAGTTTATCTCATAATCCAGCTGCTCCCTAAACGTTAGATAGATAATTCTCCAACGAATCTTTCCCCTCTCGACCTGCCAGCTTATTGGAAGGTTTGAACACAGCTTTCTTATTCTTTAATTTGTAGCTATGAAAGAATTACTCATCATTGTTTCCCTCCTTTATGCATCCCTGACTTTTGTCTCTGGCCAAAGTACCTATTCTGCTACCAAAGCGGATCCCAGATTGTATATCAAGGCGAGTACTCCCAATGGAGATTACATGGAAATCAATTATGATATCAATGCCCCAGGTTTCGTCGAATTGCATCTCTTTAATCCAGACAAAAAGAAAGTATGGATTAAAGGAAGAGTCAGCAATAAATCCGGGGTTGACAAGATCCGGATTCCTAAAAAAGGCTTAAAAAGTAATGGAAGATGGGCCTTTGTACTCAAATACAAAGGGAAGGACTACAACGGTAGTTTTTTCATTAACTGATAACGTAAATTATTAATCCCTACATATGGAAACCCTGGAAAAAAACATCAGCGTTCAGCGAATCGCCCAATCCAAATTGAGCGAAGTGGACATGAACAATATTCCTTTTGGGAAAGTGTTCAGCGACCACATGTTAGTTGCAAAATATAAAGACGGTGCCTGGCAGCATCCGGAAATTCTACCTTATGGTAAAATGCAACTAGCTCCCAGTCTGACAGCCCTGAATTATGGCCAGTCCGTTTTCGAAGGGATGAAAGCTACTCGCAATATCAAGGGAGAAGCGGTTCTCTTTCGCCCTGAAGAAAACTGGAAACGGATGAATCGATCCGCTCACAGGCTATGTATGCCTGAAATTCCCAAAGAAATCTTCATTGATGGTTTGGAAGAGCTGATCAAATTGGATAGTGGATGGATCCCAACTGCTGAGCAAGGCTCACTTTACCTCAGACCCCTTTATTTTGGTTCTGATGAATTTATCGGGGTACATCCTTCTTCAGAATATATTTTCACGGTATTCACCTGCCCGGTAGGTCCTTTTTATGCTAAGCCTGTTGATCTACTTGTAAGTAAAGATCATGTGAGAGCTGTGGCAGGAGGTACAGGTGCTGCCAAAGCTGCTGGAAATTATGCAGGTGCTTTGTTCCCGGATAAACTAGCTAAAGCTCAGGGCTACAACAATGTACTTTGGTTAGATGCGAAAGAATTGAAGTATGTAGAGGAATGTGGAACGATGAATATGTTCTTTGTAGTCGACGACATAGTATTGACACCACAACTTTCCGGAACCATCCTCGAAGGAATCACTCGCGCCAGTGTGATTCAGTTATTGAAAGATCATGGATACAAACTGGAAGTGAGACCGATCTCCATCTATGAGATTCAGGCTGCCCACCATGAAGGTCGCTTGCAAGAGTCCTTCGGTGTAGGTACAGCTGCAGTGATCTCCCATATAGCCCGAATCGGATTTGCAGGTGAGGATATGATTCTGCCTCCTATCTCAGAAAGAAAAATTGGAAACTGGCTTAAGTCTCATATGGCGGCAATCAAAGCTGGTGAAGCTGAAGATACACATGGCTGGATGCACGTAATTTAGAATCTCGCCTATCTATAAAATAAAGCAGGACTTCTGATCAGGAGTTCTGCTTTATTATTTTTGAACCTTTCAATTGTTGGATGACTGATTCACTTCCCTTGTCGATATTGGATCCTTGCTCAAGAATCAATCTACTACCTCTTTCCAAAATCAATTGACTTCCTTCTAATAATTCAAGGGAAGCTTTATCCTGAACAATTAATTTCGCTCCTTTTTTTACCCATATTTTCGCTCCTTCTCTAAATCTAAGTCGAGAATGTTTATGGATGGTAAAGGTTGATTTTTTCTCCAGCACCCATTCATTCCCTTTATGAATATCCAGAAATGACGGATTGGCGAAAGTTTTGGTTTGTGAATGCTTATCTATGCGGATAGGAGTTCCACTTAAATCCAGATCAAGCTGCGTCTTTTTCTTGAGGACAATCTCTCTCCCTTCATTAGCAAGGGGAATCTGGATATTTCCACACCATCTCTGCGAATTGCGAATCTCCCAGTCTTCCAGTTTTATATCCAAATCAAAGCTTCCATCCTCATATTCTTTGATGATTTTGATCTGAATCCCATTCAGGATATAGGGAGAAAGAGATTGATTCTTTTTGTTGTAGATGGGATAGTTTAAAACGGGTTGTTGACCGGAAAGACTTAGCTCATCCCCTAGCCCAAAGGCATCATTATAATCTCCGGTGCACCCAATATGACAGACCGCCTTTCCATCAATCATTTCTGTCCAAAGCTCCTTACTCTCCCTGCTACCTCCATCAGAATTCCCATGGGCCATACCAACCCGAATTTTCCCATTAGAATCATAATCCAGGCGAATTCTTTGAAAAGAGTTTTGCCCAGAAATGGGATTAGGAGCGACTTTTTCCAAAACCGGGCTCATAAAATAACCTGTGTGCATACTTTCCCCTGTCAGTTTATAATCAAAATTCCCTTCAGCATTGAGCATTTTGATCATATTGGCGTGCTTGCGATTAAACGGATTTAGTCTGGGATTATTTCTATCTGCTCCGGGAGCAGCAACGACATAGGCATAAATTCCCTTTGCAGATTGCGGTTCTCCTTTCGACACATCTTTAAAAAAGACTTTATCATCCCATTGATCGATTTTCTGATGATTTTCTATCCATAGATAGTCCTTGGTGCCAGGTATTTGAATTCGGATAGCGTCTTTTTCCGTTAGAAAATCTTTTAATCTATACCTTCCATCCTGTTTCACTTCCTGTATATCCATCCATCCCATCCACCAGGATTCCCAAGCATTGGCAGTAAAAAAAGGAGAATGCCAGGCAGCCATCATTCCCCAGCCTTTCTGAGGATAGTATTTATCTCCGTCTGCTCCATTGGCTCCCAGATAATGTGGGCAGCCATAGAGATTGTGAGCAAATTCATGTTTAAAGTATTCCCAATTATGTTCTTTGGTTGAATAAGAACGAATCCCTGTATGTCCATTCCGAATTTTCAAGTCTGAACCAGGGATCGTGAGGCTTCCACTACTTCCCATACCTGTACTCCCCGGCGCTCGATGCATAAAAACCACATAATCCAAAATTCCATCTGGTCCCGTCTTTGAATTATCAAAGGTGTAGTTTGATTTATTCTTTCTCTGATCGTATTTCGCCCAATCAAAATCCGGATAATTTTCAGCGATCCAATTGATTGCCGCCTGGTTCATTTTTGATTGGCGGGCGAAGAAATTTCCCCGATTTTCTCCTATATATTTTACAGGAACCTGGATGGGGAAAATATCCCCAGTCAGGCGGAAACTGCCATGCGACATGGTATAATAGAAATCACTGATATTGAATTTATCTGTAATGCTATCCAACAAATCTGGCTCTGGATGAAAAAAGTCATTGAGCTCTCCAATTGCCATTTTGGGTAGCACCCCTTCCTTACTTTCATTGGGCCAGTTTTTGGAACCTTTCATCAAATCTGCACTGCTGTACCGAACAAAGATCAACAACACATGAAGATCTCCTCTGGGGCTGTGTACATCTCCGAAATAGGAAACTTGTTCACTTTGCCCCCAAATATTTTTCAGCCCCAGGAAACAAAGGCAGAAGAGTAAAATATATGTAATGAGACTCGAAGGCGTTGTATAAGAGGTGGAATGCTGGATACTCATAAGCACTGGCAAGAAATGAAGGCCCTCATGAGGAATTTTTCTAAGATTCCCGTAAGAAATAGACCGATAATAATTGATAAACGACTTTCTACCTTAAAAGTAATCAGCTAAAGTTAAGAAAGGCAGCATTTAAGGGTATAAGTTTTATCATATACGAAATAAGTATCTAAAAAATTCTCTGTAATAAAACATTTGGCTTCGTTTTGGTACATCAAGCTTGACTCGCCAATTTTGGTACATAAGCATTATAACATGACCCTGACCAAAATCCTGATGCTATGCTTTTTCTGGGTGGGCTTTATTCAGGCCCAGAATGACCCTGCTTTGGCTAGATCCGGACAAGTGCCAGAGGAAAAGATCAAGGTCACACCTTATGAGCTTTTTACCCGCACCCTATTGAACCATAAAGGTTATGACACCCTCCTGATTGAAAATTTAGGCTCAGAAGATATTTCATGGTTTAGTCAACAGTCATATGGATGGCTTTACCCTGAAAAGACAATGGGGACTTTGAAAGCCGGAGAAAGTATGAAACTCCCGCTGGAAATGAGGGTAGATACTTTACCAATTGCCATCTATAGCGATACCTTAAGGATCAAGGATAGTAAAAGCATGGAAGAGTTGGTGTATGTTCCCATCGAAGTCATGATGGAAGCCAAGCCGGAGATCCATATTCCTATTAAGGAATTTTCAGCAACTCTTATGGCAAACGGATTTAAGCAAATCAATTTTAGCATAGAGAATAAAGGAAATACAGAACTCGATTACAGCTTATACACGGATGTTTCTGTTCCCTGGATGCAAGCAATGATGCCAACTCAGGGTGTTCTACCTCCAGGCGAAAGTCAAGTGTTATCTCTAGTTGTAAGTGGAGAGGGAATTGACAATGGAAGTTATCAGGGTAATGCCTGGATTTCTTCGAATGATCCTAAACAATCTCGTTCTTTTATACAAGTCGATCTTACCGTAAGCACTGAAAAAGCTGCTTTGATCAGCGATTGGGATAAAGCTGGTCTTTGCAGAGAAGAAAGTTTTGATATACCCTTTCAGTTTAAGGGTTTGATTCTGGGGAAAGGCAATGAAGTCATTGCAGAGCTATCAGATGAAACAGGAAGCTTCAAGAAAGCAAAACGAATTGGTGCTGTCAGGAGTCAGGATACCACCGGAATAGTGAGGGTAAATATTCCCAAAAATCTGGAGGAGAGTTCAACTTATAAAATTCGCCTAAGGAGTACGGACCCGAAAATGTTGAGTATAGATGGGGGGAAATTCCTGAGTGTCGGTCCTGATACAAAACTTGGTTTTGAGAAACTCGATGCTGTTTGCGATACAGAAAATGAATTTGAATTAACGCAAGCCTCTCCTAGCGGTGGTGTGTATAGAGGAGGAGGAGTTAGTGAAGGGAAATTCTTTGCGCGGAATGTAGGCGCAGGAACACATAAGATTAATTATATCTATACCACAGAAGAAGGCTGTAAGCGAGAGATTGTACAAGAAATTATTGTAAAAGAAAGTCCTAAAATCAACCACCGAAAGGTAGATCTTATATGCCTGGGCTCACCAGCAATTTCAATAAAAGGAGGTAAACCTTTGGGGGGGTATTATGAAGGAGTAGGTATTCAGGCATCTGGACTTCTGATACCTGAACAACTTAAAGCTGGAACGCAAAGTGTGAGGTACATTGTAGAGCAAAGCGAATGTAGAAGTGAAGTAGAAGTTCCGTTGAATGTCGCTGAATCACCAGCAAAACCAGAACTTGTACAAGACGGAGATAAGCTAATAGCGAAAGATTATCACGAATATATTTGGCTCAATGACGGCCAGGTAATAGCCAATGGAAACAGCAATGTGCTAATCCCAAATGAATATGGAGAATTTACCCTAATTGTTAAGAATGAAGCGGGCTGTTCTGCTGTTTCAAACCCAATTGTATTTGAAGCTCCAGATATCTCAGCCAATATATGGAGCTCTTTGGAAATAAGTCCAAATCCTGCCACTAACCATCTGTATATAGAAGGGGAAATAGAAGGCTCAGAGCACCCAGCCAAAATCAATATGAAGTTGGCGGACGAGCAGGGACGATCTATGATAGAAGCGACTTATGGAAACATCCAGGGCAAATTCAAACGACAAGTACGCTGGAGTGGCCTGAAACCCGGTATTTACCAATTGTCACTTGAATGGGAAGGGCAGACCTTTAAAAAACAGGTAGTCATCAGTGAAAATAAAGAGTCCTAGAATCCTACAGAAAATTGTAAGGTCAAGCCCTGATATTCTACATCACTAAAGCTTGTTTCTCCGGGAGCTACCCCTGTAAAGTTATTGGGCCTTTCATTCGCTTGTTGATATTTATATCCTCCCATAACCGTCCATTCTAGATTCCCCTGTGTATGAATCTTATAGCCGACGGCAGCAAAGGCATATATTCCACCTTCAATCTGTGAATTGGGCCAGTTAGGGCTAACTCCAAACGCATATCCGCCAGCAATATGAAAATGCGGGGTAACCCGAGTTCTCATCAAGTCTCCACTCACATCCAAATACATCGGCATATAGGTTCCACCTTCATAATTATCCACACCTACTCCTACCCCTAGTGCCAGTAAGCGATCGATCCGAAAACCGCTTCGAATGTGAATCCCTACATCCAAACGATCAGTATCCCTCCCATCTCGAAAAGCAAAATGTGAGCTGAGGTACATATAAGCTCCTCGTTCACGATATAAGATCGGTTTTTGTCTATAGTTATAGATTCGCTTAACCCTTAGAAATCTACTGGGATCACGACTGATGGATTCAATCTTTTCCTGCTCAATATACAAAATGCTTCCTCCTACCAATTCTAATTTCACATGCTTGCCTGGCTCTTGTTCCAAAATCCATCCATAGATCATATGTCCATCTTTCAACTGGACAACATCTTCCATTTTACCAGATTGGGCAGATGCAAAAAAACAGCTTAGAAAAAGGAGAAGTAAAGTATAGCTAAATCGTTTCATGATTGGGGAATTAGTAATTGATGATGACATGCCTAAAAATTGTAACCAAACTGTAATACGATCTTTTGGTAGCGTCTTGTACCAATAACTAAAGGAGGATCGGGAACAGTACCTCCAGGAAATCCACAACAGAAAAAGTTGGGAGGAAACTCTCGAAACTCCTGATAGGTATTCTGAATCTTAAACCCCAAGCTTAGATAATAAGAGCGCCGGTTGGCAGTATACCAGTGTAAGCCCAGGGCACCATGAGCCATCAGGCCTCCCTCGAATACGATATGATCTCTTGTTCCTCCTGTTCCAAAACCATAACCTCCCTGAAATAGATAAAATGGAGTGGCTCTTGTCTTTAAAATGTCTCCCTGAATCTCAACAAATGCTGGAATTACCAGTCCCCCTTCATAAAAATCAAATCCAGTACCCAAACCCAGCTGAAAAAACCGGTTGAAATAATATAGGGTCCTCAAATGCGTAGAAAAATTAGTCAGTACCCGATCTCCGGTTTCATTGAAGGTAAATGCGTAGGATATATGGGGATAGAATTTTTTCTCTTCCATAAACCTGATCGGAGTCAGCCCTGGACGATACGTGAGTCTGAGCTGAGTAAATTTCGAGGCCTCCCGGGTAATTTTTTCGATCTCATGGGTCTTGTAGGAAAAAACGGTTCCCTCTCGAAGTCTGATTTTTACATAATCATTTACTTCATATTCGACGATCTCTCCTCTAAGTACACTTCCGTTTTTCAGGTAGAGGACATCTTCTTCGTAAACTCTGTTTTGTGCTTCCAGTGTTGATGCTATTCCGAGGAGGAGGAATAAGAACCAAAGGAGCCTTACATATGCAATCCTACGTATCGGCATAAGTTCTTTTGATAAATATTTGAGTTCCAAAAATTAACAGGAAAAGCTTGAATTGTAAATAGAAATATTTGTGCATATCCATAATGAGCGAAATTCCTGTAGCCTGATTTTTGTGTTTTCCCTTAATTGTAGTAGAAATTCATTAGCTAGACGGAAGCAGGACAAGAAGTGCTGCATATAGCTTTCTGTATTCCAATCTATTCCCTTTTCCCGACCAACAGCAGTATTTATCCAGCAAAGAATGTGTAAGATGTTCCAAATTGTGAATTATCTTCTTTAATTTTCTTGTCTAAATTTTTAAAGACCCGTGTCTCCTAAAGCCTCAAAGTATCTTATTCTCATTCTGCGAATCACCTGTACTGCTCAAATTCTGGGCAGCGCATACAAGCATTTTATCCAGGGGGCGAATCCTGTCCTCATGCCGGTATTCGTTCTGGGCTTACTTTTCGTATGGATGAAAGGGAATAAGCTAAGTTTTTGGGGCTTACTAGGAATGAGCGGATTTTTCCTCCTACAAGCCATCATGAAATTCATAGGATCCGGATACCAGATCGCTCAATTGGTGGAGTTGACATTACAGGTTTGTAGTCCGGCCTTACTTGCCCTTGCTCTGATCTCGGAAGAAAAGGAAAGATTGTATGCTTATTTCCGATTGGCTATTGCATTGACCTTTCTCGGACACGGTTGGTATGCTTTGGGCTTTATCTACGGTCAGCCGCCGCATTTTCATGAGATGGTTGTAAACAGTCTGGGCTTTCTGGGGATGAAAGCAGAATGGACCGCTGAGTTTTTGATTGCAGCTGGCATCATGGATATGCTGGTCGTGATCGCTATATTTGTACCAAAATATGTTAAAGTCGGAGCCTTATATGCAGCCATTTGGGGATTCTTGACTTCCGCAGCACGCATAGCTTCATATGTCCGCTTTGGGCCGGATTTCTGGCTTCAACTTTCACAGTACCTTCCGGAATTTCTCATTAGAACACCGCATTATAGCATTCCCTGGCTGGTCTTTGATGAAGCAGAAATTGAAGAGGAACAAGAAGCAGAAACGCTCAAGGTCTAGGTTCTGATAGGTTCTACCATAATGACAGATTCCCGGTCCACAGCTACTTTGCCCGGAGGATCCCCTTTTCTTTTTCGGATGTACTTTCTGGGGGTATAAAGGACAGGGACCAGGCTATCATTTTTTCTTTTAGAGTAAAAGGCAGCCAATTGGGCTGCATATTCTAAAACCGAGCCCGGTAAGGGCTTTCCTGCTCTTTGCCGAATCACCACATGAGAACCTGCTACATCTTTAGCATGGAGCCAAAGGTCGTCCTTGGAGGCAAATTTAAAGCTCAGTTCATCATTGTTTCGCGCATTTTTCCCCACAAAAATCTCATAGCCTTCCTTTTGAAAAGTTCTATAGGGATAACGGTTTCGCGCTTTTTCACTTTCTTCTTTTTGCTGCTCCTTAAAAAAGATGCGCATCTGTTTCAATTCGTCCGTATCGAAACTATTCCTTTCCAGTTTCAATTGATTTGGGTGAGTAAAAGCCTGTAATTCTTCCCAATCTGTTTCAGCCGCTAGTAGCTTCTCCCCCACCTCATCCATCTGAGCCTTCAAATGTACCAGTTTAGCCTTGCGCTGCTTATGTTTTCGATAATAAGCCTGGGCATTGTCCTGAGGATTGAGTTTGGGATCAAGCTTGATTTTTATATCTCCTTCTCCATAGAAATCCGGCAGACTCACCGATTTTTGTCCCATTTCCATCGCATGCAAATTGGCCATCAGGATGTGGCCCAATTCTTCGGGATTGCGATCATGCTCCAGGCTATGAATGTTCTTTTCATAAGAGCTATATACCTTGCGAAATTTCTTTAGGGGCTTTTGTAATCGCTGCGAAAGGCTTTTGTAGGATCGTTGGTAGGTCTGAAATTGGTAGTAGCATTTTTGGAAAGTCTGCAAGGCAGCTATGATCCCGTTTTTTACGCCAAAACCTTCTGTTTCAGGAAAGAGCAAAAATTTCACTTTCTCCTTTCGCTTACTTATAAAGAATATAGGCGATTTCACCTCTTCTTGTATAGTATGATAAGCTTCTGAAAAAGATTTGCCCGAATCCATATGAAATAAGGTTCGGGCAGCAAATTCTTTGTCAAAAATAGGAGAAATTTTTCGAAGCGCTTTCAGGATAGAGGCCTGATCTTTTTCGGGATTTTCCTCGATAAACTCAGGATGATAGGCTCCAGCTTGAGGATGATATTTCCAGTCTTCTTCTCTTTGCTGATTAAAGAGTCGAATAATTTCGCCTTCCTTTTCCAACATCACATTGGCACCAATTCCATGCATTTTCAGAATCAATCTTTGCCCATCATCCAATCCAACAATCATTACCCGCTCATAATCCACCACACTTATCTCCGAAATCTTTGTTCCCAGAATTTCGGGGAAGAGGTTTACCACATTTTTCCTAGCCCGGCTGTAATCGTCTACCGGAATTAAGTAGGTCAAAGGCGTATGACATCCAACCCGCAGGTATCCGCTTTCCAATTCAATCACTAACTCATTCTTATTTTGCGAAAGACAGGAATAGATCTCCTCCCCCAGATATTTTTCCCGGAGTGCCTTTGCCAAATGAAGGAGTGTATAGTGATGAAAATGCATGTGGCAAATTTCATTACTTTTGTGAGATGAATCAAGCCGATGAAAGGGAAGCGTTAATACTCGCGATTGAGACGGCTACAGCCATTGGCTCAATAGCTGTATTTGAGGGAGAGAAACTCTTGGGGGCAATGGATATGCGCCGGGCCAGAAGTCATGCGCGTTTGCTAATGCCCATGATCGAGCAATTGCTGGATTACCTGGAAATCAAGCCTGCCGAACTTTCTGCGATTGGAGTAAGCAAAGGGCCGGGTTCCTATACGGGACTTCGAGTAGGAGTTTCTACGGCCAAAGGCTTGTGCATGGCTTTGGATAAGCCTCTGCTGGGGCTGGGAAGTTTAGATACGCTAGCCTACAAAGTACAAGTACTGGCAAGTGAATTGGACGCCCTGATTTGCCCCATGCTGGATGCCCGACGGATGGAAGTTTATTGCGAAGTCTTTGATAGCCAATTGAATTCGCGAATGCCGATCGAGGCTAAAATCATCGAAGAGGGCGCATTTGAGGAGCTTTTGTCCGAACATAAAGTGATTTTTTTGGGAGATGGTGCTGCGAAATGCAGGCCTATTTTGTCCCAATCCCCCCAGGCAATCATTCTGGATGATGGCCTTTCCTCTGCAAGTGATATGGGAAGCGCGTTGCACAAAAAGTTTCTGGAAAAAGATGTTGAGGATTTAATGAGTTTCGAGCCTTTTTATCTGAAGAGCTTTGTGGCTACTAAGTCGAAGAAGAAGTTTTTTTAATCCCTCCCTTAGTTCGTTCCATCATAACGGGCACAAGTCGTAAAGTCATTGGCGTGAATATCTTCGCGAATAAGGACTTTCCAAAAGGTCAGGAACATAATCTTAACATCCAGCCAGAAGGATTTATTCTCTACGTACCAAAGATCATGGGCAAATTTCTGTTTGAAGGAAAGAGCATTTCTTCCATTTATTTGAGCCCAGCCCGTAATTCCCGGTAAGACATCGTGTCGTTTATGCTCCGAATCAGTGTAAAGGGGAACATATTCCATAAGGAGGGGCCTTGGTCCTACCAGACTCATTTCTCCCTTTATGACATTGATGAGTTGAGGTAATTCATCTAAAGACCAGCTTCGGAGGTATTTCCCAATAAATGTGAGCCTATCCAATTGCATATCAAACTCATCTTTACCTGGCTCTACATCATTCATGGTGCTGAACTTGATAAGGAAGAAGGGCTTTTCTTTTAAGCCGGGTCTTTGTTGGACAAAAAAGATTCGTTCCTGCGTCAACCATAAGCTAATACAGATCAATAGGAAAACTGGACTCAAGATTATGAGCGCCAGCGATGAAATGATGATATCACGAATTCTATTGGCCAAGAATACAGAGCTTTTTGGGATCAGTAAGACAGTGCTTCGTTCTTCTTTTGCGAATCCTGCCCTTCTTACCCTTTAGTCCTCAATATTACTCAGACTTTAGAAAAAAAAATGTAAAAAATATTAAGAATTGCTACACACTTATCGCAAACTTCCCATGCCAAGGCTCAGTTTGAAATAAAATCCATCAGGATTTACCGAAATCGAGTCATCGGTTTGTGTTAGGCCTGTGATGTTCCACATATTATTGAGGGTACGCATATAGCCCAGACTTACTCCCAATTCAAGTTGATATTTTCCATCAAGATCAAGCGGCTTGAATTTGCTCAAAGTAATAGCAGCATCAAACATCAGCCCTGAGGAATTGAATCTTTCAGGTAAGGGCTCCGTATTGGGACGGGTTTTTAGTATACCCAATCCTCCCCCTACTCCAATATTAGGATAGACTAGCAGAGAGTTTTCCTGACGATAAACAACCCAACCGGTACGGAATAGGGCGTAATGATAAGCGATAGAAGCATCCTGGTTGGCCAGGTCGCTTTCGCTAATCATATAGTTGTATAACTCACCGCCATAAATAAAACGGCCTCTTTCCTTGTATAAACCTAGGCCCACAGAAAGCAGGCTAGATGGTAGAGATGCATATTCATTGGCAACCAAATTTTGATTTAGTTGATCAAAATTGAGGAAATTCCCTCCAAACATCGCTCTTCCCCATCCTCCTTTATACTGAATTTTACTCTGTCCATGCTGTGCCCAGGCAGGCAGGGATAGCAGGGTCAGACAAATAGCCAGGCCAATGATCTTTAGGTATGATTGCAGGTTATTGATAAGCGTTCAGTTTATTGTTCTAAAATTTCAACTCCTCCTATATTCTTCCCTCCGTCTTGCGTAAAGTAAAAGCTGTATGTATGTCTCGGTTTGATGGTAAAATTGCTGATTGAGTCCAAAATATTTCCAGAGAAATCATCCCGAAAATAAAAGGTGTAAGCTCCTGCATCTATTTGACTAAAGGACGAATAGTTGAGGAAATTCAACCTTTCTATCTCCAAACCGGTTTCTTTCGTTTCTAATGTTACTGAAAGTGCATTGAAATTCAAATTCAGAAAGCGCACATTGGAGATATTTCCCAAGGGTCTTTCATAATTATCAACGGTCTTAACCAGCAGAGGTTTGCCGAAGCTGTCGATCAAACAAATGGTCGAACGTCCGTCGATACTTAAATTAAGAGATCGTGTAGGAACGATAGAATCTGTCGTATTGGGGAGATATACATCCATAAATACGATGCGATTGCTATCCGATGAATTGATGCTATCCGGGTGTGCGCCGGTAAGCAAAGATGCATATCCTGTGGTAGGCCAGGAACGGGTAAAACCCAGACTCTGAGCAATCAAGGATGATTCGTCAAAAGTTCTGAATTCTAAATCTACCCCAGGCAATTGAGGATTTGCATTAAGAACATGCAAGTAGGTTCTTTCTCTGGGTGGAATCGGGTCAAAGCCCGGAGGTTCGCACGCCCAAAAGAGAAAAACAGATATAAAGAGCACTAAAAAAGCGTTCTTATTCAAACTCATCAATTTACAATTAATCAACCCATGTGAAGTCGAGCAATATACTAACGCTCGAAATCCCTATTCTTGTATGTAAGTCTCTGTAAAATCCCCTAAATGAATTTCAATCAAATGTAGGAATTTAGATTGGATAAAACAGTGCGAACTTTTCCCTCTCTCTTTCAATCCTATTCCGATTGCTGCTGGTTCCTTTTTTGAATTTCTTCCAGCATTTCTTTCGCTGATTTACCCAAAAATTGCAACTCTACGCTGGCATCGGTAGCCAGCTTGTGATTGGGATATTTAGCGATAAAATCTGTGTAGATAGATTTCGCCATATTGGTATCCCTGATATAGTTGTTGTAGATATAGCCTTTATTGAAAAGGGCGAAAATGGCTCTTTCGCTTTCAGGATAATCTGCAATGATTTTATCATTCAATGCCAAAGCTTTATCGAGTTGTTGCAATGTATTTTGATACAGACTGGCGGCAAGTGCCAGATATTCTTCAGACTGGATACTATCCGTATCCTTATTTTCATCAGCATAGCTCTCATAAGCCATAGCCAATTTCTGCCGGCTTTCATTCAAAACAGCCACATTTTCACGGCTATTTTGCTTTTCAAGGCTATCAATTTTTTGCTCGAGATCAGCGATTTGGGATTTTAGGCCTTTGGGAGTACCAGGACCAGAACAGGAAAAAAGCAAGCATACAGCTATTAGGAAGATTCCTTCACGCATAACAATTAAAATTCACAGGTACATTTTCCATCTCCACTTTGTCAAAAAGACATTTCTACGCCACCAAATGATCTGACGATCAAATTAGTCAATAATTATAAGCTGACAAACAATTAAAAAAGTTCTCCTTGCCCATCCGGCTTGAGATCGTCTCCTGACCACTCAATTGTTTCACCTGATTTCAGGCTTTCTTTTTCTGGCTCTTTCACAATCAACTCTTTCACCGCGCTTACATCTCTTCTATCCAACTTATTCCCTATTGCCTTCCATCCTTTTACATCAATGAAATCTGCCAGACTTTTTTCTACCACTTCTTTATTTCTCCCTTTACCCACTTTATAGGTTACATGAGGATTTGCTTTTACCGACGCAAAAACCAGTTTCGATCCTCCTTCCTCACTGATAAAGGTGAATTTTTTATCCATGGTAGTGGTCTCTATCTGAAATCTCTTCACATAGTATTCCTTTTGCTTTCCTTCATAGTGAACAGCAGTGATGACCAGCTCTTGGGATAGCTTCGCAAGGAAGCTGACTTTGGCAATATCGTAGCGATTGGTTAATTCAAAATTACCCAACTCATAGCTCCCATCCTTGTAAATGGTAACGATGCGGTCTTCTGTATCAAATTCTCCCAGGAAGGTACCTCTCTCATTTACATTCAAGCGCCCTACCGTTTCGTCATACCAGATTTTTCTTCCTCCCAAAGTCGAAGCACCTACAGATTTTTGGGTAATCTTTCTGACGGGATATTTGGTGAGAACATTTCCTTGTGAAGCCCGACCTTTAATGGCGAGTGTAGAGAGATCGAAATCAAAGACTTTTTTCTTGGCCCTACAGCTTTGCGTCAGATTCACGGTAATGATTTCAGATTCACTATTTAGATGTGCCTGGAAGTAAAGAAGCTTAGATCCTTTATTTCCTTTGGTTACATCATATTCACGGTCGCGGGTGATGGCCGTTACCGCAAATCGCTTGATATAGTTTTTCCCTTCTTTTGGATCACGATAAACGGCATGATAAACCTTTCGCTCATTTCCCTTTTTCCAGACATCCACATGAATAATGTCTTTTCCTACGAAAGCCTTATCCTGTACCCGTGTAACGAGGTATTTCCCATCTCCTCTGAAAACAATGACATCATCAAGATCAGAACATTCTTTGACGAATTCGTCTTTTTTCAAGCCATAACCGACAAAGCCTTCTTTTCGATTTACGTAGAGCTTTTGATTTGCTACAGCGACTTGGGTAATCTGAATGTTATCGAAGGTCATCAATTCAGCCTTACGCTCTTTGCCTTTTCCGTATTTGGCTAAAAGGTCTTCAAAATAAGAAATGGCGTATTCCACCAGATTGGCTAGGTGGTGCTCGATCTCAGCGATTTGCTCTTCGAGTGAACGAATGAGTTCGTCAGCTTTAAAGGCATTGAATTTTGAAATTCGCTTTATGCGAATCTCTGTCAATCTGACAATATCTTCTTCTGTAATTTCCCGGTAAAATTGTTTTTTGTAGGGATCAAGCCCTTTATCAATGGTTTCAATTACTGCTTCCCAAGTTTCACACTCTTCGATGTCGCGATAGATACGATTTTCGATGAAGATCTTTTCCAGAGATGAAAAAAGTAGTTTTTCTTTCAATTCTGATAGTCGTACTTCCAGTTCCAGGCGGAGCAATTCTTTGGTATGATCCGTAGAAAGTTTAAGAATTTCATCGACTGTCAGGAAGTGAGGGGTTTCATCTATGATGATACAAGCATTGGGAGATATCGAAACTTCGCAATCTGTGAATGCATACAGGGCATCAATGGTAACATCTGGAGAAACCCCTGTTGGCAGATCGATTTGAATCTCAACTTCTGCTGCGGTATTATCCAGTACTTTTTTGACCTTAATTTTTCCTTTATCATTGGCTTTGATAATGGAATCGATCAGACCGGTAGTTGTCACTCCATAAGGAATATCCTTAACAAGAAGTGTACTTTTATCTTTTACTTCAATATGGGCTCGGCACCTGACTTTTCCTCCCCTTTTTCCTCCATTATAGTTAGAGGCATCGATCATTCCTCCATTGGGAAAGTCAGGCAATAATTGGGTACGTTTTCCCTTCAGAACGGCTATAGAAGCTTTGATAAGTTCCTGAAAATTATGGGGAAGTATTTTCGTAGAAAGGCCTACTGCAATCCCGTCAACTCCTTGAGCCAAGACCATGGGAAATTTTACCGGAAGAGAAACCGGTTCTTTTTTCCGCCCATCATAAGATGCCTGCCAATCTGTAATTTTGGGATTAAAGGAAACCTCTAAGGCAAATTTAGAAAGCCTTGCCTCAATATAACGAGCAGCTGCAGCTCTGTCTCCTGTACGTGTATCTCCCCAGTTTCCCTGACAATCAATCAGTAAGTCTTTTTGTCCGAGATTTACGAGGGCATCACCTATGGCAGCGTCACCGTGGGGATGAAACTGCATAGTTTGGCCTATAATGTTTGCTACTTTGTGGAAACGGCCATCATCCATTTCCTTCATGGCATGCATGATCCTTCGCTGTACAGGCTTAAATCCATCTTCAATCATGGGTACAGCTCTTTCCAGGATTACATAGGAGGCGTAATCCAGGAAATAATCTTTATACATTCCCGCAACAGGTGTACTTACTGCTTCTGATCCGTTGCTTTGACCATTTGGGGACTTATCACTCATAGTTTCTCCTTTATATCACTTCAAACGCGACACTTGTCGCTGATGGTAAAAAAAACTCCTATAATTTCAAAATTTCGACTGTCCAGTTAGACAGGGAAAGCTTTATGAGCAGTTTCCCGCCCATAAAGCTTTATTGTGTTAGATTATCTATTGCTTAAAATGCGATTACTCGCACTTTGTATAGCCACAATTTTTACAGGTGAGACATCCCTCCTGATATACCAGACTGTCATGGCCACACTCTGGACAAGCATTCTCAACCGCAGCGGTTCCGTCTGGTATGAAACGCTTCAAAGCCCGTACCACTCCGTTTTTCCAGGTGTTAAGATATTCAGCATCCAGGTGCAAAGTGCCTACCATATGTACGACAAATGGCAATGGCATACCATGACGTAATACTCCGGAAATCAGCTTGGCATAGTTCCAATACTCTTTATCGAAAGTACGTGAAAGACCTTCAATGGTGATTTTGTATCCATCTTTATCTACATACTGGAAATCATAGCGATTACGGCCTTTTTCGTCTTTGCTCTTGATAACCCATCCTTTATCTACCTTGGAAAGGATAGAGAAAGAATCTTCCGCACGTCCGGTAAAGATTTCGTAAGGCCTATCATTGAGTAAACCTACAACGGCTACCCATTTCTCGAGGTTGTTTTGAAAACGCACCACCTGTGCTTCCAATTTTTCCGGGCGCTTAGGAGCAGTAGTTTCCTGAAACTCACTGGGATCTGCTTCCTTCTTGGTATCTGCAATCAATACACCAGAGCGTGATCCATCACGATAAATGGTGATTCCTTTACAACCAACTTCCCAACCTGTCTCATAGATCTTAGCGACCATTTCTTCTGAGATGTCATTGGGCACATTTACCGTAACACTGATAGAGTGGTCCACCCATTTCTGAATTGCACCTTGCATTTTCACTTTATTCACCCAGTCCACATCGTTTGAAGTGGCCTTATAGTAGGGTGACCTCTCTATCAAATGTGTTAATTCTTCTTCATCAAGTTTTTCCACTTCTTCGCGGTCAAATCCATTCACTTCTAACCAGGTCAGGAATTTGTGGTGGAATACATGGTATTCTTCCCAGGCGTCTCCTACTTCGTCAACAAAGTCAACTTTTACACTTTTGTCATTAGGATTTACCTTACGACGACGCTTATAAGAAACGAGGAAGACAGGCTCAATACCCGAAGAAGTTTGGGTCATCAGGCTGGTAGTCCCTGTTGGAGCCACCGTTAATAAGGCAATATTTCTACGACCGTATTTCACCATATCGTCATACAGGCTCTTATTGGCCTTGCGAAGACGCTTGATAAAAGGATTGTTCTTTTCTCTTTCAGCATCAAAAATCGGGAAAGCCCCTCGATCCTTGGCCATATCAACAGAAGAACGATAGGCATTTACAGCCAGGGTACGGTGAACTTTTTCTGAGAAAGCAAGGGCCTCGTCAGTACCATAGCGGAGGTCAAGTGCAGCTAGCATATCACCTTCAGCAGTGATACCTACTCCCGTTCTTCTTCCATCTCTACACTTGTCTTTGATCTTTTCCCAAAGAATTCTTTCGGTACGCTTGATTTCTTCTCCTTCAGGATCTGAATTGATCTTTTCAAGAATCTTGTCAATTTTCTCCATCTCAAGATCGACAATATCGTCCATGATGCGCTGTGCCATGTAAACGTATTTCTTGAATTTCTCGAAGTCGAACTTCGCTTCAGGAGTGAAAGGATTCTCTACGAAACTGTATAAGTTTATTGCTAAGAGTCGGCAGGAATCATACGGACAAAGAGGAATTTCACCGCATGGATTTGTAGAAACGGTTTTAAAACCAAGATCAGCATAGCAATCAGGGATAGATTCACGGATCACAGTATCCCAGAATAGGATACCAGGTTCAGCAGAGGACCAGGCATTATGGATGATCTTGTTCCACAATTCCTTGGCATTTACGTCTTTGCTTACCATCGGCTTTTTCGCATCGATGGGATATTGTTGCTTGTAATCTTTTTGCTCTTTAACCGCTTTCATGAAAGCATCATCGATACGAACCGATACATTAGCACCGGTTACTTTGGTACCATCCATTTTTGCATCGATGAAATGCTCCGCATCAGGATGTTGGATGGAAATTGATAGCATCAAGGCTCCGCGACGTCCATCCTGAGCAACCTCGCGGGTAGAATTTGAATAACGCTCCATAAAAGGAACTACTCCAGTAGAACTAAGGGCACTGTTCATAACCGGGCTTCCTTTTGGACGGATGTGAGACAAGTCATGTCCTACACCTCCACGTCTTTTCATCAGTTGTACTTGCTCTTCATCGATTTTCATTACTCCACCATAGGAATCAGCAGAACCATCTTGTCCAATCACAAAGCAGTTGGACAAGGAAACTACCTGGAACTGGTTGCCGATACCCGTCATAGGTCCTCCTTGAGGAACTATGTATTTGAAGTCTTTAAGTGCTTCATAGATCTCTTCTTGCGAATAAGGGTTGGGGTATTTTTGTTCAATTCTGTATAGTTCCGAAGCCAGACGGTTGTGCATGTCTTCTGGTGTGCGGTCATAAATATTACCCCAAGAATCCTTGAGAGCATATTTATTGATCCATACGTTGGCGGCGAGTTCGTCTCCGTTAAAATAATCAATGGCTTGAGCAAGAACCTCTTCATAAGAGTATGAAGTAAGAGCAGAGGCTTTCGTTTTGTGGGTTTGGGATGGAGTCATAGTTTTATCACGCGATAAATCGTTCACAGTTAAGAAATAATACAAAAGAATTCGATTCCAGGTAGGATTCAGAACTACTAGTTTAGCTCCGATGTTGTATTTTTCACAGTTTACTTATACACAAAAATGTGGATAAGTGCAGAAAAGCTTAACAATCAGCTTATTTCAATTTCACATCTGCTTCTTTTAGGCTAGTCCAGGGGCGTTTCCCGCTATTTCCGCGATTGATCGAGAGGACTCGTGCTTGGGTATTGCTGCGACTATCGCCCCTTATCATCCCGTTTACTCCCAAGCTTAAATTTATGCGTGTATCAGGTGCTAACTGATACATCCTGACATTGTCAAATTGGACCTGGCTATCCCCCACCCTGAGAGAAATGAAATTACCTTTGCTAAAAGCAGGTTTAGTATATTTCCAACTAAGTACTTCCTGATTCTCCAGATAGGTAGTGATGGTTCTGGACTGGGCATCGTAGAGAACTTTGATGTCATACCATTCGAGAGGTTCAAATTGGTCGGGGAGTAAAGCGGATCTTTTAGGACCCGGCATGATATTATTTTTTGAGTGATAAATTTCGACTTTATCTGCCTTTTCTTTGTGATGTCTGAACCAGATTAAATAGGAATCTCCCCGATTGTCAGCCGCTCCATTTTGTGAACTTGCCTGCCCTTTCTCAGCCATGAAGTGCATGCCGAAACGCTTATTGGAACCTTCTGTCAGAAAGCGAGCCCTGAAATGATATAAATAGGATTGATTCCCGTTTTGATTTACAGGGATGTAAATATTGCAATTACTTTCTGCCACATCACTTTGGTGCAAAAGCCCATTTTCCTGTGCCCATTTACCGGAAACAGGTGTCCAATCCTGAGTCAGTCTGCCTTTAGTAAAATCTTCATAGAGGAATCCTAATTCCTCATTCGCCCGCCATTCTCCCAAACGATTATCTACTGGAAGAAAGAAAGTTTGTCCACTGCTTCCATGTGGTAGTTTAAACGCAACCGAATTTGTATTTGTAGGAGGATCATCAGGCACTGAATCAGTTGGAGCTGGTTCAGGATCAGGTTCCTTAGGCAGAGGGTCAAGATCGGTCGTCGGAGGTGTAGGATCAGGATCTACCGGAGGAGCAGCTATTCTTCCTATTTGAGAAACATCACTCCCCTCTTTGGACCAACGAATGTTTCTATCCACAATCAAAGAGTACACCTGAAATCTGCCATTTCCATTTAGCATACTTCTACTCCCCTCATCTACACTCACTTTTACCGAAGAAGAACGAGATTTGAATACGCGTAGATCATCATAACTAACGATACAGTTTCCACTCCTAAGAGAAATATACTGTCCATTTGCCAGTGGATAACGGTCTACCCAGGAAGCTGTGAATTTATTATTCACATATACCTCAATGCGTCCTTTCTTCGGATTATAAATGACTTTATAATCATAGACCTGCCCCGTTTTGAGCTGAATTTCCTTACGAACTTTTCGGTCAAACTGGTCATTGACGGTTTTGTAGATTTCTACGTAGTCCCTAGCACCTCCATCTCTGATCCAGACGAAATAGGAATTCCCACGGTCCGGATTCCTGGGTTTATTTACAAAGAAATGGAGTCCATGACGCAGGTTATTTCCATCCCCACTCATTTTAGATTTCCAGCTGTACACGTATACGTCTCTATCGGTTTGTCTTAGTGCCGTATATAGATTGGTATTGGAAGGTTTGGTATCCGTCTGGCTTAAAACGCCCTGTTTCACCGACCAATTTCCCGATACACTTTTCCAATCTTCACTTAGTCCAGCATCAAAGCTTTCATTAAAGAAACCGGATTGAGGGTTAGAGCGGTAAGCATTTCCCTCTTGCTGAGCTATGGTGAAAAATCGGTTCGCCAGTCCTCGACCGCTTCGATCTTTATCGTTGAATCTCAGCGTAAAGCTTTTGCTATAGGAAGCTTCTAAATCCGGCTCCGTTCGTGGAGCAGCAGTATGGAAATTTAGCTTTGGATCGAAATTGCTGTTGTCAATGACTACAGGAGGATCTGTAGGTGTCACAGGTGGATTGGGATCTGTCACAGGAGGATTTGTTACGCCTCCATTATTTCCATTATCAGAAGGGCCTCCACTATTATTTCCATTATTATTGTTGTTATTTCCTCCATTATCAGTAATAGGAGGAGAAGGATCGGGATCAACGGTATTTCCATTTCCTCCTATACTTTTCCAGCTTGCCAACCAGCCTTTGCCTGCACTTCTTTTATCAGAGGTAAATCTCAAGGTCAGGCCGTTACCCGTTGACCGGATGGTAGGAGGAACCTTATTGCCTGAATAAGTTCCTAAAATTTTTGATTGAGGAGTAAGTCCATCATAAATGACCAATTGATCCAATTCTTCCTCTGTATCAAAGCTGCTGAAAATAAGCTCTACTTTACCTTTATTGGGTGGAATGATACGGTATACATAGTTTTCACTATTTCCATAGCCCGCAATTTTACCTCCCGAATCATTGAATCTCCCCCGATTCAGCCGAACCGTATATTGTTGAGGTTTTGTGCCCCGGTGAATATTCGGAGTAATAAAATTTGCGCCGATGAAAGCAGAACTATCTCCATCGCATAAAGCAACTGCCTGCCACTGATAAAATCCATTGGCGCTCAATCCCGTTACGTTGACATAATTTCTGGTGGTTCGATATAAGGTCCAGGTCTTCTCTAATTTACGTTTCAGGTAGACGAGGTATTCATCAGCATTATTATTGGATTTCCAGCTCAGGGTAGCTCCCATGGGGAATATATTTTTGGCAATCAAATCCTTAGGAGCCGGACAATCCGGATTTTTGGAACGAGCACTATACTGAATGTGCCAACCTTTTTTATTGACCTGACAATCTGAGCGGAATTCCATGAAAACGGCTCCACTTTTGGCAATCAATTCGGGAGGCAGATCCTCTCCCGTGTATCTCCCCAGAAATTTCCCATTTACATCCTCGCCATCATAAATATCTAGGTAATCGTAAGGCTTATCTTTGGTACCTTCCAGCTCGAAGCTCTTGAACGAAAGATTGATGGAGGAAGCATTTTTTGGTTTAATTAGAAAAGTTTTGCGCTCTTGATCACCGTGGTTTTTGTTTGCCCCTCCACTATCGTAAATATCCCCATTCTTAGAGTTAAAGGTTGTAGGTTTGGGAGTCTCATTGATCATCCGATAATAAAGGTCCCAATCCCAAAAAGGTCCCGGGTCGATATGGTTATTTCCCCGAAAGTGTTGATGCCCTTTTATTTTCCAACAGGTATTTCCCAAAACAGATACTCCTGTAGTTGGAGGACCTCCATAGGTTTGCAGGGTATTGATCTTGCGACGACGTGAGATATCGTTTACCAATCTTGCAGAGCTTCTGTACATTTCCTGAGTATACCAGGCAGCTCCATCTTCAATATAACCTTCATGCTCAATCCCGATGGCTTTTGCATTATCAGTTTTTACATGAAAGGCTTTATCGTCCTCACAAACCATTTGGGTTACCTGCCCATCAATGGCCCGGATGATATAGTGGGCAGAGACTCTTGCATTTCTGTTCCTGAACCAGGCAATGGCACTAGCATAAGAACCTTGGATAGTATGAATAGTTATATATTCAACCTCTTCGTCTCCTCTAGATCCATAGTTGTTTTTATTGGCGGGACTCCAAATAGCAGGTTTATAATCAGACTTACTTTTGGAAACGGTACAATTCGCGGCACGAACTCCAGGCACGGTAAATTCCCCCCCATCTACGGATCTCACACCATCTTTTTCTACCCTTACTTCAGAAGCTTTGAGTACCCGGTAGTTTTCTTTGCCGAAAATCTCTTCAAAATTGAAAACCTGACGAGATTTCATACGCATGCCCACATGGGGTTCCTGCATTTCTGTGAGTACGCAATAGAAAAGTTGGTCTCTTGCATATCGATTATGAGCCGAACCGTCATCCGGAATTTCCCCTAAAGCCTCAACGATACCCTGATGGGCAGCTACATTGCGGGTAGTAAGTCTCTTATTTCTTTGTTCATAGGAATAAGCAGCAGCATAAGCGAGGATTGCAATTCGTGGACTTTCTATGATTTCCTCTTCTGAATAAGGAGATCTTTCGGCTACTTTCTGTAAACTGTTCTCAAAATATCCCTTTCCATCTGCCACCAGTCCCATGATACTATAATACTGTGGAAGCCCCTGACAGCTTGGCCGATTGGACAACTGTTTCATGCGCGTATTGGTGTAGGCAACCGCCTCCAGCAATCCCTGTGGAACTGTTGGATATTTCTCATAGGCTTCCTCGAAATAGGCAGAATATTCATCCTGTGCCATCAATCCTTTCTGAAGAATAGAAAGGGAGGAAAAACATATGAATAAAATTACATATATTGCGATACGTCGTATTAGATATAAAAACTGCGCTTTGAACATGTTTGGGTGCTGTTTTAACCTTCCTAATCCCTGAAAGTACAGGACTCTGCGATATTTTCGCAAGAATAAAGCCGAAAACTTACAAAATCGTAATATATTGCATAAACCCTATGTGGTTTTTTTAATTTTTAAACTTTCAATATCTTTTGTAAGTTTATAATTAGATGCCAACTTAATAGTACTACATGCCGTCTAATATCGATTTAAAAAAGCGTACCGAGTTCTTTATCCGTGATCTTCATGCCAGAGAAAATATGAGACTGGGCTGGTACCGTCAATTTGGTATAGACCAGGATAAGATCAGACACCTCAGAGAAAGAAAATCCCGTCATACTGCTTTTCTGCAAGATCTCCTCAGAAAAAGAGGAATTAGTCCGGCTTGGTATGCACGTTCATTTTACGTGCTCGGTCATATATTTGGTTTCTTTTCTGCCTTCCTACCCTTAAAGTTTATGAATAAAATCGAGGATACCCTCGAATTCTGGATTTTGGAGCGCTACAAAAAGTACCTACAAGAAATGCACCTCGATGCTTCTTTACGTTCGATGATTGAATCTTTACAACTAAAGAAGCTCAATCACAATGAACCTGCACCTGATGCGATAGACGTGATCAAGAAATTTATTCAGGAACAAGAGCAAAAACAATGGTTGGCAGGAGCTAGCTAGGCATTTAGGGCATTTTTTAAGGCTTCAATTACTTTTTCCATATCCTTTTGAGAAAATAATCCCATATGGGAAACCCGAAGGATTTTCCCTTTCAACTCTCCTTGTCCTCCGGAGATGATGAGCCCATGCTCTTTTTGCAAATATTCTTTAAGGCTTGTGCAATCTTTCCCTTCAAAGCTAAAAGAAGTCAATGAATCTGTTGGATTGTCAGGAAATATCTTTCCACCGATTTCCTCTATCTCTTTTCGAAAATATCGGGCTGTTTGATGTGTCCTGTTCCAGATGGCAGGCAGACTTTCCTCCTCCATATGTTTCATTGCTGCATCCACCCCAAAAAGTAATTGGACAGGGGGGGTAAAGGCTGAGCTATTCTTCTGTGCAGCCTTGAGGTGATTGTATAAGTTTTGGAAATCGGAGGTATGAGTCTCACGAAGTTTCTGTTTTCCTTGTGGGCTAAAGGCAAATGCTACCAAACCCGCCGGATTCATGAGGGCTTTCTGAGAAGCTATCACACTACAGTCAATCCCCCAATCATCATGAAAGTAGGGCAATGAACCAATACTTGTTATTCCATCTACCAAAATGAGAATATGGGGATATTTCTGTTTTACCGCGAAAGCGATTTCTTCTAAATCCAGCAAAGCACCTGTTGAGGTCTCAGAATGCGTCAGAATCAGGCCTTGCAAATGCGGATGTTGTGCAAGGCTGTCCATTACATCTTTTACGCCTGGAACTTCCCCCCATGCATTCTCCAATTCCAGGACTTCCATCCCTAAATGTCTTGCATAATCCGCCCAGCGCTGGCTAAATTTCCCATGGGTACTGACAAGCACTCTCTCACCTGGCTGAAACATGCTATAAATAGCCATTTCTACCCCATAAGTCCCACTCCCCATACAGGCACATGTCAGATTTTCTGTCTGAAAAATGTAGGAAAGCCTCTTCAAAAAGCCTCCATAAAAATCCTCAAACTCCTGGCTTCTATGATGAATGACAGCTTTCGATAAAGCTTCCTGTACAAAATTCGGAATCGGTACCGGTCCAGGGCTAAAGAGTTTAAACATTATTTTATTTGGAAAGTAGGTAATAAAAAACAAATATTTGTACAGCCTGAAATTATATATTCTTCATCTGAAAATCCCTAAAAATGTCTGACTCTAGCCTAAATATTTTGATTAGCGGGGGGACCGGATTTATTGGAAAACATCTTGTTCCCAAGCTTACAGAACTGGGGCACACAGTCAGTATTCTCAGCAGAAGTGCCAGAGAAAGTAAAGATCGTTTCCTCACTTATCTTAAATGGAATGGCAAAGAAATGCCCATGGGTATAGGGGTTTATGATGTGATCATAAATCTGGCCGGAGCAAGTATAGCAGAAGGGAAGTGGACAGAGACCCGCAAAAAAGAAATCATGGACAGTCGCATAAATGCTACAGCGGCCTGTGTCAAATACATCAACAATAGCCCCAGAAAACCTAAAGTTTTTATCTCTGCTTCAGCAGTTGGCTATTATGGAGTAAAGAACCATGAGGAGATTGATGAGAAAGGAAAAGTAGGAGAAGATTTTGCGGCAATCGTTTGTAAAGCCTGGGAAGAAGAATCGCAAAAAGCGAATTGCCGTATTGTAAATCCCCGTATTGGGATTGTATTGGGGAAAGAGGGGGGTGCCTTAAAGCAGTTGATTCCAATTTATAAAGCTTATCTGGGAGGACCATTAGCTAGTGGAAAGCAGGGATTTCCCTGGGTCCACATTGAGGATATCGTCAAATCCCTGATCTTTTGTATCGAAAATGAGGGTATAGAAGGGCCGGTAAATCTGGTTTCTCCTCAAGTCACCGATCAGAAAACGTTCTCCACAAAACTTGCAAAGGCCCTTAATCGCATTGACCCTTTTCCGGCTCCCAAGTTTGCCCTTAAATTTCTCCTGGGAGAAAGGTCCCTCTTACTTTGGGGGGGACAAAAGGCCATTCCTCGGGTACTTCAAAGAGAAAAGTATCAATTTGTGTATTCAGAGCTTGATCAGGCACTTGAGAATTTGGTTTAAAGCTGAATATCCTGTCTTATAGTGGTCAATTCTCCGCCTTTCCATTTGAGGCTTAAGCTCCTTTCTTGTAACTTCCAATCATGAAAGCCAGGCAGATTGCAGAAATGATTGACCATGCCCTCTTGCACCCCACCCTTACGGAGGCGCAATTGGTTTCGGGCATAGAGCTGGCGAAAAAATACCAGGTCGCCTCTGTTTGTATAAAGCCCTATGCGGTTCCTCTGGCAGCAAAATTATTGCAGGGTTCTCCGGTAAAAGTTTGCACAGTGATAGGCTTCCCACATGGGAATCATTCCAGCGAAGTAAAAGCTTATGAAACTGCCGTAGCCATCAAAGAAGGAGCAGAAGAAATAGATATGGTAGTCAATGTCGGCAAAGTGCTGGATGAACATTGGGGTTATGTAAAAACGGATATCGCGGCAGTTCAAAAGATTTGTAAAGAAGAAGGAGCTCTTTTGAAAGTGATCTTTGAAAATGCTTTTCTCTCAAAAGATTATCATAAGATTCGGCTCTGCGAGATTTGTAGTGAGTTGAAAGTGGATTATGTAAAAACCTCTACTGGCTTCGGATATGTAAAAGATGCAGAGGGAAATATCAGCAGTATAGGTGCACGGGATAAAGACCTGATTCTCATGAGGCAGCACAGTATAGCAGTAGTGAAAATCAAAGCATCGGGAGGCATACGCAATCTGGAAGACGCCTTGCGCGTTCGGGAATTGGGAGCTAATAGAATCGGCGCCTCAGGTACAGAAAAGATCGTAGAAGAGGCGATCAACAAGTTTGGAGATTAAGTCAAAAAGAAGTGAGATTTAAAGATATTATTGGTCAGGAGGAAGCAAAGGAAAGGGTACTGGACGCTATCAAAAGTGGACGGCTTGCTCATGCTCTAATGCTGGTAGGGCCTGCAGGAGTAGGGCAATTGGCCTTTGCCAATGCCATCGCGCAATTCGCGAATTGCCTTAACCCGGAAGAAAATGATAGCTGCGGCAAATGCAGCAATTGCATAAAGATCAGCAAAGCCATTCATCCCGATGTCCGCTTTATCCTGCCTATCATCTCAAAAACAGAAGGCGGGAAGCGCTATTTGAGTGCTGACTATTACAATCATTTTCGGGAGCCATTTGCAGAAGATCCTTATATGAGCTACGCAAAGTGGCAGAGGGCATTAGGAGGGGAAAATAAACAGCTGTTTATCAGTGTCCATGAGATCCGGGCACTTAAAAGAGGTATTTTCCTCAAAGCCTTCGAAGCTCCCTACAAAGTCGTTATTGTCTGGAATGCCGAGCAAATCAATACAGAAGGTGCCAATGCATTTTTGAAGTTATTGGAAGAACCACCCGACAAGACCTTACTGATCCTTACCTGTAGCGATCCTTCCAAACTCCTCACAACTATTAATTCTCGTTGTCAGCGAATTCCCCTTTCACGGATAAAACCAGAACAAATCAAAAACTATTTGATGGAAGTGAAAGAAGTGGATGAAGAGGTAGCAGATGAACTTTCGCGAATTGCAGAAGGAAGTATTTCGACTGCCAGCGAATACATGAGTGAGCACAGTCAGGAAATGGGAGACCGATACGCCAATTGGTTGCGGGCAGTATATACCGGCCAGTTCGATAAAATCCTAGAACAAATAGAAAAGATTTATCAGGAAAATAAAGAATTTCAAAAGCTGTTCCTGGAATTGGCAGTAAAGAAAATGCGGGACTCATTACTTTACCAGATTGGCCTTCCACAGCTCGCTCTTGTAACTGAAGCAGAGAAAGGTTTTCAGGAAAAATTCTCTCAAGTTGTCAACCCATCTAAGGTAGAACTCATTACCAAAGAACTGGAAGATAGCCATAGATACCTTTCCGGCAATGCAAATGCACAAATGGTATTTACAGATCTCTCTTTGAAGGTTCATCGCATTATGCGATCAAGTATGTAAGGCTTGTAGGGTAATCCTCATTTGCGTATTGAATTTTTTGAAACTCTACTGTAAACTCGTAGCTAAACTCAAATTAACCTAATGAAACATGCCGTCATACCCTGGATCATCGCAGGAGCTATGGTAGCTTATGTATATGGATTGACCTATCAGGCAAAGAACACCCTCGGCTTCAATCCAAGCTACGAATTCTACGATACCACCTATGTAAAAGTCTTCATCGATGGACTTGGTGGTCCCCATGAGGTCTTTGGGGAATACAACAATATCCTGGAAGGACAAAAGACACTGGTCGAAGCTGATAGCACAGCTTCCAATGAGTTCTTGATGTCTTTCGCAGTAAACAGTCCAAGACCTGCTCGACTCTATATCAATGACGAAGCCCTGGAAGTGCTCCTTATGCCGGGAGATACATCTTTGAGTGTAAATCTGCACTACTCTCCCCTGAATCGTGAACTAGACTCTCTCCGTTACAAAGGTTTATTGGCAAACATCTGCGAATATTACCTTGAAAAATCAAACCTATTCGGGGATGTGCACCTACGGGCTCGGAGAAGTATCCTCGTTTCAGAGGATCTTGATGGTTTCGGACAGCAGCTCGACTCCATGGCCATTCGAGAGCTCAATTACCTAAATGAAAAAGAGATATTTGGAGATTTACCGGATTGGTTTGTCCACTTCGAACGGAATGAAATTCTTTACCAAAAAGGCTACCTCAAACTGGCCGAAGCCTACAATAAAGAAGTTCCTCCTAATTACCTGGATCAACTTAATGTAAATAATCCGGATGCGATGTTCTCCTATTATTATTATCTATACCTGCAAAACTACTTTAGCCGGGCATTACTTCAGGGAAAAAATAATCAGCCCGGACAGGAAGAGGAAAAACTGAAACAGGTGCTGGAACTCGCAAGCAAAGATTTGAAAGAGGGGCCACATGATGTATTCATTACCCGCCAGATTTTCAGTCAACTGAAAAACTCAGCTAATTCCGATTTTGCTCATGAGCTTTTTGATCTCTATGAAGAAAAATTCAACAGCAAAAAGTATATGCGCTTCTTGAAAATGCAACTGGAGAAGGAAGAAGAGGTCTAGATAAAGAATAAGACAGGATTTGCATTTTGCGATCTCCTCCTAAAAGGCTAAATCTCCAGCCTGTTTGCAACGCAATGAAAAAAATCCTTACTTTAAGATAGATAAAATGAACATTGGGTAATTGGTATATTAAACAAAGCCAATTAATCACATAGCGAAAAACCCGGTTCATCGTTCTTTTAAGCACAACTCAAGAGAGTAAACGATTCGATGGTATGATGTGATACCATCTATGATTTGAAGTTTCTTGCTTTCGTTTAGAAAGCTTTATATAAATACGTTACCGGGTTAAGTTAATACCCTAAGCAAACAAAGTCTTTTCCTATGAAAGCTTTATTTGATTTCTGATCTCATCGTGAGGATTCTTTGATAGTCCTCTTGTATTTATATTTCCCTTCCTTCATAGATGTTTTCACTGCTGCTTTTTGAGCTGCACATACCTCTATTAACATATATATAAGGAGAATTATGGGATGTGGATCATGTAGTAGCGGGACTTGTTCCTCTGATGGATGCGGAAGAAATGGAGGTTGCGCCACTGGAGGATGTAATAAGCTAAATACCTTTGATTGGTTAGACAATATGCTGCCTCCGGGCCATACCGAAGTTGATAATGTCTATGAAATCAGGTTCAAAAATACACGCAAATCATTTTATAGGAATGTAAATGGATTGCGACTTTATATTGGAGATAATGTAGTTGTCGAAAGTGATCGTGGCTACGATGTCGGCATTCTTTCTTTGGGAGGAGTGATGGCTGAGCTCCAAATGAAAAAGAAAGGCGTCAATAAGCCGATCAAAGAACTTTCCAGGATTTATCGTAAAGCCAATGAAGAAGACCTTGAGCTTCTACAAAAGGTACGTGCTAAAGAGCAGGAAACCCTGACTCGATCCCGGGAATTGATTATAGAGCTTGGGCTAGATATGAAGCTCAGTGATGTCGAATTTCAGGGAGATGGGGCGAAAGCCATTTTTTATTATATCGCAGATCATCGGGTGGACTTTCGGGAGTTGATCAAAGTGCTGGCGAGAGAATTCCGAATTCGAATCGAGATGAAACAAATCGGCCTAAGATATGAGGCCGGTCTGGTAGGGGGAATTGGAGCCTGTGGACGAGAGCTTTGTTGCTCTACCTGGTTGACAGATTTCAAAACAGTAAGTACCTCTGCTGCCCGTTACCAAAACCTTTCTCTCAATCCCATGAAAATTTCCGGACTCTGCGGGCGACTAAAATGTTGCCTCAATTATGAGCTGGATGTGTATATGGATGCTCTGGAAGGATTTCCGGAAGTTACTTTTATTGAGACGGCGAAAGGAAAGGCGACTCTTCAGAAAACAGACATCTTCAAACGCAAGATGTGGTTTAGCTATGTAGGCGAAACTTCCTGGTATCCCATAGATGTAGATGAAGTAAGTCGAATCAAAGCCATGAATGCCAAAGGTGAAAAACCGGAAGCTACTTTCGCCAAAATAGAAGTGGTTGAAAGTACTCGTCCGGACCTCAATCATGACTTTGTGGATGTGGTCGGCACCAATATACCCACACCAGAAAGAAGGAATAAACGCAAGAAAGGCGGAAAAAATAAACCCCGAAACTTTCGCAAGGGAAAAGACAACAGAAATAAAAAAGCCCAGGGATCAGGCAATCAACCTAAAGCCCAAAAAGATTCTGGAAATAACAAAGGTGGAAATAAAGGAAGATCCGGAAAAAATCAATCCGGAGGCCAAAACCGCAATTCTTCCAGACCTAACAAAAATCGCCAACAGAATAAAGGCCCCAGAAGAAAACCGCAAAATAAAAATGACAAGAAAGGCAAATAGAATTCCACTTTTAAACATGTTGATCTACCTTTTTGCCTGGGCCTCACTAGTAGTCTCCTGCGATAGTAGAGATTACCTTAGCAGTAAGGAGTTTGAAGATGGTTGCTGGGCGGTAACGGATGTCATGAATTTTGAGCAAGATTTACAGACTGCGGAAATGCTTTCTTTGCATCTAAAATTCAATACAGAATACCGTTTCCAAAATATCTACTTGCAAATCTCCGTCAAAAATCCCCAGGGAAAAGAAACAGAAATCGTTCATAATGAAATCTTGAGTGATCCTTTGGGAGAATGGAAGGTGGAAGCTAGCGGAAAAAATTATCTTTTTGATCTAACAGATCTAATTGAGATTCCTTTCACCCAAGCTGGTACATATACATTTTCCGTTGCTCAGTATATGCGGGAGGAAAAGCTCTGTGGGATAGAAAAAGTGGGGATCCTGCGCTAAGCCTAAATCTTATCCAGCAAACGTTCTAAAGCCATTCCTCTGGAACCTTTGATCATCACCAGGTCAGAACCTTCGATCAAGCCTTGAATCTCCTTTTGTGCGTCATCTACCGATTCAAACCAATAGGCATTTTGCTCAATTTGATCCACGGCAGCTTTCATCAACTTTCCTAGCCCTATGCATCGATAGGGAGCATGCGTATTTATCATACTTCCTAATTCTGCATGCATTTCAACTTCCCTTTCGCCCAACTCAAACATATCTCCCAAAATCAGGCTGACCTTTCCTGTACTGATTTCAAAAATATTCTCAATCGAAGCCTTCATGGAAGAAGGGTTAGCATTGTAGGCATCAAGATAAATCTGATAATTTTCACGTTCCAGCATCTGACTTCTGTTGTTGCTGGAAACATAGGACGCTAATCCTTTGGCAATATTTTCTCTCGACAAACCAAAGTGCTCCGCAACCGTTATGGCAGCCAAAGCATTCAGCGCATTGTAGGAACCACTTAGTTGTAACGTAAAGCGATAGCTACTCACCCAGTTTTTTGCATGGACCAATATCTCCATGCCTGAGGCTTCATTGCTTTGAATCTCAAATCGATAGTCGGCCTCTGGACTTCCATAGCTTACAATGTTTGTATAGTCTCCTATTATTAGATTCAGATGCTCATCACCTTTATTCAGAAATATTCGTCCCCCCTGCTTCATTACGAGTCGAAACAAAGCTCCTTTTTCCACTCGAATTCCCGCCACACTTCCCAGCCTTTCTAAATGTGCCGAACCGATATTGGTAATTAATCCCAAATCAGGCTCAGCAATTTCCACCAATTCCTGGATATCGCCCGGCTGATTGGTTCCCATTTCGATGATGCCGATTTCTGCATCTGCTGGTATACGGAGTAGACTTAGGGGAACACCAATATGATTATTGAGATTTCCCTGGGTCGCGAAGACCTTTTTCTCTGTGCTCAACACTGAACTGATTAGCTCTTTAGTTGTGGTCTTTCCATTGCTCCCAGTAATACCCAGAACTGGGATGCTCAAAGACTTTCTATACGTATTTGCCAGGACTTGCAAGGCTTTCAGCACATTTTCGACCAATACATAGCGCTCATCCCCTTCCTTCGCATATTGCGGATCATCAATAATGGCCCGGGCAGCCCCTTTTTCCAGAGCTTGTTCAGCATATTTGTTGCCATCAAATCGATCTCCTTTCAGGGCAAAAAAGAGGTCTCCCTCTTTGATTTTTCTTGTATCGGTGGAGATACTTGGGAATCTTTTAAAGAGCAGGAACAATTCCGGACCTTCCATAGTAGGGATAAATAGGTTCAATTTGTGACAAAAATAGTAGAATCTTATTTATAGATTGCATTTCAGCCTATCTGGAATGATACCATGAAAACTTCTTCCAACAAAAATGCGTGATGAAAAAAATTTTCTTCCTCCTAACAATTATCTTTTCCTTTCAGGCTATTCAAATTTCGGCCCAGAATTATAAGCGAAGCAACAATATTCCAGTCATAGATGAGAATGGGAAACGCTTGCTCTATCCCTGGGCAGGTGGAATGAATGATGCTCAATTTTTTAATCTTGATGTCAATCTGGATGGAACACAGGATATTTTGATTTTTGATGGGCAGGTGGGAAAGTTTACGCCTTATATCTACGATGATACGGCCCAAAATCCTATTGTATTTGAACCTAGGTTTGTCGCTAATTTTGAAGATTGTGAATGCCAGAAGTGGGCCCAGGTAGTGGACTATAATTGCGATGACAGAGCAGATATAATTTGTGGGTCAGGCTCAGTTGGGCAGCATTTCAAAGTGTATGAGAATACCATTTTCAATGGTGATTCTTTAGGCTTTGTATTAAAATATGATCCCTTGAAAGAAGTTAATCCTCAGGCAGTGGATCCGAATGTCCTCCGAGAGATTTTTATCATCAATAGTGATATTCCAGGAATCATTGACGTTGACTTTGATGGGGATTTGGATATTATCAGCACCCAGAATGGGTTTGATTTCTGGGCCTATCACCAAAATCTGGCTATGGATCGTTTTGGAAGATGTGATACCATGGTTTTCCAGATGGCTACCAATTGCTGGGGTAATTTCTCCGAAAGCAATCTCGACAATACCCTTTTTGTTGCAGATACAGTTAATTGCCCTCGTGGTGTTGCTAATCCAGACTTGATCGATCCACGCCATGTGGGGTCGACTATGTTGATACTCGATCTAAATGGAGATAGTTTGTATGATGCGCTTTTGGGAGATATATCATTCCCCTCGGTCAGCGGAGTCATAAATAATGGAACCATAGACTGGGCCTTTATGGACTCTGCTTTTACTAATTTCCCCAGTTATGATTCAGCCATTGATTTAGAGATTTTTCCGGGGCTTTATTATGCTGATGTGGATAATGATGGAAAGAAAGATTTAATGATAAGTTCACATGAACCTGTGGCAGGTGAAGATAAAAATGGGGTGGTTTTCTATAAAAACTTTGGAGAGAATAATCAGCCTGATTTTAGATTTCAGAACCGGGGATTTATGGCAAAGGAACATATAGATGTGGGAAAATTTTCATTGCCTGTATTCTTCGATCACAATAATGATGGGCTAGAGGACTTACTCGTTGGGAGTCGAGGATTTATTATGAAATCATCTGATACTATATTGAGAAGTTTCCAATTACAACTATTCGAAAATACCGGTAGTCTGACTCGTCCTGAATTTACCCTGGTAGATGACGATTACATGGATGGAAGTACGCGTTTTTTGGAATTTGAGGATGCAGCTATGACCTTTGGGGATTTAGATGGGGACGGCGATGAAGATATGCTCATGGGTACAGGATTTGGAACTTTTAGTTATTATAGAAATGAGGCATCTCCGGGAGCAAATGCAGACCTTCGATTACAAAGTAGCAGTTTATTGGATGCCAATGGATTGCCTATTGATATAGGCACGTTAAGCGCACCGGAACTTTTCGACTATGATAATGATGGTGATCTCGACCTTTTTGCAGGAGATCGTTTCGGAAAGATTGCTTACTTCGAAAATATTGGAGATTCCACCAGCTTCTCTTTCAGTAAAATCACGGATCAATGGGGCGGTATCAACATAAAATTCATTGCCACAGGTTACGAATTTTACGGAAGGACAAAGCCTAGATTCATCGACTACGACAATGACGATACCACCGAATTGATACTCGCGACAGAAGATGGATATATCGAAGTGTATGAAGATTTGACGGGAGCCCTTACTGATACCATCAACCCATCTTCTATCCTTTTTGAAGGAGATTTTGGGGATGAAGCTACAATAGATGCAGCTATTCTGGATACCTCAGGCAATTACACTTTTATTATCGGTAGTGAGAGAGGCGGTCTTCAAATGTTCAATACGATAGAAATCAGTGATCAGGAGGATACCACTTCAGTAGGATTCCGGGATTTGACACAAGATATTCCTTTCCGACTAGCACCCAATCCGGCTTCCGATCGGGTGCGGATCATTTTCGATTCGGATCAGATATTATTTACCGAAAAACAAATTAGCCTGATCAACAATATGGGACAGGAAGTATTAAGAGTAAGTACCAGCAATAAAAGATGGGATATAGATCTCACTTCACTAGCCGGAGGTATTTATTATGTGCGAGTCCGAAGTGAAGGCCAACAATGGTTATCAAAATTGATCCATAGGAATTAACTTGCGCCCAAATTATTTCAATTCCTATGATTCATACCCTCGACCTGCATTTTCAAGTCCCAAATTCCATTGCTGTTTATGTTATCGAGACATCTGATGGCCCTGTCCTTGTAGAAACAGGTCCTCATTCGCGTTTTGCGCATCTAGAAGGAGAGCTGGAAAAAATTGGCTATAAAGTTTCAGACATCAAGCATGTCTTTCTTACTCATATCCATTTTGATCATGCAGGAGCAGCCTGGGCTTTTGCAGAAGCTGGGGCAACTGTTTATGTGCATCCAAGAGGTTGGAAACATTTGCATGATCCCGAGCGCTTGTACAATTCTGCAAAGAGGATTTATGGTGATATGATGGAACCTTTGTGGGGCATTATGAAAGCCATTCCGGAAGAATTGTTAATCGCTGTAGAGGATGAGCAGGAAATAGAAGTAGGAGGAAAAACCTTTAAAGCCTGGCATACACCCGGGCATGCGAATCACCATATTGCCTGGCAAGTAGACGACATCGTTTTTAGTGGAGATGTCGGAGGCTGTCGCATCCCGAATGGACCGGTAGTACCCCCCTGCCCTCCCCCGGATATCAATGTCGAAGCCTGGATGAACTCTATCCGTATTCTAAAAGAACAGAATCCTCGTCTGCTATACCTCACTCATTTTGGAGTTGAGGAAAATCCTTTGGAACACCTGGATAGACTGGAATTTATTATCAAGGATTGGGCTGAGTGGATGAAGCCGCAATGGGAAGCAGGAAGGGAAGTGAAAGACATTACGCCAGAATTTTTGGCCTATACCAGCGATCAATTGAGAGAAGCAGGGGTTACCGATGAGATCGAACTCAAAAAATATGAAGCTGCAAATCCCCCATATATGAGCGTAGCAGGTTTGATGAGGTATTGGCAAAAGAAATCAGAAGGCGCACTTTAAGCCATTCTTTGCCTTAGCGCCTCTGAAAGAACCATTCCTACTGCAACAGAAACATTGAGAGAAGAGATTTTCCCCTGAAGGGGAATTCCAATCAGGTGATTGGCTCGCTTGAGAATTTGCTTACTCATGCCTTTTTCTTCTGATCCAAAAATCAGGCAACATGGCACGCGAAAGTCAGGGGTATAGAGCGTCTCAGAAGCCTTTTCTGTACATCCATAAGTTTCTATCCCATAAGATTGCAATAGAAGCAGAGAGTCCACTAAATTGCCTTCACGGCAAACAGGAAGGTAACTAAGCGCACCTGCTGAAACCTTTACGGCATCTGCATTGGCTGCTGCTGATCCCTGAGAGGGAACAATAATCGCATGAGCCCCCATACATTCGGCTGTCCGGGCAATGGCACCAAAGTTCCGCACATCCTTTACTCCATCCAGCATCACAAACAATGGCTTCTCTCCTTTCTCCTGTACCTGAAGAATAATCTGCTCCAGCTCCTGATAACTCACAGAAGAAAGCATAGCCACTACTCCCTGGTGGTTGCCATTAGGAACAAAGCGCTGAAGACGTACTTCTGGAACAAATTGGACGGGAATGTCTTTTTCCTTAGCTGCCTCACGAATATTGTATAAGCGATCAGCAGACATGCTTTGCTTTACCCAGATTTTCTCCACAGACTTACCTGCAGAAATGGCCTCCAATACCGGATGCATGCCATAGACCAAATGTTGCTGTTTATCTCTTGCCATCTTATTGACCGCCTTTCAATTGCTCGATCACTAATTTACCTACCGGTGATCCACTTACATCCTCTATTCGTTGAGCCAAAGCTTGTGCCTTCTCTTCATTTCCATTATCAATGTAATGCCGGATCGCCAAAAGAGTGATCTGCATTGAGAGATTATTCTGATCAATGGGCTGGCCCATATTTAGATCGTCCTGCAATTGCTCAAGCCCCACTTCGGCTATTTCTTCATATTCTTTTTCAGCATCTTCCATTAATTCAAGGCTCTCAAGGACCTGCGCCTGCTGTAGGCCGAGATATAGGTTTCCTTGTGGCTCTACACTCGTTGGCATCACTTGTCGAGAGAAAGCAATCACTTCAGCCGCTTGTTCCTGATAAGATTGCCTTTTGGCAGCTTTCGCCAAACGACTATGGTCAAGTGCCTCTACATCCTGATCTTCTTCTTTCATCAGGCTATCAATTTCTGCAATCTCTTTGCCCAGACTAGTATATCCATCTGCGTAGGCAGCTGCCAGACGAAGGAAATTGTTACGGTAGTTATTAATAACGAGGTTACGGATATGCTCATCAAAGTATACATTCGGATCATCCAATCCTGTATATAAGAATTTTTCGGTAATATTTCTTTTCAAAATATCAGGCCTCAAAGTTCCATGTGTATAGCGGTCATTGAGGGTTTTATCTGATTTTTTCAAAGGAACTACCCGATAGGCCAAACCTTCAACTCGGAAGAAATCCATAAGGTTGAGGTAATTGTCAGTTTGCATATTATTGGCGAAATAAATGGGACGTTTCCATCCATCCACAGCCACATTTTTGATCACATCCATAATGATGAGATCCTTTCTTAGGATATAGGAATTGTCTGCTCTTCCTCTTGCTTTGAAATCCCAGATCATCACTGAATCAGAGAGGCTAGCTTCCTGAGCGTTGAATATTCCCTGCTTTACCAACTCAATTGGATCGAGTGGTAAAGCTATCTTTTGGGATTTAAACCCATTGATCACTAATCCCGCATCTCCCGTAAGATCTTTTTGATCGATACTCACCGGAATCCCTGGGGTTCCATTTCTCTCGGAACGCATCTGATCGATGTACCAATCCGAGATGAGAAGTTCGAGATTTACCACCCTTACATCAGTACGATAGCCTTCTACTTCCTGTATGTACCAAAGGGGGAAGGTATCATTATCTCCACCCGTAAAAAGAATGGCATTTTCCTCACAAGTATTCAACAGGTTTTTGGCAAATTCTATATCGATATACCTTCCTTTACGCGTATGATCATCCCAGTTTTGAGTTGCCATCAGGACAGGCGAAATCAATGCAATTGTCGCAGCCAGATAAAAAGACTTGTCTCCCAAGTACTTTCGAAATACTTCCTGTAAAAATAATAGTCCCAACCCGATCCACATACAGAAGGTCTGAAATGAGCCAGCAAAAGAATAATCCCGTTCCCTCGGTTGAGCCGGATATTGATTCAGGTAAATGATGATGGCTATTCCAGTAAAAAAGAAAAGGAGCCCAATAATGCTAGCATCTTTCTTAGCTGCTATAAAGTGCCAAACCAATCCTAGAAGTCCCAGAAAAAACGGGAGGAAGAAATAATGGTTTTTCGCTTTATTATTTTTGCGCTCATAGATATACCGACTACTATCTGCGAACTCTAATCCTGATTCCCAACGATCATCCCGAATATCACTTTCTCTTCCCACAAAATTCCAGAAGAAATATCTCAGGTACATATGACCGATTTGATATTGAAAAAAGAAGCGAAGGTCTTCAGCTCGCGTGGGTTTATCATCATAGGGACTCTTGGGGTTTTGCCCTTTGTCTTTTACAAAGTTGATATAGCCATACGGTCCCATGGCATAGCGGTCCGTTTTATACATGCGGGGAAAGAACACGACATTCTTGTCCTCGTATTGATATTCTGTTTTGGGGATATCTTCTACGTATTTTCCTAATCCGTCTAACAAGGTATATTTCATCCCTACCGTATCTGCAATGGGATATCCCGTAGTTCGATTAAATTTCACCTGGGCATTGTACATCGGCCCTCTCAAGAGAGGTCGGTCTCCGTATTGTTCCCGCTTCATGTAACTGAGGAAAGAGAAGACGTTCTCTGGATTGTTCATGTCAACCGGAGGGTTGGCATTGGAACGAATGAAAATGATGGAATAGGAAGAAAAGCCGACCAGGATCATGACAGTAGAAAGGAGAACTGTATTCAGAATTACTTTCTTTTTGATTTGACTGTAAATGATCAAGCCAAGGAGTAAGGAAAAAAGAATCAAGGCAAATACTGATGCTCCTGTTCCCATACTCATTCCCAATCCTCCTGTATCTACACCAGCTCTTGTTTGGGTACCTGTAAAGAGTAACTCCATATCCGCAGCCAGGCTAATCATGGTTTGCAGGATACCATATTGAATGAATGCCAGAATACCGGTTGAAATTGCCAGCGTAGAAACAAGTCCTTTCCAGCTAAATTCATATTTGCGGAAATAATAGACCAACGCAAGAGCGGGAATCGTTAACAAATTGAGCAAATGAACCCCCGTCGAAAGTCCCATCACATAGGCAATCAAAATGATATATTTCAAATGGTCTGCCTGATCAGCTCGGGCTTCCCATTTAAACATAAGCCAAACCACAATCGCTGTAAAAAAAGAACTCAGTGCGTAGACTTCTGCTTCTACCGCATTGAACCAGATAGAATCAGCAAAAATACAGCTCAATCCTGCTATCACACCTGCGCCCATACCTCCCAGGATCTTTTCTTTCTCCGACCAACTACTTCTTTCTAAGCCTTTTCTCGCTAGCATGGTAACTGTCCAACAAGTAAACAAGGCTGTAAATGCACTTGCCAATACACTCAGCAAATTGACCATGAAAGCGATGGTTTCAACATCCGGTGCCAGCATAGCCAATATCCTCCCCAACAATAAAAACAAAGGTGCGCCAGGAGGATGTGTTACTTCCAATTCGTTTGAGCAGGCAATAAATTCCCCACAATCCCAAAAGCTGGCGGTAGGTGCAACAGTTGCCAGATATACCAGCAGTGCAATTAAAAAAACACTCCAACCCACCAGGTTGTTTATCTTGTTATAGTTCATTTGTTAAGCATGAAGCTATTTGTGCTGCGGCAAAGTCCAAATTTCACCGGGAACAAAGTTAATTAGATATACTCAATTCCTATTCCTTTCTAGCAAAAAAAGCTCATTTTCACAGAATTGGCAGCAAAATAGGGTCAAGAATTTTCTCCTTTCGGAAAAGGTTACTTTATTGATACACCTCAGGGCATAGCTCGTTCAATTTTAGAAAGCCTGAGCCTCAGCTTTAGATAGATATGGAACAATTAGGAAATATACTCGAAGCCCTTCGTTTTGCCGGAGATCAAATGAAGGACCAGAAACTTAGTACAGAAATGTTTGCCCTGCATCACGCCATAGAAACTACAAATATCCTTTGGCACATAGGGAAAGTACAGGATCAAAGAATTCTGATGGCCGGCGCATTGCACCAGGTTCCGCGTATCCAGGAAGAATTGAAAGCAGGGGTAGAAGATATTTTTGGGAAAGAGGTTTCAGAATATATTCAGGCAAGCCGCAATCCCGGAGGATTAAAAACCCCTTATCTGGAGCGGCTGAAAATAAAGAAAAATAAAGCTGAACAAGCGGGGAGGCAAATCTATTTGGCTGCCAGTGCCGCTTTACTTCGCCACCTAAAAGATAATACCGACCGATTGGAGGAGATTCGCAAGACAGAGGAAATGCAAGCCCGAAAATCCTACATCGCAGAATTTTCGGGTAGCTATCCGGAATTGGAGAAATTCTTCAAGCAGTTGATGGGAGAAGAAATTTCCAGTTAGTTCTGGTAGGACTCCAGTAATTCTTTAAATCTTTCTTGATTTTTATAGGGTCTGAAAGCAGGATCTTTATCCAGCTCGATGGTTGGATAATCGTTTTCCAGTGCCAATTCGATATTCTTATAGAAAAGAACATCCTGCTGCTGTCTTGCATAAATTTTGGCAAGGAAACCATATCTAATTCCAGTTGCAGGTCCAAGATCAAGCGCTTTCTCTATATCTAGCACAGCATCTGCATAATCTTCTTGCATGGCTCTGATGAAGCCTCTGTTATAATAAGCTCCACTCAAGGACGGATTGTACTCAATTGCTTGAGAATAATCCCGGAAAGCTCTGCGATAATCACCAGCTTTTCTAGCGAGGTTTCCACGATTGTTGAAGGCAGCAGCATTTCTAGGATTCAGGTCAATCGAATAATTATAATCCGATAGGGCCTTATCATACTTTTCCATTTCAAAATACAACTCTCCTCTCCTATTGTAGGCTTCGGAGTATTTGGGATCAAGTGAAATGGCTGCGTCAAACTCTCCCAGAGCGAGGTCGTAGTTTTGACGGTTCATATAGAGAATCCCTTTGCTCAGAAAAATCTCCGGATTATTGGGTTCGAGGGCGAGTGCCGTTTCAAAGTCTTCTTCTGCTTTTTTGATTTTACCCATATCCTGATAAAGCAGAGCTCTTTCAGAATAAAAACGGGCAGAGTCGGGATAAGCTCTCAATAGGGAATTGAAATCCAACAAGGCATCATTGAGATTATTCAATTTTGCATTGGCCTTTCCTCGGTAATAATAAACAATCTCATCTTCCGGAGGACTCAGTTGAATTGCGCGGTTGAAATCAGCCAGTGCACGCTTGAGATCTTTCAACTCATAATAATAGTTGGCGCGATGATAATAGATATCAGCTCTTGTTGAGTCTAACGCCAATGCCTGGGAATATAATTTTACAACCTCTCCTCCATCGATATGATCTTTGTACATCTCAGCGAGGTAGGTATAAGCTTCTATTTGACGGGTTCCATTTCCTACCGCAGACTCCATATCCTGTATCGCTCTCCGCTGGTTATTTCTCTCGCGATAAATCACTCCTCTGTAGAAATAAGCATCTCCTAATTCATTTTCGAGGAGAATTGCACGATTGAAATCTCTCAGTGCATCTCCATTTCTATTCATCGCTTTTTTCACAAGGCCTCTGTACATATAGGCTTCTGCGAAAGTAGAATTATATTTTATGGCTTCGTTGAGGTTGTCAAGAGACTCCTCAAATTGATCTTTTTTGAAGAATAGGATACCTCTGTGGAGATAAATTTCATCATTCTGTGGATTGATTTTGAGGGCATTTTCAAAATCAGATAATGCCAATTCTCCTTCATCCTTTCCGATATACGCTTTCCCCCGCTCGATGTAAGCAGCCGAGTAAGAAGGTCGAAGTTCGAGAATTCTTCCAAAGTCTTCGATTGCTCTATCAAGAGAACCAGACTTTGTATAGGAAACTCCTCTATCCAATCTAGCCTCTACCAGATTCTCACGAAGCTGAAGGGCTTCTGAGAAATCTCGTACGGCCGCGCCATGGTTTCCAACCTTGCTATAGACTTTTCCCCTTCTATGGTAGGCTTCAGCCGAAGGATCACTATCAATGATTTGGGTATATGCATTGATGGCCCTATCGTTAGACCCTCTTTCTGCCAGTAGATCTCCTTCAAATAATTTTGCTGCAGTAAAATTCGACTGATACTTCAACGCTCTCGCCATATCAGCTCTTGCCTCATCATCATCACCCAGCTTTTGATGCAGCATCCCTCTATGGTAATAGCTTTGCGCATATGAAGGGTTAGCTTCGATAGCCGCGTCATAATCTTTCATAGCCCGGCTAAACTGCTGGAGGTCGATATATACTTCTGCCCGATTTACAAAGACCGGAGCAAAATTAGCATCCAGATCCAGCACCTTCCCAAAATCACGAAGTGCACGATTATATTGTTCACGATCTGCATATAAGATTCCTCTACTCATTAGCACATGGATGTTTTCCGGCTCTTGATCGAGGACATGATTATAATCTTCCAGGGCTCTAGGAAATTCTCCCATCTGAGCTAGTACTTTTCCTCTTTCGAAATAAGCTTTGTTATCAGCAGGATTTTCTGATATCAGATTATCGTAATTGGCAACAGCTTTTTCGTATTGTGCGGACTCAATGTAACACTTGGTCAAAAGAGCACTAACACTTGAACTTTGAAGTTCATTTTCAGGTTTTATCCGTGTAAGGAAGCGTTCTGCTTCCGGATAATTCTCCCGATTCATTTGAGCATAAGAGAGTGCCCAGTAGAGGATATTTTCCAGACTTTTACTCGCAATTGCAGGATTTGATTTCATCAAATCAGCTGGGATAGTAGTCTGACCTGTATTACCATCTATAAAGAGATTTTCTCCTTGCTGACTGGTTGTAAAGTATTTTAGGGTAAAGTCATTATTTGCTTCATATTCTCCCCAAACCACAAGATTTGCATTCCAGTTTTTACCCAGTTTTTGTGCGACAGACTGAATTTCTCTACAATCCAGTACATCTACAAAACGAGAATCAACAGGAACATTATCTTCTCCATTGAGGGTTTTGAGGTGGGATCGGATTGTCTCGACGAAAGCATTATCTCCCTGATCACAACTCTGGACATTATAGGATGGTAACATCAGTATGTGGTAGGCCCCATCATTAGCTGCAAAAATCCCTTCTTCTTTTGGTCCAAAAATATCACCACCGAAAATAAACATAGCACCTGCTAAAGAAGCAGCAAGTAAGCCTCCCAGAATTCCCAGGGTACGTGCCCGTTTTTTCCGAGTTTTCTGTACCATCAATTCCTGATCTTTAGGAATTGCGGAATTATTGTCCTTATTCACCCGATTCTTAATCGGGCGTTTTCTGTTGGAGGGTCTTCCGGTATCTTCTCTTCTCGCGGGTGTCGGTCTTCTTTTTTGAGGATTGGGCTGAGGTTTTGCCTCAACTGGAACAGGGCTAGTCAGAACGGGTTCTGCTTCCTGTATTTCTTCCTCAATTTCTCCATACTCTACTTCTTCAGTCTCTAGTCTTTCATCTATAGGTTCAAATTCTCTTTCGAGGATAGACTCGGAGATAAGTTCAACCTCCTCTCTACCGTTTACCGGCTGGAAAACATTGACTTCTTGTTCTTCTTGTTTGGGTTCCTCACTGATAAAAGATTTTAACTTCTTCTTATCAGCTTCAATATCCCTATCGGGAAATTTTTCCTCGATGCTGTATTCTCCATAAGGAATCTCTTCCTCTTCCGATGTAGGTTCTTCAACTACCTTTTCGGTAGTCTCGGTTTCCCCAGCTATTATTTCCTTCTCAGTTTCTTCTGCCGAAACCGGCTCTTCGACTGCTTCTTCTGTGGATTCTTCTTCGGCTACTATTTCCTCCTTGGCTTCTTCCGAAACTGGCTCTTCGACTGCGTCTGCTGTGGATTCCTCTTCTTCGGCTACTATTTCCTCCTCAGTTTCCTCTTCCGAAACTGGTTCTTCAACCACTTCTTCAGGGGATCCTTCTTCGGCTACTATTTCCTCCTCTGTTTCCTCTTCCGAAACTGGTTCTTCAACCACTTCTTCAGGGGATCCTTCTTCGGCTACTATTTCCACCTCAGTTTCTTCTTCTGAAACCGGCTCTTCGACTACTTCTGTGGATTCCTCTTCTTCGGCTACTATTTCCTCTTCTGTTT
>JBCBRM010000046.1:0-77405 GCA_039819665.1 Bacteroidota bacterium
CTCTTTGCTGATAACCTTTATACTCTGGATATTTCTCGGCTGAAATTTCTTCACTGAAATCAGAGCTGCTTTTGAAGAGCACCAAAAGGAGAAAGAAACCTGTAGCCGTCCAATTGATCCAGTTTCCACTAGCAATTACACTGAAAAAATAGAACAATACCCATACGCCCTGTTCCGCAAAATAATTAGGGTGGCGAGAAATGCCCCACAATCCTGTATGGGTAAAGCCTTTACCATAATATTCCCCTAAATTTTCGCCTTCGCGAATCCTTCTGTGCTTTTCTTCCTGATATTCCCATTGTTGCTGATCTGAGATGGTTTCATAAATGACCATCCCAACGATCAAGGCTGCCAAGACATAATCGATCCATCCCAATGCTCCCCCTTCCATACTTTTGATGATTGGTAAAGTCATGAGCAAGACGAGTCCCATTTGGTAGAGTGAGATAAAAAAGAGGTTGAATAAGACCCATTTCCATTCAGGTTGAAATTCGGGCTTTGCTCTCAGGACTGCCCAACGGTAGTCTTCTTCGCCGGCCCAAAACTTCCAGGAATAGCCGCCTCTTCGTGCAAAGTTCAGGGTGAGTCTGATTCCCCAAAGGCTTACCAAGCCAGCCATGAGGACCAATCTCGGCTCAAAGTTTCCTTCAGCTGCTGCAACCCAAACATAAAGAATCGGAATGGTGCTCCAGAGTTTATCTACCTGGCTGTAGTTTTTCGTCAGGCTACTAATGATAAAACAAAGAGCAGCCGAAATGAGGTAGATATTGACAAGCTTCCAGAGAGTCGCGGCTTGCAACTCACTCATAGGGGTATCAAAATTAAACGCTAAAAGGGGGACTATGATGAGTCCTGTGATGAGTAGTAGTACAGTTCTCCACATGTTCTTAGGGTCAGAATAAAAAGAGACCCGTTCGAAAACGGGCCTTTGAATATATAATTTTATTCTGATTATCGTAAATGCTAGAACTTAAATTAGTTCAAGTCCAGATCGTCTACAATACCTTCGATCTTTTGACCTAGTGTTTCATAAACCGTATCAAATTCTGATTTATCAGCCATAGGAGCTTTTACACTAAAGTAAAATTTGATTTTAGGCTCAGTCCCTGAAGGCCTGGCAGAAACTTTTGTTCCATCCGCTGTGATGAATTGTAGTACATTGGATGCAGGGAAGTCAAGTGTACTAGTCTCTCCGTTTGTCAGGTTAGTGGAAGTAAGGCTTTGATAATCCAAAGCTGTAACCACGGGTGATCCCTGAATTTCTTTAGGAGGATTTGCACGCATATCAGCCATCATTTGCTGGATTTCCTCTGCACCTTTCTTTCCCGTACGCTTGATAGAAATCAGGTGCTCTCTGTACATACCAAAGCGCTGATAAATCTCCATCAACATATCGAAAAGGCTCAAGCCTTGATCTTTCGCATAAGCCACAACCTCAGCCAACATAGCACAAGAAATAATGGCGTCTTTATCTCTTACAAAATCATTGACGAGGTAGCCGTAGCTCTCTTCCCCTCCGCCGATGAATTCCATTTTGCCTTCCTGCTCTTTGAGTACCTGAGCAATGTATTTGAATCCAGTCAGGGTGTGGAAAGTTTCTACTCCGAAAGCAGTTGCCATTTCGGTCAGCAGATCGGTAGTAACAATGGTCTTGGCGATATACTGCTTACCATTGAGTTTACCTTTTTCTTCCCAGGCTTTAAGGAGGTAATAAATCATGCAGGAAGCCGCCTGATTTCCGTTCATCAACTGCCACTCTCCTTTGTGATTCTTTACGCCGATTCCTACTCGGTCCGAATCAGGATCTGTACCCATAATCAAATCTGCATCCAGTTCTTTGGCTAATTGAAGAGCCATGCTCATGGCTTCGGTTTCTTCTGGATTGGGATATACAACTGTAGGGAAGTTTCCATCAGGAGTAGCTTGAGCTTCTACCACATGCACATTGGTGAAACCTATTTTCTCGAGTATCGGAGGAACCATGGTAATTCCCGTTCCATGAATAGGAGAGAATACAATCTTCAGATCGTGCTGATTTTTGATTGCCTCTGGGCTCACTACATTAGTAGTAATAGCCTCCAGATAAGGCTCATCTATTAAAGAAGAGATCTTTTCAATCTTGCTTTCATCCGCATCAAACTTTACTGCCTCCACACCGCTGATTTTTGCAACTTCGGCTACAATGTTTTTATCGTGAGGAGAAGTTACCTGACCGCCATCATCCCAATAGGCTTTATACCCATTATATTCTTTGGGATTGTGGGAAGCAGTTAAAACTACGCCGCCTTTGCATCCCAGTTTGCGGATGCTGTAAGAAAGTTCCGGAGTAGGGCGGAGCTCTTCGAAAAGATATACTTTGATACCATTAGCGGAGAATACTGAGGCAGTGATTTCTCCAAAGTACTGACTATTGTTGCGGCTGTCATAGGCAATGGCCACTTTTATTTCCTCATCGGGGAAACTTTGGTTTAGGTAATTGGCAAATCCCTGCGTCGCCATACCGATGGTGTATTTATTTACCCGATTGGATCCTACCCCCATGATACCTCTCAATCCTCCGGTACCAAATTCGAGGTCTTTGTAAAAAGCATCCGTCAATTCTTCGGGATTCTCACTTTCCATCATACGCCGGATATCGGCTTTGGAATCTTCATCAATGTTGCTGTTGAGCCAGAGCGTTGCCTTTTCTTGAATAGCAGGATCAATTACGATCATGGGATAGGTAATTATTTGTGTTGAAATCAGGTATTGAAAACCATGCAAAGGTGCAATATTTTTTCCTGATTTATTGTGAAAATTATGCTAAAATCTAAACAAAATACATGCCTTAACTAAAAGGCAATGAAGAAGATATGAATTCTTAACATTCAGAGAACTTTAGTATCTCCAACTCTTTAAATCTGCTCCTTTGGGCGCATTTTTTTGTACCCAGTTGGTCCATTTGGGAATAAACATCTGATGGTATCGAAGTCTGGACAATCCATTTCCCCTCGTATGGTCTCCATTCCAACAATGCTCTGCTCTGTCGCCATAATCCACTTCGCCATCATAGTAAGGCTCAGTAGTATTTTCCAGAAATTCCTCAGCGAGATAAACGGCATTGTTGAGGTAGTAATTGTCCATATCTCCACAGTAGATATTAATCTTTCCTTTTAGTTTGGGCCCCAGGGTTTTCCAGTCCCTTTTCATGATATAGGCCAAATCGTGATTTTCTTTCCAATAATTGGCTACTTCCTGATTTATCTCTCCTGTCTCTTTATCCCAAATCCGTTGAGGATATCCATCATCGCCCATAGGAGAATAAACCGCTTCCCAAATATCCCATTGTTGGCCGGACCTGCTTTTTGTGCCCAGTGCTAATTCTCTTTGGTTCATATTTCTCAGGGTTGAACTTACTTTCCCCAATGAATCTCTATGTCCAGGCCTCTCAACCCGATTGAAATTGCCTTCTTCGTAATAAGCATTTTCATCCTCATATAAATTTACCAAGCAATAGGCGCGGAAATCGATGGGATCTGGACAAGCTGCATAACAGGTATTGTACTCGTCTGGGTATTTCACCTGAACTGCTAGAGCCTCCCATCCACCGGTAGAACCTCCATACACAAAGCGAGCCCATCCTTCTCCAATTCCTCTGAATTTTTCCTCGATATACGGAATCAATTCGTAAGTAATTGCATCTCCATAAGGGCCGATATTTTCGGAATTGACGGCATAGGAATCATCGTAATAAGGGTTGGCATGCTGAATCTCTATGGCCAGAACTCGAGGGAATTCAGGGCCAGACCACTCTTTATAGAAATCATAGGCTGACTGTTGCTGGATGATATTATATCCTTCTATGCCAAAACGGCTGCTATAAGTCGGTTCCTGGTTGGGATCGGGAGGAGTAGTGCTAAAACCTCCGAAATCTGAGGGGAAATGTCCATGCATGATAGCGAGTGGATATCGAGCCTCAGGATGTTCATCAAATCCTTCAGGCAAAAGTACATGTGCTCCCAAAAACATAGGACGTCCCCAAAACTCAGTGAGCATCTTACTCTGAATCTTGATATGCTTGATGTATTTGGTATCCTCAGGCTCTTCTATCGGAGGAATTTCTTCTGTCATTTCCACTTCATATGTTCCTGATGAACTTATGGTCATACTTATCGGCTTATTCAGAAGATTTCCGGGAGCTCGGTTCCATTGTTGTCCTTCTCCTCGATCATTGGGCAGTTTTACCGAATGCCCAGTTTTTAGATTAAAGGTTTCATATTTATGGAGCAATGCCTGAACCTTATAAGTGCCAGCAGGTAATTCTGCCAATGAGGAGAGGGGATAACCGAATGCTGATGCATCTATGGTGATTTTTTCTCCCGCTTTCATGCCTTCTACATCAAGCCCGAAGACTTGTTGACTGCTGGCTCGATCTGAAATTTGGAAACGAGGTTCACCCTCCTCATTGGTACTTAACATCAACAATAATCGTCCATCGAAAGCAGTATCACTTAGCGAGGGCGAGAAGGAAATGTTAAAAACAGGTCCTGACTTCTGAGTGGCGGGGGCTTGACAGGAAATAAATCCTATAAAAATGAAAATGAGGTAATAGAATGAGTAGTTTTTTGCGTGCATAGTAAGAAGGATTAGGTCAATATCATCAAATTAAGAATTTCCAAGGAAACTGAAGGGAAGATTTGAACGACTATTGTATATTCACACTATGAAGGCTCAAAGAAATATGATTTTTTTGCTCTTACTCCTATGCCTTTCCTGTAGGAGTGGCTTATCAGATTTTGAGCGTTTCATAAGTACCAATTCCCGTTTCGACTATCATATCCATAATGCCCGTATCATGGATGGAACAGGGGGCTCTGCATATGTAGCAGATCTACTAATTAGAGGAGATAGTATTGCCTATATAGGAGAGGTGGATTCTAGTATGATCCGTGTAAAATACGCTTATGATGCTAAAGGAAAGGTGCTGAGTCCAGGGTTTATAGACCCGCATTCCCATGGAGATCCTTTGAGGAATAATGAATTTCGCAATTTTCTGGCAATGGGAGTTACGAGTATATGCCTGGGACAGGATGGGTATCATGCACCCGTCGAGAATCTGAGCAATTGGATGAAGGAGGTTCAGGAAAAACAGCCGGGGGTAAATATCCTTCCTTTTGTGGGGCATGCGACCTTGAGAGAAATGAGCGGAATCGGTTATTCGCCTGATCCTGGCCAGAAACAAATGGATAAGATGATCTCTATGCTCAATGATGCCTTTGTAAAAGGTGCCTGGGGCTTGACTACAGGTTTGGAATATCGGCCAGGTTTTTATGCAAAGGATGAAGAATTGTTGGAGTTAGCGAAAGTGACCGGAGATTATGGACGCATGATCATGAGTCATGTTCGAAATGAAGATGATGACCAGATAGAAAATTCCCTGCGGGAATTGATCCGACAAGGGCAGTATTGTAAAGTTCATGTCTCGCATATGAAATCTGTCTATGGAAGAGGGAGGAGGCGAGCTGAAAAACTTCTGGGCCTCTTGGATAGCGCCCGTTTGAAAAATGTACGAATTACGGCTGATGTTTATCCCTATAATGCCAGCTATACCGGTATCGGAATAGTATTTCCCGACTGGGCTTTGCCTCCCAATAATTTTGAAAAAATAAAAAAGGAAAAGCGATATAAACTGGAGGGATTTCTAGCCAAAAAAGTCATTAAACGAAATGGACCCAAAGCTACTTTATTTGGTACACCTCCTTATGCCGGAAAAACTCTGGAAGAGGTGGCAAAGGAAAAGGGGAAGTCATTCGAAAAGGTTTTAATTGATGATATCGGACCTTCGGGGGCATCGGCAGCTTATTTTGTAATGAATGAGAATCTGCAAGAGCGTCTGTTGCAAGATCCTTTTTCTATGGTTTCATCAGATGGCAGCCCAACTATGAGACATCCGAGAGGATACGGGAGTTTTGTAAAGATTATCCAAACTTATGTTCTCGAAAAATACCTTTTCAGCTTAGAAGAAGCGGTTTATAAAATGACAGGTTTGACGGCTCTTACCTTAGGCCTTGAAGATAGAGGATTTATAAAAGTTGGTAATAAAGCGGATATCCTGATATTTGATCCAAATGAGCTTCGAGCCAATGCTACCTATGAATCTCCTCACGAATTAGCTACCGGTATCAGTGCCATCTGGCTCAACGGCAAATTGGTCATGGAAGACAATCGCTTTGTTGAGACCGGAAATGGCCGTGTCCTGCGTGCAAAATTTAAGTTATAGGCTTATCTGCTTTCCACTCTCTCTTCGTGAATAATATCTCCTGATTGGGATACCAGTCTAATGTAAAACTCTGCCTCTGGCCCATCTCTATGACTGAAACTATATTTCAGATGCCTTTGACCGGGATTTAGGTGTTTAATTTTGTAGAGGATTTTTTTCAATCTGCCTTTTGAATCATAGACCCCTATGCTTACGTCATCTAAAACTTCTTTTGGGTTTATTCGGTAAACCCCCATAACATGCTTTTTTGGGTAGATTTTGGGAGCGACTTGATTTTCTATTGCTTTTTCCTCTGCCAGCACTTTTCCCTCGCTAAGTACTTTGATGAAAAAATCCTGCTCTGGAGGTAATAAGCATTTGGCAATATAGCGTCCCCTGTGAACTCCTTTTTTGATGAGATGATCTGCTTTAATCAAAAAGTAAAGGTTGTTTTCCTTATCAAATACTCCAATATCTGCCCGGAGATCAAGGGAGGCCTCATAGCTCAGGATGGCTTCGCTATGAAACTCCCTCATAGTTGTGATACTATCTGATACTGATACTTTCTTTTCTGAAACAAGTCGCTTCCCTTCAAATAATCGCAAATACAATTCTGCACTGTCTCCGAGCGTATGACTTGCTCCAACTTTCCACTGATGGAAGCCTCTTTCGTAAAATCGGTCTTCAAAATATCTCCGGATGGTGTTTCCTTCCTGATCCACCAGAATCAATCTGGCGTGCTCAAGGTTCTCTTTCAACAAAAGCTCCATGCTACTTTTGATGGAGGTAATATGATGTATTCTTGGACGTAGGTCAAAAGATGCTATATCAATATTCCTTTCTTCGCTAATTACCTCTGCCAGATTCCTGACCATGCTGGTATCCTCGCCATATACATTACGTATATCTTCCCGATCACTGATGGCCCAAACTGCTGATTGTGCACTACTATTTTGGTAATTTCCTTTATCTATGCGAGCTACTAATCTGCCCAAAGAAGGACTAGCCATTTCTCCCAGGCTAAATCTCTCACCTTTAGCCGGTGCTGCATTTTTTGCCTGCGTACACATAGTATAAAATTGTTTACTTTTTTTAGCATTCGGGCCCAGGGCAAGTGTTTGACTCCGGGTGACCACCAGATCCTGTATGTTGCTATCTTTACTGGAAAAGATTTGACCTGCAGGGATTTCAAGGGAGACGATTTCTGAACTGGTATTTTTAATGATTATCTCAAGGCACTTTCCCTGATAACCCCCCAATCCACGCGGAGTGATTTCGATGAGTTTTTTTGCAAGGGCTTCATTGAGGTTGAGTCTTTCCTGGGCGAAAGTTTGTGTTCCAGAAAGCAGGATGGATACAAAGAACAGGAATGGAATTCTCATGTGTGCAAATTTCTATTAAAATCTTTCCCTCATAATTCTGCATCTTAAAAAAGTTACAGATTATTTAGTAAATTTTGAGAGAACTCAAAATTGTATAGTTTTCTATTACTGCTCATACTATGACTACGAAAAATCAATCCAGAAGAAAATTTCTGAAACACTCTGCTGTTGCAGGGGTAGGTCTACCGCTAGCTATGACTTCTCAATCATATGCAAATATTATAGGCGCAAATAGCCGCCTGAATGTAGCTGTAGTCGGTACCAACGGAAGAGGAAATGCACTTATTCGTTCTGCAGCTGCAACGGATAATGTTCGAATCACCTATATCTGTGATGTCGATACCCGAGCCATTGAAAAAGGGATGAAAAATGCTGAAAAGGTATCCAAGGGGAAAATAAAAGCGGAGAAAGATTTCCGTAGGCTTTTGGATGATAAGAATCTTGACGCGATCATAATCGCTACTCCGGATCATTTGCATGCGCCTATGAGTCTTTGGGCTATGAAAGCAGGTAAAGATGTTTATGTGGAAAAGCCCTGTGGACATAATCCCTATGAGGGAGAGATGTTAATTGAGGCCCAGAAGAAATATGGGCGTACAATTCAAATGGGTAATCAGCAAAGATCTGGTCCCAAATCAATCAAGGGAGTTCAGATGATCCGTGAAGGAAAGATTGGTAAGCCTTACAATGGAAAGGCCTGGTACCATAATACTCGTGGAAGTATTGGAAAAGGAGTAAAAGCTCCAGTTCCAGATTGGTTGGATTATGAACTCTGGCAAGGGCCAGTACCTCGCATGCCGTATATGGATAATCTCATTCACTATAATTGGCATTGGTTCTGGCATTGGGGTACCGGCGAAATTTGTAATAATGGCACCCACGAAATAGATATTTGCCGCTGGGCATTGGGAGTTGACTATCCTACGAAAGTAAGTTCCTCTGGAGGGCGTTATCATTTCGAAGATGATTGGCAGTTTTATGATACCCAATATGCCAGTTTCGAATTTGAAGGAGGTAAGAATATCGTTTGGGAAGGTCTTAGTTGCAATGGGCTCAATACCCGTAGTCGTGGGCGTGGCGCTATTATTCAGGGAACTGAAGGATCAATTCTTATGGATAGAAATGGCTATATCCTCTATGACAAAAAAGGTAAAGTCGTTGAAGAAGAAAAAGAAGAGCAAAAGAGTGCTACTACCAATACTGTGGGTGCAGGTGCATTGGATACCTTCCATATGCGAAACTTTGCTGCAGCAATCCGAGATGGAGAAAAACAAGCCTCCAACATTGTTGAAGGTCATAAGAGTGTACTCATGTGCCACCTTGGAAATATCTCTCAGAAAGTAGGAAGAAGTTTGAAAACCGATCCTAAAGATGGAAGTATTCTCGGCGATGCTGAGGCTGCTCGCATGTGGAGCAGGGACTATAAAGACGGCTGGGATATGGTCGTTTAGATAGAGTAAAAATCCGATTAAGGAAAAATCCCGTATATGTCTTATCTGCGGGATTTTTTCTTTATTGATTCATATACTCCCTATATTGCAGGGCAAATACATCCAGGTAGAACAATAGGATTGAAGGCACTCACACATATAGAAAAGCAGATTGTCGAGTTACTCCGTCAGGGAGATAAGTCTGCGATCCGTTTGATCTATGAGAACTATTCTGAAGTGCTCTATGGAGTGATCTTTCAAATGATTAAAAACGATGCGGATTCTGAAGACGTATTTCAGGAAGCAGTCCTAAAAATCTGGCGCTTTGCAAAATCCTACGATTCAAGCAAAGGGCGTTTGTTCACCTGGATGGTAAACATCTGTCGCAATACGGCCATAGACAAAATGAGGTCGAAGGGTTTTAAAAATCAACATAAAATCCAGGGTAAAGAAAAGCTCGTAGATATAGCAGAGAGATTGGGTGAAGAAGGCTTTAATCCGGATCAAATTGGTCTCCGAGAAAAGGTAGCTAAGTTGGATTCTAAATTTTTAGCAGTAATTCAGGTCGTATATTTCGAAGGTTATTCTCATGCGGAAGCGGCTCAGAAACTGGAAATACCCTTAGGAACATTGAAAACCAGGGTACGACAGGGGCTGAATGAGTTGAGAAAAATTATGAAAGAATAAGATGACTGATCCGAAGGAATACATATCGTCCGGTATACTGGAACTCTATGTGAGTGGGAAGCTTAGCGAAAGTGAAGCGGATGAAGTTCGTCGTATGGCTGATGAGTATCCAGAGATACAGGCTGAAATTCTGGAGATTGAGGAGAGTCTGGCAGAGCTGGCTCAGGTTTTTACAAGAAAACCCCAGAGAGACCTTTTAGCTGGCATCATGGATCAACTAGAAGACGATCATAAAACCCCCTTGATTAAATTGGGGGAGGAGAGTTCAAAAGCTCTACCTAACTTCCGTTGGTTGGCCTTAGCTGCTGCCATAGCTCTATTGATCAGTCTGGCCATGAATGTTCTTCAATATCAGCAAATCCAGGATGCCCGAATTCAGATTGCGGCCCTGGATCAGGAAAAGCAGGTATTTGCCGATCAAATAGAAAGAACCAATACGCAGCTTAAGGTTATTAGCAGCCCATTATATCGTGAAGTTCCTTTGCTGGGCCGTCCAATATCCCCCTCTTCACTTGCTACTGTTTTTTATAGCAGCAATGAGAAACGATTATTTCTGAATACAGGGAATCTCAGCAATTCTGATCAAGACAAGCAATTCCAGCTGTGGGCGATCATTGATGGTCAGCCTGTAGATGCAGGAGTTTTTGATCCTTCCGAAGGCCTGATCGAATTAAAAGGCATAGCAGAGAATGTAGATGCCTTTGCCATTACCCTCGAAAAGCGTGGAGGCAGTCCTACCCCTACCCTGGATATGATGTATGTATCGGGGGCGGTTGGTTGACCCCATCGCACTTGGACCCACCGCCTCAAGCCCACACTTCCTTGAACTGCGGAACAATGGAGTGCCCGCAAAGCCATAACCATCGGTGTCATTCCGAGCGCCGTCGAGGGACCTCAGGCATTTTGCATTTCCTTTCCCAAGCCAAAGAGAAGTTGTCGCGAGGGGGAGAGGAAAAGCTTAGGCCCTTCCACTCCGGTCAGGGTGAAAAAAGGTATGGGAAACGGGCCATCAGCGGAAGACTCAAATTTTTTCACCCGTTTTAAATCCACTTCACACTAAGCTCTCGTAAGTAGCTCGAATTCTATTTTACAACACTTAATCGAAGCTAATTTATGAGAGCAAAAATGACCCTTGCCCGATTGCTAAGAACTTTCCAAAGAGGAATAAGCTTAGCCATTTTGGGCAGCCTGCCTTTCCTGCTTCAGGCATCCAGCCACCGGGAAGCTCCGCTGATCGCCAATGATCCCCTCGCGGACAATACCGATGTCTATGCCTTTCGAAGCCCTGATGACCCCAATACCGTAACCCTCATCGCCAACTACGTGCCGGGCGAACTTCCTTTCGGAGGTCCTAACTACAATTCCTTTGGGGAAGGAATCCGCTACGAAATCCATATAGACAATGATGTAAACACGCCTGGCGATGATATCATCTATCGCGCTACTTTCATTCAGGTGAATGAAGATCCGACAACTTTCTTTAACATCCGTCTTGGTCAGGAGAATCTCAAGACCAGCTATGTTTTGGAAAGAAGCATAGACGGAGGAAATACCTTTCAGGTAATCGTAAGTAATGGCATCGTGCCTCCACCTAATATCGGACCACGCTCTATCGAAAATGGAGTAGTGGGTTTAGGTGCTGCCAACTATGAGGCCCTGATTCAGGCCAGTATTGCAACTGCCACAACGGGTGAAAAAGTGTATTGCGGGCCTGCGGATGATCCTTTCTATGTGGACCTCGGAGGAATTTTTGATTTGGGGGATTCTCCACGTCAGAATGGAGGACAAGTAAGAGATGGATTGGCGCAACTCAATACACATAGTATTGTGATTCAGGTGCCGATTTCGACTTTGCAGAAAGATGGTAAAGACGTTTCACAGGCTACTGACATTCTGGATGGAGATTTCGTAATCGGTGTATGGGCTTCGGCTTCTCGCCAGCAAATCCAAACCCTCAATACAGACGGTACAGTAAGCAACTCTGGTCCCTGGATTCAGGTTTCTCGCTTAGGAATGCCTCTGACCAATGAAGCCGTAATTCCGATTGGTGAAAAAGATGATTGGAATTCACGTACTCCTTACAATGAAAATCCCGCTCACTTTGAGTATTTCTACAATCCTGAATTGGCTCTTTACATGGATGATGACCAATTCGGTGGAGCTGTTCCTGCTTTTTCAGCACTGAGGGTTCAGAGAAATTCTTTGGGAGCTTTTGATTTTGGTAATGGAAATGATGGACTGTTTGGATTAAAGGGAAGCTCTGCGGTAGCAGGTACTGCTTTGGATGATGCTGTTTTTGGTAGCCTCTTACTCCCCGGACCAGGTAAACCTCGTTCCGTTGATATTTGGCCAGCTTTCCATACAGGAGTTCCCAATGTAATTCCTTATCAACTGGCTACCGGCAAAGACGGCAACCCATTGGCTGCTGGTAAACCTTTCGTCAACAACTTCCTGCCTAATGGTGGAGATATGCTTCGTCTCAATATGGCAGTTCCAGTTACGGATAGAAATGATCCAGCTTTTAGTTCTAATGGCTTGATTACCTCTGCTGTCTTGGGTTTGACTGATCCTGCTTTTGCTGGAAATGCCAATCTCCAATTCATTCCCAATATGGATGGCTTTCCCAATGGAAGAAGATTGGAAGATGATGTAACACGTATCGAATTGCAAGCCGTTTCTGGAGTTGTTCTGGCAGCCATCGGTCTTTGGTACGATGATTTTTCTGTAGGCAATCCCAATGCCTCACCTGTTACCAATCAATTGCTCAATGTCCTTCAATATTCTACGGGAGTTGAAAGCAATGATACGCCCTTTAAATCCGTATTCCCATATCTGGCTGAACCCTGGAGAGGAACCGAAGTCTCCAGATAGCTAACTCAATAGCACATTAACAATCACATAATGAATAAAATGAATCCCTATAAATTTATAGGGGCTGGCATCTTGCTGTGCCTACTCGGCTGGTCCTCGCTCTTCGCCTCCAGCCACAGAGAAGCCCCACTAATTGCTAATGATCCTTTGGCAGATAATACAGATGTGTACGCATTTCGTAGCCCTGACGACCCTAATACGGTTACCCTGATTGCGAACTACGTTCCTTTCCAACTTCCACATGGCGGCCCCAACTATTATCAATTTGGAGAAAATATCCGCTACGAGATCCATGTTGACAATGATGTGTCGACACAAGGGGATGATATTATCTATCGCTTTACCTTCACCAAGACCAACCAGGATCCTACAACTTTTTTCAATATCCGTCTGGGGGCTGAGAATCTGATGACTACCTATACGGTAGAAAGAAGTACAGATGGGGGAGTTAGCTACCATACGATTCTTTCCAATGGAGTTGTTCCTCCTTACAACATCGGACCTCGTTCTATTGAGTCTCCGGTAGGTTTGGGAGCGCATGATTATGCCTCTTTGGTACAGCAAGCCATCCATACCACTTCTGATGGGGAGAAAATCTTTGCCGGGCCTTCTGACGATCCTTTTTTTGTAGACCTGGGGGGAGTATTTGACCTTGGAGATACGCCTCGTCAAAACGGTACACCTAAAGATGGGGTAGCTTGTTTGAATGTGAGCACGATTGCGATACAGGTGCCTATTTCTCTTTTGCAGAAAGATGGGAAAGATGTATCCCAGGCTCATAACATCCTGGATGGTGATTTTGTCATCGGTGTTTGGGCTTCAGCTTCTCGTCAGCAAATCAGAACCCTCAATACAGATGGAAGCAGTAGTTATAGTGGAAATTGGGTGCAGGTTTCTCGTTTGGGAATGCCTTTGACCAATGAAGCCGTAATTCCGATTGGTGATAAAGATGAGTGGAATGCTCGCACGCCTTACAATGAAAATCCTGCACACTTTGAGTACTTCTATAATCCTGAACTGGGCTTGTACATGGACGATGCGCTTTTTGGAGGTGCTGTTCCTTCTTTCTCTCCTTTGCGTATTCAGAGAAACTCTTTGGGAGCCTTCGATTTTGGTAATGGAAATGATGGACTGTTTGGATTAAAGGGGTCAGCCGCTGTAGCTGGAACGGCTTTGGATGATGCCATTTTCGGAACACTTCTGCTTCCGGATGCAGGCAAACCACGTTCAGTTGACCTTTGGCCAACCTTTCACACCGGTGTTCCTAATTTGGCTCCTTATCAGCTGGCTACCGGAAAGAATGGAAATCCTTTAGCAAATGGAAAGCCTTTCATCAACAACTTCCTTCCTAATGGGGGAGATATGCTGCGACTGAATATGGCGACTCCCATTACAGATCGTCATGATCCCGGTTTCAGTTCTTTGGGATTGGTTGCTGCAGCCGTTTCCGGTTTGGTTGATCCTAATTTTGCTTCTTCTCCTACTTTAGAATTCATCCCGAATATGGATGGTTTCCCCAATGGAAGAAGACTGGAAGATGATGTAACACGGATCGAATTGCAAGCCGTAAGTGGAGTAGTGCTAGCAGCGATTGGCCTGTGGTATGACGATTTCGATCCCAATGATCCTAATGCTTCTCCTGTAACTCAGGATTTGTTGGATGTATTGACTTACACAACGGGCATCGAAGCCAATGATGCTGATTTTCGCAGGCATTTTCCCTACGTACAATTGCCCTGGTCTGGAACAGGTAAATGCAGCGGAGAAGCTGTGAACTACACTCAGCCAGATGTACTCGATCCTACGCAATCCATTTCCAGCTTTACTTTGGTAAATGCAGGTAATAATCAGGACGTACAAATGGTCGAAGATGGAGATACCCTCTACATCGATCAACTGCCTAGAAGTACCTTTAGTGTAAGAGCAAATGCCAATCCTCAGGTAGTAGGTAGTGTAAAGTTTCAGGCTTTAGGACAGAGCCGTGTTGAGAATCTATTCCCGTACGCTTTGTTTGGAGATAGAAATGGTAATTATACGGGCATTCCCCTAACACCTGGCACCATCCAAATTACCGCCACTCCTTATACCCAAAGAAGTGCAAGAGGTACTGCAGGTGTTCCTTTGACCATAAACCTGACGATCCTACAATCTGCGAACCAGCAAGCTGTAAATAGCTTTACCCTGGTAAATGCAAGAAACAATCAGGACATCGGTCCGCTTACAGATGGAATGACCATTGATTTGGCCAGCCTACCGAGCAGAAGACTAAACGTTAGGGCGAATACCAATCCTCAGCGAGTGGGAAGTGTGAAGTTTGAGAGTTCGAGAGGAAATCGTACAGAGAATGTATTCCCCTATGCCCTCGGTGGAGACAGAAACGGGAATTATTTCGATGCCCGATTGAGAGCAGGAACGCATAGAATCAAAGCGACTCCTTATAGCCGTTCGAATGCGAGAGGGGACAGAGGCATGTCATTGGAAATCACCATTCATATTGTGGATTCCCGAAACTCCTCTTATCAGAATGAGAGCAATCTTGAAGGTCCAACTTTGAGTCTGTATCCTAATCCCGTGGTGAACGAGCTTCAACTTTCCTTCGAAAATGTTGAATTGCCTGGAAGTGTACAGCTGATTGATTTGACTGGAAAAGTGCTGCTGTCTCGTACCTATGATCCCGCAAAACAGACTTCTCTGAACATCAACGTATCCGAGTTTCCTGCAGGTATTTATCTGATAAAAACCCAAAGTGGAAACTGGTCCAAAGTCGAACAAATCGTCAAGCAATAAGCATTATTTCATGGAATGTCGGTCTCGTACCGGCATTCCCCTTCATCCTTCAAAAAACCATATCATGAAACGATTCAATCCTATCCTCATCTATATACTGACAATTAGCCTATCCCTGGCCCTCTTGTATTCCTGCATGGATTCGAAAGCGCATACACAATTCTATTCGGCCTATGATGCCCACAACATTCCTGAACTATTGGAAAGGAATGCGGGTTTGGGTTCTCCTGAAGAGCGGCAGAATAGCCTGAATATTTATGCCGGTCTGAAAAATGAATTGAAAAAGGACCACATGAATATTGATGCACGCCTGAAACTTATCCAGCTGTTTATGTTGGAGGCCAGAGTTGGGGGCGAACATGGATATTACTACCCCAAAGCACTCGAGCAAATTGAGATCATTCTTTCCTTTAGCCCTCCCAAAGAAGATCGCTTTTATGCCCTTTCCTTACAATCAGCGATTCTTTTATCGCTTCACAAATTTCCACAGGCACTAGCTGTAGCTACCCAAGCGAGAGAACTCAATCCTTACAATGCGCAGATTCATGGAGCGTTGGTGGACGCCTTTGTTGAATTGGGAGATTACAAATCAGCGGTAACGACTTCGGATAAAATGGTTTCCCTTAGGCCTGACTTGCGTTCCTATGCCCGGGTTTCTTATCTGAGAGAGATTCATGGTGATGTGGAGGGAGCTATAGAAGCCATGCATAGAGCGGTTCAGGCGGCTTATCCCGGTTATGAAGAAAGTGCCTGGTGTAGATTGACTTTGGGGAATCTTTACGAAAACTACGGGAGAATCGAAGAAGCCCGCATGCAATACGAGCAAATTCTTAAAGAAAGAACAGATTATCCTTTTGCCATCGCTGCATTGGGGGATTTGGCAGCTAAGGAAGGAAAATATAAGGAAGCGAAGGAATTGCTGGAGAAGGCCAGCAGCTTTATCCCGGAATTCTCATTTTATGAGTCTCTGATTGGGGTATATGCTGAATTAGGGATGGAGGAGAAAGCAAATTCAACTTTGAAAGAAGTGCTTTTGATGTTGGAGGATGATACGGAGAAAGGCCACAATATGGGGATGGAATTTGCCCGCCTGTATCTGGAAGAAATTAAGAACTATGACAAAGCCCTTTCCTATGCATTGGAAGAGGCGCGAAGCAGGCCAGAAAACATAGATATAAATAAACTTCTTGCTGCCATTTACTTTAAAAAAGGGCAATGGGAGCTCGCGCAAAACCATATCGAAAAAGCGGGTATTACCCAAAGCAATGATCCTGAATTCCTGGCACTGAAAGGATTGATTATGAGAGAGAATGGAGACAAAGAAGATGCGAAGCAACTACTCAAAAAAGCACTCGATAGTAACCCCTTTCTTCCAGAGATATGGTTGGAGGAAATAGAGGGATGATTGACTTTTTATCTTGAAACTCAGATTGAATCACTGAGTCAGGCGTGCTTTCTCATTCGAGATTGCACGCTTTTAGATTTAGGGTAAAAATCCAGTATTATGCAACGGAAATTCAGGCTAGTCCGTCTACTGAATATAAATCAACCAACAAACACAATGCCTGCGTATTTGAAAATTTTTCTACGATTTGATTAGATAAAAATAATACCTGCGTCCTATAAGTTCGAAGGTTTTTTCCATTCATCCATTTCAATTCCGATCTGGACTGCATGCTAAGATTGCTATGCAGCATGGGAAAAGTATGTCTTTAAGCAACCCTAATTATTTTGAAAACCATGTCAACCCACAATCAATACCCCCAACTCGTTAAGGTTTTTTTAGCTGTTTGTCTCATGATTAGTTTTAGTGCTTGTGCAGACCAGCCAATTGAAGAAATTATACCTCTTCAACAAGATTCCCCCATTTCCTCTTTCCCTGATGAAATTACGCCAGAAAATTGGAAACTATTCATACACGCTCCTCTTAAGCTAATTGAGCAATTGAGAGAAAAAGAAATTGCCAACAATCCTCGAATTATTCATCCGGAAATAAATGATAAAGAAGGAGCAATATTGGGTAAAACAGAAAGAGTTTACCTGATTAAAGGTGCTGTCAAAGCATTTGATGGGAACTGGAGAGATATAGCTAATGTGCAGATTGAATCTGATGGGAATATCTCCTCCAGTTTTCAGAATTTAGGCAATCGAAGCTATAATTACTTTTTTGGCGTGGCAAATCCTGCTCCCATTTGTATGAGCTATCCTACAGAACAAGGGAATGGCCTTAGCCTGCTAGACCTTGTCATAATTAAAAAGCATATGTCTGGTAGCAATCCATTTACATATGCCAGAGAATACCTGGCTGCAGATGTAAATCGAGATGGACTTATCAATGATGTAGATGTTTTTCACATCGAAAGTCTTCTCCTTGAAAGAGAAACTGAACTACCCGATACGGATAATGTCATATTTGTGAGCGAAGATCAGCTGAGCAGCGCACAAGCATTGGTGGATGCAGGCAATTTTGATGATGCCAGTCTGAGAGAACTCGGCAGGACCCCTGCCTGCCAGGATGCTGCCCCTGATCGCTTCTTGATCAAATCAGGAGATGTAAATGGAACCGCAGTTTTCTAAGGCTATATTTAGCGGTATAACTAAAGCCATCTGTAGCGAGATGGCTTTTCTTTTTGGTATAGGTAAGGGAAGCTATAGCTTCTCAACTAAAGCCATATCTATGGTACGTCGCTTCATATCAGTCCCGGTAATTTCAACCCTTACAGGATCTCCCAATCTATAGCGAATATCGGTATCACGACCGACCATGGAATAAGTGGATTCATCAAAAGCATAGTAATCATCGTCCATGCTATGCGCCGCAACAAATCCTTCACAAAGGTTTTCCTCCAGTTGGACGAATAATCCAGACTCTATCACTCCTGAGATAATTCCATTGAACTCTGCCCCAACTTTATCTTCCAGAAATTCGACCTGTTTATATTTTACTGAAGCTCTTTCAGCTTCAGCAGCCGTTCTTTCTCTATCTGAACAATGCTTGCATTGCTCCTCCATCACATTAGGATTTTCTCTATACACCTTATTGTGATAATTGGTGATTAGACGATGCAACATCAAATCAGGATATCGACGGATTGGGCTGGTAAAATGAGAATAATACTCAAATCCCAGTCCAAAGTGGCCTACATTATTGATAGAATAAACGGCTTTAGCCATAGACCTAACAGCTATGGTTTCGATTACATTCTGCTCAGGTGATCCTTTTACTTCGGTAAGGAGCTTATTTAGCTTATCTGAGGTATTTTCACTACCCTGAAAATCTACCTGATGCCCAAAAGCCTTTACAAATTCTTGCAAGCTTGCAAGTTTGTCAGGATTGGGGTGGTCATGAATTCGATAAACCGAGGGGAGGGGAGGATTTTTTTGCAGTTGATAGATATGTCGAGAAACGGTTCGGTTGGCAAGCAACATAAAGTCCTCAATCAGATGATTCGAATCCTTCATTTCCTTCTTGATCACGCGTATGGGCCTATCATTTTCATCCAATTCAAACTTGACCTCATTGCTCTCAAATTCAATACTGCCTGTATTCATGCGCTTAGCACGTAACTTTTTGGCTAAGTCATGAAGAATTCCCATCTCGTCTTTGTAGGGCCCCTCTGATTTTCCTTCAATAACTTCTTGTGCCTCATCATAATTAAATCTATGATCCGAGTAGGTTACCGTTCGCCCCACCCAATAGTTGACTATTTTGGCATTTTTATCCATTTCAAAAACTGCGGAATAGGTCAGCTTTTCTTCATGAGGACGCAGGGAACAAACCTTATTAGAAAGCTTTTCTGGTAACATAGGTACGGTACGATCAACCAGATATACAGATGTAGCTCTTTTGAATGCTTCTCTGTCTATAGGGCTGTCCGGTTTCACATAGTAGGATACATCCGCAATGTGAACTCCAACTTCATAATTCCCGTTTTCAAGGATTTGGAAGGAAAGGGCGTCGTCAAAGTCTTTCGCGTCATGAGGGTCTATGGTAAAGGTTGTAATCTCTCGCATATCCCTTCTATTCTTGTATTCTTTTGCCGGGATTTCCTCTTTGATGGCTTCTGCCTCTGCTTCCACATGTGGAGGGAAGCTTGGATCAAAACCATACTGAAAGAGGATGGCATGCATCTCTGTATTATGTTCACCTGCCTCTCCTAATACTTTGATTACTTCTACCTCAGGAGATCGATTCTCCCAATTCAAGAAGCGGGCATGGACTTTTTCTCCATCCTTTGCACCCTTCAAGTTCTTGGGGGCAATGTAAAAGTCCTGCTTGATACGGGGATCATCCGCCAGCAAAAAGTAGGAACCTCCAAAGCCTTCTTCTACCACCCCTACAAATTCAGTTCGAACTCTTTGAAGTACTTCTACTACCTTTCCTTCGGGCTTATTGTCTTTGGTTCGTTTGCTAATCCGTTTCACCTTGACAAAATCTCCATGAAGAGCTTTTTCTATATTTTTCGGGTGAATGTAAATATCAGGACCTTCTTCCATCAAAAGATAGCCAGCTCCACTTTTTGTAACCTCAATCTTTCCACTGATCAAGGTAGATTTGAAAGTGTATTGATATTTGCCTTTATCTAAATACTGGACTCTACCATCTGAGGCTAGAGCATCTAAATATGAGCGAATCTGATTATTGGTTAAATCTGACCAAATTCCGGTCAGAGAGGCTATTTGTTTACTCGAAAAAGCTTGTGATTTGTTTTCTTTGAGGAAGCTCAAGATTCTTTTTTCCATGAGCTTGTTTCTTGCGGTTTGGTTTCCTCTCTTTTTTCCTTTTTTCGTAGTGTGTTTGTTTCTTTTTTTCTTTCCTCCTCTAGCGGAAGATTTAGATTTTCGTGACATGTTTTTTGTTAATGTTAAATAGTAAATGGTTGTGTAATACTTTCAGTGATCGCCCACAGGCGTAATTCAGGGTGGGAACAATAAAGGCGGGTAGGGCCGACTCCACATTCTACCTCCTCCTCAATTCCTTCGGCGTAGAAGAATTTCAATTCTTATATCGATTCTTGTAGTAAAAGGTTACAAGGCTGACCGCTGCAAATGTAAAAGAATTGGGGAGGATTCCAAAAAAAGGCTGCGACTGGCCATACCAGTCGCAGCGCAATTGATCAAAACATACCTGTATTTTGTACCCCTTTTTTAGAGCTATCTGGGCATATTATTCTTCAGGTATAAAAATGAGCTTCTTATTTCCATCATCATAAAGGATTTCCAGACGCTCATTTTCCATGTTGTAGTTCTCAGCCGAGTTCAGGGCATCCCAAAAATCAGCTGCCCAATCAGGTTCACCTCTTTGGCCACCGACAATTTCTGTAAATGAAATAGTCCTTTCGCTTTCAAGTCTATATTTACCTTGAATCGCATTGGTGACCGTTTGTCCATAGAAATCACCTTTTTTACCATTGTCATCAAAAGTGATCACAACCGGACGAGCTATGTAATCTGGTTCTGCGACAATTTCGCCATTTTCTACATTTTCATGAAAAGCGTATTGCCAGGTGCCATTGAGACTCCTGGATAGATCAGATTCTGTACAGGAAAAGATCAGGTATGCCAGAAGGCTGATCGAGACCAGCATGGGGAAATGCGGTAATCGGTAAGAGCAAGACATATAATTACGTGTTTCAATAAATTACGATATAAAGTAAATACTGAAATTGCGTAATTAAAATCTGATTTTAGCGAGAATCTTTCCTGCCTTTATGGCTTAAAATGCAGCCGACTTAGGAAAACGAGGGAACATGATGACATCGCGAATATTGCCCATACCCGTCACAAACTGGATAATTCTCTCAAATCCCAATCCGAAGCCTGAATGAGGAGCACTACCAAATCTTCTCAGATCTAAATACCACCATAATTCTTCCTCTGGAATATTCATTTGCTCCATTTTCGCTAGCAATACATCCAATCTTTCTTCCCGCTGAGATCCACCCACTACTTCTCCAATGCCTGGGAAAAGAATGTCCATGGCACCAACCGTTTTTCCATCTTCATTGGCCCTCATATAGAAGGCTTTGATGTCTTTAGGGTAATCGATCACAACCACAGGCTTTTTGAATTTCTTTTCAACCAAATAGCGTTCGTGCTCAGATTGTAGATCAACGCCCCATTCTACCGGATATTCAAAACGACCTTTTTTGTAGGGCTTAGAATTGCGAAGAATGTTAACTGCATCTGTATAGGTGATTTTCTCAAATTCATTATTAACGACGAAATCCAGGGTATCCAAAAGGCTCATGATTCTGCGTTTGTCGGCAGGCAAATTTCTTTCCTCCTTTTCAATTTTATCATGTAGAAACTGGAGATCTTCTTTGCAGTTTTCTAAGGCAAAGCGAATGATGTACTGCAGAAAGTCCTCAGCCAGGGCAATGTTATCATGGATGTCATAGAAAGCCATTTCAGGCTCTATCATCCAGAATTCAGCAAGGTGTCGAGTCGTGTTGGAATTTTCTGCGCGGAAAGTGGGACCGAAGGTATAAACCTTACCTAGTGCTAGAGCACCTACTTCAGCTTCCAGCTGTCCAGATACCGTAAGATTGGTTTCTTTTCCAAAGAAGTCCTCTTTCCAGTCAATTCCCCCTTCTTCTGTCAAGGGAGGATTTTGTAAAGGTAAAGTACTTACACGAAACATTTCACCAGCTCCTTCTGCATCACTTCCGGTAATGATAGGTGTATGCATATAATAGAAGCTACGATCGTGATAGTATTTATGGATGGCATAGGCGAGGTTGTGGCGAATCCGGAAAACAGCCGCAAATGTATTGGTTCTCATGCGGAGGTGAGCCTTTTCCCTAAGGAACTCCAGGCTGTGTTTTTTAGGCTGGATAGGATAAACAGCTGGATCAGCTTCTCCTAATACTTCCAAACTTTCAGCCAATACTTCCACCGCTTGTCCCGAACCTTGAGATTCGACAAGTTTCCCTCTAACTGCTAGACACGTCCCTGTATTGATCTTTTTCAACAAATCTTCCGGATAGTTCTCAAAATCGACAACAACCTGAAGATTATTCATAGTTGATCCATCATTAAGTGCTATAAAACGATTGGCACGGAAGGTTCTTACCCATCCCTTAACCAGCACATCCTGCTCCTGTGCTTCATGAGTTAGCAGGTCTTTGATTTCTATTCGTTTCATGAGGAATCAATTATATAAAAAAATACAGGTCGCAAAATTGCGACCTGTATTTCTCAGAATCAAGCGATTTGTGTAAATCATTCCTCAACAATGAGAAAAACATCCTCATCACTTTTCTTCATATAATATTTTTCACGTGCTAAACGTTCTATCTCTTCACTTTGGGTCATTTGATATGACCTTTTCTCTAGCTCTTTGAGTGATTGCTCGTAGTAATTCCTCTCTGTCCTCAACTGTTCAATCTCTTGCTGAACTTTATACCTGGAAGTCAGCTTAAATCTGTCCAGAAAGAGCATCCACACCAACGCAAGTACCAAAACCATATAGTATTTGGTGTATTTGGTCTGTATGAGCTTCAGGCTGTACTTTCCTACGAGTTTTCGAAATTTGTCCATTTCTCCTGATTTTTCTGTGCTATCTTGTTGATTTTCAATTAGCTAGATGCCTGTATTGAATGTAACACTTCAAATATAGGTGCTAAATGCCTAATAAGCAAGCCTATAAACTAAAAATCAGGCTATTTTCCCCATTCAAACATAAGATCCTTAATCTATTGAAGATTTTAGATAGATTAAAGTATAAAGAGAATTAATTATAAGCGCGATAATTTTTTTGGCTTAAAATTCTTCCTTATGAAAATTAAGCATTTAACCGTTTTTATCCCCTATTTTCTGTATTCGTGCCTAATTTTTAGTCAGGATTCTCTTACTCGCTCCATGCAAGTAGGACAAACCGCCATAGATATTGATACCGTTGAATATAGCAATGGTGTCATATATGTGGGAAGTTTGCAAAATAAAGCCCGACATGGCTTCGGTTCCCTCGTTTCTCCCTTTGGAGATACTTTGTATGTAGGAAACTACCAGTTGAACCAAAGAGACGGTTCAGGAAAATACTTCTTTAAAAATAAGAATGTATATGAAGGCGACTGGGTAAAAGGAGCTATGCATGGAGTAGGTAAAATGAACTATGCCAATGGTGACGTCTATGAAGGGGAGTGGAAAGAGGACCGTAAACACGGCTTTGGAACCTTTACCTATAAAAATGGAGATGTCTTTGTGGGAGATTTCGTGAATGGGATCCGCGAAGGGAAAGGTAAAATGACTCAAAAAACCCAGGTCTATGATGGGGATTGGGTGAAAGGAGCCAGAGAGGGAAAAGGAAACCTCATCATTGATGCAGGTGGAAGTAAAGAAGAATATACAGGTGAGTTCACGGCCAATCGATACAATGGGCAGGGAACCTGGAAGTATAGCCGAGGAGATATCATTACAGAATATATCGGCAATTGGGTGAATGGAGACCGTATAGGAGAGGGGCAATACATAATCAATGGGCGTACGTTAGAAGGAAACTGGAAGCGAAATGAAGCTACTGGTTCAGGGGTAGGAGTCGCAGGAGAAGGTGTATATGAGGGGGAATTTTATCGCGGTTTTTATCAGGGAGAAGGAAAACTTACTTATGGAAATGGTGAAGTTTATGAAGGTGCCTGGATTCGAGGGAAAAAACAAGGGTATGGAGTATTGACCTATGCTGACGGGAGCAAATATGAAGGCTACTGGTATATGGATCTTCAGAATGGCGATGGTGCAATCATTGCGGCTGATGGGACCAAAAAAGTCGGAAAATTTAAGGATGGAGAATTAGAAAAATAATCTCCTTTTAAAATATGTAATTTGCAGGTGAACACTAAATACTTAGTGCATTGCCTGCAAATTTCAATTTATACGAACTCCTGGGAGTTGATGAAAAAGCCAGCCAGGAGGAAATCAAGCTTTCGTATCGAAAGTTAGCCATGAAATACCATCCGGATACCAATCCTGATCCGGATTCCAAGCAACAATTTCAGGTTATCAGCTCGGCTTATCGAACGCTTAAAGATCCCTTTAAGCGGAAAGTCTATGATTTAAGCCAGAAAGGTGGAGCAATACTCAGTGTCAAAAAGACAGGACCTTCTTCAGGTCCAGCTGCGGCAGATCAGATGACACAGGAAGAAATTAGACGGGCTTACTGGAATAGCCCTGCAGGCCAGCGGAAACGGAAAGAATATGAAGATGCAAACAAATGGGTTAACCTGCTTGCTAAAATTCTTTTGTTCCTTTCTATCCCGATTGCATTATTAGTAATATATGATCTGTTTTTCCCTTTTCGCCAATTCGACAACGATCCGTATAGAGCTAAGCCTTTGTCTTATATGGTATTAGGCCTGGTTAGCATCCTTTGGATATCAAAATCCAAGAAAGAAGCGACGGGGGCTATGGGTTTTTTTCTGATCATTTTATTTATCGCATTTCTTTCGATTACCTTTTGAGAAACGATTTAGCCTAACATATACATTGCCAAAGAACTTTACTTTATATGATTTACTCGGACTCAGCGAAACGGCCACTTCTGCTGAGATAAAAGCTGCCTACCGAAAACTGGCTATGAAGTATCATCCGGATACAAACCCTGAGCCGGATGCACATAAGCAATTTGTAGCAATCAATGCTGCCCATGAGACCCTGAGTGATCCTCTTAAACGCAAGATCTACGATCTTCGAATGAGTGCCGGGGATATTATTTCTCGTTCTCCGGGAAGCCCACGTCAGCCAGGACCCGGACCAGATATGCGTGCAGAACATGTGGATCATGAAGAAATGCGCAGGCGATATTGGGCGAGTCCGGCTGGTCAAAAGAAGAAGCGAGAAATGGAAAGAGAAGCTTCTTTCTTTGGGAAAGTCGGGCGTGTACTAAAAATTATTTCTATTCCATTAGCTATTTTTTTTATTCTTATTCTCACTGAAGGCTGGTTTGCAAAAGAGATTCGAAATCAGCCCGTGACTTATCTAGGAATGAAACTGGAGGACAGTGGAAAATTCTATTCCCATTATCAGATGGGGGAAGAGAGCTTTCGGATCAATGCAACTTTCGAAGAATGTATTGATCCGGAAAAAAAGCTGAATGTAAAGCGGGGAAGGATTTTTGGGATACTGACAGCCATAGAACTCAATAAGCCTTGTCGTCAGGGAAAAGGCATGATCGATCCCAACCAGAGTCTTTTTGGAGGTCCGGGTTTTCTGCTTTATCTGGCTTTGCTTTTGATTGCTGCTCTTTGGAGTAAACAGGTGAAATTGGAATTCATGGCGGGCTTTGGCTTCTTTTTATTTGCGATCACGGGTATAATTGCCATACTTTTTCTTCGATTATGGGTCTGAGTTCTTAAATGCTGCATATATTTGCAGGTCTTAGCCAAAAGCAAAAGAACAATGAGCCAAACTACCGGGGTTACCAAAGAGATCAAACCGATAGCAATTCCGCAGGTACATGATCGATTCTATCCATTTTTCAAAGACCTTACGAATAACAAGACGGATATTCATGTGCTGGATGTAGGTGCTGGTCATGGAGCTTTTACCAAAAAACTACATGAAGAAGGTTACCAGGTTTCGGCTTGTGATCTCTTTCCGGAGATTTTTTACTATGACCAGGTAGAATGCAAAAAGGCAGATTTGACTCAACCTTTGCCTTATGAAGATGGGAAGTTTGATATCATCATTGCGATAGAGGTAATGGAACATATCCTGGATCATGAGGTTTTCTTTGCTGAATGTAGCCGCATTCTCAAGCCCGGAGGCAGCCTCGTTATTTCCACCCCGAATATCCTTTCTCTCAAATCCCGTTGGCGCTTTCTCTTCTCTGGTTTCTTCTACAGCTTCAAACCTCTTCAATTGACCAATAATGATGGTTTGCAGCACGTAGCTTCCCTCACCCTCAATCAATACCATTATCTGGCCATCAGAAATGGATTGGAATTGGGCAGGATAGAGGTAGACAAAAGGCAGAATACTTCTCGATGGTTGCTTTGGTTATATCCCTTTATCTGGCTATTCAATAGGCGCAAGAAAATAGATATCAATATCCATAATAATATGAAGCTACTGACCGGCAGGATTTTGTTTGCGCAGTTTCCAAAGGCATGATGCTGAATCTGTGATTTGGTCGAATTGCGACGATAGCAATCGTCTTTATCATCTAAACAACCGTGTCACACTGAGCTTGCGAAGTGCCTATGGCTTAACCTACCGCCTTTCCATACTTCCTTTAAGATAGTGGAAAAATGGTGGCGAAAAGAATGGAGGTCCCTCGACGGGGCTCGGGATGACAAAGATTTTGTAAGTAGATCTATGACATCTATGACACAACTTGTGTGAAAATAAAAAAGCCTCCACCAGAGGTGAAGGCTCTTTATATATTATAAAAGCTACGCTTAGGCCAAAGCTTCTTTTACTCTATCTGCAGCTTCTGCAAGAGTAATTGCAGAGGCAACTTTTAGTCCAGACTCATCGATGATTTTAGCACCTAACTCTGCATTTGTACCTTGCAGTCTTACGATGATCGGAACTGGAATCTCACCGATATTTTTATACGCTTCTACAACTCCATTGGCAACACGATCACAACGAACGATTCCACCAAAGATGTTTACGAGGATTGCTTTTACATTAGGATCTTTCAAGATGATACGAAACCCTTGCTCCACAGTTTCAGCGCTTGCCCCACCTCCCACGTCTAGGAAGTTAGCAGGTTCACCTCCACTTAGTTTGATCATGTCCATAGTTGCCATAGCCAAACCTGCTCCGTTTACCATACATCCTACATTTCCATCCAGTTTGATATAGTTGAGGTGATATTTTGAAGCTTCTACTTCCAAAGGATCTTCTTCAGCAGTGTCTCTCAGTTCTGCGAAATCCTTGTGGCGGTACATAGCATTCCCATCAATGCTCAATTTGCAGTCAACGGCAACTACTTTGTCATCAGCAGTTTTGAACATGGGATTGATTTCCAGCATATCTGCATCAGTACCTTTGTAAGCCGCATATAGCTTCATGATGAACTTCACACCATTTTTAAACGCTACTCCTGAAAGTCCGAGTGCATAAGCAATCTTTCTTGCCTGGAATGCCTGAAGGCCTACTGCAGGATCGATCCATTCCTTGACGATAGCGTCAGGATTTTCCTCAGCAACTTCTTCAATATTTACCCCACCTTCACTAGATGCGATAATCACATCTTTACTAGTATTTCTATCCAGGGTGATACTGAAGTAAAATTCTTCTCTTTCGCTTTCGCCGGGGTAGTACATATCCTGAGCAATAAGGATTTTGTTTACTACACTTCCGCCAGTAGCTTTATTTTGCTTGGTTACCAGAGTGCCTCCGAGGATTTTTCCTGCGATTTCCTTTACACCCTCAACTCCTTTAGCTACAACGACACCATTTGCGCCAGTTTCTTTCACGACTCCTTTTCCGCGTCCACCCGCATGAATCTGGGCTTTCACAACGAAAAACTGTCCGTCAGGACTATCGTAAAGATTTTCGGCAGCAGCTACCGCTTCGTCAACTGTGGTGGCAACAACCCCTTCCTGAATGGGTACACCGTAGGATTTGATCAATTCTTTGGCCTGGTACTCGTGAAGTTTCATATAAAATGTATTTGTTATCTGGCCGCAAAAATACTATACATCAGAGAGATAACAAACAGGATTTATGAAAAATAACAATGCCTTATTCTGCCAAACTGATATAATCCTCAATTCGCTTTTTCCTGTTGCGCATTCGAAGCATTATCCAGAGGTCAAATAAGTAGAATCCAGCCAATACGAGCAGGTTTATCCCAATTTTATAGCTTATAACTTCAAACATATGTTCGTAGTTGCGAATGGCAATACCACTATGAGCGGTGAGGCTTATGTACCCAATATTGAGCAAATAGAATCCGAGCAGGGCTAAGCGGTTGATATTTTCTGCAAGATTTTCATTTCCTCTGAGGTAATCCTCGAAAAAAACTTTGCCTGTCTTGCCCAGGATGTTTCCAACAAAAATGGTGAGTAACAAGCTGATTAGTATGTAGATGAGGTAGGTGCTGAGGGTGAGAGTCATGATCTTGTGGTTAATGTATTCAGTACTTTCAATTTATACTGAAAGTTTTGTAAAAGGTTGCATTCCAGACTGTTTTTCTTTCTGGTTTATTTTTTGTGTATGAATAGGAGGAGAGGAGAAAAGATTTTGGAAGGATGAAATAAAGGAGGTGGAGAAACGTTTAGTATTTAAATGTTGATAAAAAATATTGACAAATATCAAACGCTTGTTTATTTTTGTATTGGTAAATTACGAAATTGTCAAATAAATAATTTATCTACATCTTAATAAGATTTTTTCCAACAAATAGCTCAGGACTGAGCCTTCAGATTTCTTGAGCTATCCTTAATTTAGCCGCCTAATGAGAGAGAGATACGCAAGTATTTCTCTTTCATTCTTTTTAGGCTAGGGCAACTGAGTCAACAAAGCTGTCCCTGCGAAGACTCAATCAGCAAAGTTATTATTGCAAGGCCGTATGACAGCCGAAGCAAATACAAAGCCTTGGTGTACTCCCTTTGAACAAGCATCTTTTTTTCAAATTCAGGGAAAAGCCTGGCTTCTAGACAAAAAAAATCCCCCACCAGTAATGGTGGGGGCTGATATATTCTTCAGGGATACCTATTGTACCGCTGCTTTCATTTTTGCGTGATCTTCGAGGAATTTTGCAAGTCCTTTATCAGTCAACGGATGCTTAATCATACCGTCAATTACCTTAAGAGGCATAGTTGCAACGTCTGCACCTGCTAAAGCACATGCACGTAAATGCTGATTATGACGGATACTCGCAGCGAGGATCATGGTTTCCGTTCCATAATTGTCAAAAATCTCACGAATCTCACGAATCAAGTCCATACCTTCCTGACCAATATCATCTAGTCTTCCTATAAAAGGACTCACGTATTTAGAACCGGCTTTTGCGGCTACCAAAGCCTGAATGGGATTGAAAATCAAGGTTGTATTGATCTTGATGCCTTCAGAGGAAAGAGTTTTGATTGCCTTTACCCCTTCTTTAATCATCGGAATCTTAACGGTGATATTAGGGTGGATTTTTACCAATTCTCTTCCTTCTCTTACAATCCCTTCATAATCTGTTGAGATTACTTCTGCACTTACATCGCCATCCACTTCCTCACAAATCCTTTTGTAATGTCCCATTACATCGGTAATTCCTTCTTTAGCCATGAGAGAAGGATTGGTCGTAACGCCATCTAATACGCCCATTTGATTGGCTTCCCGAATGTCATCAAGGTTAGCGGTATCAATAAAAAATTTCATATGTGGGTTGATTGTTATTTTCTGTGAATTTTTAAACAGCTACAAATTACTGCAATATCCCTTTAAAATCAGGAATATGATGTCCATTCTCCGACATCTTTCATCGCATCTACAAACAGCTTCATGCAAGAGGCCTGCCATGAAATTTATTTCACCAACAAAGTTAGTCTTTTGATGGTTAAACATGTATTAAGATTTTACAATATATTTGTGAAGGAAAATAAACAGGAAGGACAGGCAATGAAAATAGAAGAGGCTATTAAGCAAAAGACTCCTTTTAAAAGTGTCTACCAAAAAGTAGCAGTAAATCTCTTTTTTACTCACAACTGGATGAACCAGATTCAAAAGGAGTCTCTCAAACCTTTTGGAGTAACTCTCCAGCAATATAATGTATTGCGGATTTTACGAGGTCAACATCCCAAACCTGTTTCTACTTCTGATATTCGGAGCCGAATGTTGGATCGCATGTCTGATGTATCTCGCATCATAGATAGATTGCTGAAAAAAGATTTGGTTGAAAGGAAAATATGTAAAGCTGATAAACGCCTGGTAGATGTGGTTATCAGTACTCAGGGGCTAGACCTTCTTAAAGAAATTGATGGGGTACAGGCAAAACTGGACAGAATCCTTAGCAATCTGAGTCAGGAAGAAGCAGATCACCTCAATGAATTGTTGGATAAATTGAGAGGCTAAACCCATTTTTTCCCTTTCGTCGTAATTCTTTCACAATTTCTTCGCATTGACTTCAAGTATTTTTTTAACTTTTGAAAAATATTTGCAGTAAATGAATAGCTCTCATTCCGATGAACTTCTCCACCTTCTTCAGGAAATGATTCGCATTGAATCAGTAAACCCTGACCTATCTGCAAATGCTAGTGGAGAAACTAAGCTGGCAAACTATCTGGGGTCCTACATGAAGTCCTTCGGCCTGGAAATGTACTATCAAAGCTTTGATGATGGGCGGAAAAATGCCATTGGTGTGTTGAAAGGAAGTGGTGGGGGAAAGTCTTTGATGTTCAACGGACATATTGATACTGTAGGTACCACAGATATGGCAATTGATCCTTTTGGGGCGGAACTTAAGGATGGTAAGTTGTATGGCCGCGGAAGTATGGATATGAAAAGTGGGGTATCTGCTATGATTATGGCTACGAAAGCTATTGCGGATTCAGGGCATCAATTAAAGGGAGATATAATCCTGGCATGTGTGGGAGATGAGGAATATCTGAGCAAAGGGACTGAAAAATTATTGGAGGATTTTCGGGCGGATGCAGCCATTGTTACTGAGCCCACAGATATGAAAGTGATGCTGGCTCATAAGGGCTTTGTCTGGACAAATTTTATCATTCACGGGAAAGCTGCTCATGGGAGTCGACCTGAAGTAGGAAAAGATGCTATCCTGGAGGCTTCCTATTTATTGGTGGAATTATTAAAATGGGAAAATGAAGAATTGCCAAAAAGGAGTCATCCTTTATTAGGTAGACCCTCCTTGCATGCTTCTATTATCAAAGGAGGAACAGAGATCAGTGTATATCCCCACTTGTGTGAACTCAGGGTAGAGTGGAGAACTTTGCCGGGAGAAGATGCTACTTTCGTTGAAGAGCAAGTCAAAGACATAATTTCGAAGGCAAAAACGCATTTTCCTCAGCTTGAAGTGGATTATGAAATTGAATTCGAGCGCAAACCTTTGGAGGTTTCCAGAGAGGCAGAAATAGTTAACATTCTTGATCGGTCTTTTGAGGAATGTATGAAGTCAATACCAGATTATGGGGGAATTGCTTTTTGGACAGATGCAGCTTTATTGGCAGAAGCAGGCATCCCTTCGGTGATTTTTGGGCCAAGTGGAAAAGGGCTTCATGGAGCTGTGGAATATGTAGAGTTTCAATCCGTTGTAGATTGTATGGAAATTTTAAGAAAAACAGCTCTGCAATTTTGTAAATAAAACAATTTTTTGTTTTTAGATATTATAACCTGCACATCTATTAGAAACTATTACACACTATGCAATTCAGCCTAATTCCTCAAGAAGAAGGAAAGTTTTCATTTCAGGTTCAAAATGAAGCAGGTGAACCCATTCTGGATAGTCCTGTTTTCCAAAATAGAGAAAATTGTGTTGCCAGTATTCGGGGATTTGTCGACCAAATCCGCGATCCGAATTCCGTAGAAATCAAGGAAGAAAATGGTAAGTCTTTTTTCGAACTCAAGGACGAAGCCGGCGAAATTTGGATGCGAAGTCTGGATTTCGAGCCTGAAGATGATTTGTCGGCAATAGTAGAGAGTTTGAGGGAACGTGCAAACGACAATACTTCTTTTGAGGTAAATATGCGTCGGCGTCGCACCATTCGAAAATTGAACACCATCCCTAAAGAGATAAATTTCGAAGCTCTTTATGACTTTACCCTCCTTTCTCGTTCCAAAAAAATGGGATTTCAACCCCTTAAGAGTAAGAAGGATAATAAGCACTATTTTGTATTCAATAATACTGAGGGAATTCCCATTCTCTTTAGTCGATCTTTCAATACAGAGGCTCAAAGGGACAAAAGGATTCGTGCAATCATAAAGCAATCTAAGAATCCTCGGAAATACGAAATTTTACAAGGGGATAAGGGGACCTTTTTTATTCTGAAAGGAAGTAATGGAAAGGAAATTGCCAGAAGTGGGATTTTTCCAGATGAAACAAGCGCTCAGAGTGCCGTTTCTTTGTTGCAGGATAAAGCACCAGAATTTGTAAAGAAATATCCAGCTCCTCCCAAGGCTCCCAAAAAAGAAGTGAATGTATACGATCTAAAGCAAAAGGGCAGTAGTTCGGAGGAAGGTTTTGATCAATTTAAAGGTGCTAATGGGCTATATTACTTCCACTTCAATGACGATGAAGGAGAGCCTATCGTATTTAGTGAAGGCTATTCTAGTAGTCGCTCTAGGGATAATGGCATAAAATCATTGATCCGAAATGGAGTGATAAGTGCCAGATATGAGAAAAGAGAGGAAAATGGGCAACCCTATTTTATCCTAAGAGCAGGTAATAGACAAGAAATCGCCAGAAGTAGATTTTTTGCTAATGAGGTAGAGGTGGATGCAATGATGGCTTGGTTGAGAGTACAAATTCCCAAATACGCAGGATTATTTGGAGTTACGCTGGATTCAGAACTCCTGAATGAAAGCTTTAGCATAGAGGTAGGAAAGGAGACCGGAGATAATGGATTGCCACCAGTGATTATTCCACCCGGAGGTGAGGGAATCGGAGTTCTGGATGGATCTGCCGATAAATCTGACCTGCACCTTCCGGATGATATAGAAATCAAAAAAGATAAAGAAGCAATTCCTGTTGGCCAAGAAGAAAAGGAAGCCATACCCGTCACAGCGGATTCGGGCTTTGCCTGGTCAAAGATTTGGCCCTGGTTACTGGTTGCGGCTTTAATTTTACTCCTGATCTGGTTGGCGAGATCTTGTGGAGGTGAAGCAGCTGTAAGCCCTGTGAAAAAAGATGCTAATAATAAACCAGTTATTTCTTCTACAGAAGGACGAGAAAATAATGCTTCTTCTGCTTTGTCGATGGAGGAAGGTGAATCTGGGTTGGGAGAGGGTGAAGAAAGTAAAACAAATAAGGCAGATGGGGATGAGATTTTGAAAAAGGCTGGAGATACTGAGAGTGGAGGTTCTACTTCAGGATCAGATGATAGTGCAAGTTCTGAAGAGGCTTCTAGTGAAAGTTCCAAAGCTAGTTCTGCTTCTGCTATCGCAGCTGGAAGTTTTGGTTTTACTGCGAACTCTATGTTGGCTAAAATGGAATCCTTTTTGACTACTGGAGGGAGTGGAAAATCACCTGTTTATATCATGGATCATGCACGATTTCCATACAACTCTCCTAAACTCAACAAAGAAGCGGAGAAAGAGCTGGACGCCTTAACGAAACTTCTCAAAGCCTATCCAGGGGCTAAACTGGATATTTATGGTCATATCGATTTAAACGAGGATGATTATTATTCAGGACCTTTTGCTGAAGAATTCCTTACTCTTTCGGACATAAGAGCACGTTGTATTTACCGTAAATTGATCGAGAGAGGTATCGAAAAGGATCGGCTTAGCTTTGACGGATTTGCCAATAACAATCCGCTGAAAAAGGATGTGGATCCTGTCAATCGTAGATTAGAGTTGGTTTTGATAAAATAGAAACTAGGCTTGTTGTAACTCAATGAGGGTTACTTCAGGCCAAATTCCTACCCTTCCGGGAAATGCCAGGAATCCAAATCCCCGGTTTACATATAGGTATTGTTCGGCTTCTTCATAGAGGCCTGCCCATCTGGGGTATCTGTATTTAACCGGGCTCCATTTAATACCGGGAATTTCGATTCCGAATTGCATACCATGGGTGTGGCCGGATAATGTCAAATGGATTTTTTGATTATGTTCCAGTACCTTTTGATCCCAATGTGAAGGATCATGAGATAGCAATATTTTTATGGGCATTTCCTCCGCACCAGCTAATGCCTGATCCAGGTCTCCATACTTTGGAAAACCCCCTTTTCCCCAATTCTCTACTCCCAGTAAGGCAATTTTATCTCCATCCTTTTCAAGGATACGATTTTCATTTTGTAGCAGCTGAAACCCCATCTTTGCATGATTTTCTATGAGTCTTTTGAGGTTATCCTCTTCCTCCTGTTTACTCGACCAACTGACATAATGCCCGTAATCATGGTTCCCCAAAATTGAATATTTACCAAAAGGAGCCTCAAGTACTTTAAAAGCATCTATCCAGGGTTCAATTTCACTGGCTTTATTATTTACTAAATCACCGGTAAAGGCGATAAGGTCTGCATTTTGCTCATTTACTAATTCAATTCCTTTAAATACTTTATCAGGATTGTCAAAACTGCCCGAATGCACGTCTGAAATTTGAGCCAGTTTAAATCCATGAAAAGCCTTGGGAAGTTCCGGAATTTTAAGGCTTACCTTTCTTACCGTAAAGGCATATTTCCCTCGGGTTACTCCGTGCATTACCCCAAAAAAAGGAACAGCAGCAATTCCCAATCCTAATTGGGTTACAAATTTTCGCCTACCTTCCATGCCTTTTCCATTACCTTCTTCCCCAGCAACCGATTTATGCTCAATCAGATTTAATCTTTTTAGGATCCATTCTCCAATTCGAAAAACGTCCTCGGTCAGCATGATCAGTACAAAAAATAGTTGGGGGATCATGATGAGGAAAAGCAGCGCATTACTTACTGCAGCAACTCCCTGAAATTCCCGATAGCTGAATCCATATACGATAACCAGAATGAATACTGCCAGGATTTTTGTGATGCTGGCGACCAAAGCCAAAATTCTGAGGCTTTTCCTTAATTGAGCCTTCTTGATATCTTTTATAATACTTTTTAAACCAGAGTAGGAAATGAAATCAAGGAGAAGAAAAAATCCAATGAGTACAGCGAAAAAAATAAATCTTGACATAAGTAGCCGGAAGGGTCGTTTTGAATTATTTAATAGTGGATGTGTTAATAGTGGATGTGCTGCTTTGTAAAAACCTTATTCCTTGTTTAAACCGTTCCAAAGGTAAAAGGTTGCATATGCCTCCCAACCTTTCCATTTTTCTGCCAATGAATACAGTTCTTCATAACTGGGTTTTCTTTCCATTTTCAATCTTTGCTTAACAGCATTTTGCAAGCCTGCGTCTCCTACAGGATAAGCGGAAGGTATTCGCAGACAACGTAACATCACATAATGCGCTGTCCAGGGACCTATACCTCTGATCTTACATAATTTTTTTTCAATCTCCTGAGGACTCCCCAACTTCAGAAGGTTCTCTTTGCTTAGATTTCCTTCTTCTATCTGGGAGGCAACTTCGATGAGATATTCCGCTTTTCTTTGAGATATAGAGAGCTCCTTCAGATCCTCAATCTTTGCCTTCATAATCCTTATTGGTTCTGGGAAACTCCAATAGGGCTTATCTCCGAAAATAATTGATCTCCCATAATTCTCTATTAAGCGCTTCTTCATGGTGTAGGCGAAACTCAGGTTGACCTGTTGTCCTATGATGGCCCAGGAAAGGGCTTCGAACAGGCCATGAACCCCTATAACCCGCAATCCATAGAGCGAAGAAATTAGAGGAGCCAGTAAACCATCTTCTTTGACAATTTTGTAGAATAGAGCTAAATCACAATCCAGATCAAACCAATTAGAGATAAAATCAGGAAGGACTTTATTTAAACCATCGCTCTTTTTGTGTAAATCGATTATAAATCGATCCCCTCGATGAATAAATGAGATTAGTCCTTTTTCGCCTTTCCATTCTACCCATTTCCAGACCCTTTCGCCTTCCACATAATGTAATAGCTCCTGTGAGCTTCTATCCAAGTGTTTGAGGATGTGATTGAAATTAAATATAGTGGGAGTGGGGACTTCGATTTGCATGAAGTGAACTTAATAAAAAAGCAGCTTTTTGATTGGACCATCATTGATTTGCAGAAAATACAAACCTGATCCTTTGACACGTGTCCCTAACTGGAACACATTTTTCCCAGGATGCAAAAAGCTTCTTCGGTCCAAAATTATTCGTCCCTGCACATCTCTGATCAAGATGCGGATAGGACCTTCATCCATTAGATTGGCTTCTATGGAAATGGCTTCACCAGATTGAAGCAAATTACTTCGCATAATCAGACTTTCGGAATCTGGTTCATAGTAGGTACAGGGATCAGCGAGATATTGGGGATATGGGAAATTTTGGGCAAAGTCTCCGAGGGCATCATCTGTACCCAACCAGGAGCCCAGACCGTCTCTTGCAGCGTAGGACCATAGCATGGTACCCATATATCCGTTTTGAAACGCATATTTCAGCATCTCTTCTGGCTCATAATGTTCAGATACTACAGGGGTTTCTCCAATCAGGACTGGTTTATCCGAATGATACCAACTCGCTGCTTTAAGGAAAGGGTCGTAGTTTTTACCCCACTCTTTCATCCAGTCAAAAAAATGGATCTGATAGAAATCTAAATATGCAAGAGGGTCGTCATGGGCATTTTGTAGCGCCTCATCTGACCATAGAAAGTCCTTATTTGGGTTATCTCGTAGATTTGCATTCCACATTAAACTGGCAGATCCCAGAGTAACCAAATGATCGCAATGTTCATGAATAGCAGCTGTTTGCATAGCAATAAATCGCTGAATTTCGCTTAATTCAACTTGCCCATCATTTCCCCTTTTTAAATTCTTAACTGTCCATTCGGGCTCATTCATGATTTCCCAGGCGAGAATATTGCATCGATCTGCATAGCGCTCTACCATAGGAATAAGTACCAGATCGATATAAGACTGAGTGCGGGCTTCATCACGGATCAGGTCTGGAAACTCTTCTGCAAGTTCAAAGCTCCATAAACAAATGATCAGTTTCACCTTGTGGTTAGCTGCCCTTTCAATCATATCATCCAAATGATCAAAGAAAGGAGCATCCAGGCCTGTTACGAAAGAATTTTGATCTATTTCCGGTGTAGCTCTTGCATCGCAGTGTAACCAAAAGCGAGCAGTATTTACTCCTTTGGATTCAAGATTGGAAAATACTTCTTCAAAGAAAAAGGGATCATATCCTACTCCACGGCTTGGATGGAGACCTATATCCCAGCCGAAATTATTCCAGGGGATATTGATACCGTTTATGTAAAATGGGTTGCCTCGAAGGTTCAGTAGAGACTGTGCCTGTGTCTGTTTGAAAGAACAGCTCGCGAGTATCAATAGAGTAAAAAGAAGTCCTGAGCTTTTATTCATAAGAAAATGGGGCGGATATCACTCGGATATACCAACTGGTTCCTTAGGAAGCACGTATACCCCGGGAGGAAGATCCAGGGGAGCATCCGGATCATAATCGATTCCTCCATCGCCACCTCCACCATCCTGGCCGCTATCATTGTTGGAGTCATCCCTGGAAATTTGTGCGCGTACAGTGGGACGACTGTAAGTTCTGATCAGATACAGAACTCCCACCAGGGCAGCAAATACAAAGAATGCGATAGATAAGGACAAAAGCATGATAAAATTAATTATTAACGTTCAGCTTCACCAGGGAATCAGAATCCTAGAAAAATGAGGAATCAGATTTAGTTTCTTATAATTCAGACAATTAAAATACGTAATATCCTATTGTAATGAAAACGATTCTTAGCCTTCTTTGTTCATTGGTCATCCTGGGGACATTATTCCTTTTACTAAAAAGGAGCCTTGAACAAAGTAGGAGAAAGACTTCCCTGTATAAACATAAGTCAGAACTTGAAATTACGCCTCAGAGCTACGCGATAAAAGAGGATTTGAATAAGGAGCCAGAAGCTGATGCAGAGTGGGGAGAAAAGCTTGATGAAAGGTAAATGATTCCCGAATCAAGTGATATAAATACGTACATTTGAACGGAAAGGAAAGACCTCATGGATATTATTCAATACTATTTACAGACTCCAGTAGCAACAGGTATTTTTATCATTACCATTTTGACCAGTATTATGGCCTTTCGGGATGGAGTCCTGATGTATAAATTTATTTTTAATCCTTATCGACTTGTCCATCACAAAGAATATCAGATGCTCTTCAGCTCTGCCCTTATTCATGGCAGCAATATGCATTTGATTCTGAACATGCTGGTCTTTTACTTCTTTGCTTTTAGCTTAGAATCCATTTTGGGGAGTTGGCAGTTTTTCGTGCTCTATTGGGGATCTGTAATTCTGAGTCATATTCCCCGATTGATTTCCGAGAAAGACAATGAAATGTATAGTGCATTAGGAGCTTCCGGGGGAGTGAGTGCGGTGGTAATGAGCATGATTCTTATTCAACCAGATATAACCCTGAGTTTATATTTCCTAATAGATATGCCAGGATGGCTTCTTGGCTTGGGATATATGGGCTATAGTTTTTATGCGGCCTTATTCAAACCTCATGATAAAATTGGCCATGATGCGCACCTCTGGGGGGGGCTTGCCGGACTGGTTCTAACCGTTTTACTTAGGCCTAAAACGGCTGCTGATTTTTTTGAATGGCTCAACTTATAATACGCCATCCTGATAATTTAATGATACGGTAATATTATATCTCTTACTTTTACCGAGAGTTATTTCAGACATATGTGGGCATTTTTTTTTCACTTAGGTCTGTTGAACTGAGTGTAAAAAGGGTGCTATGGCATATCTTGAAAGGCCGAATCTAATTTGAGTAAGAACGAAGAAATATCCTCTTATACAACAGGCAACATTGATGATTCTGAATGGGATGCTAATGTGTTTGGATCCGGTCCTGGAGGAAAAAGTCAGGTTGCCTTTACCATCATGAAATTGTTGGTGGCTATCTTTATCTTTCTGGTTTCTCTCAAATTGATGAGTGCAGGCTTATCCCTTTTAGGAGGGCAAATAGCGGAAAACCTACTGAGCATTACTACTTTCCCTTTCATTTCTCTTTTTATAGGTATTCTGGCTACGGCCATGATACAGAGTTCTTCAACCATTACCACCATCATTGTGGCCTTGGTAGCTAGTGGAGAGATATCACTAGCCAATGCCATCCCAATGATTATGGGTGCAAATATTGGGACGGCTGTTACAAGTACGATAGTTTCTTTAGGCCATATTGGAAATCGAGATGAATTTGAAGGGGCTGTCTCTGGTGCTTCTGTTCATGATTTTTTTAATATCCTCATAGTATTAATTCTTCTCCCTCTGGAGCTTTTTACCGGATTTTTAGAAAAATCTGCCCTGCTATTCGCTTCATGGTTTGAAATAAATACTGGCAATGGTTTTAAAAATACCCTATCAATTTTCACCAGTACCAGTGACTGGATTTTAAGCCTTTTCAATAATAACCCCTATGTCGGTTTATTCGGAGGAGTATTATTGCTATTTGCTTCCCTTAGACTTCTGACCTATATACTGAAAAACTTACTGGTAGGAGTAAGGGAGCAAAATATGAATAAGTATGTTTTTGGACGACCCTTCCGTTCCTTACTTATGGGATTCCTGACAACTGCTGCTATCCAGTCAAGTTCTGTAACCTCATCTCTCATGGTTCCCTTGGTTGCAACCCGGAAGGTAAGTCTGGACAGGGCTTTCAACTTTCTAATGGGTGCTAATATCGGCACTACCACTACAGTTATTTTTGCAGCCATATTTTTAGGCCTGGAAGGGGGAGCTTCAGCATTGGCTTGTGCTTTCGTACATCTTCTTTTCAACCTTTTTGGAGTTTTTCTCTTGTTTCCTTTTGAACAATTCAGGGCGGTTCCTGTAAATCTTGCCAAAGGTCTGGGGAAATATGCGCGCAAAAGCAGATTTTATGGGATTGCCTATGTGATCAGCGTTTTCTTTATCATTCCTTTTATCCTGATCGCAATTACCACTGATTTCCTCTAAATACTTTCCGTAAACGAAAAAAGCCAGAACCTAAGGCTCTGGCTTTTTGAATCGATTGATATCTTGTTAAATAAGCTCATCAACAGCCTCTAATGCTTTGCTGTATTCTGGCTCTTGTGCTATTTCAGGTACAAGCTCTGAATAAACAATATTATCAGCGGAATCGACCACGAAGACAGCACGAGCTGAAAGGCCTTTCATAGGTCCTTTGAGAATCTCAGTGTTGTATTCATTGATAAAGTCGCTGTATCTATAATCAGAACCAATGATTACATTCTTAATTCCCTCAGCTTCGCAAAATCTGTTCATAGCAAAAGGAAGATCCTTGGAAATAACAATTCCCTGAACGCCCTCTCTTTTACTCAATTCTTCGTTGAATTTGCGGGTTTCCATTTGGCAAATTCCTGTATCCAGGCTGGGTACAGCAATCAAAACTTTAATCTTACCATTGTAATCATCGAGGAGACTCGCTTCGCTAAGATCAGACCTCACAAATGTAAAATCAGGTGCAGGTACGCCAGCCACAGGAATGTCGTCCTTGATGGGGAATGGTGTGCCTTTGAGTGTGACAGATGCCATGTTTTTATGTAATTTAATCGTGTGGAACAAAGGTACTGAATAAAACCTTGTTGAAACAATTTTGTTAGGTTTTTGTAATTTTTTCCTGACAATTTCGACTTACATGACATAGGGTGAGTCTTTCCTCGAAAGATCCCCGATCTATGACGGAAGAAATGCAGAAAGAGGCATTTGTAGAATTGGTTGAGAAGAACCAGGGAATTATCCATAAAGTATGCAATATGTACTGTGATAGTTCTCAGGACAGGAATGATTTGTTTCAGGAGATCCTCCTGCAACTCTGCCGCTCTTATGCTCATTTCAGAGGCGATTCACGTATAAGCACGTGGATGTATCGGGTAGCTTTAAATACTGCGATTTCTGGCCTGCGAAAAAGGAAACGCAGAGAAGTTGAGCAAGGTCTGACAGAAAGAGAATTCGAATTGGCGGCCTCTGGTCCCGATCGGGAACAGGAAGAAAAAAAGAAGTTTTTATACGAAGCGATCAAATTACTTTCCGATGTGGAAAAAGCCATCATCATGCTTCATCTTGAGGAGCATAGTTATGATGAAATAGCTTCTATAATTGGGATTACCAGTAACCATGTAGGGGTAAAGATCAACCGTATCAAAGGCAAACTAAAAAAGATATTGTTACCTCATTTTACCTGATAATGCTTGTATGAATTTAGAGGAACTAAAAGAAATATGGTCATCTCACTCCAGCGATCTTTCTCGCGATCAATATCTGAATCATAGGCAGATCCAGCTATTACTCGAAAGAAGATCACAGGGGGCTTTGTCCCGTATTAATAGAAATATTCTGATTGAGGTCCTGGCATCAGCGATGTTGGGTATAGGTCTGGTGTACTGGTTATGGACCAGAAAAGAAGAAGTGGCTACCTGGGAGATTATACTTTTCAGCATCATGTTTATGGGAACTGGGCTTTTTTATTACTATAAATACAAAGCTTTAAACCGTAACGACCTCCACTCAGATAATTTAATGGAATCTTTGGAAAGTATCACCCGCAATATGGGGACCTATATGCGTGGGTATTTATATGCAGTAATCTTTCTTGTACCTACACTAGCATTTACCGGAGGATACTACGGCTTATATGTTAGACGTTTATCAACTGGAAGTGAAGATCCTATTCTGAGTGGAGAGGGTTGGTTCCTATTTGGAGCGGGGATGTTGCTTTATGCGATTTTCGCCATATTTGGAACCAATTGGTATTACCGCAGACTTTACGGAAGACATTATCAGGAATTGAAACAATGTCTGGCTGAATTAAAAGAACTTTAAACTGAACTGACAGGCATATTATAATAATAAGATCAAATGAAGAACCTCTTAACTATTATAAAATTTATCTTTTTAGGCTTTCTCGGCCTTTTCAATCAATCACTTTTTGGACAAACTGAAGTTGCCCCTGTAGTAGCGGAAAAAGAAGGCCAGGGCCTCCTATGGGAAATCAGTGGAAATGGATTGGAAAATCCTTCTTTCCTATATGGAACTATTCATATCATTTCTCAGGATGACTTTGTGATGACCGAAAAGACAAAGGAAAAAATTTCTGCCTCTGAACAGGTTGTCATGGAGTTGGATATGGATGACCCCAAAACAATGATGGGAATGATAACCAAAATTAGCATGAAAGATGGCCAAACCTTAAAAGGATTACTTTCTCCAGAAGACTATAGCCTGCTTTCTGACTTTTTCAAGGATACTTTGGGGCAAAGTCTGATGCTGGTTGAAAAAATGAAACCATTCATGGCTTTAAGTATGGTCTATCCAAAAATGTTGGGAGAGAAAACAGCCTCTTATGAAATGGAGTTCATGAAACTTGCCAAGAAATCTTCCTTAGAGATTTTAGGATTGGAAAGCGTAGAGGACCAAATGGGTATTTTCGATGAAATTCCCTATGAAGATCAGGCTGAGATGCTAATAGAATTTATTAAAGCCTATGGAACGGAGAAAGGTAAAATAGAGGAAATGGTCCAATTGTATGTGGACCAGGATCTCAAGGGTCTTTACGAATTCAGTACGCAAGCTTCTGAAATGGAAGGATACCAGGATGTAATGCTTGATGACCGTAATGTAAAATGGATTCCAAAAATGGAGAATATGATGAATGAAAAAGTGAGCTTTTTCGCTGTTGGTGCTGCTCATCTGTGGGGACCCAAAGGGGTTATCAATCTTTTGAAAGAACAAGGATATACGGTAAAAGCCCTTAACTAAGGAAAAAAATTAAAAAAATAATTGAAAATAAGGCTTTTGGGTTCGAAAGGACTTGAAAGCCTTATTTCTATTGTCTATCTTGATAAGATAGCTTACCTAAAAATGTCTCTTCTCAGGCATCTGATAAGCCGGCTAAACTCAACACATCTAACGACTTTAACATGAAGACTAACATCTCTACCTTTATTATCCTTGGTCTGGCATTCATCTTCTCAGCATGTCAGGTTGCTGAAGAACCTCGTGTTTATGCGGCAGTTGAATACACAGGTGCAGAATACTTAGCCAACTATCGCACCCCAGATGCGATGTTTTTGGTTTCTTATTTTGATGTAGCGACTGAAAAGAAAACTGGATTCCTGATTGATAATGCTGGAAATTTGAAAACCCTTGAGTCTATCAGTTATTCTGTAACTCCAGATAATGGAACCATTCATCCTGCGACATTGAGAAACATGATCGATCATGGCGAACAAGTCGCTGAAATCGATTTGGATGTTTTGGTTGAGCAATTCAAAAAGATAAGATTAGCTTCAAGAGCAAGAACACTAGATGGCGAATCAAATCCTACTGCTACTCAAAACGTTGAATTTTACGGATTTACCCTTGGAGTTCCCGGATACAATGGGGGTGGCAACTGCCAGGGTGCGCCTAGTTCTTCTGAGTACTTCTCTCAATTTATGTTGAAGTCTGAAGGACAATCAGCGAGATTCCTTAACTCTGGCAATGCTACAGAATTGGTAGATTGGTTAAAAACCTTGCACGAGCAATCTGTTAAGTAAATATTCATTGAATAAGATATAATAAAATGCCCTTTCAGCCGAAAGGGTATTTTGTTTTACAGCAAATTAATTTAGGAAAGAAGATGGGGAGAATCTTTGGATTGTTTGTCCCCTATGACATTTTTCCTAACTTGAATTGTTTAAAGAACAAGGTCGCTTATGGCGAAACCATTTAGCAAACATGTTAGGAACGTAGTGTCAACAACCTTGGCCTGGATTGCTGCAATCACCCTCTTTGCCCTGGTCAGGTTATATGGCGCTAGCGGGGATGGTCTGTACCTGTTGATACCAGAAGAGGCAGGAATTTGGGTTCAGATACTCAGTTTGGGGTTTGGACTAGGGGCAACTTTTGGGATCATATTTGGTGCTCTGGATACCGTAAAAGGGGTTTTGCGAAATCAGCCTTACTGGATGACTATAGTCGTGAGAAGTGCTGTACACATTGTCCTTACCCTCCTCATTATTCTGGGATACCTCCTTCTGTTTCACTGGTTTATGGATGATAATCTTGCCGGCAATATCGTGGCCATGCTAAAAGATACCCCTTTCCAGAAAATATCTTTCGTCCTCATTATTTATACTGGTTTCGTCAGTATCATCTTCAATCTCATCCGGCAAATGAATCGTATGTATGGGCCGGGCATTTTGTATAAACTCCTGATCGGAAAATATCACCAACCGCAGGAAGAAGAGCGTATCTTCATGTTCCTCGACTTGAAGTCTTCTACTACCTATGCTGAAAGATTGGGCCATGTCCTTTATAGCGAACTTATACAAGACTGCTTCCAGGACCTTACTCATGCCATTGAAGTGCATGATGTGGAGGTTTATCAATATGTTGGAGATGAAGCTGTTCTGACCTGGAGAATGGAAGATGGCTTGCGAAATGCCAATTGCATCAAGACCTTCTTTACGTTCGACGAAACTATCCAGAACCGAGCCAACTATTATTTCAACAAATACGATCTTGTTCCCGCCTTTAAGGCCGGGGTAAATCTGGGTCTGGTGATGGTAGCAGAGGTAGGGGTTGTAAAAAAAGAAATTGCCTATCACAGTGATGTTCTTAATACCGCTGCACGTATTCAAGGAAGGTGTAACGAGTTCAAAAAGCAGATACTTATTACAGAGAGCCTCAAAGAGCGGTTGGAAGATGAAAAAGACCTACTGACCGATTATGTTGGAAATGTTGCCTTAAAAGGGAAAGAAAAACGAATCTCGATTTACAGCGTAAGCAAGAAAGAGCATGTCGAACACAGCTATGAATTTGCCGAATAGATCCTTTGTAGGATAGCGGACATTCCTCTAGCCAATAATTGACAATTTTCCTCTTTTAGGAATCTGTAAGTCTATACCACATGAAAAAGGCAGCACAACTTTCCCTCCTATTCACAATTTTTTTCATTTTTATCTCATTCTCAGCTATCTCCCAGGATATGGATAATCGAAAGATGACTCGTATTCTCAGCAAAGAAGTAGAGGCTGTAGAAGGTCAATTAGGCAATTGGCAGGCCGTTTATGGAAATAGAGTCATCTATATCATAACCGATCAGAATGCAAATCGTATGAGGATAATGACCCCAGTCGTTGAGCTGAAGGACGTCAATAAGAAGGAATTCGAGACTTTACTCGAAGCAAATTTCGATAGAGCTCTCGATGCGAAGTACTGTATTTTTGAAGAGTATGTGATGACCGTTTATACACATCCTCTCAAAGAATTGACAGAAGATCAGTTCATCGATGCGATGAGGCAGGTAGTGACCCTGGCTTATAATTATGGGTCTACATATACCAGTACCAATATGGTATTTGGTGGAGGAGAGGAAGAAGAGGAGAATGATAAATGAGTAAAACATAAAGCTCATTTATGAAACGGCTATTATTCACTACTTTTGTGAGATAGCCTGAATATTTATGCTTTCTGGCAAAGGCAAAAAATGGTTTTTGATATTCCTGGGAATATTCCTGTTTCTGCTAGTAACCGCGCAGAGCCTGGTGCATCTTCTTGTAGAGCCCTCTATTGAGGCCTTTGTGAGAGAACTGGTGGAGCTTAGGAGTAATGATCGCTACAAGGTTAAAAGCCTTGAAGTTGACTGGAATCTTTCCGCCCGAACGATTGCCTTAAACGATGTCTCTATCGTTTATGAAGGTGAAAAAGGGCTTGATGCTCCACAGAATATATTCGATTTTACTTTCCCTCATATTGAATTACAGCACTTCTTTTTTCGGGAATTCCTTTCAACCAGAAAGATTCATACTGAGAGGTTATATATTGAGGAGCCTCAAATCAATTGCCTGAGAGAAGAAAGACGAGAAAGAGATAGTGGTAAAGTTCAAAAGAGCCTGTATGAAATTGTTTCGCCCCAGATCAAGGGAATTGAAATTGATGAATTTGAGATTAAGGGGGGGAAACTTTCCTACAACGACCAGAAAAATTTTAAGAGAAATTCCTTCGTAGCGGAGAATCTCAATTTTATGGCTGAAGAGGTCCTTATGGATTCCAGTTCTGGTAAGGAATTTTTAAGTTGGTTTAAAGTAAAGGAGGCAGATCTGGAAATCGATGTGGACAAATATGTACACATTACGGCTGATTCCTCTTATGTCCTTAAAGCTGGAAAAATCGGTTTATCCAGTAGCGAAAGTGAGTTTTTTGTAGATGATCTTCATATAGAGCCCAATTTACGCCCCTATTCTGCCAGTTCCGGCCCAAAGAAGAATCTTTTTGAGTTAAAGGTACCTCGGATCGTTATACAGGATATCAAACCCAGAGAGATTGCGATCAATAGAAATGTCAATCTGGGAGCGGTTCGATTGGTGGAGCCTCAATTGATTCAATTAGGAAAATTTAAAAGCGACTCACTTCGGGAAAAATTACCTGAACTTTCGGATCTCTATCAAGGCATTCAACCTTATTTCCACAATATCAACATAGAAGGCTTATCTATTGAAAAAGGCTCTTTTTCAAAGATTGCTGCTATGGGGGATACCAGCAAACAAATTTCTCTTGAAGGAATCGGTCTCTATATGCAGAATATGGCCCTTGATTCTAACATTATGGGTAAGGAGGCCAGACTGATGCTTGCGGAAGAGCTGGATCTGAAAATAGATGAGTATAAATTTCTGTTGAAAGAAGATTCATATCTGCTTTCTGGAAAGGCAGCCCGTATTTCCAGTTTTGATAAACAAATCAAAGGAGAGGCAATGAGCATTCTTCCGTTGGCAGGCACACGTAAAAGGCTAAAAAGATTGAACGAGGATATCCTGGATTTAGAAGTTCCAGAATTGCAGATCGATGGAGTAGATCTTGTAGAGTTATGGCATGACCGTATCCTTGAGGTTGACAAAGTAAAAATTAGCCAACCAAACGTAGGACTAACCAATTATCCGGAAATAAAGAAGGAGAAAATTGACGAGATCAGCGAACAGAATCTCAATTTATTGATTGGGGGATATTTGAAAAGACTACTAGTAAAGTCCCTGGATATCCGTGGAGGGACTTTTGATTTTAAAGCGGGGAAAGATGTACTGGGAGATGGATTCAAGGCAAGGGAATTGGAGGTGAATATCCGCAACTTTCAGTTAAATCCTTCAGCAAGTAAGAAAGCAGATCGTCCTTTTTATGCAGATGATATCCGGGTAAATATGCAGGTGGATAATTATTCCCTGACCCTACCGGATTCCTCATACAGTATTCAGGCAAAGCATTTAGGAATAGCCACTTCGGATTCTTCCTTTTATGCTGACTCTTTGGTTTTTATTCCCCTAAAAGCAGCCAAAAAGCAACATGGAGTCATTGCGGATATAGTAGTACCACGTAGTTATTTTCATGGGCTGGATGTATATAAATCTTATTTCGAAAAAGAACTCAGTATAGACAGTATATTCCTCTCAGGAGCCCAGATCAATTTGACTGATTTGGGAAGGAAAGCATTCACTCCCAGAAAAAAATCATTTCTGGAAGATATCGACCTTTACCCAACTATATCCTCTGCTTTCAAAAAATTGCAAGTTGACCGCCTCATTCTCCAAAAGTCAACATTGGAATTACAGGAGGTGAAAAATCAAGAAAAATATGTACTTCCTCAATTGACACTAGATGTCCGAAATTTCCGACTGGATTCTCTGGCCTCACATAAGAAAGATCTTTTCTTTGCTGAAGATATAAGGCTTCAGGCGGCTAATTTCTCCCAAAATCTACCGGATAGTCTTCACCAGATTTCGGTAGGCAATGTGGATGTGTCAACCCAAAGAGGAGATATTCGACTTTGTTCGGTAGATATTCAAGCCCGCAATCAGGGCACAGAATCCATCGGCCAAAAATACCGGATTAAGGTTCCTGATCTTCAATTGAAAGGGGTGGACCTCTATGCCCTTTTATCTAATCGAATTGCTGATATGCAAATAATCAGTATCGATACTCCTACGGTTGAGCTTGAACGATATCCGGAAATAGAAAAGGATGAAATTGATTCTTTGGCGAAAGCAAATCTGTATGATCTGATTTCTTCTCAGCTTAATTCACTTCGGGTTCGGCAGCTTAAGGTCAATCAAGGGAAATTACAAGTAAATGATTACCAAGGTAGAACTAATGAATTTAAAGCAGAAAACCTGAATTTATTTGTCTCGGATTTTCGATTGGATTCTAGTTCTGCTTATCGTACTGATGATCTCTTTTATGCCCAACATATAGAACTTGGTGCCACGGTTGAGGATTATTACATTATGCTGCCGGATAGCAGCTATGCCCTGCGGATTGGGAATGTGGGTATATCTACTGCAGACTCTAGTATTTTTGCAGAAAATATCCGCCTGCTTCCCCAGTGGAATTCAGATAAGTTAAAACAAGCCAAACAAGCCTGGGAATTGAATATTCCTCGTGTAAATATGTCTGGTATTGATCCGGATGAATGGTACTTTGAAAAGAAACTGGATTTTGGGCGCCTTCATGTAAATAAGCCGATTATCCGTCAGGTGATATTGCACCTGGATTCTAGTGGGATGGATAGGGACCTATATGACATATTACATCCCAGTTTTGAAGTTCTCAATATAGGAGAACTGGAGATCGAATCTGCCAGTTTTTTTCAGGACCGTTTGGAAGAAGATAGTAGCTACCAGCATAGTTATAAAGGGCTGGGAGTGAAAGCCCGAAATTTTAAACTGGATTCTTTAGGACATTTTAGAGAAAATCGACTTTTGTATTCTGATAATGTAGATATCAAAATTGCCAGTCATAGCTTTCCATTTCAGGATAGCATGTACACCTTTACTTTTAAGGAGTTAAGACTTTCTACTGAAAATGGGTATGCAGAAATCGATTCCGCATTGATTCTGCCGAATTTTGAGATCATTGATTTTGTCATGCGGAAAGGTTATGCGGAAAACAAACTCTTTATGCAAACCCATAAAATTCGGTTGGAAGGGATAGACAGCTACAAACTAGTTGAGGAAGGAAGGTTTTGGGGGGGACGTATGGAAGTTCAAGGCTTAGATTTTCGGGTAACTAAAGATCAGCGATTCAGGATGCAGCCTGGTAGAAGACCCCCTTTCCCACAGGAAATGATAAAGCAATTACCCATCGCGATAAAATTGGATAGAGTTGATGTCATGGGCGGGGCTGTGAACTTCCAAATGCGAACGGGCTTTAGGCGACAACCCGGCTTTGTTTACCTTACGGATATAGATGCTAGTATACAGTTTATAAGCAATGATCCTGAGTATCTGGAGGTCAATCCTCTCTTAACCAGCACCCTCACCGCTCGGGCGACCCTTATGAAAACCGGGCAATTGCAGGCCAAATTTCTCTTTCCCCTTCAGGATACTCTCAATACCTACAGCTTTACGGGTAATGTAGGACCCTGGGATATGCAGGAGCTTAATTCAATCATGATTCCAGCTGGGCGTATCAGAATCAAGCAGGGAAAAATCAAGTCTACAAAATTCGAAGTCTTCGCGGACAAATATGAGAGTCGGGGAAATATGGTCATGCGCTACAATGACCTGAAGGTAAGTGTACTGGATGAAAAAGGAGGCGAAACGGATGCCATTAAGCGTAAACCTCTACTTTCAGCGATTGCCAATACTCTGGTAGTCAAGCAGGACAATCCCAACAGAAGGTTTTTGCGATACGGGAAAATTCGATATGAAGTCAATCCAGAAAAAGGCTTTGTCAATCATTGGGTCCAGGCTGTTCTTAGTGGCGTGAAGTCTAGTGTAGGTATGGAGGAAGTTGGAGAAAAAGATAAAAAGGGAGGCCTTAAATTTTTAAAGAAGAAAAAAGCTATCCCATAAAAATTCCTATATTTCAACCTTAAATAACCTAAAACCCTTAGAAGAAAGAAACTATGTCTACTACGAGAACCGGATTTTCCAGTCGCCTGGGATTTGTTGCGGCTGCTGCGGGATCAGCAGTCGGGCTAGGTAACATCTGGAAATTCCCCTATGAAACCGCCGATAATGGAGGGGGGGCGTTTTTCCTGATTTATTTACTCTGTATATTTTTGATTGGCTTTCCGGTTATGGTCGGGGAAATCAGCCTTGGACGTCATACTCGTTCCAATCCCTATGGAGCTTACCTCAAAACCGGCAATAAAAATTGGGCACTTGTTGGTATACTCGGAGTAGCTTGTGGTTTCATGATCCTTTCTTTCTACAACGTAATTGCGGGATGGGCTTTCGGCTACTTCTTGAAAATAAGTTTTGGAGATCTTTTAAATGAAGGGGACTTTGGTGCTTTTTTCGGTTCTTATGTAGGGCAAATTGGAGAACTTTTCTTTTTCTCTCTTGCTTTTATGGCTATTACGGCCTTTGTGGTAATGAGAGGGGTACAAAAAGGAATTGAGTCCGCAGCCAAAATATTGATGCCTGTACTCCTGGTAATTCTTCTCGGATTGATCATTTATGCCCTCACACTTCCGGGTTCATGGGAAGGAGTAGAATATTACCTCAAACCCGATTTCTCAAAACTGAATCTTGATGTAATCAACTCTGCCATGGGGCATGCTTTCTTTTCTCTCTCTTTGGGAATGGGAGCCTTGATTACCTATGGGTCATATATTGGTAAGCAGGACAATATTACTTCTTCTGCGGCTATTGTAACTGTGGCGGATACTGGGGTAGCTTTCCTTGCAGGTATGCTATTGCTCCCCTTAATGTTTGCCATGGATTTGGAGGCTGCACAAGGGCCTAGTTTGATCTTTGTGGTATTGCCGAAAGCATTTGCACAAATGGGACCTATAGTTGGAAAAGTGGTCGGAGGAAGCTTCTTCCTCCTGGTCTGTGTAGCAGCTTTGACTTCTACAATATCTCTACTTGAGGTTCCGGTTTCTTATTTTGTGGATGAGAGAAAGTGGTCCAGAGGAAAGTCAGTTTCTATTGTAGCTGCAGTTATCTTCCTGATTGGTATCCCGAGTATGATGTCTCAGGGCTTTTCTCCTGCCTTAAGTGGGGGAGAAGAAGGAATTATTAATTATGGAGGAAAGACGCAGGACTTCCTTACGCTGGTAGCTGACGCATTCTCTGAGGTGAGTTTGCCCTTGGGGGGATTGTTGATGAGTTTGTTTGTTGCCTTTAGATGGAAAACCGCAAATCTCTCAGATGAAATTTCAAAAGGGAATCCAACCTATAAAGGTTCTACTCTGGAGAAGTTTATCAATATTGCGATAAGCTATGTATGTCCGATCATCCTGGGCTTCATCTTCATCTCAAATCTACTAGAGAAATTCTTTGGCTTTAGCTTTATTCACTGATAGGCCAATTTAAAATAAAAATATAAGGGGAGAACATTTGTTCTCCCCTTCATAGCTTTTAGGCTTTGCATAGATGTATTTCCAAAGGCAAAAGGTTTGTTTGTAGAAAAGGGTAATTACTGCATACGAATCCATATCTCATTGATCTGTAGGCCACGTGAGCCCGCATACTCTTCATGATGCCAGGTATTTCCTTTGATATCACATCCAAAGGTGATACTCTTTCCTACCCGGATGGAGTCTCTTGAGAAGAATTCGATGTTTTCCGTATAATATCCTTCCTGGGTATCATAGGTGCCTCCACCTGTACCAATAAATTCTCCTTTGCGTTCATCCCAGGTTGCCCACTGAAAACGAGAACCCGACAAGAGTTTAATTGTACGCATGCCCTTTTGCTGTGGCACCATTTTCCCTCCTTCATTGGAAAGTCGGAAAATTTCCCAGGAACCTACATGGTCAAGTCCGGCTCCTTCATCGATTCTTTGGTACACTTCTTCAAGAGGTTCCCCATTTATCGAACCTGTATGCTGCCATGTATTGTCCTTGAATTCAGCAGTAAAGTGTATAGACGTTCCTGCTAGTTCCGGACTGATGGTGTGAAATTCAATGTGCTCTGAATAGCGGCCATTAGCGTAAGAATAAGTCCCCCCTCCCGCGCTAAAAAACTGCTGTGAATCATCATTGAAAAAAGCAAACGAAAAATGACCTCCCGAAATGATCTTCACCATTCGGATATTGAGGTCTTTTGCACTTTCTCCCCTAATTTGAGTTAATTCCCATGCTCCTTCTATTAGCTCGTTTTCATTTTGAAGACGATCGGGCTCCAGTTCGGAGGAAGTGATCAATGATCCAAATCCTCCAAAAAGCATCAATAGGCCTACCAGGCAGGCGAATAGTAAAATGTTTCTGAAGTAAGTCATTGTAAATTGATTAATATCTATAGAATATAGAGAATTTTCACAAAAAAATCCACAATAACTTCATTATCAATGGGTTGTGGGCCTTTGGGCCTAAATTTGAGTTTGCTACAAAATGGCTACATAAATTCGGAGGGTGTATAGGAACAGAAAAATCCTGCTTTCGAAGAAAGCAGGATGTATAGAAATTTAAGAATTTTCTTTATTGCTTGATGAGCTTTTGCACCTTTATGTAGCTGCCCATTTGAAACTTGATTGCATAAATTCCGCTGGCGAGCTCATCCAAACTGATCTTTTCGGTTTGTTCGCCGGGATTGGTTTTGATCACCCTATTCAATACCCTTCTTCCTTTAATATCCAAAATCTCCGCATAGGCTGTTCCACTTTGCTCTGAACTGAAATACAGCTCAACTTCGCTTTTAGCAGGATTAGGATACATAGAGATTAAAGCAGTGGAAGGAGCTTCTCTTAAGAGTTGTATACTTCTGCTAAAATAACTGCTACCGTCAATATCTATCATATTAAGACGGTAGTAATTTAACCCAACTTTCGCAGCGGGATCAGTAAAGGTATAAGAGTTGCCCGCTTCAGAATTTCCCATTCCTTGTACACGGCCGATTTCTTCAAAATTTTCTCCATCCAGGCTTCTCTCCACTGAGAAATAATCATGATTTTCCTCGAGAGAAGTTTCCCATAAGAGGATGTTTTCTATCCCTTGATTATAGCCATTAAAATTGCTTAGCTCTGCAGGAAGTATGGGATTTACCAAACCACCATTATAAAGCAGCATACAGAAATCACATTGTGAAGCCCTGGTTCCATCTACTACGATATAGTAAGTAGTTCCTCCGGTTAACGTAAGTCCACTGAAAGTATGGGAAGGTAAGCCTGCTGCTAATCCATTATTCATACTCACCTTTTGGCTGGCTCTTAAGGCAGAGTTATCCGCATTCGAGCAGTCCAGGCTGTTTAAAATCATGACAACCATATCATTGGGTTCCTGGCTACATCCCCCTGAATTACCGATAGCCAGATTCCAGTTGGAACTTGTCCCTGTGCCTGGAACCGTGAAACTATAGTAAAGGGTGTTTTCCAAATAGGTATCTGCCTGGCTGATAGGCGAGCCAAAAAGCTTTCCTCCATCTCCTATATTTCCTGTATACCTTCTTGGCTGACCAAAAGGTTTATAATCATAGTGATCTTCTGTTATAACTAAGGCCGTGCCTGGATTCCCAACGGTTGCACGGCTGATTCTTTGCTTGGTGGCACAGGCAGTACTTGCCTTTATAGCATCTGACCAAGCGGGCACATTGGGACTGGGTGCCATGGGGTCAATTCCATTTCCTGAACCCAAAGCGAGGGGAGAAGAACAACGATCGTTAGAAGGAGCATTGCAGGTCCCAATAATTTGAGGAGTTACAGTTATGGTAGTTGCTGTTCCCGGAGTGGTTGTTTTCTCGATAAGTAATACATATTTCCCCGATCCATCCAAACCATAAGAGTCGAGCTCATATATATCGCCGATCCCTGTAATATTTATGTTACAGACGTTGACGTTTCTTTGAAGGCCCAGAGCCGCAGTCGCATTGCTCCAGGTACAAATATCTCCACTTTCTTCCCAGGAGTCTGAGTACATCAAAACAGCATTCAACTGCGCGGAGCCGTTGGCTTCTATATTAAACCGTACATGTTGCTGAATGAGATTGGTACCCGCTAGATCAATGGTGAACCAGGCATCGGAATCACAGTTGGCACAGGGATATACCCCGCCTGCCAGATCACCATTATTACAGGCGTCCAGAACTATGGCCGTAGGATTATTGAGGGTAAGGTTAGCTGTGCTACTGCAATCATTTGCTTGCAGGCTTTGGTTTAACAGGAGGAGAATGGTGAGAACGACGCTAGAGAAGGTAAATTTCATATTAGCCAGGGTGTTTGTTTCTTGGGTATTTATGCAATCCTAACGATGCTTTGCCCTCGATTATTTTTATAAAGCTTTAATTATGCATCCAGAAGTATGAATGGGTCCTTATTTATAGACCTGAAAACTGCTTGTGGATTGCATGGATTTCTTGGGTGGGTGGCTTTATTTGAGTCTATCCGGGTTTTCTTTGATAAAAGAGCCCCAATTTTTATAAGATTTTCCTTTTGAGACGCTAGTCCCCTGAAAAAAGTGACATACAGCTACTGCTAATCCGTCCGTCGCATCCAGCTTAAGGGGTTCTATTTTTGTGTTTAGTAACTTTTGAAGCATGCCGTGTACTTGTTCCTTGCTGGCTGTACCTCGGCCTGTTACTGCAACTTTTATTTTTTTGGGAGCATATTCAAAGATCTCAAGTCCTTGCGACAAGCCTGCAGCCATAGCTACTCCCTGTGCTCTTCCAAGCTTTAACATTGACTGAACATTCTTCCCGAAAAAAGGAGCTTCTAAGGCCATTTCTGTGGGAGAAAATTCACGGATAATTCCACTTACCCGATGGTAGATTTGGGATAACTTTTCTGCATGTGATTTTGCTCCTCTATCCAGGCGAATCACTCCACACACCATCATTTCCATTTTCTTTCCTTTACAGCGAATGATCCCGTAACCTGTAATCTGAGTTCCCGGATCTATACCCAGGATGATTCTATCTGCAGCTTCAGCCATTTCCAAAAATACAAAAAAGAAGGGGATAGATGTTTATAATCCTCATAAATGTAATGTGATTCAGGTCATAGACTTGGATTTCAAATCAGATGCGTATTATTTGCTAGTATGAGGCAAACCCAAACCATTAGCCTTTCCTTTTCCTCTGGAAAAAAATACCTTGCGCTATTCCTCAAAATCATCATTACAATTTGTGCCCTTGTTTTCATTTATCATAAACTGAAACAAGAGGATATTTCCTGGAGTTTATGGCTCTCACAAATGGAAGCTAGCCACTTGGGATTTGCATGGCTTGCATTTACATTGATTCCATTAAATTGGGGATTGGAGGCCTGGAAGTGGAAATATGCCCTCAATGGTTTGTATCCAGATTATTCATTCAGAGTAGCCTTTCGAGGAGTAATTGCGGGAGTAGCGACCGGAATCTTTACTCCAAATCGAATTGGAGATTATGCAGGTAGACTTATGTACCTGAAAGCTGGAAAACGCTGGGAGGCTGGGGTAGTGCTGATGCTAAATAGATTGACCCAGATGTTGATTACGCTTTGGGTAGGCTGCTACTGTTTTATGTATGTACTTTTATTTGAATATGAGGCTTTTCAAAATCTGATACCAGCTACTGCTTTGAAAAATGAAAGCTTAGTTGTTCTTCTTATCCTTGTGTGTCTGCTTTTTTCTGCTTTGCTGATTTTTTCGGGAAGTTTGGGTATATATAAATGGCTTCCAAAGAAATGGAAGAAAAGTAGGCAAGTATTGAAGAAAGCTTTCGGAAGTTTAAGCCCTCAGCAAATTCTGACCATGAGCCTGATCGGAGGAGTACGATTTTTAGTATACAGTCTTCAATATGCCTTCCTAATGATAGCGTTTGGATTCACAGGAAATCCTTATCTGGCCTTTTTGCTTATTGGGCTTGTTTTTCTGATTAAATCTCTGTTACCATATTTTTCCTTTACTGAGCTAGGCTTAAGAGAATCCGTAGCACTTTTTGTGATGGGGATTTGGCAGGTGCCAGCCCTTACAGCTGTTAGCAGTACCTTTATCCTTTATTTGTTTAATCTTATTTTACCGGCTATAGTTGGACTTGTCTTAATCCAGCTTGAAAGCAGCACTGATTGAGCCTTCTTTCAACATATTTCTCAATGTAACATAATCAATACTGGAGCTTTCTCCCTGTAGCATCGGAATCTTTCTTACAAAGATAACCTGATCAAAATGGAGGCTTATGTGTTTTAATTCTTCTCCAATCTTTTCCTGTAAATTCTCTTTTCGAGGCTCAATGATGATGCTGAGTTTACTGTCTAATTCCAATAAAGTAGCCTGGGCAATGCTGTTTATTTCTTGTAGATAATGCTCATACATAAAGGGAGATAAAACTTTCAATTTATACTCCATGAGAGATGCTTTTTTACCGGTATAATATAGGCGCCCGGATTTGAATCGGGCTGTATCGCCACTTTTAAACCAAAGATCCCCTTCAACCTCTAAAACCTCTTCTTTTTTATATAAATCAGGATTTCTTCCTTGAATAGCAGGATCAATTTTTAATATAACTTCTCCGATTTCTCCATTAGGAACTAATAAGCGACTAAACTCTTCATAATTAAGCTGGAGGACCTCTTCATTTACAATGTCCATAAGCTTGATATTCACTTCGCCTATTTTCTGTCCCAAATAGCAGCCTTGATCCCTTTTGCTAAAATGAAGAATATCTTTAATTCCAGTTGAAGTCAAGGGCCCCAGATGAGCAGCTGTGTATCCAAAGCTGATTTCTGTTCGGGCTAAGGCTTCTTTAAATAAATGTGCATCTTGAATGGGGAATGCTGAACCTTGTATATAGACTTTCTGCAGATCAGGAAGATCTTCTACTTCCACAATCAAATAGTCAGAAAGAGCTCTCAGCAAAGTCGGATCACAATTCAGGCGATTGATTTTATAAAGTGCCAGAACCTGGTATAATTTCTCCACGTCCTGCTTTGATAAGACTTTTCTTTTGAAATCAAGCATAATTGAGGTAGCTCCCATACTCAGGTAGCTAAGCAAAGATTCCAGACTATTATGCGCTGCTATCTCCCAAGCTTGTGGATCCTGAATTTCCAGTAGGCTTTGAAACAGGCTATGTAAATCCTGATGACTTCTTTTCAATGCTTGAATTTCATCTCCTTTTTGGACAAAAGTGATGAGTGCATTCTGTTCCTCTGCTACTTTGGCCAGGGGAAATATAGAATGGTAGTTCGGAGAATGTGCCTCTATTTTAAGCGGGATTTTCCGCAAAGGTTTAGAAAAATATGCCATTAGGCGAGCCTTTGGAGCAGCTATCATTGCTTTACAAGCCTGAGCCTGGCAACATTTTTCTAAATACGTTCGCTGTGTCCAATCCCCCGGATATACAGCTATTGCACCCAGATAAAATAGTGCGAGTACATTGTGGATCAGGTCTATATCCTGTCCGCAGCATATTAAAACTTCGTCTCCTGACCTCAAGCCATGCTTATATAAATAAGCTGCGCGGCTTTCTACCTGCGTGCGAAGTTCCTGGTAACTATACGCCCTTCCATTTTTATCAATAAGGGCAATTTGTTCGGGGTTTTTTTCTGTACAATCCAGAAAAAGCCCGATGATATTCTGTGTTGTTTGCATAAAGACTCCTGTTTAAGGCAATCCATATGGATTTACCTCAGCTACAGGCATACTTCTCTTGACCCGGTTTCGTATTCGTTTCCGGAGTGTGGATAGCTTAGTATGTTAGGGTTGATTTTTCCTTGAAACCCTGTTATCGCCAGACTAAATCGATATTGAAAAGGACAAGAGAATGATTTAGTCCATAATTTGGGAGGAGTTCAGTATAAATACGCTTCGGTTAAAAAAAAAGTTCGTAAGTGGTCAATTTTTTTCTATAAGAATCATTTTTTCGTAAGAAAAAGTTCTTCCTTCTTTCTTAGATACGTACTTCGGAGGTGAAGTATTGACATAAGAATCCCTGATCTTTTTGACTAAGTAGCTCTGAGAGAGACTTTCTAAATTGAAAATAAGCTGGGGCTATTTGAGATAGGCGCTGAGGCTGACTCAAATTCCAATAAGCCAAATTGGCTTCTTTGCTGGAAAAGTATGCCAGCCCTTCTGCCAAATGGATCAATTTCTTCTGAGGAATCTGTTCAGGGACCAAGCCTAGATTAAATTGTTCGAATGCAGCTTCTCCTTTTAAAATAGGTAGGATATCTCCTTCTTGTAGTTTCAGGCGGTCAATATTCTTCTTTATGAGTGCGAAATTCTCTTCTTTGAGGTAATGAGGTAATTCGTTGTCAAAGTTTCCCTTGAGTGCAAATCGGAGGAGGGGATTTTTTGCAGCAAAAGCAGCACTTAACTGACTTTGGGCTTGCTGAAAGAGATAGTCCTCTACTGGGAGTTCAAGCTGAGGTAAGTGATGAAGATTCCAATTGAATTTTTTCAGCACATAAGAATTGAAAAAAAGCTTAAACATGATTCTCCATCTGAGTGTGTTCCAATGCTCCATATAGAAATGCAATTGTTCATCGGCATTTCTACTTTGGAACATAGCAGCAATTTTTTTTTTTGAATGAATGAGGGGGAGTATTCTTTTGGCGAAAAAGCTGAAATACTTTTCAAATTTCCCCTGAAAGATGATTCCTTCTTTCAACAAATCTTTATGTGCATCCCAAAATAGCTGAGCGTCATAACTCAACCAACCTTTGAGTTCGTGATAAAAGCTCAGGCGGTTTTCGTAAGGGGCAAATCCCAAAAAGGCCAGTACTTCCCATCTATCCAGATGTTTTATAGCCATTTTCTTTAATTCTACGAGGTATAACTGCAAGGGATTGGTATCGATGGCTAAAATTTCTTCCGGTGAGCCTGAGAGCAAAGACAGGCTACTATCTCCCGCAGCGGCTATTGATAAAATGCGTTTTCCTGATCCTTCTCCTAATGCTTCGAGGAGGAGCTGAGGATCCTCCCATGAGTTGCTAAATAGTAATTGTGCGTTTTTCGTTTCCATTTTTATCCTGATTGAACTATGTAAATGGGAAGCAATTTGAGTAGGGAGTATTATGTCTTCACACAATACTTAAACGACCGAAAGTAAAATTTTACAGCAGTCCCCAAATTCTTCCGTCAGATAGACATCTGGAAAGACTAAATGGCATGGAATAGAAAAAAAATCCCCTCCAGAAGCTGAAGGGGATATAGATGCTAACATCTTTTTCTTTATAGTTTTGCACGTATCTGAGCAGCTGTCTCTGCCAGCTCCTCCTGACTCATTTTTAGTTTGGGTTTGCTAAAATTGAGATCAGCGATACTATTTATAGGAATCAAATGGATATGGGCATGAGGAACTTCAAGTCCTATGACTGTTGTCCCGATTCTTTCGCAAGGAATAGCGGCTTTGAGGGCGATAGCTACCTCTTTGGCAAATAGCTGGAGTCCTACATAGGCATCATCGCCCAGATCAAAAAGGTAGTCAACCTCCTGTTTGGGAATAGCGAGAACATGACCTCTGGCCACCGGGGAGATATCTAGAAAAGCAAGATAATCTTCTGTCTCTGCTACTTTATGACAGGGAATTTCTCCTTTTACGATCCGCGTGAATATTGAGGCCATTTATCTGCTAATTTCCAGTAGTTCAAATTGAAGTTTTCCAGCAGGTACATCGATTTCAATCAAATCTCCTACTTCTTTACCCAATATCCCTTTCCCAACTGGTGATTTAACAGAAATTTTTCCCGCTTTTAAATCTGCCTCTTCTTCGGCAACCAGGGTATAGGTAAAGGTCTTTTTCATCTTAAGGTTTTTTACCTTAACGGTGCATAAAATATAGGCTTTATCGGTATTTAGTTCCGACTCATCCAGTATTCTGGCACCTGCGATAGTACCTTCTAATTTGGCGATCTTCATTTCCAGTAGTCCTTGAGCGTCCTTTGCAGCATCATATTCTGCATTCTCACTCAAGTCTCCCATTTCGCGTGCTTTTTGGATTGCTTTGGCAATTTCGGTGCGACCTCTTCCTTTAAGGTCGTCTAATTCAGCTTTTAGCTTGTCATAGCCTTCCCGAGTCAAATACGTCACATCACTCATAGCTGTAAAATTTAAGATAAAACATTTTCAAGGACCCAAATTTTTGGTCCTATTACCTCCTGTAGAGGGTTAATTCAATCAATTAAAAACAAAAAAATAATAGGGCTAGCCAGAACAGCCAACCCAAATTTGTGTCTCGATAGTAACCAAAACTAATAAAAAATCTTACGATTGCCAAAAGTATTTGTTTCAGCACGTTTGTATAAAGCATGAGTACAGGTGACAAGCCTTTGTAACTTTCGTCTTATTATTATAGTATCCCTATTTGTTTTCAAGTCTATGGAAGACTCGAAATATTCAACCAAATTAAATACCTGTATGCAAGTCAAGACACTAATTAGCAAAACCCCCATAATTTCCCTTATTCTTATTATCAGTTTTATCCTGGCAGCTTGTTCGAAAGTAGTTTTTACAGGTCGAAGCCAGATCAAATTGATCCCTTCCTCTACCTTAAATGAAATGAGCATTGCCCAATACAATGATTTTCTTCAAAAAAATAAGGTTGTCAGGTCGGGAACAGATGCGCAGCGTGTAGAAAGGGTAGGAAAACGAATTCAACAAGCTGTAGAAAAGTACTATCGGGCAAATGGGTTGGCTGATGAATTGAAAGAGTTTGCCTGGGAGTTTAACCTGGTTGATGATGCAGCTGTAAATGCCTGGGCCATGCCGGGAGGTAAAATAGTGGTTTACTCTGGTATTTTGCCTGTTGCAAAGGATGATAATGGACTGGCAGTGATTATGGGGCATGAATTGGCCCATGCGCTAGCTCATCATGGAAATGAACGTATGACCCAGACGCTAGGACTTCAAGGAGCACTTGCAGGGATAGGTGCGTATATGCAATCCCGAAAGGGGCAAACTCAGACTGCTGAAGAGAAACAAAGGGCTGAGAGAACTCAATCTATCTTTATGGCTGCTATGGGACTGGGTGCGCAAGTAGGTGTATTACTGCCTTTTAGTAGGAAACATGAATCAGAAGCTGATAAAATTGGTTTGTACCTAATGGCAATAGCTGGTTATGATGTGTATCAGGCAGCTCCATTCTGGCAACGTATGCAGCAAAAAGGCGGGCAGACTCCTCCGGAATTTATGAGTACACACCCTTCTCCTGATACCCGGGCAAAGAATTTACAGGAATGGGCTCCTGAGGCCCTTCGATTGGCTAAAAACTATAGGTAAAAGCTTCTAGACAAATAAAAATCCAAAAGGCTGAGGATAATTTTAGGCATTGATATTTATTTTCAAGCCTTAATGTTTGAACTTTTAGGATAATTTCTGATATTTGCGCTCCGAAAGAATTAATAGGTATATCCTATAGAATTAAATCATTTAAGCGAAGAAAATGGCTAGAGTTTGTCAAGTTACCGGAAAGAGAACTATCTCTGGAAACCACGTTTCCAAAGCACATAATAAAGTGAAGCGTAAGTTTTACCCCAACCTCTTCAAGAAAAGATTTTACCTTCCTGAAGAAGATCGTTGGATTAGCCTCAAGGTTTCTGCTAAAGGCCTGAGAGATATCAATAAAAAAGGAATCACTGCGGTTGTCAAAGAAATGAGAGCCCGTGGTCAAAAAGTATAATTCTCTAGTGTAGAGATCGAAAGAGCTCAAATTACCGATGTAATTTGAGTTTTTTCGTTTTTAGTAGGCAACGTTTTCCTAAAATTGAACGACAATCTATCTAAAGACTAGCTTGTATATGCGTATCCTTATATCCACTCTATTACTCGTCCTGATCAATCTTCCCATTTTTGCCCAAAAAACCAGTCGTTCCGGTTTTCCCGCACCTCAGGAAGATTTAAATCGCTTTAGAAGATTTCCTTGTGGAGGAAATGTCATTCTGGAAGAAGACTTTACCAATGGTTTGCCTGCAGGATGGCAGGTGTTGGATGTAGATATGTTGGAGCCGGAAAGCGATATTACCTTTCTTACCCCTAATCCTGGCTGGCAAGGAGTCGCAGACTTCAAGGATAATCTTCGCATAAATAAAATCTTTGCTTCTCCTTCTTTTTATGAAGATACTGTAGGAACCAGCAATGATTACCTAATTCTTCCTCAAGTTACGCTACCGAATAATGCTTGCCTGAGTTGGTATGCCTACTCACAGGATGTCGAGTTTAGTGAAAGTTATGAAATCAGGGTATCTACAAGCACTCCAGATGAAGCGGGCTTTTTAGCTAATCCTCCTGCCTATACTGTTGCTGAGCAAGGAAGTGAATTTACCTTTGAAACAGCTAGTCTGGCTGATTATGGCGGACAAACCGTTTACATCGCTTTTCGCCATACTTCTACAGATAAATTTATCCTAGCTATTGATGATGTTCGTTTGGCAGAGGTTGAAAACTTTGATATGGCGTTGTTTCAGGTGGATGAATTGGATGTGAATCCAGGTGATTCCGTATTTATTACGGGTTCTATTATAAATCGCGGCCTTTCGCCTGTGGTATTTGACTCTTCACAGCTGAGGGTTACCTGTACCATTAGTGGGGATGAAATCTTTAGTTTTGGAGTTGCAGACAGTTTTGAGCTCCTTCCCAATGATACCATCAATTGGGTGGCGGATTCAGCCTGGAAGCCCTCTACCGAAGCCAGTGTGCCCCTCAAAGTCTGGATCAGCGGTTTTGGTACAGATGATGACGTAAGCAATGATACAATCTCTCGTTTCCAACCTATTGGAAATACAGTTTCTATCGATCCCAATATTGTATACAATAAATTGGACCTTCGACCCAACCCGGTTCAAAAAAGCCTGTTTATCAATGTATCTTCTATACAAAGCAGAAACATCGATATTAGCATTATTGATTTACAGGGGAAATTGATTCTTGAACAGAAAGGAAGGAATATATTAGGGCAAAGTCTCCTTGAAATAGAGAGCGTAGAATTAAATCCTGGATTATACATTTTACGGGTCATGGATGAAGCTGGCAAGACCTATCTGGAGAAATTTCTTAAGGAATAGTTAGGCAAGTGTGCCCACATGCCCGTATATCTTCATGTATTGCTTAAAGTAGTAAGCAATGAGTCTATTTTCCTCTAATTGGAGGGTAGGATCTTTTTCTACCAAATCGAAAGCGGCTTTACGAGCGTTTTCCAACAAATCCCGGTCTTCTACAATATTTGCCAGCTGAAATTCTGGTAAACCACTTTGGCGAACTCCCAGAAAGTCTCCAGGGCCTCTGAGTTCGAGATCTACTTCTGAAATTTTAAAACCGTCATTGGTGTCCCGCATAGCGCCCAAGCGCTTTCTGCCTTCTTTTGAGACTTTTTTACCAGCCATAAGAACGCAATAGGCTTGTTCGCTGCCTCTTCCTACACGACCTCTTAACTGATGCAATTGAGAAAGGCCAAACTTCTCGGCATTTTCGATTACCATAACCGATGCATTGGGTACATCGACGCCAACTTCTATCACAGTTGTGGAAACCAATATTTGAGTTTTATTTTCCACAAATCGCTGCATCTCCATTTCCTTATCATCGGCATGTTGTCGACCATGAACGATTCCCACCCGAAAATTTTTGAAATATCGTTCCAATAACTCAAATCCTTTAACAGCTGCCAGATAGTCTAATTTTTCAGATTCTTCAACCAAAGGGTATACCACATAGGCTTGTCTACCTTTCTGGAGTTGATCTCGAATAAAGCCCAAAACTTCCAGTCGTTTAGATTCTCCTCGTACAACTGTTTTTATGGGTTTTCTACCCGGGGGAAGCTCGTCAATGATCGAAACATCTACATCGCCATACAAGCTCATAGCAAGGGTACGAGGGATAGGAGTAGCTGTCATGATGAGGTTGTGAGGGAAAGGCTCTGCTTTTTGCCAAAGCCGTGCTCTTTGTTTTACCCCAAATTTATGCTGCTCATCCACCACCACCAGTCCGAGTTTCTTAAAGACAACCGTATCTTCTATTAGCGCATGAGTTCCAATTGCAATGTCGACGTTCCCATCCGCGATATGCTCCAATATTTCTTTTCTTTCTTTTTTCCGTTGCCCTCCGACTAAAAGACAAGTAGTCATTCCTACCTTTTCTGCCATTTGGGTAATCTTTTTATAATGCTGCTCTGCCAATATAGCAGTTGGAGCCATAATCGCTGCCTGGAAACCATTATCTCTGGCCATCAGCATACTCATAAAGGCCACCATCGTCTTTCCACTACCTACATCTCCCTGTACCAATCGATTCATCTGAATAGGCTGCCCCAGGTCTTTTCTTATCTCTCTCAGTACTCTTTTCTGAGCTCCTGTTAACTCAAAGGGCATATGATTTTCAAAGAAACCATTGAAATACTTTCCGATTTTAAGAAAAGGACTACTTTGATTTTGGACTTTTGCATGCTTTCTCCTCCTGGCCAGCATTAACTGGAAGTAAAAAAACTCTTCAAACTTAAGGCGATATTGAGCGCTTTTTAAGGCAGCAAAACTAGGTGGGAAATGGATATGTCTGATCGCTTCTTTTCGACTAATGAGGTTGAAAGCATCCATCAAGGATTGGGAAAGCGTCTCTGGGATCATATTCCCAGTTTCTTCTAGCAGTTTTTGTACAATAGTCCTAAAGCCCCGGGAATCTAAACCCACTCTTCCCAACTTTTCATTTGAAGGATAAGCGGGGATTATAGGGAGAAAGGATTGCTGATCTTCTTCTTTATCCTTTAAGTGATCAATTTCCGGATGAGTAAAACTAATCTTCTTACCATATCTGCTCGGACGACCAAAAAGAGCAACTTCTTCTCCAATCACCAGATTTTTTTGCAGCCATTTCACTCCCTGGAACCAAACTAATTCTGCGGAGCCACTATCATCTTTAAATGTTGCTACCAAACGATTTTTTCCTCTCTGCCCTTTGACCAAATCTGTATCCGTAATCCTTCCTAATAGGGTAGTAAATCCCTCATCCCCAGTTAAAGAACCAATCTTACTGACTCTTGATCTATCCAGGTATTTTCTTGGGAAATAGTTTAAAAGATCGGAATAAACCCGGATATTGCTTTCGGATGCGAGGAGCTCTGCCCGCTTGGGGCCTACTTTTTTTAGGTAGGTTATTTCTTTGTTCCAGATATTATACATATATAAAACAGCTCCTTCTCCAATCTAATCCCAAATATGGGTTTTTATTGGGCGAATTTATAACGAAAGCTTAATATCTCCGTTTTTAGAAAAAACATTCACTCCTTTATGCGTTTTTGGACCCTTGCTATCATTTTGATCTTACCCCTTAGCCTCTTCGCACAGAAAAAAAAGAATAAGAAGACAAAAGCTCCCAAAGAGGATTTGGAAGCTGCGGAACTTATTTTCCAAGGCAAAACTGCCTTGCAGGAGGGCGATTATGACTGGGCTATGGTGAAATTTAAGCGGGCTCTTCTGAGGCCCGAACACCAAGCGACCTCGGCAGCCATTTATTTGCTGGGCCTTAGCCATTACTTCAAAGGAGAATCTTTTGAAGCCCACATGCAATTCGATAGCCTGATTCACAACTTTCCTCAATCCCGCTATGTGGGTGATTCCAAATACCATAAAGCCCTGCTTTTTATGGACCGGGAAGATGACTATTTGAAGGTCCAGGCCATGAAACTTTTCCAGTGGGTGGCAGACAGTGCCCGGGATAAGGCTTTGCGAGATGATGCGAAGTTTAAAATGCGTGAATTTGCCTTTAGCACTAATGAATACTTTCTGGAACGCTACCTCGAATCCTATGACTCAGTAAATAAGATACTTTTTTTGGAAGCTCTCTGTTTTCAGTACCTGAATAGGGGGGATAGAGATACAGCCAAAGAGATTTATCGGAAATGGCTAAGGAATGGAGGTAAGAGGTCTGATTACCTCGCACGTCAATTTGATAGACGCAGGCAAAAAAGACGTCGAGATAGAAATGAGTTTAAAATAGCGGTATTTCTTCCTTTACATCTGCAAGAAGAAATGTACAGAGATAGCTTAATTGAAATTCCTGCTAAAAGCAAATTGGCACTGGAGTTTTATGAAGGCTTACAGATGGCAGTAGACGAAGCAGAAAATCGATCCAAGGATTTTGTGTTTCGTATTTTTGATTCAGCCAAAGATTCACAAGTTGTTGAGGACCTCCTCTATGAATTGAATAACTTTTATCCGGATTTGGTGCTGGGAAGTATATTCAATACCCAATCTGAAATTATATCTCGATGGGCTGAACGAACGGGTACTCCCCAAATTGTTCCGCTTAGTCCCTCTGCAAATCTGATCGATGATAAGCAGTTTACTTTTTTAGCGACTCCTGAAGTCCAGGTTCATGGTCGGGTGATGGCTGAATATGCGCGAGATTCTCTGGGATTGGAGAAGGTAGTTGTTTGGACCAATCAAACAAAAAGTACAGATCTTATGGCGCAGGCTTTCACAGAAACCTTCCAACAATTGGGAGGAGTAGTGATTTCGATTCCTATTGATCCTGATTATGAAGTGGCTAAGGATGAAATTCCTGACTTGGTCAGGGCGCTGAAATTCCAGGAAGCGGATGGGGTGTATATTCCCATTTTAGGGGCAGAAGAATCCGTAGGACTCATCATGAGCAAATTGCGGGCACTGGAACTCCCCATAAAAGTAATGGGGGGACCCCATATGTGGAAACGCTACAATACTATTGATGAGAGTTTGAAACAAGCACTGGGTCTGACCTTTACCTCCTCCTTTTATACCCAGAATGAAGATGTAAAATATCGTAATTTCTACCAGGACTACCTTCAAAAATATTATCTCCCACCGGGCGAATACAGTGTGCAGGGGTTTGATCTGGGCAAATACCTTATGCATGTTCTTGACAACTATTATCCTCCCGCTATGAGCCTGGATGCCTATTTGAGAAACCATCCTCCCTACCGGGGCTTACACATCAGTTATGATTTCCGTTCTGGCCAGAGCAATGCATACTTAAATATCGGTGCCTATCTGGATGGAAGAGTGGTTAAAGTAAATGATACAGAGGTACTGAGCTTTGAGAGCCTTGAAGATCGCTAGGCTTTTTCTAAATTCGGGAAAGAAGAAAAAATGAAGGAAAAGCAGCTGGCTTTACTATTATTTCTCATTATGGCAGGAGTGGTGTATTATTCTACTATAGGGGTAGAAACCACCTCCCCTACGAGCAATATCCCTTCCTTTGAGAAGATTATGATTGATTCCGTTTTTCGCTCAGAAAGCGTTACGGCTGCTGATATCAATAAAGATGGTGAAAAAGACATTGTAATTGGCGATGTCTGGTATGAGGCACCCGAATGGAAGATGCATGAAATCAGACCTCCGGGCATATTTTACAATGGTGTTTTTCAAGACGATAAACCCACGTCAGAGTATTCCTATTATAGCAATTCTTTTGCTTGCCAACCAATGGACGTAAACGAAGATGGATGGATAGATGTGCTGGTGTATTCTGTTATGGGTAGGCCTGTTTACTGGTATAAAAATCCTCAGGGAAAGGAGGAGCATTGGGAGGAATATATTGCTGTTGATGACTATCATGGAGAGAGTCCATTGCTTAGCGATCTTATGAGAAATGGAGAAATGGGCTTTGTTGCAGGCGTAAAATGGGAGGAAGGGCATTATCACATGAGCTGGATGAGCCCAAAGCTAGTCGGGAAATATTGGGAGGAATTACGAATAGGCCAAAGCGAAGGGGAAATCTTTGCTCCGGGTGCAGTGGGGCACGGATTGGGAATAGGAGATATTAATGGGGATGGACGAAAAGATGTTCTTACACGCCAGGGCTGGTATATGGCCCCTGAAAATAGCTCTCAAACTCCCTGGGAGTTCTTTCCTGTACCTTTTGATACTATAGCGGATTCAGAATATCCTCAATATGTCTTTGCCCAAATGCCTATTTGGGATATCGATGAAGATGGTGATGCCGACTTTTTTTGTTCTTCAGCACATCATTATGGGCTCTGGTGGTTTGAGCAAAAGATGGAAAATGGGGTAAGGAGTTTTCATAAGCATGATATTCCCTATAAGCTCTCTCAGGGCCATGCAATCGCTAAGGGAGATGTTAATCAAAATGGCAAAGTAGATATCATTATTGGAAAAAGGTACCTGGCACATAATGGTAATGATCCGGGTTGGGATGATCCATTGGTGCTCCTCTTCCTTGAGGCGAATAAAAACGAAGCGGGGGAAGTTGAATGGCTTGTTGAGGAATTTGATTTGGGAGTCGGGGTAGGAACTCAGATCGAATTGTCTGATATGAATAAGGATAATCGGACTGATCTTTTGATCAGTAATAAAAAAGGGACATATTTATTTCTTCAAAAATAAAGAGACTCTATTCCGGACTTTGCGACGCAGCTGTTAACAATTCATTTACCAATTCTATATACTGCTTTTTTGCATCTTCCTGGCTCAGCCCTTTCAACTGCTCCCAGGCATTGTATTTAGCTTTGGCAACGAAATCAAACACACCGGGAGGCTCCATATTGATATCTCCCTGACTCCCTTGCTTATATAAGCTATAAACTTTAAGCATGGTGTCATTTGAGGGTTTCTCTTTTAAAGTCAAAATCTGCTCCTTCGCTGCTTCAAATTTTTCTTGCAGGGTCATATTCATTGTGTTTTAATCAATCCAATTTATCAATTCTCTCACTGATTTGCCAGTAGAAATCAGGGAAAGAATCCCACTTAAGAATTCTTTCCCTTTTATAATTTAAACTTTCCTTTGAGCGTTAGCTCACCTGGCTAACTGGAAATTTGCGATCGATTTTTTTAGCCATGCCGGAGAGAGCCTTTCCCGGACCTACTTCGATAAATTCTGTTGCACCTGCTGCAATCATATTCTGCATAGTTTGGGTCCATCTTACAGAAGAAGTCAATTGCTGAAGCAAATTGGCTTTAATTTCTTCTGCAGACGTATGAGCCTTTGCATCAACGTTCTGATAAACCGGAATCTGGGTGTCGGAAAATTGAGTTTGCTCAATACCTTCTGCCAATTCTACACCTGCAGGCTCCATCAAGGGCGAGTGAAAAGCACCGTTTACAGGAAGCTCAATCGCTCTTCGGGCTCCTTGTTCCTGAGCCATCTCTATTGCTTTGGCAATACCAGCTTTACTGCCTGAGATAACCAATTGCCCAATGGTATTGTAGTTGGCGGGAACTACGATTTCTCCTTCGACGGCTGCGCAGATAGCTTCTACGTCGGCATCCTCCATTCCGAGAATGGCAGCCATGGTACTTTCCTGAATGTCACAGGCTTTCTGCATAGCATTGGCACGAATAGAAACCAGCTTGAGGCCATCCTCAAAAGAAAGCGCCCCAGCTACTGTCAAAGCTGAGAATTCTCCCAGAGAATGCCCGGCAGTCATAGCAGCATCTTTGGCCAGATCATTGACCATCGCAGCAACTACGGAATGAATATAAATAGAAGGTTGGGTAACGGAGGTTCTTTTGAGGTCCGCATCCGTTCCTCCAAACATGATTCCTTGTATATCGAATCCCAGTATTTCATTGGCTTTGGCAAACATTTCTTTTGCCAAATCAGAAGCGTCATATAATTGCTGACCCATTCCGACAAATTGTGCACCCTGACCGGGGAAAACGAGAGCTTTCATAAGTTTATCTGTGTGAGTAATTTGAAGCGCAAATATATAAGTGAAAGAAGAAACATGAAAATAGACTTATCCAATCAGAAGATTCTGGTTACCGGAGCCAGTAGAGGAATCGGAAAGAGTATTGCTCAGTTATTGGCAGAATCTGGCGCCAAGGTGGCTGTTCATTACAATCGCAATAAGCAAGCAGCTAAAGAAGTTGTAACTGAAATCGGATCTGGGGCTGAATTTTTTCAGGCAAATCTGGAAAAACCAGCGGATTGTGTCAGGCTGGTTTCTGAGGTTATAGAGAGTTTTGGACGAATAGATGTTCTGGTGAACAATGCGGGTATTGTTGTACCCATAGACCAGGATGCTGATATGGATAATTTTGTTTCTGGCTGGAATAAAACCCTTCAAGTGAATCTGGTAGCCACGGCTTTACTTTGCCATGAACTTATTCCTCATTTTAAAAAGCAAGGCGGCGGCCGATTCATCCATATATCCTCACGTGCGGCTTTTAGAGGAGATACACCTGAGTACATGGCGTATGCTGCTTCTAAAGGAGGAATGGTGGCTTTTAGCCGGTCTATAGCTCGAGGATATGGGAAAGAGGGAATTAAGTCCTTTATCGTGGCTCCAGGCTTTACGCGAACGGATATGGCGCAAGAATTCATCGATACCTATGGAGAGGAGATTGTTCTCAACGATTTGGCCTTAAATTCCCTTACCGAACCCAAAGATGTAGCTCCTACCGTACTCTTCCTGGCAAGTGGGATGATGGATCATGCTACAGGATGTAGTATTGATATTAACGCAGGTAGTTATGTGCATTGAGACTTAAATGGCCTAAAACTTTTCAAGTTTTTACCAAATAAGTTCAAGTACAATCCGCAAATTCAAGTATCATTTTTAAGTAAGTTTTCGCTCAGTAAATGCTCTTGAACTAGAATCCTTTTATTTGTGGATAATCCGTTTATTTCTGGTCAAAGGAAAACCCCCACTAAAAGTGGGGGCTGTTTTATATCAGATTAAGATTAGCTTCTCGCCAACCCACCATTTTTTTCTTTTTTTCATCCCAGAGCTTATTTCTCAAACATTTAAAACTCTCGATGAACTTTACTTTGGTAACGTACTTCTGTAGTACAGGATTCTTTTTTGCACACTCAATTAAATTGTAATTGGGGATGCGAGAGTTCAGGTGATGAATATGGTGGAAACCAATATTTCCTGTAAACCAGTTAAGCACTTTAGGCAAATCATAATAGGTGCTTCCTCGGATAGAAGCGAGTAAGTGGTCCCAATTATGCTTCCACTCGCGATAGGTTTCCTCATGCTGGTGCTGCACATAGAAGAACCAGAAGGCGATGATGCCAAAGGCTACTATGTTTAGCAATTGAACCAAAAGGAAAGCTTTAAATCCAAAAATAAAGGCAAATCCTATGTAAATGCCTAATAAAATTAAATTGTTATAAACCTGAGATCTTTGAACTTTTTTCCAGCCTTTATTTAGGTTGTAAAGGGGAAGTCTGTTCGAAAAGAGCATATAGGCAACAGGAGCAATAAATAGAATTCCTACATCACTCCTTAACACCCGATAAGAAAGGCGCTGGAAAAAGGAGGCATTTTTGAACTCTTCTACCGTCATCGTAGGAATATCTCCGATTCCTCTGAATTCCATTTGCCCATTGTGAGCATGATGAAAATCATGAGCTTTCGCCCAATATGAATATGGGATAGAAGTAAAAACACTGCACATCAGGCCGACAGTCTTATTTAGATTTTTCTCTTTAAAGAATGATTGGTGTCCGCAATCGTGCTGTATAATGAAAATTCGACTCAAAAACAGCCCATTTAATATGGCCAGTAGAGCCAGAAACCAGTACATTTCCAGATGAACGGAGTAGATCATCAAAGCCGTAATTCCAATAGATGGGAGGATGGAATTAGCGATTTGGATAAAGGCTTTTTTGTGATTTGGCATTTGGTACGAGCGCAGTAAAGACCTCCAGTTCTTTAAGGCTAGTTTAATTTCGGCATCGTTCATGTAACCTCATTAATTGTTAGCGTAGTAGCGTAGCTTGGTCGCAATAATACAAATAAGACCTAGCAAGAGGAAAAATAATTGCCTGAAAGTAAATAAATATTCAGGGGATGATCTCGCCTTAACATAGGTTTCATTCAATGAACCTTCTCTGGGAGGAATTGTTTGAGCTGCTGCATATCGTGAGAAGTGTAAGGTTTTGCTAAAAATTTTTGCTAAATAATGTATCTTTTTGCTAAAAAAGTTTGCTATAATAAAATTTATCTCTAAATTTACTAAAAATAAACGCATTGCATGCTATTAAAGATGGCAAAATTGAACACTTTATCGGAAAGACATGAATTTTTACAAACCGAGAATTCCCAAACAACGAGGGGCTTATCAGGCGGCGGCACGGGTTGAGACGCAGGTAGCGAGGCCCATGCCCTCTAACTTGAGTGGTAATTTTAAAAATATCAGTCTAGGACTGATCCTTGTTTTCGCATCCAACTTGCTGAGTCATGTACTATATAATCCCAAAGTAGAAGCATTGGGAATCAAGAATCCTACAGCTGAGGTTGAAGGTTTACCGTTAGATGATTCTCGTCTCTATCTCATGGATAAAGCTAGTCTATATGTATCTGATGAGGCTTCTTTTGAGAGAAAAGTGAAGGAAATATCGGATATGCTGGGTGTTAGGGCAGAATGGCTCATGGCAGTTATGTATTCAGAATCAAAATTCGATGCACAGGTCCTTAATCACCGGGGGAGCGGCGCAACCGGATTGATACAATTTATGCCGGCTACTGCAAGTGAAATGAATGTCTCTCTGCAAAGGTTAGGAAGGATGACTCATTTACAGCAACTGGAATATGTATATATGTATCTTCAAACTGCCAGGGAGCGTTATGGAGATTATGATAGCCTGACAGACCTTTATCTGGCGATTCTTTATCCCAGGGCCCGGAAGCAGGAATACTGTTACACCCTCTACGCCAAGCCTACAAGAGCTTACACGCAGAATAGAGGCTTAGATGAAAATAAAGACGGAAGAGTAACCATAAGTGATATAGACAGGCGTATGAAAAGACTTTACCCAACGGCCTATATGGCAGAGCTTTGAATCAATGAGGTAGGGCAAAAGAAGACTTAATAGTAGTTATAATGTGTAGTAACACGTTTTGATGCAATTGTAAATTATAAGAAAAAGCGCGAATCAGCCGATTCGCGCTTTTTTCGTTTATTCTATGCTTACTTATTTGGATTCTACTGCATTCATCACCGCTGTTTGCTGACGAATGGATTCTTTGTGAATCATTTGCAGGATTTCAACCATAATGTCATTACTAATTCCTAAAGGAGCAGAAAGTGCTAATCTCTCCTGAATGATCTCATTCCAACGAGATGTCTGCAGAATGGTGATGTTATTATCCTTTTTAAATTGACCGATCTTTTTAACGACATCCATTCTATCTGCTAGCATGCGAATGAGTTGCTCGTCAATTTCATCAATCCTTTCTCTAAACATTTCCAGTTTATTAGAGAGCTGAGGATCCGCTGAATTGGGGTTTCTGTGCACCAGGCTTTCCAGAATTTCTCCCAATCTTACAGGAGTAACTTGTTGTCTGGCATCACTCAAAGCTTTATCTGGATTTGGATGTGATTCGATCATCAATCCATCGAAATTCAAATCCAGGGCTTTTTGAGAAACAGGTTGAAGCAATTCTCTTTTTCCTGAGATATGACTAGGATCACAAATGATCGGAAGATCCGGCATACGCCTTCTCAACTCAATCGGAATTTCCCATTGAGGCTCGTTTCTATATTTGGAAGGTCCATAGGTTGAAAATCCTCTGTGGATCGCGGCTATTTTATTGATACCCGCTTTATAAAGCCTTTCCATGGCACCGATCCAAAGCTCCAAATCCGGGTTTACGGGATTTTTTACCATGACTGGAATATTTACTCCTTCGAGTGCATCTGCAATTTCCTGTACGGCAAAGGGATTGGTGGTTGTTCGTGCACCTACCCATAGAATGTCAATGCCGGTACGAAGGGCTTCATACACATGTTTTACATTGGCAACTTCGGTACATACCGGTTTGCCCGTAGCTTCTCCGGCATCTTTCAACCATTTTAGGCCAACACTTCCTACTCCTTCAAAAGAGTTAGGGCGAGTGCGGGGTTTCCAGATACCAGCACGGAGTACATCTACTTCATGCTTGCTTACTCCCTGAGCCGTTTCCATAACTTGCTCGGCGGTTTCTGCACTACAGGGACCGGATATATTCATGGTGTCTCCAAGTCCCAGTCCCCATTCTTTCATGGGAATCAGATCCATTTTTTCCATAGTTTCTAGATTAGCTGTATTTCATTAAGTGTGGAGTCTCTTTCAAAATCCTGCCGATTTCATTGGCTTCTTCCATGAGTTCAGCGGTCTTGTCAAATTCTCCGGATTCAATTAAGGCCTTAAAGCCTTGCATTTTTTTAATATAAATTTCGAGAACGTCAATGAGATTGTCTGCATTTTGTTCGTAAACGTCTCTCCACATTTTGGGGGAACTTTTTGCCAATCGAACCGTCGAGGCAAAACCCCCAGAAGCCATGTTAAAGATGTTGGCTTCACTTTTTTCTTTTTCGAGGACCGTGAGAGCGAGAACGAAAGAACTGATATGTGATACATGAGATACATAAGCTGCATGTACATCATGTTCCTGCGCATCCATATAGATAATGCGCATGAAGAGACTTTTCAATAACCTTTCAGCTAGTTCAAGGGCATCCTTATCACTTTCCTTGGGATCACAAATGATGGCGACCTTCCTATGGAAAAGATTGTGAATTGCAGCTTTAGGCCCAGAATACTCTGTGCCCGCCATAGGGTGGGCGAGCACAGCGCGATTTCTTTTAGGATGGTCCGAAATGCTTTGCCGTATTTCAGATTTGGTTGAACCCATATCCATAACCAAAGCATCTTCTTTGATAAGATCGAGTGCTATGGGAAGCTGTTTAAGAATAGCGCTAACTGGTACGGTGAGTATGAGAATATCTGCCACTTTACAAGCTTCTTCCCAACTCAGAATTTCATCCACTAAACCTAATTCTATGGCTTGATCCTGATGTTCAGCTTTCAAGTCAACACCAATCAGTCGGCTTGCAAAACCGTTACTTCTCAAGTCCAGAGCAAGGGAACCTCCTATCAATCCTAATCCTATGATCGAAACAATCATACTGCTGCTTTTGTAAACTCTCTAATTCTTTCCAAAGCCAATTGCAGACCGTCCATAGGTGTGCAAAGGGAAATGCGTATATACTTTTCGCCCTGATCTCCAAAAATGAATCCCGGAGTCAGAAATACATGTATGCTATTGAGGATTCTTTCAGAAAATTCTTCTCCACTTGACTCGCTATCCGGAATTCGTGCCCATACAAACATACCCGCCTGATCCTTTTTATAAGTACATTCTAATTCATCCAGCATTTTAAAAGCGACATTCCGCCTTTTTTGGTACTCTGTATTTCTTTCTCCATGCCAGGCAAACGAATTGGCAAGGGCACTAACCGCTGCTTCCTGCAAAGGAAGAAACATACCGGAGTCCATATTACTTTTTACTTTTAGTACGGCTTGTAAGTAGGCTTCTGCTCCTGCGAATAAGCCAATTCTCCAGCCAGCCATATTATGAGATTTGCTTAAAGAATTGAGTTCGATAGCGACCTCTTTAGCTCCCGGAAAAGAAAGGATACTCTTTGGATCAGGATTTAGAACCAGGCTATAGGGATTGTCATGGCAGAGTAGAATTTTATGTTCTTTGGCAAAAGCAATCAATTGCCCAAAGAGTTCATCACTTGGGCGAGTACCTGTAGGCATGTGGGGGTAGTTGATCCACATAATTTTTACTCGAGCTAAGTCCTGCTTAGCTAATTCTTCCAGATTTGGGTACCAGTCATTTTCGGGTGAAAGTTTGTACGGAACAATTTCCGCTCCGGCTATTCGCGCTGCACTAGAGTAAGCGGGATATCCCGGATTGGGTACGAGCACCTGATCCCCTGTATTTAGAAAGGCCATAGAGATATGCATGATCCCTTCTTTGGAGCCCATAAGGGGGAGAATTTCGGATTCCGCATTCAATTGAACTCGATACGTATTTTCATACCAATTGGCAAATGCATACCTCAACTGAGCCGTTCCTTTGTATGGCTGATATCCATGCTTGCCTGGCTCAATTGCTTCTCTTACCAGAGTTTTCAGGGTTGTATTTGAGGGAGACATATCCGGATTGCCTATCCCGAGGTTCAGAATTTGCTCTCCGGCTGCAACGCGGGCCCTGATTTCTCTCAATTTTTTCGAGAAATAGTATTCTTTTACGCTGCCTAATCTGTTTGCTTCAGGTATAATCATTTGCTTCGCAATAGCGCTTTTTCTAACTAACGTTTTTGTCGCCTTTAGGATATTCTCCCAATACCTTTAATTCTGATAAAAGGGGATTAATGGCATTTAAAGACTGACGAAAACGCTCATAGTCGTCAAATTCCAAATCCACATGGAAGAAATATTGCCATTCCTGTCCTACAATTGGTGAGGATTGTATTTTACTTAAACTCATATCATATGCACTCAAGACCTGCAGGATCTGAGAGAGATGCCCGATTTTATGTGCGACATTAAAACTGATACTTGCTTTGTTGATATCCTTTTCTTTGGCCTGGAAATCCATATCATCAGTAATGATAAGAAAACGGGTGAAGTTTCTTTTATTATCCTCTATGCTTTCGGCCAGAATTTCGAGTTCATAGGTTTCTGCAGCAAGGCGACTGGCAATAGCTGCCTGACCCTGTGTTTGATTTTGAGCGAGTCTGGCTGCACTGGCAGCTGTATCATCTGCAGATATCAATTTGATATAAGGGTAGGATCGAAAAAAGTGTCTGCACTGATTGATGGCCATAGGATGAGAATAAACCTCTTCCAGATCTTCAATTTTGCATCCCTTTAATGCCAGTAAATGATGCTCGATTCTGAGATAAACTTCCCCAATTACTTTGTAACTGGAATTACGCAACAAGGCATAATTTGGCAGGATGGTACCTGCGACAGTATTTTCAATCGCAACAACACCAAAAGAAGAACGACCACTTTCCATTGCTTGAAAAAGACCTGGAAAAGAATCGCACATTTCCAGCTTGATTTCATTTCCGAAGTATTTCTTCGCAGCTATCTCATGGAAGGAGCCCTGGACTCCCTGGATCGCTATAGGTTTTGTTGCCTGAAGCACTTGATGCATAGTTTTTGACTAAAAAAAAATCCCTGAATATCATTCAGGGACGGCTAAAAAAATATTTTGTTTATACTTAACAAGTCCCCTGACTGCTTTTAAAAAAATAAAAGAAGTAATAATAGAAAGACTTGTATGTTTGGCTTAATTTCATTGCGACACAATATTAGGGATAATAATATCATAAAACAAAATAATTTTTTTGCAGAATGATTAATGGACAGTACCTTTTTCTGCGAATTTCATATTGAGTTAATATGCAAGCAAGTCTAGATTCAACTATCAGCTTTTGGGAAGCTACTTCTTTAATGAAGTACGATTATATAATTGTGGGAGGAGGCATTGTAGGCTTATCTACTGCAGCAGAGTTATTGGAAAGGAATTCGGATTTGCGGGTGTTGGTATTGGAAAGGGGCTTGTTTCCAAGTGGAGCGAGTACAAAAAATGCAGGATTCGCTTGTTTTGGGTCAGTATCTGAACTTTGGCAAGATTTAAATCTGATTGGGGAGAAAGCT
>JBCBRM010000047.1:0-75033 GCA_039819665.1 Bacteroidota bacterium
TCTGATTTCAGTGAAGAAATTTCAGCCGAGAAATATCCAGAGTATAAAGGTTATCAGCAAAGAGTACCGCGCTTTGTTCCTTTTACAAAATTTAGTTCGAAGTCGACAGAAGAAAGAGAAAAAGTTGCTAGTTGATCACTCTATTTGCCCCAAAAGATTGTCTATTTTTTCTGTATAGCCATGGGTAGATCGCGTCTGTATTTCGCTAACTAATTGGGAAAACTCATCCTGTTGATTATTGCCCAAATACGCCAGGAGTAAATACCAGTCTCCTGCATCCGAAAAACGAATGTCTTTGCTTTTACTTACAACTTCTAAGGGAGCGACTGCGGATGAATAATCTTTGATAGCTAGTAGTGCATTTCCCAGATACAATTGAGCCTCCACATAATTGGGAGCATCAGCATTTAACTGACTAAAAAAGAGGATAGCATGGGTATAATCCTTCCTTTCATAAGCGAGTACTGCCTGATTGAAAGGATTTTCCATTTTGGAATTTCCCCGTAGAGAAGTAGCTGCGTAAGGTTCGAAATTTTCTTTTATGGCTTCAGGCCCAGATAGTGGTCCTCTGATCCAGAAAAAACTAACAATCAGAAGTAAAATTACTGCAGCAGCAGATAGAAGTTGCCAGGAAAATATTGATTTTACCTTTGCTTTTTCCTCTGCTTCAAATGCTTGCATTTTTTCTTTAAGAAAGATGCTGCCACTTTCTACCAGAAGGTCTTTCGCATCCTTAGCTTCATCCAGTGCCTTCTGAAGTTCTTTTTCTGTTAAAAGCCTGTCTTCAAAATCAGCCTTTTGTTCTTTCGTCATCTCTCCCTCCAGATATGACTCAATGAGATCATATTGTGAATCAAAGTCCATAAGTTTCTTTTTTAATGCCTCCTGAATTAAGTACTTAGTTTCGAGCTATCCAGCTTTTCCAAACCGGTACTTTTTCCAGGGTATCCAGCAATTTCTTCATACAAAGTCTTTTCTTTTTTCTTGCTACCGCATCATTCTTATATCCCATTTCTACCGCAATCTCCTTCATAGAATAACTCAACTGCCACATCTGCAATACCTTTTGGCAAGCAGCTCCTAATCCTGCCATCAGTTCCTTTATTTTCTCCTGTCTGTCTTTGGAAACCAGGTACAATTCCGGATCTCCTTCCTCCTGCTTTTCCTCATAAATCCTTTCATCCAAAGCTTCTTCTCTACTCATCTTCTTAAAACGCTTGTACCATAGATTTTTGCAGATCCCATATAAATAGGCTCCCAACTCTCCACTAAAATGATATTTCTCAGCTCGCACTTGTAGAATAAGAAACCGTATACCATCTTGGAAGATGTCTTCAGCATCTTCTCGGCTTCCATTGCGCTTCTGAATAAAACGAAATACCATCTCCCGACAAGAATGCCTGAGATATAAGTATTTCATTCCTTCTTCCAACTCCCTGCCACCGCTTTTAATAGAACTGATGATCCTTTCATCAGAATAATCCGACATGCTTTCAACTTATAGTTACCTCACTGAGCAGAAAAGTTACCGCTTCACGAGAAATTTAAAAAATCGCCATCCTTTCTTATAGAACAATGAAAATTAAAAACCATTAAGAATGGCAATACATATCAAATATAAATGGATAGGAAGTGGGAAAAAGCTGAATTGAATAGTTTTCAAAAATAATTTCCTAAAGATGGTAACATAAATAGGAGGAAGAAGCACTGTCAGGTAAAGGACAACATTAGCGTCATGAAAAGAAACCTAGCTTTACTTTATTGTATCCTCATTTGCTCATTCCAAACTTTATATGCTCAGGTCCCTCAGGGAATCCAGTTCCAGACCGTGGCTAGGCAAGGAAGCGGAGTAGCTATGTCAAACACCAACCTGACTGTTTATTTTCGGATTCAGGATGGAGGAGGTACGACTGTTTATGAAGAGTCCCATGCAGTAACTACAGACATTTATGGGCTTTTCGATGTCGTGATTGGACAAGGAACTGTTCTATCAGGGAGTTTTCCTGCCATTGGATGGGGAACAAGCAATCACCAGATTCAGATCGACATAGATCCCGGTACGGGCATAGTTAATATCGGGACCTGTGATTTTCAGTCAGTTCCCTATGCCCTCTATGCAGACAAAGCAAATATGGGCATGATCGATCTTACGGATGTGGATTTAACAGGCCTAGCACCTGGAGAAGTATTGGTATGGGATGGAAGTAATTGGGTACCTGGATCACCTGGGACTTCGATCTGGTCGCAAAATTTGAGTAGTGCCCACTACCCTTCCGGCCGGGTCGGGATCGGGATCGATACGCCCGTAACCACCTTACAAGTTAGGGATACTGCTAATGTCCTTTTTGGCACCAATCTGACCGGTTCCGGATTTAAAATGATCTGGTACGGTCAGAAAGGAGCCTTTCGCGCAGGCTATCTCAACAATCCTTTTGGCGGCTATAATTACGATAAATTCTGGGACTATGACAGTGTAGGATATTACTCCTTTGCAGCAGGTCAGAATTCCCGGGCAAAAGGATTCGGTTCCTTTGCTTTCGGTTCTTTTGGATGGGCCGATGGAAGTGGAAGTGTAGCTTTCTTTGGAAATGCCAGGGGAAATAACAGTTTCACTTTTGGAGGCTCTTCCAAAGGGCGTGGAAGCATTACCTTTGAAGGAGTGGCAGATGAGGAAGGAGGAATTGCCATGTATGGATATACTGGCGGACGATATGGGGTTTCGATAGGAGGTGGAACCACAGGTTTGGGAGCTTCCAGTTCGCGAGAAGATTATGCTATAGCTATTGGATGGAATTCAGATGCCAGAGGACAGGCATCCATAGCCTTAGGGCCTAGCGATGCCTATGGTTATAATTCCTTTTCAACTGGTTGGGTGACCGAAGCCAGGGGAAATTATTCCTCCACTTTCGGCTACCAAACCAACTCCTATCCATATGCATCTATGGCATTGGGAAGGTTCAACCTTATAAATGGAGATAGCGCCTCTTGGATAGCTAATGATCCCATCTTTATAATTGGAGATGGAACCTCCAATAACAATAGATCCAATAGTTTCACCATCTTAAAAAACGGTAGGACAGCAGTAGGTTATAATAATCCTGTGGGATTTTTGAATGTCTCCACAGCTCTGGGTTCCCTTAATAATGGAGGCGCCCTGGACCCTACCCATTCGGCTCTTCTTATTGGAACCACAACTTCAGGAATGAGTTTTGATGCCAATCAAATCGAAACTATTGGTAGTAGTTTGTATTTAAATTTTAATTCTACCGCTGAAGTGAGAATTGCAGAAGGAGGAGGAAATGTAGGGATTGGGATAAATCCAAATGCTCGATTTGAAATAGAGCAAAATGCCAATGCTGCGGGTGGAGGCCTTAGGTTAAACGCCAGTGGACTTACAGCTTATTGGGACATTAACTATGATGTGGCAGGGGATCTTCGTTTTTCAAGGATAGGAGCGGCCCGGGCTTCAATAGACGCAGTCAACGGAGCCTATAACCAACTCTCCGATATTCGGATGAAGAAAGATATTGAACCTTTGGCTTCAGTTCTGGAGGATATCCTCAAATTGAAGCCCTCCTCATACCATTACAAAGACAATCAATCAACAGATAGAAGATCCATCGGATTTATTGCGCAAGAGGTTGAAGCGATATTTCCTCAGCTGGTAAAGCAAGGGCAAGTCTACAAGCAGCTTTCCTATGATGACTTTGCCATTCTTTCCATCAAAGCTATACAAGAGCAACAGGCAATTATTCAGGATCAATCTCAACGGCTCGAACAACAGCAAACACAGATCGATGAATTAACATTACTCCTACAGCACTTACAATCAGAAGTTAACGCATTACAAGGCAAAAATTAACCGGACACAAAACAATGAAGAAATCACTAATTCTATTTCTCCTCTTAGGGGCAATCAGCCTAAACGCTCAACACAGATTTGATGGAATACAAATCAATGCAAACATCCCCGATGGTTGGCGAACCGTTTCAGAAGACTATGGTCTCATTATTTTGGGGCACAATAGCATCGCAGGTGCCATCATTATCGCAGAGCATGGCTACAAAAATGAAGCTGAAATAAAACAGAATTTAGCAGAAGGCTTGCAAGAAGAAGGCGTCATGCTTTCAGCTGAAACCCAAGCCAGAAAGCTAAGCAATGGAACCTATGCTACAACTTATGCCGGTTATGCGGAAGGTCAAATGGTTAAGGCCCCAGTTCGATTGGGACTTAGCAATACATGGCATACCGGAGGAGTGATGGTTTTAGCGCTCGTAAGAAAGGATCTTTATAATGGAAGCTATGACCGCCTACTTGAGCAAATCATAGGTTCAGTGAGCTATAGAAGTTTTGCCAGCACAGCCAAATCTGCCGAGTGGAAGGAATATTTGGGGGGAAGCAAACTCCAAAGTAGATCTGGATACAATACCAGCACTAGCAGTTTCGATAGCTATGCAGGAGCAGGCTATAGCAGCAGTACCAGCATTCACTTTTGCAGCAATGGACAATTTCTGGTTCAATCTTCTTCTTCCAGCTACTTTGGAGGATCTGGTGTTGATGGCGATGTTTCGAGTAGCGACTCAGAAAGCCAGGGGCTTTGGTCTGTTTTCTCAGTAAGGGAACAGGTGGTAGTTCGCTTGCTATACGAAAATGGAGATATAGAATACTATCCTGTCGTTTATGACAATGGTTACATCATCAGCAATAATTCCAAATTCACAAAAGATGACAGCAATGTTTGTAGATAAAATTATAGGAAATAAAGGACTTTGGGCTTTTGTTCTCCTTTTCATTCAGTTGCTTACTTTGGAGGCTCAAAGTTTTGATCGAAAGGTATTTTCAAGTGTAGGAGGAAACACAACAAGTGCACCTTATTATTTTTCCTTTACCATAGGTGAACCAATTATTGGAACGGATCAGAATACCTTACCTATCCTTACTAAAGGATTTGAACAGCCCATTGACCCTACGATACTTGAAGCAATTCGCCGAGGACAGCTTGGACCAGCTAAGGAATCTCTTTCTAAAGTTTACCCTGTCCCTGCTCAAAACGAAATCACCCTTGAATACCATTCAGAAAATGAAACCGATAAAAAGGTATTCATAATAAATGCATCCGGTCAGATCTTTTTTAAAAAGCGTTTTCAACAAGCCGAATTACTTAGTGGGGCTAAATTGAAACTTTCGGGTATACCTTCTGGCTCATACTGGGTTGTTTGTTCAGATCTCGGTAAAAAAACAATATTTCCGATTCGGAAAGAGTAGTGCTTTACTGAATTCTTATTTAACTTAAAAGCAGCTAAAATGCTATCTTTTAATTGACAATGTGAATGTGCTGCTATTTGGCATGAAACGTCTTGAGCTAAATATCCTCCCGTTCCTCCTATGCAATTTTCTATTGCTCCTTTCTTTTTTTTCGGGTTTTTCTCAAGAGGATAAAGAAAGGAAGCTGGAGCAGCAAATGGCCCGAGCAGAGGAAATGATAGAAGATGGAGATTATAATCTTTCGCAGGAATTTTTGAGGGGTATACTCTATACACTAAAAGAAAATCAGGACAATCCTTCCTACCTCAAAGCTCTAAATCTCTTTGCCCAAAATTGCGGCACTTTAAGTCAATTTAAACAGCAAAGTATTTACCTGGATTCTGCCATTGCGATTGCAGAAAAATACGAGCTAAAGGAAACAATGCTTTTTACACAAACCCAAAATCTCCAGGGGTCATACTACGAGAATATTGGCCTTTATAGCAAAGCAAGGGAAGCCTATAAAAAAGCCAGAGACCTTAGCTTAAAGGCCTCTCCTCCAGATACCCTTCAGATCAGCCAACAATTAATTGCTTTGGGCAGAACAAATCGGCTGCTGGGAGACCTACCACAAGCACAGAAATTTTATGAGGAGGCCCTTGCTTTGGATCAGCAAGCTTTCGGAGAAATGAGTGAAAGAGTTGCGGTTGACTACAATGAGCTAGGAGTTCATTATGAGAAGAGTGGGGATTTTGGTAAGTCTAAAGAATTGCAAGAGGCATCTATTCGCGTTTACAGGAAACTGGGGATGGAGAACTCATTGGGTATAGCAGCTTCTTATAACAATCTGGGAAATGCACTTTTTTATCTGGGAGATTTTGAGCGTGCCCTGAAAAACTACCAAAGCTCCTTAGGAATTTATCAGAAAAAACTAGGCGAAAGATCTTTAAAAGCGGCTTATCTGACCATGAATGTAGGAATCATTTATGCTGTGCAGGGAGACTTTCAGACAGCTTTAACCTATTTCGATAAGGAAAGAGAAATTAAACAGGAAATCTACGAAGGTGCCCATCCAGATTTGATCTTCAGCTACAATAACCTCGCTGCAGCATACCAACGCATGGGAGAAGATGAAAAATCGCTAGAGATGTACCTGAAATCCCTGGAAGTCGCAAAAGAAGTACATGGGGAAAGAAACCCCATGCTTTCGCAAACCTATGAGAACATCTCCTATGCCTACCAGCTAAAAGGCGAATACGACAAAAGCCTTGAGTTTATGCAAATGGGTCTGATCGCTGGTAGTAAGGAGTTTGATTCCATGGACCCCACAACAAATCCAGTAGTTGATGATTTTCTCGATCCGGCCAATCGTATGCGTGCTTTAAGAGAAAAAGCCAATATTTATGAGAAAAAGGGGCGAGCAAATGGAAATGAAAGTCGCTATTTAGAACAGGCCCTCAATCAGAACTTCAAAGCCATCGAATTACTCGATCATCTCAGAAGTAGCTACAAAGCAGAAAACTCAAAATTATACTGGCAGCAAGGTTCCAGTGATTACTTTGAAAGAAGTATGAATTTGGCCTATGAACTGTACAAAAAGGAAAATGATCCTTCCTATATAGATCGGGCTTTTGAGTTGATGGGGAAGAATAAATCCTTATTGCTTCTGGCCAATGTCCTTCAAAATAAAGGGCAGCAATACGCGGGGATTTCAGATGAGCTCCTGGATCTAGAAGACAGCCTAAGCCAGGAAATGAATTTTTATGAAACCCTCATGGCCAACAGCTCTGATAGCTTGATAAGTCAGGAGTTTGAAGGCATATTTTTCAGGAGAAAGCAATCCTATGATTCCCTGATGGTTATTTTCGAAGAAAACTATCCCCTTTACCACAAATTGAAATACAACACCCAGGTGAGCGATATTACCAGCCTTCAAAATGGCTTACTCGCAGCAAATACAAACTGGTGTGAATACTTTGTGGGAGATAGTTCTCTTTTTGCGGTTTATGTAGGGCCAGGAAAAAAAAGCTTCCATAAGCTGTCAAGTCCACAAGGACTGGATAGTATGATCGCTGATTTCCGTTCCAATCTTTATACCTATTTCATAGGACAGGAACAAGATGAAGAAGGCTTCCTATTAAGTAGTCAAACCTACCGGCAACAGGCACACCAACTATACCAGAAATTATTGGCTCCAATTTTGGGTAAAGATTTTCCCGAAAGACTTGTCATCGTCCCTCACAAGTCTATTGGATACTTACCCTTTGATGTCTTATTGACAAAGGAAACATCTGATGACACCGGATTCAAAGCACTCCCCTATTTGATTCGAGAGAGTAGTATTTCCTATTCTTATTCTGCCACTTTACTCAAGGAAATGAAGGAGCTAAAAAGGCAGAACTTTGCAGGCAATGAAGTACTGGCAATAGCCCCGGAATTTGAAGACAAGCAAATGGCATATGCCGATGTAGAGTCTGCCCGAAGAGAAGGCCTCGGTCCTCTTTTTTACAATAAAAAAGAAGTTGACCAGATCAGGCAGATTATGGGAGGACGTTCTTTATTGGGGAAGGAGGCTACAACAGAGAATTTTAAATCTTTTGTGAGTCAGTACAACATCATTCATTTCGCAACCCATGGAAAACTGAATACTTCAAATTCGGATTTTTCCTACCTGGCTATGTCTCCTGGAGCATCTGAGCAAGAAGATTTCCTTTTTGTGAATGATCTCTATACCATGAACATACCAGCAGAAATGGTTGTTTTGAGCGCCTGTGAAACCGGATTGGGTGAATTGAAAGCAGGTGAAGGAATTGCAAGTCTTTCAAGGGCCTTTTCCTATGCGGGAGCCCAGAGCATCATCACAACGCTTTGGAGTGTAAATGACCAGAAGACCGCTGAACTTATGCAGAGATTTTACCAAAATATAGCTGAAGGTGAGGTCAAAGATGTTGCCCTTCAAAAAGCCAAATTAAGTTTCCTCGAAGCTCAGGATAATTACCACGCTCATCCTTTTTTCTGGGCTGCCCCCATTCCGGTTGGAAATATGGAAGCCATCGAAAATCCTTTTCCAACCTATGTCTATGGAATAGTTCTTTTGCTCATCCTATTGTTGTTTTTTGCGATATATAGAAGGAAAAGACGAGCAAAAATCTGAGTCAACTCACCCTTATAAAGTGGCTGAAAATCATTTCTATACAGTCGTTCTTTTAGAAGGTATAAAAACAGCGCCCAATCTTCCTTTCTCTTTGCTCTGATATTGTGTAAATTCAGAGAAAAACTACTCGATATGCGATATGAAGTTGCCGTTATAGGCGCTGGATTTGGGGGATTGGGAATGGGAATAAGATTGAAGAAAGCCGGCTACAATTCCTTTATAATATTTGAAAAAGCTTCGGAAGTTGGAGGCACCTGGCGAGAAAATCGTTATCCTGGTTGCGCTTGCGATGTACCGGCCAATCTCTATTCATTTTCCTTTGCACAAAATCCCGAATGGAGCCGAAAATACGCTCGGCAGGGAGAAATTTTAGCCTACCTGAAAAAGACTACCCAAGATTTCAAGATGGATGAATACCTCCGCTACAATAGCGAGGTTAGTGAACTGAAATTTGACGAAAAAGAAGGGATTTGGCACCTCAAAACCCTGGATGGTTTTGCTTGTGAGGCCAAGGTCGTTGTTTCCGCAACGGGCCCCTTGAGCCGCCCTAATTTTCTCCACCTGAAAGGAGAAGCCAATTACAAAGGAGAATTATTTCATACAGCAGAATGGGACGATAATTTCGATCCAAAAAGCAAGCGGATTGCAGTAGTAGGTACAGGTGCCAGTTCAATTCAAGCTATTCCTGAGCTTGCCAAAGATGCTTCGCAGCTGTATGTTTTTCAGCGTAGTGCTCCCTGGATACTTCCGCGACCTGATAGGCGATTTTTTGCCTTTGAAAAGTGGATGAATAAATACATCCCCGGATTTCTGAATCTCAAACGTACCCTGCTGTATTGGAGGCTAGAGTCAAGTGTCAGTGGTTTTCTCAAAACTTCTTTCATGAATACCCTTGCGACCTTTGGAGCAAATGCCTTTCGAAAAAAGAGCATAAAAGATCCGGTATTACGAGCGAAAACTACTCCCAAATACAGATTGGGCTGTAAGCGGGTGCTTGTTTCTTCTGATTACTATCCAGCTTTACAGTTGGATCATGTGGATTTGATTGAAGCGACTGCCGAAGAGCTAAAGGAGAATAGTATTGTAGATAATCAAGGGCGTGAATACGAAGTAGATGCAATCGTAATGGCTACAGGTTTCATTGCGTCCGAGATCATGCTGGATATGAAAATTTATGGGAAAGGGCAGAAAGATCTGATTAAATCCTGGGAAAAAGATGGCCCGGAGGCTTATTATGGACTTTCTGTTAGTGGATTTCCCAATCTCTTCTTCCTACTAGGTCCCAATACAGGCCTTGGACATAATTCCGTAGTACACATGATAGAATCTCAGGTGAATTATGTCATGGATTACCTGGAACTATTAAAAGAAAAGAACCTTCCTTATCTGGATGTTAAAGTTGATGTCCAGCAGGAACACAATAAGGACATCCAGGAAAAACTGGAGGATACGGTTTGGCAAAGTGGAGGTTGTGTGAGTTGGTATCAGACCTCTAAAGGAAAAAATACTACGCTCTGGCCCGGCTCTACCATTAAGTATCGAAAGCTTACAAAAAAGGTCCATGAGGAAGCCTATAATTGGGAAAGTCAGGAGGTAGCTGAAGAAAAAACTCCAGTTTCATAAGCTAATTGTATAGCATCCTTCGTTTTTAAGAAAAACACCTATGCGAACTATTCTTGTTTCTTGTATTTGCCTGTTTTTCTTATTAACTCTTCCCGAAGTCAAAGCCCAAACCCTGATTTATAAAGGGTATAAAGGCGATGATTACATTGGAGATATGATCGTTAAGCGTGAGGTTAAAGGGGATCAGGTTTTCTTTCGTTCTGATGCTCAACTGAATGTTCGTTTTCTTTTGAATTGGAAATTGCGCTTCTATTATGAAGCGGATTTCAAAAATGGTGATCTTCGACGCTCTCTGGTTCAGGTCACCCGAGATGGAAAGTTACGGACAGAGGTAAAAGGAAAAAGAGAAGGCACGCATTTCAATTCGGATGTAGATGGCGATAAAGAAAGCCTCCAAATTTCTTCCATTGATTACTGTGTCCTCAACACCTACTTCAAACCTCCAAAAGGCCGCAAAAAGATATTCTCCGAACGCTGGGGTACTTGGCTCCAGGTGGTGGATCAAGGAAATGGTAAATACCTGCTCCAACCCCCAAATGGTAGCCACAATACCCTCATTTACAAAAATGGCATTTGCCAGGAGATGCAATTCAATCATACCATCGCCAAGGTGAGGTTTGTGCTAAAAGAATAAAGAGGTGTTCTCGTGTTCTGGTGATTATCGGATTCAGACTTCGTATGCGCATGAACTCAAGAACACCTCTTCTCCCCCTACTCGCTTGCTAACACATTCATCACGCTTATTAAGCAATTTCTCATGTGCTGCAACTATAATACGGAAATGCTTGTATTTCATGCATAAGCCTTTGTAAAAAACCCGTATTATGAAAGCATTTGTACTTAGAAACACAGCTGTCTTGCTCCTACTCTTAGTCTCTCAAGGTATCCTTAAAGCCCAGGGAATACGCATGATCCAAAGTGAGTATCATGCAGACAGCAGCTATTATGACATCTCAGAGATAGCTCCAGGCCGATTCTGGATGGCCGGAGAGAATGGACTACTCAACGAAATCGACGATGATGGGAATATTACTCGTATTCCTTTTCCAGAGCCAGATCTGGATATCCTGCGCATCGTTTCCAATGATGAAAAGGTTTTTGTAGGCACCAATCATGGCGGCCTGTTTAGTTATGACCTGCGCAGCAAAAAATGGCTAAAAGCCGTAGTTCCCGACAATTTCGAGAAACGCTGCTTTTACGACCTGCTCTTATTGCCGGACCAAAATCGCCTAATGGTTTCCGGAGGACACCAGAAAATTGCCAAAGGCATCAAGACGGTTCCCTTGGGTTTCATCGCCAGTATCGATCTTGAGTTTTTTGAAGAACTCAATATTCATCAGAAAAATTCTTTGAGTTTTGTCTGGTCCCTCGAATATGCCGATGGAAATATTTACGCTGCCAGTTTTACCGGTAGAAGTACCAAAATCTTAAAAGCTTCAGAACTGGAGCTGGAATTCGAAAAACATAGCATAGTTCCGGGTCTGGTTCACCATCTGGAAGAAGCAGGTGGAAGTATCTTTTACAGTGGTACTGCTTCCTCTAAATATTCTCAACACGGTATTATCGGTATGCTAGGTGGACCTCAGGAAAAACTAGATGGATACGGATGTATATGGAGTATTAAGCGATTAGGAGGGGGCTGGGTTGGACTGAACTATTATGGAGATGTATTATTCCTGAATGAATCTCTGGAAGTAGATCGCCGTTTATCAGCAGCAAAAAATTCCATCTACGAATTCCAGCCAATCAGTGAGCATCAAGCTCTGATGGTAGGGCATGGACAGAAATCCATGATGCTGGACCTGCACATGGACGACAATACATTAAGTGTAAAAAATTAGATTATTTATATTCTTTGGGAGGATCTTTCTCCGGTAATGGAATGGATCCGGGAATTCCCAGCAATGGGAATTCTTTCCTCAAAGGGTGCCATTGATAATCTTCCGGCATGAACATACGACGCATATCTGGATGATCATTGAACTTGATCCCCATCATATCCCAAACCTCCCTTTCGTACCAATCCGCAGACTCCCATAATCCCGTAGCTGTATCCAGGCTGGGATCATCTTCTTCCACCCGGCAGGAAACACGCATACGTCGACGTCCTTCAATATTTACCAGATTATAAGAAACTTCAAATCGCTTCTCATCTGTATAGTAATCACTACCTGTAATATCAGAAAGGAAATTAAATCCGAATTGATCTTTTAGTACTCTTAGCACTTCTACGATCTTCGTGGCATCTACTTCTACAGTAATCTCATTGGCATATCCGCGTACTTCAATGATATACTCCTGGAAGCTGCTCGACTTGATGGTGTCTAGGAAATTGTTTTCCGCCATTGCTCAGGGTCTTTTTGCCACTCAAGAATTGTGGCTTGTTCTTCGGGCTTAAGATAGTCAAAGTCCTCGGCTTTTTGCAACAATTCGGCCATATTTGTCAGGGAGTAGTACGGGCTTCCGGTACTTTTAAAAAGCTGAGTAGCCTGCGGAAATCCATAACTAAAGATCGCAATTGTACCTAAAACTTCAGCTCCACTTTCTTTAAGCGCATGCACTGCTTTGACACTACTGCCCCCGGTAGAAATCAAATCTTCAATCACCACATATTTCCCTCCTTCAGTTACCTGACCCTCTACCAAATTCTGCATACCATGGCCCTTTGCCTTTGAGCGAACATATACCATAGGTAGGTCCATTTCATCTGCGACCAAAGCCCCTAAAGCAATAGCTCCTGTAGCAACCCCTGCAATGGCTTCAGCTTCTGGGAATTTCTCACGGACCATCTTTACAAAGGAGGACTTAATGAAATTTCTCACTTCGGGGAAGGAAAGACTCAATCGATTGTCACAGTAAATAGGTGACTTCCATCCGGAGCTCCAGGTGAAAGGCTCGTTTACACTCAGCCTCACAGCTTTGATTTTAAGTAAATACTCTGCTATTTTGCTACTTTCCACGACTAAATATTGATGATTAGCGAGCAAAACTATGAAAATATTTGCATTAAATCTCTCTATTGAATTTCTCAACCCAGAGAGCCAGCGCAATTATAATTTTGAATTGATCAGTCTGGAAGATCTGATGGGAATTTTGTTTAAAGGAACAGAATTTAACGACCAAAAACTCTATGTAAAAGGAGAGTATTCTGAAGAATTCATCCAACACGTTTTTGAAATTCAAAAAAATAAGGTGTGGAGGGATATGGAATTAAACATTTCCTTTGTCTTTAAAAGTAAGGAACAGCAGGAAAGTTTTTGGGAAGACTTCAAGGAACTATTTAAATCGGTCGATGCGGCAGGAGGACTTGTCCAAAATGAACGGGACGAATACCTCATGATTTACAACAGAAAGAAATGGACCCTTCCCAAAGGTCATGTAGAATGGCAGGAACCTATTGAAGCAGCCGCTGAAAGAGAGGTTTTGGAAGAGACAGGGCTAAAAGAGGTCGAATTGAGGGAGCAAATGCCAGAGACTTTCCATACTTTCAAGAAGAAAAAAAGGTGGATTATGAAGACCACGTTTTGGTATAAAATGTATGCTTCCTCTGATCAGAAACTTACGCCTGAAACCGAAGAGGACATAGAAGATGTAAAATGGATGAGTAAAGAGGAGTGGATGAAGGTAGCTGCAGATAGCTATCCTTTAACCCGAGACCTCTTTGTACGTGAATTTACAAAAAGCCTGATCTGAGTATGCGGATTATCTTAATCTTTCTTACTACTACTTTATTATTCCCCTCTTTTCTTAGTGGTCAAATTGCCTTCTGGCAAAAGTATTTTGGGGGCACCCATTATGATGCAGGCCAAAGGATTCTATGCCGTCCAGATGGGTCCCTTATCGTTGCGGGGAAAGTCCTGTCTCAGGATGGACATGTAGATGCCAACCATAGCGACAATGCAGATGTTTTTGTCGCCAGATTTGCCACACAGGGAAATTTTTTCTGGAAGAGTATAATTGGAGGTTCAGGAGAAGAAAATTTGGAGGAATTTATTGAAACCAAAGACGGTGGATATCTGCTTGTCGGTTCTTCAAATTCTTCAGATGGAGACATTGGTAATAATAAAGGTGGTAATGACGTCTGGATTGCTAAATTGGATATCAGGGGCAAAATAATGTGGAGCAAAACTTTTGGAGGCTCCGGGGATGATCGAGGTACAGCTGTAATTCAGTTGCCTGATGGAGGATATCTACTGGGTGGAGAGTCCAGTTCAGTAAATGGAGATATGCAATCTCAGCACCATGGAGGACTTGATAGCTGGGTTGCTAAATTGACCAGCCAGGGGCGTATACTTTGGGAGAAACATTATGGAGGAAGTGGAAATGAAAAGGTCAGTCGAATCCATCAATTGGGAGAAGAAGAATTTTTAATCCTGAATTCTTCAGATTCCCGAGATTTTCAAGTGGCAGGAAATCTGGGCAAAAAGGACGCTTGGTTATTTAAAATTGATTATCAGGGAGAGATTACCTGGCAGATGAATATTGGCGGGGAAGATAATGACGACTTGCACGGTAGCATGGTGGATTCTGATGGGAATATTGTGATATCAGGTACCAGTTTTTCAAAAACCGGCATTATGCTAAATCAGGCTGGGAAGGGAGACTGTTGGCTATTTAAACTAAATCCTGCTGGAGCAATACTCTGGAGCAGAACTTATGGTGGGCCTAAATCAGATGGAGCCAATACCATTCGCGAAGGCCTGGACGGAAATTATCTGCTTTGTGGGATTACTCGATCTCATATGGGAGATATCCCTCGAAATTCCGGTTACTATGATGGATGGTTTGCCAAACTAGATAGAAATGGCGAGCCCCTCTGGTCAAGGACTATTGGATATGGAGGAAAAGATGCTCTTGTAGATATCATGGAATTGAGCGTTGGCGGCTATCTGGGAGTCGGATTTTCCCAGTTTTCTCCTGCAGACAATTTACAGGCCGGGCATAAAGGCATGTATGATATGTGGGTAGTCAATTTCGGTGATCCTCAAAAAGGTATGAAGGTACGGCCTTACAAAACTCCTCCAGTTCTAACTGGAACCGTAACTGATGTACACAATGGGCAAGGGCTGGAATCTGAAATCATCCTCAGCAATACCAGAACGCTGGATTCTCTCAATTCTACCTTTTCCGATATAGATAGCGGTAAATTTTATACCCTCCTCCCCTCTTATGGCCTTGTAAGTATCAATGTTCAAAGCAAAGGGTATCTCTTCTACGGTCAGGATGTGAGCATGGATACTATTATTGACAAAACCATGATCAACCGGGATATTAAGCTGGAACCCATTCAGATTGGGAGCTCACTGATCCTGAAAAATATCAATTTCAATACAGGAAAATGGGATCTACTGCCCAGTTCCTATCCCGAATTAGAGCGGGTAGTCGACTTCCTGACGCTCAATCCCCGGGTAGTCATTCAGGTAAGTGGGCATACTGACAATACCGGAAATAAAGCCAAGAAAGTCGAGCTCTCAAATCGAAGGGCTCTGGCAGTAAAAGATTATCTGGTAGATCAGGGAATCAATTCCAATCGTCTCAAAGTAAAAGGATACGGTATGTATCGCCCCATTGCTTCGAATAAGTCTGAAGCAGGCAGGAAGAAAAACCGTCGAGTGGAGTTTGAAGTGCTTGTGAAATAAAAGGAAAATAGATTGAAGAATACAGAACAAGGAATGGAGATTGAGGAAGTACTTATCTATTCCCTTTTTACTTTTTTGTTCCTTGTTCCTTGTTCCTTGTACTTCAAATCCCCTCTCCCCGCTTTATTTAAACAGATCAGTAAAGCTAAAAAAGCCTTTCTTCCCCTGCATCCATTCCGCTGCAATAACCGCTCCCAGCGCAAATCCTCTGCGGTTGTGTGCTTTATGCTCTATGCTGATTTCATCGATTGCAGAAGTGTAGGACACCTTATGCCTACCAATAATTTCCCCTGCACGAATATAGCCTACAGATAGCTCATCCGCTTCAGGGGAGCGATTTAAGAGAGCATCGGTAGCAATATGACTCTTTCTATCCAATCCATCTAATACTTGCTTACTGAGGCTCACAGCCGTTCCACTCGGAGCATCAGCCTTATAGCGATGGTGCTGTTCCTCAATAAACACATCGTATTCTGGATATTGATTCATCAGGTCTGCCAGCTTTTGATTTAGCAGAAAAAGGACATTCACCCCTACAGAAAAATTAGAACTATACATAACGCTGGCTCCTGCTTCATTTGTCATACTTTCCACCTCTCCTAATCTTTCGTACCAACCTGTAGTACCCGTAATAAAGGGAATACTCAGTTTGAGCACTTTCTGGAGGTTAGGAAAAAATGCATCCGGATGGGTAAACTCAATGATTGCATCCACCTCTTCTGGGGTCAATCTATCCAGCTCATCCATATTGTCTTTATCGATTCTTGCTACGATTTCATGTCTCCTATCCTGAGCTTCAACTTCTATGGCCTTGCCCATTTTCCCATATCCCAATAATGCCAGTTTCATATACTTATTATTTGTTTCTGCCTTCCTCTTGAAGGAGGGCAAAAATAAAACAATTTTAGAAGTACTTCCTAGAATTTGAATTGGAAGGATAGGCCAGGATAAAAAACTGTCCCACCTAAACCTGTATTGAGCTGAAGCATATCAGGAAGGACTTTCATACTCAGGTCCTCAGACACATCAAAGCCTCTTAGGTGGGCATGCACATAAGCCTCCGCTATCTGAACTACGTGCCAACCAGCAAGGAGAAGGTAGGCATTGTCCCTGCGACTCCTGTATTGATTACGCTGAGTTCTCAAACCTTCCGCATCAAAACGGGCACTCAATTCCGAATCCTCATTCCCTTCGATCCCATCAATCGCCAACAGATAGGCCGTACCAAAACGTCGGTACCTTACATTATTAAAATTGATCCACCAGACAAAGCCTCCATAACCTGCATAGAAAATGGGAATCTTCCAGTAAGACTGATTATAGGCCTGTCCCCAACCCGGAAAAATCGCACTCCTTTGCCAGGCTACTGCAGGATCATAAGGAGGCGGATTAGGTTGCTTGGTAAATCCTTTGGGATAAGGAATATTCACATCGTTTTCCCTCCAGGGGATTTTGATAGTCAGTCGATACTTTTCATTGACTTCCTTGATCTCAGGCAAGTTGTCTTTTATGGCAGAGGCACTCTTATTGAAAAATTTATCTTCTGGCTTTTTCGACTTATCTCCGAGATATTCAATTTCCAGGGGAATAGGTTTAACAGGATATTTAGTCTTATACAGGATTTGAGGGATTTCCCTGGGGATTCGAATTTCCAATTTGTTGATCTCCTGTGCAGGTAATTCCAGGGCAAAAAGAAATGGAATAAGAATCAGGAGGGATTTCCTGAGCAATTGAAAAGCGCTATGTAAGAAAAGATTTGCTATGGATCTCTTATTTATACCAAAGAGTGTATTCCAAACAATTAAAAGGTTGTAAGGTAGAGCAAATTTGATAAAAATTTGGATTAATTACCGAAGAATCAGACAAACTTATATATCCAGCAGTTCCAAGATACGCTGAAGATCATCATTGCTGCTGAAATTAAGCTTGATTTCACCCTTCCCGTCTTTCTTTTGGATCAGGCTTACTTTATTCCCAAACTTCTCTTCCAGTTTACGTTCCAAATGATCCAAATGGATGCGGTTGGGATCAGCTTCCTTTTCGCCTTTCTTCTTTTCTTTAGGAGCCGCAAGTTTTCGTACCAAATCTTCTGTTTGACGAACAGAAAGTCCCTTGCTGATAATATCCTCAAAAATACGCAGCTGCATGGTCTGGCTATCGACTGTGATGAGGGTTCGGCCATGTCCAAAGCTGATCTTCTTTTCTTTTAGCGCCTTCTCAATCTCAGCCGGAAGCTTTAGTAATCTTAGATAATTGGAAACAGAAGTCCTGTTCTTACCAACTTTTTCGCCTAGCTCTTCCTGCTTCAATCCCAATTCAGAAATCATGCGTTGGTAGGAAAGGGCAATCTCGATGGGATTGAGGTCTTCACGCTGGATATTTTCAATCAGAGCCATTTCCAGCATCTGCTCATCATCTGCCGTTCGGATATATGCTGGAACTTCTTTTACACCGGCAATTTTCGCGGCTCTCATTCTCCGCTCACCGGCAATTAGCTGATATTTATTTGCAGAAAGTTTACGGACGGTAAGAGGCTGGATAATGCCATGCAATTTGATCGAATCGGCCAGATCGTTCAGTTTTGAAGTATCAAAATCATTTCTCGGCTGGAAAGGATTTATTTCAATATTTGCCAGGGAAATTTCATTGACCCCTGCAGGCGATACTTCCGGTTTATCCGAAGGGAGATCCGTAGGAAGTATAGCTCCCAGTCCTTTACCCAGTCCTTTGTTTCTCTTTGCCATAGTCTCTCAAATTGCCTGAGCAAAATACGAAGAAGATTCCAGATTTACACTTCTGGAAAGATCAGTAGATCAGGACTTTGAACCGCTTGGGAGCGTTCAATGATCCTGAGTGTCTCCATTGCCGCTTTTTCCATTGCGTTTCCATGTGGCATTTTTTTAAGGAAAGCGAAAAAAAGGAAAAAGGCTGCAAATACATCTCCCGTTCCCCCATAGTGAGCATCCACTCTTTTATGCTGAAAAAGCATCATATCCTCCTCGTGAATCAAACCCAGCTTGATTTGATTTTCAGCAGGAAGACTGGTTGCAACAAAGGATAAATTGGGAAATCGTTCCTGAAAAGCGCTTAGTGCCTCCTGCGAAGAAAGCAATTCTCCTTCAGTCTTTCCAGTTAACAGGCACAACTCTGTATAATTTGGAAAGGCCCAATCAGCTTTTTCAAGTAGTCTGGGCCAGGTTTCCAACACGTCCTGCGGTACATAGAGTTTTCCATGATCTCCTGAAACCGGATCGACAAACACATGTTCAATTATTTCTTCATACTCCTCAAGTCCCTGTAGAATTACTTCGCTTTGTTGAGAATTACCCAGATAACCTACATATAAAATGATTTTTTCCTTCCTCCGCTTTGCAATGTCCAGACTACTAAAAAATAATTCTTCGAAAGCGAGTTCGGTTTTTACAAATCCGGCTATGTTGGTTAGCCCACTTAGATACAAACTAGGAACCGGAAGGATGCGAGTTCCCAATATACTCATCATGGCTTTCATACTAGCTGTACCATGAACCGCAAAACTATGAACACAGAGGATTTTCATGTTGCAAATTAAACAGGACTTCGCAATAAAAAGGACTTATTAAATCACATTCTGACAGATTTATTTACACCCACCTATCCATTTATCGGGGGAAGTAGTTCAAACATTGGGATAAACTTACTATTCATGCAAGGAGGCTCATATTTCGAGGACTCTTTAGTATATTGAATACAGGATATGGAAGAACAAAAACATCCACCACTTTCGGAGGCTCTGAACAAGGCGATTCCTTCCATGAAACTCCTCAAGGATGCCCTTGTACCGGTTTTCAATCCATTCACTCCAGAGCTGCAAGTAGATAAGAAAATTTATCTACGAGGCATCTATTTGGATGATGTAGAGTATGTCCATCAACTACTCGTTGACAATCGTGAGCACCTCGATAGCTTTCTCCCCTGGTTAAACAGGTTGGAGACCGTCGAGCATGTGAGGGATTTTGTCAAACGAGCTCGGTACAAAAACATCTATGAAGGTCGCTGGGTATATGTGATTTGTTATGAAGATGTCATTGTTGGCATGATCGATTTCAATGACGGCAAGGCACATAAAAGAGAGATTGCTATCGGCTACTGGCTATCCAAGGAGTATGTCGGCAAAGGCATTATGACCAAGGCAGTAGAAACTGTAGTAGACTATCTCTTTGGTGAACAGTCTGTCAAGAAAATCCTGATCAAAGTTGCCCTGGGGAATAATAAAAGTATGGGCATCCCAGCCAGACTCAACTTCAAATGGGAAGGAGTTGATGTGGGGGGAGGAAGTTTAAAAGGAGAAAAAGTTGATCTAGTTATTTATAGCCTGGATCTTCCTACTTGGGAAGAGCGGCAATGGGCTTCTATTTAGTCTTCCTTCGGCCGCAAGGGATCAAATTCTATACTTTCCACCATTTCAGCAATTTCATCCAATAACTGCTTAACTACTTCCGGGTGCTGAGTACTTAATTCTCTTACCTCATAGGGATCATTTTCCAAATCATATAGAAGCGTTTTACTCAATTCCAGGTTAGTGATCAATTTCCAGTTGCCATCCCGAATAGCGTAGGCATAGCCTTCCGGATCATCAAACTGCCGGGTTTCAAAGGGCCAAAACATCGGCTTTTCCCTTTCGATTGATCCTCCTTTCCACAACATACTCATATCCTCTCCATCAATGGGTCGATCTTCGGGCACTTCCAAACCCAAAATTTTACAAATACTTGGCATCAGATCATATCCGTGCCAGGGAATATCAGATACATAATTCTCAGCAGTATACCCAGGATAACGGATAATACAGGGAACCCGAATCCCTCCTTCAAATAAATCAGATTTACGCCCTCTTAATCCTCCTGTACTTCCATACATATTTACCTCCCACCAATGCCTCCATTGGGTAGTTACTGGCCCATTGTCGCTGGTGAAAATAACTAAACTATTCTCTCTCATGCCTAACTCATCAAGTTTCTGAAGTAAGCGACCAACCTGAAAATCAAGATGACTGATATTTGCATAGTATTCTCCCGGGCCTCTGTCAGTAAGGTTTTCCAGATCGATTTCCCCTTTGGTATAGGAAGCATATTGTGTATTAAATCTATCCGGACTGGCGATTTCTGTATGAGGCTCGTTCAAAGGCACATAAAGAAATACAGGTTTCGAAGGATCACGTTTCTCTAGTACTTCCATAGCTTCATCAACTACAATTTGAGCACTGTAGCCTTCGATAATCCCCATTTTTTCTCCGTTTTTGTAGAAGTTGTCAGGGTCTTTATGAGTTGGCAGGGCAAAGGCATGATTGAGTAGCCAATGGTCAAATCCATGATCCTCCGGTTTTGGATGTTTGGCATCATCCAGTCCTCCATTCAGGTGCCACTTTCCAATTGCATAGGTCTGATAGCCGGCCAATTTCAAAATTTTCCCCAGCCCTAACTCTTCTTTTCGTAAATAGACATTTTCTCCCTGAGGTATCCAACTTTTAATCCCACTTCTATAAGGATTCCTACCCGTCATCATAGCTGCTCGAGAAGGAGAGCATAAGGGAGAAGGACTATAAAACTGAGTAAAACTAATACCTTCTCGGGCCAATTGATCGAGGGCGGGTGTTCGGATGATTGGATGTCCATATGAAGCTAAATCACCATATCCCAGGTCATCTGCGAGGATAAAAATCAGATTTATTTTTTCTGATTGAGGAAATACGGACGAAAAAGAAAGGAGGAAGAGGAGGCAAAAGAGTAGACTACGCATGAGCAAAAGCGTTATTTTCCTTCAAAATAGGCTTTCTGGAGGGATTTAGCCGAATTATTACATAAATATCAATAATTATAACATTTCTGTCACTTCGGCAAATGTGTCAGGAAGCTAACATTATGCCCTATTGAGCCCTTCTAGTTTTGAGCAAATTCTTAATTTCGTTCAATCACAGAATCATGTATACAATCCGTATTTTCGTAAGCACCCTCCTACTCTTGCCAGCTATCCTGGGATTTTCACAGAGTCAGGATCAATTTTTCTTCAAACAAGCAAACGCATTCTTTGCCAAGCATGTAGTAAATGGTAAAGTCGACTATGCCAATCTCAAGGCTTCACCAAATATGTTGAATGCCCTTGTGAGAACTGTTGAGAGTTATGATCTCACTTCCAAATCAGCAAGCGAACAAAAAGCTTTTTTCATCAATGCCTACAACCTCTTGGTTGTAAAAGGCTTGGTTGATGCCTATCCGGTTTCTTCCCCCCAGGACATCAGCCTATTTTTCGATAAAAAGGCCTATGTAGTGGCAGGAAGGAAAGTCAGTTTAAATGAACTGGAAAAACAGTGGCTTTTCAAAGAGCATCCAGATAGCAGACTTCACTTTGTGTTGGTGTGTGGCGCCTTGGGATGTCCACCTATTACCAATTTTGCCTATATGCCCGAGAGCCTGGAGGCTGAATTGGAACAACAAACCAAAGCGGCCCTTAATGATCCCAACTTTATCAGGGTGAATGATGCGGAAGGGACAGTAGGGCTTTCTCAGATTTTTGATTGGTATGGGAAAGAGTTTCAACAAAATGGAACGATCCTCGAATATATCAACGGCTATAGAACAAATAAAATCCCCGCTTCCAGCAAGCAAAGTTTTTATACCTACGACTGGAGTATCAATGATCAGCAAGCTTCTGCTACCGGAGAAACAGATCCTAAATCAAATATTCAGAAGTTTACCCCCTCTGTTTTACTTGGTCAGGGGCAGATTGAAGCTAAATTATTTAACAACCTATACTCTCAAACAGGATTCAGAGATGGAAACCGTGAGTTTGTGGATTTGGGCGAAAGGCAAACCTTCTATACAGGTATTTTCCAGTTCACTACTGGCCTGGATAAGAATGCACGCTGGAACGTAGGTTTCGAAGCAAATTTGCAGTCCGTGAGATATGACTCTGAAACGGATAGTAGTCCCTTGCGAATTTTCGGTAGCAGCAATGATGAGAGCTTATTGTTTACCAGAACCACTCTCGCAACCATCGGACCAAGGATCCGTTTTCGTCCGGCAAAAAACATCCCCAATCTATCTTTGACCACTACCCTGCTTTTCCCACTTCATAATGACTTGGAAACACCAAGGTTCCTCGCGCATAACAGGACTACCTGGTTTACCCAGCTCTTTTATGACAAATTCTTTGGGAATTTCCAATTGTTTACGGAAGTCGATTTACTCTATAGATTTAAAACCAGCAATCCTTCTTTCAGTCAGGATGCCTTCTTTAGAGTACCGATTACTGCATTCCTCAGTTATTTCCCAACTTCCAAATCAACGGTTAGTGTCAACTTGCAATATTCACCTGCATTTACCGGTCTACCTGGCAATTCTACCGGAGAATCTTTCAACCTAAACCGCTATTTTGTTCAAGGAGGAGTTGGCGCCAAATATCAGGTAACCAAAGAATTGAATCTGGAGCTCTTGTACACCAATTTCTTTTTATCAAAAGGAGAAGGAGCAGGTCAAACCTTTAACTTTGGAATTGTATTCCTGAGATAGTTAATCAACTTTGGGAGGCTTCCAGGCTACCTTTACCAGGAGTGCGGCGAGAAATGTTGAGAGAGCTAAAATTCCTAGTGCTTGAGGTAGGCTGAGATAATCAGCGATAAATCCAATCACAGGAGGCCCCAATAAGAAGCCGAAATATCCGACACTGCCGATAGCAGCCATATTTCCCCCGGTACTCATACCGGGGGTTTTTGCTGCCTCCGAAAAGATCACCGGTACTATCGCAGCAAAACCAATTCCAGCAAGGCCAAAACCTAAAATAGCTACCCATGAATTGGCAATTAACAACAAGCCTCCAATGCTAATAGCTACCATGAGATTTCCTCCTACCAGAATATTCATAGGGCCTATCTTCTTGGTTACATCATCTCCCATAAACCTACCAATAGCCATTGCCAAACCGAAAGCTGAAAGCGCCCAGCCAGCATAGCTAGGATCTGTATGCAGGCTTTCCTCCATATACAATGTACTCCAATCAGCTATAGCTCCTTCCGCTAAAAATCCTAATAGAATCACTATTGCAAGGACTAGTAGATTTTTTCCAGGCAAAGCGAAAGCAGGCTCCTCCTTTTTTCCTTTCTCTTCTCTAATGGGCAAAAGCACAGATCTTTGCAGGAAAATGACAAGAAGAAAAAAGCTGACGACTACGAGCATATTGGGGGTATAGGCAATACCCGCTCCTTTTGTAAGACTTCCTATTGCAGAGCCTAACATCATTCCGGTACTCCAGAACCCATGGAAAGAAGACATAATCCGAACATCTTCCCTTTCTTCTACAACTGCAGCCGCTGTATTCATAGCTATATCCATTCCCCCCATACAAATCCCCATAAAGAATAGCACCAGTAGGACCAGACTATAGTTTGTCAGAGAAAGAGGAATGGGTAAAATGAGTCCAAACAGGAAGGTCAACACCATTGAGATTTTTCCAGCACCATACTTTTTACTGAGATTTCCCATCAGGGGCATGATACAAAGACTCCCAATGGCAATAGCCAAAAGGGTAAATCCCAATTCACTTTCATCCAGTTCAAACAATTGCTTAAGTTCCGGAATTCGGATCGCCCAGCTGCCAAAGAAGAATCCATTGCAAAGAAAAAGAGATGCAATAGCCCGGGCTGGAGCATGGGTCAGTATGTATCGAATAGAGTTCACGCCTGCTTGCTATTTAGGGTTAGGCCACAAAAATAGCAGACTAAGGCGATTTGCCAATTTTCAATAACTAGATGTAGAGAGGATTTACAGAGAAATATTACAAACCTAATCCATTCCCTATGCCATTCCCGTTTCCATTCCCATTTGCAATTCCATTTCCACTAAAACCGGCAAATGGTTTGATAGAATTCGTATCTACAAACTCTATAAGTGATTCAATTTGTTGGAATACCGTAATTCCTTCAGGGACCACATCCAGCTGATTAATTACTTGGTACCCAGATAAAATGATCTCTTCATTGGTACACATGTCCTTCATTTTCTGTAGAAACCCACTTAGGTCGTCTCCAGAAGGATAGCTCGTAATGATAGATACCAGATAATCAGGCTTGTACAGTTCAAGGATTAATTCTAAGTCCTTTAGAGGAAGATTTTGTCCGAGATAAATTACTTTATTATGTCTGGACTTGATGAGATATGCTGCAAAGAGCAGACTCATTTCATGCAATTCACCCTCAGGTAAAAAGAGTACATATCTTTTGGCTTGAGGATTTGGAGGAGAAATCTGACCGTCAATCGCTACAATCAATTTCTGACGGATCAAAGACGTAATAAAATGCTCATGGGCCGGATTTATACTTCCGGTTTGCCAGAGTATACCTATCCTTGCAAGGAATGGATATACGATCTTTAGCATGGTATTCTCGAACCCAAATTGAAGCGTATTGGTAGAGATAATCTTCTCAAAACGCTCTTCATCCAGGTTTACCATAGCGATGACGAGGGCATTTACCTGGTTTGGAAATTCAAGGTTAGAAGCTGATATTTTTCTGACTTTTTCAGAAATTTCAGCAGGCTCCATTTTTGAAATCTTGGAGATTTTATGTCCATTTCGATTCAAAAATGAAATATTCAAAACCAATTGAAGGTCTTTATCGTCATAATAACGGATATTGGTAGCAGATCGCTTCGGACTGATAATTCCGTAACGTTGCTCCCAAACTCGCAAGGTATGCGCTTTAATATTTGAAAGCCTTTCTAGGTCTCTGATTAAATACTTTCCCACAACAATCGGGCTTACATATTACATATAACTAATATGAGATACTATTCAAACTTGATATGTCCAAATTTGTTTTATTTTTTTTCATCCTTGTGAGAGTATCAGCTAAAAAGTAACTTCGTAAATCAATATTTTTTCCAATAATCGTATGAAAATTTCACACCTGGCTCTTTCCTTCCTCCTGATCAGTAGCTGTTTAATATGGTCCTGCGGAGGAGAAAGTACGACTTCGGGTACGACACCTCAAAGCCGCATGGCAGAAGAAACACCCGCAGTACAGGAAAATCCAGAACAAGTTGCGAGGGAAAAGATCATCAATATTCTTTCTGACTACTACACTGATATCGCTGCTGAAAAGCTCGATGCAGATAAATATTTCGCCCCAGAGGTCGAACAATTTTTTGGGAGTAGAAGTATCTCCCGTGATAAAGTAGCTCAAAGTCTTCGCAGTGGATTTGAAACTGTGGAGGATAGACATATTACCTTTGATCCCAGCACCCTCAGAATTAATCCTACTTCAAATGGCTACGAAAGTGTATTCAGTGGACAAACTATCCATAAACGTAGCAATGACGGACAGCAGGTAAATGCTTCCTTTAAAAACAAGGTGCGTTTTAATAAAGATTTTCAGATCGTTGCATATGCAGGGGCTGATGATAAACAGGCCCAAAATACTCGTGGCCTGGCTCCTAGAGAAGAAGAAAGTGCTCCTGCAGGAGTTGCCGCTAGCCAAAGTTTAGCAAAACAGGTGCTGGAAGAATTTAAAAATGGTAATTTCTCTCGCTCAAAGGGCCTTATTCATCCTACTTATGGCTTCTATCTGATCGGACAGCCCGGAGCTTACAGCGTGCCTTATCACTTAACTTCCTTTGAGGAAATATTTAAAAAAGCACCCTGGCTGGAAAAAGGTACAGAGATGTATACCGATCTGAAAGCAGAAGCCATTCCAAATTTCACCTGTGAAGGAGATAATTATTTCGATAAAGATGGATGCTTCATTGCACCAGCAAATAATTACAACAACCTCAGCGGCTTGATGAGAGCTTTACGTCAGGCAGAATTTGAAGAATTTGGCCCGGCAGTAATCAATAAAGCTGTAAACATTGAAAAGTTAGTAAAAGTTGAAGTAGTAGAAACCCAATCCGGCATGGCCTATTATTTTGGCGAAGATGCAGGAAAATGGTACCTACTGATTATTGACATGGCGAGCTACGGTTGCTCTGCCTAGATTTGTATAATTACCCTAAAAATAATTTCCCAGAAACTTAATTTAAAAACATGGCTAAAAAATTAATCCGTTTTGGCTTTGCAATGGCTCTAATCATCGGTTTATATGGATGTACGGGGACCAAAAATGCTGCAAGTACCAAAATAGAAAACACAACTCTAAGTGAAATCACGAATACTACTAATCAAGGAAGTGATGTAGCTCCAACCATCGAAGAAACAATTACTGTAGGAGAACCCCTCCCATTTGATCCTGACACTCGTGTAGGGAAACTTGATAATGGACTCACTTATTATATTCGTCAAAATTCAAAACCAGAAAACTTTGCTGAACTTCGTTTGGCAGTAAATGCAGGCTCACTACAGGAAAATGATGACCAACAAGGGCTCGCTCATTTTCTGGAACATATGTGCTTCAATGGGACTAAAAATTTCCCAAAGAGTGATCTTGTTGATTATCTGGAAAGTATCGGAACCAAATTTGGTGCTCACCTAAATGCGTATACTTCTTTTGATGAAACGGTGTACATGCTAAAAATTCCTACAGATGATGCTGAAAAATTTGACAAAGGACTACAAATTCTGGAAGATTGGGCACACAACGTTACCAATTCCCCAGAAGAGATAGATAAAGAAAGAGGAGTGGTAATTTCAGAATGGAGAACCCGCTTGGGTGCTCAGGAAAGAATGCAACAGAAAACCCTTCCAGCCATTTTTTATGGGTCTCGCTATCCGGAAAGAGTTCCGATAGGAAAAACCGAAATTATCGAATCCTTTAAACCAGAAACCCTCATTCAATTTTACAAAGATTGGTATCGCCCTGACCTGATGGCTGTTGTAGCCGTAGGTGATTTCGATATGGATCAGGTAGAAGTTCAGATAAAGGAAAAATTTGGCCGTATCCCTAAAAGTCCATCAACTGCTCGTGATAGAGTTGTTTATCCACTTGAAGATCATAAGGATACCAAAGTAGTAATTGCAGCAGATGAAGAATTCCCATTTAATGTAGTTCAGCTTATGACCAAGCATCCTCATGTTACCATTAAGGACATGGATGCCTATCGCAAAAGCGTTGCACGTAACCTGGGCATAAGTATGTTGCAGAACAGACTTACGGAGCTTACCCAGACCTCTGATGCCCCGTTCAATGCCGCATTTGGAGGATATGGAAGTTTTGGAGCACGTAGCACGGACGCCATGCAAATGGGCGCTCTTATCGCTCCTGGTGGTTTCATAAAGGGAGTAAAAGCGATGGTTACAGAACAGGAACGTGCTGCCCGATTCGGATTTACAGAAACGGAACTGGAAAGAACCAAGAAAAGTCGCCTTGCAAGTCTGGAAAAAGGCTTCAAAGAAAAAGACAAAACTGAATCAGCTAATCTGATCGATTCCTATGTTCAGAACTTCCTTACTGGCTCACCGGTTATGGGAATTGGAAATAGCTTAAAGATCAATCAGGCCCTCCTACCACAAATTAGCTTGGAAGAAGTAAATGAGGTTTTTAAAAGTATGTTCAGAGATGATAACCAGGTAATGGTAGTCATGGCCAGTAAAAAAGAAGGAAATGAAATTCCCGAAGAGGAAGCGCTCAGAGCTGCGATCACAGAAGCCAAAGCTCAGGAGTTGGAAGCTTATGAAGATGAAGTTTCAGATGCTCCCTTGGTAGCTGAACAGCCAGCTCCTGGTCGCATCATGATGGAAAGTAGCTGGGATGAAGTAGATGCCACTAAATTGAAACTTTCCAATGGCGCTACGGTTATCCTCAAGTCTACAAATTTCAAAGATGATGAAATCATTATGAATGCCTTTAGCTGGGGAGGAAATTCCCTTTACAGCGATGAGGAATACATGTCTGCTTCTTTTGCAGATGCTATCATTAGCAGTTCTGGAATAGGTGAATATGACGAACTTCAGTTGGGCAAATACATGTCTGACAAGGTAGTAAGGGTTTCGCCTTATATCGGAGAACTTACCGAAGGCATGTCAGGTTCCAGCTCCGTAAAAGATTTGGAAACCATGTTCCAGATGATTCATCTATACTTCACCAAGCCAAGAAAAGATACAACTGCCTTTGAAGCTATGATGGCTCAGCAAAAAGCTTTTGTAGGAAATATGCTATCTAGTCCTCAGTCTTACTTTGGCAATGAAGTGAATAAAATTATGACCAATGATCACCCAAGGAGTGGTTTCCCTACGGTAGAGAAGTTAGATCAAGTAGACCTGGAAGATGCATACCGCATTTATCAGGATCGCTTTGCAAATGCGGGAGACTTTACGTTCGTTTTTGTAGGTAATTTCGAGCTAGAGCAAATGAAGCCTCTGATCAAAAACTACATTGCCAGCCTTCCGCGTATCAAAAGAAAGGAAACATTTAAAGATGTTGGAAGAGAGCAGATGAGAGGAGTGGTTGAAAAAGAATTCCGTAAAGGAAAAGAGCCACAATCTCAGGTTCGCTTGGCTTTTACCGGTGATTTTGAATATACAGAGCAAGAAAGCTTCCACCTTGATGCTGCGATTGATGTACTCAGTATCATGATGCGTGAATCTATGCGTGAAGATAAAGGCGGAGTTTATGGGGTTGGAGTTGGTGGTGGTGCAAGCCGCAGACCTCGTCAGCAGTACTCTGTAAATGTCAACTTTACCTGTGATCCTAAAGCCGCAGAAGATTTGATCGCGACAGCTCTGGCAGATGTTAAAAACCTCCAGGAAAATGGTCCGTCTGAGAAAAACATGCAGAAGATCAAGGAAATCATGCGCAAGGAAAACCAGAACAATATGAAAAAGAATGGTTTCTGGTTGAGCGGTCTTTCGGCAGTTGTTAGAAATAAAAGGGAGCCTTCATATCTTTTGAAAATGGATGAAAAAGTAGAGGCTCTGACCGCTGAAGATGTGCAAAAGGCTGCAAAGAAATATTTTAATGGGTCTAATTTTGGTAAATTCATTCTGTACCCGGAAGAATAATTATGGAATTTAAGATCAGGCAAGGAAACATAGATGAGGTTGTCAAAATAAGCAGACAAATACCAGAATTTATCAATCCTTACCCAAAAGATACTTATGAGGCGCGCCTTTCTGGCGTGCCTCACCTCATTTTAATCGCAGAGTATGAAGGAAAAGGAGTAGGGTTTAAGGTAGGGTATGATCGAGATAAAGACAGTTCATTCTATAGCTGGATGGGTGCAGTTCTCCCAAACTATCGAAGAGCAAAGCTCGCAAAAAGGATGGCTGAGTATCAGGAAGCCTGGGCAAAGAAACAGGGGTACAGCAGCATTCGATTCAAAACAAGAAACAAACTCAAGGCAATGCAAATTTTTGCAATCTCGAGGGGATTTGATATCATTGGTCTGTTTCCGGAAGAAGAATTGGGAGAATATCGCATCCTAATGGAAAAGCAGCTGTAAACGCTTTGGCCTATGGATTCGTTAATACTATAAGACTCAAAAATATGCACAAACAAATACTTTTCATTCTACTAATTTCCTCCGTTTTCAATTTCCATCCGACTTTTGCTCAAAATAGTGGCGAGCTTCCGGTAGAAATACTTAAAGATTTCGAAGGCAATTCCGCTCCTGAAAACCTGCTGAATAATAATGGCAAGCCCGTCATCCTAAGTTTCTGGGCGACCTGGTGCGCTCCCTGCCTCCAGGAATTAAAAAGCATTCAAGAAATATATTCAGACTGGCAAGAAGAAAGTGGGGTGAAATTGATTGCAATCTCCATAGATCGAAGCAGGCAATTGCCTCGTGTTAAGCAGTTGGTAGAAAAAAGAGATTGGCCATTTGAAGTCTACCTGGATTCCGAAGGTGAATTTCGTACAGCTCTCAATGTGGTCAATATTCCCCACACCTTTGTACTGGACGGAGAAGGAAACATCATCTACCAAAGTACTTCCTACAGTCCTGGAGATGAGCTAAAGCTGTACGAAAAAGTAAAAGCAGCTAGCGACTGATTTCCATAAAAGCCTTTATGCCTTTCACAAAGTCTGCTTTGCCACCATAAGAGGGATGGCGGACGTATTGGTATTCAATTGAAAGGTCCTTTATATCATCTAATCCAAAGTAAGCTTTTCGCCCAACAGCTGCAATTCTTTCAATCGGATACATTTTTATCAGCCTTTTGATAAATGCCTGCCCTATTTTCATCTCTGCTACCCTTGGCCCTCGATTGCTTTTCGGATTTTCTTTAAGATGAGGATGAAATGGAAAAATATTCCAGATCAAAGGTACTTCCCCAAATTTATTCAATTCCTCCCAAACCATAAAGGCAGAGCGCTCTCTTTCAAGCTCTCCTTTTGACAGGCATTGGTATCCATAAGCTTCCCCAAAAACAGGATGATTATCCGGTTGAAATAGGAGCGCTTCACAGCTAAAAGGTACCCCGCTAAGCTTACATCCTCTATATCCAGGAGCTTCTCCCAAAAGAAGACTTCTAGGCTTGAGAGTCTTCATACGCTCCAAATAAACCCTGAGATTATGCCTCCTCAAGATGGAAGCTTTAGAATTACCTCGATAAAGGTTTTCAAAATCTTCTCCACTCGGGATTTTCTTAAGGGCTCGAAAGAAGGCATCAATCATCCGGCAAATTTCATTGTGAAGGAGGAAAGTTCAAAATTCGGGTATAAAAAAAGCGTGAGCAAGCGAACTCGCCCACGCTCGATTCATGAAGTATCATTACTTTTTACCGAATCCAAAGTCATCGACGACGAAACTCAGATAATAGGTTGATCCTATTTGAGGGCCACCATAGACTGTCAGGTATTCTTTGCCTAAAATATTTGTACCTCCGATTTTGACTACGGATTTGATTTTTTCTAATCTCAGGAAGACAGCAGCATCAATCTGACTTCTGGAAGGAATTTGGCCTATACCAAATGGAGATTCCCATAGGTACTCATCGTTCCAACGATAGTGGAGGCTAAATCCTAACCCACGATACACATCGCGATTGCTCAATGTTCCTCCAAATCTATTTCTGGGTGTATTAAAGCCCGCCAAATAACCGGGATTGTTTGCAATAGCTGAATCAGCATCAAAAGTAGAGAGTGTATAATTTACACTGAATCGATATTCATTGGGCAAGCGAATTTCTACATTTGCTGTACCCCCTGTCGAGCGAATGGTTTCAGGTATATTGGAGTAAACCGCAAAAGCCCGATTAACGAGCAAGCTATATGTGCTGATTCTGGTTACAAAATTTAAATACTGATTGTGATAAAGGCTCAGATCGACCTTCACAGCATCCCCAAATGCGCCAGAATATCCAAACTCATAGTTGGTGATTTTTTCCTGCTGCAAGTAATCAAGCTCAGCAAGTTCCAATAAAGAAGGATCATTTCCTCCATTGATGAGAAATCTTTGAAAGGATTCCAAAGTCAGAAGTTGGTTATGGATATCTACTCCATTTACCAAATTACCCTGCCCAATATCAAAATTGAAATTCTCTAAATTATCCCGGGTACCACCCAATATAATTGCATCTCCAAGATTGAGGGCAATATAGGCTTCCTGAGAAGCTGGATTTCGGAAGCCCGTCTGAGCAGTAAATCTAAAGTTCTGCCCTCTGTTTTTACCAAGGCTCAGTACCAAAGAACCTCTGGGAGTGGTCCGTCCTTCAAAATTGATATTCTTATCATAGCGAACCGAGCCGCGAAGGGTAATTCTTTTATCCCAAAACTGACGAGCTCCCTGCACATAAGCACCATATTCAGGGATTGGAATATTGGCATTGAATCCAAGAGCTCCATCATTAAAGAGACTTCCTTCAGAATTCAGATTGTATTTACGGAAGCTCCCTCCAATCTGCAGGCTGAACAATGGGAATTGATCTTTAAAGTCATAATTACCATCAATATGATAAAAGGTTGACTTATCAATAAATTTTGATCCTCCTGTAGCGATATCAGGATTGTTTAGGGTCAATTGTCTTAATTCCTGAAAAAGGGCAGTTTCCGGTCCTGCAATGTCTCTGTCTGCAAATTCTCTCGCAGCACTATGATCAGCAGCTAGTACTCCTGAAATCTCTCCCCGGTAGGCAGCCCCGTATTCCTGGGACCAAACCGCACTGGATTTTAGCCCTTCCTGAATAAATGCTCCCGTTGCCAACATTTGATAAGAATCTCTGGCATCTTCCAATGAGTAATATCCTCTCAGATAAAAGTTTGGCGATCGCAATTCCAGGTTATGGATTTGCTGATTGATATTTCTTAGGGGGTAAATTGTTGTATGGCGAAGGATAGCATCCGCAAAGGTGTATCGATAGCCATAAATTGCCTCTACTTTATCTGTGAGTTTATAATGTAAAGCTGCACTCGCTTTAATGTTGTCAATATTGTAATCTACGATATCGGACTCTGCAATTCCTGATCTGTTAATGGGAGTAAAGGTTCCATTTCCAACCAAATCAACTGGAACCACAATTTCATCTCCGTACATATTTACCGCATTATAGTTTGGATCTGTACGGGGACGCGACAATAGAATCTCGCTGTTGGGTATATCAGCGATAGAGATATAATGGCTTTGATCATTGGCAGTCCAGTCAGTTGCCTTGAGATAATCGATATTAAACTTAAAGGCCAGTTTATCATTAATTTTTTGGGCATAACGCACCGCACCTTCAATAAATGGATTTGTTCCTCCGGCTTCCTGTACTGTAACTCCTCCTTTTACGGAAGCACTCAATCCTTGATAATCAAAAGGATTTTTGGTGGACATCACAAGCGCTCCATTAAAGACATTGGGGCCGTAAAGCGCTGAACCTGGACCAGGAACCAATTCGATATCCCTAAGGTCTAGTTCTGAACTCCCTACAACATTACCTACGGGGTAGTTCAGGCCAGGTCCAATAAGGTCTACTCCATCCAATAATTGGACAAAGCGCCAGTTTTGCATATCAGCAAATCCCCTCGTATTGAGGGAAGCGAAACTCAGGCTTCCTACATTTACCTGTGCGCCGGGAAGATACCTAAGCCCTGTATAGAAATCAGGATTAGGAATTTCTCGAATAGATAAAAGTCCCAGTTTTTGTGCATTAAGGGAAGATTGTGCGGTGCGTTCTTCAACCTTGGAAGGTGCTACCACCACATTTTCAACTTTTGGTGCAATAGCAATAACCCCCTCTCCTTCCGCTTCCGGATACAAGAGGATGTTGATGGTTTCGGACTTCTGCTTGACCTCAAACTCCTGAGTTTGGTAGCCTAGGGCCATAATCACCAGAGTAAAGGGAGGGGCAGCTGCCGCTTTGAGTTCGTAAGCACCGTCGGGATCACTCAACGTCCCCTGAACCGTACCTTTTACCGATATATTTGCTCCTACTATGGTTTCCCCGGATACAATATCATTAACAGATCCTTGCACGAGAGATTGCGCATAGCTATAGGAGCTTAAACTGCAGGCAAGGAATAAAGAAAGGCAGTAGTAAATGCCTGTTTTAAGCATAAAACTAATCGTTTGGGCAAAAAAATTGGAATGAAATTTAAAAGACCAGATCCGGATGAGTTAAATCCCCGGTTCACCGGATTCAGTAAATATAACAGCTAATCGGGGCATTCTATTATGTTTGCTTTTCGATTTTTAAAATTTGTGGATATATGGCTGCTTTTCAGGTATAAATGGTTCGAAATCCAAGAATTTATGGAAGTAGATAATCCCTAATTTTATCCAAAAATCAATTCTTCAAGCCTTTTATATTCCTCTCTCTAAAAAATATGTAACTTATTTGCCAAGATATTTACAGGCTTTGTTTACATCCCAAAGAATTTATACCAGCCCACTTGCTCCCGAACTACTTCAAAAAGAGTTGAAGCAGGTATTTCAAGCCTTTGAAAGCCATGCTGATCTTTCTATAAAAGATGAACATCGACCCTTTGATGCCAGCTTTGAAAAGGGTCTTTGGAAGCTATCTCCAAGAGATATAGAAAAAGGAGAAGAAAGATTTTTGATCAGGGGGAAAGTTGAATCACATCAAGAAGAAGGAAGTCAATTTGTATTTGAGGCTAAAGCTAGCAAACGGCAGAAGTGGTCCCTGTTTAAGGATTCCTTATACGGCTTATTTCTCACTACCTTCACCGCACTTATGGAAGTAATGCAAGATATGCCTTTGGCCCTGATTCTTGTCAGCATACCCATCATGTTGATCTTTGTTGGCGTTTACCTCCGTAAATCTCAACAGAAAATTCTAAACTATCGTTGGGAACAATTAGACAAGAATTTGGGAGAATTAGCCCAAGCAGTATAGGATCAAAAGCTGAATTCAGGATTATCTGGATCTGCAGTCCCTATTTCATAAAGCTGGTCCAATAATTCAGCAAAGATATCATAGATCGTATGCAAACGATCCAAATCTTTGATAACCCCCAGGGCAATAAATGAAAGGGCATTTATACCGTCCGGATACTTATTCTTAAAGATCCCTTCATCTTCCTCGGTTTTGATTTCGATATGTTTCTCTGTTTTGCTGATCAGGGCGCGTAACTTCCAATTTTCAAACAGCATCTTCAATTTCCGCTCATCAGTACCCTGGATAATAAAGTCCTTATCAAATTTAGGATGTCCTACTATGATGTCTTGTAAACCGAATTTCTTGCCTAAATCCCTGAATATATTTCTGCGTACAATGCGAAAGGTAAAATTATCCCGATACACATAGGCCGCACGAAAACGGGTATAGGTAACATGAGAATTACCTGTTGATACGACAAAGGTATCCAGACAGATTTCCCATTCCTTGTGATAAGCGTAAACTTTTTCGGTCTTACTCAGAAACTTTTTTTCTACCTCAAAGTCACCTCCGACATTTTCACTAAACTGTTTCCAAATTTCAGCTTTACTAGGGCCAAACAATCCCCTTTTCTTTTTCATAGCAAAAGATTAGACAGGAAATAATACGAAATTCAGGCAAAAATCAATAGCTATACAGACAAGCTTCTGATTTAGATAAGACTTGAATCTTTTCCAATTGGTCCGCAGTAGATTTCATCATCTGACCCAAATGGTCCAGCTTAGCCGGATCTTTGATAAAGCCCACTACATGATAATACAACTCTCCCACTCCCTCAGGCAGTTTTTTTGCCACGCGACTTTTGGGTTTATGGATTTTCAGTTCAAACTGCTTTTCATCCGAAATCAGCTTCCGAAACATATGGTCGCTAAATATATCCTTGAGCATGCGCTCATCCGAACCTTTGATGACAAATTTGTGGTCAAAGTCAGGATTTCCGATCTCAACATCTTGATAAGGAAAAAGTTTCAAGAAACTTATAAACATATGGCTCCTGATGATTCGAAAATCAAAGGCTTTTTTCTGATTAAAAGGCAGCCTAAGGCGCGTGTAGGGAATCATGGAATTACCTGTATGAACTACATAGGTATCCAAATGGATGATTAATTCATGATGTGGGATTTCAATTCGCTGGACGCTTCCCTTTTTCAATTCATACAATTCCAGATTTCTTTGAGTGGCGTATTCTGCCCAGACGACTTTCTTGCTGGGGCCAAGTAATTCTTTGATCTTCATGTAAAATGTCTTGTGTGTGCAAAAGCTGAACCTTTGTATAAAGACACACTTTCAGACACAAGGATGGAATTATTTCATAATGAGCCGGTAGGCTTCCTTCAGAAGATTCTCTTTTTCAGCTAGTCCCAAAGTAAGCGGCAATTGAGCCAAACCTATCAGACGACGCATGATTTCCACCCCAGCCAGAGCTTCAAGAACCCCTGTATCCAAGTTTGAAGTAAACGCATAATCTACAAGAATTTGATCAATATTAGCTTGTTCTTGCTCAGCCATATGGAAATGGGCAATCCAGACCGAAAGATCAAATTCCGGGATTCCGAAAAAGCCAAATTCCGGATCTATAACTTTAACCCCCCGTATTGTTTGTAACCAGGAGCCTGGATAAAAGTCTCCATGCAATAAAGTGGGTCCATCTTCCAGGTAATACTTGCTCAGCTCCCCTACTTTCGATTTAAAGGCATCATCGGTTTTATAGCTCATAGCCAGTTCCTGCAAGCCCGGGGTTACATCATCAAGGTTGAAACCATTTTCCTCCAGGAAAGGATAATTAAAGATATGCTCAGCATTCAAAGCTCGCATATCCCGGTTGGATATATTGGGCGTGATTTTATCACTATTAAACTCTCCGTGGAGGATACTTAAAAATTCAGCCAATTCTTTGATTTCCTCTGGTTTGATTTGTTTCCCTTTCTGATAGAGAAAACTAAAATCATCAGAACTACCGAGGTCTTCTAGCTGTATCAGGAAATTCTCGGGATCTTTTGCTACCAATTCTGGCGTATAATCATACAGTCGGACGTCTTGTTGAATGGTTTCATAGAATTTAGCCTCGATAAGTGCTCTTTCAATGGGGGCAGGTATCTGGGGATATTTTTCTACGTATGGACGGGACTGCTTTAGAATAAAACTACGGAAATTACTTCTTACCCTCAGGGTGTAATTCATATTTCCTTCTCCCGCTTTTTTTGCAGAGATGAGTTGCTCATCAGGAGCGATCCATTTATGGCTCCTAAGGTGGGCTTCCATCTGTGTAAGTTCATCAGCATTGAGGGTAAATTTCATGGGGCAATCCGATTTTCTATTAATCAGCGGTAAAGATATTCCATAATCTGTAAAATGGAAATATTCCAACTCTACATTTACTGATTTTGTCTCCTGAAGGACTTATTCGAAAAGCCTTATAAAATCTTCTGTAAAACTGTCTGGAGGCCTATGATAGTAAAATACTTTTCTAGGGCTTTTGAAGGTATTAGATACAAGTAAATAAGGTTTGTAGGTCTTCCGCGCTAAACTATCAGGTGGAAAATTATCTGCTTCCGCCAATTGAATTTCTACCGGCAATTCCTCATACTGAAAGCCCTCATCCGAAATAAGGTAAGCGCTGGCTAGCAAATCAAAGGGATTGTATTTATCCGCCCCCCAATTGCTCCATTGGTTCAGCCAATTTCGGGAACGATCAGCCAGATATTCCCCAGCTTCTCCACTTGCTTCCAGTCGATCCAATTCTTCTTTACCAAACCAAATTTTATGTGAGATTTCAAAGGGATGTAATACAACTTTTATGTCATGCTGTAGCAGGACACGAAAAGCATTGGGATCCAGGTCAAAATTCAAGTCCGGAAAGGGAGGATCATGATACTCGCTGGCCTTGAAATGATGATTAATACTTCTCCTTCCGGCAACCAAAACCACGGATTTGATTTGCCTCGCTAAATCAGGATATAGGAGCAGTAGTAATCCCACATTGCTTGCCGGACCTATAGCCATTATATGAAACTTGTCTTTTCGCAAAGCCGTTGCCAAAGCCTCTACAGCCTCATTACTTTCGACTGCAGTTAGATCTATCGCCTCAGCAGCTCCTTTATAGACTTCCAATTCTTCGCTGCCAAAGTCGTCTCTTATTTCATTTCCTAATCGAAAGGCATTATCAATATCTGTATTTCCAAATACGGTACTAATCCCCAGTACCTCAACTTTATCTGAGAGTAAAAGCTGCATCAAAGCAAAGCCATCATCTACATCTCCATATAAACCATTGGGATTTTGTACCCCTATGGCTAAATCGGCATCCACCCAAACTTTCTTTTTACCTGATTCGATGGTAGAAGCCTCCTCCTGGCTTTCTTTCACTTGCTCACTACAACCAAGAAAACAAATCAATAAAAGCCCCAAAAAGACAGCTCCTTTATTTCTTAGCATGTTATTTTATTTCTTCCGTCAAAACTGATAAATAAGTTTTGATCCCATCTACAAAATTACCCAACCGTAAATTTTCATCCGGGCTGTGCTGGTTATTATCCTTATTTACCGTAGGAACTGTAATCGCGGGCACCCCAAGATTTACCACAAAGGGAGAAATAGGAATGGAACCGCCAGAAGTGGGTTTCCTAACGATCTGCTTGCCATGGGCCCTATCAAGCGCATTTCCTAACCATTTGGCGTAAGGAGAGGATACCGGGGTACGAAAAGCAGCATAGGAATGCTCATAGGTAAAAGAAGCAATCCTTCCATGCGCTGCTCTCTCTTCATCTGTGGGCTCTCGATCTTCTTCAATGATATAATAGCCTTTTTCCTCCACATGCTTTTTTACCAACCCCACCAGATAATCCGGATCAGACTGAGGCACCAAACGAATGTCAATTTCTGCTATCGCTATGCTGGGGACTATGGTACGCCTTTGTTCCAACACCCAACCGGAAGATAAGCCCCGGATATTCAGAGAAGGATATAAGACTGATTCCTGCAAACTGCTCCCTACTTTATCTGTTTCTGAAATTCCTATAGTTCTCTGTAAAGCAGGTTCATCGTCTGGAACAGCTTCATAAGCTTCGCGCATTGCCTTAGAAATTGTCACGCCCTCATAATAACCAGGTATAATGACCCTGCCATTATCATCTTTCATTGATGCAAGGAGCTGGGAGATTCGTAAAGCAGGATTGGGGGCATAGTTTCCAAAGTGGCCGCTATGCTGAGCCTTTTTGGGTCCAAATACTTTCAAGGTAATGGTACTGATCCCTCTTGCCCCAAAAGTCAGGGTTGGCAATTTACTGGCATGCATAGGGCCATCATAAATGGTCAGTACATCTGCGGCTAACTTATCCTTATATCTTGAAACCGCTCCAGGCAGATGAGGAGAACCCAATTCCTCCTCAAAATCCATGATCACTTTCAGATCATAGGGCTGCTTATAGCCTTCTCTTTCTGCAATATCCAGAGCAGCCAAAAACATCACCACAGGACCTTTCGCATCTGCAGCAGCACGAGCAAACACTCTCCAATCAGGATTAAGTTTCCCTTTTATTTTGGACCAGTCAATGATTTCCCATTTCCCATCTTTCATTTCCTTTAAAACCGGCTTCCAGGGATCAGGCTGAGCCCATGCTACAGGATCCACAGGTTGCCCATCAATTTGCAAATAGATTAGCACCGTTTTTTCGGACTTGATCCCTTTTCTTTCAGCCAATAAAAGTGGGGGGCCGCCTGTTTCCAATCTTTCCGTATTAAATCCTCGTTCGCCAAAAGCTTTTTCCATCCATTGTACATTCATTTCTATATGCTCCTCAAAGTGAGCATCATTGGGAACGCTCAGGCATTCTTTCAGAAGTTCATAGGCTTGAGGCAATTGTTTCTGAACTGCGGCATCCAGCTTAGCAGTGCTTTGGCTAAAGGTGGATAAACTCGGGAGAATAAGCAGCAATATGAGGCTGCATTTTGCTAGAAGTAGTTTCATAGATAATCTTTTACTAGCTCCAAGTTACAATTTTGCCTCAATAGAAAAGGGAAATTCCTGCTGAAATTGCAGATCAGACACAGACCTATCTGCCATTTCGACATCAAACCCATGCATATCATGTCATTATGGCCGCTTTTCTTCAATGGTCAGGAATTTGATTCTTAACAGGAACAAAGCAGGAAGAATTAAAAAATGAATTTCAACAACTATACATTGAAGGCACAGGAAGCCATCCAAAAAGCAAGTGAACTTGCTAAGTCTTCCCGGCAGCAGAGCATAGAGAGTGGGCATTTACTTAAAGCCCTATTGGAAACCGAGGATAGTATCATTCCTTTTATGCTAAAAAAGCTGGGAGTGAATGTTGACTTTCTCCAGACGAAACTGGATGATGTGCTGTCCGGCTATCCTAAAGTAGAGGGAGCTACGGGCGGACAATACCTTTCTAATGAAAGTCATGCCATCCTGGAAACCGCAAACAAAGCAGCTGGCAAACTCAATGATGAGTTTATCAGCCTCGAACATCTATTGTTGGGATTAATCAATTCTAAAAACGGAGCGGGCAAGCTTTTGAAGGAGCAAGGAGTAACGGAGAAGGCGTTTAAGCAGGTAATGGAAGAAGTGCGGGGAGGCAGTAGAGTTACCGATCAAAATCCAGAAGCAAAGTATAATGCGCTGAAAAAGTATGCAAGAAACCTGAACGAGATGGCCCGTAAGGGAAAACTCGATCCTGTAATTGGTAGGGAAGATGAAATCAGGCGGGTGATGCAGATACTTTCAAGGCGTACTAAAAACAACCCCATCCTGGTGGGAGAACCCGGGGTTGGTAAGACAGCTATTGCCGAAGGATTGGGACATAGGATTGTACAAGGAGATGTGCCCGAAAATCTCAAGTCTAAGACTATCTATTCTCTAGATATGGGAGCCTTGATTGCGGGAGCAAAATTCAGGGGAGAATTTGAGGAGCGATTGAAAGCCGTGGTAAAGGAAGTGGTAAGCGCAGAAGGAAGCATCATTCTTTTCATAGATGAGATTCATACACTGGTAGGGGCCGGAAAAACAGATGGTGCCATGGATGCGGCGAATATATTGAAACCCGCCCTGGCAAGAGGAGAATTGAGAGCCGTAGGTGCCACTACTTTGGATGAGTACCAGAAGTACATCGAGAAGGATAAGGCATTGGAAAGACGCTTTCAAGCAGTACGGGTAGCTGAGCCGGGTGTGGAGGATACGGTTTCGATTTTGAGAGGATTAAAGGAAAGGTATGAGGTGCATCATGGCGTAAGGATCACAGATGCGGCTATCGTTGCAGCAGCAGAGCTTTCTAATAGATACATCTCTGACCGCTTTCTTCCAGATAAAGCGATTGACCTCATTGATGAATCAGCAGCCAAGTTGAAGCTGGAGATTGATAGTATGCCTGAGGCACTCGATGAGATAGAAAGAAAAGTGAGGCATTTGGAAATTGAGCGTGAGGCATTGAAGCGCGAAAATGAGAAAAAGAAGATTTCTGAGATAGAATCGCAATTGGCCAATCTCAATGAAGAGAGAAAAAGATTGCGTTCTCACTGGGAAACAGAAAAAGCAATTATTCAAAAGATCCGAGATGCGAAGGAAAGAGTAGAGAGTTACAAAGTAGAAGCAGAGGAAGCTGAGCGCCAGGCAGATTTTGGGAAGGTAGCGGAGATTCGATATGGTGCGATGGTGAAAGAGGAGGAGCATATCGAGGCGCTCAAAGAGGAGTTAGCGGGCTATCAAAGTGATCTCCGCATGTTGAAGGAGGAGGTAGAGGCAGAGGATATCGCGGAGATCATTTCCCGCTGGACAGGGATTCCAGTGAGTAAGATGGTCGAAAGTGAAAGGCAAAAGCTCCTGAAACTGGAAGATGAGCTTCACAAAAGAGTAGTTGGTCAGGAAGAGGCAATAGAAGCGGTCTCAGATGCGATCAGAAGAAGTCGAGCAGGATTGCAGGACCCCAATCGTCCCATTGGAAGTTTTATCTTCCTGGGGAGTACGGGAGTTGGAAAAACGGAGTTGGCCAAGGCCCTTGCAGAGTATCTTTTTGACGATGAGAAGTCCATGGTCCGAATAGACATGTCGGAGTATCAGGAGAAGCATAGTGTAAGTAGATTGGTAGGAGCACCTCCAGGATATGTAGGATATGATGAAGGGGGGCAATTGACAGAGGCAGTAAGGAGAAAGCCCTATTCGGTAGTACTCCTTGATGAGATTGAAAAAGCCCACCCGGATGTATTTAACATCCTCCTGCAGGTACTGGATGATGGGAGATTGACGGATAATAAAGGCCGAGTGGTCAATTTCACCAATACCATTATCATCATGACCTCCAATATGGGTTCACACTTTATCCAGCAAAAATTCGGGGAACTGAACGACAGCAATAAAGCGGCACTCATGGTCATGATCAAAGAGGAGGTGATCGACTTACTCAAGAGCCATCTCAGACCAGAATTTTTGAATCGGATAGATGAAACCATCGTGTTTGCTCCATTGAGCGAGGGAGATATGCGATCCATTGTCCAGATTCAGGCAGCGAAATTGATCCAAACTCTGCAGAATCTGGATATAGAACTGGAATTCTCAGAGGAGGCGCTGGATCTGATAGGAAGCCTGGGATACGATCCGCAGTTTGGTGCAAGGCCCGTAAAAAGAATCTTGCAAAAAGAAGTGGTCAATGAATTGTCAAAATCAATTCTTGCGGGGGAGATAAATAAAAGTTCTCAAATCCGTGTGGATGTCAAGAATGGGATGATTCGATTTGAGAATATTTCTCAGCCCGTCAATTAGTATATAGCTCTTGCTTTAAGAGAATCTTTTTCAGGCGTAGGGAGAAATTCCTGCGCCTTTTTTTCAACCATTTTTTCCCATTTCCCGTAGGATAAGTTACACACCTGCTATTAGCTAATTTTATCATTCGGTCACAAGTAAGAAAATGGGCATTTTTCACCAGGAAGTGCATCTCATTTGCTTACTCATTTTCGTTTGAAACTGGTATATTTAGTTAACAAAAATCAATCTTCCTTACCATGACCTATCCTAAAAAATTCTTCTGGATTTACCTCACTACCATTTCCTTCTTCCTCATCGGTTTGCAGCATTTGCAAAAGATGAATGTATCAAGGACAACCTCTTGCAAAAAAGTAAAAAGATCTTGTAGCCAGTTTCAGATCAAAGAGCATAAAAGGCACATTATCACCGAGTTTTCTACTCAAAAAAGAGTCGTTGCTCCCCTTCCGATCAGTTCTACTATGATCAAGCATAATGACTTCCACTATAGCATCTTTAGCGACAAGGAGGGATTAAATAGTGGCCTCGCTCGATACAAAAAAGTAGTTAAAACAAAGGTCAAGGTAGGAAAACACGGAGATATTAAAGCCATCAGTATTATTGGATACAGAGGGCATTGCAACAAAAAGAGATCTCGTGAATTTCATCAAATATCTAATCAAAAATTCATTCCCGGGAAGATCAATGGTCAGGCAACAGACCTTTGGGTGAATGTAGATTTCAGATATTAGTTCACGCTTAAGAATTTTTGTTTTCATTTGGTTCTCCCTGGGTGGCTAAGGCCGCTCAGGGTATTTTATTTGTAAGGAAAAGTAGGAAAAAGAAGTTTTCTTGTGTTCAGGTGTTCCGGAGAGTAAGCAGAAGGGATGGGCGTATGAGAGTGTTGTAGTGTTATTAGTGTTGTGGTTTCAGAGAGCCAACTCCAACACACCCATACATTAAGCTCGAACACCTATTAGACCACCTATTAAATAGGGTGAATCCAAAACTATTTGTACTTTTATCAGATGATCTAATTCCAATCTGGGGACAATTTGATAAGCCTGCTTTAACATGAACTTTATTAAGCTACTGTCACACTATATTTCCGCATTCTTACTTATTTTTTGCATCTTTCAAACAAGCACTCTCCATGGGCAATGTGTCGACAATTTTCCCTATAAGGAAAATTTTGATGCGGGTCCCGGAGGATGGGTAGCTGGTCCGGCAGCAAATTCCTGGAGTCTGGGTACCCCCGCTAAAGTTATTATCAATTCGGCCTCTTCGGCCCCTAACAGCTGGATTACCGGAACCCTTTTTAGCTCCTACCCTAATAATGCAGATATTTACGTAGAAAGTCCCTGTTTCGACTTCAGCAACGTTGCTAATCCCTACATTTCAATGAATGTATGGTGGGAATCGGAAGCAGGAGAAGATGGTGCCGTTTTGGTTTCTTCTATTGATGGAGGAAATACCTGGCAAAGGGTAGGAAATTTCATTGATCCAGTCAACTGGTACAATGACAATAGTATAGATGGAAGTTTTCTCGGGGGACCTCCTTGTGGATCATTCATTGGATGGGCCGGAAGAGTGATCACGGGAAATGGAAGCCAAAGATATGTATTGGCACAAAGACCACTCACAGGACTTGCCGGTCAACCCAATGTCAAGTTACGGCTCTGTTTTGCATCAAATATCACCCTCAATTCTGATGGATTTGCCTTCGATGATGTCCTCATTGCCGATGTACCTATCATAGAATTGGGTCCCGATCAAAATGTCTGTTTTGGAGATACTGTCCAGCTGACGGCCTGTGATCCGAGAGCCCTTGAATATCAATGGAACACCTCCCCAGTTGACACCCTTTGTGAACTCACGGCTTTGGCTACCTTTGAGTACATCGTTCAGGTTACCGATACAAATGGATTCATCATTCGTGATACCATGGATCTATTTGTATCTCCTACTGATGTAGTTCTACCCCCTGACCAATTACTCTGTCCGGGAGACACCTTGCAATTGGATGCAGGCAATGCCGGAGCCAATCATCAATGGCTACCGGGAGGACAAAATACCCAAACCATAGATGTGACAGAAACGGGGAATTATAAAGTTACCGTATCAGACAATTTTGGTTGCGTCAAAGAGGACTCTATAGATGTCCTGATAGATTTTGTGCCGGATGTTGAATTGGGGAATGATACAACCATTTGTATCGGCGAATCCTTACTTCTGGATGCAGGAGCCTCCAATCCCGGTACCGTTTACGCATGGAATTTCAACGGGGCAAACACCCAAACCATATTTGTATCCGCACCTCAGCAATATGTAGTAGTAGTAACCACTGCTGCCAATTGTGTGGCTACAGATTCAATTGATGTTGGAGTTTCCCTAACCCCTGTGGTTGATCTTGGAGCAGATAGAAATGAATGTGGCACTTTTACCCTGGATGCACAAAATCCAGGTTCTACCTATCTCTGGTCTTCAGGAGAAACCACGCAAACTGTAACGAAAACAGGAAGTGGAACTTTCTGGGTTCGAGTAACTAATGCAGATGGTTGTTCTGATGCAGATACCGTTACCATAGGACAAGGAACAATTCCTCCGGTTGATTTAGGAGCTGATCCAGTGATCTGTAACGGAAGCTCAGCAACTCTTGACCTTATGCTCAATGGATTTGATTACTTCTGGTCAACCGGCGAGACTACACGTAGCATTTCCGTAAATACTCCAGGCGTAGTTGTCGGACGGGTAAGAAATGCAGATGGTTGTGAATCTATTGACTCTGTAACAGTAATCCAGTCTCCGCTGGTAGTAGAATTAGGACCTGACCTCTTAATCTGTAACGGAGATAGTACCCAATTGAATGCCGGTAATACAGGAGTCAGTTATCTTTGGAATACAGGAGAAATGGATGCCATCATCTTCGCCGAAACAGGTGGAATTTATTCTGTTGAAGTCACGGGTCCACAAGGATGTGTTGCCAGGGATACCATCACCCTTACGGCCCAACCGGATTTCATAGCTGATTTCTCTGGCCCAGATTCTGCTGAACTGTTTGAGTCGATTCAATTTATGGACGAAAGTATAGGCAATCCCGATGCCTGGTTTTGGGAATTTGGAGATGGTTTGAGTTCAACAGATCAGAATCCTATGCATGCTTATCAGTCTATCAATACCTTCGAGGTCTGTTTGACGGTCAGAGAGGGTGTTTGTGAAAATGTAGTATGCAAAGAGATAATAGTTGAGATCTTTACCGGAATTGAAGAAGAGCTCGGGCTGGAACTCAATATCTTCCCTAATCCTAATCAGGGGAGATTTAAGATCGATATTAGCCTACCTCAATTCCATTATATATCCTACAAACTTCTGGATATAAGTGGGAGAGAAGTTTACCGAAAAGATTTAGGGGCATCTGCCTTCCTTAGTGAAGAAGTTTCAATCCCCGGACTTAGATCAGGTTTATACTTACTTGAACTACAGGTCGGAGAAGCCCTGGTTTATCGAAAGGTGATGATTCAATAAAAATATCAAAAGAATATAGGGGCCTATTTAGGTCGCCTTTTCATATTTTTACTTCTTAAAAAATAGGCTTGAGGATTTAGATAAATCAAGTAAGAGCTGCCTTTCTTGCCTTCATTCGCCCCAGGAAAGTTAGGGCAAGAAAACCCATAAAGAGCTCAATTATTAAAGAGATTATCAGGATTTCGGAAGGCATTCCATCTATAATAACACTAAACAACCTCCCTAATCCATAAGAAAGATACAGGAGACAACTCAGAAGAAGAGAAGTAAATTTCCAGCTTTCTTTAAAAATTCCAGCCAGCATCAACAAAGCTGAAAAAAGGATCCCTGCTCCACCTGCACGGGTTTCACTAAATAGATTTACATTATCTCCAAGAATGATTTGTGATCCAGCATGAAATTGAACAGGAGAAAAAAGCAAACCGGCACCAATAAATATACCGATGATACTGCTCAGAACTAAAAAGGTCTTTATTGCTTTGGGATTATTCATATGTATTAGGATTAATAATTTGTACTAATACAAAGATGAAGCAATCGGCCCAATGAGATTTGTTTTAACGGGATTTAGATTTGTTCGAAAAATAATTTTAAGGAAAAATATTTAGCGATTTCTTCCATAGCTTTCATGGCTACTCACCCATTCATCAGCTATGATAGCGCCACTCAAGGATAGTTCCCCACATAAAACTGTCGCGGCAATTATTTCTGCGAGTTTATTTACTTTGTCTTTTCCAAAGCAGCCCATCACATCCAAACATTCCTTCTGGGTGGCTAAACCGGTGCCCCCACCATAAGTAGCGACAATCAAAGCAGGAATGGTGATAGACAAATAGTAATCGCCATTCTCCCGAATCTCCCCATGTAAAATTCCTGCAGAACTCTCAGCCACATTTGCCACATCCTGACCGGTCGCAATGAAGATAGCGGTGATCCCATTTGCCGAATGAGAGCCATTATTTACAGAGCCCGAAAGCATACTTCCTACATTTGAAAGTTGACGTTGGTAGTGCATCGCCTTTGCGGTAGTCCCCAGATTCTCTTCCACCAATTTTGCCGGTAAAACTATCTCCGCTACGACTCGCTTACCTCTGGAATTAAGTGTATTTACCTGAGAATGTTTTTTATCGGTATCAAAATTAGCAGCCAGAGAAAAATGTCTAAGTCCTTCAAGTCCTTGACTCAACATCCAGTTACAGGCTTTATGGGCTGCACGAGTAACCATATTCTGACCAGCGGCATCTCCAGTAGTGAAATTGAAGCGTAGCCACCTCAGATTTCCAGCCGAATATTGTTCAATATCCCTTAGCTTACCCACGGAAGTAGTTTCTTCTGCCTTTGCTTTTATCTGCTCAAAATTCGCATCTACCCATTCCCCAAATTTCTTTCCATAACGTGCATTTTCAAATACAAAAATGGGAGCACGTTGCATGGCATCATCCACCACGGTAGTAGTGATGCCCCCGGCAAGTCGAGTCAACTTCATACCTCGATTATAACTAGCTACTAAGGTCCCTTCAGTTGTAGCCATGGGAACATAGAAATCTCCCAGCGCATATTCACCATTTACCATTAATGGACCTGCAAAACCGATGGGGACCTGAGCCACTCCACTGAAATTTTCAATATTTCCGGGAAGGATGCCGGGATCAAATGAATAAGAAGAAAGATGGGTGAGATCTGCCTGACTTTGTTCCTGAATGAATTCTTGTCGCTTGGCAGCCATTTCACGTGTATAGTCGTTTTCTTTGGATCGAGGTAGTTTCGCCATGTTTATAATTATGATTTGCTAAAAAAGACATTTGCCCACTGAAAACAAAAAATAGCTTTGTAGCTATATCCAGGGAATCTAATATGATGAAGCAGATTAGTTTTTTGTATCCATTCCTTTTTCTAACTTGCCGCGATTTTTCCCTGCCCTCGGGATAAAGACTGAATTATGAAAAATGAAGTACATGTATTTGCACCGGCCAGTGTTGCAAATGTAGCCTGTGGATTTGATACCCTGGGATTTTCTCTGCAAAGACCCGGGGATGACGTTATTGTGCGCTTTTCCGATACACCGGGCTTAAGAATCACAAAAATCCTGGGAGATGAAGGCAAACTTCCGCTTGAAGCTGAGAAAAACACTGCAGGCGTAGCCGCCCTTTCCCTGATGAAACAACTTGATTTGAATATCGGGGTTGAAATGGAAATTCATAAGGGAATACCCATTGGAAGTGGACTCGGCTCTAGTGCTTGTAGTGCGGTAGCAGGTGCCATGGCCATAAATGAATTGCTGGAAAGACCCTTGAGTAAGCAAGAACTATTGCCACATGCGCTAGAGGGAGAAGCAATTGCCAGTGGTGGGGATATTCATGCAGATAATGTCGGCCCTTGTCTTTTGGGGGGCATGCAATTAGTGAGAAGCAACCTTGAGTTTGATGTAATCAATATTCCCACACCCAAAGATCTCTATGCGGCCGTAGTCTTGCCAGAACTAGAAATCCTGACAGTGGAGGCGAGAAATATCCTTCGAAAAGAAATCCCAATGAAAGAAGCTATTACCCAATGGGGTAATGTGGGAGGAATTGTGGCTGGCTTGATGCAGGGGGATTATGCCTTGATCGGAAGATCCCTGCATGATGTAATTGTGGAACCCTACCGGGCAAAACTGATTCCTGGATTTTATGAGGTAAAAGAAGCTGCTTTGAGCCAGGAAGCTTTGGGTTGTAGCATCTCTGGCGCAGGCCCCTCCATATTTGCGCTTTGTGAAGGCGATGAAACTGCCTTTAAAGTAGGGATCGCCATGCAACAAGCTTTCCAGCGCAGGGGCATAGCTGCCCAAAGATTTATTTCTACCATAAATACTCACGGAGCTCAAAGGATAAAATAAGCCAGGGGGTGACATCGTTTATATTGTACGTCTAAAGAGAAAAGCCTGCAATATGAATAGGGAAATATTACCAAAAGAAAGAAAAACAGAGCCTGTACAAAAAGGTCCTGATGCAGAATTATTTATCTACCTGGCTTTGGCTGCGGCCTCAGTCTTTCTTCTGATTATTAGTTTCAGTTAAAAAAAATCGCCGCATACTTGCGGCGATCACACACATACAGCAAACTGCTTCTCTCAATTATCACACTTATTTTACAATCAGCTTGTGGGTGTAGCATCTGTCAAAAGGATCATAAGCCCTTACCAGATACATGCCTGCCCCGAGCCTCTCTTTCTCAAGCACAAAGGATGTTGCTTCAGGATTTTTCTCCCTCAATTTTCGTCCATCAAGATCATAGATTTCATACCGATCAATATCAACTCGCAATCTCGGATCCTCCTTATATCGAATTTCAATCTGACTTTCATCCACTAGAGGATTAGGACTGATCCATAGTTCCAATAAATTCTGTGCAGATAATTCCTCCAGACTGCTAATCCGGTTGACTACCGAATTGGTTTGGATAAAGGCATTGAAATCAAACTGTATGGATGCCCGGTTTTCAATTAAACTTCCGACTGCCAATCCCTTTTGTGGCTGGATTTGAAATTTCACGAAACCATGGCTGCCCGCTTCGTTTGCATTAGAATCTGGCAAAAAGATTCGGTCAAAGGTAAAACGCAATACCCGATCTTCGGATATGGCATAATCAAACGCATGACTGGCTCCCAGGATTTTCAAACTGGCCAGATCCAGGTTTTCTGAGATGCTGTCTTCAATTACCACGCGGGTTGCGAAATAGTTGCCTACGTTTTGGAAACGGATTTTATAAATAAGGCTGTCACTTTCCAGTATATTTCCTTCCGGACTTACTAGAATATCGTTGGGATCTACAGCCCCCACAATTTCGTTTACATCGACTGTAAGATTATTCGCGAGGTTACAATCGTCAGGAGGATTCCTGAAGTAGGACCTACACTCAGCCATTTTGCCAATTGTAGCATCAACAGAAACTGAATCCTGAATCATGATGGTCCGTTGGTCCATGGAAGTAAGCGTACCTACATACCAGACGTATTCTGTATAATCGCTGTAAACAGTTTTCTCATCCCAATTCACATCCGCCGACTGGACCACGATGTCATTGTCGAATTCTACCACTAACTCCAGACTATCTGCTGCAATAGCGCCTCTATTGAGGTAGGATACCGCATAAGTGTTTACAAAGCCTCTCCTCAAAGCCGTGCTGGACAGATAGGTCAGCAGATCCGGCTTTGAGCATGCCGCTTGCATAGGAAAATCTTTGCCACAGAAGGACAAGGAGCCAGATCTATTGGCACTTTCATATACAATGGTATGTGCAAGTGTACAATTTTGCGTTGCCGTCCAGTCTGAATTGGAAGCAGTCGAAACGGTATAGGTTCCATACTGACGATAGATGCGGTATTCTCCGGAGTCATTGGTCGTCACATATTTGGGCCCGGGAAGTACTTCCAGCAACATATTGGGAATGCCAGCTTCCCCGCTATCCTGTACACAATTTTGATTGGCATCATAAAAAACGACCCCACAAATTTCCGCTCCGTCGGCTTCTACAATGGTTTGGCAATCATCTGTTTGCACATTGGTCAGGACTTGTTCAAAACCCGAGGGCCAATCAATAACAATAGAATCTATGTTTTGAGCATTCCCTAACCCAAAATATGCATTTAAGCTGGATTGACCACTGGAACCACCCCCACTCTGGCTACTGATTTCGCGGGTTTGCCAGATGCTAGTGCCGTTTACATTAGCTTTCAATCGAATCCTTGCGCCTATTGCAGAGCGATTTGATCTTACGCCCTGCAATTCGATGCATTTCCAGCTAATGCAAGGATTCGCATCATTGGTGTAGAGGGTATTATTCTGATCTCCCTGGTTAGCGAGGAACAAATCTAAATCTCCATCTCTGTCATAATCAGCGCTGCCTACTGCCATGGTATTTTCATTATCCCCGTCAAATAGTTCACTTTTTCGGAAACTCCCATCCCCATTATTCACGTAGAAGAAATTTTTGAAACCTGCATTATTTCCAACGAACAAATCGAGGTAGCCATCTTTATTCATATCCAGCCAAACACTTCCATGAGAATGCCCGCCATCAGTAGCGATGATAGAAGAGGTGTTTTTGGTGAAAGAGCCGTCACCATTGTTGGTATACAGAAAGTTGTTTTCACCTCCGGCATTCGCGACAAATAGATCCATGTCTCCATCATTGTCATAATCTCCCCAGGAAGAACCGGTTGATTTCCCTCCATCATTCACAATATCTCCGGCCGTAATTTTGCTAAATTGACCATTCCCTTCATTGTGGTAAAGGGAATTATTGTCTCCCCGGTCATTTGGAACAAATAAATCTTGTAGACCGTCATTGTCATAGTCTGCCCAGGTAGCACCTATGGAAAATTTGGCCTCCAATGCTATATCATTGTTGGTAGCCCGACTAAAGCTGCCGTTTCCATCATTATGATACACCTGATTGTAGCGAGTCGGCATATAATCGGAGACGAAAAGGTCCAGAAATCCATCGTTATCATAGTCCACCCAGACAGCATTGTGACAATAGCCCTGGTAATCACTCAAATCCCCAATATTATCTCTTCGGTTAAAGGTCCCATCGCCCATGTTTTCGTACAGATAATTGCTAGCCCGAACATTATTGGCTACAAAAAGATCCTGATCTCCATCATTATCATAATCTCCCCAGCTCGCTCCAGCTGCGGAACCCAAATCCGTGAGTATTGAGCCTAAATTACTTGCCTCAGTGAACTGGCCATTTCCATTATTAGTATAAATTTTACTGCTTTCCCAATGATTGTATTCTCCCACAAAGAGGTCCTCAAACCCATCTCCGTTATAATCCCCCCATGCAACTGACCAATTGTTACCAGAAGCATCTGTAAGTCCAGCGATTTGGGTTTTAGTAATCCGAAGATTTACATCGTAGGGAACACTTACAGAGGGAAGTTCATCTCCACAAGAGGCGAAGGAAGTCGTTGAAAACCTAATTAAATCACCTGCCTTATAGTCCACTTCATTTTTCACCCGAAAGGCTATTTTTACACGATTCTTTGAGGTATTTGTTATCCCTACTAAACCTTCATTGGCGATTTCAGCTATTTCATTGTTGACATCTACTTCAAAGCTGTTTCCTGATAAGACAGGATCATTCATGGGACCCCAGTTCCCACTCAGGGGATATAAAATCTGAGTGGTTCCAGGTACAAGGCTCATGGAATTCCCACTTGGCAATTGAACGTCAAGTTTGATGTCATTTACATACCCCTGCTTTACACTCGCGAGTTCCACTTCGATATCTGTGTAGATTTCACAATTGAGGTTTTCACGTACTCCACTAAGTCTCATTTGCAATTGCGCATCCTCGGGATCAACCTGAAGTGCAAGGCTCGTATAGCTACAGGCAAAGTCAGCGAAATTGGCTGGGAAGGCAGAACACTCATAACCCGCATCTACAAAGATGGAAGTAGGAGCGCAAGCCGAATAATTTGCTTTAATTAAATACGTCTTTGTCTGGCCGGAGGAAATACTGCCGATTCGATAGATGTCCCCATTCAACTGTAGGCTATCGCGTGAGCTTTCGTCTATAACTGCATTGATCGTAACGTCTTGATTAGGAATTCTTAAATGCATCCAGCTATTATCAACTCCTGCCCCATTGGGTTTCACTTTTACGGTCCAGCTAATTTCTTTTTGCAAACCATCGATAGAAGGTGTAGGAGTAGTCAGTTGGAGATTGGCAGGGGAAAACTTGATCCGATCAGGATTACTTTCGTACCATTCCGTCTCATTTCCAGATAAGAAGTCCGACTCCTGAAAAGTAAACTTCCAATCCACATCCTGATAGGTATTTTCCGGCACATCGCAGGAAGGAGCTAATTCTACGTAAAATGTTCCCCTAAATCCATCATCACTTAGGAGAAGGTTTCCTCCATAGCCGTCAAAATATTGCTCCAAGTCAAAGAAATAGGTATTGCCTGAAACAGAATCAATTTGAATACCATTTTGAGTCTGGGTAGAACTGGCATTTGTATACCGAGTTCTACGGTGGCGGAGATAAATATTTTGAACTGAATAATGATCGGGTATGGTAAATTGAGCTTGCTTCACATGTGCCCAATAACGGTATTCATACGGGAATAGGTTTCCCCCATTGTAATTAGAGCAACAATCCCCAATGCTCAATTTAAAGTCCTGATTGATGACTTTAGAACAGGCATTGACCGTAAAATTATTGGCTTTTTCATTGATGAAATAGTAGCCAATCAGGGTAAATCGCCCTCCCCAATTGTTACAGGAATAGCGTTGACCTGAAGATGGGTTTGCAACCTGACTAATATAGAGGTCGTTATCAACATCTACTTGCATAACGTCTCCTCCTATATTGCCTGTTACTTTGTAATCGACATTTAGCCAGACAGAATCCTGATCATCAAATTCAAAATTGTTAAAGGCTCCACATTGGGCTTCCAAAACAGAGGGACTAAAATCGTAAAAGAAAGTTCTGGTCTGGCCTTGATCCGAGTAGCTAATGGCAACATGAGAACAGGAAATATAACTGGAGTTGGAATAATCGTAAACTACCAGTTCTGCTCGAATCGGGCTCAGATTGACGCCCTTTTCAATGCTTGAGCTTGCATACCCAAATCGCCAATTGGTATTTGAAGATGCGGATTTCACCCGCCCCTTAAACACAGCCTGTAAGGTATCCCCCACCATCGCTCGTTTATCTCTTACTTTTGTCATATCGAGACTTCCTCCACTATCTGGCCTACCATCCTGGTTGTTATCTGCAGTTCCAAAGCTGCTTCGATTTATGGTGTATGCATTGAAAGCAATTCCTTCCGTACAAGCGCCTGGACATTTTATTTCAGTACTTGTGATTTCAGAACATAGGAAAGGCATGGAACAGCCACTAATACAAGTTGTATCCGGTATATATTTTATATCCATACTCAGCTGCACCTCATTGGACCCCTGTGGCAAGCCTACACAATCGGCCATAAGATTAAGCTGAATTTCTGATTTAGGGAGATTAAATGGAGCTGGATGAGGATATTTTGCAGTCAGAATGCGGCTACTATTGTCATAACTCACAGACATAGGTGTCCAAGTATTGACTCCGCTACTAAAACTAAGGTCTGCTGAATTTGCACTCCAGCTAAGCCCCAGTGGTATGGTAAAATTCACTTCATAGTGTGCGCCGTTTCCTTTAGGAAACTCATTTTTGAAACTGGAGATCGTAAATAAGTACTGGCCTTCTTGCCCATCCGCTAAATCCGAAGGACTTTCTACAAAGGAAGTCATTTGGCCACGGGAATCATTTTCTCCTAGCTGATTCTTACTTTCAGCAATCGTTTGGCAAATGTCTTCGTAGGAAACCTCCGCTTTCCATCCGTTGTTAGTTTCGTTGTTACATACATTTACACATAAGTTGATGGTACTCCAGTATACAACTATCTCATCCCCACTTTCCATATCTGGTAAAGAGAGTTTCATTCTTCCGATAGGATCGGCACCTAGGGCTGAATATATGCCACTGTTATTCGTATTCCAGACTTGTACAGGCGATATTTTTAAGGCTGAGCCTCCATTGAGGCTATAGGTAATCGAGGACGTATCAATCTTTGAAAAGATGTTTTGGTTATATCCTCCTCCTGTAGACTTATAGATGTCTAACAAGACCTCAACGGCTTTACCGCTACCATTATTTACCAAACTCACTTCCTGTATATTTGGATTGGATGGGCCATAACAGGCATCTTGAGCAGATTGAGTGGAAAGAGCTAGGTTTGGGAGTAGTAAATTGATGCTAATATTAGCGTTCATCGTCGCATCCACAATCGTATTTCCTTCACAAGACCAGCCTGCATGAATGCTGGAGCTTATGGTATTTGCCTCACAACCTGAGACAGCAATCGTTTCTGTGAATTCAAGGCTTTCATTGGTATCAAAGAAGGAATCCCCATCCCCGATATTCATGAAGTCGTTTCCACTGAAAAATATAGTATCCTTTGAAGCATTGATACTCCCTAAGGAAGTTGAAATCAATTCAATACCGGCAGCATGAGTATCCGAAATGAAGAAGGAGGATAGTTTACCATTTCCACCGTTTACAACTTTTATGCTTCGGCTAGTTGATTCACCGCTATTAACGGTTTGGTTAGCCGGACTGATGTTAATTATGCTTAATGCCGGATATAAAGCATTGTAGGGAAGGCTGTTTTCTTCCTTATCGCCTTCATTTGCTACTAGTTCTACCCTATTCTGGAGTATTCCTCCAGAGAGAATGGCGTTCATAGCCGGGATGGAGGCTTCATAGGATATCATAAAGCCAGCACTCACACCGCTCGCTAGATCGTTCAATCGAAAGACCGGAGCCTGAAGGTCTGATATATCATATTCGTAAACACTTAGCGCAGAAGTATCTTGTAGGCTTCCGCTTACATATCTAATGCCTGCCGGTAAATGTACCGTTACTTCCTGACCCGTCAGGGAAAAAGTAGATGCGTTTAGGTAGCTGATACCGAATGTCTGGCTTTCTGAGCAAACACTTATTTCCAGAGGTGTGTCAAAAGTAAAATATACATCATCCAGTTCAGCTCGAAAGAGATTGCTTAACATGAATAGACCAGGCAACAGAAGTAGAAAAAGAGGAAATTCCTTCCTTTTTCGTTTGATAGGGGTAAAAGGAGTAAAGTTTGAAAATCGAGGGCGTTTGTATAGGTTCTTCATTAGCCTTATCCGTAAAGCTGTTTGCTGTAAATGAGAGAAGTTATTCTTCTAAGCTTACAGGTAGATTCCAAATAGGTGCCAATCCCAAAATGTAGGATTAGACACTATTAGAAGCTATTTAGCTACCTTCATATTCCATTTTTTGGAAAGGCAGCCAGTTTTCGGATATGTATGGGCAGGAATCCTACAAGAAAAAAGTGGGAAGGGATAGGCATTATTTGGGCTATATAAGCTTAGTGGAAAGTTCAAATTCAAGTATCTGGGGAAAGTTCATCGGGGAGAGTTTTTGAGTTTGAACTTGATTTTTGTACTTGTACCTATTTCTGCACAATGCCTTCCTGGAGGTAATTTCCAAAAAGAAAAGCTCCCTACACATCACGTATAGGGAGCTTCAAATACAATCTTATTCTAAATTATTTCACTTCCAGTTTTTCTGTATAAGAGAAGCCGTTTTTATCATAGGCTTTTACGAGGTAAAGGCCACTTTTCAACTGACTCTTTCTTATAGATACGGAAGATGTATGTAAATCGCTGCTGGCATGTACCAAACTTCCATTCAGGCTGTAGATTTCCAGCTTATCAATTTCTATTCTTACTCCGGTATCTGTAATGTGGAGGATCTCAGCCTGAGCTTCTACTTCCAAAGGATTTGGACTCACACTCAGATAGAGTTTGTTTTGCTCCGCCCACTCAAGAGAATTCACGACCTGCGTTTGTACGGTATTGGTGATGATAAATTCATTGTAGTCAAACTGGATGGCAGCTCTGTTCTCGATAAGCGTACCTGCTGGAATCGCCTCACCGGGTTTGATCTTGTATTCGATAAAGCCATGACTCGCGGCCTCATTGCTATTGCTATCTGGCAAGAAAATGCGGTCGAACGTAAAGCTGATCACACGATCTTCAGATATCTGGTATTTGTAATCATGACTGGCTCCCTGCAGCTCAAAGCTTGCGAGATCGAGGTAAGGTGAAATAGTATCCTGGATAAAGACACGCTGTGCAAATTTGGTTCCCACGTTTTGGAAACGAATCTTATAGGTCAACTCATCTTCTTTCTCAATCGCTCCTTTGGGGAATACGAGGATATCATTGGGATCAACTGCACCTACAACTTCATTGTAGTCAATGCGCATGTTGTTAGTCAAATCACAGTCATCTGGTGGATTTCGGAAGTAGGCTCTTACTTCTGCGCGCTTTCCGAGTGTCGCAGTGGCCGAAACTGAATCTGTAATCATGATGGTCCCCTGTTGCATAGGACTCAGCTCGCGAAGGTTCCAGACATATTCTGTAACACTAGGCCCCTTCGTCCTTTGATTCCAGGCAACATCCGCACTCAAAGGTATGATGTCATTATCAAATTCTACGACCAGTTCAAGGTTTGAAGCTCCCAAAGCGCCTCGGTTGAGGAAAGAGATCGCATAGCTATTTCTAAAACCTCTACGGAGCGCTGTACTGCTCAGATAGGTTACTAAATCCGGCTTGGGACAGCTGGGACTCATGGCGAAGTTCTTTCCGCAGAATGAAAGGGAACTTGCTTTGTTAGCACTTTCATAGACGATGGTATGAGAACTATCACAACTAGTTACATTTGACCATTCATCCGTACTGATGCTATTGATGGTATAGGTACCATACTGTCGATAAATTCTGTATTCTCCGGAATCATTGGTAGTTACGTATTTTGGTCCGGGCATTACTTCCAATAGAATGTTAGGAACGCCGGGTTCTCCTTTATCCTGCTGACAGTTACTATTGAGGTCATAATATACCACCCCACATATTTCGGCTCCATCTTCTTCAATTACGGTCTGACAATCGTTGAGGGAAACATTGGTTAGGTGCTGCTCAAAACCTGATGGCCAATCGATGATAACCGAATCAATGTTACTTGCATCTCCCAATCCGAAATATGCACGGATGGTGGACTGGCTACTTGAACCTCCTCCCGTCTGTGTACTGATTGCTCTCGTTTGCCATACATTTTTGCCATAGATAGTAGACTTGATCCTAACCTTGGCTCCTACTGCTGATTTATTCGAACGAACACCTTTTAGCTCAAAGCACTTCCAACTGATACAGGGATCGGCTTCATTGTTGTAAATCGTATTGTCCTGGTTTCCATTATTTGCCAAGAAGATATCCAGGTCTCCATCTATGTCATAGTCGGCAAAGGCGACTCCCATCGTATTCTCTAAATCTTCGTCAAACATCTCACTTCTACGGAAGCTTCCGTCGCCATTGTTGACATAGAAGAAATTTTTATTGCCGGCGTCATTTCCAACGAAAAGATCCAGGAATCCATCTTTGTTCATATCCGCCCAACCACTACCGTGCGAATGTCCACCGTCCTGGGTAATGATGGAGGTATAGTTTTTTGTAAAGGTTCCATCTCCATTGTTTACATAGAAGAAATTGTTCTGATTACTAGCATTGGTAACGAAGAGATCCATGTCTCCATCATTGTCATAATCCCCCCAGCTACTACCTGTTGAATTTCCTCCATCATTCACAATATCTCCACCTGTAATCTTGGTGAACTGTCCATTTCCTTCGTTGTGGTAGAGCGAGTTATTGTCATCTCTTCCATTAGGTACAAAGAGATCCACTAAGCCGTCATTATCATAATCTGCCCAGGTAGCTCCCATAGAGAATTTAGCCTCCAAAGCGATGGGGTTATCCGTCGCGCGGCTGAAAGTTCCATCTCCATTGTTGTGGTAGAGTTGGTTATAACGGGTAGGCATATAATCTGAGACAAAGATGTCCAGCCAGCCGTCATTGTCATAATCAATCCAGGCAGCATTGTGGCAATAACCTTCATAGCTGCTGATGTCTCCAATGGAATCCTGACGAGTAAATGTTCCATCTCCATTGTTCTGGTACAGGTGGTTTACTGCACGAACGTTATTGGACACAAAGAGGTCAAGATCACCATCATTATCATAATCTCCCCAACTGGCCCCTGCAGAAGCTCCTTTATCCTGTATAGGCGCACCCGAAGATGTTGAAAGGGTGAATTGTCCGTTTCCATTATTAATGTAAAGTTTCCCTGCTTCCCAATGGTTGAATTCAGCCACATAGAGGTCTTCGTATCCATCATTGTTAAAGTCTCCCCAGGCGCCACTCCAGTTATTTCCTTTATCATCCGTCAGCCCAGCAATTACCGGTCGGGTAAACTTCATGTTTACATCAAATGGAACTGTAATACTTGGCAGGGGCTTGCCACAAGGTTCGTAAGAGTTCGCAACAATGGTAATGAGATCGCCCGCTTTGTATCCGCTTTCATTTTTAATTCTGAAAGCAATCTTCATGCGGTTTTTAGCTGTATTGGTGATACCTACCAAGCCGTCATATGCTATCTCTGCAACCTCATTATTGACATCGATGGTAAACTCATTATTACTTACAGTCGGATCCTGGATGTAGTTGTAAGACCCACTCAAGGGATACTTGAGTTTGGTACTATCGCTTACCAGGCTCATAGAGTTATTTCCCGGAAGTATGACTTTCACCTGAATATCGCCTACATAGCCTTGTTTTACACTGGCCAATTCAACTTCTATATCTGTATAAATCACACAATTTTCACTATAGCGATCCCCTTGCAATCTCATTTGTAATTCAGCAAGCTCCGGCTCTACTTCCAGTTTAGTCTGGGTGTAACTACACTTGAAGTTGGCGAAGTTGTCTGGATAAGCCTGGCATTCGTATCCGGCAAATACATCTATGTAGGTAGCCTGACAAGCCGAATAGCGAGCATTGATCGAAAGCTTTTGGGTAGCATTCGAGGAAATAGCTCCCAGCTTATAAATGTCGCCACTGTATTCCAGGGTATCTCCACTGGCCTGATCAACGATTGAGGTGATGGTAACATCATGATTGGGAACCTTTACATGCACCCAACTATTATTGGAACCACCGCCTCCAGATTTCACATTCAGGGTCCAGCTGATATTTTTCCCTAAGCCATCAATAATAGGCGTAGGAGAAGATAGCTGGAGTGATGGGGGCGAAAAGCGGATTTGATCCGGGTTTGAAGTATACTGAGCCGTCTCACTATTTGACAACCATTCTGACTCCTGGAAACTTACCTTCCAGTCTACGTCCTGATAGGTATTTTCAGGGACATCACAGCTCGGTGCCAGTTTCACATAAAGAGTAGCTCGAAACCCATCATCACTTTTGATCACACTTCCTCCGTGTCCATCAAAAAATTGCTCGATATCCAGATAGTAGGTATTTCCTACTACGGAGTCCGGCTGAATATTATTGATCGTTTTATTGATAGTAGCATTGGTATATTTTGTAGCCCGATGATACATGTAAATATCCAGTACTTCATAGTGATCCGGAATGGTAAACTGCGCTTTTTTCACATGCGCCCACTGCCTGTATTCATAGGGGAATAAGTTTCCTCCATTGTAGTTAGAGCAGCAATCCCCTATGCTCAATTTGAAATCCTGGTTGATCACTTTATTACAGGAAGAGATGGTCGTTTTGCTACCTTTCTCGTTCACAAAATAGTAACCGATCATGGTAAATCGATCTCCCCAAACTCCACAACCATATTTATCGGCACTTGAAGTCGGATTCGCGATTGTACTCAGGTAAAAGCTATTGTCGACATCCACTTGCTTGACCTTTCCTCCTATATTTCCTGTAACTTTATAATCTGCATACAACCAAAGTGAGTCTCCATTTTCAAACTGGAAGCCAGATAATTCTGCACAAGAGGCTCCTAATACAGCTGGACTGAAATCGTAGGTAAAGCTCCCATTTGAGGCGTTCATAACAACCTGATCACAGTTTATGTAGCTTGCAGTTGATGCATCATAGATTTTTACACTAGCTCCTACCGAAGTCAATTTATCGCCTTCATCAATCGTAGTGCTGGCGTACCCATATGAAAATGAAGGAACATTTGAAGTGGCATGGATAGATCCTTTGAAAGTAGCTCTCAGGGTATCCCCTACCATGGCTCTTTTCTTTTTCACTTTGCTCCTGTCTAATTGAGGATTATCATCGGGATATCCATTTTGATCATTGTCTGCTATGCCGTAACTATTTCTGAGTATCTGAAAACCCGTCATATTGATCCCCTCATTACAAGGCGCGGGACACATGATTTTGGTGCTAGTTACTTCAGAGCAAAAGAAAGGAATGCTGCAAGACTCTGTACAAGTAGTGTCAGCAATGTAGTTCACATTCATTTCCAGGTCCACCTCATTACTTACCGCTGAGAGATTTGAACAATCGGCCTGTAATTGCAACTGGATCTCTGCCTTAGGAAGTTTGAAAGGCTCAGGCCTCAGATACTTCGCAGTCAGGCTTCTGCTATTACTATCGTAATCGATAGAAGTAGGCGTCCAGCTTTTGGTACCACTGACAAAATTCAAATCACTGCTGTTTCCATTCCACTTGAGCCCTTCTGGAATATCAAATACTACTTCATAATGTGCTCCATCTCCTTTAGGCAAATCATTTCTAAAGCTGGAAATGGTAAATACATATTCTCCCATCTGACCTTCCTGTAGGTGATATGGACTTTCGGTAAATACGGTCATCTTCCCCCTCAAATCATGCTCTCCTACTTTAGATGCCGTTTTAACCTCTGTCTCACAAGCATCTGTATATTTTACCAGGGTTTTCCAACCGGTATTGGTTTCGTTTCTACAGACATTGATACAGCAATTATAGGTATCCCAGCTAATTACGGCTGTTGCTTTAGGGGAAAGATTGGGCAGGTCCAAAATTACCCTTCCGATAGGATTCGCTCCCAGACAGGCATAATCTCCTGTGTTTTTAGTCGTATACACCAATCTTGGCGTGATTTTCTCCGCACTTTCTCCATTTACTGAGATTAATAGACTGGAGGTATCGAATCGAGTAAAGATGTTTTGCGAGTAATTTCCTCCGGTAGATTTCCAGATATCAAGCTCAACATCTATGGCGATGCCCTGACCATTATTTTTTACGGTGATTTCCTGTGTGTTTGCTGTAGAAGGGCCGAAACAAGTAGAAAGTGCGTTTTTTGTAGAAAGGCTTAGCGATGGCAATTTTAAGCTGGTGCTGATGTTTGCATTCATTGTAGCATCTACTACAATTTCCCCTTTACAGGACCAACCTGCATCTATAGAAGAAGAGATAGTTCCACCCGAACATCCGAAAGCCAGAATACTTTCCGTGATTATGATCGTCTCATTATTATCAAAAAAGCTGTCTCCATTTCCAATACCCGTAAAATCAACTCCGCTAAGGAAGATGGTATCTTTGGTCGCATTGATCTGCCCCAGATCACTAGCTACCAATTCGATTCCCTCTCCATGGACATCGGTTAGGAAGAAGGAAGATAGTTTCCCATAGCCCCCATTTACGATCTTCACCATTCTTGTAGTGGTATCCCCGCTTACTACGCTTTGATTAACTGGATCTATTTCAATAATGTTAAGCGCTGCGTATAAAGCGTTATAGGGAGCGGAGAGAGACTCTGCTGTTCCCTCATTGCTTTCCAGAATTACCTTATTTTGGAGTACTCCTTCATTTAAAATTTCCTCCATTGCTGGAATTGATACTTCATAGTCAATACTAAAACCTACAGAAGCCCCATCAGCCAGATTGTCCAGCCTAAAGACCGGGCTTGACAAATCTGTAATATCATGCTCAACCACATCTAAAGTGGAGGTATCATTGAGGCTTCCTTCTATGTATTTTACCCCCGCTGGCAAATCGATGGTTACTTCCTGATTTGTCAAAGGAAAGCCAGAAGTATTGAGGTATTCTACTGAAAAAGTATAGGTATCAGCACAAACTGTAACTTCCAATGGAGCCTCAAGAGAGAAGAAGACATCTTCGAGAGGTTGATCCGAAAGAGTTGAGAAGAAAAACAGAGCTGCCAGAATAAATATTAATACTACATCTGTAATCACAGATGTTTTTAAACGTGCATTCAGGCGAAATTTCTGGCGGGGCTTTTCTGAATTATTCGGAGTAGATTTGTTCAATACGCAGAGCTTTATTTAATCGACATGCAATAATAGCTCTATGCGACATCAATTCGATTTTTCTTATTTTACATATATAACATATTACAAAAAATGTAATATTCACATAAATAAATCAGGCAAATATTCCCCTTTATCGGTATTTCTTTTGCAAGAGGCATTGTTCAAGGAAAAAGATTGCCAAAACCCTATGTAAGGAAAACAAAAAAAATCGTAGCAAAGCTCATACTTGCTACGATTTTTTGAAATAACTATATTTTCTGGGAGCTTATCCCAATACGTCTATCGCGTTTAAGTCTTCAAAAGCTAACTTTAGCCTTTTATTAAAGGATTTTTCTCCTTCACGCAACCAAACACGTGGATCGTATTTTTTCTTATTTGGCTTATCGTCCCCTTCAGGGTTACCGATTTGTGCCTGAAGATAGGCTCTCCACTCTGATTCATATTCGCGTACACCATTCCAGAATGCCCACTGCGTATCTGTGTCAATATTCATTTTAACGGCTCCGTATTCGATAGCTTCGCGGATTTCTTCACGAGAAGAACCAGAACCTCCGTGGAATACGAAGTTGATCGGATTAGATGCTGTAGCAAATTTTTCCTGCACGAACTCCTGAGAGTTTTTCAGGATGATAGGCTTTAGGCTAACATTTCCAGGCTTGTAAACTCCATGTACATTACCAAATGCAGCAGCAACGGTAAAGTTATCACTGATTTTTTTCAGGCGTTCATAAGCATAAGAAACTTCAGAAGGCTGAGTATACAAACGAGAGCTGTCAATATCTGTATTATCTACTCCATCTTCTTCCCCACCTGTTACCCCTAGCTCAATCTCGATGGTCATACCCAAAGCGTTCATTCTTTCGAAGTATTTGGTAGAGATTTCAATGTTCTCCTCAATAGGCTCTTCTGAAAGATCTAGCATATGGGAGCTATAAAGAGGCTGGCCTGTTTGCTCATGAAATTTCTCACCAGCATCAAGCAAACCGTCAATCCATGGAAGGAGTTTTTTAGCGGCATGGTCGGTGTGAAGGATAACAGGTACACCATAAGCTTTTGCCATTTGATGTACGTGGTGAGCACCAGATACACCACCTGCAATGGCTGCTTTTTGATTCTCATTCCCAAGGCCTTTTCCTGCAAAAAATACAGCTCCACCATTTGAGAATTGAATGATAACCGGAGAATTTACGTCTCTTGCAGTTTCTAGAACACCGTTTACAGTATTTGTTCCAACTACGTTTACTGCTGGAAGAGCAAAATTATTTTCATTGGCGTAGTTGAGCAGTTCAGTAACTTCATCACCATGGAGGACCCCGGCGCGAAATTTTTTCTTTGCTGAAATCATAAGATCATACTTAAAGGTTATGGGAGCGAGTTTTAATCGCCGACAAAGCTGCAAAAACTTTCATTTGTGTACAAATGAAAGTTTTTCTTTAACAATTTGGTAAATAAGCCTACTTTAATCCGCCCTTTATTTCCACCATAGTATCAGCTCCCATCCAGTTGATTTTCACAACAACTGTATTTCTTTCATAATCCCACCAGGCAGCTTCCGGTCCTGGGCTATTGATATAGGCCTCCTGATCACTAAGCATGATCTTTTTCCCAAATACTTTTACACTTTCAGGGGCAGATGAGAAGCCATGCACATGTAGTAGGATATTCATTCCTCCACTCAAGGATTTCATTTTCCCTTCGCCTCTTATTTGGGCAAAAACTTTATAGCCCTTCACTTTTCCGGTGAAGAATAAGTTTTTGTAATCATCTAGCAGAAAGCTGGTTTCGCTTACTCCATTATCCCAGTATAGCTCCCCCTGATCAAATTCTTTTTCAGGATTTGGGTAATAATGTAGATTTAAGCTGTCTCCTTTAAATTCGGAGGTATTTTGCATAGGATTCGCCATGGGAATCCAGGAGCCTCTTTTTACAAAAAGGGGAATTTCATCTGCTTTCAAGGGATAATTCTCTTTAGCTCCACCTACTATGAGTTCTTCTGTATAGAAATCAAACCATTCTCCTTTAGGAAAATAGATTTCCCTCAGTTTCTGTCCCCTTTCCATTACCGGAGCCACCATAAGAGCAGGTCCCCAAAAATATTGATCTTCAATTTTCCAACTCACAGGATCCTGGGGAATCTCATACATGAGCGGCCTCGCCAGAGGAGTGCCTTTCTGATTGTTTTCATAAGCAAGATGGTAGTTATAGGGCAATAAACGATACCTAAGTTGAATGGCTTTTTTTACTGCACGTTGGGTGTAAGGATCGTAAAATATCGGTTCCGGCTCTACTCCCTCTTCACCATAGACTCGCATGATAGGTGAAAATGCCCCCAATTGCATCCACCTTCTGTAAAGCTCTGGATCTTTTGGACCACCTGTATAACCGCCAATTCCAGAATGCATATAGCCTACCCCACTCAATCCACTACCCAAAATTATCGGGATTTGTGCCTTATAAGCATTCCACGAACGAGCAGCTTCCCCAGACCACATAATGGTTCCATATCGCTGTACTCCTGCATAACCAGAACTTTGGATATTGAAAAATCTGATTTCCGGATAATCCTGTTTAAACTTCTCATATAAGATGCGGGACCATTTTAAAGAATATAAATTATGCACATCTTCTGCCAGTCCTTTCTTATGTACCATATCTCTTGGATGAAGATTCGGTCCACTACTTTGACTGGACCAGGCAGAAATTCCATTTTCCATCTGCGTATAATATTGTGGCCACATCCAATCAGCCAGATTGGTATTAAATACATCTAGCAAGGCGGCAGGCCCTGAAGGAAAATCAGAAATAATTCGGGTATTTCCTTTTGCATTGGTGGCAAAAAGTCTCCCTTTATCCGCGGTAGCAAAATGCTTGCTCCCCTGAACAATATAAGGATCTGAACTCAGTATGGTGTGGATTCCTTTATCCTTAAAATCCGAGATCATGCGTTCAGGATTAGGCCATATTTTTCGGTCCCATTCCATATTCCCCATCTTTTCCTCTCCTCCAAACCAATATTTATCTAATAAAACAGCATCAAGTGGATAACCAGCATTTATACTTCTTTTTACTATACGCTCCGCTTCAAACTGATTTTTGTACCCATTTCTTCCCTGAATAAATCCCAGGGCCCATTTGGGAGGCATACTTTGACGCCCGGTAAGTCGGGTATATCTTTCTACGATTTTTGCAGGTTCAGGACCTAGTATAATAAAATATGAAAGGTTAGAGTCTTTTACTCCGTACTCCAATACACCTGGTTCCTTTTTCCCCATGTCCAGATAAGCTTTGCGGGGATTATCAAAAAATATCCCATATCCTTTGGAGGAAATGATCAGCGGAATGCTCAAATTGAGATTATCTTCCCCTTTGCCATATCCATAGGACACAGAATTATAGGTATATAATCTTTTTCCATTAAGATCCTGATCTATGGCCCGTGCTCCCATTCCATATAAATGCTCCTCATCAGATAATTGAAATCTAACCCCTGTAATCTGTCCAACCCCTCTGAAGTTCTTTTGGTAAAAAAATCCATCTTCATCCAACAATAATTCCCGATTCCCATCCAAAAATTCCAGGCGTGTAGGTGCCTGATGTAAGCGAATATTGAAAGGGTCAACTCCCGCTAAGCGATAAGGGTCATGGGTATTGCCATCATAAATATTTCTAAAAGGCTCGGGTCTAATTACTACAGCAGACGATCCTCTTTCTTCCAGTTCGCCATCTGGGAAATAGGTAACATTAAGAATTCCTTCTCCATATGATTTTAGGAGAATGGATTGCTCTCCATCCGAAAAGTAGATACTCCCATTGTCCATCTCCTGCATTTTCTCAACAGCATCCATAAAATTGGCATTTGCCGAATGGGCATTTTCCAAGGGTCCATTTTCAAAGACCTGATACTTGGGATAGAATATATCTTTGTCCTCATTGTCTTTGGCGACGAGGGAGCCATTTTCATTTCTAAAGACAAATGCCATTTGGAGAAAGGGATCCTGGTCTGAGAAACCATAAAAGTTTTTAATCTGAAACTGTATTTGGTACAAATCAGGCCCAATACGTTCCATCTTCATCCTATCATCAGCTTTCCCCCAATTTCCCTGGACATATCTCCAATCGCTAGGCTGGTCTACTGTACCCAGAATAACACCTGTATGAGCATAAACTTCACCCGTGTAGCCCAGCAAGGCTTTATTTCCTTTACTGGCGTCAAAAACAACGCTCACAATATCATCGGCCCGGGGATTTGATGGATTTACCCGTAAGACCTGCGAGAACAAAGTAAATGGGAGGAATAGTAGGGATATGAGGTATGCGTATCTCATTTGGAAGTGTTTTGTCGGGGTCTTTGAATGGGTGTCTTGTCTTACTATTGCATCAAAAAGAAACTGAATAAGCCTCTTTGTCTGCAATCTCACTTCTAATTTATTGATAAATCAGGCATATAAAGAGGCAATGAAGGGTATCGGCTAAAAATGATGTATAAAAGGTCATATGAGCAATTTCACCCGTTGAATAGCTGTTTGATTTCGCTTCTTTGAGGGAAACATCTGTATCTTTGTCCGATATAATCCGGATTATACTATATGGGCCGAGTAAAAGTATTGATCATTCGTTTCAGTTCTATAGGAGATATAGTCCTCACTAGTCCTATCCCGAGAAGTCTGAAAAAAAGCCATCCGGATATTGAAATTCATTTCCTCAGCAAAAAGGCCAATCAGGATTTACTTATCCACAATCCCCATATTGACAAACTGCATATCCTCAAGGATTCTTTAAACGAAACCATTAAGGAATTAAGAGAAGAAAAGTTTTCCTATATCCTGGATCTCCATCACAATCTGAGAAGCTTTTTGATCAAACTTAGGCTGGGAGTAAAATCTGCATCCTTTCCTAAAAAGAATTGGGAGAAATATAAAATGGTTCGATTTAAGAATAGACGGATAAAGCTTGATCATATCGTGGAAAGGTATGGTAAGACTTTATCCCTGACAGGCAGCCAATTGGACGGACTGGGATTGGAATTGCACCTTCCAGATGGACTGGAGGAAAAGGCAGTAAGCTTGCTAAGGAAAAATTTACCTGAAATATCCCAAGCACCTATGGCCATTGTCCTGGGGGCAAAACATGCCACCAAACGCTGGCCGGTGAGTCATTTTATCGAATTGGTCGAGAAATTGGGAGAAGCTGTGGTTCTGATTGGAGGACCGGATGCACAGAAAGAGTCAGCCCAAATAAGTTCCTCCGTTCCTGTTTCGGTATATAATAGCGTGGGCCAATTAGGTTTGCTGGAATCTGCGGCTTTACTGAAACAATGTAGGGCAGTAATCGCACATGATACAGGTTTTATGCATATCGCGGCAGCCTTTCAGATGGAGATATATTCTCTTTGGGGAAATACCGTGCCCGAGTTTGGAATGACTCCTTATAAAAGTCCTCACCAAATCCATGAAATCAAGGACCTGGATTGCCGCCCCTGTTCCAAAATAGGTTTTGATCAATGCCCGAAAGGACATTTCTCCTGTATGCAAGACCAGAAAGCAGAAATGGTGGTCGAGAAAATCAGGGAAGGCATTCCTAAATCCTGACCTTAGGACAGGTACAGCGCTTTTTCATTTTCACCAAATGAAAGTTGAGGTAAACCGACGCATTTAGGCCAATCTCATTATCATCCAGCAAAAAGGTACTTACTGGCTCCTGGCTATTGCTCAGAGGACTACGATTTTGAATACCAGTAAAATAGGCTTCTCCTTCAAAAGTGAGGGAAAGATGTGTATTGAAGAAAAAGCTGTAACCGAAAAAGGCACTGGCACCCAGATTACGATAAGAATATGAGGCAGGAATATTCCCCCCATTGCTCATCGCAATAGCCTCTACTTTTCCACTGGTATAAATAATATCAGCTCCTCCATAAATTTGAGATTGGCCCATATGATACATGCGTTTGTATCCCAAATGAAAATCCCAGTCCGTTTTCTCAGCGGTATAGTCATCCAGTTGTTGAAAGCCATCCGGATAAGCAAAGCTTGCATTTCGTCTAAATGCTCCTATCCGAAAGCCATCTGAAATAGAATAATGGTAGGTATATCTCACACCATTTAACGGATGCAGGCTAAAGGAGCTACCATTTTCATATCCATCACTTAAGGCCGGAATGGAATTGATCGAACCTAATTGTATACTGAGTTCATGTATCTGAGGCTTAAAAGCTGCTCTTTGTGCAGAAAGATTACTGAAAGACAGAATCAGGATCGAAAATAAACCGACAAAAAAACGCGTACTGAACATAAATAAGGGTTTAGCTGAAGGAAAACAGTGAAATCTAGTAAAATTTTTGTTATAGATCAGCTGAATTTTGAATGGAACCTAAGCCTTAAGTGATAGGCCTTTTGATTTGATTGTCCCGAAAAAGAAAAATCCCTCCTAAAAAAAGGAAGGGATTTTCAGTCAATGTTTAGACGACAGTACGGAAACCACTCCGTATTAATTCTTTTCCAGTTCTTTCTCTAGCTCTTTTCCTGCCTCAATAAGTTCCTTCAGAATTTCTCTTCCGGCTTCTTTGAGCTCAGGTAGCATCTCTTTTATCTCTGGTACAATTTCTCTTATAGCTTCTCTGGTTTCCTTAGAGATATCTTTGGCATGTAAACGAATCATCTCCGATAGCTCTTCCCCATTATCAGACCAGAAGTTTTCCAAATTATTTCCATGTCTATAAACTGCGTACTGCATAGCATCCGACCAGATTCGAGTCCTTTCTTTGCGTGTAAAATCTTCTTCAAATTCAGGATACCATTCATCTAGCATTTCCTCCAATTGCTCATCTTTTCTATCCCAATCTGTATCATTAAAATCCTCGTGGTTTTCTTTCACATTTTCCATAAATGATTCATAGCGGCTCATAAACTGATCCTTGCTGAAAGGCTTACAGGCCAGGAGGATACAAAAGGGGATCAGTATGATTAGTTTTTCGATTCTCATTTCTATGTGTGATGATTTGTTCTTTATTCAATAGACCTTTTCTAAAGGGAAAGGTTGGAAATAGGCAACTTGTGTCCCTATTCTCGAACCTATTATAGAAAGAACCAGTCTCATTGAGATTTATTATACAGGCGAAATATTGATTACCCTATCAAAGGCTGCAGAAGATCATAAGGAAATAAGTATATGACTCGTATTAGGAATAAATTACACTAACTTGTTGTCTTATTAAGGAACAGAATATAGTCGGGCTCTATGCGTAAACTACTACCATTAATTTTTCTCCTTCTGAGGAGTTTATCATGTTTTGGTCAATCCAATGAAGGCACAGACTTCTGGCTAGGTTTCATGGAGCATTTTGACCAAAGCGCCAATACCAAAGTATTGATGATTTCCTCTCGTTTCGCTACGAGCGGGACCGTCAGTATGCCTTTGCTGGGTTGGAACACTAGCTTTACAGTTGCTGCCAATGATGTGGTTTTTGTAAATATTCCCTTAAATGCAGAGACCTTTGGTAGTGAAAGCATCAGCAGAACTGGTATTCGAGTTCAATCACAAGCTCCGGTTTCCATTTATGCTCACCAGTACGCCAATTTTCGATCAGAAGCCTCAGCTATTCTTCCGGTGAATTCTATTGGCAATTCCTATTTCGCCATGAGTTACTTTGGTTATCAGGACAATCAAGGGGTTCATCCTTCAGAATTTCTAATTGTTGCTACGGAGGATGAAACCAGTATAGAGATTACTCCTTCTGATCCAACTGCAGGAGGTACACCAGCTGGAAGTACGATTAGCATTATGCTGGATGTAGGAGAAACCTATCAGGTACAAGCCTTGACAGGTCTAAGCGGGGATTTAACAGGGAGTAAAATAATTGGAGATAAAAATTTTGCTCTTTTTTCTGGAGCTGCCTGGACTGAAGTTCCCTTAGCATGTGGAAACAGGGATAACCTTTATGAGCAAATGTATCCAGTAAGTACCTGGGGAAAGAGTTTTGTTACGGTACCCAGTAAGGACGCTTCTTTTGATTATTATCGAGTATTGGCAGCTGAAGATAATACAGTTGTATTTCGAGATGGCAACCAGATTGGAAATTTAAATGCAGGGGAATTTGTAGAATTTAGCCTATATGCTCAGCCTTCATTTATTGAGGCGAATAAAGGCATACTCGTAGCCCAGTATAATATCGGAAACCTTTGTAATTCTTTGAGTAATGTCGGTGATCCTTCTATGCTGCTCATCAATTCTGTGGAACAAACCCGAGATACGCTAACACTTTACTCCTCCCCTTTCGAAGAAATTCAGGTAAACTATCTAAATATTATTACCCGGGATGTAGACCAGGATTCTATTTTTCTGGATGGAAACAATATTTCAAACGAGTTCCAAACCATTGCGGGAACTCAGGACTATGTATATGCAAGCATAACAGTATCTAGCGGAACACATACCATTACTTCTTCTGGATGTGGAGTAATAGCAACCGCTTATGGATACGGTCCTTTTGAATCCTATGCCTATTCAGCTGGTGCGAGTTTCCTGCCTCTTAATGCCAGTCCTATTCCTGAAGGTGGCTGTCTCAATGATACTATATTCTTTTCAACCGGCTTACCTGAAGACAGGGTTGCTGTTCAGTGGGATTTTGGGGATGGAAGTAGCTCAAGTGAATTAGAACCCACGCACATATATACTGCTTTGGGCACTTATCCTGTGGAGGTGATTATTGAGGATTTTTGCTTAAACACCATAGATACGGTCAATCAGGATTTACTGGTTACCCTTCGTCAAAGTCTGGAAGCGTTCAATGATACGCTTGTTTGCGAAAATGATCCAGTTCAATTAGGAGCTACAGATCTGGCAGGTGCCAGATTTGAATGGCAAGGACCTTTGGATTATTTTTCTGAAGATCAGTTTCCCATCATTGATGATACAGATCCGAATATGACAGGAGCTTATTCGGTCATTGGTATAATATCCGGCTGTGCCACATTCCCAAAAGAACAATTTGTGGAGGTACGACCTCTTCCGGACCCTGCTTTAGGCATGGATACGGTAATTTGTGATGGAGGACCTATTCCCTTATATGCAGGAAATTGGGTTGACTATGTATGGCAGGATGGGAGTAGGGCGGATAATTTTACTGTTACGGTCGAAGGGAATTACTATGTGAGCGTAACTGATGATTTGGGATGCTTTAATACAGATTCAATTCAAATCAACAGATTTTGCCTGCCGACTCTTTTTGTACCAACAGCATTCACCCCAAATGATGATGGCCTCAATGACCTTTTTGCGGTTCTTGCCGAGGACATGACTCAATTTAACCTAAAGATTTTCGATCGCTGGGGAGGTCTTGTCTTTCAAACGGATTCACCAGATGAGTTTTGGAATGGTAATTTAGCCGGAGGTAAACGAGCCCCCCAGGGAGTCTATGTATGGCTGATCAGCTACGAAGAACCCTTAAGGGATGAGACCCGGTTTATCAGGCAGGAGAGTGGTACGCTTACCTTGCTTAGGTAAAAGCAAAAATATCCACCATCTGTTAACAATTTTGACATCTGGGGTACAATGCATTGAATAAGTCGTATATTTGCGCGGTTAAAATTCTAAATTATGCAATTATCTAGTCGAATAGCTTCCGTTGCACCTTCAGCTACCCTTTCGATTTCTAAGAAAGTAAGAGAGCTAAAAGCAGAAGGTCGCGACGTTATCGGACTTACGTTGGGTGAGCCCGATTTTGATACACCTGAGCACATTCGCGAAGCTGCTAAGGCAGCTCTGGATGCAGGTTATACTCACTATCCTCCTGTTGCAGGATATCCTGAACTGAGGCAAGCTATCGTAGATAAACTTAAACGGGACAACGGTTTGACCTATGCACCTAATCAAATCGTTGTTTCTACCGGTGCCAAGCAATCTCTTTACAATGTAGTACTAGGTATGCTAAATCCCGGAGATGGGGTGATCCTACCTACGCCATATTGGGTTTCTTATGAAGCCATGTGTATCCTTGCACAGGCAGATATAACCCGTATCCCTACCAGCATAGATACCGCCTACAAAATTAGCCCTGAGCAATTAGAAGCCGCTATTAAACCCAATACCCGCCTGCTTTTCCTTACGACTCCTTCCAATCCAAGTGGAAGTATGTACAGCGAAGCAGAATTAGCAGAATTGGTAAAAGTTCTGGAAAAACATCCTGAAGTATATATCATCTCTGACGAAATTTATGAGCACATCACCTTTGGATTTGAGCATGTAAGTTTGGGAACTTATGAAAGCATTTTTGATAGAGTTATTACGGTAAATGGCTTTTCGAAAGGATATGCCATGACTGGGTGGAGACTTGGATATATTGCTGCTCCTGTTGAGATTGCTAAAGTAAGTGAAAAACTCCAGGGTCAATGTACTTCTGGTCCTAATGCCTTTGCACAACAGGGAGCCATTGCAGCTCTGAATGGGGATCTCTCCCCTACTTATGCCATGCGAGAAGCATTCCGTACAAGAAGAGATATGATGTACGATGAATTGAGAGCTATCGAAGGTCTGGAGGTTATACTTCCGGATGGAGCTTTTTATTTCTATCCAGATCTCAAAGCATTCCTGGGTAAAACTTCTCCAGCTGGTAAAAAACTGGATGATATCGGAGAACTTTGTTTATACCTTATTGATGAAGTTGGGTTGGCCCTTGTACCGGGTAATGCCTTTGGTACGGAAAGTCATGCGCGTATATCCTATGCTTATGCTGAAGATGTACTCAAAGACGCTGTAAACAGATTAAAAATAGGGCTGGGGAAACTCAGCTAACATATAATTCAAAAAAATCGGCCAGTTTCTGAAACCTGGCCGATTTTTTTTCGTCTTTATTATAACATTCCAACATTTGTTCATATATTTGAATATGTCATTGGTAAAAAGAAGAAATATACCGGTAGAGTCTTTACATAAAATGGCGGGCATCCTAAAAACTATAGCCCACCCTGTGAGATTAGATATCCTTGAATTATTGGAGGCTGAGAAATCTCTAACTGTTAGTGATATCAAAGAAAAATTGGGAACAGAAGTAGAAACCTCAATGCTTTCCCATCATTTGATCAAAATGAAGGATAAGGGAATTCTGGTATCTGAGAAAAAAGGCAAATACATCTTTTACCAGTTACGCGATACCCATATCTTGCAGATCTTTGACTGTATGCAGGCCTGCAGGCTGATTTGGGAATAAGGTTTAAGGAAACAGAATACATGGAAATATTAGGATATTTTTTGGCACTACTGATTGGATTCACCATGGGATTGTTGGGAGGAGGAGGTTCTATCCTATCTGTTCCCGTATTGGTTTATATCCTTGGAATTAGCCCGGTTCTTTCGACGGCCTATTCCCTCTTTATTGTAGGTGTAGTAGCAAGTGTAGGAGCTATAACTAATTTCAATAAAGGATTAGTTGATTTAAAAACAGCCATTGTTTTTGCGGTTCCTTCCTTTATCGCTGTTTACCTGACACGGACCTTTCTTCTACCAGCTATACCCGAAACCCTAATTACCACCGAGTCCTTCATATTAACTAAGGACATCGCTTTGATGATCTTTTTCGCAATCATAATGTTTGCGGCCTCTATTTCCATGATCAGAAAAAAATCTGTTCCATCTCTTAAGAAATTCAGGGAGCAAAAATTCAATTATCCGATGATCTTATTGGATGGATTATTCGTTGGGACACTGACGGGTATAGTAGGTGCTGGTGGAGGCTTTCTGATTATACCTGCATTGGTACTATTGGCAAGGCTTCCTATGAAATTAGCGGTTGGAACCTCCTTAACTATCATCGCTATCAAATCCTTGATTGGTTTCCTGGGAGATATACAAACAGGTCAGGCTATTGATTGGGGCTTTTTGCTCTTTTTCACAGCTCTTGCAGTAGGGGGGATATTTATAGGAGGTTATGTTTCAAATTTTATTCCCGGCAAAAAGTTAAAATCCGGTTTTGGCTGGTTTGTACTATTCATGAGCATATTCATTTTGACAAAGGAGTTGCTCTTTCAATCATAAATCTAAATTCTACAAATATGCGAAATAGATTTGAGAAACTTTCTGTGATCTGTTCCGCATAGAACAAGTATTTAATTTTTT
>JBCBRM010000048.1:0-72806 GCA_039819665.1 Bacteroidota bacterium
CCGGTTTTAAGACTTTCTTGTCAATTTCGGGGTAATTACCCCAGTTTTTTCTTTCATATAGTTGAAGCATGAGGATTTGGTAAATTCTAAAGCTGATTCGAGGGCAAGTGCAATCTATTGATTATCAAAACTTTATTATGTTTTATTGCAAATATTGCAAAGAATTTTATGCTTCAAGCATGCATAAATCTTATTTCCCGACATTCCCAAGATAAAGGAGTCTTAATTGGGAGATTATTCATATTTCGGAATATGCGAATTGTGACATATTCATGGTTAATTGTACTGATAATAAATTTAATCTGCTCGCAAATACACCGAAGAATACTTTAATGATAATTTAAGAGCTTCTATATTTTTAACTTAGTTCAAGGAATTTAAAGGACTCTGCTTTCATAAACTCTCCTGTAATTTACATAGATGATAGTCATTTAAAAGCTAGTCATTTTTAAGGAATCTAAATTCGAGTAGCTCATACTCAGAACAGTATTTTTCAAAATGAGACTTAGTTCTATGATTTCTATGTAACTTTTCTTTTACCCATAGACTATCAATTAACTCTAAATATGTACTTAGAATACGTAATAGAGCTTCTTTTTTAGGATCATCACTTACTGTAACTCGAAGGATGAAATTTTCAATAGTATGAAAGAAGTCGCTAAGTATAAGTGCTTGATAAATAGGATCTTCGTATTTATGGAGGTGAATATAAATCTGTTTTTCAAGTTCTAGTTTTGAGCGTACATTAAGTATAATTTGTGCAATAGGCCTTTTTTCCATTTTTAGATAGTTTGAGAATCTGATTGAGTATTTCATTAAGTGAGAAAGGCTATTATGAGTGCATTTAGGTACAGAATTACCCCTATAATGTTTAGATTTTAGCTCTAAGGCTTTATCTGAAAACTCTTTCAACTGATCCCATTCTATAGGTTTTTGAAGAAATCGATCTACATAAGCCTGTTTGATTATCTGCTTAAACGTATAGGTTGATGAATCTGCTGAACAGAGCCATATTAAGGGAGGAAAAGAAGAAAAGTATTCGATTTGGTGAATGATGTCTAAAAATTGCCAACCATCAAGATAAGGCATGTGAAGATCCAGGAGAATTGCAAATAAAGCCGTTGAATTCTTTAACTCGTTTTCAAGGAAATAAAGAGCTTTTCTTGCATCGGAGAAACATTTAATAGAAAATTCTCCTCCGATACTTTCAAGGATATTTCTATAAACGGATAGGGTCGTTGCGTCATCTTCAACGATTATAATATAAGATCCAGAAGTAAGCTTAGCTGGAGGCTTCAAAATATTTCCTTTTTCCTGCGCTTAGTAAAAATCATAAATACTCACTACTTATTCAAATAAATATTGCTCACCGTGTCCTCTTCCCCTTTCATGCCACCGTTTTAAAGTAGAAATTCTGATTTAGCATTTCATACTGATCGGGAGTTTTGTATCCGATCGAGCTATGTGGTCTGATGGAATTGTAGTTATCCCACCAATCCTGGATCTGTTCATTTAGTATATCAATCGACTCAAACCATTCAAGGTTGAGGCATTCTTTTCTCAGGGTTCCATTGAGTCTTTCAATGATTCCATTTTGCGAGGGCTTTCCCGGCTGAATAAATCTGAGTTCTATCTCATGATTTTTAGTCCAAGCCTCTAATTTATGCGAGATAAACTCAGGTCCATTATCACATCGGATATACTGAGGCTTACCTCTCCAGTCAAGAACTTTATCCAAGACTTCAATGAGGGTCTTGGCCGAGATGGAGGAAAAGGCTTCTGTCCAAAGTGCTTTTCTCGAGCATTCATCAATAATATTGACGATCCTCACTTTTTCTCCCTCAGGTCCTACTACCCAATCACTCAAGAAATCGACTGCCCAGCCTTGATTCAAATAGTCCGGAGCTAGCAGATCTTGATAGACTCTTCTGATCTTAGGCCTTTTGGGAGGAAGACGAAGATGTAATTCTTCTTCTTTCCAGATCCTATAGACCTTCTTATGGTTCCAGGGATGGCCCTGGTTACGCAGATAGTGGAAAACCATCCAGAAACCCCAGCTGACAAAACGCTGAGTAATCTGATGAAGAAGGTCTGCGATATAGTAATCCAACTGTTCAGGCCGATGGCCCCTTTTTCGTTTATAGTAACTCTGGCGACGAAAGCCCAGAACAACACACTTACGCCGAACACTATGATCCGGCTGAATCTGATCTACCATTTCTTCCCTTTGTCCCGGGCCGAAATCTTTTTTGCATACTCGTAGCCTTCTTGAAGAATCTCATGATCTATCATCAGCTCTGCATACATCTTTTTCAGACGGGCATTCTCTTGTTCTAGCTGTTTGATTTTTCGCTTGTCCTCATCCTGATCTATGGCCAAATCTCTTTTCCATTTGTAGAAAGTAGCGGGACTGATTTGATGGACACGGCAGATTTCTTCAATACTCTGGCCAGCATCAGCCTTAGCCAAAATCGCCATCCGTTGGGTCTCTGTGAATTTGCTTTTTTTCATTGCTGCTTTAATTGAATGTAAAAATTATCCATCATAAATTCTACTTTTCAATGGAGGCACGCTGGGGGAAGAGGACAACCGGAGGATTCTGATTCTTGAACAACTATAAATCAAGGAAAATTGGCAAAGAATTTGATTAAGGTATTCTGTTCATAATGTAAAAACCCCCTATGCTACAAGAGCTGCGGGAGCATTACGCTTTTAAACTAGGATACCTGAGTGAAGAAGAAGCCATTGAAGTTATTTCCCTTGGTTATACCAAACTTCTTCCTCCGAAAACACTATTTCGAGAAGTAGGTCAAGAAGACTATAGATTAGTCTACGTCCTTAAAGGAATGCTCCGAACATATCATTTAAATGAAAAAGGAGTAGAAATTACTACTTTCTTAACGTTTGAACATGATCATTCGATGAGTCTTCGTACGATTTTAAATGGCGAAGGAGCTAAGTATATGGTTGAATCTGTAGAAGAGACAATGCTACTTTGCATTGATTATAGAAAACTATTAGAGGTTATAAAGAAAAATCCCCATTTTCAATCTGCTTACCGATTTTTCGCTGAAAAAGCCATACTAGAACTACTAAGGAGGATAGATGATTTTGTTCTTAAAAGTCCAGAGGAGAGATACTTAGAGCTCCTAAATAAGAGGCCAAATATTTTTTCCAGGATTGCAGCAAAAGATATTGCCTATTTTTTGGGAATAACTCCAGTATCACTAAGTAGAATTCGCAGAAGGGTTCAATTAAAAAATTAAAAAATTATCTTTTGTTAATAGAGAATTGAATTCTTTCAGATAACTTCATAAAATCTTGATTAAGTATCACACCTATTCTCAATTCTTTAAACATCCTGTTAGAAATCATTTAGGAATAAACCGAAATAGGTTTAGACTTCTTTATGAATTACTGCTGATAAAGAAACGATACAATACAATTGAGCTCAAGGAAATATATTCTCAATTGATTGTGTGTTAGTTCAATACCAAATTGAGCCATTATGCAGTGCCTTGCAACCGAGGCACACTGACCATGTTGTTTAAAGTCTAGGGCTTCCAGAATTTCGGAGTCTCTAGGCTTTTTTAGGAAATTGATAGTCTAGCCGATAGGTAATTCGAACCCATCTGATATCCCATTACGCATAATGGGGTATTCTTATTTTATATTAAATAAAAGTAAGATTTAGATAAGGAAATATGGTTATCTGAAATTTCAGATAACTATTTTCTGAGACTTGAGATGAAATATAGGATAAAATTTTCTGGACTTTACTCCAAAGTATTCTATATAACGGTACCATAAAAGAGCCCTTTCTTGTCAGAGAGTTCCCCTTTTCAACATAAATCACAACTCAATAATGGCTGTAGATTATTGATAGAGTTTTTGAATTTAAAAAGGGAGCTTTCCAGGTGGAAAGTCTCCCTACGCTCAAGGAAATATAGAAATATGTCATTAGACAAGGAGACGCTGCTGGGATGAAATTTGGATATAATTCCTAGCGAACTATTGTAATCAATTAACAGGTAGTTAATTCATGTTTTTTAATTCGATACAGATAGATACTAAATTCATAAATCAGAAACCCCAGTCAAAGATTTTTAACATACGGACATAACTCAATGGCATAGTAAGTTGATTACTTCTTTACTGTGTCATTTTGATTTATGAATCTACTTTGCCCTTCTAGATTTGGAATCAGAATAATTGTAATCCAACAATACTTTTATCCTATCTAACAGATCAATTATTTCAAGATACGTAATTTCAAAAATTATATATTGTTTTTCTAATATTTATATCCGAACGGTAAGTAATCGCGATTGAATAGAAAATATAAATATCAAAAATAAAGTATTCTGGTTTTAGTTTAACAAATCAAACTTTTATATCCCGTACTTATTGCATGTAGCATTATTCTACTCTTTGTAAAACCATAGTTTACTAACTGGTAAATATCTTGGTTCAAAAAATCGCATTTAGAAGCCGAATGAAATTGAGTTAATGATAAATCCGATTAATTTAAAAGATGTTCAAAATACCAGCTACTGTATAATTTTTAAAAATGATAAAGAACAACTTTGTCTGATTGGAAGCATGTTTCTTTAATATTAGTCAGACATGCAAGATTTATTATATATCTCTTGCATGTCCATAGCCAAGGAGCCAATACTTCTATTGTCCGAGCGACAGCCTTCTGTGATAAAAGAGGTTGGTATAGGTTTTATAATCCGCTTCAATCAAGTAGATATATTCTATCCATTCAAAATGGAACAGATACTGAACCTTTAGAGAATGTTATAGATTTTGTAGAAATCCAAACTGTGCCTGCACTGGTTAGGACAGATAATGGTTCGTAAGATTTGGTTCTTATGCGTAGAGCGTAGTATATAAGTACAAAAGGTAGTTTGAATGGAACGGTTAATATCCGCTTTTACTACCCTAAAGCAGAGTGGGATGCCTTACAGGATTCGGCTGTAGATTTAGCAAATAATTTTTGAAAGCCCAAGGGGAGCGGAGATCAAGAAATTCTTAAAGAGATAAATTATCACGAAAAATTAAGTATTACCTAAGAGCTTTATTGGTTGAAAGATTAGGGGCCATCGGGAAAAGAAAACTTCCCGATGGCCTTTCTCCTAAAAATAAAAAGAGAGTGATGATCAAATTTCTGGTTTGCTTGATATATTCGAAGCTAGACAAGCCTCAATTATTCCTTGATCTTCCTTCGCTTAATCTTAAACTGAGGGCTATGAGAATCAACAGTTTTAGGTTCAAGAGAAATGTCTCTTTGTGGGAAATGTTGATTTAGGATATAATTTAATCTATGTCTAAACCAATATTCAGCCCTTTCTGTCCATGAGTATTCTTCAAATAGTATGTTAATACTTTCCTCAGTAGACGTATCAAAATCCTTCAAGCCTATATACAAGGGGAGGAGCTTTTGGGCAATAAAGAGGTCAATTATCCGCTTACCTTCCAGCTGTATAATTACCCTGAGCTTTTTTAATAAAGGATTTTGATCGAATGAATCACTCTTGGATCCAGGTGTCTTATTGATATGTTGATTTGTTGGTTTATCCATCTTGTAATTTGTGCTTTTCTGAAAAGTCAGGATAAACTAAATATTTTACAATACACTGTTTAGATTCTACCTGCAAGGCTGATTAGCCGAGATCAAGTAAATTTCTTGATAATGTAAAAATATCTCTCAGAATGTCATCACCTTGTTCAAAATCAATCTATTTGTAAGAATTCATCTCCACCTGAATAAAAATGATTGGTAAAGCGAAGCATGAAGACGCTTTTCTGGAAATTATACATAAAATGATGACATCAAAATAAGATCAATTATCTAATCAGCTGTGTAAGTATTGAAATAGCTTTATAAGCATTATTTAATTGAATCATATGCTTAAGCGTGTTTTTATGAGTATCAGCCTTCCAAATTTTCACTGATAATTACCCGTAAATTTTTGATAATTCTTTGATAATGAGCGAAAACCTAAGCTGGGTAATATCCTTAATAGGAGGTGATTATTTGTTAAGATGAAAGAGTAGAAATTTACATCTAGATACCCATAAATAACCTAAAATAGATGATAAATAGTCTCTACTTCATTACTTGCATACTAGCACTACTTTTAGGTGCTCCCTCAACTGAAGGATACCAACTAAGCAAAGAAGAATTAGAATTGAAGGTGAGTCAAGGGGAGTCTTTGCAAGGTATGGATCTTAGCGGTTTAGATCTTAGAGGTGCTAAGCTGCAGGGAGCAAAAATGCTAGAAACAAATCTAAGTCATACTGATTTACGAGGGGCAAGATTAGAAGGAGCTTTTCTACAAAAAGCGGATTTACGTGCCGCTAAAATTTCTTACGCTGATTTAAGCAATGTATCTTTTCAAGGGGCTAAGTTTGATACAAGCAGACAGGTAGGTATGAAGCTGGATAGATCGAATTTCTCTCAAACAAAAATCGGGCAGGTGACATGGATAGATGTCTCATGCAAGTTTTGCAATTTCACCCAGTCTAAATTAAAACTTTCTCACTTATCCGGTACCTTTTTCTACGCGGATTTCTCGAAATCAGACCTTAGCGGAGCCAAGATGTCGGGAATAAAAATGCAAGGGGTGAAGTTTCATGGGAGCGAGCTCAAAGGAGTAGATTTTAGCAATAGCAAATTAGATGGTGCGGAATTTTACAGAGCTAATCTTAGCCAAGCTACCCTTACAAATGTATCTGTCAAAGGGGCGGAGTTCTCTCAGGCAAATCTTAAAGGAGCCATTTTAGATAAAAAATAGAAATTCAAGTCCGTTTTCAGTTGTTATCCCAGAAGGCTTGGTGTAGGAAGTATATGCAAAGCTCATCCATTGAGTTTTTCCGTTTGGATTGCTTTAGCTAACTCTGGACTAAGCTCAAAATAGAGTTATAAATGAAAGTACTATTAGATCAATTCGAAAGTCTGATTCTGGGAGATTTAATGGATGGACTAAAAAAAAGAAATTTAGTTCCAATGAAATTACTCAAACCCAAACGCTTCAACCTAATAAGGAAGGAATTGATCATTTACAGCAGCAAGTGATAATTTCAGATGAAAAGTGGAAAATACTGCTAGAGTTCTTTGATCAGAATAAAGACTATTTAGAAAACCTAGATTTTGCCGAAGATAAACTCATAAACTTATCGGCGGGGCAGTTGAAATTGACTTTAGCCTTGTTGCTAATCAATAGGTTTGAAAAACAAAGAGTCCCTATTAAAAATCAGGCTTTTAAATATAAACTTATAGCTTTGATTTATGCATTGAAAACTTGTAAGGAGTTTCAACTGAGTAGTATTGATAGAAAATATAGAAATATTCAAAAGATCATATTTCTTTTTGAAGATCGGACTTATTTTCCCATTACACTTCATCTCCCCTTGACCTTGATCGGTAAGACGCTCCTCAATGCAGATAGTAATAAATATAAATATTGCGGCATTATAGAAGGCCAGATATTTAGCAAGGAGGAGATTACACATATAATTTTTGGGCTTTTCCCTGAAAGAAAAGAGAAGATGGGGGATAATCTAAAATATATCAACTCTTTACTTTCAGATTGAACATTCGCTCAAAATCGTCATGTGGGAAGGGGGGCATAGAGGAAAATCCTGAATATTGATTTCTGAACAAGTAGGCCTCACCGAAGTTATTATGCTGTATAATAGGTTCTTACTTCTTCGAAATGAATCAAAATATAGGAATTATAAAACCAGAGGATATCTCCCTAAAAAGGCAATTTAATCTTGGCAAGATCGAATTGAATTTGATAAACTTCTTATTGGGAAAGAGGACGGATTTTTATGATGCTTCCAACAGACCCTATTGGTGGGAAATAAATTTCCCAGAATTTAAGAGAAGCTACATATCAACAGAGAAGTCCAGCTTTGAAGAAGCGGTTTCGAAACTTATTGAAAGGGAGCTTCTATTTTTCCAATACGAATGGGAAGAGAGTAGGGGAGGACATTTAGAGCTTATTACAATAGCCCCTATTTTGTTGTATGCGAAAAGATTGGCGAATCTAAAGGTGCAAGGGTATTACAGGCTCCCTCTTTGGGAGGCTCCCCTAGATCCAGAGATTTGCTAAAGCTCAAAAAGCACAAGCTATTTATATTCAAGTATGAAAAGAAAATCCATCATCTTTCTTCTGTAATAAAAGGTATTTTAACTTTGTTGTATAGGAATCAGTATTAACCTTCTTACTTGAAAAGAAAAATCGGCCCGGATTTTAATTCCAGGCCGATTAATCTTAGCTAAGCAATATGAACTGATTATTCCATGAACCTTAGCCTTATTTAACTACAAACTTGAAACTACTTACTGTATCATCCGAGCTGAGCATGACTTTGTATATGCCTGCAGACCAATTCTCCGCATCAAATGGCAAAGTCAAGTTCTCTCTAAATGCCCGTATCTTTTTATTATAAATCCGCATACCGATATCATTGGTGATCTGGATTTGGTAAGTCTTTTCTTCCAGATGAATGAGTTTCAGGGAAAGTTGGCCTTCACCAGGATTGGGATAGACCGTAATCAAGGGTCCATCTTGCAAACTTGTTCCCAAATCCGGCATTCTCAAGCGTTCATCCTGCTCGTCTTCCTCATCCTCTTCTTCGTCAATTACCAGCACATCCAGCAAACGAGTGGAAGTAATATTGGTCAGAAGAGGTTGCTCTCGGTCAAAGGTAATTGCTGCCTGATTTTCAATCACTGAACCTGAAGGCGTAAACTTATGTGGAAGGATTTTGAACTCTACATAGCCGTGGCTTTCTGGCTCATTGATTCCACTATCAGGTAGCATGATGTATTCAAAATTGAATTTGACCACATTGTCATCCAGCCACTCCATTTCATAATAATGACTCGCTCCGAGGATAGAAATAGATTCTGGATTGAGGTATTGAGATAAAGTGTCTACCAGGTAGACATTTTCGGCCAAATAAGTACCTACATTCTGAAAGCGGATTCGGTAGATCAGCTCTTCCCCTCTTCGGATATCCCGCTTAGGCATTACAAGCAAATCATTGGGATCGATGGGGCCTACTACGATTTCCTGGTTAGTATCCGTATTATCACTCAGATCACAGTCTGCACTCACTCCATTGAAGGAAGCAGAAGTTGTGGTATTGTAGCCGAGGAAAGCAGAGGTTGAAACCGAGTCCACTACATTAATCATTCCTGAGCTAAAAGCATCTATACTCGCAAATTCCCATACATATACGTTACCAGCTTCGGTTCGGGACCAGGCAGGATTAGCGGAAAGAGGAATGAGGTAATCATCAAAGTCTACGGCAATCTCTACAGTCGTCGCATCCGAACTTCCATTATTTCCATAAGCAATCTGATATTTATTTCTTAGGGCTCTTCGTTTAGCCGTACTTGCCAACTCAACCCAAAGATCAGGATCACTACAAACTTCCTCATGTGGGAGGTAGACATCTGTATTTTGTCCGGAAGTAGTACTAAATGCGCGAGTCGTGTAACAAGTATGGGTATACCTCGCATCTGCATCCTCGGTAAAGGTGTAAGAACCTACGCCTACAGTTGCAGTGAATGTTCCATTTTCATTAGTTGCGATACGATATCCAATACCGGAAATCACACCACTTACGTCTGGAAGCATTTTTTCGCCCGAATCATAGTTACAGTTTCCATTAGCATCTATAAAGGCATGGAAAGTAACTGTAGAAGGCTGCGTCTCACTGATATCATTGCACTGATTTGTGGTAAGGCTGGTAATCACCTGCTTATTACCGGAGGGCCAGAAGATGACCAGAGAATCTATGCTGGATGCATCTCCCAATCCGAAATGAGCCCTCATACTACTTTGGGCACTGATTCCCCCAGAGCGAGTCGTGATCACACGTGTCTGCCAGGTATCCACCCCGTCGATATTAGCTTTGAGTTCCAAACGGGCACCAACTGCGCTTTTGTTGGAAGCATTGCCTGTAAGATTGATACATACCCATGCATTTCCACAAGAAGCAGCATCATTCACGTATAGCACATTGGTTTCGCCATTTCTGTTGGTAACGAAGATGTCTAGATCCCCATCATTGTCGAAGTCAGAAATCATAGGTGAAACCGAATTTTCAGTATCAGTTGCTGGATCAGAGGTGATCACTTTATTGAAACCCCCACTTCCGTAGTTGTAGAAAAGGGAGTTGGTATTTCCATTATCATGAACTACGTAGAGATCCTGGTCGCCATCATTGTCAAAATCTCCCCAGACAGAACCCATAGTATGACCAGCTTCGGTAGATATGATAGAGCTAGTATTCTTGGTAAAGGTGCCGTCTCCATCATTTACATATAAGAAATCTTCCTGATCGCTGGCATTGGAGACAAAGAGATCCAGGTCTCTATCATTATCAAAATCTACCCAGCTTCCACTCTGCGAATTTCCTCCATCTGCAGAGATCAATCCTGTACTTGCGACACTAAACTTTCCATTTCCATCATTGTGATATAGGGTATTATTATTTCCCCACATATTCGCGACAAAGAGATCCATCAAACCGTCATTGTCATAATCTCCCCACACACCATTAAGGGTAGGACTTACTTCCCGATTGATGGGTGCACCAGTTGCTGTTGAGAAAGTCCCATCCTGATCATTGTGGAAGAGTTGATTGAAACGGGTTTCAAATAAATCTGTGGCGAATATATCGAGGTAGCCATCATTGTCATAGTCTACAAATGAGGCGCTATGAGAGTAGCCTTCATAACCTTGCCCTGTTGTATCGGCCAGGTTCAAAGTACCTCCTACATTTTTATACAGATGATTGTAAGCTCGGATGTTATTAGCCATATAGAGATCTATGTCTCCATCATTGTCATAATCTCCCCATACAGGTCCAGCATTTGATCCAATATTGGTTGTTGCATGGCCGATATCTACGCTATAAAAGATGCCGAAGCCATTGTTCTGGTACATCCGACTCGCCTGCCAATGGGCATAATCAGCCACATAGAGGTCATCATCCCCATCATCATCATAGTCCACCCAGGCAGCTCCCCAGGTATTTTCCGTTTCGCTTTCAAGTCCTGTTCCGGAAGAACGGCTAAAGGTATTACAAACAGGATAGCTTACGGTGAAAGAAGAGACATAGTCCTCTGTTTCCCCTAATCCCAAATCTCCACTACCATCTCCCAGTACCAGGGCCTCCTCAGCTACTCGCACTCTCCAATTAGCTGTTCCATTACCGAAACCTGATGGAATAGTTACATTTACCGTCTCTGTAGTTGAACTGCTAATGGTTCTACTGCCATTGTAAAAATCATCAAAGCTGAAGTCTCCATCCCAATCTACCCAAAGACCGTAAAATACCTGTGCACTGCTCATATTTGTATTGAGACTAATATCAACCTCTATGGTACTCCCTGCTACATAAGCAGAAGGGATCGTAAGCCCATCATCATAGGTATCGATTGAAGCATCAGAATTTGCCAGGGCAATAGTATCAGCGGCCACTTTGGCCCCCAACCAGAATGAATCATAATCAGGAATACTATCTTTTATGATCTCTTGTCTAAAAGCAAGATTACGTGCTTGTGGTAGACCGATATTATCTCCATAATCATAGTCAAATACTACAGGTATAGTTAGCGGACAAGAGAATCCGTCATTCAACCTCAAACCTGGGGTAGAAACCATAACTAATTTGGCTTCGCGAGTTGTTACATCGATTTGATATATCTGACCCGTACTGTTATTGGAAATGTATAGATGTCCATCTGTTCCAGTCCATTGGGCACCATAGCCGCTATTGGGAATGCTCGCTCCGGTAATGGAACCTACCGTTGATTTCGTATTAGTTCCTGTGTCAAATTTGTAGAGCGTTCGTTTATGTACACCGTAAAAGTTACCATCTATGTTATAGGCCATATCCCAACCTGGGATTCCTTGCCCACTATAGGTCGCGACGATGGTCGGACCACTCACATCGATCTTCACCATATTTCCTCCTACTTTTCCATACCAGAAGCCATTTGTATCCATATCACCACAGAAGGAGTTTTTAGGTAGAGGTAAACCAAGATCTCTTATAAGCCCATCCTCCGACAAACTCACAAAGCGTCCTTGGCAAGATCCATAGGCTATTCCTGTATTCACATCGTATCCCATTCCATTTACCATCGCATCTATAAGTGCTATCTCTGTATATGACCCATCGTCTGGATTAAGTTTTGCAAATTGGGGTGAACCATTTTTCTTCTTAAAGGTCTGATAAAAGGCCGGTTCGCAGGTATACTCCGGAACATTAACACAAGAACTTCCTCCAACAGTTGTAGTACCATTAAGTAAACTAGGAGAATAATTTCCTAACCCTCCAGTCCCGAATGAAGTAATATAGCTACCGTCAGCTGCAGCTGCTGAAACAAGCGCACTAAAAGTTATAATTACTGTGTCTTGGCTAGGAATATCTAAATTACCCCACGTTATTGTACCTGTTTCACCAAAGACTGGTAGTTGAGTTGAATCAAAAGCTGCTGCTCCACTTAGCGCAACACTATCACCATAAAAACTGAATCCGGAGGGGAGTATTGAGGAAATATTGAATCCACTAGCATCGACAATATCATTATTGATGATGAAAACGTTATATATTGCCAAAGCCTCTTGGCAAGTGGCTTGCAAGATTTCAATGCTCAAATCTAAAGTTGGCATATCCGTTTTAAGGGTAATCACATCTCCATTGTCCAGGTCGATATTATCGAAAAATAATACCCCACTTGTGTAACTAGTTGGATCAATCTGCGTGACTCCAGCATCTGTGAAATCTCCATCGCCATCCGTATCAACCAGAAGCTTGAAATCCGAAATAGCAGTACCTGAAATACTCAAGGAACTCAAGTCAAAGGACAAGTCCATAGCTCCGAGGTTCCCTACTTCGAGAATTTTCCATTCTCTATCCAGCCTTTTACCCACATTGGCTGGGCGATCGGCTGTAGTTTCTTCAATAATCCCATCCCCATCATCATTATCATTCCCCCACATAAAAAAGGTCTTATCAACTGAAATGGTACTGGTATTTGCAACATTAGAAGCTGCAATTGAGCCCATTCCTATGCTCAAAATATCTTCATTATTATTTTGTCCGGATTGTTTTTGGTAAAGTCCGGCATCGTCATCCCGGCCAATCCCACTTATATCGTTGTGGTAAGTTGACATGACAGAAGCATCCCAGATGAGTGTTCCATCACTGGCCACAAAATCATGGGCGATATGAATGCCATATTTTAATGCGAGATAAGTCTCAACTTTCTCTTTATCAGCCGTGGAAAGGTCCGCATCGTAAACGATGATTTCAGCGATTCTTGCATTGAGAAAATCGCCATTATTATTGTAGTCAGCACCTATGAGCAATGTATCAGTCGTTACGGTATGCCCATCCAAATCTGACTTACTAACTCCTCCTTTCAGTCTGATTGATTGGTGGCTATTGCTCACAGAGTTTTCCATTCCCACCAGAAATGGTCCCTGGGTGTCTATGCTGGAGCTAAATACCCGATAGGTCCCAAAGTTGGCCCCTACATCCCAGTAGAAATTTCCATTGTTCCAGGGAAAGTGAGCGAGGTATCTTTTTACTGCTAATTCGGAAGTGGTAAATTTAAATCCCGCATTGTCATTCAGCACATCCCAATGAGCTACAATGAAAATGTTAACCTCAGAATTGCTTCCTCCCAGTATGTCGGAGCGATAGAGCAAATCATCAATACCATCCATCTTAACTACAGGTTGGTAATTGATCATATTGGTCCAGTCCCATACAGGTCGACTGCTACCAGAGGAATATAAATGATTTCCATTCGAACTTTTGTCATGCCATTCCTGGATGTTATCAGCGGGATTGGCTGCTGTACTTCCTGCATCAGAATAGAGAGAACTATCAGCACGGACCCATAGCAGTAGGTCCGAATTGACTCCTCCCGGGCCTGATTGCCCAGAAACTTTCAAATTGAAACATAATAAACATAAGAAAAATAATGATTGATATAATCGTTTGTGATCTAGATAGGGGTACTTAAATGATGGAAACTTTTTCTCCATTTGAAGTATTGAATATCTTTTCTGGATTTACTAATAATTTGAAATTACGAGAATGGATAATAACTGCAATTCCGTATTTTGGTAAAATATTACATCAGGAAAAATTTTCGAACTTGTAATACTAAAAGAAATCGGTTAATGGGAAAGGTAAGTAAACTAGCATCGTAATAAATCTGAGTTAGATCAATAGAAAGATTTATACTCATTAGCGATATTGTCCATACTGGAGCTGAAAATTCTAAAGATATGGCTATTAATCAACAAATTTTGTTAGGACAGAAAATTAGCATTGAAGAAATGGATATTATTTTTGACAATCTTCCTGATCGTTTATCAGAGGTAGAAAGAAAAAATATTATAAAAACAATAGATGAAATATTGCTTTCCCCAAAGCCAAAGGCACTTCAAAGAAAATTATTTTTAGAACAAAAGTTCACAAAGGATTTGTCGTTTTCATTGGAGCAGAAAAAAACGGAATTTTCACATTATTTCGGTGATCTTTTATTGATGGCAAGTATAGGTGAATTGGAGTATTTTAAAATCAGGGGAATTATCAAATTTGAAGCACTGTTAAAAAAAATAGGAAGTCCTAAAAAACTTATACCCAAAATAGCAGATTTAGATTTGATATGGAGATTAATAAATTGTAATACTATTTACCTTGAAAGCCTTGATGGAAAATACCGCAAAATTCAGAAAGTTATTTTTATTTTAAACCCAGAAGAAGTATTTGTTGTGAATTTTTTAATTCCATTTACTATTTCAGGTAAAAAGCCAATTAATAGAGAAAAAGTTGGGATTAAATTTAATGGAAAACCCCTTGATAAGGGTACAGCATATTCTATATTATCAAGTGCTTATTTTGGATCTTCAGCAAACCACCCACTAAGTATAATTCTTCGAATTATAGGTAATCGACCATATATAAAAGATTCAAATAAGGTTATTCAAGAGGTTAAAGAATTTAAATAGTAGGTTATCATGTTTTGTAGAAGATTTAGTTTTTACCGCAAATTGATATACTCAAATGAAGTTTAAAGTCGTTCAAGCTGACCTGGTTCCAGATGGATAGTTTATACCTCACAGGCTTTTGTTTTTTACTTCCCGAACACCCATTTTATAAATGAATAATTACTTAGTTTCTCCATTATCGTTCCTTGTAAACTTTCGGGTTTTGTTGTCATTAGCTACTTGAAAGAATTTAGTAGACGATTGAGTCCTTTTTGCTTGTAAATCCTTTTATTATTATCCTTCCACTTCCCTCGTCTCAGCAGAATAAGAAATCTCCGAAATCCAAATCGAATTCTATTCTCAGCAAATCGTACAAATACCAGTTTACCCTACTTAAGTTCATTTGGAGATTTTAGATTGATGTCATAGAAATATAATTTTTTTCCCTGAATTAAGACCTTGGCTTATACTGGTAACAATTAAGGAACCATTGATCCAACTATTCTCCTGAAACTTGAGGGGAGATGAGAGCTAAATAAAAGGAAAGGCCCCAAAAAAGATAACAAGATCTTGAATTCGTCTAGGCCTATCCTATCGAAGTTTAATAGTGCTGGCATGCACTTCTTATACAGAAGTAGTTTTTGAATGAAGGAATTGGTTATTACTTTCTAAACCTTCTAGTAGTCGTTATTTAGAATAAGGGATAAAGCCGTCAAAAACATAACAGTTGTAAAGTTTTCCAGAGAATTAGGCTCAGTTTGAGGTTAAACTTTTTGTTATTAAAGAAATTTTTCAAAAAAGCTCTTTGAGAATCAATTATGCATGTTAAAGCAACAAACTAAAGCACGGCAAACCTTTTCCTTGCAAAATATTTTATCGGCCACAGCAGTAGTAATTATTGCAGGAATCTTTTCGACCTCAACCACAAATTCTGAAGATGGAGGATATGCAGATACCGGTATCGGGAAATTTAAAAATCAAATTTTTTGGTTTACATGGGAAAATGGAGAATTGGCAGATGGTATTCACGAAAATGATAGCAAAACCTTTATAATTCCTGGTGGCTTATCTGTAACAGCTACTTTTACCAATGTAAGTGCAAATGGTCCTAGCTATATCCCTACGGATATGGCAACATGGTCAGGATCAAAATCTCATAATTATTACCAAATTAGTACAAGTTCAGGAGAAGCTCTTTATGGGTCTAATGCAAAAGATGTTAGTTTCAGTATTTCATTTACTGCTACTTTAGATGGACAGGTATTTGTCCCTGATCTTATTTTCATTGACCCAGAATCAACAGATGGTGGGGAGGAAATATCAGTTGGAACTAATGGTTCAGATTGGGAATTAATTGAAACCTTGGGAACAGGTCAAGTCCTCCTATCTCTTGCAGATTCTGATAGCTTAATAATTATCGACGGGAGTGAGGGAAATCCTATTTTACGAACAAAAGGTGCAACTCTATTAAATGCTTTTATTAATGCTGGTGGCAGACAGGCCATAACTTTTGGTGTATGGTTTAGTATGGATTTTGGAGATGCGCCTGATACATATGCAACCCAAGATATAAGTAGTGGAGCGAAGCATTTGGTAGATTTGCAGGACTCTCTTTTTATGGGAGGTAGTATTGATACAGAGACGGATGGTTCAAATGCGGGAGATGGATCTCAAGATGGCGCAGATGAGGATGGTATTACTTTCCCATCGGATGTGGAAATAAATAGTGAGTATACAATTCTTGCTAGTGAAATAAGTCTCACCAATAAATCTGGGAGCAACGCTACTCTACATGCTTGGATAGACTTTGACCAAAGCGGCTATTTTGATGTTGGAGAATATACGAGTATAAGTGTCAGTGATGGCATAGATAATTCCAGTCCAGCTAACAACCTTCATTGGACAGAAATCTCAGAAGCAGTAGTGGGTCAGACATACGCTCGGTTCAGATTGACTAATGATAATGGAATTACTGCTGCTAGTCCAGGAGGATTGGCTATGAACGGAGAAGTTGAGGATTATGTTATCAATATTACAAACACTAGCTTACCTGTGGAATGGGTAGGTTTTGATGGGTATTGGCAAAATACACAATTAGTATTGGAGTGGGCAACAGCAAATGAAATCAATAGTGATTTTTTTCAAGTAGAAAGGAAATTCTCTTCGCAGGGAATATTCCAAATTATTGGGAAAGTGGAAGCTGCCGGGTTTAGCAATAACCTTATTGAATATAGTTTTATTGATGACTTCGACAAAACTAACGTTAATACATTTGACCGCTTAGTTTATCGCCTTAAACAAGTGGATTTCAATGGCGAATTTGAATACTCGAAATCCATAGAAATTATACACGATAATATCGATTCCTTCCAAATGTTTATCTATCCAAACCCTGCAAAAGACTATATTAGAATATCCTTAAAAGGGGACATAAGTCCTCAGGCAAAGATTAGGATATTAAATATTAATGGGAATCTTCAACTCGAAAACGAATTAAGCAAAATGAGTTCCTTAAATCTTGATGTTTCAAAATGGGCAAGGGGGACTTATCTTGTGCAGATCAACTCAGATATGCATAGCTCTAGCAAACGAATTGTTTTAAATTAGAGACAGAAGTAATAAATATTCAACTCTAACTGAGCTGTTCTAAAACCCTCGAATAAGCTTTATCCACTTTAAGGTAAGGGATACTATCAAATCAAAGGACCTCTATGAAGAGAACCCAGCTACATGGGATTATAACTAATACATTATAATGATAATAACCTAAAAAAGGCCTGGAAATCTACCCCAGACCTCAGTATACTTCCTTGGCAACAAACATTTTTTCAAAACGCATACACAATTTATTCATATTGTTACATGAGTCTACACACACCTGCGTCAATAGTCAATTTTTCTCCCTTTTCAGTTAGTAGAGAGAAATGTTTAATAGGCAAAGCCCTCTTATAAAAGAGAGCTCTAGGACTTCGTTTGACAAAAAATATCAAATAGTGCTTGTTTAAAAACGAACTAACATCGTTTCATAATTGTGCTAATTATTTTACGATAGTCTTTCTAAGCTAATAAAAGTACACTTTGTACAAAATCCCCTTTGAGCTAATGGTAGCTTTTTCTGGTTTAGTCGCACTTTTGCTTTTTTGTATGTAATATTCAGGCATTAAATAATTTTTGGCCGAGGACTTGAATGCCTATTTTTAGTTCTCATGTTATAAATGCCTGGGGGTTAGGTGATATTTGGATTAAATTGAATTTTTCAACCGTAGCGTTTCCAAATTTGTGTGTGTTCATGGAAACTCTACCTCTTAGCCTAAGCTTGTCTTAGGCTTTTTTCTTATTCTTTTAAAAGAGCTATACTTATTGTAGATTTAAATCTGCTACGAAATGGATCAAAATTATCCATTCTCTCTGCAAAATAATCATTTGCTCACTCTACTTCTTTGAAATAAGCCATCATTTAGAAAGCTGAGATGTGTTTGTACTCAACACCGAATTTTAGGATGATTATACTCGTATCCTATTAGCCAAGAAGAATCCGAACAAAAAATAAAAGAATTTAAATAGAAACACCATGTTTCTATTTAACGTGAAAGCTTTCCCAAGCAAGTAAAACAGAACTCATTCAATTGGCAGCAAGAATAGGCCGAACTTTTCCCAATAATCTATTTTTATGTATAGATAAGGCTAAACCTTTTTTGATTTACTTGAAAAAAGGTAAACTCCGGAGAATTATCCTATAATTGATCATTAACTAAAGACCAGAATGACTGCTATTGGTATCTGGGAGGTACTAAATCATAGCAGGGGATGGATGAAACGGCAAAAAAGATTCTATTAATGAACTATTCTTTTATTAAATTATACAAGGTAGATTTATATTAGATTCAAATCTTTGGATGGCTATTTTTTTCTTTTTCGTTTATTCCATATAGTCATTTAAATTGAATTTAGAGTTTCCCAGGCCCATGTTTAAATAATGGAAAATACCTTTAAACAGCTTTGCAGGCTTTCTACGTAATTTCTCACCATTTACTTCTTGACAAAGAAATGTGATTTTTTCCTCATTCGGATTTAAAAGAAATTTTCCTTTCCGTTTTTGGTCAAAATCAAAGAGGACAAAAGTTCCTGATTCTTTGAGAATCAGAAATTGAGGGTTATCCGTATTCTCTTTAATCAATTTTCCCTTGGAATATGGATCAATATTATGCACCAGTTTCTAAGAATTTTTTTTTGCTCTTCCAGGTCCTTTAACAATTTTTTTAAGGAGTTTGGATCACTAATGGATTTAACTTTACTGATCTGTGCTGAACCAATCAATACTGAAAGACTGATCATTAGTATGATAAAAGTGATCCAATAATGGATGGAAAAAGTGGGGCTTTGAGAAGACATAAAGGTCTAAGGTTGGTGGATGGTAGGGAGCAATTGTTTTAGTGGAAGATGTCTGAATGTACAGACATCTTTGCTTTACCAACTACCTCTTTTAATAAGCCCTGTTCATACGATAGGAACAGTGAATATTTCTATTCCAAGATGTGAAAAGTATAGTCTTGCAATAGATTCGAAAAATTAGTATTTATCCTTTTGGTTGAATCAACTCTTCAAAAGAAGGGTAGTCTTTGAGATTTACAAAATCTTGGTCGAAAGAAATATTCCAATAACCAAGTGTTCTCCCCTGTTTTAGGGCTTTACGTAGCTGTTCAACTGCCAAATCCTTTTCTCCCAAGATTGCATAAATACGAGCTTTTAGGTTTGGCACAGAACCGCGAAGAAAATTCACATGTTTTTCGTCATATAATGAATCCAAACTATCCAACATCTTGATACAAGCTTTACTTTCTATAACTTTACCTTGTTGGGCGTATATACACCCCAGACGTGATGTATGCCATATCTTTTCCCAGTAATCATTTTCAGGGAAATCTTGATAGACTTGATCAAATGTTGTATCGAGCAAATCCTGCTGTTTCAAAAGTATTTCTTCTGCTTTTTCCCAGTTCTTCAAAACATAATATGCAGCAGATTTAGAGTTCCAATCATAAAACTGATTAGTGGTCTCCCAGGCCCCTAGATTTGAATCCGTAAATTGAGTCAGATAAGTCTTTAACCCTTTATAAAATGGATTATTTGACGAATCTGGGTAGAGATAATTATAAACATATGCAGCTTTTAAATAACTTATTTTCTCATTCTCTTTGCCTTTAATGAATTCCAACGCCTCCTTGATCCGGTTTTGATGGATGAGTGCACGTAAAGTGAAGTGAATGGATTGCAAACCCGCTTTCTTCTTCTGGGTCTCTGAAAGGTTAAAGTAAAAATCAGTCGCTCTCTTGTATTGCCCAGTTCGGTTAAGTGCATCCAGATAATGATGAAAACTCCACTCTAGGATTTGGTCTTTGTATAAATCAATGTTTCCAAATAGTCGGTCAAATTTTTTAATAGCCTTATGAGGCATATTGTTTCCGTTTAAGGCAACATATGCAGTCTGATGAATGACCATGTAGTCATTGCTGTCCAGTTGGTAAATAGCTTCTTGACTTTCAAGGGTTCCCTTCATATTATTTTCCCATGAAAACACGCTCACTCTGAACCAGTTTTTCTCATATTCTGTACAAAGGTTCCACCTTTCCTCTACATAGGTTTTGTTAGCATAGTAAATGGAATCCATATTCCTTAATGAGCTTGCCTGCATTAAGAATATCCTAGCAAGCAAAAAATCAGGATCAAGGTCAACAGCAAACTGAAAACATTCTGCCTGTGTAGGCCTGCACTTTAGATAGGCCTGATATGCTTCATATTTGGGAGGATTAATGTTGGGTAACTTCTGATCACGTTTCAATACCCAATAACCTAACAGCAATTGCCTTACTTCATCCATCAATTGTTCTTTGCCAGTCCTGTTTCTTACAATATTAGGAAAGGCCCGTATTTCTTCTCCGGTCTCAGTTGAACTTAATCGCGTATTTAGTACAAGGGAATCTTCTTGTAAAAAATAAGAGCCGGTAATAAGGTATTTGGCACCTGTGATTTCTGCAAAAGAAGGAGATCCAGAAGGATTATTAGGAAGAACTCCCATTTTGTCCTTATTTAAACGTACCATATCAGGCGAAACAACAGGGACTTTCAATTCCCTTAATCCCGAGCTAACCCATTCTGAACCAAAGTACCCCAGTGCATCAAGACTTTTATCACCTGTAAAGTTCTCAAATACACCTACTGCCACTTTTTCTTCCCGAATTTTATCAGTTAATAGCTTATTTTGATCCTGGTTGAAAGAAGTCAATACCCAAAATAAAATTACCCCAATTATTGCGGCAGTAAACACAAAAAAGGCTAGAAGAGATATAGACTTTGTCCTGGCTTTATCAGGCCCCACCCGATCTCCTTTCCCTTGCATCTCTTCTGGCAAAGGCACTATCAATCCTTCATTTGCCAGAGCATAGACCTCCATGGGCTTCTCCACATTTTTAAACTGGAATTGACCCAAGGAGGTCATTTCAAATTCTGGATGGCTTTTTACATCGTGTATCACTCGCTCCGTGACCAAGATTGAACCCGGTACTGCCATTGACTCTACCCGAGAAGCCAAGTTTACTCCATCTCCATATATATTGCCTTTAGTGAAAACAATATCCCCTAAATGGATTCCTATACGAAGGGGGATTAGAGGCTCCAGTTGAAGCTCTTTTTGAATAGCATTTGCTGCATGAACAGCTTCTACCGCGGAGTCAAATACAACAAGACAACCATCACCGCGAAACTCAAGGATTTCTCCATGATAAATCTTCGTCTTGGCTTCCATGACTTCACTAAAACGATGGACACTGATAAGTCCTTCTGCTTCATTGCGCTGCATCATGGCGGTATAGCCTACAATATCGGCAAACATGATAGCAGCCAATCGGCGTTTTTTATCCTGGTTCATTGAGCAAGATTAATATGGTGTTACATCGAAAGATTTTGAACATAGTTCTACTACTTTATCAGTATCCCTTAAATCTGTCATCTGTATGTTGTTAACCTAATCCTTGTATGATTCTCGGTACCTTAGCAGAACTAGTCCCTTCTTTATTCTCTCAGCATGTATTATAAAAATATTCCTTTTTAATAGCTCATACAAATCTGCAAACACCTTGAATGTCAAAGAATATTTACCGGCAATCGCTTGGGTAGCCTCATTTCAACCCATGAATAACAGAATCTATTAAAGAACATCTATGTACCCAAAGCAAAGAAGAGATTGTACAGTTATATGATCTTTTCCTTCTCAATTCTTATGAAAGACAATTTAGTTGTGAACTCGAGGTATAGGACAGGCCTGTAGGGAAAGGCTTTATTTTTGAAGGTAAGCCGAAAGGGTGGGTGGATAGCCCAAAAAGTCTTACCCGATTATAAAATATTGACCGTAATGAGTATTGAGCATTACTACTATCTATGAAAGAAGTTTCCTACTGATAAATAATAGTAAAACTATTATCAATAGATTTCGTACTATTATATCACAACATCCAAACATCAACTCAACATGAAAAATAAATCTCTTCTTTTAAACAGTCTATTTTTATTATCAGTATTTACTGTTTTGTCATATAACTTAGCAGCTTTTCCAATTCCAAGCTTTGATAAATATACCAGCGTAGATATCTATTCCTTTTTGAATGCTAAAAGTTTTTCATCGCCATCAGATACTTTAGAAAAAAAGCAGGTTTCAAGTGAGCAGTTGAGTGCTGATTTTATAAGTCTTACTCCTGGAAAATCTTCGGAGCTCGGTATTGAGGGGGGAGTTAAGCTAGTAAAACTCTCATCAGGGATCCTAAGCAATCAATCCACCATTAAGGAAGGCTTTATAATCACAAAGATTAATGGTAAGGAAATACATTCTGCGGAGCAACTAGTAGCCGAACTCCGGCTCATTGATACTTTTGTTAATTTGGAAGGAGTATATGATGATATAAATCAAATGTATGATGATTTGTCTGGAACTTTTCTATATGAAGTTAGCCTGAGAAGGCAAATCTGATTCCTTATCTATCTCATCCTTTCAATAAGATAAATACCAAAATAACTAAACTTACGTAACAGAGCGATATCAACACATGGAATTCTATTCTCGCAAATTAATTAAGCCTGAGGATCTAAATGCCAGGAATACGTTGTTTGGAGGGGCATTGCTTCGATGGATCGATGAAGAAGCCGGGATTTATGCGATGACAAAATTGAATTCGAAAAGTGTTGTAACAAAATACATCTCTGAAATCGATTTTATAAGTTCAGCCAAACAGAGTGATGTAATTGAAATAGGATTGGGTTTCAAGTCAATTGGCAAAACATCTATTAGTTTTTCGTGCGAAGTAAGAAATGTATTTACTCGAAAATCGATTATTAAGATTGATACCATTGTTTTCGTCCATGTTGACGATGAGGGCAATCCCTTGCCGCATAATAAGAACATAGAAAATCTAGTCTTCAATGAGAGCTAGCCTAAGAAGTTTGACAAGGTGTTATTCTTGCCCTTATGGTTTACATGGTAATAGATTCTTTTCCTCTATTTCTGATATTATTTAGACTAGGTATGTTTTCTCTAGATAAAAATTTCACCTTCTAATGGGTAAATATCTAGGCAGCTTTACCCTGTTATCTTTCGGTAAAAAATATGATTTGAAAGGGATATATGAAATTAGAGGTTTGAAAATTATTTCAATGAGATCATTGGGATGAAAGCAAGTTCATGTTATTAGGTATCTAGACAAATCTTAAACAAATTCATTTTATATATCGATCAACCTAAAGCTTTTCGCTACGCGATAAGGTTGATTATTTTCATCCACTAGCTTTTTACAATTTATGGGAGTAGAGATTAAGATTTCACTAAATAAGGGTCTTTTTCAAAAAGATCCCCAAGGTACTGAATTAGGGCAAAATATAATCAAGCACAGCATTCTTCTTATAGATGAAATAGGATTTGAGGCTTTTAACTTTAACAAATTGGCCAGGCGTATGGGGTCTACTGAAGCCTCCGCTTATCGATATTTTTCCAATAAACACAAGCTTCTCTTGTACCTGGTTTCCTGGTATTGGGAATGGGTGAGCTATTTGATTGATATTCAAACGATGAATGTTAAAGATCCGGAAAAAAGGCTAACGATTATTATCGAAACCTTTGTTAAAGCATCCAAAGAAAATCCATCTATCGAGTACGTAAACGAAAGCATCCTTCATCGAATAATTATTGCCGAAGGATCAAAAGCTTATCACGTAAAGGAAGTAGATAAGGAGAATACAGAAGGCTTTTTCCTCAATTATAAAAACTTAGTAGCAAAAGTGGCTGATACAGTTTTAGAACTAAATCCTGATTTTCCCTTTCCAAGATCCCTAGCCAGCAATTTATTCGAAATGGCCAATAATCACATCTATTTTGCCACACATTTGCCCCGATTGACGGATGTTACAGTACAAAATGACAATTTTGATGAAGTAGTTGAGATGCTGAACTATTTCGCTTTTAACTTGCTTAAAAAGTAGGTGGGTATAGGTAGTTATTATTTTTCATTCGGAAGAATGATAGATGCTTTACCTACAAATGTAGTCAGAGTAATACAGAGAAATGAAAGATGGAGACTAAAAACAGCATAGAACAAAAGCTAAAACGGTAAAGTGTACTATCCGCTCATATTGTATTTAACAGGACCGTTGAAAAAATATCCTTCGTCAATATCTTACCAAAGCTATTTTAAGCGTAAAAAACAGCCTTCTTCTTAGCTAAAGAAGCAGGCTGAATTAGTTTGAGAATTTTTATAATGAATTTATTAAGCAATTAATTCACAATACCTCAAGCCATAAGTAAATTACATTTTATTTACGTAGAGGTTTTGGATTTGCCTTAGCCTGTATGAACCAATTGATAGTTTCCCTAATTCCTTCTTTATAGGGAGTGATTTTAAAGTTTGGAAATTGCTTTTTAAACTTATTGAAATTCATTTCATACTTAGCCTCAAACTGATATTGCATCTCCAGCGGCTCTCTTAAATTTGGAATAAAATAGGGAAGTATCTTTTTCAGGCTATTTGGCATGACACTAGTTTCAAAGTTGGTATTTAGTACATCGTTTATAAGCTCGAGAACTTCATTCATGGTAATTAGAGGACCAACAGGTAGATGCCATACTTGCCCAAAGCAACATTCACAAAGTGCAAGTTCAACCATTGCCCTCGCATTATCGTCTACATTTGCGAATGTATGCTTTACATTTCCAACAGATAATAGTTGAGGCCTCTTCCCATCTAATATCCGATCTAAAAATGATAAATAGAAAACGCTATTTTTGGCTCCTTTTCCATAAAAATCTGCTGAACGTGCAATAAGTCCATTCAACCCTCTATTGGAATACGCATCAACGAAAATATCGGATATTCTTTTACGAACTTTCCCTTTTTTTGATTTAGGTTGTTGTAGTGTTTTTTCGTCAAAAGGGATGGGTAAATTATGAGAATACATGTAGATATTATCTAAAAAGATAAGTTTCGCTTCATACCTTATACAAGCATCTATAACGTTATTCATAATTATAGGCCATTCCTTTTCCCATACTTTATGATTGTAAGGCAAGCCAATACATAGATAAACAAAATCACTTCCTTTTATAGCTATTTCAGTTTCCTTTGCATAGCGTAAATCTGCTTTTACTTCTAATGGTATTTTAGCATTTGCACTTCTTGAAACCAATCGGTGCTTTAAGTTCCGACTTTGCAAATCTCTTAAAACTGCTTGCCCGATTGCTCCTTTATATCCTAATATTGTATGCATCTTACAACCTTTATTTATTAGAAACTCAAACCAAAATTTATGCTGATATGACTGTTCTGGAACTGCTGATCCTCACCAAGTCCTGTAACATCCCCTCTACGTGAAGAATATTCGGCTTCCAAGTCAATATTTATGGCTGCTTTTTGAGATTTTCCAATAGGAAAGGCATATCCTAATCCCCCTAAAATAGTAGTACCAATTGCAAACTGATGTTCATATCGATTTTCATCGTTATACCTCATTTTTTCAGTCATTTGACCAAAACCAAAATTTACCTTAGTATAAAAACCTTTGTTGAATTGGTTAGAGAAAGGGTGATATTTTAATCCGACGCCTACATGGTAGTAGTTAAACAGGTACGTTTCATTATTACCACCATTATTTGGCGTCGCAAAGAAGCCCTTAACCCCACTACCAATTCCTAATCCATTCCATTTTTCAGGGGATACGTAAAAGAAAGTAGATAAAGTATTTCCTTGATTTCTTCCGAATCCCCTACCATCATTAATTGTTTCTTTTTCAGCAAGTGTTCCGTAGAAAAAAGTGTTTCCATAACCGATAGCAACGTGTCCATAAATAGGTAGTTTTTCTGATTGTGCAAATACATTGCTAGTTGCAAATAGAATAATTACACATAGAAGTTTAGATACATTTTTCATCTTGTGATACTTTAATAATGAATTATATCACAAATGTAGAGGGACTATTTGGTGTTGGAATTAACCTATGTTAACTAATCAATTTTTGAGTAACTCTCTTCTAATTCTACTTAATGATTGTGGTTTTATAGATAAATAACTGGCAATATATTTTTGAGGCACTCTTTGAATTACTTTCGGCCGATTTTTCGAAAGCTCAATGTAGCGTTCTGTGGCAGATTGGTGAGTAAGGGATTCTGTTCGCTTACGTAACCCAATGAAAGCATTTTCGGCCATCAATCGACCAAATCTTTCAAACTTTGGTAACTCAACATAAAGCCTATTTAGGTCAGATTTATACAAGATAGCTACTCGTGTTTTTTCAAGGGCTTCTATAGTTTGTTCAGATGGTATATTGAGAAGAAAACTTTCATAATCACTATACCAGGCTCCTTCAAAGAAAAACTGCCCGGTTATTTCTTCACCATCTATGATGTTATAATATCTGAAGCAACCCTCTAACATAAAAAATGCTTTATCGCATATTTTACCTGATCGGTGTAAGTTCTCTCCTTTTTTGAAGGTTTTAACCTTTAGTAGATTATAGAAATATTCAGACTCTTCATGTGTAAGTGAAATATATTTTGCCATACATACATCAAGGATTTTTTTATCAGGTATCATATTTTTTCAAATTAACTAATGGCAGGCTTTCGTAGAATCCCGTATTCGAGAAATTTGAAGTTTTGAGAACTACATTGCCCAGTTCTATTTATTTCTTAGGAATTAAATTCGTGTATATACCATAAGACTCATAAATTAAGAGTTTTATGAAAAGCATACCGTAAAATCACAAAAAGCTAGTGTTTATCCAGTGCAAGACAGTAGAAATAAAGGTTAGGCTCGCCTTGTAAAGCGATTGACTTATGATGATTACATCGAGGATAATAAAAGTAGAACCCGGCTCAACAAGTAGACTTATGAAAGGAGGCAGCAAATCATTGAGCATCCCTTTGGAACGATCAAAAGACTGTGGGGATATGATTATAACTTGCTCAAAGGGATCAAAAAGTCTCAGGAGAATGGGTCCTGATCTTTTGGATCTACAACCTCAAGCGAGCGATGAGCATTTTGGGCCAAAAAGATCTCATCACTAGGCTAAGAAAAGCCTTTGGCTACTTTTTAGCTGATAGGAGGGCTGCAAGTGAGTCCTTTCAAGGGATCGAATATCTAAACAGGCAAATTCCCTTTTATTTAAATAGTACTTTTAACAAAGCGCAGATCCAGCCTATGAGTCTCTCAAAAATTCAAATTGCCTAAATTAGGGGTTTTTACACGGACTGCCGTTGTGTGCAACAAAGGAAAAAGAACAAATATGGCAAAGAATTACTCATCCATTGTAAGAAGATGGCAGAAGTAAAAACCTTTACAAAAAATACGACTCCTTTTCTTGTGAATTTTCACCAAGCCCTTTCTATTACAAAGGGAGAAGGGATATTTAACTTAGATAATGAAAGAATGAAATTTACAGCAGCAACAATTTTATTGCTCCTTTCAAATAAATGGAGACAATGAGAGATAATCGAAAAAGATATTGACGGTTATTTTTAATTTTTGAAGAAGATTTTATTTCAAAGCTTTTCAACGACCAGCTTTTTATATCGATTCTATTTTTTTTTACCATAATTCCACTCCTTCTTGAATTCATCTGAATCAGAATGAATTAGTCCCTTTTTTGGAACATCTCCAAGACATTAAAAAGAATTAAGAAATTTGACTTTCGATAGTCAGCATGTTCTTAGAGCCATATTATATCTCCTACTGATTAATATTAACCGAACCAACTTTCGACAATTTAAGATACAAGAATTTTTTTTTTGGAATTAACCTGACTTTACGTTTTAGAAAATTATTACTAAGAGAAATTAGCATTCATAGTGATGTTTCACTTTATGCACAAAGCCTGTAAGTCAGTAAATCCCAACTCAACAAGACCCTCAAAGAAAACTTGGGAATGAACACCTCTAAGCTTATCAAGGAGCGATTGATAGCTGAAGCCCAAAAAGAGTTACTATATAGTCGATTAAGTATTTCTGAAATAGATTATCAATTGAATTTTTCTGAAACATTAAACTTTAATCGGTTATTTAAAGAAATCTTAGGTACCCCGCCTAAATTGTATAGGCTAAAAAACTCAACGTCAAATTGATAAGCCTTCCTTCAAATTGATAATCTAAGTAATCCTAAGAATACTGAATTTTGTGTTATTAATTAATCGTGATGATTCCACTCATCTCTCACACAAAATTCAACAAAATGAAAAAAAATATCTTGGCAATTGGTTGCCTGTTATTGACTTCCTTTTTCATTTTTTCCTGTAATAAGGACCAAGTAAATCCAAGTCTTTTATCTTTAGAGATAACTGTCAGGAATACCTTGCAAACTACCACCGCCCCAAGTGTAGGTGTTACGGGAGGGTTAGAAACGCCAATTGAAATGGTATTTGGATTACCAGAAGGAGTTTTAGTAGTAATCACAACCATTGGTACGGGTGTAGAATATCAGGGCTACTTAGACGGATTATATGATATTGATGTATCTGATGAAGGGATTGCTTACAACTTGGTTGCCTCTGCTGATCATCCCATTTATTCTAACTTTTTAGGACTATTGAAGCCAGTATTTTTGATAGAAATCACAATATCAGTTCGGGGTTTCCAAGCAATTTTTCCGTTTCACTTTCTATTATCTCGGATAAAGAGATCATGGTACAAATTGGTGAAGGATTCAATTTTAACCCAGGTTCATCATTTACAATCAATTTAAATTAATTCATACTTATGAAGTCAATTCATTCCTTTTTTTTAGCAATCATCATTTTCACCGCAATTATCAGTTGTAGTACTAATAAAAATAATACAAATATGAAGAGTCAAGCTATGAGCGAACAAGACGCTATTAAACTTGTGAAACCTTTTTACGATTTTTTAGGAGGTGATGCAACACCAGCAGAAGTGCAACCAAGTTATCATAACGATTGGGTGTCTTATTATGATAACAGTAGTGGTCGTAGTATGGAAGAAACCCTAGGGTTTGTGAGTGGGCCATTAGCTCAAATGATACCAGACTTAAAATGGAGTATTAAAAAAGTATATGTTACTTCTGAAAATACCATTGTTGTAAGAGGAGAGGCGGTAGGCACTCCAGTAGGCGATAATTTTATGGGGACACCCATTGCTGGTGGAAAATCGTTCAAATTTATGAGCATTGATATTCATGAACTTAAAGATGATAAAATCATAAAAACTTACCACGTAGAAGATTGGATAAATGCAATACAACAAGTAGCAGGAGAATAAATAGACGGTTAACAATAATAAGATTTTATAAGGATTATTCATGAATTTGAATAATCCTTTCTGCTTTTTAGAAAGCAATGAAATGCTGCATACAACAATGGCTAAAAACTGCAATAGCTCTCATTCGGTAGTCTAGTCGTCAAGCTGTACAAAAACCTCTAAACACAAAATAAAATCATCAAAAAGAGTAATAAGGAGGGTATTTTTTATGGAAATTTTATTTTTTTACACTGACTTTCGTTGCATCAAACTGAAAGAATGAAATTCTAATGATTAAGAACAGGCTTTACCTATTAATAGTAATTGGACTATTAAATTCCTGTGGGAATTCAAGAGAGGAAGCATTAGCAGATAGTTCTGTTGTTATTGAAAATCCAACTAATACGGTCTTATTAAGCTCTGAAATCATCTGGGAGAAATTAAATCCAGCGAGAGGGGATAAAAGCCCACAGGCAGGAACAATTTGGGGAGATAGAAAGGGAAGAGTACCCACAGGTTTTTTAGCAAAATTTATAAACGGATTTTCCTCCCCCCCTCATATTCATAATGTTACCTACAGAGCTGTAGTGATTAAAGGATTGGTTCACAACGATGATCCTAATGCTGAAAATATGTGGATGAAACCTGGTTCATTTTGGACACAACCTCTTGGAGAATCACATATCACCTCTGCAAAAGGAGAAGAAAATATAGCTTTGGTAGAAATAGATAACGGACCATATCTCGTGAAACCGATAAGTGAAGCATTTGACAATGGAGAAAGACCCATAAACATAGAGGCTTCAAACATAATTTGGTTAAATCATGAAAAAACAAACTGGGTTGATATAAATAGCAAAGGTGAAATAAGCTTCCTCTTAGATAATAATGAACTCAAAAGTCTTTTTGTAAGACTTCCGAAGTCTTATAAAGGAGAAATAGAGACGGAGGGAAATACTATGCATGCTGTCGTAATTCAAGGGAAGTTACATTATCTTATGCCTCAAAATAAACAATCAAAGACTTTAGATATGGGAAGTTATTTTGGTTCAACTGATAAAGCAATCCACACAATAACAAATGAATCCGATAAGGAAATTATTTTGTACATAAGAACTAATGGAAAAATAAAGGTAAAATAAAGCCTGTCCCTTTTAATGTATATTATACTAGCAAACATTTTGATACGCATGCCGTAAAATCAATTTACAAAATCTGCACAAACAAAAAGCTCAGAAAAGAACCCACCAGACCAACAATGAATACCCGATAGGAGATTCCCAATAAGCGATATTTTTTTCTGAGCACTTTACCCAAACCATATAAGTCCCGAGAGAGGTTATCGTATAGTTTTTCCTGATCTGTTCGAAGCCCGCGGAAGTAGTTTACAAATCTACTTTCCTCTATAGACAAGAAGTTGCCAAAGAATAACATATTCTCCTTATCCATGTCTTTATGCGAAAATTCCTTTAGAGAATTTATCGTAGGTACAGCACTAAATACGGCAAAGGTGGTTGCCAGAAGAGAACTCAATAAGAGAACAATGATCGGTATATATTTTTGCAGTTTTATGCCTTCTGAAAAGCTATCCATAGATAAGCCTGCAGTAAGTCCTGTGATCAGGACCGAAAGGATTAAGGTATTGATACTAATGATCATATTGGCCTTCCCATCCGCTATTCGGCTTAGGTCGGTGTGATTTTTCAGGGTAATCCTATAGGCTGTGTCAATGCCCCGTCCAAAATCCTTACCTGCTTTAAATCTCTTATGTTGGCTTCTCAGATTTTTGATATAAGATTTAAGCTTCAAAAGATTTTTATTCTTCCTCTTTGTGTACCAATCAATGGCCCAGGGAGTTAGGAAACGATTGTGTAAGAGGCTTTCCATTAATTCTTTGTACCAAAGTCGCTCTTCAATTGGGCGGTCCGAGAGGTTTTTACTTTCCAGAAGTAACAGTTTGACTTTTTTAAAGAATTTCTTTTTCCCGGAAAAGGCCCATTCAGCATCATGAAGAATATTATTGGCCAGGATCCATTCGGGATCTTTCTGGGTTTGCCCTTCAAGCAAAGTCTTTAGCTGTTTTAGTTGTTCTTGGGAAAAGTTGTAAGGTTTAAGGAAAGTATAGAGCAATTGGATGCTATTTTCCGTTAATGGGCCTTCTTTGATTCCTCTTGAGATATCCTTAAAACATGCAGCCAGGATCACGCACTTTCGTGTATTTTCTTTAAGATTGGCTTGTTTGAGCAGTTTTTTACACTCCTTTATAAATGCCTTACGAAATTTGAGGTTGTGGAATACATAACCTGAGACTCTTTTGTATATAATGAGGTGTTCAACGTGTGCTTCTGCTGCTGCAAGTATGTTTGAAGAAATCATGTAAGGAATTAATGTTGAAATATTAATGAAAGAATAAGGGGCTTGGGAGCCCCTTTATTCACCTTTATGCATCCATTCCCTTTTTTAGATTTTTCTCTAATTCTTCCAGATTTTTCTCACTTCTGGTTTTGATTTCTTTCCAGTCTTCCTTGATGGCGGTTCCGATCTGGTCAAGACTTTTATCCAATGAATCCTGTTTTTGTTTGAGGAATTTTATGCGCATCTGGGCACCTTCTCTTGCGCTTTCTGAGAGCTTTTCCAATTGATTATCAAGAGAATCAAGCTCTGTGTCGATTTGATCCTGCATAAGCTGGATTTCCTGACTCAGATCTTTTTTCTCCTCCTGAAGCGCCTCGGTAATACTTACTGCTAATTCTCCCATCTCATCCTGCATTTCTTGTGTTTTTGATTGAGGTTCGGATTGGCAGGAGAAAGATGAGACTGCCAGAAATAGGATACTTATACTAATGATTGCTAATTTTTTCATACTATATTGATTTAATTTTGATTGATAGAATTGTGTTGTTGATTGGCTAATTGGTCGAGTCGAGTTCCCCCGACGATCCCAAAGTCAAGTGTGCGTATGGGGAAAGGTATGGTAATTCCATGCGCATCGAAAGCTATTTTAAGAGCTACAATAGCCTTATCTCTGGCCTCCAGGTAGTCTTCTTGGTGGTAAATATTTTTCCAAAATCTCAGCGTAAAGTCGATACTGCTATCGCCAAATCCGGTGAAGAAAAATTCGATGGGTTGGGACTCTCGGATGTCGAGTCCTGAGGTCTTTATGGCTTCCAGCGCAATTTCCCGCACTTTTTCCAAATCATCGCCATAGGATACCCCACAATTAATGTCTATTCTTCTTCGGGGAGTATGTGCATAGTTTTTCAGGGGACTTTGAAGCACATCTTTGTTAGGAATCACTACCTCTTGCCCATCAAGTGTCAGCAAGATGGTCGATCTCAAATTGATCTTTTGGATGTAACCAAAGTAGTCTTTGATTTCCACCAAGTCTCCCAACTTATAATAATCTTTAACTGACATGAGCATTCCTGAGAAAAGGTTGATCATTGGATCTTGCAAAGCAAAACCAATAGCTAAACCTGCTACCCCTGCAGTACCCAAGAAGGCGGTGAGTGCTTCACTCAGGTCCAAAATGCTGAGGACCAGAAAGAGAACTAGTAACATGAAGAGAACGACTAGCAGATTGCTGAGGATTCCTGCCACCCCGGAATTGTTGATAATTCTGCTCAGGTATTTGCTGGATAATTTTTTGATCTTTCTTGCGATGAAGACCGAGGCTAGTACAAGAAGGGAGGCAAGGATAAGGTTGGGCAAACCCAGGATTAAACTATCCATCCAGCCGTTGATCTTATCAAACAGCTTTTCAAATGATTGCTGGAATTGTTCTTTCATTAATTAGGCAAATTTTTGGGTAAAATTTATGACTTCGGCCTGAAACTTTCTCGCACGTTTTGAAAAAGTGGCTTTCGCTTCTTCCAAGCTTTCTTTTGACTCCTCTTTCATACCTTCGAACTCCTCCTTTAGTCGTGATCCCTTGCCCTTAAGGTTATCCAGTTTGTTTTCCACCCGCTTTTCCAGTTTCTCAATCGCTTCATTTTTCTCTTCTATTAGGGATGCAAGACTATCGGATACCTGATCTTTCTTATTTTTTACTTCATCCACTGCCTCCTGAAGACTTTTCTCTAACTCATCCTGAATTTCAGGCATCTCGGATTTTAACCTTTCGTATCGAGCCTCTAATTGCTGTTTTTCTTTTTGGAGTTGATCGACTTTTTCCTGATAACCTTTTTTTAGCTTATCCTGAATGTTTTTCTTGTTTTGTTCGAGTTCATCAACAGTTTCAAAGAGTCCGTCGATGAGTTTTTTGGCTTTCTGTTTATAGCTTGTTTTTGTCATAATAATTTTTGTTAAAAGTGAAACATAAGGTGGGGGTATCAACTCTTAAATTTAGAGTGATAAAGTGAGTTCAGTGATTGTACTGTTGGTGAAGTGCTAGTAGCGGAAGATGGCATTCATGCCTGAATCTGGTATGGGTAATTCAGATTGGTCAAGGAAAAATACTTCCGCACCTTTTTTGTAAGCCTGTATAGCTGTAAAATCGTACAGGCAGTAGTTATAGGCATTTTGTTCCATGTGAAATTCAATCTGGTTGTTGCTTAAATAGCCATAAAATCCCCATAGAGGTTCATGTTCTCTATCCAGAAACAGGTATTTAATTTTCCCTTGATAGGCAGCTTTTATGATTTCTGCGGAAGAAAATGATGCTTTGTCCGCTACATAATTTTCCTTAAAATCGCTCAACTTTTCCTCTATATCTTTTTGGTAATATTTAGAAGCGAAGAACCAGGCTTTTTCATGCAAATCCATGGGATGGGTATGTTCCTGATTTCCGCTGATATGATCTGGCAGGACATAGGAATATTTCGACAGAGATTTGTACAGGGGAATCAAGTAGTCAACACCTGCAAGTAGCATTGGAAGCTTTTCGTCATTCAGCATCGTCATTAAACCTTCATCCAATTGACGAAAATATTTTTCTAATTCAGCTTCCTTGACATCCTTTCCCATTCCCTGGCCGTGGTAGATGGCCTGACTCGCTTCAACGGAATGGAATTGAAGGCTTTTCTCCTCTGATTCCACACCCACTTCAGCTATATTCGCTGGAATTAGGTCATCGACTTTTACAGGCGTAATGTGATGGGGACCTGCTTCAAAGAAAGCTGAGCCTCCCTGACTCAAACTTAAGATGAAGAAGTTCTTGTCTTTGTTGATCGAAGAAATCAACGGACTGAGATAAAATTCCCGTCCCACATAGATCAGGGGTTTTCGTTGGATGGGTAAGGTATGGAGGGCAAATTGATCTTCGCTCATGAAGAGGACCAGCATGTCTGAAAGGTGAAGCCAGAAATCATCTTTTTCAAGGTAGGCATAGGCTTTCCTCAAAAATTTTCTGGCTTCAGACTCCTCCATGCTTTCATAGGGAGTTCGTCTAGGATCACAGAGTTTTTGCTCAGCTTCCGCCAGAGCATTTTTGAATCTAATTTTGTCCTCTTGCACCTGAGATTTTCGGTGAGTAGGAATGTAAATACTAAGATGCTTATTGCTTTTGGATTGTGAGGTGCTGAGAGATTGAAAGGTTTTTTGATTAAAATTCATAAACGGATTTGGGCAAAGATGCCAGCAATTATTCTTTAGAAGGTTATTGGATAAGGGGGGAGGCTGTCTGTTAGTCGATCTTAGGTAGATCAGAGACAGTCATGAGAATAACTCCAAATCGCGTCAGCGGAAAAAGAGGGAAGGGGAGGTAGTAAGTTTTGGTCTGATGTTACTTATGGGCATGCATTTATATATACGGATATTAAAATAAATGGTTGCAGGATTATACATTTTTTATTTATTTCGAATAATAATTTAAGTTTTAAAAATGGAAATATTAATTAATCGAATTAACTAGCTTCCATACGGCATTTGAGTATGCATGTGTAAACTTTGATTTGGATAATTCTTGAGCTCGACAATTTCTCCTGGTAAATAGATTCCATGCTTGCCCAAGAGAGCTAAAATCTTATCAATAGCTTCAGATTTAATTGCCGTAGCATTTACCCGTTTATCAAGTGTATTTACCCAGAAATAGGCGGTGATTTGCAAGGTTCTGCTTCCGACATCGGTGATGTAAGCAGAGGGAGCCTTGTCTCCTTCCAGGACGCCAGACACGGATTTTAGCATCTCCGTACAGATACGAATGGCCTTTTGGGTGTCCGCTTCATAATCCAGGCCTAACTCAAACTCATAGCGCCGGAATCCATCGCGGGTGTGATTGATCACAGGGCTTTTTACGATGGTTGAATTGGGAATAAAGATGTCCCGGCCGTCAAAGCTTTTGATTAGCGAATTTCGGAGATTCAGTTCATGTACTTTGCCTGTATGCCCATTGATTTCCACCACATCCCCTAATTGAAAGGGACGGTTGAAGGCCATCATGATGCCAGCCAGGAAGTTTTCACCGATATCTTTAAAAGCGAAACCTATCAATAAGGCACTAACACTGGCTCCCGTGAGCAGACCCGCCGCAACATCCCCCCAGCCCATGATCTTAAGGCAGATCATGAAGGCAATGCCAAGTAAAAAAAGTTTGGCGAAACGGCCCAGGAACTGAGCCAGCAGAGGATCATCCATTTGGGCAGTCAATTTTCTCTTGAGGCTGACTGAAAGCTGCTGTGCAAGCAAATAGAACAGTGCAAAACACAGAAGAGCGATCATAAGTGAAGGTAGAGCTTCTGCAAATCGGAAAAATAAGGAAGTGAATGTTGATTGGATTTGTTCTAAGAATTGGGGCATAAAATATGTTAAGAGTTAAAATGAGAAGCCTGTGTATTTACAATTACTGGCTTGTATTCTTTCTCAAATAAGCTCTCACCATCCAGGATTCTTTTTCAACTTCACGCAACATGGCAACCAGCATATCAGCAGTTCCTTCATCTGCGTGTTGATTGGAGAAGGAGACCAAAAATCTTAGGCTTTGGATGAGAATATCTTGATCGCTAAGTATTTTCTCAAGCATTTCTTTGGTGTTTAGTTCATCGCTGGCCTCCTCAAGCTCCGAGATGATTAGGTATTCGGAAAGCTGGCTAATGGGATTTGCCTGCAAAGCGAGCAGTCTTTCGGCGATGTCATCTATATTTTCACTGACTTTTTGATACATGCTTTCAAACTGCTTATGCAATTCGAAAAAATTAGGTCCTTGCACCTTCCAATGAAAGGTCCTTAGATTTTGGTAATAAATATGGAGGCTGGCGAGTAAGATGTTGAGTTTTCGTTGGCTGTCTGAAATATATTTGTTACTAAGTGTTTGGTAATTCATTTATTGGATTTATGGGTTAAACATTAGGGAAAAGCCAGGAACTAGAATACCAGACATGGTATGGGCGATTCCTGTATGAGTTTATGGTTGTGGTAATCGTCAAATAGGCGATCAAAGAGGTTTCTATCCTTTTTCTCAAAGACCAGCCAGTCGGCTTCTGTTGCCTCGATGAGGAATTTGACTTCTTCCAGTTTTTGCTCTCCGTAGATTTTGTGAAGGGAGAGGCTTACATCCGGAAATTCTTGCTGAATATTTTCCCGCACTAATAAGAAATCCCCTTCTGATTGACCAATGGCTTCTTCCGAAATCATTACGACTTCCAGGCGGGCTTGCAGTCGTTTGCTCAGGGTATACATGATCTTGAGCGCTTTTTGATTAAGGTCTTCTGCATCCATCACGTAGAGGAGCTTATTTACTCCCTTCCAATTAGTTGAAGCGGGTAGGATCAGTACGGGTAAATCTGTAGCGCCTGCCAATCGAGTATCGAAGGTTCCTAATAACTCCTGGAGTTTGTGTTTAGGATCGCTTCCTTCCAGCAAAAGTAGAAAGGCGTCTTTCTCCTGGATTGCGCTAAGGACTTACTCGAGATTAGCCTCCCTTCCCAATTCGTATTGCAACTTTCCCCAGAGTTTGCTGTTTTGTCTGGGCAGTTGAGGTTCGAGAGGAATGGGGCTGACTTGCTCGGCTAAAACGTCCATGGATCGAGCACCAAAGGAGGATAAACCTCCGGGGATCAGACTCATCAGAGGCTTTGGCTCTTCTTCTTTGAATGCCAAAAGACTGGCAGAGAATCGCATCTGGGCGGCTAACTTAAGTCCGTAGTCCAGAATGGGATTGGGCTTTCTGGCTTTATCAAGCAGGATAAATATCTTTTCTTTTCTAAGTATTGGTTGAGGCTTCATGCGAAAAATTGTTAGGTATAAGGAAGGGCTCCCTCTTGCTTGCGCGAGAGGAAGAAATCAAAAAGACCTGAATAGGGTTAAATTGTGCCCAGGAAAATGTGATTACCTGGATTGAGTAGCTGCCCTTTTCTTTTCAGGTCCCCGGCTGAGCGTACGAGCAAATCGAGGTTCTTTGAATGGCTCAATGATTCCTTGAAAGGTTTGAATTTCAACTCGATTACTCTAATTAAATCATAGAGTTTTCCTTTACTCAAAACCTCTTTATAGAGATTGAGTGTTTTGTCATAATTCCGAAAAAACAGATTTGCCTTTCGATAAAAAGGAATCTTATTGTTAGTGGGAACTTCGTCTGCGAATAATTCCGCTACTTCTTTGTCATAAATCGGGTAGTTTTCATGCAGGCTGTGCAGAAACTGGGTGAGCAGGGAGAAATGCTTTTGCCTAAAGACTTTAGGCCTAATTCCAAAAAGTTTACGAGAAGTTTGTCGGATGTTGACGGTAGCATGCTCTTTTTCTTTTTCCAGCAGTTGAAAAAAGCGCTTCATCAGCTTTGCATTGTACCTTCTTCCAGAAAGTTTGTACAGGTAGGCAAAATCTGCCTGAAAATCTTCATCTTCTGCCAGGTTGGTCTTGTGAAGATTTTGTTTAATGAGATGGTATAAATGAATTTCTTCTGGATCTATATTGTCAATGATGTCTCCTCCATTTCTTAGAAGGAGTGTTTGAAACTTTTGAGTTGATAGCATAAAAAAATGAATGTAAAATCACTGTCTTTGATGAGATCAAAAACTGTTTAGCGTGTAAATAAAATGAAAGAAGAGAATGCTATAAACTCGTCAGGGGAAGAGGTATGGGTTCCAAAGAGTTTTGATGGAAAATAAGAAGAGAAAACTAGCGTATTTTGATTTTAGCATACACTTTCTTATACGGGGAAAATTTAAAAAGGTTTAGATATTTCACCAATTCGTATTGTTTGTTTGTCAAACAAAATAAGCTAGCCAAAATTTAGACTTCCGAGTTTTTCTGCTATTTTATGAGTCTCTTATGTTACTAGCTCATCCTATGAAACCTAAAACTATCCCTTTCTTCCTAATTACATCATCTTTATTTTTTCTTTTTTCTTGTGATGTGAAGAATCCCCGTTTGAACAGAATAGAAGGGGATGATTTGGGACCAAAGGAAACATTTGTAGAAGATTTAGAACTCGGTTTTCGAGATACAGTTTATGTTCCGATTTATTCAGATATATATAGTGAAACCAAGGATGTTCGATTTAAACTAACGGCAACCCTAAGCCTACGTAATACCAGTTTGCAGGATAGCGTTTATATAGAAGATATCGATTATTATGATTCTCAAGGGAATAAAGTCAGGTCCTATATCGATAAGAATTTATTATTAGGTCCTATGCAATCGATAGAATACGTGGTCGAGGAGGATGATACAGTGGGTGGAACTGGAGCTAATTTTATCATAAACTGGGGTGCTAATACGGCGGGTTTGAAACCTGTTTTTCAAGGAGTGATGATTTCTACTCACGGCCAACAAGGAATTTCTTTTACTACAGAAGGAGTATCGGTATCGCAATCCGATAAATAGAGATTTTGGAAGTATAATGCTCTTCTTTACATGAAAAGATTAATTTTATGAGACAGCTTCTCTTTTCAAATAACAAATTATCGGATAGAACTGGATTGGCACCAGGTACATTAACTTATGTAGGAGAAAAGCGAATCCAGCCCAGTAAACTTTCGATATTTAGTTTCAATGAGCAAGAATTATCAGAAAACTCGAAAGCCAATTTCGACGACCTTTCTTCTGAAGCTGAAAACTCAAAAGTATCCTGGATCAATGTTGATGGAATCCATGAGCTTGATTTTGTAAAGAAAGTAGGAGAGATCTTTCGCCTCCATCCCTTAATTCTGGAAGATATCGTCAATACAACTCAGCGCCCCAAGTTGGAAGAGTATGAAAATGGATTATACGTAGTGCTTAAAATGATTTCTTATGAAGCAAGTGAGCAGGAAATTGATACAGAGCAGATCAGCTTATTTTTAGGGAAGGGCTTTGTATTGACTTTCCAGGAAAAGACAGCAGATGTTCTTGAGCCTATCAGAAATAGGTTAAGAAGAAGCCTAGGAAGGCTTAGAAAGAATAAAGAGGATTATTTATTTTATGCTATTCTGGATGTTATTATTCGGAACTATTTTGTTGTTCTGGAAGGTATAGAAGATCAGATTAATGAGCTGGAAGATTGGATTTATGAAGATGTATCTAAGGAAGTAATCGCAGATATTCAAAGCCTAAAAAAAGCCTTAATTTTTTTAAGAAAATCTGTTTTACCACTTAGAGAGCTTGTAAATAGGGTTGAAAGGAATTTGGAGAATAATTTTATCCAAAAAAAGACGCTATTATTTTTCCGCGACCTTCAGGATCAAATCAGCCATAGTATGGATTTGATTGATACCTATAGAGATATCCTTAATAACCTTCATGACCTGCATATTTCCCTCAATGGACACAAAATGAACCAGGTAATGAAAGTATTGACAGTAGTCTCTACCATTTTTATTCCCCTCACATTTATCGCAGGGGTCTATGGAATGAATTTCCAAAATATGCCTGAGCTTACTTGGGAAAATGGATACTTTTTTGTTTTGGGGATAATGGCAGCTCTAGCTATTTCGCTAGTCTTTGTTTTTAAAAAAAGATCCTGGCTTTAAGATTATTTTTGAGGGAAACATGCTATTTGATATACATACCCTGAGAACCTTTAAAAGCGTACAATAATACCAGAGCCTTGATAATGTGATTTCCAATCTTGAAGAGTACGAGTATGTTTGATTGGATTGTCGTGCAAATCTATATACTTTAATTTCCTCAACTCTTTTAATTCAACTGGGACTTTAATCAAACGGTTATTATTGAGATATAAGGTCTCTAAATGGGTTAGGTATAGTAGGCTTTTGGGAATACTTGTTAAATTGTCGTTTTCAAGATGTAATATTTTTAGGTTAGGTAAATCTTTAATTATCCGGAGGCTTTGGTTAATATCCATTTCCTTCTCACCATTTAAATAAATTTCAGTTAAGTTTTCTAACCTGGAAAATGATTGGGGCAAAACCCTGAAATCGTTGTTACTTATATCCAGAATTTTTAAATTTTTCAAGTCGCCAATCCCATAGGGGATTTCCTTTAAGTGATCATTTCTTAGACTCAAGTATTCTAAGTTTCCAAATTTGCTCCAAATACTATCCGAATAAGAATTGAAACTTTGATTGCTTAAATTTAAACGATATACCTTATTTGGATTTCTTAGAGCCTCCTCTAGATTATTATATTCTTTATGTACTGCAGAAGAATCAGATTGAGTTTGAGCATTGGTATCATATAATGTTAAAACAAATATGACCCCTATTAATGTATTGATTGTGAATAAGCCTTTCATCTGTAAGTTGTTATTTATGGGTGTATTAAATATGACATGGAACTATGAAAAACCTACAATCTCTCAGCATTCCGTATTTTTGTTTTTATTAATTCGAATTGAAAAAACTTATACTTGATAGTACGGAAATTACATATAATAGTTTTACTATTAAGCATGCATGCAATAGAATTGTCCATAGTTGTTATACAATTATATTGCTTACTCGGTTTTTGAAAATCATGGAATTTGTATAGCCTTGAGTTTGATCGAGGAAACTAAGTGCAGGATATGATCCCAATTTACTTCGGTAATATCTGTATTAATATTAGCATCTGGAAGCAGTAGCTATCCCTCTAGTCTCATGGAAAAACGGCAATTTTAGTTTGGAACTTTTAATCTAGTATTTCACTTTGTGCTGACGCCATGCAGCTGGAGAAAACATTCTACTTGAAATAAATCTCTTGGAGGTTAATACCGTAGTAAATTATTCTCTTGACTAAGAGTTGTGAATAATAGATGTTAGCTTTAATAAGTATAACTAATTGTAACAACCTGTTAATCACTCATTAAAAGACAGACATCAAGAGCAATATGAAACTGGTTTGGGTAGTCAGATATTAGCATGTATTAAAAAAAATGGAAAAAATTCTAATCCTAATCGGCACTCTTTTATTTAGCCTTCAATCAGGTTGTTCAGAAAGAATAAAGGAAGAACAAACGACTGCCGAAGTTGCCACTACAACTTCCGATTTAGAAATCAAGGGCCAAAGAAAATCAGGATTTGAGTTGGTGTTAGTGAGAGGAGGTGAATTTTATATGGGTGGTAATGATGATATCGATGATGGTGGGCCTCTTAAATGGAGGATTGCAGATGAATGTCCTCATTTTGTAACTGTTAAAGACTTTCACATCGGTAAATATGAAGTCACCCGAGCTGACTGGATAGAAGTAATGGGAGTCAATCCAAATGGGACGAATGATTGTATCGATTGTCCGGTAAGTAAAGTATCTTGGATTGACACACAAGAATTTATCAAACAAGTGAATTTAAGATTTAACGAAAGTTATCGGTTACCAACAGAAGAAGAATGGGAATTTGCTGCTAGGGGAGGAATAAATAGCAAAGATTATGTATACTCTGGAAGTAATCTTGCAACTGAAGTGGCTTGGTACTCTTTGAATTCAGACAACAAGCCCCATCCTGTTGGCTTATTAAAACCAAACGAAATAGGACTCTATGATATGAGTGGAAATATCTGGGAATGGTGTAGTAATTCTAAGAGCCCCTACCCATGCGACAAAGTAAATGAAGAGTTAAGATTTGAACCGAAAGTATTGAGGGGTGGTACTTTTGGAAACAGGGTAGAGAGTATAAGGGTAAAAGATAGAAATGGAAGAGATCCCTCGATGAAGCTAGAGACTCTTGGATTCAGATTAGCAAAGTAAGTACGTGTGGTAGACGGTTATGCAAATCCTTAAGACTTTTCCTAAGCAAAACGCACATTTTAAACAGATACTGGACTTCATAGATTAAGCGGTGGATTTTGTTCGTTCCGTGGCCAGACCTCTTTTACAACGAAACTTACTAGACAGGACGATGTGATACTCACAAGTATAGACACAGTTTCTACTTTCCTTGACTAGTAATCAATTTGAAATGGCAAATAGCCAAACCTATTTTGCCAAAAAGTTGCCCTACTAGAAGGATGTGAAAGTAGAGGATTACAATTTTGATGAGGTGGTCAAAATCCTAAACTATTTTATCTTTGACTTATTTAATAATGGAATATTAGTAGTCAGAATATTACTTAAGATAGGAATTTTTAGCCTTTTCCCCTGACTTTTATTGGTGGGCTAGATCTACTCATCTCTTCCCTTTTAGGTTAAACTTTTGGGCAGGAGTACCTTAACCTTTGGGTGAAGTCTTACGATAGTTTTTTTCATTTTTAGGCTTCATTTTTTTTTAGTAATTGACGTATATTGAAATGTTGCGAGATAAATGGAGTTTTATTTAGATGTGTTTCATGCACATTCCCGAAAAATTAAAGGGCTTTCTTAGTCGGAGGCCCTTTTTTAAAATTCATTTATCGCATATGTTTTTGGGAAGTAAATCATTGTCTGGATTTGGCAAAAGCTTAATCATTTTTTCATTAAGCGCTAAAATTTCATCACATTAAGCATGTGTGTACTTAATTAGTGATTCCTATATGAATCCCAGTTCATAGAATTTGGAGAATTTAGGAATCTAGTATTGTAAATTTAGGATAGCTTAGAGGGTTAAAGAGCTCTCCTTTTTTAATTAAAGATTGATGAACTTTTTATCTAAAAGCTTCTTTTCGGTGAAAAATTTCGCGAGATTATTTAATGTGAATATAGATTGTTTCCTTTGATTACTAAATAGTAGAGTTTAGAGAATCTGGGAATCTGATTCAATCGGAAGGAGAGCCTTCAAGAAGTAGCTCTCCTCCTTTCTTTTATTCGAGATATGATCATGTATGTAATCATCTGATGCATTAGATCCTCAGACTTCAGTTATTGGTTTCATTTAGAATTAAATTTTCACGAGCTTCATATAATCAAAATCATAATCCCATAGATCCCTGGGATAACTAAAACTAATGTTTTTAGATTCTAGGAATCTCATTCGCACCAAGGAGGGCTCTCGGCTTAACGAGCTCTCCTTTTTTATTAGGTTAAAACCTGATGAGATTTCCACCTGAGGCTTTATTTTGTGAGATAAAAAATGTATTTATCAATCTAGTTGCTAAGAATCTTTAACTGTATAGTTGTTAGATTCTAAAATCTTATTCACCAATAGGAGAGCTTTCGGCTTAGTGAACTCTCCTTTTTTATATTTGACTTATATATGTGAATCACCCTGAGCAGGCAGTATCATTAAAATTCCTGTAACTCTCCACTTCAATTTTTTGTGGTAATTCTCTTTTAAGCTTTCTAACACTTGTTTAATATGGGAGAATAACCTGACGTATTAACATCTGGAAAATGCTACTGCAAGTTTCGTCCCTTTGCTGGAGAATGACCTTTTTAGAAAAAGGAATATTGAACCTTTTTACTCATTTGAGAATTTCTTGTCAAAAACTCACATTATTTAAAGTAATCGAGAGCTCTAAAATTAATTCTCGTAAAAGGAACCTTACTTAAATTTTATATAATCAACCTCAAACTTGAAAATGCCTTCTTTAAGTTCAGTATTTGAGAACCCCAATCTCTTAATTTCTTCTACTAATTCGAGTTGCATGTTTTTTCCATTGGGCTTTCCTCTTGAATATTCTAATGCATCTGAAAGTTCTAATTCTACTTCCTGCCATTTGTAGTTGGTATCTTTTAGGAGCAGTTTATAGTAAGGCTTATACCAGGCCTGAGAATTATTTAAATTAATACCTATTGTTTGGCCTTTTGAACGATATTTTATTTCCATTTTCGTTGAATTTCCCAGCCCCAAAGGTCCGAACGGACATCTAACAAACGTATAGCCACCATTATTTTCTAAAGATATTTTCCCAGAAAAAATAAGACTATGGGGAGTTAGGTCCATTTCTCCTTTTGATAAACCTCCCATAACATCATCATTCATAATAAACCAATCCTCGCCCGTTTTCCCTCTCCCAAAATCGAATTTAATTTCTTTAGATAATTGTAACATTTGATTCTTAGGGAAATGACCAGAAAAAAGCCCTAATACTATTATCAACAGAGTAGAGATAGAATATATAATATATGAATTCATAATAGCTTTGTTCTAAAATGTGGTATATGCTTTAGAAAAATAGAGATAGACAGAACAATAGTGGCCCCTATTGCAGTATAAGCAATTAATGTCTGGTCTACCCTGTTTGCCATGAAAATCCAGAAAAAGCCCCACACACCTGTTCCTACAAAAAAAGTACTTACTTTTCTGAGGATAAAAAGAGAAAGGAAGATACCTAATGCAAAGACAATCACGAATGAAGACCAGATGGCTGGACTTAAAAAGTCTTCCCCTGTCAACCCAAATTCTGAAATAAGGAGGAGGGTTATTCCGATGGGAAATGCAACCGTAATCCAACCGAAAAATAATGAAACAGGCATCTTAACCAGCCATTTATCTTTGAAATCTTTACTTACCTCTCCTAGTTGAAAGATGTTATTCAACACCAATAGTGAAATAAGCATTATGACAAAACCAATCGTGCATATAAACAAATTGTTATAAACATCTCCATAAAACCAAATAATGTTTCCTAAACAACTAGTAACTATATATTTTCGACCCAAAATAAACCTGCTATCATTATGTCGATTCTTTCCCAGCTGATAAATCCCCAGCAGGATAAAGGTGATAAAAATTACAGGCCATATTACAAAGGCAAAACCGCCAGGCTCTAAATATAGTGGAACAGGAATCATATCATCTGTATCAGGGCGATTAAAATCAACAGCACTACTTGCAATAAGAGCCGTAGCTAATTGGAGAATGGGAGCGAGGAATGCCAAATACCTAAGTATATTTTTCATGGTCTCTCCTGTTATAAAAGGTTTGATATATGCATTAATAAAATCCATCACGAATTATCCTATTCTTTTTACAGCCAGAAACATTACAATTCTAACTCTAGCTATGAAACTAAAAGTTCACTACTACTCCCAAAGCAGGTAAAGGTTCCCCTCCCAGTGTATTAGGAATCTCTACCAACTCTCTAGGGCTGTTAATAATCCCTTCTTCATTTCTGGCTAAGCCAAACTGAGGTTCAATTGGGGCAGTCGCTCCCAACACATTTTGAAATTCCACAAAGACATCCAATGCCCAACTTTTAAAGCTCCATTTTTTATCAAGCCGAATGTCTACAGTACTAAAAACCCCTAATCGTTCTTCGCCCAGCAAAGAGTAATCCCTTATAAGGATAGGGTAAGAACCCAAACTGGTATTTTGGTCTATTGGGGCAAAAGGGGCTCCGCCAAGTAGTCGGACTCTGGAGTTTATTTCCCAACTTTTCCAAAATTTATAGCCGCCTAGCAAAGATAATAAGATTCGGTTATCCCAAATTGCAGGAAAGAAGGATTCGGAATCATTGCCTGAAAATAAGCTTCTGTAGAGAGTCAAAGATGTCAAGCCGTAAAATTTACCGGTAAACTTCTGTTGAAATAATAACTCGACTCCATAAGCTTGCCCTTTTCCATTAGATGTGACCGCCTCACTTCCAAAAACCTCATTTCCTTCGCCTTTATTAGCTAAAGAAACTTGGTCAATAATGGAGATAGGATAATCGGTGTAATTTTTATAAAAGCCTTCTATGGAAAATCGGGCTTTTTCATTCAAGAGATAGTTAAGGCCAGCAACCATATGATCGGCCCTTATATAGGAAGAGTTCTGGTTGACAAATGTTGCGGTATTATCCTGAAATCCCAATGCCGTATATGGCAATATTTTGAAGTATCTACCCAATGAAGCTGATATGGACCATTTACCATTGGTAGATAATTGATAAGCAGCCGATAGTCTGGGGCTTAAGGTTCTGTAAATTTCGTTCCCATTTTCTGTAAACGTATTCCCATCAGTTCTCATTCCTAAGGCTAATGATAAGCGTCCTTCCAATAGACTGGAATTGGCTTGAAAAAATGCACCATACCTTAAGAAACTCAAGTTCGTATCAAACTGAAGATTGTTTTGAATATTTATCGTCTGGTTGTTGTAGCCAGCATAAATTAGAGAAATGCCATAATCCACCGTCCAGCGCTCTTTGTAACGCTTCAAATTGAAACGAAAGCGGCTCTCCATTTCACGAGAATCATTCTGGAAAGCAAGACCTTCCAGCCTAATATTATCAGTATACTGTTTGAAATCATTGAATAGCACATTATTACTTAAACTCATCAACATGAAACCGCTATTATCCTTGAAGCGTTTTTTCCAGGAAACCCCTACTGTGTTCGTACGTTGTTTAATAATTGGCACCTGATCTTGAATAGCTTGTTGCTCAGGATCAAGCTCCTCTAATTCATTGACCTGAAAATCATCTATTGAACCAATGCCAGTTACATAGATAGAATTATACTCATCAATTTCATGATTGATTTTATACTGATAATCCCAATAGTCAGGAAGGATAGGAATTCCCAGTACCTCAAAAATAAATTGTAAATAAGAGCGTCTGGCCGAGACTATATAGGTCGTCTTTGAATATTCTTTTTTTGCCTTGAATAAAGGCCCTTCCAGGGTGAGTCCGACCTCACTTGAGCTTAATCGAAAATTCCCTGCCGCTTGCTGATTATTTCCGTTTCTTTGATCGAACTGAAGAACCCCGGATAGTACATTATCATAGTTTGCTCCAAATGCACTGGAAGTCAATTGGACATTATCTAGGAAAGCGACATTCACCAATCCAACAGGCCCCCCTGCACTTCCCTGAGTGGCAAAATGATTAAGATTAGGTATTTCTATACCATCCAAATAATAGACATTTTCACTTGGTGCTCCTCCTCTGATTATTATGTCATTCCGGAATCCTCCTACCGAACCTCCAATCCCAGGAAGGCTTTGAACAACTTTGGTTACATCATTATTCCCTCCCGGATAAGAGACAATTTCTTCCTGACTTAATTTTTGGATTGATAATGGACTGACCTCACTCACTTCAAAAGGGTTTATCGTAATTTCCACTTCTTCAATCTCATACGTGCTGGGGGTAAGGTTAAATTCGATCGGAGGATTATTGGTGGATCGAACAACTACATTGAATATATTAGAGGTGCTATACCCAAGATAATTGGCTTGAAGGTTATAAGTTCCTATCGGAATTTTTGATATAAAGAAAAACCCGTCTTCGTTTGTAATTGCTCCTACCTCTGAATTCTCTACAATTACAGACGCACCAGAAAGAACCTCCCCTGTCTTCCCGTTTTTCACAAACCCGGAAATACTACCAGATTTTTGTGCTTTTATAGGCTGGATAAGGAACAGGAAAAATAAACACCAAACTAATCTAAAGGATTTCATAAGCAATGATTAACTTAAATATGAGAATTCGGCTAGATCTGAAAGCCAAATATCTAGGGGAAGCCCATTAAAAACACAACAAACTTGTTATAATAGCTTATGAAGGACGTAATTCAGCTTCTGGAATACTATGAAGCATACTCACAAAAGTCGAAGCAAAAGGACCTCATGCTTTTTGGGGAATGGCTAAGGCAGCAGCATATCCCAGAGAAGGATTTTTTGACCGATGAAGATACAGTTAATGAAGCTGGACTCGAGGTAATCGTCTCTTATTTACTGGGGGGGATTTGGGGATATTATGAAAGCTGGATTAAACTTACTTTTGAAGATCTTCCACTTCGTTCTATACATGATTTTGGCATTCTAAAAAGTGTCCAGCATAAAGATAAACCCAGTAAAAAGGAAGTTGCTCTACAAAATACTATGGAGCATTCAAGCTGTATAGAAGCCATTAAGCGTTTGGTCAAAAAGGGGGTGTTAGAAGAAGAAACTGATACCAAGGATCGCAGGATTAAACGACTATCCCTAAGCGAAAAAGGAAAACAAATAGTGGAATTGGTAGATAAAAAAATGATGGGCTTAGGGAAGCTGACTATTGGCAATTTGAATCCTATGGAATTGCGTTCGCTCGTTCCAACGTTAAAAAAGCTTTATGAGTTCCATGTTCGGCTGTATAAGAACATTCATCGGGATGAGATAAAAAGAATGTATAAATTATAACAAGTTTGTTATAATGGATATAGCGAGTGCATTTCTACAGGAAATTCTTACCCTGTGTCATTTTTCCTTTTAAATGTCTGCAGATCTCAGGAGATAGATGTCCTGTTATTTTATGATTAGGCATTACCGATAAAAAGGCAGGCTTACATGCGGTAAGAGGAAGAAAAGGAGGACGGCCCAGGGGGCTCTCTAAAAAAGCACCCCTGGCTGAAAGCCTTTATAGAGAAAGGGAAAGATCCATCTCTGAAATCTGTGAGCATCTTTATATCTCTAAGCCCACGCTTTACAGATACCTTAGAGCAGATCGATCACAATTGGCTAGGCTCCCTAAATCATAAGGACAAGAATGCGGACAAATAGCGGCTGAACTTTCCGGACATTTATTGACTGAAATTACAGCACGTGACATCAAAATCTCAAAATGATGATAATCAACATTATGTTAAGTTTACACCATCATACACTGGGCCTAATAGTTCTCCTCTATAGGCAGTTAACCCTGATAAAGAAGTAAAATATCCTATGGGATCACGATTGAACCTCATGGTGCCGGTGAGCAAAGTCCACACTCTTCGATCATGTTCACTCTGGTAGGTATCAAAAACGGCGGAAGTAGTGAGTGCCGGATTTCTGGCTAAATGTTGCTCTTCCAACACCACCTGTCTGGCAAATCGATGATTGTAAGAAGTGAATCGGTTTCCCCAATTGTCCATGGCCAGCCCAAACTGACTAAAACCACTGATGGCCTCAATTTTTTGTTGTTTAGGATTTGCGCGAAAGTCTCTGCTGTCAATGGTTACCCGTGTTGTATCATCTCCATATCTCAAACTGCCTCCAGCTCTTCCATTGGCACCATAAATCCAGTTATCCAATCCCCATTGCAAAGAGTTTGCACGTTGTTGCTGATTGCCTGCCACAGAGCCGGTAATGAAAATTTCCTTTTGGTCGGCTACTCCATCATTGTCTGTATCCAGAAAGAAGTAAATGTGTGGGGCGTCAGCTACTAGAATGCCACCCTGATAGTACATTGCACTAACCGGGAAGTTGAGGTTATCAACAAAAGTGCTCTCCATGGTGTATTTACCATCTCCATCCCGGTCTGTTAGTTTTTTTACCTTCCCCTTACCCTCAATAACGGGATAACCAGTCATCTCAACAACGTAAAGTGCACCGTCGGGTGCCCATGTCATATCTACAGGACTGATAATATCCGGTTCACTTGCAATTAGTGATATTTCCAGCTCGGGATCGGCCAATAGAAAAGTTGCCTCCTCAGTCGAGGGACTGTGAATGTCAAGGTTCTTTTGGCTACAGCTTACCAGTAAAGTGAAAACCAAAAAAAGCAAAGAGATAAATAGTTTGAAATCCATATTAAATTACTTCAAAAATTTATTACTTATTTCCTATGCCATACAACGGTTAGTGCAAACGCAGTAGCGACCGTATTGGAGCTATTGACGTTTTGCATATTGTTTTATGCCGTTTTTTACCATCCAATATAGGAGGGAGGCTTAGTTCCTAAAAGTCTTAAATAAACTACAAGCTGTCCTCTATGATGCGAAAGATGATTATCTATTGTCATCAGTATGGATTCCTTGGAGGCTTTTCCATACCACATTTCTACTATTTCAAAGAGTTCCTCTTGAGTGGTATTTTCAAGGAATTTTAAAATCTCATCAAATAATTCACTAAGATAAAGAAATATCTCTTCTTTGGTTTTGGTTTTAGGCTTTACTAATTCTTTCCCTGTGACAAAGCGGCTATGAGTCCGCATCCAAGTCGTTAGATGGCTTAGTTGAGATTGATAGCTTCTTGTCCCATCAATAGGTTTGAATGATAATGGTCTTGAACTGATATAATGAGACACTTTTTGAACAAATATTCAAATCAAATAATACAAGAAAAGGAAACAGCAATTCCAAATTCTTCCCTACACATTCAGGGCCGCATTATTCTCCCAGGCATCAACCTCCCGTACATACCCTCTTAGGGTCGAAAGATTTTTATGCCCGGTCTGATTGGCGATGGAATGCAGGGAATTCCCCTTGACGGCAGCTTCTGTAATAAATCCCGCCCTAAGGCCATGTGCTTTGGCCTTGGGACCAAAATATTTCTTGACTACCCGATCAACAGCCTTATTGCTCATGCTATTGTGAAGAATCTTCCCTGATTTACTCATCCCCATGAAAACAAAATCCCCATTAGATATTTTTTTTAAAGCATCGAGGGCCCTAACCGGACAAATCTCCACCTGAGACTGATAGGGCAGGATTTTTATTTTGCCTTCTCCAGTCTGATCATTTTTGGAATGCTTTAAGAGGTAGGTATATCCTTGCTCGACCTTTACAAGCATCTCAGTTCCTGCCGCTCGCCAAGTCATGGCCGCCAATTCAGCTCTACGAAAGGCTCCAAACCAGGCGCAGAGGATAATGGTTCTGTCCCGCAGATCTTTCGGCTTTCCGGTATCGTAAAGCTTTTTACAAATCTCCAAGAGCTCAGCCTTGCGGATAGCTTTAGCTTTGGTAACAGACTCTGCTTTTCGGGAATTCCTGAGCCCTTTGAGGTATTCTTTAAGGCCCTGATCTGCGGGCTTGGGATAACCTGCTTTTCTATGGGCAAGGTTGATTCCAGAGACCCTCCTAAGCAAAGTTGAGAGTTTCAGATGACTCTGGCTTTCCAGGAAAAGCTCAATAGCCCTGGGCGAAGCTGGCAGATACTCAAAGCCCTGATCCAGGCACCAATCCATGAAGGCATGAAAATCCTGATTATAGGCAATTCGTGTGTTATCGGCATGCGCCTGAGCTCGGGTGGCTTCGACCCGGCTTTTGGCGGAGGCGATGAGCTCTTCATCTGTCTGAAGTGATTTGTTTAGTTCGCTATTCATAATAGTGTCCGATAATCTTATATTATTGGATGGAATATAAGGAAAGATTTTCGAAGATAAAAAGGATTTACACAGTGAAGTCTTCAGTTCAGATCTTTTATATCATATTTAGAAATGGCTATTTAATCGGTGAAAAAGCTCTGCATAATCGCATTTAATGTATTGATCAAAGTCTAATACCTAAACTAATCCCAGGAACAATTTTGAATTGGAGATTCGAAAAATATCTAGGCAGTCTCATTAGATTTGAGTCGCTGACCGTAGGCATTTCGGTTCCTAAAACAAAATGTGTTTTCAGTATGAAGCCTGAATCCTTATAAAGGTGATAGGCAATTTTGATAAACGGAAGAGCTGTGATATCTGTGTTTGTCCTACGTGCTATTACTGTTGCCAAAGAATTGACATATTGCTTTTTGACTAAGCTACCTATCCCTGCTTCGAACTTATTATTTCCTCTTCCAATTAATACTCCTCCCATGATATGAACTCCCCATCCATTTATTTTTGCAATTGCACTATCTCCTATAATTTTCCTTAGGAACATACGGTCTAATAATCCGATCCCAGTAAATTTTTCTGAGGCAGTTTTATCAATGAATGAAACACCTATTGTCCCTATTAAGGCTGTATTAGAGCCTTTATTTATTCGAAAAGCCCCATAACTTGTACCAACTATTCCTTGTCCTTGACCTAGAAAGTCAATTGTAATAAAAGGTTCATATATTCTTGTTATTTCTGTCTCTGCTACTTCCCTATTTTTTTGAGAAAATGCCTGATATGCAGAAATACTAAGTAACAAGAAACTCATCATTAATCTATAGCTTCCCATCGAAATAAGATTTATAATATGTTTATACAAGATTTGCTCAATTAATACCTAGGATGAATAATTCTTCCAATGGAAAAGAAAATAGAGCTCTTTATGGGGGTCCCATTTGATAGAAAGGGAATATTCCCCTTTCTATCAAAAAAAGCTCCAAATCCTATGGCTCCTTCAACAATCAACCTACTGTAAATGATTTGAAGGCCTGCCTTGACCTCATAAAATTCGAATCTTGCGCTCTCTTCAAACTCTTTCTGTATTCCATTGAGCTCCCTTAAAATTAGTCCCTGCATATTAGCTTGGCCTAGACCTGCCTCTATAAAGAAGCTGGGTACAGCAGTTGTTCCATAAGGTGAATTACGGTTATTAGGCTTCAATGCATAACAAACTGTCCGAATAACTCTAATAGGATAAAGGCGAATAGATGTTTGCCAACCTAAACCTGTTGCTTCTATTACACTGTAAGAACTTAATGGCTGGTACAAATAATTTAGAAGTCCTGAAAATCTTAAGGCAATTCCATCAAGTCTTTTAGAGGCTAGCTCTAAATTAAAGCTAAGATTCAGGTTCGTGTTCTCTTTTTTAAAAGACAAGTGATTCAAATATGGCAGGCTAATACTTAGCTTAGGAGAATGGATACAGGTCCTACATCTAATGTACTCATCTGAGTCTAAAGGAGAAGCGTAAATAGTGCAACTCAATAAAAAGAGTATCAAAAATATGGATAACCTCATAACACCAAAGATTTAGATTAAAAAAGGCGATAAATTATTCACAGTCATTTTCGTCGATTAGCTCAGGTAAAAACTCGTAAGATTTTATATCGTGTGGACAGGAAGGACAAAAATCTTTTAGAATATCTAGATTGGGCATAGATACAGGAGCTACAATGGTCATATGCTCGTCATCAAAATCATCATCATCATATACTTCCATCCGGAAGGTCTTTTCTGTAGTATTGGGCTCAGGAGCAAAAAAAAGAAAGGAATCTGCATCATTTTCAGTTAAGCCTGCCCAAAAATTTGCATCTCTGCTGAGTCTTCCCTCAGCTTGCCTAGATGGAATTACAGAATTACCTCCCCTGAATCCATCTGTTTTAAAAAATACAACTACAGCAAGTCCTTGATTGAGATACGTTTGTATTTGCTGTCTTTTACCTGATGCGCTTGTCCTGGCAAGGATATCAAATAGGGCTGAATTATTTGTTTTATAGAGTCCACTGGTATATACATTTCCAAGTAAGGCTCCCCCTCTATCATCCTTAAAGGTTGGGGGAGATTTGAGATTAATTTGAATACTACGCGTCTTTTCGGTCATTTTCCCACCATAGCCCTGAGCTTTTACTTTTATAGTAAAGTTCCCAGCATTAGGAAAAATTATAGTCTGTGTTCCTATAGCTGATAATTCCTCTCCAGGGTTAGGATTTCCAGAAAAATCCAGACTTATATAATCTGTATGTTCGGCTAACCAATTAATGTTTATAGGACAGTTTCTCTTTACAACACTTTTATCCAATGAGACATTTAGTACTGGATCAGCAGGGACTTCTATAGAAATACTAGACTCTCCTTCAGGATCACCATCATTCCATTGCAAGGTAAGTATAGGATTACGAGAAAAATCTAGGCTTTTGAGGTCAGAACCCGTTAAATTTACCTGAAGCTGAAAGTCACTTGTAATTGAGATAGACCCAATATCATCTTCGACGACAGTTCCATCTCTATATTTCACTAATGCTTTGAAATCCAACTCACTATAGGAACCTAAATCAAAACCATAGAAGTTGTGAATATCTGTTGCAAGTGGGTTAACAAAATCCGGAGTAACAGAGCAAATATAAGGGGGTAAAGGTTCTAAGCTTTCTCCTCCGAAGATTCGGATTTTGAGTTTTTCCAGCATATACCGGATTCTTGAACCAGCATATTTTGCATTACATCTAAATTCCACACCAATCCTTGCAACAGTATTATTTGAAATGTGTTCTATGCCATCTATAGCCTCACGCAAAACATCTTTGGCATCTTGAGTAACCCTCCCTTGCATAGATTCCACTCTTATAAGTAATTTATCCATAATACCCTTGAATTCTGTTGGAGCTTGTTGCAATTCAATAACTGCTGCTTCTAATTCTGCTTCAATATCATCTAACGTATTTGCTCCCGCTTCTACTATCTTACAACTGTTGGTCAAAAGAGGGGCAATTACTAAAAAGAAAACAGCCAATAATACTTTTGCTTTTTTAAAAAATTGAATAGCTATCATGATCAAAAAAGTTTAATTAAGAGACTTTATATTTTACCTGGATAAGCAGGCTAAGACTTCCAAAAGAACGCGTATAGTTATCCCTATCCGGACTGATTAAAAGGCGAATAGAATTATCAAGATTATTTGAATTTGGAGGGGGAAATCTTTCAGAAAGAGCTGTATAAATTCTTCTAAAGAATTACATAAAAATGTTATAATTATTTTAGTTTATAGAATTAGGGTTAGAACTTCTAATGTCTAAAGCGAAAAGGTAATTTGCCTCGATCATTCCTTATTATCCATGTTTTTCCATGCTAAGATCAAGTGCTACATTCGCCAATAAATCCTATCATGAGAGTTATTTTCTAAGAGCTAATAAGGTTTTACGGTTAGGGAATGGGAACAGAATCAGAAGTAAATTCTGCTTTACTCTATTTCCATTCTTAAGCTTATCTCAAGATCACCATTAAAGTCACCAGATAAAACTATTTCATAGTCTAAACCAAAGTGGTCGTGCTATTTGGTACTTAGGCCGCCTCCATAAGGTTTGGGAGTTTGACTTAGGACATTATTCCCAAGAATTAACAACACTGTAATCATAAAGTATTTTTTCAAAAAACTAAATTTGTTTATGATTTTGTTTTATAAATATTGTAAAAAATTATACTCTAATAAATTTTGTATCTAATACATAAATCTCAATGTGAGACAGGGAAAGATTTAAGAATTAAAAAATCCTACACAAGATTTACTTTATTTGAAGAATAGCGAAGTCTGATCGTGTAATTAGGTGCTTCTATGGCATAACTGGGATAGAAGCGGTTATTAAACCTTAGTACTTTTGACTTAAGTGCAGATAAAGTCCTGTGATCCTACTTATCCCTCCTCCAATTATTTTTCCTTTTCCCATTTTCATTTTATTTGTCTTAGATATTTTTTCGAATATTTTCCAAAACCAATAAAATCAGAAATGATATATCGTAATTGGGGTAATTCATCGCGCAGCTGGTATGGAGCTACAAACTATCTATTTGTAGCTTTGAAACAGAAAAGATAAAATAGCCAAGTATGCCAAATCGATATAGAATATTATTCCTTATTATTTTATTCCCATTTTTCTGCTTGGGACAATTATCGATCAGTCTGAAAGAAGAGCATTTTGATTTGAAAAATGGTCTCCCTGGAATAGAGATACTATCTATAGCACAAGACTCGATGGGTTATTTATGGATAGGAACTTCCAATGGTATTGCCAGGTTTGACGGATATGCTTTTGAAAGTTTTTCCTATCAAGAAGGGCAGGAAAATATTATCCCAGGTAATATTATTGAAGAGATTTATGTGGATTCAAAAGGTATGGTTTGGATTGGAACCCTTGGTAATGGCATTGCTTGCTATAATCCATACACTCATAAATCAGCGTTTTTTCAAAAGAACCTTAACTCATCCATTTCTTTACCAAGTAATTATGTATCGGCTTTTCTTGAAGATATAAAAGGAGATATTTGGATCGGAAGCTCGAGAGGCGGAATAAGCAGGCTGAGAGAGCAACAGATACAATCCTGGGCCCCTTCTAATTTTTTATCAAAGGAAAAACCTAGTCTTATAGACTGTATTTTTGATATTCAACAAAGTCCAATAGATTCTAATATACTTTGGATATCTACTAGAAATGGCCTGATCAGCTTTGATAAATTAAAGGCTAACCAAAATGAAAGTAATCCTTTTGAACTTCATAAACATCCTAGCCAGGAAAAAGGAAATTGGGTAACAACTCACAAAATTATTTTTGATCAAGATAGTTCTCTCTGGATAGGAAGTTGGGAAGGGCGACTAGGACTTCTTCACTACTTTCCAGAAAAGAAAAAATGGGAAAGCTTTACTTATAATGACTCTTCTGTTTGGAATGGAGTGTCTAATGTCATTTTCGATCTAGAATGGAAAAATAAAAATGAGATTTGGATCGGCACCCATGATAATGGTATTGGCTCATTTTCTAAATCTGATCACCAGTTTAAATTCCTTTCTCCTGAATTAGAAAACCCTGCTTTTTCTAGTGATAGGACAGTAAGAGAAGTTCTGATTGACCGAAATAATATCATTTGGGGAGCTTCTCAAAATGGCCTCAAAAAATTTGATCCTAATCGAAAAACTATAGAGAAAAAATTATTTGGCCAAGAGTTTGGGCCTATTATAATTTTTGAAGACATGGTTAAAATACCACAGTCGCAAAATGTATTGGTTGCCGTAAATAATAATTCCTTCCTTTTAGATATTAACCTCAAATCAAAAGATTACACCTGGATTAAGATTGATTCAATAAATATAAAATCCATTGCACCAATTTCTAAAGATCAATTCCTAATTACAGGTTATTCAAGAAAAAAAGGCACATTGAGTGGCCTTCACCTTTACAATAATGAGTCCAAAGAAATGGCTCCCGTTGACCAAGTTTGGGGAGACTGGCTTAATCCCATAAAAGGCAAACCAGGATATTTAGTAAAAAAGGGACCGCTAGGTATATACTGGATGTTATCACATAGAAATAGGTTGTGGAGAATAGATTTACAGAATAAACATCTTTCGGAATTTACATTTGAACAAATCATAGGCAGAGAAGAAACTGAGTATGATATCATCCAAGATTTCATTTTCGATAGTAGTGGTAAAATTTGGTTTGCTGTGCATCAAGGTATTTCATGTTATGATCCTTTAGCAAGGGAAGGAAAATTTATTTCTTTATTATCTAAAGATATTCAAAGGGCATTTGTAACTATAGTTAGCGATCAAAATGGAAGTATATGGGCTGGTTCTCTTGACGGGGGAATATTCAAAGTTCAACCTCATTCTCCATACCATTATGAACAATTCACTTCAAAAAATGGATTAAATAGCGAGCGTATTTGGAAGATAACTAAAGGACCTGGCGATGAGATATGGCTAGCAACTACAGGAGGTCTTTATAAACTTGATCCTAAGAACAATCAATTCCAAAATTACTCCACGCTATTTGGCAAAACATTTACTCATTTAACTGTCGATCCAACTGGCTTAATTCTACTTGGTAGTAATGATGGCTTGAGATGGTTCTATCCTGATAAACTTCCAATTAATATTTACTCGCCAGTTCCACTGATCACTTCATTCAAAGTACTAAATGAGCCATTTCCATTGGATTCTAGCATTCAAACTAAAAAGTCTATAAGCTTAAACTATGATCAAAACTTTTTCTCCTTCGAGTTTTCTTCTGTAAATTTTACTACTCCCGAAGATCAAAATTATCTTTATAGACTAGAAGGTCTTGACCCTAAATGGATAAATAGTAATGGGAGAAGGTATGCCAGCTATTCCAATGTAGCTCCTGGTAAATATTCCTTTCAAGTAAAAGCATTTAATAATGACGGTATAGAAAGTGAATATCCTGCAGAAATTTCCATTCAGCGGCTTCCTGCTTATTGGGAGACTAAGTTATTTAAGGCATTCTTTATTTTTTCAATCATCACTATAGTATTCGCCCTTTATAACTTTCGAGTTCAACAAATCCGAAAAGAAGAAAATCTCAAAAATTCTTTTGACCAACAATTGATAGAAGTAAAAGAAATGGCTCTCCGTTCACAAATGAACCCACACTTCATTTTCAACTGCCTAAACTCTATTGATAATTTGCTTATCAAAAATAACCGCGTCGCAGCTATGGATTATCTGACGAAGTTTGCTCATTTAATCCGAATAATTCTCAATCATGCCAGAAAAGATTATGTTTCTCTGGAAAAAGAACTTAAAGCCTGGTATCTATATGTTGAGATAGAACAACTAAGATTTAAGCAGGATTTTGACTTTAGATGTTCAATCGCCGAAGACCTAACTCTTTCTGAGACCATATTACCACCAAATATTGTACAACCTTATATAGAAAATGCTATTCTTCATGGGCTACTGAAGAAAAATGGGACAAAAAAACTAAGACTGGATATCCTTAAAAAGGAAAGGAAGTTACACATTGTAATATCAGATAATGGAATTGGGAGAGAGGAAGCTGCAAGCTATAGAGTTGATCAAGGAATAAATAGAGAATCCCTTGGTACAAAAATAACGAAAGATAGATTGGCATTAGTAAGTAAAAAAATGGGAGATGATGCAGAGGTAGATATTAAAGACCTTTACCAAAAAGATGGTAGGCCAGCAGGAACCCAGGTAACTCTCAGTATCCCAGAAATCACAACTTGAATATTTTAATACCGTGGAAGATATTACTGCTATAATCATTGATGATGAAATAGATGCTATTGAGGTCCTTAAATTTAAACTAGAACTCACATGTCCTTGGATAAATATCATTGGGTACTCCCAAGACCCTCAAGAAGCGATAAAATTGATAAGGAATAAAAAGCCAGATATTTTATTCTTAGATATTGAATTTGAAAAAGAAAAGATGGCGGGATTTACTCTTCTAGAGGAAATTGATCATATACCTTTTCAACTAATTTTTACAACAGCCCATGAGGAACATGCGATTAAAGCATTCCGCGTGCAAGCCACTGATTATCTACTAAAGCCAATAGTAAGGGAACAATTACTAGCTGCAGTAAATAAAGCAATTCATAACCTTGGCAGGGATTCAGTAAGAGATAAAACCTTATCAAGCTTATCAAAAATCGAACTGCCCACAGCCACTGGCCTTATCTTCGTTGAAACTAAGGATATCATCTATGCTGAAGTCTTCAACAAAACCACACATATTTACTTTGTTGATAAGTCAACCATTTCTATGAATAGGCCCATTAATAGCTTGGAAGAAAAACTAGAGAAAACTTCAGAACATTTTTTTAAACCCCATCAATCATACCTTATTAACCTAAGGCATGTAACCGAATGGATCAGAGGAGATGGTGGTTATTTACTTTTACTAAATGAACACCAGGTTCCTGTTGCAAAGAATAGAAAAACACACTTATTGAAAATTTGGAAAACAAATACCTGATTTATTTCCAAGTTAAATCCATTACCTCAAACTGAGGAGATGTCCGCTAATCGCGTAAAATTAAGTTCATAAGCCAATCAGATTTTGGGGATTCCCTCCGTGAAAATTTTTTCTCTCAAGCTTTCAAAAACTCTTTCTACAGCGGAGCGATAAACCGGGGAAATAGCCTGTCCATACCTGCGAAGGAAAAAATACACTTACCCCTACCCCACCTTTTTCGAAATGAAAAATAGGGCGCACGCATAGCCAGGAGATAATGGATTCGCGCTCCTCCCTTTGCTGAATTTCAGCAAGGGTAAGTTGACCCAGAGCGGAAGGGTTCAAAAGGGCTAAGGAAGATTTTTTCCAGGGCAGCTCGTCTCGGTATTGACTGGCTGTGGGAAGGGCACCTTTTCTCCTAAAGCTTGAAAGAAAAAAGGCCTGTGAGGATGCCCCTGTTTGGGTGGGACTTACAGACTCCTTTTCGATAAGGAAGAAAGTGCCAGAGCCAGGCCTTATGGAAAAGACCTTTGTGGATCAATCAAGAATCCTGACTGACGAAGCATGAAGAGGGGAGGGTTCGACTTGATTCGGGTGAGTGAAACATTTTCCAAGAATTCTCTATCTTGCATATTCACAGCCCCCATAGATACATATGGCCAAAGAAAGAGGATTCGAAATAGAAGAAAGAGGAAACTCAAGAGCTGCTGGTAAAAACTATCTACTGATCATTGGGATAGATAAATATCAGGAGGTAGATCCTTTACACAATGCTGTCAAGGATAGTAAGGCTGTGCGTGATATCCTGTTGAAGAGATACTCCTTTGAGGCGAGTGAGCTGATAGAGCTATATGATGAAGAGGCAAGTAGGGAAAACATCATCGAAGCATTTGATGAACTTTCAGAGAAAATCACCTCTCATGACAATCTCCTGATCTATTATGCAGGTCATGGGTATTATCGACAAAATCTAAAGCTGGGCTATTGGGTTCCTGTCAAAGCCAGAGATAGAAAATTTGCTGGCTTTATTGAACATTCAACCATCCGCAATTACATTCGTGCCATTCCTTCCCATCATACTTTTCTTATCGTAGATTCCTGCTTTTCGGGTAATCTGCTTAGAGGACAGGGTAGAGATATTTCTGAAACCGTAGTTCACGCCAGCAAAGTAGACCGCTTCCCTTCTCGCTGGTGCCTGGCTGCAGGCATGATCGAAAAAGTATCCGATGGCTTTATCGGCGACCATAGTCCATTTGCAAGAAGTCTTATTACCTTTCTCGAAAAGAACCAGGAAGCTCGCTTTCCTGTGCAGGACCTGGTTACCCATGTTAGTAAAGCTGCATCTAACAATGCCGACCAAACCCCCATAGGAGGAATCATAGAGAAAAGTGGAGACCAAAATGGACAGTTTGTCTTTGACCTCAAAAAAGATGAGGCCAGGGATTGGCAAAAGCTGATCCAAAGTCCTTCAACATCCACCTATCGAAGCTTTGTCAAAGCCTGGCCCGAAGGCAGACATACAGAAGAAGTCTACTTTAAACTAGCCCTGGAAGAAAATAGCCTTCCTGCTTATCGCGACTACCTCAATCGGTATGAACATACGAATGGTAAATATGTAGATGATGTCATAGATCGAATGGAGCAACTGGAAAGAGAGACTGCCTTGCAAAGGGCTATTCGATCTGGAGAGGCAAGTCTGCGGAGGTTTATTCGGGATGAAAGAAGGAGAGACAGGGAAAGTATATTTCTGTTGAAAGCCCAAGAGGCTCTGGATACTCTCCTCCCTGAGCAGCGAGAACCCCAGGCATGGCAAACTGCCGAACAACAAAATACTGAAGCCAGCTACCAACGCTATCTTTATGAGTTTCCTAATGGCTCAAATTCCCTTACAGCTAAAAACAAGATAGAGGATTTCCACAAGACAGTCGAAGAAGAGCGAAAAGCTCAGGAAGCAGCAGCAAAAAGAAAAGCAGATCGAATAAAAAAGCAAGAGGAAGAAAATGAAAAGTGCTTTCAAAAAGCCTCGGAGCTAACCAAAGAACCCAAGAAGGAAGGCAAGCCTAAAGAGGACCAGAGAAATATCAAGAAAGTACCTAATACTCCTTCAGAGCATAAATCAGAAGCAAAAAAGCTAGACGAACTTATCGAAGAAGAACCAGCCCGTACAATTCTGCCCTTTTTCCTCATTCACAAACAGGTTTTAGGTATAGGAATTGTTATCATTATCATCTTACTACTTTTATGGAGCCCTTGGAAAACTTCTGATTATAGAAAGAAGACATTATCCATAAAAGAACCCACTACTCCCAAAATCGAAAGTGTCAATCAAAATATACCTCTTTCTAAAGAAGAAATCCTACGAAATATAGGAGATAATATGGTGATAATTCCAGGTGGAAGCTTTAAAATGGGAAATGAATTCGAAAATGGCAAAAGCGATGCAAAGCCTATCCATACTGTAAAATTAGATAGTTTCTATCTATCTACATTCGAAGTAACATTTGAGGAATATGATCTCTATGTGAACGAAACGGGAGGGCAAAAGCCTAATGATGAGGGTTGGGGACGAGCAAAAAGACCAGCCATATATATAAGTTGGTTGGATGCAATAATGTATTGTAATTGGTTAAGTCAGCAAAAGGGCTATAAACCAGTATATAAGATTAATAGTAAATCTGTTCTTGCCAATTGGTCAGCTGACGGTTTCCGTTTACCCACTGAAGCTGAGTGGGAGTTTGCAGCTCGCGGAGGCAAAGGCTTTAAATATTCAGGTAGTAATAATCCAGACCAAGTATGTTGGAATAAACAAAACTCCAAGGGTAGAACTCATCCAGTAGGGCAAAAAGAACCTAACGGGTTTGGGCTTTTTGATATGTCAGGTAATGTTAGGGAGTGGTGTTGGGATTGGTACGCAATATATTACTTAAAAAAACCGAATTTTAATCCCAAGGGATTTAATGGCGGGTATTTCCGAGTGCTCCGTGGGGGTAGTTGGGCTCAAAATGTTCAAGATTGCCAAATTGCTCTCCGCAACAATTACCTTCCACCTGCTCAAGTTTCAGATTTAGGTTTTAGACTTGCAAGGACCTATTTGCCTCTATAGGGTCTTGGTCGAAACTTTGTATTGAAGATTCGAAATTTAAATTAAATAACCCACCACCGTCTGTTGTTTTACTTCTTTTAATACTTTTAAAGGTTTCCAGTTCTTATAACTAACTATAATTCAACTACTTACCCACTCCAAAAGCGAGATATCTGGGGAATAAAACGAGAAATAGGAGGTGAATAACGAGAGATTGGGGGTATTCAGAAAATGCAGCTTTGAATGTTTGATTGTGCATGTAGGGACGAAAGATTGCTTACTATACTATATTTGACACCGGCAGAGCTCTTCTTCAGCAATCATTGAAAGCAAAGAAAGCACGAGCATATTTATGGTTCCAGTTCCTTGGTGTTGAAAAGGGGCATAGTGGGGATTTCCATTACGACTTGAGGGTAGGATAAGCTGCCAGTCCATTACCCTAGGTATGATGAACCAACAACTCTCCGTTAGAACCGTGCTTACACCGTTAAGTGTACACGGCTCATGACTTTCTTTAGGCATACTTTCTTGCTAACTCATGTGGGCTTAACTCTCGTTCCTCCCATTTTCTGATCCCAAGTTTTTGCATCATGTTTTGGGCCATCAGATCGAGGTTCAGTCCGTCATATTCTCCCTTGTGGATTTTCCTATGACATTCCAAACATACTGGGATCTGCTTACGGTTTAGCCTTTGCATAGCAAGGGTAAACCCGTGAACTTTCTTCCCCATCTTTCTGATATGCTTGACATGGTGCATCTCTATCTCACCTGCCTCCTGCATTTTATAGTTGCAGATGCAGCACTGATCTAGGTCTAACCAACTGGATTGGCGGTTATTAATAATTTCCACCAGGGGTATTTTGTCATCCTTGATACTCTGGGTTTTAAAATTCCCAGTGTTTCTCTTGTGACCTCCGTATTGGGTTATGATAATATCCTTGGCATTACCCTTACCTTTAAAGGTTAGTACTCTGTTTCCATACTTCCTCAGCATTTGAGCCTTGGAGCTCTTATATTTATGAGCTAACGTTTTACCTAATGAGAGGTATAAGTAGTAATGGATTTTATTAAGCACCTTGGCATTATGAACAAAGCCATAATAATTGACGATTCCCATCATGGTCGTTTTATAGATACGTGCAATTTCGTACACATCTAGGTTGACCAATCTGTGATTGGAAGTCGGTTCATACTTTCCATTGACGAAGCCTTTTATCTGTAACTTCTTGAACACATTTTTGGGGTTCAGTTTGAAGTTTAGGTAGTTTTTGTAGATCACTCGTCTCCTATGTTTCTTCCCTCTTCTCTTGATGTATTGGTACCTTTCCTGTCTTTCTCTGACAAACGAAAGTTCTACCCCCAGAAACTCAACGTCTTTTAGGGTACTTCTTTGCAAGGTACTTTTACGCTCATTCCATTGTAGATTCAGATCCTCTTCAAAGAAGTCTTTACACTTATGGTAAATTTTCTTTGCAACTGCATAGGTGCATTTTAAACCAATAATCCAGTCGTCAGCGTATCTAACATATCTGATATTGGCCTTGTCAGGGTCTTCCACCACACGAGAGCGAAGCCTAGATAGTTGATCGGATAACCGTTCTACTTTCCGCATCTTCTGCTCATGAAGGCTATCTATTTCTGGATCGCTTTCCTTTAGCTTTCTTTTTGCCAGACGTAATTGTCCTGCAATATTAGCGAAGGCTAAACTTGGAATCATCTCACACCCCATATCTTGCTCTACATTTTGCATAAAGCTATCAAATTCATGCAGGTATATATTAGCGAGTATGGGGGATAGATTTCCTCCTTGTGGAGTTCCCTTTTTTGACTTATGCAGCACTCCATTCTCCATGAAGCCGCATCTTAGAAATTTCCAGATGAGTCTGATAAATCTTTCGTCCACAATCCGTTTTCGAAGAAATTTAATCAGAAGGTGGTGATCCACTTCGTCGAAAAATGCCTTTACATCTGCTTTGATTATCCAGATGCAACCATTAAAGGCGGTACCCATGTACTTGAGGGCATCATGACACCCCAAATTGGGCCTAAATCCGTATGAGTGTTTACTGAAACTAGTATGGTGGCCTCGGTCTTGGCCTAGAGAAAGGGGACACTTACTTACTAAGTGTCCCCTTTCTCCAGCGTAAGACCTCTATGCTTTTGAGTTCATTTATCGGTATTGTAAGGAGCTTTGGGTTATTTGTAATTGCTATTTTTCTATATATAAATAGATGTTTTATTAAATATAGTTATCTAGAATTTTGAGGAAAATTTAAAAGGTTTCAATATCCTCTAATAAAACACATAGGCTATAAGTTAATTTGTTCATATTTAGTTGGTACTCAGAGTAATCTAAGGCCCCTCTATTGAATAGTCTATCAAGGATGCGAAATCTAGAACTTATAACCAAAACTTCATACAATGGATCAGTACTATTAGTTTGCCCTTTTATCCAAATAAGCAATTCATCAATTGCACATTGAATTCGACCTTGTGCAATCAAGTTCTGAATATGTTCTATAAATAAGCTTCTATTTTTAATATCTGCCAAATCAGATTAGTTTTTATATATAAAAGCACATTTCAATAAAATGTCTGAAAGAAAAAATATTTTCAATCCACGCAAGACATTTTGCTGAGTTGTGCTTTTTCTATTAAATAGACCTGATTGAATCTTGGTATGAACAAACTAAGTCATTCTGAACTTTGGGAAAAATATTTGGGAGGAGATGATACTGCTATAGGTGATCTGTATAAGATACTCTTCCCAAAGCTTTTCCTTTTTAGTTTAGCTCTTACAAAAGATAAAGAGTGGGCTGAAGATATAGTCCAAGATGTATTTAAGAAGGTTTTAGAAGAAAAAAATCAAAGTATAGATAACCTAGAAGGGTGGCTGATAAATGCAATTAGATTTTCTTTGAGAACTCATTATAGAAATAATAAGACTCAACTTATTCATAAAAATAATTATAGTGAAGAACGCCTAAAATATGTATTGGCATATCATACTATAGATGCTGAGAAGCTAAAAAAACTGGTTGATGAAAATCTTAGCCCAATGAACGCACAAATCATTCACCTTACATCTCAAGGGTACAAGAACCAAGAAATAGCTTCAAAGTTAGGTTTGTCAGAAAGACAAGTTAGAAACAGAAAATTTGATTCAAAAAAGAAACTAAAAAATATTATTAGAAAGGAGCAGTTCTAGAATTATTAATATTATGGAAAAAAATCATAACTCACACGACAGGAAATCATTACCAATCGAAGTTCTTTTAGATGTCGCTGATGGAGTAATGAGTCAACAAGAGCAAATTTTTATAGATCAATACTTGGAAGATAATCCTGATGATTTATTGGTTATTGAGGGTGCAAAGTTATTTTATTCTACTGAAAATGCTTCAAGAGATGAGTTGGATCAATTTTTAGAAAGCAAAGGATCAGACATTAACTTTTTACAAAATTATGATGTTCAAAAGGAAAAGATAGTTGAAGAAGATTCCCTAGATTTCACTTCAAGAATTAAAATCCAAACACGGTTTCAGTTCTTCCTTAAGGAAAGGTTAATTCCTACATTAGGATTGGCCGCGTCGCTATTTTTTGTTTTTACATTTTTTTCTCAGCAAAAGTCCAGGTTAAAATATGAAGAAGTATCGGAATCATTGAAGGTTTTGGGCCATATCTCCGATGTCAGTAAGGTCTCTTTTTCTCATGATGGAAAGTCTATACTCACAGGCTCTAAGGATAAAACAGCTAGACTTTGGGATTTAGATGGGAATGGCTTAGCTGTTTATGAAGGTCATAAAGGTACTATTTCATCTGTGGCACTTTCCTCGGATGGTAAATATGTACTAACGGGATCTGCTGACAATTCAGTTCGACTTTGGGATATAGATTCCTCAAATCCAGAAAATAGTATTGAATATATAAACTATAAATCGAATATTATTTCTACTGCTTTTCTTCCAGATAGGGAGCGTATTTTATCTGTATCTGAAGACGGTACAATACGTATTGATTCCATCCCCAAACTCTATCTATTAGTCTCGAAGTATCTCTCCAAACCTAAAAAATTTAAGTATGAAATTGAGAGTTTATCGATAGAAAAAGAGGATTTAATTGAACGCATTTCTAAGGTAATACAAAACAGATATAAATTAGAACAGAGGGAAAATCTGATAAGTAAATTAAAATTATCAATTAATAAACTAAAGGAAAACAAGATAAAATTAGATTCTTTGTATAAGTCTCTTTTAGATGTAGAAACTAGGAATTCATGTCTTTTTGAGAAATATGATGGCTTCTTAAAAGCAGCTAAATTATCTCCTGATGGAAAATTAGTATTAGGTGCTTCTGGTAATAAAATTATTCTTTGGTCAACTACCTCTGGTCAAAAAATTAAAGAAATCAACTACAAAGTTGAGATTCGAACATTTGCGTTTTCTCCAAATGGTAAAAAAATTGTAACTGGTTCAAATGATAATATATTGCGCCTCTTGTCATTAGATGGTAAAGTAACAGAAAAATTTGAGGGGCATTCAGGTTCAATTTATTCTGTAGCAATTTCTCCCAATGGAAAATATATACTTTCAGGATCTTCGGATAACACTGCCAGACTCTGGTCTATAGATACAAGGAAGGAACTTACAAGGTTTGTTGGTCATACCGCAAGTATTTTAGACGTTAAGTTTTCCCCTGATGGCAAATATGTGTTAACTGGATCTGCCGATAATACAGCTCGACTTTGGTCAATTTCAACATCTAATGAATTAAAAACGTTTAAGGGACATAAAGGATCCGTAGGAACTGTTTCTTTTTCTCCAGATGGTCAAATGATAATTACAGGTTCATCTGACAATACTTCTAAAGTTTGGTCGATATCTACTGGGAAAGTAATAATAGAACTTAAAGGTCGGACGAGGGGGGCTATAATTCAGGATTCTTTACAAAAGAAAGATATTACTCTAGCAGAAGCCTCATATAGAAGTCTGTCTAAAGGTAATATTTTTATTCCACCACCCGTTTAATTAGTAGAGTAGCAAGATGTTTTTAAGATATTTTTTTAAGTTATGCTTGAGTGTTTTGAGAAAAAAAGACATAACTAGGAATTTAGTTGTCTCAAAAACCTGAGTTTTTGAGACAGGTCCCTTCTACCCTTCGAGTTATAACAACCAAAATTTTATAAAGCAAAGAAGGCCACAGCATATCGGGTAAGGTTTATCTTTTCCAACTTTTTAGAAATGATTGCCTCTTTTGTATAAATCTTAAATACAATATCATTCTATGAATTACTAGGAGATGGCTTACAACCATATAATTCATAGTGAATTTTAGCTCATTTGTGAAAATAAATTAAGCCTGTTTTTAGGCTTATCACTCCACTTAATAAAACACATAAAATGACTGCATTAGTTCAAGCTTATACTCCATTTTGGTCTTATGACTCTGATCCTGACCGAGAAGGTTATGGAGGAGTTTTATTAAAATTAGAAGAAACGAGTAATGCGAGACTTAGAACCAGGTCTCCTCATGTTCTCCAAATTTGGGTCGATATGTTACGTAATGAGTCGCCTGTTTTTTTTGATAAGGAAAGAGGAATTCTACGAACAGCTCTAGAAAATGTAGGGGAAGGGGAGGCTGATTTTGAATAAATACAAACGAGAACTAACTATTAATTGTTAAGTCCTACTTCAGGAGGATTTCATCATCCGCTTCACATTCTGCACCGTAAAAGGCGACACATCGCATAGTTTGGCTGTACGGCGAATACTCGTTCCGGCTTTTAACTCCTTCACCACTTTCGGATATTTGGCCAGTAAGGCTTCTGGACTTAAGGTCGTTCCCACCTTTCGTCCCCTATACTTCCCCTGGAGTTTAGCAATCTCAATCCCCTGTCGCTGCTTACGTTTAATATTCTTGCGCTCCTGTTCAAACAGGGTCGACATGATGGAAAAGATCATGGCTGCGACGGGGTTTTCCTCTCCGTTGGGTAACAGTGTATCAATCCCATAGCGGGTTACGGTCAGATTGATCCCTTTGCTTGTCAGCTCCTTCACCATCGTCAGCACTTCCGCAGCATCCCGGCCTAAACGGTCCACATCTTCCACTACTAACCGCCCTACCCCATCCATCACCAATACCTGGTATAGCTTGCGCTCTTTCACCGGAACGACTCCGGATATTTTCTCGGAGAGCACCCAGATCTCCTTCGCCCCCGTTTTCTCTGCATACTCCCGCAGCTCCTTTTCCTGCCGAGCCAGATTTTGGCTCTCATCAGAGACACGCATGTATAAAATCGTTTTCATGGCCAAAATTTAACGAATCATCCGCACATGTACCCCGATATCCAGCTCTGTCCAATTCTTATCTGCTGTAAGTACAGGTAAGGATTTTATCTGTGCCAGAGCCAAGCATGCCCGATCTCCCAATGACAGACCATAAGGCCGAGTGGGGGGCCTCAGGACGGCATTGATGATGGCCTGCTCTTCATCCAGTGGGATTGTTTTTATACCTGTATGATTGAAAATGGTGGTGCTCTGTTCCAGTGTCATACCCCGATCATCATGAAAATATTTTAATACCTCCGCGACATTCACTGCCGACATGATCGCTTCTGATAAGGTTGGAGCCACTTTCTCAGCACCTATCTCATCATTCAGAAAGGCAATTAGAGCCGATGCATCCAGCACTAAGGGCATTTTTGCCCAACGCTACCAAAAGGTAAAATAGGGTTTAGAATCCATTAATACCCCGCATTTTTTCTATAGTAAGATCGAGATTTCATTGTTATTTGAATTTGCTTGGTTAAGGAATGAAATTGCATAGAATCAATCGGCCCTAAAACATTAGCGAACATATATCTCTTTTCCTCTTTTAAATACTCGAGCTTCCGAGGTTCCTTTTCTTTGTCAATAATCCAATAAGCCTTCTTACCCGCTACGAGGTTAATAGCCAATATATATTGATCATTATAGGCCAGAGAATCTATTTGTTCAGGAATCACCGTGATACTCGAAGACGTAGGGCTTTCTGAAATAGATAGCTCAACGGAATTAAAAGGATGAATTGCGTAATAATAATCTCCCCCCAGATGTAGATCCCCGTAAAAACTTGCCGTACTACAAGAGCAAACGAGTAAAGCAAATACGCAAGCTCTCCATATTTTTGTAATCATTTTAGGAAGAATATCATTTTAATTTTTGCACATAGTTCCAAGCAGATCCATAGGCAATGGATAGCTGCTTGCTAATCTGCTTAATGGAAACATTTTTCTGGTAAAGCTTTGCGATTTCCTTTTGTTTCTGTCGAGACAAAGGAGGACGAGAAACAGATTTACCTTCAGCTTTTGCTCTGGCCATTCCAGCCTTAACCCTTTCACTAATCAGCCTGCTTTCAAACTGAGCCAGGGAAGCCATAATGGTAAATACCATTTCTCCCTGGGGCGTAGTAGTATCTATATTCTCCTGATAGGAGATAAAATCCACCCCTAAAACCTGGAATTCCTTAAGTGCGTTGACCAGGGCTTGGGTCGAGCGGGCAAAACGATCATATCTCCAGACTAAGACCACATCTATAAATCTCTTGCGTATCCTGTCTTTCATCTGCTGGTACTGCTCCCGATTTTCAGTCTTCCCGCTGGCATAGTCGACATACTCTCCTTCAATCTCAAATCCTCTCCTTTGGCAGTACTCTCTCAATTCCCGTAGCTGCGTCTCAGGGTCCTGCCCCTTATCCAGGGTCGAAACCCTGGCGTAAATCGCCACTCTTTTTTTTGCCTCTGCCATATCATAAAAGTACACCTAAATGATATCTTCGTTCATTTTTGTAACTGCTTGACTATCAGTACCTATATACCCGATATTTTGAATGCCCTTTTGATACATGGCTCTTAATTGTCTTTTTGGTAGCTATGGGCAAAAATGCCCAAAATGGTATCCCAAATTTCTGATTCAGGAAAAAGTACCAGAAGCTGCTTGAGTTTTGCCCCACAGATTTTTACGCTCTCCATATGAAACTGACTAATTATAGTAATTTCTTGGGAGCCTGAAAAATAGGCTCAAATTAAATCGACTAGGTTGGAACTGTTCATCGATGGGAACCCGCCAATCTGCATAAACCTCTTGAAGTGGCAAATTTACTCGGGCTTCAAGCTCGAGAGGGCCAACTGGATAAGTAAAAAAGGCCGAAATGATCCAAAGGTTTTGGTCCGGATAATTCGGATAGACCCATCCTGGACCGGCTCCAAGACTGATAAACTTATCGACATCGTAAAGATTTGAGACATTGAAACGCTTAAAAAGCTCCACGCTCGAAACCTCATAATAAGAGAGGTTTGTATAAGTGCTAGCGGGGGCCTGTAAGGCTAATTTCCGGCCTGACAAATAGAAAAAGCTTTTCCTATACCTTATGCCGAATTCATGCTTTTTGAACAGAGCATTTACAGCGATCATAAATCCTAAATCCCCGTGATCAAGCTCATCAAATATATGATCCGAAATTAAGACGCCAGCATCAAAGTAAAACTGAACCTTTTTCTCTTGTGCATAGGTAGGAGAGAGGGATAAGTACAAGCAAAACAGGATTGCGAAAAAATATCTCATCTTGGGAAAGAATAATAAGCGGTTAGGTTAATGATGCCAAGCTCGGTAGATCGGCCGAGATTCCCCCGGTCTTTTAGGGAGATTCTGAGCTCTAATTCAAACCAATCTATTTCATACGAAATAAAAATAGGGTACTCTCTTTCATTCTTTTGTAGCCATCCAGGAGAAACCCAAGAGAGGCCAGCACCAAAGCCGATGAACTTCTCATTTTTGAGTCTGATCCTTTTGTAAATATCCAAGCTTGATCGCTCCCAAAAGATGTTTGGAGATTCGAAAATATGACTGAGATTGTTTACAACATTAAATTGTTCGAGTCTAAACCGGTTGAGCCTATACCAAAACTCTTTTCTAAATCTGATCCCCAAATGATCCTTGGGCAATTCGAATTTTATAGCCAGCATGGGAACCAGATCCGGATACCACGGGACCCCGGGCTGTAAGGCTGATTCGGATGTTTGGAGTCCTATTTCAAATTTGATAGGAAAAATATCCGGGGATTTCTCCCCGGATTGAGCATAAGATGTTTTTACGCTTATTAGAATAATCAATTGTATGAGGATGTATTTCATCTATGTTTAAAAATTTTGAAAAAGCCTCACGTGAAAATAGTGATCATCATTGGTATTATTAGAACAGGTCCCAGAGTTTGTATTCGAATAAAAATCCCCGGCTGTACCGATAGAGGAGGTCTGGCCACGGATCGATCCAGATCCGCCGTATAATATGTGGTTCAAGCGAGATGGCTCAATGAAGGACTCAAATGGATAAAATCTAACCCTTTAAATCTGGAAGAAGCTGCGAACTCAACATAATTCCTCTTATGACGTGCATAACGCCTTACACTTTTTCCAAGGGTAACCCTAGGAAGCATCGATCTTTTCAAAGAAGATTTTATCGAATGCACAGCCTGACAAAATAGTCTATAACGAGGTTAGGCAGCTGTAGGTGTAAAATTCGCCGTAGAAGTATTCAAGTCAAGTTTAATTTGATATATCCCTTCTATTCTGAGAGTAGGTCTTCAAGTATATAATTTAATTCATCCCCCCTAAGGTTTCTTCCGATAATTATTCCCTCTCTGTTAATTAA
>JBCBRM010000049.1:0-72511 GCA_039819665.1 Bacteroidota bacterium
CAAAAAAATCATCATAACAACCATTAAAATTTTCGAATGTCCTGAATCTGTCTTCTGTTTTTTCTCCTAGTAAATTGGGTGCAGGTAGGGAATGAAAGGTCTGGAAAAAGCCAGCTTGGCCGTATTTAAACCTGAGGCCTAGACGGAGTCTAGAGATAATCTGGGGAAGGTTTAAATCACGGATCGACTTATCGCGATTTGTAAACGGTTTTCGCTCCTTTCGAATAGATTTAAGATGATTTCTGCTTTAAAAGTCGAAGTGTAAGAGTATGAGTACAGGTGTTTTCATAGTAATTCATTTATGCTTGTTAGGAAAAAAAGTCTAAGTTTCTGGCAATATCGCTTGCAAGCATGCCTTCCTGTCCCAACTTTTCTGCGGCTTTATCACCGGCTTTCCCATGCAAGAATACACCCATGCAAGCCGCATATCTTCCTTCATAACCCTGGCTCAAAAGTGCACCAATGATTCCGGATAAGATGTCTCCGGATCCTGCCGTAGCCATGCCCGGATTTCCATTTGTATTGACAAAACTATGTTGATCCGGACAGCCAATGACAGTACCTGCGCCTTTAAGAACCAGATTACATCTAAAAAGCTTTGCAAATCCTTCTGCAATTTCCAGTCGCTCATTGAGCATTTCCCTTGTTACTTCCTTGCCACTCATTTCCAATAGCCGTCTCATCTCTCCGGGGTGGGGGGTTAGCACAGAATCCTGCGAAAAACATTTGAATAGTTTGGGAAAGCGAGTCAATAGATTTAAGCCATCTGCATCCAGGATAAAAGGACACTGAACTTTTGGGAGTAATTCTTTAAAAAAAGCAGCAGTCTCTTCTTTCTGACCCATTCCCGGCCCGATGACCAGGGCATCTTTCCCCTTAAGTAATTCTTCTAAAGTACTGGCATCTGCCTTCACAAGCTTGTCCTCATCAGAACTTGAACGAAAGATAAGCTCTGGGGCTAATTGGTTGCATGCAAACCTACAAGCTTCAGGGGCAAATACCGTAACCAGGCCTGCACCAGCTTTGAGGGCTGCGAAACCTGCCAATGCAATAGCTCCGGCATAAGCTTTACTACCCCCAAGCAAAAATACATGACCAAAGCTTCCTTTATGAGAATCCTCAGCCCTTTTCTGGTAATGAACTTTCAACCATTCCTCTTCCAATAAGTAACGTTTGATTCCCAACTGCTCAATAACAGAAGGCCAAAGCCCGATATCAAAAACCTCAGTCTTTCCACAATACTCGGCTGCTGGATAAACGAATTGACAAACTTTGGGCAATTGAAAAGTCAAAGTATATTCAGCCGGGATTGGTTCATTGATGACCTTTCCTGTATCTGCACTTAGACCGCTGGGCAAATCGATGGCTACCGTATCCAGCTTTTTTTTACGGAAAAAGCTAATCATCTCGGCAATTTTTCCATGTAGCTGCTCGCTTACACCTGTTCCCAATAAACCATCAATCAGTACAGGATTATTCAATGACGTAAGGCCGACCTCCATTTTCTTTTTATCCTCCCAAAGCTCAAACTCAATGGGCATTTCTGCGAGGATGTCAAAATTAATTTTTGCATCACCTGTGTATCGGGAAGGATCATGGCTTAGAATCAATTTGAAAGTTCTGCCTTTGAGGTATAAATGACGAGCAATTACCAGGACATCTCCGCCATTATTTCCCGGACCTGCTAATAGCACGAAGGGCGTGTTTTTGGGATAGTTGGATAGGAGAAATTCCGTACATTTTCGGCCGGCTTCTTCCATCAGGATAATGCCGGGATAATGATGTTCTTCGATCTGGATTCGATCTGCCTCTCTGATCTGTTGAGAATTTGCCAATAACATGTTTACAAGGTCAGCAAATTATTCCAAAGCTGCTTCTATTTGCTTCACGACTAAGTGGAAATTTCCAGGGCGAGGGGCATTAGCAAATATTAGTTCTCCTGTTTTGGATATAAGTACATATCGGGGAATTCCACGGATTTGGTAAGCCGAACGAATGGAAGACTCCCACCCCCCTGCGAATAGGTGAATTCCGTCTGGACTCATTTTATTCCTACTCTGTTGCCATCTTTCCTCACTTTCATCCAGAGAAACAAAAAGTATCTCAAAATTTTTAACCTCTGCAAAATGTTCTTGTAATAGCTGACTGGATTCGGCCTCTTCCAAACAAGGTTTACACCAACTTGCCCAAAAATCTATGTAGAGGACTTTCCCCTTGAAATCGTCCAGACTTAGCCATTTTCCTTTGCTATTTTGTAGGTGAAAGTTAGGCGCCCTTACACCTTTTTTTAGTTTAGCTTTCTTTTCTTTATATGCCTGGATGCTTTCCCAGCTATTGCTTTCTCCATACTTCAATTTGAATTCTTCCCAGGATTCAGCAATTTCTGAAAACCGATCCGCGTCTATAGCATCAGCCAAATATGATGCCCAGAGTACTTCTTCTACCTTTCCCGAATATAGCACTTTTAGATGCTCAATTTCTTCCTTAATACCGGGATTTTCCTTTCCTTCCTTTCTTAATTCAAGTCTTATCATATCCTTGAGAACTGCCCGAAAGCTCGGAACGTCTAGGTGCCGGGCTTCATCTTTTGGAATAAAATTCAGCCAATTAAGAAAAGTGATTGGGAGTGGCTCCAAATCCAGGGTTTGAGATTTTATCTGATAAAAGCCCTGATAATAAATGAGATCAGATCCTTTTTTTGAACGAAACTCTTCCATCTTTTCATCTACCAATTGCTGAGGTAGCTTTTCTTCCTTCATATACCCTTGCATATGATTCACCTTTTCATGGTAAACACGAGATACATAAATGGAAAAGCTATCAGGATCATCTTGAGAGAAATAGCTAAAAAACTCCGCCATTGCAGTTGAATCCTGAAATCTTAAATAGTGATCCGCTAAAAAATTATTAGCAGAAGCACCATTTCCACTGAAACGAATACTTTTATCGAATTCCAATGCATCCAATTCAATATGTAGTTCCTCTCCGGGAGATAAGAAGAGCATGGCCTTCTGATCTCCATGCCACAAGCGTAAGTTTTTTGACTCTGCTAAAGGGAGTGTCAAGATGAATTTGCCTTCTTCATCCAATACAGCTGGATATTCCGCTACAGTTCTGTCCAGGAAATTTTGGGTATATACAAGTTTTATATGATCATCCAGTCTATTGATAATCTTACCACTGATTCGTATTGAATCCTGGCCAAACAGAAAAATAAATGGTAATGAAATGAGCAAGGAGCTAAATAAGCTTCTTTTCATAAATAAGCTTTACTTCCTCCCAAGATACAGAATTTGAAGGGGGAATAAAGAGCTTAAACGTCGAAAATCAGGCCTTTATTTTGGAGATCATCGTAGATGTCTTTATCAAACTTAAATAGGCGAGCAGCTCTATGGGCTACATTTTCTTCCCATTCATCCAGCTTTACCAGTAAATTCATGCGTTGGATCTTCCTTCGGAAATTCGACTTATCTAGTTCGATTCCCAGTATCGCTTCATACAATTTTTGCAATTGCAGGAGGGTGAATTTCTCTGGTAGCAATTCAAAACCGATAGGGCGATTCCGGACCTCCCTTCTCAGGGTAGAGATGGCTTCATTCAAAATTTCCTGATGGTCAAAAGGTAAAGTCGGACATTCAGATAATAAAAACCATTCAGCTGCTGACGCATCCTCTCCGGGAGTCAGAGAATAATTTCCTGGCTTAACCAATGCATAATAAGAAAGCGTTATCACTCGCTTATCCGGATAACGATTTACTTCTCCAAATGCTCGTAGTTGTTTCAGGTACAGATTCTCAATCCCCGTCATTTCATTGAGGATACGATTAGAAGCTTCATCTATGCCCTCTGAAAACAAAATAAAGCCACCGGGAAGGGCCCAGGAACCAAAATCTGGCTGTATGGCTCTTTTGATCAGGAGTATCTTTAAATCGTGACTTTCTGCTTCGAAACCAAAGACTACGCAGTCTATAGACAGGGGTTCGATTTTATCCAGATGGCTATGGGACATATTGGGAATCTGATATTGATATGTGCAAATAATAGGAAAAAAATTGAATTCTTCAATTCCAGATCTGTGAGCAAGGGCTTGAAATAGGACCGGATAGTTCGAATTACCAAAGCTTTATCCCATGTCAATGTATAGAAATTGTATCCCTAATAATTTTTGCAAAAAGCTATTTGATATAAATATTTTCAGAGCAGTTAAAACTTTTTTCCTTCAATTTCTTTGACTTACGGAAAAAAGCATGTACCTTAGTGTCATAATGACCATAAGGGAAGGTCAATTTCTTGATTATTACTTACTCTAAGCCTCATGACTAGCTCTACCAAATTAAATCACCACAAAATTGTAACGGGCACGAAAGAATATTTTCCTTCTATCTCCCGCATTCCTTTTGAAGGAAGAACTTCCCGTAATCCACTGGCCTTTAAATTTTATGATGAAAATAGGGTAGTGGCAGGCAAAACGATGAAAGAGCATTTGCGTTTTGCTGTTGCCTACTGGCATAGCTTCTGTAATGACGGAGGCGACCCTTTTGGTTCAGGAACAAAAGTATATCCCTGGTTAGAAAATGAAGATCCCATTCAGCAGGCCAAAGACAAAATGGATGCTGCTTTTGAGTTCATCACAAAAATGGGCATTCCTTATTATTGTTTCCATGATGTAGATTTGATTGATGAGGGAGATAGCCTGGAGGAGTATCAAAGGCGCATGGAAATAATCACCGATTATGCGAAAGCCAAGCAAACAGAATCTGGAGTAAAATTACTTTGGGGAACGGCTAATCTATTTAGCCATCCTCGCTATATGAATGGTGCCTCCACCAATCCTGACTTTCATGTACTGACCTATGCTGCTTTTCAGGTGAAAACAGCTTTGGACGCAACCATCAAACTGGGTGGAGAGAATTATGTGTTCTGGGGGGGACGTGAGGGCTATATGAGCCTTTTGAATACAGACATGAAACGTGAGTTGGATCATTTAGCACAGTTCCTGGGTGCCGCAAGAGATTATGGTAGGTCCAACGGCTTTGAGGGGCAATTCTTCATCGAACCTAAACCCATGGAGCCGAGTAAGCACCAATATGATTTTGATAGCGCTACGGTTTTGGGATTCTTAAGAGAGTACGATCTCATGGAAGACTTTAGCCTGAATATCGAGGTTAATCACGCGACCCTGGCAAATCATACCTTTCAACACGAATTGGCTGTTGCTGCTGGAGCGGGGAAACTGGGTAGCATGGATGCAAACAGAGGGGATTATCAAAATGGTTGGGATACCGATCAGTTTCCCAATGATCTTTATGAATTGACGGAAGCAATGCTCGTATTCCTGGAAGCTGGTGGATTGCAAGGAGGAGGAATAAATTTCGATGCAAAAACCCGTAGGAATTCAACAGACCTGGAAGATTTATTCTATGGGCATATTGGAGGTATGGATGTCTTTGCAAGAGCGCTCCTGATTGCCAATGATATCATGGAGCATTCTGACTACCAGAAACTAAGAGAAGAACGCTATGCTTCCTATGATTCAGGTAAAGGAAAAGATTTCGAGCAGGGGAAACTGGGACTGGCAGATCTGAGTAAATTGGCCCTTGAAATGGGGGAGCCCGTAGCGAAAAGTGGCAAGCAGGAATTATTTGAAAATATTATCAATCAGTATATCTAAGAGATAATCTCTAGTTAAGAAATATCATTGTGATTAGAGTCCACAATGAATCAAAGTGTAGTATTTAGTATCCAAATTTCCGTGATGGCTGTCTTAGGGCAGCCATTTTCCTTTTTTATCTCTCGGATTTCTCTCTAAGTTGCATATTCCTTCATTCTGCTGATATAGAGCCAACATTTTTTCTTAGTTTTCCGTTTTTATTGTCATGTATCAAAGTCTGCAACAAACACTCCTCCTCTTCATTTTTTCCCTATTATTGCTTGCAAGCCCCAATCTTTTTGCGCAAGGCCCTGTCGATTCCACTGTACAGGATAGTTTGGATAAAGAGGACGAAATAATTAGCAAACCTTTCCGCTATAAGGGCTTTTATAAGAAAGAAGATGCCTTTATGGATGCAAAACGGATTTGCAAGTATGTGGAAATGCGCGATGGGACAAAGATTGCGGTAGATATATTGATTCCTACAGAAGGTCCAAAGCAGGACTCATTCCCCGTACTCCTCCAATTTACTCCATACAATCGATCCTATATGGTTCCTAATATGGGACCTATTAAACATGCCATCTCAAGCATAGCAAAATTTGGGTGGGGACCGGATTACGATCAAAGCAAGATCATTCCCTATGTCAGATTTATGTTGAGGAGGGGATATATTGTAGTGAATGCTGACATGAGAGGTACAGGAGCTTCTTTTGGTAGCCAAATGCCTATGGATCCTATATTAGCCAAAGATGGCAAGGATATGGTAGACTGGATTGCGGATCAGGAATGGTGTAATGGAAATGTGGGAATGATGGGACCTTCCTATTTAGGATGGATCCAATTTATGACAGCGGCTGAAAAACCTGAAGCACTTAAATGCATCATGCCAGAGGTTATCTTTTTTGATGCCTACTCTGCAGCAAATTGCATGGGAGGTATACAGGCAAGCAGATTTTTACAATCCTTTAGCAATCTCCTCAAAAATCTGAATAGAAATAAATACAAGCTCCGAAAAGGACAAGTGCCCGCCCTTCCTGTGGAGGATGAAGATGGAGATGGAAAGCTGGTGGATGAAAGGCCACGAAATATGGATTCGCTGAGCCTGTTTACCCACGCAAAAATTAAATATCCAGACAGAAGAAAACGGAAAAACCACACCTACATTCAGGCCATCAAGGATCATTATGATAATGTCTTAGTAGAGGATTTGGTGAAAAATGGAGCGCGCTACTGGGATAGTGAAGGGCCTGAAGGATATAAAGAATATTCATATACTCATGGGAGTCCGGGCTATTACGTTGATAAGTTAGCAGAGAGTAGGATTCCTATATACCACTCAGGAGGTTGGTTCGATATTTTTTCCAGAGGAACGCTGAAAATGTATAGTACCCTTGCAGAAAGCAATCCTTCTAAATTGATGATGGGGCCTCGATGGCATTTGCCAAGTACAGGAAGAGGGTATAAAGAACATCTCGGTTATGAGGCAAGATATATGTATCAACAAGCCATTGAGCAATTGCGTTTTTTTGACCATTACCTGAAAGGAGTTGATAATGGAATAGAGGAAGAAGCGCCCATATTTATGTATGTCATGAATGGGGAATGGCGGGAAGAATACGAATGGCCCATAGCAAGAAGGAGAGAAACTGCTTTCTATTTTCAGGATAATCATGGATTGGATAGCCTTTCTGCTTCAAAAGGGAAAGACCTTTATAAGGTCGACTTTGAGACTCATTCTGATTACGGCAAGGATAGCCTGAGTCGCTATACCATCACTCAAGGTATTCCCAAAAAGCTCATGGAGCGCACGGAGATTGATAAAAAATGCTGGACCTACGATACCCCTACGCTAACAGAAGATACTGAAGTGAGTGGGCATCCCATTGTACAATTGTGGCTTTCCTCTAATCAGGACTATGGCGATCTCTTTGTGTATTTGGAGGAAGTTGACTCAAGCGGGCGTTCTTATTATGTGAGTGAGGGGAAATTGAGGGCAGGCTGGCATCAGGAGCATGATCCCAATATTCAGAGTAATTATAAAATGGCTGTGAAGCCTGTACTTCCCTGGCATGGATTCAAAGAAGAACAATACGAAGATAAGGCATTGGCTGAAGGAAATATCATCGAGATGCGTTTGGATTTGACGCCTACGGCCTGGTTATTCAAAAAAGGAAGCAAGATTCGAATATCTATTGCGGGAGCTGATAGAGGGAATTTTGAACCAAATCCAGGCCTTTGTCCAGAAGGTAAATGGGAGCATTGCCCGGAGACGAGTTTTACCATCCACAGGTCGGCTGATATGCCTTCACATATCCTCTTGCCTATTATTCCTCCCAGGCCTGAACCTGAAGAAGAAAAACAGGAAGTGGAAATGGAGGTTAAAGAAGTAAATGCTGGAGAAAACTAGCCTAACTTTTTACAATAAGTTCTTCTTCAATTTTTTTCAGTACGAACTCAAAATCTTCTGAGCGATTAACATAATCCAGCTCATCAGTTTCGAGGATCAATAATGGTCCCTCCCGGTATTCACTGATCCATTCCTCATAATTCCTATTGAGATTCTCGAGGTATTTTATGCTAATAGAAACCTCATAGTCCCTCCCTCTTTTTGCAATTTGATCGACTAAGGTAGGAACTCCTGCACGTAAATAAATCATCAGATCAGGAGCCTTGATCATATTGCTCATCGATTTGAAAAGCGCAAGATAAGTCTGGTAATCTCTACTTTCAAGCAAGCCTGATTCATTGAGATTTTTGGCAAAAATGAAAGCATCCTCATAAATGGTCCTGTCCTGGATAATACTAATTGGACTATTTTGGATTTCGACTACCTGATTGAACCTGCTGTTGAGAAAATAAATTTGTAGGGGAAAAGACCATTTGGCCATATCCTGATAAAAGTCGCTGAGATAAGGATTATCATCCACAGCCTCAAGGTGAGGTTTCCAGGAATAATGTTGTGCTAATTTCTGCACTAATGTGGTTTTTCCTACACCAATATTTCCCGCTATTGCAATATGTTGTGGCTCTTTCACAATAATATTTGTAGTATGTAGCTCTGTTTTAAGAAGATGTTATCCGAACGGATAATCTAATAACCCGCAAACGCCATGATCATCCCTAATCGAGGACATCTTCACATGGAATTCACTAGGAATTAACATAAGGGCGAATTTATATATTCTTAGTGAAATATGATGAGATAAGTTGAAGTAATGACAAGTTTATTGATCAAAAATGCGCTGATCGTAAATGAAGGAAAGATTAGCGAGTTAGATATCTACTGTGAAAATGGCCTGATACACACGATAGGAAAAGATATCAACAAGGTTGCCGATAGGAAAATTGATGCTGATGGGCTCTACCTTATTCCGGGTGTAGTCGATGATCAGGTACATTTTCGGGAACCGGGACTTACCCATAAGGCAGAATTACGGACGGAATCCAGAGCTGCGGTAGCTGGAGGAATTACCAGTTATATGGAAATGCCCAATACCAAGCCTCAGACACTTACCCAGGAATTACTGGAACAGAAGTATCAACGAGCTGCTGAGGTTTCCGCTGCTAACTATTCCTTTTTCATGGGAGCTTCCAATGATAATTTAGAAGAAGTGCTCAAAACCGATCCTGCAACGGTCTGTGGGATCAAGGTTTTTATGGGCTCCTCGACCGGCAATATGCTGGTGGATGATGCCGAGGTTCTGGAGAATATTTTCAAGAGTGCTCCCATCCTTGTAGCTACTCATTGTGAAAAGGAAGAGGTTATTCGTAGAAATCTTAAGTTGTATAAGGAGCAGTTCGGGGAGGAAATCCCTGTTGCTGAGCATCCATATATTCGAAGTGTGGAGGCCTGCTATCAATCCTCCAAACTAGCTGTTGAGCTGGCGAAAAAGCATGATACTCGCCTACATATCCTCCACATTTCAACAGAGAAGGAACTGGAACTCTTTCGAAATGATATACCTCTGAGCGCTAAACAAATTACCGCAGAGGTCTGTATCCACCATCTTTGGTTTACCGAAGAGTTCTACAAGGAGAAAGGAATGTTTATTAAGTGGAACCCTGCTGTGAAGAAAGAAAGCGATCGTGAGGCCTTACGAGCCGCTCTCCTGGACAATCGTTTGGATATCATAGCAACAGACCATGCGCCTCATACCCTGGAGGAAAAGGACAATACCTACCTCAAAGCACCTTCGGGAGCTCCATTGGTACAACATGCCCTGGTTACTGTTTTGGAAATGGTGGAGCTGGGGGTCTTGACAATTGAGAAAGCCATTGAAAAAATGTGTCATGCACCAGCAGACTGCTTTCAATTGGAAAAGCGGGGCTATATCAGGGAAGGTTATTTTGCTGACCTAGTTCTGGTAGACAGAAACAATCCCTGGATGGTCAGCCGCGAGAATGTACTTTATAAGTGCGGTTGGTCTCCTCTTGAGGGCACCCAATTCAAATCTCGTGTGGTCCGGACTTTTGTAAATGGGCAGGAAGTTTATGCCGAAGGAAAATTTGATGATAGTGTGCGTGGACAACGATTAAGCTTCGAAAGATAATAGCAATTAAATGGAGCAGGGCTTTGTCTTTTTGCTGAATATTTTCGATCATTAGTTGAAACCGACCCTGTTATCATGCGCTTTTACATTCTCCTGGGAGCTTCTGGCTCTCTTTCGACCTCTATGGCCGAACAGCTTCTCTCTACTAGTAATGAGTTGTTTTTTGCCTCTCCTGATGAAAATCAGGACCTGAGGAAGTTTGCTCGCATGCGTCAATTAGCCTTAAATTTTGAGAACTTGGATACGACAAAGGCAAAAAAGACGAAGGCCTGGATGGAGAAGATATTGGCTAATATGGAGGAAGAGGACTGGAAAGAGGTTAGCCTGATTTTAATGACAGGGGAAGGTAGTTCTGAAATAAAAACCTCTACTCTGCTAGTATATTGTAAAACTTTCCAAACCTTGGTACAGGAGATGGATAAGGAAAAACGAATCTTTATGTGTGGGGCCCACCCAGATACTACTGCCAAAGCCGGTTCGGCCCATCATCAGGATGCTCTACTCCGCCTCATACATGAGCTGGAAGAAAGCCAAAAGAATCAAAGATTTCCTTTAAAGTATAGTTCAATTTCTCTGGACGAAAATCAAACAGCTACTCCGACCATGAGCAATTCTGCTCAGGAAAACCTGCGCTCCCCAGAACTCCTTGCTTGCGAATTGGTAAAACTCCTTCAAGCGGATGACTTTGGGAAAGAAGCTGCACTTAGGTTGAAAGATTTGATATAAGGGGGGAGGATTGAAGAATAAGAAACAAGGATTGGAGAAGTCAGAAGGATTTGTTTTGTTGATAGATAACCTATGCCTCTCACAACCTTGTCATTACGAGCTCTTGCAAAGGGCGAAGCAATCCCCTTAAGTCCTAATAGTATTTTGTAACTATCGCCTGTAATACAGGCTCATAATCACAAATTGTGTTGAGGGTATTAGGAAAGGGATGAATCATAACTCTTTTTAAAACTCACGCCAATACACAAACAGCCTAACACACCAACACCTCAAAAAAGAACGCCCTCACAATCTGTGAGGGCGTTCTTTTTATAAAAAATACTTTTGTTCGAAATCGATTTCGGACTTATTCCAAAAGAGAAATATCCGTGTACAGTTTTTCTGTATAAATACTATTATCCTCGTAAGCATAGATCACTCGATGACCTGCCTCAAGGTATAGAGGTGTTGAATCTTCTCCAGATTTAAAATTGATAGAACCACTTTCTACCAAAACCTCAACGATGCTGGGACTTCCTATTTGACTCACCCTAAACCGACCGGATTCTACTTCTAATATAGACTTTGATACTTTGATGAAGAGTGGATGCCCTTGTTCATTGGGTTGAATATCAAAATCTGCTTCTCCTTTTAATTCAATTTCGCGATTGAATCCTCCGAAGTGAGCAGGATAATTGAGTTCGCTATTTGCACGAAGAAAAACCTGTCCAGCCTTAGGAAGTTCCAGTTGAAGGTCTTGATCTATGGGGCTCTGAGCCATCAGGACTTCTGGATTTGCTCTTTCCCAAACAGAATCAAATTTAGACTCAAAAAGGAAATAGATGCAGGTAAGAAAAACAAGTGTAGCAGCTACCCGAATACCAAACATTACATATCCTTTTGGAAAAGGATTGGGTACGAAGTCATGGGGAACGTATTCCTCAACCTCATCTAAATTGGATTCCCAGGGGGCATTTTGAGGAAGAAGCTCCTTTACCTTTTCCTGATCTCCATTATTCCAGGCACGTGCTAAACTTTCATACAATTCCTGATGGGAATCGTCGCTTTTTAGCCAGCTTTCAACTTGTTGTTTTTGAAGAATGGATGCTTCACCAGATAGGTAAGCAATCAAGGGATTCTTCTTACTTCTACGCGTCATACTAGGAGTCCTTTTAGGCAGTTAACGGAAACGAGTGTTTGGGTGCTTTTAATTGTGCCTTTATTCAAAATAAGGAAAAACACAATAAGAAGCAAGGTCGCTCCGTCTATAATCTCCTAATTCTCAGCGATTAATAGCGAAAGATGATCCCCGCCTGTAATCCCTGACCTTTTCCGCTATCTGGTAGAAGTAGCCCTAAAAGCTTATCAGATTGTAAAAATAGCTGCAAGTCCTGCTCCTTATTTAGTCCAATATTACCTGCCAACATCAGTCCAGCATCGAAGCCTTCAAATCCTCCAATTGAAGCATGAATACCACCTTTTAACCACTTATTGATATTGTGTTGAAATATACCGTGAAGCTGTAAACGATCGCTCATAGGGGAGTTTTGAGCAAAGCCATATCTAAGTAATAATCCCAGGCTGCTTCTCGTCGATAACTGGTAATTGAGCCCTAATTGGGCAAAACCTGGCAAGTAATTACTGCTGTTTACCTCTGCTGTATCAGGAAAGAATAATCTTTCCAGGCTATCGGAACTGAAAATGCTGTTTTCTCCAGAAAAGTCGAGATTCCCTATGTCTTCGATTAATAATCCTTCGTAGCGTGTATTTACAATATTTTGATTCTTTTCTACTGACCAGGAAACAAATCCAACGTCGATCAATGAGGCCTGAGCCATTAGCTTTTCATTGATTTGATAACTAGCGCCCAGGTCAACTCCTGCTCCAAATCCACCGGCACCAGTTCCTGCTTTTCTATCCAGATCGAAATTTGCTTCGACTTCTATCGCTGTACCCAATTCTTCCGTGAAAAGGGAAAACTCCCGAAGATCAAGGGATTGATAATTATTGCCCAAAAGCAATTTAATTCTACCTCCATAGGTCCAGTTCCCCTGCTTACTCGCGGTCCCAAATGAAAGTTCTGAATAGGACTGAATACTCAAGAGAACATCTTCACTACTAATTCTCTGGCCAGTATAGGCTGCATTCCCCAAAAGAATAAGTCCCATAATATCTTTTCCCCCAAATCCTGCATATGCGAGACTCCTTTGACGAAATCCTATGCTATACGGCTTTTTCCTTATTCGAAAATTTATCAAAAGGTCTCCCTGGGCAAGGATATTAAACCGATTATCGTTTCCCAGATCGTTTAGGATATCGGCTTTCTCCTGTTCATCCAGAAAATCATCATTCAGAGGCCAATTCCCTAAACTCAGACTGGAAGAAGCCAGATCATAGGCTCCTCCCACACCTATACTCAGATGCTTGAAATCATCTGATGCCAGGTAGGCGGGTTGCTGCCATTGCCCAAGACTAATTTTGGGGCTATTGCTTAGCTGGACTCCTATTTGTGCACCTAGCTGGTTTTGTAAAAACAGAAAGCTGAAAAGGAGAAAGAGGTATTTATTGTTATTCATGTGGTTCTAGGGAATATTACTTTTAAACTGACCGACCAGGCTTACATTTAGCTTGTAGTCAGCAAAGATTTTTAGCGACTCCTCAATGGGATCAGTGTCCAGGCGGAAGTTTATGATAAGTTTCTCAGCTGCTCCCAGTATATCGGTCAATTCTTCTGCTGTATATTCTTTTTCAATCAGGCTCCTTCCAGCCAGACTTTCTTCTACATAGCCAACTTGATTGGTTCTACCTGCTTCAATTATCTCATCCTGAGCCAAAACGGTCAACACATTTTCTCCTTTATCCAGGATACTGATGCTAGCAATGGCTTCCATTGGAAAGCGATTCTCGACGACTATTCTTAGGATGCCTTGAGAAATTTGCTCAAGGTCCACCATCTCCGGATCCAATTCTAATTCGTCTGAAAATACCAGACCTTCTACAGATCCATAAAACGGAACAGAAACCTCTACAAAAGCTTCAATCTTGCTTCCATCTGTACCAAAATCATTGAAGGCATTTTGAAAACCCTGACGATTTACTTGCACATCTATGTCGTAGATGAGTTTGTCAAGGAGGATATTGCTAAAATTTCGAACATTGCTATTCTCAAGGGTAAAATCCAGACGCGTGCTAGCAACCCTATTGGTATCGGGTAGCTCGGGACGATTTATCGCCAATGGACCGGCTAGAAGTTCCTCGTTTCTTAATTCAGTGCTCGTCCCTCTAGAGGAATTCACGCCCTCCAGTTTATTGATGCTCAAATCGGTATTAACGCCCAAAGAATTTTCAATGATGAGGGATATCTCTGGCTCTTCAAACTGAATATTTTCAAACTCCAGTTCTTCGAAAACACTGAGTGCATTCTCTCCCTGAAAACTTACTTTTCTATTTCCGAGATAGCCTTCTACATAAATAGGCTCTAAGTCTGTCAGGGTAAAAAGGACAAATACACTGTCTTGTTGATCCAGGGTAACCAGGGTGCCTGATTCGATCAGTTGTATCTGAATTCCTTCAAGAATGGTGTTAAAGGTCGTTCCGTTTGAAGTCAGGTCAATGGTAAATCCTTCCAAGGGTTCTTCAACTACCAAGGTGGATGGAACATTTGGACTAGCAGGAGGAATCTTGATTTGCAAACTGGGCTTTTCACCTAAATCATTGAAGGCGGATTCCAGGGCATAAGCAAAACTGACTGTATCCTCTACTGTACTTATCGCATCGGCTTTGATCTTTCCTGACTTTACTTTCACCTTGGTAATTCTGATATCCGCGAATTCCTCATCAAAACGATACAGAGTTTCTCTTATGGTATCTAACAGGCTTTGCTGGGGAAAGACTGCGGTTGCTGTTTCTGCTTTGAGGTTTTGCACAACTAAAGTCAATCGAATAAAATCATTGGTATCGATGGGAACATTAGTCCCTGCAGCTATGTCAACATTTATGAGTTCTCCCTCTAGTTGGCTTTCTACCTCTTTCCCTGTTAAATCATAAGTTTCAGTAATACTAGTCCTGGCAGGAATTAGGGGAAAGGTGTCAGCAATTATAGGAGGGCCAGGCAAGGTTTTATTTCGAACTTGCAAGCGAACATTTTCAATATCCAGGGGAAGCTCATTTTCCATTGTTAAAACCAATTCGCCTTCAGCAACCCGTGCAAATTGGAAAAAGTCTGAAGCATCAATGGGGATGACTCCGGAACTCAGACCATTATTAGCAGGTAAAGAGGGAATCGTTTGTCCATGAGCTGCCAGAATGATTTGACCGATAATATTGCCCTGATCTATTAGGCCCCTGGCGAGTTCAGCCAAGGTGATAATCTGTGTTATTGTATCGGAACTCAATTCCAGTTCATCGAGTGTAAAACCAAATTCAGCTTCCAGGTCTGGGAAATCTACGAGCTCCTCCAGAGTGGCTTCGGTTAATTTTTCACGAAATGCCAGACTCCATAAGTTTTCATCATTTACTACGATATTGCTATCCTGTAAAACCTGATCCAGGGTGATCTCTGTTTTTGCTAGAGGGATGATCAGATCCGTATCCCAATTAAGGTCCGCAAGAGGGTCTAGTTGACAGGCTCCCAGACTTGCCAGAAAGAGGGCAGTGAAGAACAGTAGGAGCTTTGAGTTGAGACGATTAAAGTAATTCACAGACTATTTTTGTAATGAACGAAATTGAAGGCTTGGAATTGCCTTTTACTGGATGATCTGAAGAGGAATACTGGCCATAGCATCTTTATTCCTAATCCTAAGTACATAATATCCGGGGCTAAGGCTGCTTTCATCTATAAGAAGTTCTCCCTTAGCATCCATTTTTACCAATTTGCGTGAAAGCATCTTTCCTTGAGTATCTCTCAATTCGTATAGGAATTCCTGATTAACCCCCTCTTCCCAGGCTAACGTAAAGATGCCCTTATTAGGTTGGGGGAAAAGTAGGAGAGTAGCAGAAAAGTCATCCTTAATACTTGTCGCAGGGTCGAATTCATACGCTCCTACATCCACGGTTCCATTAAAGATTCTGGCTTGACCTCTTTGATCTGTTTGGGGGGCAAAGCTATTTTCGCCCGCATCAATTGCAGGGCTTCCACTTTGTAGACGAAAAGTGTAGGATGAACCACCGTAGTATTCAAAGGGATCCAGAAGGGGATCGACAGTAAGAATATTAACACCACTGATTAGGTTTAGCCAATTCGCACTGTCTTCGTTTTGGATGATATTGATTCCCTCATTCATGAAGTTCCCAAAAACATCACCTCCTTCAACTGCCTGATTATTGCTTACAATAGTATTGCTAAGCATAAAGTCAGCTCCTGAAGCATTATAGAGGGCACCACCCCGGTTTCCAGCTCGATTGAGTGCAAAAGTGCAGTGCACAATATTGGCTGTGGCTCCATTATCGAAGGCTCGATTATCTATTGCTCCTCCATCGAGAAACTCAGCTTCATTTTCGGAGAAGCTGCAATTAATCAGATCCAATTCTGCGGGCCCTAAATCTCCATAGTTAGCGATAGCTCCTGCCCCTGATGCTTTATTCCAGCGGAAAGCAGAGTTTTCAACCTTTAATTTCCCTTTATTCATAATAGCCCCTCCTCCAAAGTTTGAGGGATTTCCTCTTTCTAAAGTCAGGTCCTTTAGCTGAACTTCAACTCCGGGATTTACGAAAAAAATTCTGAGGCTATCTCCGCCATTAAGGAAAACAGGATTTTGAGAATTTCCGTAGATGAGCTGATCTTGAGTTATTTCGAGAGCCGAAGTCAAACCGATTACTCCTTCTACATTATCCAGCCTTAGGGTATCTCCTGGGCAGGCCAAAGTAAGGGCTTGCCTGAGAGAACCATAACCCGAATCCTGGAGATTAGTGATTTGCAGATCGAGCCTGGCATTTCTTTCGAAAGATCCGATATCTGAGCTTGAAATTCTTGTTTGTCCGCGGCTATCTGTAAGAGGGGCTGTTGTATCATCTCCGGCATCAATGGCTGGGCTTGAACATTTCAGACTCACGGTAGGAAATACTCCTCCATTTAATCCAAAAGGCCCTAGTTCGGCATCCATATTAAATAAATCAGTACCTGGGCTACTCACTAAAACCAAACTACTAGTCGTATCGTCAATCAAATTATTTCCGAGACTGCGTAAGGCTCCAAAGATATTTGGGATATCGATGCGTCCAATATTATCAGCCAATAGGCAATTTTTGAGTTCTGCCGCTCCGGCTTGTGAAATGTCCAGGCCACCACAACGACCCTCTACTTCATTGTAAGCAATCGTACTATTTTCTAAAGAGATAGTAGCTAATCCATCGGCATCATTGACTAGATAAATTGCTCCTCCGGAAATTTTGGCTTTGTTTTCAGCGAAGGTACTATTACTAATCTCGACCCTAGTTTCTCCACCTCCACGAGCATCGGCATAGATAGCACCTCCAAATTCTATGAATCCCGGTATGGGCTGGATAGCGAGGTTGCGATAGAAACTACAATTCTCTATATAAAGCTCTACTCCCTGTACCCCAAAGGCTGCATTGTCTATCGCACCTCCACTTGTTGCTATATTCTCATGAAAGAGACAATTTTTTACACGTAATACTCCTCCATTGCTGATTGCACCTCCATAAGGGGGATCATATCCAGTAGCGTTTCCATTGTAGAATCTTAAGCCTTCAATAGAAACCGTATCAGCATTGCCAATATTAAAAAGTCGTGTAGAATCCTGAGTAGTAATTGCAAGTTGGTCAGCTCCAGGACCCAGTATCCACAGATTCTTCGTGATGAAGAGCTGCGAATCCAGCACAATTTCGCCGATTATGGAAAAATTGATAGAATCTCCATTTTGTGCCAGAGAAACTGCTTCTCGGAGACTCCCATTTCCTGAATCCGAATTTGAACTAACGGGAATGGAAGTAGCCCAAGTAAGACTGGGAAGAAAAATAAAAACAAAAATGAAGGGAATAAGGTAAAATCCGGCTGGTATATATTTACTCACACTAATCAGGTTTGAACGGCAAATTCTTGGCTTTAGACAGCCTACGAAAGAAAGAACGAAATTTAGGGGTGGATACGTATGGGAAACAAGGATAAAAAATATCCGGCTTCTCTTTATAGAAAAGCCGGATGAAAAATTTCTTTTGTAAAGACTATTTCTGGTCTTTCAGAAAGTCTTTTACCATATCACTAGGAACGATATCCTCTTTGTAGGTATAGGCTCCAGTTTCAGGATTTTTAACCGCACGGATTACTTTGGTAAATCCTTTACTTTTTGATCTGTCGCGGTATCCAGCTACTACTTTCTTTGCCATAGTATTATATCTTTATTTCCCAAGAGGGGGTTAAACTACTTAATCTCTTTATGGATGGTATATCTTTTCAGAATAGGATTGTATTTCTTCAGCTCCAATCTTCCGGTAGTATTCTTCCGGTTTTTGGTCGTGATGTAGCGTGAAGTCCCTGGTTGTCCGGAGTCTTTATGCTCAGTACATTCCAGAATTACTTGATGTCTATTTGCTTTACTCTTTGCCATTTTCTTTTTATTTCGGTCTGCAAAATTAAGAAAAAATCTTGCTAAGAAAAACACATCGGTATAAAAATTGGAAGAAAATAGGCAGCTTTTAATACCAAATGTGGTCTCATTAAGCAAATCGTAGTTTTTCCACTTCCCAAATACTTTCAAAAATAAATTATTTATACGTAATTTTATCGCTGTTAAATCCAATTCAGTGGAAAGCCGTAAAGAGGGTAAGAGATCCTGGATTTGAGAAAATATGAAATACCTACTTAACCTTAGTTTGATTCTTTGTCTAGTCCTGTTCGCTGCATGCGAAAAGGGGAATGTGGAATTGGATAATGCAGGAGATGAATTCCTGTTTGTAACCATAGATGAGCTCAGACATGATATGCCTCCTCGCAGTATGAAATTACTTGAGTTGGAAAAAGGAGCTCATAAGATAGTCATTCAGGACAAAGACGGTAAAGAGCTCGAAGAAGATACTTTTGATGTTCAAAAGGGCGGTCTGATCAACGCGGCTCGTCATAGTTATATTATCTGGACTGACCTGTACTGGGCCAGTTCTTACGAAAACTCCAAACTGAGAGAAACCAAACTTCAGGAAGAACCCTTAGAAATAGATGGGCAAGAATATATTGGGGAGTTTGAAAAGCTTGATGCGGATAAAATATACCTGGAATCAGCCTGGGATTATGGCCTGGGAGAAGAATTTCCAGCTAGTTTATGGGGCCTCGAATTCGCTCAGGAGAAATGGAGTATCAAGCGCAAGATTTTTCGTGAGAAAGAACTGGCTGAGGCGTATATGAAGTTAGTGAAAAGATAAAAGAAGTGTTTGTGTGTTAGCGGGTATGCGTGTTAGGGTCTATTCTTATTACCACCCCACTAACACCCTAAAACACTAACACCCAAACACCTTAAACGTTAACAACGTTATCACTCATGAGATCCGGTTCCAAATCCTTTCCCACCCGAAATGGCACCTGCCAAATCTTTACGGATCGCATAGAATTCCACGGACAGGGCTTAGGGGGCAGACTTTCCAATTGGTTGTACAAGAAAGGCTTTAAGCGGGTGTCAATTCTGTATGCCTTATTATTCTTTACATTTCTATTAGCCCTGATTATTTCCCTTTGGATTGTCAATTACTTTCTTGCATTCTTTTTCTTTGGAGCTTCTCTGGTTGCTTTATATGGACTTTGGATCAATCGGCAGGCTTCTCTCACTCCCTTGATTACACGAAGAGATATCATTGAAGTGAATTTTCAGAAGGCTGTTGAAGGTAAAGCTCGCGCCAGTATGGAAATCCTTTTTGAAGAAGAAGGTAAGAAGTTTAAAAAGTTGGTTTCCCTCCCAAGTCTTATGCAAAATGGAGCAGCTGTTGCAAATTCAGCTTATTGGATCTTAAGGGATGAAGGGCTAATCAAGGATTAAAAGTTTAAAACATCCTTGCTTCTTCCTTTAAATAAACGAAGGCTCTTTTCCTTGCCCGCCACTTTTACATGAACGATATTCTGCTGACCTTCAAACTCATCCAGCAATAAGGTATTATTGATAGAAAACTCCGAAGGGTAAGCGATCTCCTGAAATTCAATGTAAGTCCAGATCACATCATCGATAACTTCCTTACCCAGAAAACTTCCTTCAACTTTTTCCCCATTGATGTGGATGTCTAGATGTTTCCTTAAATAATTGTCGATTATTTCATCTGCCCCGGCTCTTTCATTTTCTAAACCCAGATATAATTCTCGAGCGCCTGCTGATTCGAGAGCAGCTTCCAGGTCGTCTACAAAAATCTTACATGCGATTTCCAGGCTTTTATTTTCGGCATTATAGCCTATCTGACTTACACTCACATAAAATGGATGGGCGAAACTGCTCAGAAGGAAAAATGAAAGGATATATATTGAGGGGATTATTAGAATCTTTTTCATGCACAAAAATAGTTATTTAATTTTGCTCAAACAGGAAGAATCGACATCCCTTTCTTTTTAGTAAACGATCTGCATCTTTTTTTATGACAAGTTCACGTGAAATCCTGAACCGCTACTGGGGCTATGAGACGTTCAGGCCCCTACAGGAAGAGATTATTCAGGAGGTGCTGGCTGGAAAAGATACGCTTGCTTTATTGCCGACTGGCGGAGGGAAATCCATTTGTTTTCAGGTGCCTGGATTGATGCAGGATGGACTTACTATTGTAATTTCTCCTCTAATTGCCTTGATGAAAGATCAGGTAGAAAACCTGAATAAAAGAGGGATAGCAGCAACTTACATCAATAGCAGTTTAGGCTACAATCAGATTGATCAGAAGTTACAAGGGGCAATGGATGGAACCTATAAGTTCCTCTACCTCGCGCCCGAACGCATCCAAAGCGACATGTTCAGAGCTCGTTTGCCTCAAATGCCGGTAAAACTTCTGGTAGTTGACGAGGCGCATTGTATCAGTCAGTGGGGCTATGATTTCCGACCTGCTTATTTGAAAATTGCCAGCATCAGAGAGGTGCTGCCAAAAATTCCCATCATTGCACTTACCGCTTCCGCTCCTCCTGAAGTAAAAAAGGATATCCTCGAGAAGTTGGAAATGAAGAAGCCTTCTATTTTCGCCCAAAGCTTTAAACGGGAAAATCTCCGATATTTTGTGTTTGAGGAAGAAAATGTTGCTAAAAGAATCCTGAGTATCGCCCAAAGAACCCAGGGTACAGGCATCATCTATGCCCGAACGCGAAAATTGACAGAAGCTTTGGCACTTATGCTACAAAAAGAAGGAATAGCTGCTATGGCCTATCATGGGGGGATGAAAAATTCAGAACGAAATGAGGTGCAGAATGCCTGGCTGGAAGATCGGGTACGTATCATGGTTGCCACCAATGCTTTTGGAATGGGAATTGACAAGCCCGATGTCCGTTTTGTGGTTCACTATAACCTTCCTTTTGACCTCGAAAGCTATTATCAGGAAGCCGGTAGGGGAGGAAGAGATGGAAAGACTGCCTTGGCTATCGTTTTCAATAATGCACCGGATTTAGGAGAAATTCAGCGATGGTCAGACAATAAATATCCGGACTGGAAAGAGTTGAAAGCTCACTATGGACTGCTCTGTAATTATTTCAGAATATCTCGGGAAGGGATTTCAGATCAGCCTCAAGAGTTTGATATGCGTGAGCTATCAAAACATACGGAGCAACCCGCACTTTCCTTGTACAATTCTCTCAAGGTGCTTCACAATGAAGGTGTTTTACATCTGAATGAGGATAGCGATGATTTTTCATATGTGCATTTTCTCGCCCAACCAGAAGATGTAATTATCTACAAAAAACAGCATCCGAGCATTGCGCCTGTTATAGAATTTATGTTGCGAATGTTGGGGGGAGAAACCTATAGCCGCGAAGTCAGATTTCTCCTTGAGAATTGGGGAAGACAGCTGGATTTACCACCTCTGGATTTGCATCATCTGCTTATGCGTCTTATGCAGCATCGGATTCTGATTTATACCCCTGCAACAGACAAACCCATGATTCGCTTTTTGAGTCCTCGCCACAATCTTTCCAAGCAGGAACTCAATTGGGATAAATACACTTTCCTGCAAAAGCAAAACGCAAGAAGATTGGATGATATGAAATCCTATGTACAGCAAACAACCCTGTGCAGAAGTCTTTTTATCCAGCAGTATTTTGGCGAAAAGGATCATCAACCCTGTGGTAGATGTGATATCTGTATTGGTCGAAATAAAACCAAAGTAAGCGACAAAGACTACCAATCAATTCAGAAAGCCATCCTGCGAAGAATAAATGATCAGGAAACAAGCTATCGGCAAGTGCTTCTGGAAGTTACTCAAGGGGCTCCTGCTCAACGGGAGAAAGTATTAAGGTATCTTATGGACAAAGGCTTGATTTTAGTAAACGAGCAGGGTATCCTTTCCCTCCCAACTAAATAAGCAAGCTTTTCTACCAAATTGGTTCTGGTCTCTGCATAAACCTGATTTGCTTTCGAAAGATCACAATTCAGTGAGTATCTTTCTGACACCATTTGAACAATCACCATGCTACTAAAGAACAATTTGCCTAAGATTTCATACCTTCTTGTGTTCCTTCTCCTTAGTTTTTTCCTGAGTTTTACTTCCTGTCAATCTCCGGCTTCAACTGAAAAAGCGCCTAATAAGGGGGAAACCACATCAGATCATACAGGCTTCGACCAAGCATTAGCTGAGAAATATGGCGCAGATGAATATGGGATGAAAAAGTATGTGATGGCTTTTCTGAAAAAAGGCCCCAATCGGGAACTGGATTCCTTAAAAGCCACCGAATTGCAGGCTGCCCATATGGCCAATATTGGAAGAATGGCAGAAGCAGGTAAGTTAGTGCTTGCAGGACCTTTTTTGGGGGACGGAGACTTACGCGGAATTTATATTTTTGATGTACCCAGCATAGAGGAAGCCAAAGCACTTACAGAATCTGATCCTGCCATTCAGGCCGGAAGCTTAGTTATGGAACTCAAAGAGTGGTATGGTTCTGCTGCTGTAACAGGAATAAATGAAGTTCATCCTAAATTATCTAAAACTCCGATGTAGATTTCTAATTCTGAATATACCTACAGCCCAGCTCTATACCCTTATTTATATCACTTGAAATGAAAACTATTCATCTACTACTCTTAGTCAGTATTTTTTTCTGTATTCGCCTCCATGCCCAGGTGCCAAGTCCTGAAGAGCATTATGGATTCCAAATGGGGGCTGATTATAAATTGGCCGACTATAGCCAAATGTTAGCTTATTATGATAAGCTTGTAGCAAGTTCGGATCGTATCAAGAAAATTGAAATTGGCAAAAGTGTGCTTGGAAAACCAATGCTACTCTTCTTCATATCCAGCAAAGAAAATTTGGACAAATTAGAGGAGTATAAAAAAATGAATGCTGCTATAGCAAGAGCCCGGATAGATGAAGAAACAGCAATTAAGTATTCAAAGGAAAGTAAGACTTTCATTTGGGTTGATGGGGGAATGCATGCGAATGAAGCTGCTTGTGGGCAGATGACATCGGAACTGGCCTGGAGAGTGATTACTGAGGAATCTGATGAAATGAAGAAAATCCGGGAAGAAGTCATATTTATGCTGATGCCTATGATGAATCCAGACGGCCTGGATATCATTACAGATTGGTACAGGAAGAATTTAGGGACTCCATATGAAACAACTTCCCCTCCCTGGCTATACCACCATTATGTAGGACATGATAATAATAGAGACTGGTTTATGAATAATATGCCGGAGACTTATCATGTAAATGAAATTTTGTACAATGAGTGGTATCCTCAAATTGTTTATAACCAGCACCAGACCGGCCCAAGTTGGACCCGCATATTTGTACCTCCTTTTTCTGATCCCGTAAATCCACGGATTCATCCGGGTATCACCACAGGAACCAATTTGGTTGGTACTTCTATGGCCAACCGTTTCGCCATGAAAAACATGTCAGGCGTAGTTTCTCAGTTTCAATACAGCATGTGGTGGAATGGCGGTGGACGTACTGTACCTTATTTCCACAATATGATTGGCATCCTAACCGAAACTAGCCATAGGAATCCTACGCCTCTGTATTATCCTCCAGATTCCATGCCTAATGTAATTGGAGGTCGTAGAGGAGGTGTTCCTACCAACGGGACAAAAATCTTCTATCCTGATCCCTGGGAAGCTGGGGAGTCTCATTTTAGGCAGGCGGTGGAATATACCCTGACAGGCTCAATGGCTGTTTTGGATTATGCGGCAGATCGTAAGGAGGAACTCATTTATAATATGTACAAAATGGGACGGGATGCCATTGAAGCTCGTGTATTGCATGAGTTTTATTCTTATGTAATTCCTATGGATCAGTGGGATAAAAGAGAGGCAATTAATCTGGTGAATATACTCCGTCAAGGTGGGGTTGAAGTACATCAGGCAGAAGCTGATTTTACAGTTGGGGAAAGGGCATACAAAAAAGGAGCTTTCATTGCTTATGCCGCTCAGGCCTTTCGTCCATTTTTAGAGGATTTGATGGAAACGCAGAATTATCCTGACAAAAGAGAATATCCCGGGGGACCTCCAGTCCCTCCTTATGATTTGGCCGGTTGGACATTGCCTTATCAAATGGGAGTAGAAGTTGACAAAATCTGGGAAAGTTTTGAAGTAGAAACCAAAGAGATTACCGACAGAGCTGAAATACCAAAAGGTTCTATAACAAAAGGTAGGAGGGGATATAGAATCAATGGAAAAAATAATGCTGCCTTTGAGGCAGTCAATCAAATCCTTGCGAAAGGCGGAAGTGTGTCTCGAGTAATGGAAAGTGTAGGCGAATTTAAGGCCGGAGACTTTATTTGTCAGGATAAGGATACCGATATTAGGGGATTGTCAGAATCTCTAGGTTTGGATTTTACAGGCTTTACCGGAAAAATCAAGGTTAATAGCCTGGAATTAAAAAAACCGAAAATTGGTCTGTATAAATCCTGGGTATCCAACATGGATGAAGGATGGACGCGATGGTTGTTGACTGATTATCATTTTGACTGGGATACTCTACATGATGCGGATATGAGAAACAGGGACCTGGGGGAATTTGATGTTATCATCATTCCACACCAAACTCCCAATAGCATTCTCAATGGACACAGAGAAGGATATATGCCAGAGAGATATACAGGAGGAGTTGGACTGGAAGGAACCCTCAACATAAAGAGGTTTGTAGATGCTGGAGGTACCCTGATCACCTTCGATGCAGCCAGTGATTTTGCCATTGATCAATTGGGCCTCCCCCTGACCAATACCGTTCGAAATCTTCCTGACAGAACCTTCTTTATACCCGGTTCTCTCATTCGTACAAATATCAATACCGAGCATCGATTAGCCTGGGGGATGCAAGAGGAGGTGGCAGCCTCCTTCAACCGCTCCCGAGCTTTTAGCATCAATATTAAGCCTTCCAAACGGGAAGGAGGAAATGAGACTACCCTTACAAAAGCCCCTCGTCCTGATGTAGAAGTAGTTGCTCGTTATGCCAAAGACAATTTGTTGATGAGTGGTTGGGCAAATGGAGAAAAAAGATACATAGGAAACCGAGCTGCCATGGTACAGGTCGCTTATGGGGAGGGGAATGTTATCCTTTTCGGCTTTCGCCCTCAATTCCGTGGCCAACCCAGAGCTACTTATAAGTTGCTGTTCAATGCGATTTATTCCTCGGTGATGAATTAGGACGGGGGCACGTGTTCTGATATTCAGGTGTTCTTGAAAAACGACGAGAACACCAGAACACAAGAACACCTCCTTTCCAACCTTCCTCCTCCCAAAGAGGTCTATTTTTTGAACTATCTTATCTGCCGATAATCAAAAGCTTATAAGTCAGTCTTATGAAAGGCCTTTTGGGTGTATTATTTTTTGTGTTCTTTCTCTATGTGGCAATATGTGCGCTTATGTACGTATTCCAGGAACGTTTACTTTTCTTTCCGGAGAAATTAGATCCCTCCTATGACTATCATAAGGTTTATTTCACTGAGTTTGAAGAAATTTTCATTTCGGTAGAGGAGGACGTTGCTCTCAATGGATTGCTGTTCAAAAGCCCTGAGGATAAAGGTCTTGTATTTTTCCTTCATGGAAATGCCGGAGCTCTCAATAGCTGGGGAACAGGTGCAGACTTGTATTTAGATCAGGGCTATGATGTATTTTATCTGGATTATAGAGGCTATGGGAAAAGTGGAGGAGTAATTAAAAGTGAAAAACAATTTATAGATGATGCTCAGCAAGCCTTAGATCTAATGAAAGAACGCTATTCGGAAGATCAGATCGTCATTTCTGGTACTTCTATAGGCTCGGGTATTGCTACCCAATTGGCAGCTAAAAATAAGCCTAAATATTTGGTGCTAACTTCTCCTTATCAAGGCTTGCAGGAATTGATTCGGGAAAAATATCCCTTTATTCCTCCCTTCCTTATAAAATACAAACTCCAAAGCCACAGATATCTCTCAGACATAAGCTGTCCCATTTTCATTTTCCATGGTAAAGAAGACAAACTTATCCCCTGCACACATGGGGAAATACTGGCAGTTCAGGATAAAAAAGTAGATCTACACCTCATAGACGGCTACGGTCACAACGATCTCCTTATAAGTCCCGAATACCAAAGAGAGATGAGGAGAATATTAGATTAGTTTTTTTCCAATAAGGCACGCTGGGGATGAAACGAAAACTTAGCAGATGGAGTGAAGACTGGCCTGGTTTTTTCGTTTCTATTTTGCGCCGCTTTTCTAAAAAACGGTAAAGATCCATTTAAAACACAGAAAGAAAAGTGAAACTAATAGACATAATCTCTCAACTAGAAAAACTCAAAGACAGAGAACGCTATGACTGGATCATAAAATATCTGATGTCTCACCAGATCAAACCCTCCATTCATAGCTACAGAAGTGGTAAAAATATCTTTATCAAATCCCGGAGCTATCCATTTATCGGAATAGGCTCCCACTATGATACGGTTCCCATTACTCCCGGAGCCAATGACAATGCTTCTGCCATAGTGGTTTGCCTGGAACTAGCGAAAAGGTTGAAGAAAAATCCGTTAAAGAACCTGGGATGCGAAATATATTTCTTTGACGAAGAGGAAAAAGGGCTTGTAGGTTCGCTGGCCTGGATCGAAGAAAAAGGCCTTAAAGGCATGTTGGGCTTTTTGAATATGGAAATGGTAGGCAGTGGAAACCAGTTTGCCATTTGGCCCGTTAAAGGTGAGGACAAAACTCCTCTGCTTTTGGCATTCGAAAGAAATTCAAAGAAACTAAACATCCCAACCCATCGAATCGATCGCATTGTGATGAATACTGCCGATCATGAAAGCTTCAATATTGCGGGAATGAAAGATGCATTTACGATTTCTTGTATCACAGATAAGGATTTAGAAGTCGCCTACCATTATTACCGCGCCCTTGAATTTGAGGTGTCGCAGCAAACCCTTTATGAAATCATGTCTGAGGCTCCCATTTTTGAGCACTATCATCAAGCCAGTGATCTGAGCCGCAACCTATCAGAAGATAGCCTGCAAATGAGCGTCAATGCCATCTGGGAAACCCTTCAGGATATGGATGCGAATCATTGATAAAGCAGGCAAGATTTGCTTTAATCTTATGAAGGTCATTAGCAGAAAGCTCAGGGTTCAAACAGAGGTGTAAGCTTCTTTCTTATTCCACCAATCGGGAGGATTATCTTCTTTTATTCATGGGTTGGATGAAAGGCTTTTGTAAGTCAAGATACGGTTTCCGCCGCTTGAGTATCCGAGTAAGTTAATCTACAAACATATTGAGGATCAAGTCCTGATGTCGCTTTGTAACAGAATTATATAGGATGGAGCGTTTGGAACTACTATTTTCAACTTTTAAGGGGATTCAAAGTCCTTATGTACTTCCTTCGACTCTTACCCTTTTTAGTGAGGAAAATACAGATAGCAAAACCCTCATGATGCAAGCCATTCGCGAACATTTCCCCGGACTTGAGAAAAAACACCAAAGATCTTTCAAAGATGGAGCAGAAATACCGGCCAATTATCGGAATGCATTTTACCAAAAAATGAAAGATATTTGTCGGAAATATCAGATACATGATACCATCCTAAAACCACGCGAAATTCATGAAAAAATTAGCTGCTCTTTTTTTTCTATTTATTCTAATTTCCGCCTGTAACCCGAAAATGTCTGAAAGAATATCAGGTCAAGCTTCTCTCGGCCCTAATACAATCAACTATGAATTGAGTGGAAAAGGTAAGACCCTGGTGCTCATTCATGGTGGAGGGGTGGATCTCCGCATGTGGGATAGACAGGTGGATGCATTGGAAGGTGAATTTCAGATTCTTCGTTATGATATACGGGGACATGGGAAATCAACCTATGAAGATAATACCCCCCCAGATGTAGAAGATCTTATTAGCCTAACTAATGAGTTGGGAATAGAAAACTTTCATTTGGCAGGCTTATCTTTAGGAGGAATCCTTGCAACGGATTTTAGCCTGGCTTATCCAAATAAGGTTGAGAAATTAATTCTTCTTTCTCCAGGACTAAGCGGGGTTCAGGAACAGGATGCCACTTACCTACAGCCTTTGATGGAAATGGTTCAGGCCCTTCAGGATGGGAACAAGGAGCAAGCCGTTGAAACTATTGTTGATATGACTTTCAAAGGAAAACGGGAAGAAAGAGTCGCAGGATTTGAAGAAGAGCAAGATTACTTGCGAGAAACTTTTGCCAACTATATGGTTAGTCCTAGCTCTGCAAGACCTATCCAACTGATCAATCCAGCACCCTTGAATCGGCTAAGAGATATACTTTGTCCAAGTCTAATCATTGAAGGAATGCAAGATCTGGATTACATGCGTAACAATGTAAAGATTCTTCATGACTCCTTACCCAATTCCTCATTGCTCCAACTGCCAAATGCTGGCCATATGGTAAATGTAGAGGCTGAAAAAGAGGTAAACACTGCCATTCGAGATTTTTTGAGCAAATGAAGCTACCAGAAATAGAAATACAATTTCTGGATCATGTCGCGATCCGGGTAAAGGATTTGGAACGATCTGCCAAATGGTATGAAAAAGTGTTGGGATTAAAGCGAAAGGAGGTTCCGGAATGGCAGCCTTTTCCCATTTTTTTATTTGCGGGAAAAACTGGGATAGCCTTATTCCCGGCAAATGAAAAAGATCCTGTTTTAGATAAAGCTTCTCGAAACGTAAAAATAGACCATTTCGCTTTCCAAATCCCCTATGCTAGCTTTGGAGCTGCTTGTAAAAGATATGAAGAACTCGAACTGGAATTTGAGGTTCAGGACCATCATTATTTCCAATCCATTTATACAAGAGATCCGGATGGCCATAAAGTAGAATTGACTGCATTGGTTGAAGGGAAGGAAAGTTTTTATCTGTAAATCTTAGGTATGAACATCATTTTTAGAAAAGCCCAAAAAGCAGACGTTCTTCATATCGTCTCCATGCTAGCTAATGATAAACTGGGAAAATCAAGAGAGGACTATCAGGATCCCTTACCGGAGACCTATTACCAGGCATTTGAGGTCATAGATTCAGACCCCAATCAGGAATTAATGGTAGTTGAAAATGAAGGTTTTGAAGTAATCGGGACTCTGCAATTGAGTTTTATTCCCTATCTAACCTATCAAGGGGGTGTTCGGGCACAGATAGAAGCTGTACGTATTCGAGAGGATATGCGAGGGGAAGGAATTGGGGAAAAACTGTTTGCCTGGGCCATTGATCGGGCACGAGAAAAAGGAGCCCATGTCCTTCAATTGACTACAGATAAGAAACGTTCTGATGCAAAGCGTTTTTATGAAAAGCTGGGCTTTAAGGCATCTCATGAAGGCATGAAGTTGCATTTTTAGGCAGTATTTTAACAAATTGAAGTTTTTCAGGTTCTCCTGAAAGAACCCTTATGAAAGACTATGAAATCTATTACTGCTATCCTAACGGCCTTTCTCTTTCTGCTTATCTCATGCGCAGAGCAAAAACAAGAATCTGCTTCTGTCGATTCTTATTTGGATTACTCTGGAAAGGAAGATCAATTTACCGGAGGAATAAAGATGATTCCTATCCAAACTCCGGTCGGTGAATTTAAGGTTTGGACTAAAAGAGTGGGTAATAATCCAAAAATCAAAGTACTACTTCTACACGGAGGGCCCGGGGCTACCCATGAACTTTGGACTTGTGTAGATGGATATTTCCCTAATGAAGGGATCGAATATTATTATTACGACCAATTGGGCTCCCACTATAGTGATCAACCCACGGATAGTAGCCTCTGGACAATTGATCGCTTTGTTGAGGAAGTCGAGCAAGTGAGGAAAGCCCTGGGAATGAATAAAGATAATTTCTACCTCATGGGACAATCCTGGGGTGGAATTCTGGCAATGGAATACGCTTTCAAATACCAGCAAAATCTCAAAGGCTTGATTATTTCAAATATGGTGGCCAGTATTCCTGAGTATAACGCGTATGCGAAAGAGGTGCTAGGCCCGCAAATGGATCCTGAAGTTTTTGCAGAAATTTTGGAGATAGAGGAGAAGGAAGATTTTGCAAATCCCCGCTATGCAGAGTTGCTATTCGAGCATCACTATACCGAGCATGTACTTCGCATGCCTTTGGACGAATGGCCAGAAGCCATCAATCGTACCTTTGACCATCTGAACCCAGTAGTCTATATTTATATGCAAGGCTATAGCGAATTTGGAATCACAGGTGATGCTACCCTCAAAGACTGGGATAGAAAAGCAGACTTGCCAAATATTACCGTACCGACACTGACCATTGGTGGAGCTCATGATACCATGGATCCCAAACAAATGGAGTGGATGGCAAGTGAAGTCAGGAATGGTCGCTATCTCCATTGTCCCAATGGAAGTCACCTTTCCCAATATGATGATCAGAAAACCTATATGAAGGGGGTGATTAGCTTTATCAAAGATGTAGATCAGGGAAGTTTTTCGGAGTAAATCCTTTAACAAGTATTTAACAATTACTACTAATACACATGGCAACAAGAGAATTTGAAGTAGTCATTCTAGGTGCCTCTGGCTTCACAGGAAGACTAGTCGCAGAATATTTACTTAAGCAATACGGCCTCAAAAAAGACCTCAAATGGGCCATCGCAGGAAGAAACGAGAGCAAATTACAAAGCATAAGAAAAGAACTGGGAAATGAAGAAATCCCGCTTATTGTTGCAGATAGTTTGGACAAAGAAGCCGTTTACAGCCTTACATCCCGGACTAAGGTCTTGTGTACAACAGTGGGCCCTTATGCAAAATTTGGGGATTTGGCAGTTGAAGCTTGTGTCGCAAATGGAACTCATTATTGTGATTTGAGTGGGGAAGTGCAATGGATCAGAAAAATGATCGATACGCATTATGAAGCTGCAAGAGCTGCAAAAGTAAAAATTACCAATTGCTGCGGCTTTGACTCTGTTCCCTCAGATATGGGAGTATATTTCTTGCAACAGGAAGCAAAAAAGAAATTTGGTGCTTACTGCAGTCATATAAAAATGGGATTAAAAGCAGCTTCGGGAGGTATGAGTGGAGGAACTTATGCCAGTCTAAGCAATGTTATGGAGGAAGTCCAAAAAGACCCCAGTCTCGGAAAGGTATTGGGCAACCCTTATGGCCTGAATCCTCAGGGGGAAATGAACGGGCCCGATCGTAAGGACTTAAGAGCCGTGAAATATGATGATGATTTCAAAAGCTGGAAGAGCCCCTTTATCATGGCTGCAATTAATACTAAAATAGTTCGGAGAAGTCATGCACTGGCTGGTTATCCGTTTGGAAAGGACTTTCGTTACGACGAATTTACTTTGACAGGGGATGGATTTGGAGGACGAATGAAAGGTTTCGGTTCTGTGATTCCTTTAGCTATTATGGGGGCTGCAAAACCCGGCTCTTTCCTCAAAAAAATAGTAGACAATCGACTTCCCAAGCCCGGAGAAGGCCCTAATAAAGAACAAAGAGAAAACGGCTTCTTTAACTTCCGCATTATTGGGAAAATGGAAGATGGTCAGACCATCGTTGGGAAAGTAACAGGAGATCGTGATCCAGGCTATGGTTCTACCTCCAAGATGTTAGGCGAGGCAGCTGTTTGCCTTGCTAAAGATCAATTGCCAGATACCTATGGCGTGATAACCCCTTCCATATCTATGGGAGATGCTTTTTTGAAACGCCTTAACGAAAATTCTGGATTAGGATTTCAACTTTTGTAAAGCTAAAGTATTTACTTGTTCTGGTGTTCTAGTATTCTCGAATATTCCTTTTAACACAATTGCCAAAAAAGTTAACAAAATTAGAATTTTGTTAACTTTTTTGGCAAAAATCTATTATATTTAGCGTGAAATACGGTCTCACAAAACTCATACTAAGTATAATATCATGACAGACACCACCACATCGAAAATCCCTATCTGGTTTTGGGTTGTTTCAGCTATTGCCTTACTCTGGAATTCCTTTGGAGCTATGGCCTATTTAGGTCAGGTGAGAGCAACTCCTGAAGTTTTAGCTAGCCTCCCGGAAGCCGAGCGTTTACTCATCGAAAATCGTCCCACCTGGGTTACTGCGGCATTTGCTATCGCAGTATGGACAGGAGTCTTAGGATCCCTTTTCCTTTTGGTTCGGAAGGCATGGGCAACCCCTATATTTATGGTTTCTTTAGGAGCTGCTTTGATACAAACTTTCTACAACTTTTTCCTAACCAATGCTATAGAAACAACAGGGTCTGGTGGGATAGGATTTGCACTGACTATTATTTTGATGGGTTTTGGTCTGGTTTGGTTTTCACGAAAATCTCAGGCAGATGGCTTGATATCTTGAATTGATGTTTTGACATTTATATATAAGTACCCGGGTCGAATAGACCTGGGTTTTTTTTTACTGTTATGGAAAATTTATGCCTTTACCTGCTTTTCTTATTTCTTCTGATCGTTTGTAAGAGTGAGAAAATAAATCCCTTTGATGAAGCAGGTAGATTTTCATGGGAAGGAATTGAAACTTTTTGTCTTATCCCCGAAAATTGTAAACTTCACCAGGAAAGTCGGAAGCCAAATGATTGATACGGGCAATGTGAATTCTCCGGTACAACTCATCGAATCCGGCTCTTGTATCAAACGAGAAGATGGCTGGAAGCTGCATTCTGAGCAGTCTGCAATGTTATTTAATGCTACCCAATGATCTGATTATGGAGAAACTTAATAGAAGAAAATTTATTCAATTTAGCGGTACTGCTTCTGCTTCCCTTTTTCTTATGGGAAGTGTTATAGGCTGTACAAAGGAAAAATCGACCACCTGGAATGAAGTAAAAGAAATGCATACAGAAGTGCCCCCCATTGCTGTTCAACTATGGACGGTAAGAGAGTTCATAGAAAAAGATGCTAAAGGAACCATAATGAAGCTCGGAGAAATTGGATATAAAGGTGTTGAGACGGCTTTTTTTCCCGATAATATCTCTATTTCTCAGAGTGCAGATATGATAAATGCTGCAGGATTAAAGGTTTGTTCTGTCCATATTGAAAAGCCAGAGGGGGATGAGAAAAAGCGGATATTGGAAATGGCAGAAGCATATGACTGCAAGGATATGATATGGCATGGTTGGCCGGAAGAGGCCAAATATAAGTCTATGGAGGGAATTCGGGAACTTGCTGACCAATTCAATGCGGCAAATGCATTCTGTAAAGAAAATGGACTGAAATTTGGCTTGCATAATCATTGGTGGGAATTTGAAAAAATGGAAGATGGGTCTTTACCTATTCTAAAATTAAGGGAAATGCTGGACGAGGATATATTCTTTGAGATAGATACATATTGGGCAAAGGTGGCAGGACAAGACCCAGCAAAAATTGTAGGGGAGTTTGGAAAAAGAGCTCCTTTTCTTCACATCAAAGACGGGCCAGCTGTATGGAATGAAGCAATGGATAAAGATGAACCAGATCCTATGGTTGCGGTAGGGCAGGGGACACTAAATTTCCCGGAAATCGTAAAGGCTGCTAATGGTAATACAAAGTGGATGATTGTAGAATTGGATAATTGTGCCACAGATATGATGAAAGCAGTAGAGGAAAGTTTTACCTACCTCACCCAAAATAATCTTGCATCCGGCAGAGTATAGCTTGAGTTAAAAAAATTGGAGATCCGTCAAATACTCGCCAAAGATTGCTGGCCTATCCGACAAAAGGTTATGTGGCCGGATCGAGATCTTGATTATGTGAAATTAGAGAAAGATTCTGAAGGCATACATTTAGGGCTATTTATAAATGAGCAGCTTGTATCTATTATTTCATTATTCATTGATGGGGAAAAGGCCCAGTTCAGGAAATTTGCCACCCGGGAAGAGGAGCAAGGCAAGGGGTATGGGAGCCAACTACTTATCCATTTATTGAAAGAGGCTGAAAAATATCCGATAGCATATATATTTTGTAATGCAAGGATAGAACGAACTGCTTATTACGAAAAATTTGGCTTGAAAAAGACAGAGCAAAACTTTGAAAAAGGTGGGCGAAAATATGTGATTATGGAAAAGAGAATTGAACCAAAATCGCTTTAAAAGATGTTGGTTGAAAAATTAACAGAAATAATTCGTGCAGATGTCTGGATGATGGAACGCCTGGAAGCCTTGCTTGAATTTCGAATCGAAGATGCCTGGATTGGAGCAGGATTTATAAGAAATAGGGTTTGGGATGTTCTTCATGGTTTTTATCCAGATAAACAACTCAATGACATAGATGTCATTTATTTTGATTCTATTGAGTTAACTCCGGAAAGAGACCTTGAAATGGAAGCTCTACTTCGCACAAAATATCCTAAAGATAATTGGTCGGTGAAAAACCAGGCACGCATGCATCTCAAGCATGCTCATGAGCCCTATAAAAACTGCGAAGAAGGGTTGAGCCATTGGGTTGAGACCCCAACTTGTGTCGCAGTAAAACTCTGGCCCAATCCTGCTAATATACACATCCTTGCACCCCATGGATTGGAGGATTTGATGAATTTAAAAGTAAGACCTAATCCTACCTACGGGCCCGAAAAAGCAGAATTATACAATCAAAGAGTTATAGAAAAAAAATGGGCCACTAAGTGGCCCAAATTAGATATTCTTTTTATGTAGGCTGTTTAACCTACAGCTAGCATTGTATCTGTACTTTCCGCTTCTGTAAGTCCTTCCAACTTTAAAACAGGATTGTCTTTGGCAACTTCTTTGAGATTGCTGAGTAAGTCTCTCATACTCTTTTTGAGCTTAATTCTAATCAACGGAGATAGGAGTTTTCCCAAAAAGTTTTTGGGCTTTAAATGAGCCTCAAAGCGAACATGGGTTTTTCCTTCTTCAGCTTCCTCAAGAATAAAATAATTGGTAGCGTCCTTCATGAAAGGGACCTCAACGGTCTTTTCGCCATATACCCATTTCCCCTCCCCAAAATCACTTTGTACGGTTTCAAATTCTATAAACTGCCCATTGAGTACACAGGAATGTTTGGTACCAATTCGATTCATTTTTCCCTCCTCATAATCAAGTTCATCCAATTCATTATTATAAGTCAGCCGGTAATCAAAATTGGTTATAAGCTCAAAGAGTTCCTGGCGGGGACTGTCTATGTCTGTTTCCAGAACTATGGGATTTTCAGTTTGATCTTCCAACAAAATTTCCGGAGGATCAGCAATATACCCTCTGAGTGGTTGAAGGCTTAGATAGGAGAAATCTACCTTCCCGGCATCTTTGTAGGTATAACTATCAAGAACAGGAGGAAGTTCCTCATCAATTAGATCTCCTTTATCTATTCCCCAGGCTTTGTAAACCTCTTCTGAGATCAGGGCATAATCATCAATAGGAACATTGTTTTTCATGAGACGATGCGCCAATATGATATCTTTGCCAAAAGGTTTACGGCTATCCTTAACAGAAATAAAGTTGAAATCTCCACTATGAACAATAAATTTCAGGGTGAGATTCATTGCGCCGGTACAGGCTCCACAGTTACAAATCCTCCGTTTCTCGTACATCCGTAGATGATTGTGAAAGAGGATATACATCTTCCGGATTTGTTTGAGCAAGGCTTCCGGACCAGGCAAATCCTGGTGTTTGTAGTAAAAAAGGGCATCACCCTCAATTTCGGCAAGGGTCATATCGATTTCGTTAGCATCGATCAAAATTTCTAGCAATTCAGCGATAATGTGCTGACTATGCTCAAGTTCCGTTTGATTAACGAATTCGGTAAAACCACTAATGTCAGGTAAAAATATAAGCGATTTAGATGAAGGCATTTAAATGATTTAACAATAATAAATGTTGCCTTTAGATTGTCCGCCTAAATATGTGTGTACATCTATATACGGAATTTCTTTTGCCTAGTTTAATCTTTGGACTTTTTGTAAACAATAATCAAAAAGGAAGTGATTTAAGCAAGCCTATTTTCGGTTTCGCGTACATATTCAGGCTGTTGAAGGTTTAAAACAGCTCCCTTATAAATATTCCATGAACTCATAGCCATAAGTACATGGCCTATATCAATATGGTTAAACCATTTGCTGATGGCCCATTGATTGATAAAAATAAGCGCACCAAGAGCAGACCAAATTACTGCATATAAAAACTGCAAGCTCCCTTTATGCCTCGTCCGAAAATAGACATACATCTGAAAGCTTGCCATGACGACCACCAGGCCGTAAGCAGAATGTCCAACCACAAAATAAAAATTGAGGGTCAGGACAGAGATGATCATAAAAAGAATGAGTTCAAATATATTTAGCCAGGTGAAAAACTCTCCAAATCCTTTTTGGATTAAGGGTTTGGCATAAAGGATACATGCCCTTTCGGCGAAGGCGATCGCAAGCATACTTAGAAACCAGCCGGGTATTTTCCACTCTATACTCAGTGCATAAACAAAACTATGTCCGATTATACCTCCCCAGAATGTAGCCAGACCCATCAACAAGAAAAATGATCGATAAAAAAAATGGATTCGATTTCTTATCTCCATCCGCATCAATTCCCAATAGGCATAAAAGCAAACTACACTCACAAGCACATCAGTGATCATGGTTACGGGTTCATCGATACGAATGTTGAAGATTTCTATGCTGGGGTTTTTGTAGACACCGGGGTTCATTAAAAAAACGTGTTGGAGTGTTTGTGTGTTAGCGAGTTGGGGTTGATGTTGCTAAAATGACTCCAAGACACCAGCACGCCAATACCTTCCTTTTTTCCGTATTCTTATGATATTTGAGAATACCTGAACACAAGAAAACGAGAATACTTACACAAATTTACACACTCTTCGTATCTTTCTTCTAAATACTCCCATGATATGGAACGATTACTACTTTTCCCTTTTCTGCTACTTATTCTTCAACCCTCTTTTGCACAGGATCATTCACAAAATATAAAAGAACTCGATGCCTATATAGAAGCCAGTCGTCAGGATTGGAAGATTCCGGGAATAGCAGTAGCAGTGGTAAAAAATGGGGAGGTTTTACTGGCGAAAGGCTATGGAGAACGCGAATTAGGATCTGGAAAGGCTGTAGATAGTAAGACGATCTACAATATAGGTTCGACTACCAAGGCTATTACAGCGGTTGCTATGGCGATTTTGGTGGAAGACTTCAAAGTAAAATGGGAGGATAAGGTGATCGAACATATGCCTGAATTTCAATTGTATGATCCCTATACAACAAGAGACATGCGAATTCGAGATCTGTTTTCTCACAACCTCGGACTTCCCAATGCAGATTATCTCTGGGCCAATACCAATATGCGACCTGCAGAGATTCTGTATCGAATGAGGTATCTGGAACCTGCTTATCCCTTACGAGCGGGCTATACCTATCAGAATATCATGTATCTGGCAGCCGGAGAATTGATCGCTAAAGTAAGTGGGCAAAGTTGGGCTGATTTTATTACTGAAAATATTTTCAAACCATTGGGAATGAATAATACCTATGCGACTAAGGCCAGGAGTCAGGTAGAAGAAAATCGTTCCATTGCCCATCATTATACATTCAGAAGTAGTGAAATTATTCCCATCCAGGATTTTAATGCCGACTCGATTGCAGCAGCCGGAGCTATTTGGTCTAATATAGAAGATATGGCCAAATGGATGCAATGTATGTTGAACAAAGGAAGATATGGCGATAAACGCCTAATCGAAGAATACAACTGGGCAGAATTATTTAAGCCACATGCCCTAATTCCCAAAAATCAATTTTATCCTACCACCCGATTGACACAGCCTAAATGGACTTCTTATGGGCTAGGTTGGTTTCAGCATGATTATCAGGGAAGGGCTATAGATTTTCATACAGGAAGCTTGCCGGGTACGATGGCTATGATTGGACTGATGCATTCGGAGGGAATTGGTTATTACTTTTTCGGAAATTTGGATCATGCAGAGTTACGGCATGCCCTGATGTACAAAGTCTTTGATACATTTTTGGGAGAAGATGCAGATGGGAGAGATTGGAGTCAGGCTATGATTGAACTTTATGATCCAATTTCGAGGAAAAATCTTATTCCTAAAGCATGGGGAGAAGAAGTAGTTAATCCTACATATGAAGCCGCCAAATACACGGGTTCATTTGGTTCTGAGGTGTGGGGAAAAGTTCGTGCTACTTTGAAAGAGGGAGAACTTTACTTCCAATATGATGATAGGCCTTTCGAAAAGATGCAATCCCTGGGGGGACATACTTTCTTTATTCTTTCGGAGGAGGCATGGAGAGGTCCCCAGCGAATGCAATATCAGGTGGATGTTTTTGGCGAAATCATTTCTTTGAAAATTGGGCCCTATGAATTTACAAAAGGTAAAATTACAAGATTTGAGAAGTAAAAATTAAGTCTCTTTATCTCGATATGAAAAAACTACTATCGTTTCTCTTTATGTGTCTGTTTGTCTTTGGGGGAAAATCACAAGACATGCGCTTCATGACCTACAATCTCCGTTATGACAATCCCAATGATGGCGAAAATCGCTGGGATCTTCGAAAGGAATTTTTACGGGATCAGCTTAGATTCTTCGAGCCGGATGTGATGGGCATACAGGAAGGTTTAAAGCATCAGTTGGATTATCTGGATCAGGAATTAACTGCTTATACTTATCTGGGAGTAGGAAGAGATGATGGAAAGGAGAAAGGGGAATACACAGCAATTTTTTATAAAGAGGAAAAACTTAAGCTGATCAAGCAATCTACCTTTTGGTTATCTGAAAGCCCGGATGAAATATCGGTAGGCTGGGATGCTGCTTTGGAAAGGATTTGTACTTATGCTCTATTAGAGGATAAGCATAGTGGGGCAAAATTTTATGTTTTTAATACCCACTTCGACCATAGAGGAGAAAAGGCAAGGAGGAAAAGTGCTCAATTAATTCTAAAGCAAATTAAGGTGTTAAATCAAGAAGACCATCCTGTGATCTTGATGGGAGATTTAAACCTTACCCCAGATACAAAGGCCATTAAAAGTATAGCAAAAAAGCTCAATGATAGTCGATATGCCGCAGAAGTAGCTTTTGGACCAGATGCAACCTTTACCGGTTTTGATTTTAGCAAAGCCCCTCAAAGAAGAATAGATTATATTTTCACTTCTCCTGATAATATAGAGGTGAAGAAATACGCTGTGTTAACAGATTCTCGGGAACAGAAATATCCCTCCGATCATTTTCCAATTTTTATAGAGGTTATGTTGAAATAAGCGAAACAGCCTAAAACTATTCGTTACCCAATCCTATTTCACCTTCTCATTCTCAGGCTCAAAATCAAGAATATCCCCCGGTGTACAATCCAGGGCTACACAAATGGCATTGAGGGTAGAAAAACGAATAGCTCTCACATGCCCTTTCTTAAGTAGGGAAAGATTCTTCATAGAAATATTCACCTTTTCCGAAAGCTCGGTAAGGCTCATTTTTCGTTTTGCCAATTCTACGTCCAGTCTTACGATGATTGCCATAGCCTTATACCGTTTGAGATTCGAGTTCCTGCAATTCCCATCCCTGATTAAATACCTCAGCTAATGCAAGGAGAATTAAGCCCATGAATACGGCACTGTATTTAACTTCCCAAAGAGAAGGAAAGCTTATGGTTGATCCATTCAATAGGATAAATTTATCATGGAAATAGACACAGACAAATACCATTATTAAATATTCATAAAAGCCAAGTCCGATGGCAAAAAAACCTATTTTCCTGATATGAGAGGGGTTATTGATAGAGAATTGTTCTCCATTCTTAAAACTCTTAAATATTTTCCCGAGAAAAAGGAGAATGGCAAAATAGATACCCAGATAAAATGCCCCATGCAAATAACCTATGCCTTGTGACCACCTTCTTTCTGAGGGCAATATTTCCAAATTAGCCTTTTGAATCTCGATGTATTTGATCGAAAAATTTTCGTCTAGACTACGTGGGGAATAATAAGTTGTTGGATTCTTCAGATTTACTGGTACTTCAAAGAAGGCATCGAAATTCCCAGGTAGCAATCCCGTAAAAGCAAGCATAGCTATGAAAAGCATATAAAGGATAAAAAGTCCAAATACTCCCATCCAAATATTGCTACCATAATAGAGAAAGTTGAGAAGAGACTTTTTCATGAGGACTCAAATTGTATTTCGTAAATAATTTTACGATAAAAGTAAAAAATATTACGATAAGTTTCAAGGTTACTCGCTGAAAGCATAGCTTCTATCGGCTAATCATTTGCACAGCTGCTTCGAAATGAGCAAATTAAGAAATACCGTTTTCCCCAATTTCAGGGAATTCAGCAGGGCAGGACATTTATACTATGATCACTTATAGAACCGCCACACGTGAGGATGCTCGCAGGATAGCTCAATTGCATGCATTGAGCTGGCAGCAGAATTATAAGGGCATTCTGAATGATCAATATCTGGATCAGGAGGTACAAAAAGATCGGATGAAAGTTTGGGATAAGCGTCTTAACGAGCCAAGAGAAAATCAGCATATTATCCTGGCTTTTGATGAAAACATCTTTTGTGGCTTTGCCTGTGCCTATGCAGAAAAAGATCCAAAGTGGGGAGCTTTGCTTGATAATCTTCACATCTTTGGAGACTGGAAAGGAAAGGGGATAGGCGCTGAATTGATGAGACGGTCTGCTGCCTGGGTTCACCAGAGAGATCCCCATTCAAACTATTACCTCTGGGTGCTGGAAAAAAATGAAGGAGCAACTCGTTTTTATAAACGTCTAGGGGGTGAAATTGTCGAAACTATGCTGGATGATATGCCTGGAGGGGGACAAGCCAGTATCCATCGGGTCGTTTGGACAGATTTAAACACCTTACTTGAGGTAAAGTAGCTTCGAAATATCAGCTTCCCGACAACAATTTCCTGACTCACATATTATATTATAGGAAAATAGCAGAGATGAGAAAGATCAGCGTAGCAAACTATAATCATGCACCTGGAAATTATGAATTGAGAAGAGGAAATTTCGAAGGAGCTCCCCTTTGTCCATATGGAAATTACTATCAGTGGATAGGATTTGATAAAGAAAAGGGAGAATATGTTCGCTTTACAAAGCGACTATTCAAAAAACTTATAAAGGCTCAATAAAGAGCATTTTTTGGAACATTATACACTATTAATATTTTATATATGCTTAAATGGACCGATGTAATTCGTTATGCTAAAAAAGGCAATCCTACTCCTGATAGAACTGTGAGAAAGACTGAGGAAGAATGGAAAGCACAATTGACTCCCGATCAGTATACCATTACTCGATTGAAGGGAACAGAGCGTGCGTTTAGTTCGGAGATGTGTGGCCTTTTTGTACCGGGCACATATGCCTGCGTATGCTGCGGAACGAAGCTCTTCGATTCAGCCGAGAAATTTGAATCCGGTACAGGCTGGCCCTCTTTTACCCAACCCATAAAAGAGAATGCCATTGCCTACCATGCCGATTTTACCCACGGTATGTACCGAATCGAAACCACCTGTAATACCTGTGAAGCTCACCTGGGACACGTCTTCCCTGACGGACCCGGAGAAGGTGGCTTACGCTATTGCATGAATGCTCTCGCATTACAGAAGGTTGAGAAGGTGGAAGGCTAATATAGAGGTGTTATAGTGTTGTAGTGTTTTAGTTCGATGGAATAACTTAAGCACCACAACACTATTACCCTACAACACATCTCCAATATTTTGCAAATATCCCTCCCTTCCCCCCTCCTTCTCGACGCTGGTCTCGCCAGTCTACTCGAAGCAAAAGGCCATAATCTGGATCATCCTCTGTGGTCGGCTTACCTCTTAAAAGATCATCCTCAATCCATTTATGAAGCCCATCTCGATCATTTGAGGGCAGGAGCTCGGATCATTACAACAGCTTCTTATCAGGCTTCATTTCCCGGTTTTAGAGAAATTGGTATTGAAATAAATGAAGCTTCAGACTTATTGTTACGCTCGGTTCAGCTGGCAGATGAAGCACGTGAGACTTTCACGGAGGAACATGATACCCAAATATGGATTGCAGCAAGCATAGGACCCTATGGGGCATATTTGGCAGATGGCTCAGAGTATAGAGGAAATTATGGTATAAGCCGGGAAGAATTGAAAGCCTTTCACAGAGAAAGGATAGAGGTGCTTCTGGAATCTGAAGCAGACTTTTTTGCCTGTGAAACCCTTCCTTCTTTGGAGGAAGCTATCGTGCTGGCTGAGATCCTGCAAGAATACCAGAAGGCTGCCTGGATTTCATTCTCTTGTCAGGATCATGAGAAAACGAATGAAGGCCAATACTTAAAGGATTGTGTGGAGGCTTTGGAGGGCTTTGAGGAAATATTTGCTATTGGGGTAAATTGTAGTCCGCCTCAATACATCACTGCCCTGATCACAGAAATGAAAAAAGCGAAAACAAATAAACAAATCATCGTATATCCTAATTCGGGAGAGGAATATCATCCGGAAAACAAAAACTGGTCAGGCGAAAGTAATCTAAAGGCTTGTCGTACTTGGACTAGCGAATGGATAGAAGCCGGTGCTGATATTATTGGCGGCTGCTGCAGAATGCTCCCAACCCATCTCAATGAAATGAAAATAGCACTCAAAGATTGAGTTCTGGGGACTCTTATCCTATTTTTTATTTTAATAATTAGCACAAACATGAAAATTGAATGTATCAAAGCTGATATTACCACTATTGTGGCAGATGCCATTGTAAACGCAGCAAATACCTCTCTTATGGGAGGAGGAGGAGTGGATGGAGCTATTCATCGTAAAGGAGGAAAAGCCATACTGGATGATTGTATGAAGATTCGCCAAAGAAAAGGAGGATGTAAAGTAGGGGAGGCTGTTATTACAACTGCAGGGAAGCTTCCTGCTCAATATGTTATTCACACTGTTGGACCTGTATGGAATGGAGGAGTAAAGCTAGAAGCTGACAAGCTTTCCAATTGTTATATAAATTCCTTGCGATTGGCCGAGGATCATGGGGTTAAGACGATCGCTTTCCCTAATATTAGTACAGGAATTTATCGCTATCCAAAAGGAAAAGCTGCAAAGGTGGCCATTGAATCCGTTTCAAACTATGAAACCAAAACCATTGGAAAAGTGATTTTTGTCTGCTTTGACCAGCAAAATTTTGAGATATACCATAACTTATTGTTATGATTCTTAGAATGACGGTAAGTGAATCTGCTTCTTGGGCGGGGATCATAGAATTACAGCAAGGCTTATTGTGATGTTTTCAGGGCAGGAATAGCCATGCTCAAATAGGATTAGAAAATACCTGCCCATGAATCAATGGGTCAAATTTAATAGCCTAAATGAAAAGAATCATGCTTATAGGAGCTGGGGGAGCTGGCAAAAGTACCCTCGCGCTAAAGTTGGCTGAAATCACTCAGCTCCCTTTGACACATTTGGATAAAGTTTACTGGCAGTCCAATTGGCAGGAGCCGGATAAAAAGTGGTGGAAGGAAAAAGTAGAAGAATTGGCAAGTAAGGAAAGTTGGATATTGGATGGAAATTATGGTGGAACAATGGATATTCGTCTGGCAAAAGCAGATACAGTGATCTTTATGGATTATCCTTCCTATATCAAGGTCTTAAGAGTTTTAAAACGTTATTGGCAGAACCGAAAAAAGAGTCGTCCGGATATGCCGGAAGATTGCCCCGAAAAAATTGACTGGCCCTTTATCCTGTATATCGCCAATTATAATAAAAGCCGAAAACCAGGCATTATGAAAAAATTGGCCAATCTCCGTAGCGACCAACAAGCGATCATTCTCAAAAACGATAAAGAGACCCGACAATTTATTCAATCTTTAAGCCAGACCTATGCTACATCCTGATCAAGTACGAGAATGGGCGATGAGTTTTGAGGAAGTAAAGGAAGAAAGCCATTTCGAGAAGACATCCTTTCGCATCCGAAAAAAGATTTTTGCTACCATGGATGAAAAGAACATGTATGTAGTACTTAAGCTGAGTGATATTGATCAGTCAGTTTTTGTAGAGTATGATGATTCTATTTTTCCAGTTCAAGGTGCATGGGGAAAGAAAGGCTGGACGAAAGTTGATTTGAAAATAGTTAGAGAAGATTTATTCAGGGATGCACTCACTACTGCCTACAGTACAGTTGCTCCCAAAAAGCTGGCAGAAAAATACAGACCCGAAGAAGAAGCCTAATAAATTTCTTTCGACTGTAACAGTCTTCTCTTAGTCGTGTCTAAGTTCCAAATCCTAAAAAAATCAGATATGGAACAAGTACAACAAAAAAACTTCGAAATTGTAAGCATCGGGATAAATGCTAGTCCCGATGAAGTATTTGACTACGTAGCCAATGGAAAGAATCTGCCGGAATGGACGAATTTTTTCAAGGAAGTGGATGAAACTTCCGCAATTATAGTTACTTCTCAAGGCGAATTGAAGGTGTCTATGGAAAGTGTTTTAAACAAAAAATTGGGTGTAATTGACACAATCATTGAAATGCCCGATGGAAGTAAAAATCATTCCTGGTCGAGAGTAACTGGAAATAAATTGGGCAATGAATCTGTATTTAGCTTCACCCTTACTGCTCCTCCTTTACCTCTGGATGCATTAGCAAAATTTCTGGCTGGGCAAAAGGCTCAGCTGGAAGAAGAATTACGGACCTTGAAATCAATTCTTGAAAACTAATTTATTCCTCAGGGGCAGAGTAAAAGCCGCCCCTGAGTTTCACTTTCATTCACATGAAATTTTACGAAGCCAACATAAAAGAATCAGATCAGGAATTGATAGTAGCTAGCCTAGAAGGAGATCAGCATGCCCTGGAGAAATTGATTAAAAAGCACCAGGCGTGGATCTATAATATTGCGTGGAATATGGCGGATAATCCAGAAGCAGCTGCTGACATTACACAAGAAGTCCTGATAAAAATGATTACCAAGCTTTCTACCTTCAAACAGGAAAGCCAATTCAGAACCTGGCTATATCGCATGCTCAAAAACTATTTCCTCAATACAAAGCGGAATAAGTATGAGCAAAATACGCTGGCTTTTGAAGATTTTGCAGCAGGTTTAAACGGGATCAAGGAGGAAAAAATAAGTGATTATGCATATGAGGTTGAGGAAAAGCTATTGGTGAAAGAAGCTAAAATGGGTTGTATGAAAGCTATGTTGCTTTGCTTGAAGCCTGAGCAAAGAATGATTTATATCCTGGGGGAGTTATTTGAGTTTCCAGATAGTCTGGGTAGTGAGATCCTGGAGATTAGCCGGGCTAACTTTCGCACAAAACTCCACCGAGCACGCAAGCAGCTTTATACCTTTATGGATGGGCAGTGTGGTTTGATCAATAAAAGGAATCCCTGCCGATGTGCGAAGAAGACAATTGGATTTATCAAAAAAGGCTATGTGAATCCGGATAAACTTTTGTTTGAACAAGAACGGGTAGATCGGATAGAAGCCCTTATTCCTCAGAAAACAAAAGCCCTCGAAAAAGAAGGGATGCTAGCCTATCAGAAGTTATTTCAGGAACATCCTTTTCTTAAGGGCCCTGAGTTTTTGGAGGGAGTAAAAGCCTTGCTTAGATCCAAAGGAATCGGAGGAACCTTCAACCTCAATTAAGTCCCGCGAAAAAATTCACATCTTTGGTACATGAATATAGGTATCAAAGTCATGCTGCTTTTATTGGTCTTGTTTTCTTGTAAGTCAGAAAAGCAAGGATTAGCTACTTTATCAGAGACAGAAAAAACAATCCTTGGTATTCGCAAAGCTTCCAATGAGGCCATTCTGACTAGTAATCTTGAAGCCATATCTTCCTTTTGGGTGGAGGATGTTTTGATTAGCACAGGGGCTGGTACGCTTCTTTCAGGAAGTGATGAGGTAAAGGGCTATCTATCCGATGTCTTTGAAAAGTCTCCGGATATCGTTTTTGTGAGAATTACCCATGATATTCAAGAAAACCCGGCCACCCAAATGGCCTGGGAAGAAGGGGAGTGGAAAGGATACCTCAAATCAAATCCTGATGAAATACTGGCCTACGGCAAATATGCAGCTGCTTGGACTAAAGTGGGGGAGGATTGGAGAATAAAATCACAATTGTTTGTGGGACTTTGAGTATACTTAAGGAAGCAAACAGACACTTATGAAAAAGATTTTATGTATCCTCTTACTCGCTTTCCCTACCTTTTCTGTATACTCTCAGGGAGGAAACACCTTACAACTCTAGGAGGGCATGAGCTCACCAGCTGCAAATTTATTAGACTATGATTGGATAGCTGGTTCCTGGAAAGGGAAAGCTTTTGGTGGAACTGTGGAAGAAGTCTGGACTCATCCATCCGGAGGTTCAATGATGGGCAGTTTCAAACTTGTGGTTAAGGGAGAAGTGGGTTTTTATGAATTGATGACCATCACGCAGGAAAAAGAAACCATTCTCATGCGACTCAAGCACTTTCATGGCAATCTGAAAGGCTGGGAAGAAAAAGATGAAACCGTAGATTTTCCTCTTGTTAAAGCTGAGAAGAATAAACTCTATTTCAGTGGTCTGACCTTTGAAAGAGTAAGTGATAAAGAGATCAATGTCTATGTACTTATTGGGGGAGAAAATGGGGTGAAGGAAGCTAAATTTAGCTATACAAAAGAATAATCATAAAAAACATGGACAGATATTCTTCTGTCCATGTCTGATATACTATACTCGTCTCTAAAATTAACTCACTGATTTCAATTGGTGCTCTGGAGCTGCTTTGAGGGAAGACATAAGTTTTATGCCTTCAAATAGGTCTTTTTCTTTTGCACGACCTCCATTGACGGTTGAAAAAACTCGGTAAAATTGCTGATCTCCCCAGAGAGATTTATGATCATGTTCGCTGATCGGATTTTCATCATACATTTCCATTTGAGTTCTGTGGCATTGTATGGCTTTCCACACCTGCTCCCAATGAGCACTTGCATCTACTTGGGTCGTGATATACCATTCCGGGAAGGCGCTTACTTCTCGTATTTCTTCATCGACCCTGGAAGTCAATTTCTTTAAACTTTTTTGGTATAAATCCCATTTCCTTTGTGTCCAGGCCAGGTAGTATAATTTGGAAATGGCATGAGGACGAAAAGCTGCAGTCAGGAAACTTGGGTCGGCAGCTTTCTGGATAGCAGCCGTGGTGAATTGCGAGATAGCTACATGATCGGCATGTCCATAAGCGCCATCCGGTCCAAAAGTAACAACTACCTGGGGCTGTACCCGGCGGATATGTATAGCAATACGTGAAATGATTTCCTGGGGATCGCTTTTATCCAAATCACCATCAAGATAATTGAGAAAGGAAACCTCTTCTATCTGCAATTCATGGGCAGCATTCAGAAGTTCTTGTTCACGTACTTTGCCAACTATATCTATGCCCGGCTTTGCCCCATTTACTCCAAATCTGCCTCTCTCACCTCGAGTAGCCATCAAAAGGTAAGTTTCAACCCCTTCTGCTGCGTATTTAGCAAGAGTGCCCCCCATCATAAGAGACTCATCATCCGGGTGAGCAAATACCGTCATCAATTTTTTTCCATGGGAGTTCATAATCTGTGTTTTATGTGTTTGTTTATTGTATGATTCAAATCTATGCAGATGACTTTGATTCTAGCTCAGAAGATGATTACCCGGTAGGAGATTGTTAGTAATCGGGAACTTCTACTTAGTTGGGCAAGATGAAAAGGGAGCCTCCCGAAAGAGACTCCCCTTAAACAATCAAAATTGGCTTAATGAGTGGACTGGAGCTTTTTCCAGTTCTTATTGGCTGAAGCTGTTAATTTTGCTTCATCTTTTTTCCAAAGTTCTAATGCATCTACTTCCATGCTATACAGAAAGAGGTAAAGTTTTCCATTCCTAAGCAGGAATTTATTGGGATCAGTTCTAAACTTTGCACCTACTCCTATACCGGTAGCACACCATCCGCCATACTGGGGAAGGTATTTTTCCGGATTTTTGTCGAAAGCTGCTTTTTGATCCTCACTTGTGAAATAATAAGCAATACCCTCATGTTCACTTTTGATACTTTTTGAGCCTCTTTGGGCTAATCCCAGGTCTACATAAGAAACAGGACTATATCCTTGTAGGGCAATTTTGCTATCATCTACATTGTAAAAGGTTTTGTAATCCTGCGCTTGAATACTTAGGCTGCTAACGAGAATCATAATGATTCCCAGAATAATACTTTTATAAAAGTTCATTGTTTGAAAAATTAAGGGTGATTAATGTTGAAAATATTGTTCCTCGACTACCTTGCCATCCTTCCAGTTGCGGCGGATGATCTCATGCCAGTCCACTTCACTTCCATCTTTCATTTCGAAATTGAAATGGAATTCAGACATAGAAACATCCTCTCCGCTGACTGAATTGATGTGCTTGATTCCTTTCACAGGAGCGATTGAATTGACAAAGCCTGTCATTTTTTCAATCATCTCTGCCTTGTTTTGAGTGTTGCTTCCGTCTACTTCATGGGTTTTTACCGAATCGCCAAAGAATTTTTCTACGGCTTCAATGATTTGCCCCTGGGCAACCATGCCGTCAAGTTCTGATAATAGATTTACTACTTGCATCTGTATTTGATTTAAAGGTCTTGTTGAAAGATTACCTTACAAATCTCGGCCTTTGAGCTAGGGAAACAGCTACAAGAAATTCGCTTCTACTTGGACTTTTTTTGCTGAAAGGTGCTAGGCGTCATGCCTGCATATTTTTTGAAGAAAGAGGAAAAATGATTGGCCTCTTCAAACCCCAGGGCGTAGGCCACTTCTTTCACGGGCAGCTCCATCAGCATCAGCTTAGCACTGCGGATTAATTCGGTTCGGATCAATTGGCCCATACTCATATTGAGTTTCTCTTTTACTTTGCGTGAGAGGGCTTTGATACTGATGGCTTGCTTGTCCGCGTAAAAAGCGGTGAGATGTTGCTCTTTGTGGTGGTTTCGAATAAGTTCGAGTAGGTCTTCGATGAAATGATCTCTTTGGTCAGGGGAAAAGTGCTGACGAAACTCACCCGGACTGAGCTGCGTCTTTTGCTTGAAGAAGCGATTGAAATAAGCCGGATCTCTAAAGCCCATGTCATAGGCTATCTCTTTGATGGGCTTATCGGTAAAGGCTATATTCTTCTGACTTTCGAGCAGAAGTTTATTTTGATTGAGGCTTTTTAGACTTAATCCGAGGCGAGATTTAAAGATACGGTGCAGTTGATAGCGGTCTGTGGGAATAGAACTTAGGATCTGATCAATCTTAAGGTGCTCATGAAAGTGCTCATCAACGATATCTTTTACATCAAATATAATCGAGTACTCTTCTCTTTTTGCATTAAAGGGGTTTTGCCAATACCATTGTTCGCTAGAAAGATCCAGAATATTTAAGGGGTCGCCTCTCAACAGATTTTGAAAAATTTCTGAATTTTCCTGCTCGAAATCTATATAACCTAGAGAAATTAGATGTTTGAATAGAACCCGAAATTCCCTTGATTGAAAAACGGAGGATTCTGGAAATTCTAGTTTGGCTACCTCATATTCTCCAGGAAGAAATTTGATCCATTGACCCGGGGAAAGAAAGATAAGTTTATTCTCAAAATCTGTATAGTTTTTAAAATCAACCTCAATGATCCCTCTCCCTGATTGAATCCAAATCAAAATATATCCATCAAAAAAGATGGGTTCATTTATCTTGGGATGGAAGCTTTGCAGATTCATATTCCTTCTTTCAAAGGTTCAGAAAAAAGTAAAGAAAATTCAAGTCCGATTTGAATAAAGATATTCCCACAGCTCCTTGCTGTTAATATTCGTATATTGAACGCAGATTGAATAAATCGCTCCCGGATTATGAATTTCAGATGGCCATTCGGACTCTTTCTCATTTCTATTTTAATCTTTGGCACGTCCTTTCTTCAGCCTAAAATAAATAATAGCAAGTCTCCCGGATCAAATAATTGGGAGATCATGCGACCGGATTCAGTTATTAAGGATTTTGAGGAAGTTTTGGCTGGATTTAGGGGGAAAGTTGTTTATGTGGATTTCTGGGCAAGCTGGTGTGGTCCCTGTATGCAGGATTTTGAAATGGCTAAGCCCGTTAAAGAAGCCTATGCGAATGAAGATGTGGTTTTCCTTTACATTTCTCTGGATCAATCTCTTCGTTCCTGGGAAATGGCCAATCATAGACTTCGACTGAATACGCATAGCTTTGTTGTTCCGGATGTTCATGCTTCGGCTATTGTCAGTAATTTTCGAGTGCATACCCTCCCTCGCTATCTCATATATGATAAAGCTGGAACGCTCGTAAAGGATAATGCCCCTCCTCCTGGCAGTTCTATGGGAATTCGCCTCCTGGATAAATATCTGAAATAAAGGGGTTTGCCTGAATTTTGTTGTTTAACTACAACCTTTCTCCATTCTGCCAGTCTTTGAAATAAAGACATTCTCGAAGCGCTATCACGAAAACTAGACATCAAAACGCAGAATGAAACAAGTCATACAGGCTATCTTTCTCTTTATCATCTCCAGTCTTTCCTGTACCCAAATACAAAAAGTCTCTGGACAGCAGAGCGAACAATTTGCTAAAGAGATAAAAGAACTCCAGCAATATTTCCATATTCCGGGCATGGCAGCTATGGTTATAGAAGAGGGAGAAATCATTTATGAAGATTATCTGGGCTTTGCAGATGTAGAAGCAAAAATTCCTATGGATGCCGAAACTGCAGTTCCAATGGCTTCCCTTACCAAAATCTTCGCAGCTTCTTTGGTCCATCAATTGGCGGATGAGGGCAAACTTTCTTTAGATGATCCGATAAATGAGTATTTAGATGAAAATCCTTTTTCAGAAGATATCAGCATTGCGCATGTGCTTTCCCATACCTCTCAAGGGGAAGTAGGGGAGAATTTTTATTATAGCTATCGTTTTGGGGCTTTAACAGCGGTAATTCAAAAAGCATCGACTAAGGCTTATGCCGAAGTCTTTCAGGAGAGAATTCTAGATCATCTGGAAATGGAAAATAGTATTCCTCATTTGTCAGAAAAATATGTAGAGGAAAAAAAGCTTAGAGTAGCAAAGCCCTATGCCTGGGAAGGAGAAATTAAAGAAGGTAGGATTGAATACGGTTTTTCCAGTTCGGCTGGTCTCTTATCAACGCTGCAGGATATGGCTAAATTTGACAAAGCCCTGGACCAAAATAGCCTCATCTCTGCCTCAGCAAAATCTCAGCTCTTTCAACCTCTGGCCCCTCATTTACCTTATGCCAAAGGGATATTCAAAAGCAAAATGCTAGAGGAGGAAGAGATGTATTGGGGCTACGGCCAATATGATCATTATTCAAGTCTTTATATCAAGCTTCCCCAACGGAAGCTTTCTTTACTTTTAGCGGCCAATAATAATCTCATGAGCGATCCTGCCAGGTTGATATATGGAGAGTTGTCCTATTCTTTGTTTGCTCAGAGTTTTCTGAAAAATTTTGTCTTAGGGGAAACCCAGATGAATCTCCTCGAAAGTCCAGGAGCAATTCAAGCTGCCTATACGGAAGAGTTAGATGATTTTTATCGGGATAAACTACTGGCTCAAGCCATAGCTGAAAGTTTTCTTGCCCGCTATGAAATTGAGCGTTTTCAGAAAAGCGTGGATATCCTGAAGTATGTATTTGAAAATTATCCGGATTTAGAAAGCTATGCAGACCTTACTTTACTCCATAATCTATCTTTCCTCAAAACCCTTGATTTTCATATGGAGCTGGGAGGTTTCAATAAATTTGACCAGCAAATAGAAGAAATTGGGGAAATGTTGTTAAGCAAAGACAAGAATAATCCCTATGCTAATGTGTATATGGGAGCTTATTTTAATAGAAAGGGAGATATGGATCGGGCAAGGAAGTATTATCGAGCCATTGTTGATACTAAAAACTTCTCTCCCTTTTGGTACACTAATGAAGCAAAAAGCTGGCTACAGTCTAATCCCTAAACCCCTAAGCCTTTTTAGGCGTACATAGGATCACACCTCAATCATTTAGCACAGAAAAGCGTCAAGCACAGGGTCTATCTAAATCGACTCCACATATTGTATTATTAATGATTTTATGTTCGTAGAAAGTTCAGAAATGTATGACCTTATCTATAGCTTTAAGGACTATCAGAAAGAGTCAGAAGAAATTGCACAACTCATTCACAGTAAAAAGCCCGAAGCCCAAAAAATATTGGATGTAGGATGCGGAACCGCGGAACACCACAAATACCTTAGAAATCAGTTTTCGATAACCGGCCTGGATATCAATCCGGGATTTATCAAAATAGCCAAACGAAAAATCCCTTTTGGGGAATACTATATAGGAGACATGCGTGAATTTGAACTGGATCAGACTTTTGATGTGATCCTGTGTATGTTCAGTTCAATCGGCTATGTCAAAGATTTTGAGGAAATGGTTTCAACCCTGAAAAGTTTCAGGAGTCATTTGTCGGAAGAAGGCTTACTAATAGTTGAGCCTTGGATCACTCCCGAAAATTGGTATGAAGGGAAAGTCCACATGTTGACCTATGAAAATGAAGGAGTGAAAATTTGCAGAATGAATAAAAGCGAGACGGAAGGCAAGCATTCTGTGATTAATTTCCACTACCTCATTGGAACAGCAAAAGAAGGGGTTAGGCATTTTGAAGAAAGACATGAGCTGATCCTGTTAAGTGTAGAAAAAATGAAAGAAGCATTTGCTCTAGCTGGACTCTCTGTTGAGCACGATCCTGAGGGATTGATTGGTAGAGGTATGTATTATGCTAAAGCTACCTAGAAAAACTGAGCCTGAATTCAATTGAATTCAGGCTTACTTATATTTAATCAAACCATCACCACACATGCAGATTTTATGAGCCTCATTCACAAGAGTGAGGCTTTTCCCTTCCTTGCTGACTCAAAGCTTGCTTTGACAAGTTTTGTAAATACGACTCACAAACCACATATTGCCAGTTGGAAATTGGACTCGCGTCGTAAAGATCAAGCACACATATGCTCACTCGTATCTCTCTATTACTACTACTAAGTCTACTTATTTCGTGTCAGGAACCTTCAGTTGAAAAAAGCTTTCAAATCGAAGCTCCCTCCTTTGATACTTTTCCTATAAATGCCAGTGTCAGGGCCATAGAAGTCGTTGACGAACTCAATATGTGGTTTGCCGCTGGAAAGGGGATGTTTGGATATACAGAAGATGGAGGAAATAGTTGGACCCAGGACAGCATTAAAATTGGAGAAAAGCCCCTCGAATTTCGCTCAATTGCCATTACTAAGGAAGCCACTTTCCTATTAACCGCCGGCAGTCCTGCTTATTTACTGCGAACTAAAAACAAAGGCAAGAGTTGGGAGCAGGTGTATCAAGAAGAACTTCCTGGAACTTATTATAATTCCTTAAAATTTTGGGATGAAAAGGAAGGGATCGCTGTAGGGGACCCTACAGATGCTTGTTTGTCTGTGATCATAACCCGAGATGGGGGCAAAAACTGGGAGAAAGTCAGTTGTGAACGCCTACCACAAGCAGTTGAAGGAGAAGCTGGTTTTGCTGCCAGCAATACAAATATAGCCCTTAAAGGAAGTCATGTATGGTTGGCGACAGGGGGGGCAAAAGCTCGTATAGTTCATAGTGCTGATAGAGGAAAAAGCTGGGAGGCTTATGATACACCTATCATTCAGGGAGGGCAAATGACAGGTATTTTTTCTGTTGATTTTTTGGACGAAAAACGGGGGATCATTTTTGGTGGAGATTGGGAAAAACAAGATGAACAACAAAAAACTAAAGCGATTACTGAGGACGGTGGTAAAACATGGCGATTGGTAAGCGATGGTGCGACTCCAGGTTTTCGTTCTTGTGTCCAATACGTTCCTCGAAGCAAAGGCATGGGAATTCTGGCGGTTGGGAGCCCTGGTATTTCTTATTCAACTGATGCAGGTGAAAGTTGGGTGAATCTTAATGATGAAGGATTTTATACTATCCGTATTGCAGACTCTGGCAAAGATGCCTGGCTAGCAGGGAAAAATCGAATCATGAAGATGAGTTGGTAGTCCGTAATTTAGTCGGTTTTTCTGCTAACTTAAATGTATGAATTCACAGCCTAAACATGTCCTGATACTTGGTTGCGGGAGGAGTGGGACTTCCATCTTTGGAGAGTTTTTTGACCACTTACCCATGTATCAATATCTAAGTGAACCTAATTTTGATGACCTGGCAAAACTAGATCAAAATCAACCCATCGCAATTAAGGTGCCACGTAGAAGCAAATTTCATCCTCCGGATAAAGGATTATCGATTTCTGTAAAAGAGCTTTACAAACTTTTTCCTAAAAACCTCCAAATCTACTGGCAACTCCGGCATCCTCTGGATACCATTGCTTCACTTAAAGTGGGTATTTCTAAAAACTGGGGACATCATCCTCGTCCCTATGACTGGGAAGAGTGGATGGAAGAGCCTTTAATTAAAAAATGTGCCTATCATTGGGCCTACATCAATCGATTTGGGTTTGAACACATAAAGGAAATTGCTCAAATCAAACGCTTTGAAGATATGCTTTTCGATCCTATGGCTTTTGCCTTGCAGATTTGTAAAGAAACGGATGTTTATCCTGAAACTGCCAATACAGAAATCAAGGCCTGGGCGGATCGAGTACAAAACAAAAATAATGATAAGTTCGTAGAAGCTGTAACCTCACAAGCATATTCTACCAAAGATCATTCAGTCAGGGTAAACAGATGGAAAGAAAATCTATCTCAGGAGGATGTTGAAGTTTGCCGACCCTTTATCGAGGAATTGGCAGCAAAATTTGCTTATCCTTTACCCTAAATTTATAGACATGAAAACCTACGCACAGGTAACAATTCTTCTTATCTTATCTACCTTTTTCTTCCGGGATATTCAAGCACAGGAACGATATAAAACCTATCAGAATGTTCGCTTTGAATTTTGCCTGGATGTTCCCTATCAAATTTTTGAAGCTCAACGACCTCCAGAAAATGGAGATGGCTTGCGGTTTCTTTCTCGTTATGGGGAAAGTTTGCTTATTACACATGGGGGACACAGCCTAGGAAAGAGTCTTAAGCAAGAAATGGAATTCGAACTGGAAACTGGAGATTTTCGGGATAGAAAGAGAGAAATTACCTACGAACGGATAGCGGAGGATTTCTTTATTCTAAGCGGATATGTGGGAGAAAAAATCTTTTACCAAAGAACCCATCTGGAAAACAAGATATTTAAGTCCTTATACCTTGAATACCCGAAAGCTGAAAAGGAGAGATTCAATGAAATTATCTCCCATATGGTAAAAAATTTCCCCAATTGTTCCTCAAATTAAGCTGAGTTATGGATCTGCAGAAAGACTTTGGCAACATGGATATTTACCTTTTTGATCAATTGTTGAAAGGGAGAATTCACAAGAGTCATAAAATTCTGGATGCAGGCTGTGGAGGTGGGAGAAATTCTTATTTTTTCGTTAAGGAGGGTTTTGAGATATATGGGGTGGATCAAAATCCATTGGCCATTGAAGGAATTCGAGAAATGGCTTCAATTATTGCCCCTACCTATCCCCATAATAGATTTCAAACTGCTGAGTTGAGTCAATTGCCCTATGAAAATGAACACTTTGACTGGATCATTTGTAATGCTGTTTTACATTTCTCCGAAAATCATGAGCATTTTGAACGGATGATGGTGGAAATGTGGAGGGTCTTAAAAAGAGGTGGGGCTTTCTTCGCGCGACTGGCTTCTGATATTGGATTTGAAGGAAAGTTTAAAGATTTGGGGAAGGGCAGATATTATCTAACAGATGAAACTGAAAGGTATGTCGTAACAGAAAAACAATTACTTACCTTTGGTGAAAAATTAGGGGGAGAACTGATCGAAAGAATAAAAACGACTAACGTTCAAAATCTCCGCGCAATGACGACCTGGGTGTTACAGAAATACTAAGCCTGCTGACTAAGGTGAGATCCTTGTCAAGCCTTGCTACAGAATCTTAGACAGGCAGAAGCAAAAAAATGAAATAAGAGTTAGATATACACCATGAATTACATAATCGTTGACCTCGAAGCGACTTGTTGGAAGAAAAAGGAGAAAGGCCAGACAAATGAAATTATTGAAATAGGAGCCGTCTCAATCAATGAGCAAGGTGAAGTATTAGGAGAATTTGCCGAATTTATAAAACCCAAACTCAATCCCATACTTTCAGATTTCTGTCTAGAATTGACTAGCATTTCACAGGCTGCAATTGATACGGCTCAAACATTCCCCGAAGTAATCAAAGATTTTCAGGATTGGATAGGAGTAAATCAGAGAGAATATTTTTTATGTTCCTGGGGATTTTATGACAAGCGCCAATTTTCTAAAGATTGCCAACTTCACGAGATAGATACCAACTGGCTGGAAGCACATATTAGTGTCAAGCATCAATATGCGAAAATCAAGGCTTTATCTAAACCATGTGGCATGGCCAGGGCACTGAATCTGGAAGAATTGGTATTGGAAGGGACGCATCATCGGGGTATAGATGATGCTCGAAATATCAGTCGTATTTTTAGGAAATATTTGAGCGACTGGGACTTCTCGATGAAGTAAAATTGATTTTCTGTTAAATTGACTACCTTTAATTCAGAAAAATATAGACCTGAAAAAGCCATCATTCTTTTCAGGAGAAACTCTGCAATTGCAGCCTGTGAAAGAAATCCTAAACATATTCTATGTAATTTTTTTCTTGCAGTTAGGTTGCTATTCTGCATTTACCCAGCATCCAGCTGAAGATGGATATATTAGTCCCATTACAGAAGTCTTTGGCCATAAGATTGGAGGTTATTATGACATCAAAGAGGATTGGAATGGCTTTATTTGGATGGCCACAAACAATGGTCTCCTCAGAATAGATGGTAGTCGTGCACGCGTATTTAGTCGTTCAAAAACAGACTCTACCTTATCTCATAAGATCGTATACAATATTCTTCTGGATAAAGAGAATAAGCTTCTCTGGTTAGCAACGGCTATGGGACTTACCCGCTTTGATCCCGCTACTGAAAAAAGCAAGCATTACCAGGCGATCTATGAAGATCCTAATAGCCTTGCCGATAATATTGTGCGTTATGTATTTAAGGACTCCAAAGGCGATATTTGGGTGGGTTGTTTCAATCATGGACTCAGTAAGTATAGAGCAGAAAGTGATGATTTCGAAAACTTCTACTTTGAAGTTCCACAAATGGATTCCCTCCAAAATGTTTATCCTAATGTAAATGAAAGCCGCCTCAATTCATTTAAGGAAATAAAAGAGGATACGCAGGATTCGGATTTACTTTGGTTATCAACTCCGCAGGGAATGGTGAGTTTCCGAAAGAGTAGCAAGAAATTTCAGTGGCAATTTTTGGAGAGCACAGGCCCAAAGGCAAACTATTTGATGAAGTCTTCTACAGATTTTTTTCAAATTGGCCATAAAATTCTGGTGGGTACCCATTCTCAAGGCTTTGTATTTGACATAGAAAAAAAGAAGGTAAATCCACTGGATCTGGGAGTAGATAATAAGTTGAGTTATATCGTAGAAATCAATCAGCACCCTAAGGGGTTTCTACAATTGACCTATCTCCAGGGGCTGGCATATTTCGACCTCCAAAATGAAATCATACTAGACAAATGGGAAGACAAGGCAGATCAGGGCAAATATTATGGCATACGCTTAATTGATTCCCAAAGACGTATTTGGCTAAACTCCTCTCGGGTAAGTTCCATTTTTGATCCTGTAAAACAAATTGCTGAGGATTATAATTTACCTGCTGGGATAAAAGGGACTCCTCAGGTTTTTAAGAAGATCGGTAATGGACGAATAGCGATGCTGTTTGGCAAAAATAAGAGTTGCTATATTTTTCATACCGAAAGAAGGCGTTGGCAGAGGATCGATATGTATGGAGTGGGCCTTGACTTGGAAGCGCTAATTTGGAATGACCTGATTAGCTATAGTAAGAATGAACTATTATTGCTTTCAGAGGAGAAGGTCTTTCGACTAAATCTTCAGACAGGTAAGCTTACCGAATTTCCTGTTGACCTGGATCATAGTTACCCTGGATTTACCAAAGCCTTGCTAGATAAAAAAGGCCGACTTTGGATAGCCACACGGAGAGTAGGTCTGCTGAGGCAAGATCGCCCCAGATCAAAAATGCATCATTATGTCAATGAGCTCAATTCCGAATTTTCTTCATCCCTATATACCTGGATAACGGATTTAATTGAAGATAGGGCGGGCAACATCTGGATACGTCTGGCCAGAAGCTATGCCATTTATGAAACAAAAAAAGATAGGTTTCGGGTCTTTTCTCATTATAAAACTCCGGAAAAGACCTTTCGCTATATCCGCAATTTTAGTGAAGACCCAACGGGAGATGTTTGGGTGGCCAGTGAAGATACCGGCTTGGGAAGGACAGATGCCATGCAAGTAGAAAAAGGAATCGTCCAGAAACTTTCGGTGCGAGACGGCCTCTTTAGCGATGAAATTAAACAGATTTCCTTTGATCAGGAAGCCAATTTATGGATGCTTACCGAAAATGGCCTGAGCCGCTTCCATAGCAAAAACCCTAATGTCTGGAATTATCCCTGGGACAGAGGAATTCCAAAATCGGACTTTATGCTTACCCTGGAAAATGGGATGCTGGCGCTTGCAAGAAGTAAAGGGGGAATTAGCCTAATCAACCCTGAGAATATTATAGAACAAAAGAATATCCCTTATCCTTATATAACATCAGTCATTGCAGCGGATCAGGTCCAATACGAAGCGGGTAATCGCATTGATCTCAAAGAAATCGAAATAGAAGAAGGAAGAGATTATCTTTCAATAGCTTTCTCAGCCATTGGGTATTCCAATCCCAAGGAATTTGCCTATAAGCTGGATGGGGTTGATACAGATTGGGTATTTACTCAGGAATTTCGCAGTACCTCTTATACCAACCTTTCTCCTAAAACATATACATTTTTCCTAAAAAGCCGATTGGTAGGAGGAGAATGGAGTGAGGAAGTTTCGGTTCAGATATATCTGGTTCCTAAATGGTTTGAAACCATCTGGTTTCAAATGATTGCTGCTTTCCTACTTCTTATAATTGCATACAGTGTGTATCGCTGGCGTTTGGAGGATGTGAGAAATCAGGAACGAATAAAGGCAGACTTTCAGCAAAGGATAAATGATGTCGAAATGCAGTCCCTCCGTTCACAGATGAATCCTCATTTCCTATTCAATTCTCTGAATTCTATCCAACTGTATATCATCAAAAACAAACCCGAAAAAGCGGTAGAATACCTCGGCAGTTTTTCCAGACTTATGCGACTGATCCTTAGCAATAGCCGATCAAAAACCATAACCCTCAAACAAGAACTGGAATCACTTCAGCTTTATATGGAGCTGGAAAATCTTCGTTTTTCAGATATGTTTGAGTTCCATATTTATATAGAAAAAGAGGTTCGTATCAATGATTTTGAAATTCCTCCTATGTTGCTTCAGCCCTTTGTGGAAAATGCGATTTGGCATGGACTTCAACCCAAAGGAGGAAAGGGTGAGATTAATATCCATATCTCCTTGGAGGGTGAATATTTGGTCTGTGAAATTGAGGACAATGGTATCGGACGAGAAGCCTCCGCTCGCCTGAAAGGAAGGCCAAAGAAGCAGCATAAATCTATGGGAATGAAGATTACCGCCGATAGATTGGAAATGATCAATCATGTACAATATGGCCAGGCTAGTATGGAAATAAAAGATCTTTATAAGGATGATGGAGAGGCGACTGGAACGCGTGTTATTATTCGAGTACCTATTTAATTACAGGAATTTCAAATTTTTTGAAACCCCGAATGTTAGTTGACGTATCAATTATATATTCTTCTAAAGCATTGTAGTGGTGAGGAAAAAATGGCGGTAGAATCAAATTTTTTTGATTAAATGATTGATGTATCAATAATTTAGCTATCAACTATGTTCCGCATTCTGTGCATCATTGCTTTTTGTATGCTGCTGCCTAATAAGAAGCAGGAGGACTCTCAGGAAATAAAACTTGAGGAGGGAATAAATCATCTTGATATAAGTATTCCTGCTTTTATATCTGCTGGCAATCAGAAGTTCGCCTATAAACTCGAAGGGAAGGACCCTGACTGGATAATAAGACAAGAGGAAGCGAATAAAGCTGAATCAATCCTGTGCCCAAAGCGATATACCCTACATCTCAAAAGTAGAGTGGGGGAGAAAGAATGGATGGAGGAAGTCTCTTTTGATATACTCTTAGTTCCTCCCTGGTATGAAACCCTCTGGTTCAGGTTGCTGGCGATGGGAATTTTTATTGCCAGTACAATTGGTATCTATCGTTGGCGTTTGGGGCAAGTGAGACAACAGGAACGGATTTCTGCTTCTTTACAGCAAAAAATAAGTGAGGTCGAAATGCAGGCCCTTAGGTCCCAGATGAATCCTCATTTTTTATTCAATTCTTTGAATTCGATTCAGCTTTGCGTCATCAAAAATCAGACGGAGAAAGCCGTTGAATATCTTTCTAGTTTTTCTCATTTGATGAGGCTTACCTTAGTTAATAGTCGATCCAGGCAAATCAGTCTTAAACAAGAACTGGAGGCTTTGAGGCTTTACATGGAATTAGAAAATCTCAGGTTTTCTCAGATGTTTGAATTTCATATCTATGTTGAGGATGGAATGCATCCGGATGATTACAACATTCCTCCCATGCTTTTACAGCCATTTGTAGAAAATGCGATTATTCATGGTTTACAGAATAAAGAGGGAAAAGGTGAGATCAATATTTATATCTCAAAAGAAGGGGAATATCTGAGGTGCAAAATCAAGGACAATGGCATAGGTCGGGAAGCAGCTGAAGTGCTAAAAAAGAATAGCCTTAGAAAGCATAAATCTATGGGAATGAAAATTACTGCCGATCGCCTGGAGATGATCAATCAAACAGAAGGAACGAAGGCAAGAATTGAAATTGAGGATCTTTATGACTCCCATAAAATACCAGCCGGTACTCGGGTTATAGTACAACTTCCCATTTAATTTTTGAAAAATTTTGATTTCTCTTGAAACAGAATTAATTTAGTTGATGTATCAAATATATATATGTCAAGAATAGACGATAAAAACCTCGATGATGTGTACCTTTTTCATTTAGAAAAAGCCTATAAGCTTTTCAGAAAGTACAAGAAAAACTTTTTCAAAGATGAAGGGGTGGATCTTACCAGTGATCAGTGGATAGTTTTAAAACGAATCAGCGATAAGGAGGGGATAAGCCAAAAAGAGATTGCAGATAAAAGTTTTAAGGAACCAGCCTCTGTAACCCGTATCCTGGACATATTGCAGGACAAAGGCTTGATTCACCGTAAGGAGGCCAAAGAAGACCGTAGAGCTTATGGTCTGTACCTGACCGATGATGGGTTAGCACTGGTGAAGAAATTGATTCCTAAAGCAAAAAAGGCACGAGCATTTGGGGTAGAAGGATTGACAGAGGAGGAAGTAGCAAATCTTAACAAATACCTTAAAAAAATATGCGAGAACTTCGCATAAAAATTTTTGAATATATAATTGATATATCAATAATTTAAATATCAACTATGAAAGGAATATTAATCATAATTAGTCTCTTTATGTTTTTACCACTGGGCCATATCAGGCCTCTTCAAAAAGTAGAGAAAAACGGCATGTTAGTTAGCTGGGAAGTAAAAGGGGAGTTCCTGGAAATTGAAATTTCAGCGCCTTCTCAAGGCTGGTTAGCCATAGGGTTTAATGAACAAAAAGGGCTCCCTGGAACAAATCTGATCATGGCTTCAGTAAGTGGGGATTCAGTACGAATAAGCGATCGCTATATCCTCAAAGCAGGCGATCATAGAGCTCTCTCAGAGTTGGGAATAGAAGAAAAACTGAAAGTTGTAAGTGGCGAAGAAAATGCCTCAGGTAGCCGGGTCTCCTTTCAAATTCCCATAAGCTCTAAGGACAAATACCATAAAAATCTACTTGAGGGATCAGCTTTTTATATGCTAATGGCCTACTCTCGAGAGGATGATTTTATGCATCATAGCATGATGCGGACTTCAGTAACAATAACTATTTAACCATAAACAAAATTCAATGAAAAGAATGATCATTTCATTAAGCTTTTTTGCCCTCGCTCTCATCGCTTTTGGATCTGTAGTAGTTGAAAAAGAGTCAGAAAAAATCAGTGCTGCAGTAAAAGCATTCGTCAAAAGCGCAGATAAGCAGGACGTAATCAGCATGGACAAAATCATGCACAAAGAATACCGCACCGTTGCCAACCAGCTATTCGGAGCACCGGAAGTATCTGTGATTGATAAAACTACTTATTTGGCTATGATGAGAGAGGGAAAACTAGGAGGAGACAGCCGGAAAGTCAAGATTGAAGAGATTGAGGTAATTGGAAAGAATGCGGTAGTCAAGGCTACTTTCACTGGAAAAAAACTAATCTTCCAAACCTTTGTTCAATTGGTAAAAGGACCAGATGGCGAATGGAAGGTAATTAGTGATATGCCAGCTGTCCAGAAAGTGTAAATCAATTTTATTCACGAGCTAGAAGCCGGAACGAATTATGTATGTTCGTTCCGGCTTTGGTATTAAAAACTAGTTGAAATTCTGGCTTTGAGCCAAAATCTTTGTCCTGCTTCCTCTTCTTTGATGTCAGACTCATTTCCATCTAAAAAGGCCTTTCTATATGCATCTGCATCCACAGCCAGACTCAAACGACTTGGGAAATTTGCATTAAATGAACCATCCAATAGAACACCTGCATAGATATGATTATGATTGAGGTTTATGGATGCCCCAATTTTAGAATTTTCTCCAAAAGTACTGCTTGAGGTACCTGTATCCTCCACAGTATTCGGGTTCATTTTCAAAAGAGTTCCCATCCTATACCCAAATTTCGGAGCGAAACTCAATCTATTATTAAAATATCCTGGATAGGCAGAGAAATCTAAACCTGCATAAGCCTGTCCATCATCTTGTTTAGGATCAATTTGCACAAAAGCATGAGCCCCTAATCCCAAACCCAGGCTGTTTTGGAAATCATTGTCCAGGTTTAAATAATTAAGGCCGGCTGAAATTTTATAGGCTTTGAGGTCTTTAGAGACCTGAAGCTCCGCCTGCCAGTCTAAAACTGCATTGCCGGCAGTTGGATTAAAATTTCGATAGTTGTACCCGATTCCAATTCGGGAATTGTCTTCTAATCCAAAACTTAAACTGATGGTATGCAAGCCCTGATTCGTGATTCCGTAGAAAGATTGTGCTGTAAGGAATAATGGAATTGTAAGTAAGAAGAATGAAAGCAAGTAGATAGATACAGTAGCGTTTTTCATAAGGTATTTACAAAGATTTCATTACGAAAGATAATAATATACAAAAATCGTATGAATTGAGTATTCACCTGTTTATACACATTTTAATTTGTCTGAGTAAAAGCTGGATCTTTCCGGGGAAATAGGTGTTCTGTAAGATTCTCAATTTTTACCAGGAAAAAGAGTACAAATCATTTTAGATTGCATAGGTCAATTTTGATGTAAAAAAGAATACATCCATACATATGAACCCAGACAAAAAAGTTGCCTTAATAGCCGGTGCAAGTCGTGGTGCAGGTAAAGGAATAGCGCTTTCATTGGCACAAACCTTTACCGATCTCATATTATTAGGGCGCTCTTCCCGCAAAGACATCTCGCCTCATCCTCTGGGAACCATTGAAGATACAGCCGATGCCATTAAGGAACTGGGAGGCAATGCTATTCCTGTCAAATGTGATTGTTCTGATGCCAACCAGGTTTCAGAAGTCCTGATGAAGGTGAGAGAAAAATTTGGGAGACTGGATTTGCTGGTAAATTCTGCCTGGGGAGGTAATGATATGAAGGCAAATTTTGGAAGCATGGAAGATACGGTTGAGGAAAACTGGCACTATATGTTCAAAAAAGGGGTATGGAACTACCTCTTACTTTCGTCTAAAGCAATTCCTCTCCTTGAAAAAGGAAATTCGCCCCTGATCACCAATGTCTCCTTTTGGGACGATAACAAATACCTGGGTAATTTTTTTTATGATCTTGCCAAGCACAGCATGAATCGCATGGCGTTTGGATTAGGATATGAATTGAAGGAAAAAGGTATAGCGGTTATTTCTTTGTCGCCCGGATATATGAAGACGGAGAAAGTGATGTCAGCACTGGAAGCTGATCCGGAACTGGCAGAAAAGTTTGGGGTTCCTACAGAAAGTACACGTTATATCGGTGAAGCCGTCAAAGCGCTATATCTGGATAAAAAGAAACTGGCCAAGAGTGGAAAAACACTCCGAGTCGCAGATTTAGCTAAAGAATATAATTTTTATGATGAAGATGGGAGCCAACCAGGACCTTTCCTAATACCATAGCCTTCTAAGGCGGAAATTTTTCCTAACTTCATTTTCCCGAAAACAATTAAGCTGAAAACATGAATCGCATCCTGATTATTTTAACTACTTCTCTCATTCTTTTTTCCATGAATACACAGGCTCAAAAACGTGCCATGACTGCAGATGATCTGCTCGATATGGTACAATTAAGAGGAGCAAAAATCTCTCCTGATGGATCTCAAATTATTTATACCAAATCTACGCTAGACTGGAAAGGGAACAAACGGCAATCTCATATTCACAGTATCGATCCGGATGGAAAAGATGATTATAAATTTCTGGGGGGAAAGAGTAATAGTGATATCAAATTTTCTCCAGATGGTAAATACATAAGTCTGAGGAGGACAATTGAGAAAAAATCTCAAATTTTTCTCATGCGGACGAGTGGAGGAGAAGCGATTCAGTTTAGTAAACATGCCAGCGGTATCCGATCTTACCAATGGGCTCCAGATTCGAAAAGCATCATTTTTAGCGCAAATAAAGAAAAGAGCAAAGAGGCCCAAAAAGAAAAGAAAGAAGGCTATGATCATGTAGTAGTAGATGAAGGACCCAATGGACAACGAGCGTCAGAATGGGTGCATCTTTTTAGCATAGATATCGAAAAGAAAAAAGAAAAAGCGCTCTTAAAAGAAGATCGATTGATCGGGCAGTTTGTCATAAGCCCTGATGGAAAAAAAATAGCTTTTACTTCCCGATTTGAAAACAGAAGGAACCACGGAAACAAATCAGAAATCTATTTATACACACTGGCTGATTCTTCAGTAAAAAAATTGACAGATAATAACGCTCCAGAAGGAAGCCTTGCCTGGTCTCCGGATGGTCAGCAAATCAGCTTTATGACAGGAGATACCAAAGAATGGGAGCTAAAGAATGCCAAAATCTGGAGCCTTGATCTTAATTCCAATCGCGTCTTTAATCTCACTGGAAACTTCCAGGGCAATATCCGCGGCTATTATTGGAGCTCAGATAGCAAGAGCATCTACTTTACAGGTTTACAGAAAACCAATTCGCATGTCTTTAAGTTGGATCCTCGCTCCCGTGAGTTTATCCAAGTCAGTAAAGGCGAAGGTATGTGGCGAATCATGGATGTGGATAAAGAGCGCAATGCCATGGTACTTTCCTATCAGGATGCTCAGACTCCTCCAGATCTGTATTTTTCAAGAGTATTAGACTTTCATCCAAGAAAACTCACAGATTTAAACCCCTGGATCAAAAAAGATATCCAACTTGCTGAAATGGAAGTTGTCCAATGGAACTCCCAGGACGGAACAGAAATAGAGGGTCTCATGTTTAAGCCCGCTGAAATGAAAAGCGGTGAGAAAGCTCCTTTCCTATTGCATATTCATGGAGGACCTGCGGGCGTTTTTACCAATTCCTTTAGTCCACGTTATCACATATATGCTGGCCTTGGTTATGTTCAGCTTGCGCCCAATGTACGAGGTAGTAGTGGATATACCGATGAATTACTAAGAGGAAATATGGAAGATATAGGAGGAGGGGATTATGAGGATCTGATGACTGGAGTCGATAAATTGATTGCTGATGGCTTGGTAGATGAAAATAAAATGGCTGTACGAGGATGGAGTTATGGAGGGATTTTAGGGGGAACTGTGGTAACAAAAACCAGTCGATTCAAAGCAGCTTCTCTGGGAGCCATGGTTTCTGATTGGACGTCAGAATATGGAATCGGATTTAACTATGATGTAAGGCTCTGGTATATCGGAGGCACTCCATGGTCCAATCCAGAAGGCTATAGACAAAAGTCTGCTTTGACTCATGTTTCAAAAGTAAGTACTCCCGTCATCCTTTTTCATGGAGAAAGAGACTTTACGGATACTGAACCTCAGAGTATGATGTTTTTTGCTGCCTTAAAGGATTTGGGCAAAGAAGTTCGTTATCTGAAATTTCCTCGCGAGCCCCATGGATTTAGAGAACCTCGTCATGTACGTACCCTTTACGTTGAGGAAATCAAATGGATCCAGAAACATACGCTTGGGAAAGAATGGGAACCCTGGAAGCGAAAAAAAGATAAGGAAACAAAGAAAGAAGCCAAGGAGAAAAAATCTGAATAGGACTTTGAAATTTCTTTTTCTGTAGAACGCATTGCGCATTACGATGAGAAAATGCTTGAGTTACTATTCGCTCAACCTTCAAATTTTAGGGGGGATTCTGAAAAGGAATTTTTTACCTCAACAGATCGAATTTTCTTCCTAGCCAAAGAAGGTGAAGAACCACGCGGGTTCCTTTTCGCCTACCTGATCCTCGAATGGGAAGAAAAAGCTATTTCTATATTCTTTGGGTTCCTTTGAGGTCCATCGTAGAAAAAGACTTGCCAAAGCTATTATCGTAAAGCTTACAGAAATCGGCAGGAATGAAAATTGTAAGTCGATATTTCTGCTTAAAGCTCATGATAATTTCCCAGCTCAGGCTTTATATGAATCCGGAGCAGAAGAGAAGCATACAGGAGAAATTCTTTATGTTTATGAATTGGGAGATGTAGAATAAAAATATAGGATAAACATATTTCTGAAAGCAATGAAAAAACTACTATTATGGAGCCTGTCTCTGGTTTGGATAGCTAACCTTTCGGCTCAAAAAATAACCTATGGCCTCGAGGAAAACATTCCTTATTACAGTGAGAGTAGCCGGCAGTCAGATGCTTATATAGCGGAGCGTTGCATATTAGATATCTATTACCCCAAAAATCAGAAGGGATTTGCTACAATCGTGTGGTTTCATGGAGGAGGTTTAAAAGCGGGCGAAAAGCATATCGATAATTATCTAAAAGAAAAAGGAGTAGCGATCGTTGCAGTCAATTATCGATTCTTCCCAAAAATTAAAGCACCAACTTATATCGAAGATGCTGCCGCTTCTGTTGCATGGACCCTGAAAAATATTGAAGCCTATGGGGGCGATCCTGATTTGATTTTTCTCTCTGGACATTCTGCTGGTGGTTATCTGGCGAGTATGTTAGGATTGGATAAATCCTACCTAGCAAAACACGGAATAGATGCGGATAAGTTGGCCGGATTGATCCCGTTTAGCGGGCATACAATTACTCATTTTACAGTTCGAGAGGAAATGGGAATCAAAGGAACACAGCCAATTATTGACAAATATGCCCCTCTTTTCCATGTTCGTCCCGATGCTCCTCCTTTGGTTTTAATTACCGGAGATCGAGAACTGGAACTTTTGGGGAGGTATGAGGAAAATGCCTACATGATGCGCATGATGAAAATTGCTGGCCATAAGTATACCATTTTACATGAACTAGATGGTTTTGGACATAATATGGTCCATCCGGCTTATCCACTTCTTCTCAAATATGTGAGAGAACTGAGCAAAGAAATTAAAGGAGAATAAAAGCTATGGAGATTCCTGATTTTAAATTGGAGCGTTACTTCGCTAAATATGAATTTAGTGCGAAATACCTGCTATCCAGTTCGGATTGTGATGGTTTTGGAATGGAGGAGATTCTGGCTCAGGCAGCGGAGGAAGAACTGACTTTATGGAAAGGATTAGAGCTAGGCTATACAGAATCAGAAGGCCATCCACTGCTCAAAGAAAGTATTGCCGGTCTTTATGAGAATATCCATCCAGATCAGGTGCTGGTATCTTCTCCAGGGGAGGCAAACTTTATTTTGATGAATACGCTCTTGAAGAGAGGGGATCATGTGATTTGCATGCGGCCTACCTACCAGAGTTTGTATCAGGTCGTCAAATCACTGGGAGTCGAACTGTCTTACTGGGAAGCTGATCCTCAGAATTGGTTTTATGATCCAGATGATTTGTCTAAGCTTATTAAATCCAATACCAAACTGATCATTGTCAACTTTCCCCACAATCCAACCGGCGCCTTTCCTTCTCCTGAGGAATGGAATAGGATTATTGAGATTGCTCGAAAACAAGGTGCTTATTTATATTCAGATGAAATGTATCGCCTGTTAACTTATCCTGCTACACTGGAAATTTCTGCCGTATGTGATATCTACGAAAAAGGAATTAGTCTTTGGGGAATGGCCAAGAGCTTTGGAATGGCGGGATTACGTATTGGCTGGTTAGCTTCTCAGGATCAGGAGATTTTGAAGAAAGTACTTTTCTTCAAAGACTACCTGAGTATCTGTAATAGTGCGCCTAGTGAAATTCTCTCCTTAATTGGACTGAGACATAAAGAATACTTCCTCGGGATAAATCTCAAAAAGATTGAAAAGAATATCACCTATTTCAGGGCTTTCCAGCATAAGCATGCCGAGCTCATTTCTTTTGTTTCACCCAAAGCTGGATCAATTGCTTTCGCACAACTCCATATAAAGGAAAGTAGTATGGATTTCAGTGAGAAACTTGTCCAAAAAGTGGGAATCATGGCCCTACCGGCAGAGATGTTTGAATTTGGCGACAAGCACATTCGTGTAGGCTTCGGGAGAAGGAATTTTCCAGAAATATTAGAGGAGTTGGATAAGTATATCAGTTCGAATTATTGACCCCTCCGCACGGGCAAAGCTCCCCCTTTCATATGCAAACAAAGGCAGGAACTCAATCCACAAACCTCCTGGCCTGCCGCGCACTTCATTGGACGACTCGTTCAAAGGAGTGAGGGCATGAGGCGGTGGGTTCCAAAAATAAAGGGCGACCTAAGTCGCCCTCATTGATTTATAAATCAATAACATTATACCCAAATTAAACAGCTACCGGTACTTCCTCTTTCTTTTCGGGAGCTGTAGTTTCTTCATAGGTCTTATCATAATCATTTCTAACCGTTCCCATCCATCTGTCCCAGGTCAGAAAGTACAGACCATAGTTTCCTCTGAATCTTTTATGGTGAAGATTATGTGCGACTGAAGTATTGATAAACCTGCCAATCCAGGTCTTGTGGAAATTTTTTGGATAGATCTCAAATCCCAGGTGTCCATAAACATTATACATGATTTGGAACAAAAGGAAAGAGCCGATCGCATATCTGTGTAATGGCAATCCAAAAGCCAGAATAGGAATAATCATGGCTTCCAGAAAAGCCTCAAACGGATGGAAGGCATAAGCCGTCCAGGGAGAAGGGTTGGTTGATTTGTGGTGGACCAGATGGACATGCTTGAAGAGTTGGGGCAAATGCATCATACGGTGCATCCAGTAAAAGTAGGTGTCATGGATAAAGAACATATACACCCAGGTGAAAATGTAATATACCATCCCATATTCTTCTATATCCTTATAGGTGTTGACATATTCCCCTAAAAATCGGAAAGTAGTCAACGCTACCGTCGCAAAAATGGTTACCGAAATAATCGAAAACATAATGTCTCTGCCGTAATCACTAAGTTTCGGCATCTTCTTCTGGACTTTTCTGTACCAAAGAGGTTTTCTGAGGATGATGTAAAAGACAACAAAAACGATACTGGCGTAGAAGAAATAATCATACAAAGCTCCTGTAGCTTCTCTCCACCAATATTCCAAAGCAGACATTTTCATGAGTAAAGTTTAATTGTGTTGTTGTAAAAGAATATGCTTAAATATCCCAAATACTCAAGGGCCAAGCGTCTGAATGCATAACATATGAGAGAATCGGACGCATTAAAGAAGTCCGAGTTTATCTAGTTAAGGTGTTTAGACTTATTTTCCTTTGCAGTGAGTAACTTTTTATAGGCAGTCGGCGTATGCCCTGTCATTTTCTTGAATACAGCATTGAAGGTAGATTTTGATTTAAAACCTGCCTCCAATCCAATTCCTAAAATGCTGAAGTGGTCAAAATTAGGATCAGCAAGATTTCTTTTTACTTCCTCTACCCGATATCCATTGATAAAATCAAAGAAATTCTTGCCTTCTTTTTGGTTGATGATTTGGGAAAGGTAGCCGTTGCTAAGTTTCATCTTCGCGGCTAGCAGAGTCATGCTGATGTCAGGATTTTTGAATAGCCTTTCCTCCTCTATTAATGACAGAAGATTTTGGTAATGTTCATCCGTCTTTTGTGAAAGTTCAGATACCGGTGTTTCTAATTTCGCTTCTTCACTGAGGATTTCATTCTTTTCAAAGATATCCCTTCGACTATACATAGCGTATCCCAGCCAATAGGAAATGAAAGCTTGTCCGAGAAAAAGGGGATAATAATACGCTCTGCTTTCCGCCCCGTAACCTGAAACAAAAGGAATAAACCAACACGCCCATAACAAAAGACTTACTATCATAGTATTCTTGAGCCAGCTTAAGCTCTGACTCTCAAGATTTGAATAATTTTCAACCAGCCTGGCTTCATAGCGATTCAGCTTCCGTATAACTAGTACAAGGACTACGAAAGTGGCTGTCATAGAGCCAGCTTCAAACAAGGAATTACAAATCCAGAGGAAGCGATTCCCTTCGCTCAATATAGGTGAATCAGTCAAATAAAGGCCCAGCAAGTACAATTGGAAGATCAATTGGATACATGCAGGAATTAATAGGAGATATTCTTTCTTACTAAATCTGTAATCCGGTTCGGTCAGGTATTGGATATAATAGTACAGACTAAAAGGAATGAGGAAAAGGAGATAAAGTGGGAGGAATTCTAGTATGGGGTATTCTGCCCCAATGGGTAGCTCCTGCAAGGCATTGATCAGGTTGGGCATAGAGAGCGTGCAAATCAGAATAGCCAGAAACTGATTGCTCTTTTTATTGAATTGTTTATTCGTGAGGAATACCAGTGCCAGGAGGAAGCCCTGTATGCTGCCAAGTATTACGATCAGGTTTAAGATTGAGAAATTCAACGGCCCAAATGTTCTGAGCTTAAATTAAGATTTCTCTATGTTTTTCACATCATAGTCTATGAAAAAGTGGGATTGTAATTAGGGTAATGTTTGTAGTTTCAGAAATTACTGAAACTATGAATTGGAATTTTCGTATCTAAAATAGCTATTCACTAAAACCACTTCACATGCAAATCAATAAATCTGAACACTACAAACATGACTGGATTTCCCATGAGCTTCTCAAGGATTTTGAAATAGAAGATGTTTGGCGATTTCCGGTTGAGCTAGAATCTGAGCATCAGTTAAGCAATTTTCAGACAGTAATAAGGACAGCTATGGAAGATCTTGAGCAAAAGGGACCAGCCGGCTTTTTATTCAAGCTCCGGTTTTTTCTGGGAGAGGTATTTGGTTGGGATAAAGAGATGCGGGAGAAAGAATTGCTAAAAGAGGGAAGTATTAGAGAAAGATATGCTTCTGCTAATAAACTCTCAGTCAAAGATCTCCCAGAGCCAGGAGATGCTGAGTTTACACCAGTTTACAATGAAGAGAATGAATCCTTATCTGAAATTGAAAATGCTACGGTTCATGCGGCCCTTCACTTAGGGAGAGTTCCATTAAAAGAAAAGCTCTATACCATTCAAATGGCGGTCTATGTGAAACCGAAAGGAGGCTTTGGAAGGTTTTATATGGCTTTGATAAAGCCATTCAGACATAGTATCGTTTATCCGGCTTTTATGAGTTTAATAAGAAAACGCTGGGAGCGATATGTGACGACTTAAAGATTATTTGGTGAGATGATTTGATAGCCCGACAAGCAATCCTGCTGAGTCGGGTTTTTCAATGACCTTAGATGTTTATTTCAACACTACGAAAAAACGGATATAAATTCTATTTTGGGAAACACTACTGTTGCTATGAATAAAATAATCTCTATCCTGGGTCTGATTTGTTTGCTGGCGTCCTGTAACTGGAAGCCAAAACAAGAAGAAACAAA
>JBCBRM010000050.1:0-69697 GCA_039819665.1 Bacteroidota bacterium
TATATACAAAAGTCCTTCAAGGTAATTCGAGAGCAAGAAAGGGCTTGAGAAATAGGAAGGTCAATGTCCTTGAATTGGAATTGGATTTATTAGATGAAATGGAAAAGAGTCTGGCAGCAAATAGCACATCCTATGAAAAAGTAGTGCTTAGGAAACAATATGCGCAAGCTGTATTTGATCGGGAGGACCAGTACAGAAAAAAGAAGTCCTTATTATTAATACCTAGCCTAATGAATTTATATGATCAGGGAAATCTGGATAAAATCTTAAGTCAGGCCTTTATGGTGCGATTTGACAAAGCGCATGATCAGGTAGACGAAAACCTAAGGGTATTGGAAGTAATTTCATTTGGATTACCAGCGAAATAAAGATTTTACCAAACGAATGGGTATTCCTTCCTCAGACCTCCTGAGGGAGGATTTATTTTATGAACAAAAATAATCATAAGCCGCCCGGGTAATATGAGCAATCGCTTTCTCTCTTTGGGGAATTATCTGTATAGATTTCAAACTCCATCAGCACCCCATTATCAGTTGTGCTACAGCAGTATGTATAGGTTCGTGTGCCACCACTTGGCTAGATTAGTTTCTTTTTTATTAACTGATTATCAGCATCATATGAAAAGTACTTAGAGGTGTTAATTTTTGTCCGATCTGCATTAAAGGACAGTATCGTATCAATTAAATTTCTCTTATTAAAGGAATAATAAGCCTGCTGGAATACTTCCTCCCATCTGCCTCTAAATTCTCCCCAAACACTATTTCCTGTAGTCCCTCTGATGTATCGAGCCAGTAGTACTGAATTCTGTCCTGTAGAATCAGGCCCCATAAAATACTCTAGTTTATTGATTTTTAGGTCAATAAGATGTTGCGCCAAGTCTTGTTTGAGCTGGATTTTACTACTTGGGGAACAAACATCTTGCTGAGATAAACCGATCAAGGGGAGCAAGAGTAAGAAAATAATTAGCCTAGCACGCATCTTGTAAATATCTATCCTTTTAAATACTCCATTTTCTCCAACTTCCGTATCGCATCCTGATCATGAGAGGGCAAAAAAACCATCTTATGTGTACGTGCATATTCCTTGATTTTGCCTATGCTCGCGATGCTCATTTCCTTATTAGCAACTGTAGCCGAAAATCTGTCCGCAGCCAGTTGTTCTTCATAATAAACCGCATCCCCAGCAAAGAGGATTTCGCCCTGATCCGTTTTAAGCAAAATCGAGCTATGCCCATAGCTATGCCCGGGAGTTGGAACCATAAGCATGGATTTATCCTCCGTCAAATACCTGCAAGTTCCAAATACCTCATAGGCTTCATCCAGTTCTACATAAATAGGAGAAAATCCTTCTGGAAAGAGTTGAGGGAATACACCTTCCGGCTTCTCATTTTCTAGCTTATTGATTTCAATGGAATGATTGAGGAAATACTCAAGGCAACCTGTATGATCCAAATGTAAATGGGTAAGAACCACTCGATCAATGTCCGCCGGTGTCAAGCCCAGTTCTTTCAATTGCATGTCCAACTCATCTTCCCGCTTAACATCAAACTTCATTTGCGTGCGGAAATAATAACTGGAAACAGCATCCAATACCTTAAAATAATTCGGATTATGTACTTTACTGTTTTCGCCCAAGTCAATCAGAATATTTCCCTCTGGATGCTGCACCACCCAACACCAAATCGGCATCATTGGAGCAAATTTCTTGCTGAAAAAGGTGGGAAGGAGGCTCAGCATACCGGGATTTTTTACATTAACTGCCTTCTCTTTTAGGCTGATTAAACCGGTAGAAATGCCGTGAACCTTGATAGGTACCCCTTTTATACTTAGTTCTTTTGTGATGCGTTCCATAATATCTGCTGAGGATTCAATATACATACAGATTTGACAATCTCGAAGTCTGGAAATTTTTACCTTTTCCAACCAACTTTTCCCCTATTAAAGAGTTCTTTCAACAAACAATCAAAACATGAAGAGATCTATTGTTTTTCTCATAAGCAGCTTTCTTTTCTTTTCTTCTTTTGCCCAATCCTCCTGGAAAAAAGAGAAGGAAAAAGATGGGATTACCATTTATACGCGTACCGTAGGAGAAAAAAATCTCAAAGAATTTAAAGCCTATATGAACCTGGACGCTCGAACTAGCACTGTAGCGGCAATACTCACTACTGCCTCCAACTATCCTAATTGGGTATACAAACTCAGCAGCACCAAAAAGCTTAAAGGTAGTGTTCCCCAAGGAGCCTGGACCTACTATACAGTTTCTATGCCCTGGCCTCTTTCAGATAGGGATGGAATAAGTGCAACTACTGCTCAACAGAAAAGCGACGGTACTGTAATCATTAAGCAAAAATCAGCTCCTTCTTTTATCCCTGAAAAAGAAGGTTTCGTCCGTTTAGCTCAGGTAGATACAGAGTGGACGATAGAACCCATAGCTTCCGGAAAGTTAAAAATAACTTACCAGTCTTTAGCTGATCCGGGAGGATTACCTGCCTGGTTGGTGAATATCTTCCTGCTTGATGGTCCCTTTGAAACATTAAAAGGCCTGAGAAAGGAAATTAATAAGTCCACTTTTGTAAATGCAGATATAAATTGGGTAAAAGAGTAAAGGCCGCCCAGAGGCGACCTTTCATTTTGATGTTATTTATTCCGAGACGATCCTAAACAACTCTTGTCGGAAAGCTCGTTGCATATTCCCAAGCCCATTTCCTTCGGCCGCATTGTAGCCGATAGATATAGAAATTCCGGTATCCGGGAAGTAAAAACTGTAAGCTTCATAAGTTGAGGTAGAACCTGTATGACCATATGCAGGTCCGATAGGAGTATTCCAAAGACTAATTCCTAAACCATAGGCCTCATCCGGCCATTGAGGAAAATCCTCTTCCCCCTCCCCTACAATCAGGAGCTCTGAGTCTGTCATCTGTTTGAAGGCTGCCTCAGACATCAATTGCCCATTGAAAAGGCCAATGAAGAAAAGATTGAGGTCCTGCATATTACTGGCGATCCCTCCATCACCCGTTGCCGCATCAGAAACAGCTAGATGCATCACATCTTCAAATCTCCTTCCACTGATATTTCTGTAGGGCCTAGCAGTTCCTTCAGGAATGGGCTTTTCATGTGTTCCCATCTGGGTATTTTCAAGACCTAAGCGTTGTACGATATAGGTATCCACGGCATCCCAGAGGGTCATATTCCGAGCTTTTTCAATCACTAAACCCAGTAATACATAATTAGTATTAGAATAAGAGTACTTTTCCCCAACTGGTAATTCAGCCTTTTTTCCGTATATGTAGCGCAATTTCTCTTCCTGTGTTTCCAAAAGGTATGAGGTATTCAAAGCATTGATATATTGCTTGATTCCCAGGTAATCCTTGATACCACTGGTGTGATTGAGCAAGTGCCTTAGCGTAACCTGGTCTGCATTTTCGATCTCTCCTATTACTGACTCATCCAACCAATCGCTCAGCATATCATCCACGGATAAAATTCCATCTTCCTGCAATTGCATGATGAGTACCCCGGTAAAGGTTTTGGAAATACTCCCTACCATGGTCTTTGTACAGGCTTCCAGAGCAACGTCATTGGGGATATCTGCTTTACCTATAGCATTATTGTACCAAAGGCCGTTTTTATCTCTTATGGAAACTTGTACCCCTATAGAAATGGATGCAATCTCTTCCAGGGCTCTGTCAAAATCGGCCTTATTTGGGTGAGTATCTGTATTATCTGTACCCGTTAGCCGACAACTATAGGTTGCTGGAGCTACAACATCATCGGTTTCACAAGCATACAAACTCAGGAGGGAAAGGATTATTATGAGGTATTTTTTCATGATTTCTGGATTAGTGGTTTTTGTTGAAAGGGTAAACTTTGATACCGATACCGACCAGTTGATGAGCAGTGGTATAAGCATTGAGTGGGAGTTCGACATTATTTGACCAGGTGATAAATAACTCCGGACTGTATCTGTCCTCCCCTAGCCTGTAGCCTATTTCGGCTGTTGCAGAAACCAAAAAATAGGGAGTTCCACTATTACCTATTTCTTCATAGTTCCCATTTTCTACCCGATAAACAGGTCCCGTAGCAAATCCATGAAGATAACCGGGTCCTAATCCTATTCTTAAGCTGAGGGGACCAAAGTATCTACGGTAAGCAAATTCTGTAGTAAGAAAAATTGCTGTCTGCATCTCTTTATGATGAAGAAAGCCCAGGTTTCCGGCCACGAACCATTCAGAACTGGGATTTTCCTTCAACTTATATTCCGTACCGATCAGAAAGGCAGGATTATATTCGTAAGAAAGGAAGTTGAAACTCGGAAAAGTGATGCTTTCGTCCAGCACCGAAATCTTAAGCGGGAAGTTTTGGGAATCATTTTGGGATTTTGTGTGGGCAATAAAGGCCAGGATAAAAAGGCCGAGTGCCAGCAAACATTTGTTCTGCATGAGATAAGGTTTAAGTTTTCCGTAATAGATACCCTCGATGTCTCAAAGGTGGCTTATCTCAAGCGAGAAGGGGTTTTGGATTGTTAAAACCTGAGAAATGAGAACCTATGTATGCGTTTTTTTGAACTCTGTGGGGGTTTTTCCTGTCTGTTTTTTAAAGGTTGTGTAGAAGGCGGATTTGGATTTAAAGCCGGCCTCCAGACCGATTGCCAACAGACTGTACTTTTGAGATTCGGGATCAAGAATCGTTTTCTTGACCTCTTCTACCCTATGCTGATTGATATAACTAGTAAAATTGGTAGAAGTAGCCGTATTGATGATTTGGGAAAGATAGCCAGAACTTATGCCCAATCTTTCGGCCACCTGATCCCTGCTTAAATCCGGATCAAGGAATATCTTTTCTTCAGAAAGTAAACGATCCAGTTCAAGGAGGTAATGGTTGTTTTTGTCAAAGGTGGGATTATTTACCGTTACCTTTGGCTCAATTACAGGCCGGCTATGTGGATCCGTCGTATCTTCATGGAAAAGTTTCTTTAGCAAAGCCTTATCCTGAACCAGTCTCAATTGGTAGAGCCCTTTGTAAGTCATCCAGTAAATGAAAAATGAAATAGCTAACCAAAGCCCATAGGTAAAGGCATAATCAATTTGAATAAATTCTGGAGGGATAAAGCTAACAATCAACCAAAGAATAACGAGTAGCAAGAAAAAATACCAAATTCTTTGAATCCATATTTTCTCCTCCTGAGGAACTTTCGCCTGCCTGATAATGAAGTAGCTAATAATACATAGAACGAGGCTATAAAGAGGGCTCAGATAAAATTCTGTAAAATACACCCAATAGCGGAAGCTTTTCATTCCGGGCATTGAATACCACTGAAAATCATACTCAAAATTAATGATAAGATTGAGGATAACGTATATGCCGAAAGGGATGCTAAGCAAAAGGAATTCCCTACGTTTTCCCCAGGGATGATCGGTGATTTTCAGGAAGAAAAATAAGATAGGCACAAAGACCAAAAGTATCCAGGGAACATCATCCCCGAAATAATCTATAAAATAGTATTGATCATCAAAACCCCAATCACTCAGCCATTGATTCATGCCTATGATGGAAATCATGATGATGGAATATGCCAGGTATTTATTGGGACTACCTTTAAATATGGGAGAAAATAGAAGGACAAAACCAAAAATGAAGCCTTGTGCAAGGCTCAACATGACCAGAATGTCTAGTAAATTTACTTCCATGTGTTTCCGTTCCCTGTTTGATCCTCCTTGAAGGACTGCGAAAAAGGCAAAAGGTTCGCTAAAACTCAATAGGCATAAGGCAATCCCTGGTAATTTTCTGCAAAAGCTTTAGCCGCTGCATCAGATGTACAAAGATGATTGAGGGTTGCTATTTGCATACTGAGGTCAAAGGAAGAATGATTTTCCCCTACATGAAAACTATTTGTCATCCACCAGGAAAAACTTTGCACTTTCAGCACCCGATCCAGACAAATTGCCGCATAATTTTCTAAAACCTCCCCTTTCCCAAGTTTGAAATAATCTTCGAGGCCTTTCGCCAGTACCCGCACATCCCCTACGGCCAGATTCAAGCCCTTCGCACCTGTTGGTGGGACAATATGAGCTGCATCTCCCGCCAGAAAGAGCCGGCCATAGCTCATGCATTCATCGTATTCATTTCGCATGGGAGTAACAGCACGACTCAATATTTTACCTCGATTCAATTGCTTCCCAATCCTCTCATCCAGTTCCTCCCAAATCTCCTCATCACTCCTTTTAAAGGGATCTTCTGCTGGATTGCATTGTAGATAGAGCCTGCTCAGTTCAGGACTTCTCATGCTTGCAAGTGCAAATCCCCTGCTATGATGGGCATAAAGCACCTGATCGAAAGTAGGAGCTGCTTCAACTAACAAAGCCAACCAACCATAAGGATATAAGTATTTTTGAGAGTTACGAGCTGCCTGAGGAATACTCGCTTGCCCCAAACCCTCATAACTATCACATCCGGCAATAAAATCGCAAATCAGCATATACTGCTGGCCATCTTTCTCAAAGATTATTTCTGCTTGCTTATCCTCCAGTTTTCTTAGCTCCTTTGCTTCTGATTTAAAATGTATTTCCTGCCCATTCGCCAGTAAGACCCCAATCATGTCCCGTGAGATCATTCTTTGCCCGTACAGACTTACACCTTCTCCCATCAGGGATTCAAAATCAAGTCTTTCTATCCTTCCATCGAAAGCAATGCTTATTCCTTTATGTAGCATTCGCCCTTTGAGCAAACGCTCTCCTACTCCTTCGGTCACAAAAGTCTCTACCGCTCTTGCTTCCAAAACTCCTGCACGTACCCGATTTTCAATTGTTTCCCTACTTTCTTTCTCTATAATCACCGAGCCTATCCCTCGATTAAAAAGCATCTGTCCTAATAACAATCCTGCCGGTCCGGCCCCAATGATTCCCACCTGGGTCTCAATTTTTTTCATGTTCTTAATTCCATCTGGGGTATATTTACAAAAAAATAAGGCATGATAAAACCCGTCTTGCTAAATGCAGACATACCAACTAAGGGCATCGAAATTCTTGAAGCTATTCCCAACTCTTTGCACGATATAGAGGAAAAGAAAATTCAGCTCCTGGCGTGGGCAGGCAAATGGAAGCTGGCAGACGATCCCTATGTCTGGCTGACCTGTATTGAAGCATTAGAGGGGGTTTCTGAAGGGAATTTTGGCGTCGGTGCTGCGTTGATTGATGAAGCGGGAGATGTCTTGATACATGGCCACAACCATAGCTTTCAACCAGCCTATCGATCTGACCTTCATGCCGAAATGGTGGTCCTCAACCGATGGGAATCTTACCTTAAAGGGCCCTTAAAAAATAAAAATAATGGACTTAGGCTCTTTTCCTCATTGGAGCCCTGTCCCATGTGCCTTACTCGTTTACTTTATTCAGAAATAAAAGGTATCCACTATGCCGCAGAAGATGATTTAGGCGGTATGCAAAGATATGTGGAAAGAATGCCTCCCTTTTTCCGTCAAGTCGCTGAAAGACATGTTCTTTCTCGTGCGAATGCTTCCCCTGAGCTCTTGCAAATCGCTGGGGAGATCATGGATATTAATAAGGAGAATTTGGATGGGCAAATAAGATGAAACCTGTTGGGGTATTGGAGTAAGGTCATGCTGATAAAAAATTTCCAACTCCAACACGCCAACACAGCAGCAGGTTACCTATTCATTGCTTTCCCCATATTCATTTCCAAAATATCGGTCGGCCTTTCCGTCTTATCTCCCATAAGATGTCGAGTGAAATAATCCGCCTTTAGCCAGAAGAAATACTCTGTCATGCTACCATAGCCATGACGAGCAGCCGGAAAGACAAAATAGTCAAATCGCTTATTGGCTTTTAAAAGGGCTTGCGCCATGCGAAGGGTACCAGCCGGATGGACATTATTATCGATGTCTCCCGTAGTAATCATTAACTTTCCTTTTAGATTTTTGGCAAGCTCAGGATTCTTATCAATGTCATATTTGAAACTGACATTGCCTTCATCATCAGTAATCTCTTTTACTCCATGATGCTTTTCACTCCACCAGCGATTGTAAACCGCATTGTCATGGTTACCGGAAGAGGATACAGCTACTTTGAAGAAATCAGGATAAACCAGCATTGCAGCTGTCGACATAAAGCCCCCCCCAGAGTGGCCAAAGATTCCAACTTTGTTGATGTCAATAAAGTCATGGCGATAGGCGATTTGTTCGGCAACCACTTTTTTATCTTCGAGTCCATAATCGCGCAGATTTCCATATCCATAATTGTGATACCACTTGCTCCTATCTGGATGGCCTCCCCTATTTCCTAAGGTGATGACAATGAAACCCAATTGCGCCATGCGATCGGTCCGGTTCATTCTTGAGGAGAATGTCTTATTAACAGCCTCTGTTTGGGGGCCGGGATAGACATACTCAATCAGAGGATAAAGTTTGGTACTATCAAAATCAAAAGGCTTATACATTACCCCATAAATGTCCGTGATGCCATCCCCAGCTTTAGCTTTAAAAGGCTCTGGAAATTTATATCCTGCTTCGAAAAGCATAGAGAAGTCAGCTGTTTCGAGGGCCATAAGCTTATTACCACTCCTGTCAAATAGATCCGATTGAGGAACTGTATTTACCCGAGAATAATTGCTGACGAAATAGGTCTCATCATCATTCAGACTCACACGATTATCATAGTTCCCCTTGTTAAGAAGCCTTAAGCCACTTCCATCAAAATTGACTCTATACAGATGCTGATAATAAGGATCTTCTCCTTTTTCTCTCCCATTTGCCCGAAAATATACCCAACGATTTACTTCATCTACTCCTTCTATACTTTCTACATGCCAGGGGCCACGGGTAATTTGATTTTTGAGCGTTCCATTTCCCTCGTATAGATAAAGGTGTGCCCAGCCATCTCGTTCTGACCATTGAATCAGCTCTTCTCCATCATTGATCAAAGCAGGGCTAGCCATCTCCACATAGGTATTAAGTCTTTCTTCAACAACTACCTCACTTTCCCCATTTGTAACATCACCCACACAGATATCTATGCGCTTGAGATCACGGCTGGTACGGGCAAAATAGAGTTTATCAGAGCTCGAAGAAAGCCATAATGCAGGTCTCTGTTCGTCATCGCGATTCTTCTTTAAACGAGGAGCATACAAAAGGCCAATGGATTGATTGGGGAAAGTATCAGTATCTATCTTCTGAATACCCTTGCTTCCAATGTCAAAGACCAATAGCTCAGGCTTGGGCGCTTCTTTTTCTCCAGGCATATGGTACTTATAAGTTTCCAAGGTAGGCCTGGGATTAGCAGTCGAATTAATCACCCAAAGGGGTTTTACTTCTCTGCTATCGGTCCGGACCATGGCAAATTTCTTGCTATCATGGGACCAGCTGACAAATACCCTTTGTCTTTTATCCTTATTTTTCTCTAGATCCACATTGGTTTGCCCTCTACGGATACTTGCATAGCTATAATATTGCTCTCCATCCTCAGTCCACTGATTCTCTACAATAGTCGTATCTTTTTCATCCTTTTTTGCCTTTAGATAGTTTTCCATATCCATCCAGTAGAGATTATGCTGGCGGGCGAAAAGGACAACAGAGCTGTCAGGCGAAATGGAGGCCCAGTTTTTATCTTTTTTAGGTTTTTCATAATCATCTAGTAGTCGTAACTCCCCATTGGCAAGATTGTATTCAAAATACCAGACCTTGGCTTCCATCTTTTTCTTTTTATTTTTTCGCTTATCGCTATCCTGAGAATCCCCTTCTTCCTCAGCTTCTACTTCTACCAACTTACTTTTTACCTCAAACATGATATGGGTCTCATCCTTGATAAATTTCAGTTTTTCAATATTAAGGTGTTTGCCATCGAAAGGATCGCCAGTAAGTCGAGTCATCTCTGCAGCTAATTCATCTCGATCAAACATCTGGGTTTTACTCTTTCTTGCCGGATCTACGATGTAATAGAATTTTCCTTCACTGGTTTCATAGGTATACCAGAATCGATTGCTGTTTTTGAGCCAATGCGGATCTACAGAAGTAGAAAAAACCATTCTCTTCAGATTATCGGGAGAAAATCTGGCTGCCAGAGAATAATTGGCCTTGTTTACAGGTGTATTTTGTGCGGTTGCAGAGGCCATCAAGCCCAGGAGGCAAATTATGCTTAAGAGTGGACGCATAGCAAATAGATTAGATATTGATCTCAATTAAATTTATTCTGCAAAATGGGAACAAGAATCCATAGCCACAGCATTTTTTGTCTATGAAGTAGCTCAGATCATCGAAAACTTTTATTCGAAAATGCCAAATAAAATTTTTTATTCCGGCTAGCTATGGATAATTTATATACTCAGTCTTTGGAATGTTCTATACCTTCTAACTCTAAATTTTTTACATCATGGATCTCACTAGTTTAGTCATCTGGCTTATCTTAGGCGCCGTAGCAGGCTGGATAGCCGGACAGATCATGAAAGGAAGAGGATTCGGCACGATTGGAAATATCATCGTCGGTATCCTTGGAAGTTTTCTTGGTGGTTGGCTTGCCCCTCAATTGGGAATAGCTGGCGCACAAACCGGTGGACTTAGCGTCCCAAGTATTCTTACAGCAGTTGGGGGTGCAGTAGTCCTACTTTTTGTTGCAGGATTACTTAAGAAAGCCACCTGATTTTTCTTTTTTTACTTGAATAAAGGATCTCCCTTTAGGGAAAAAAATATGATCCGCTTGTTTCCGGCAGGCGGATTTTTCTTTGCATGCAACTTTTTGCTCTACTTTTTCATCTTAGCTGGTAAAACCAGCTATATGCTATTGAAGATCGTCAAACTATTAGGATTCCTCTTGGGAATCAACTTACTGGTAATCCTGATCCTGATTGTCCTTCATCTACCCGGTACAACCAAAATTGATAAAATCTATAGTCATTCCTTCGAATTTGAAAGAGACGTCATCATAGTTAAAGCCTATTTAAAAGGTATAGGTCCTTATAATTTTATCCTGGATACAGGGACCGATCCTTGTGTGATAGATCGAGAACTGGCAGAAAGGTTGAGCTTTGTGCAATTCTCTTTGGGTAAACAGGAGGTAGGAGAAAATCAGCCTATAGAAATAAGCCTTCCTTCTCCCCTCAAACTAAGATTGGGAGATATGCCTGAAAGCCGGAAATTTTTTCTGGGATTTGACCTCAAACCTATTTCACAGAAAATGGGGATGCCAATACACGGAATTTTGGGACATAATTTCCTCCAAGACAATGCCTTCCAAATCGATTATAAGCAGAAGGAAATTCACTTCTTTCCTCCGGAGCATGAGATTTATCCTGAAGGGAAAAAAGGGGTTCTAGCCATGAATCTTCAGTTTATTGACAAAGGAAGTTTTCCCCTGATAGATGAGTTAAGAATAAATGGTAGAAAAATACGTGTTACCCTGGACACTGGGTATAATCAATCATTGACGCTTTATAAGGAAGCGATTAAAGAGCTGAAGCTTGAACGGCAGCTTAAAGAATTAGCTGATAAAACGAGCTTGGGCTATGGAGGAGAAAAAAAGGTGAAAAGCCTGGCAGCTCATTCCCTGCAATTACATAATTGGAATATTCCGCAAAAGAGAAATCTTTTTGCTGATCTGGAAAGTAAAAAATCTGAGGTCCCAATGGAGATCCGTGCAGGCAATATGGGAAATGGAATTCTAAAGCATTACAAACTCAGTATGGACTATAAGCAAAAAAAGGTTTGGTTTGAAAAACACTGAGAATTAATGTAGTGGGACAAGTAGGATATTACAATAAATTGAAATAAAGGAGATTAGCCAGTTTGCGTTAAGGTAAAACATGTAGGGGCAGCTCTAATCTGCCCCTACAATTTTTTTAGGTAATGAGGTTTCCCTTATCGTCCCATTCTGCCTTTGTACCTGCCTTAGCAATATCAACACATTTGGCAATCCATTCGGGCTCATAATCGACATCATGTTCAGCCAGAACATCTGCAGGAACTCCATTCCAAACATTGGGAACATTCCCTTTATATCCCAGATCATCAAAACCCATTCGGGTTGTATAATATCCTGTCATCGTCAAATTCCTCATCAAATTGAAAAACTTGATCCCATAAGCCATTTCAGGCTTCTTGTTGTCTGGATCGGGATAAGCGATATCATCAACAATTTGAAGTTGCTCCTCAGGGGTAGCAGCTTTAAATAACTTATTAAAGCGAAGATTGGACTCTCCATCCAACCACATCAGTCCCCCTCTGATAGGCAATTGATGGTTGGGAATATCCTTGACGATAAACTCAATAAATTCGGGAACTCCAGCATCCGTAGCAGAACCTGCCGTTGCAGTTGCTGGTAAAATGATATCACAAAGAACCGCTATGGTTGCCAATTCATGTTCTACTAGAAAGATTTCTTCCATGACCTTTTTGTCATGCTTGATTTCTTCCGGTGTTCTACCATAGTATTCCTTGCTTAGCTGAGTTTCTTGTTCCTTAACCTCAGCAGGTGATTCACATGAAGTGGCTGCCCCCGCAACTGTTGCACCTGCTATGGTGCCGAGCAATATATTTTTAAGTGATTCTCTTCTGTCCATAACTAGATGTTCTGTTTTTTCATTTGATCAATGATATACTCTGAAGTACGCATAGAGAGGGCCATAATGGTCCAGGTACAATTCTTATCAGCCTGAGAAGTAAATACTCCTGCATCAACGACAAAGACATTGTCGCAATCGTGGAGCTGACTATACTTATTGGTAACGGATGTCTTAGGGTTATCTCCCATACGAGTTGTACCTACCTCATGGATAATTTGGCCCGGAGCTAAAAGACCGTAATCCTGATCTTTGCCAGGGGTATCTCCCAGGACATGAGCTCCCATCGCATCAAAAATCTCCTCAAAGGTTTTTTGCATATGACGGGCCTGATACCTTTCATAATCCGACCATTTGTAATCAAACTTTAATACCGGGATTCCCCATTGATCAACTACATTTGGATCGATCGTACAACGGTTGTCATATCGAGCAATAGCTTCCCCTCTACCCGAAAGACCTATGACAGCTCCATAGAAGCGCTTGGCATCTTCTCTCAGTTTATCTCCATAACCTCCTATTTCACCACCTATGTATTTATTAAAGTCAGTGTGGTTGAAACCAAAGCCATAGCTCGGCATTCCCATTCCTCCCCAAATTTCGATGTGATATCCTCTCGGGAAATCCAGCTTTTTATTATCCAGCCACCAGGGAGAATATACATGCATTCCTCCTACTCCATCTTCATTGTAGGTTTTACGATTCATCAATTGCGGTACAAAAGCTGCACGTCCCCCCCCAGTTGAATCATGCAAATACCTTCCAACGACATCGCTGCTATTCCCCAATCCATTAGGATGTTGGGTACTTTTCGAATTCATCAAGATACGTGCGGAACTACAAGCTGAAGCCCCCAGCACCACCGTTCTTCCTTTCAACTGATACTCTCTCCTATCGGTTTTATTGATATAAGAAACTCCGGTAGCACGACCTTCACTATTCGTAGTTACAGACTTTACCATACAATTGGTGAAGAGATCAATCCTACCGCTATTTTTAGCGGGGATAACAAAGACGGAACTTGCTGAGAAATCAGCGTACTGAGTACATGAACGTCCACATTGGCTACAATAAAAACAAACCCCCCTATCATCGTTGAGTTTTTTCGTCAAAATAGATAGACGACTTGGGATCACTCTTACTCCGGCTTTTCTTGCAGCCTTTATATAATAGAGTTCATGGAGTCGAGGTTTAGGAGGCGGCAGGAAAAATCCATCCGGATCATTTGGGAGGCCTTCATTGGAGCCAAATACTCCAACCAGCTTATCCAATTTGTCATAATAAGGCTTGATATCATCATAACTGATGGGCCAATTTTCGCCTAGCCCATCCACATCTTTATGCTTGAAATCGGTAGGGCCGAAACGAAGAGAAATTCTTCCCCAGTGATTGGTACGTCCCCCGAGCATACGGGCACGCCACCACATAAATTTGGTGCCTTCTTCATGGGTATAGGGTTCACCTTCCACTTTCCAATCTCCCCAAGACATATCGAAATCGCCGAAAGCCCGGTTTGTACTGGCACCTCTACGGGGAGATTCCCAGGGCCATTTTAATTGGGTACGCGTTTCCTCATCTTTGGGATCAAAATAAGGACCTGCTTCCACAACTGCCACTTTAAGGCCGGCATTTCCTAGCATATGGGCTGCCATTCCGCCACCCGCACCTGAGCCAACTATAATGGCATCATACTCTGTAGAATTTTCTATGATCTGCATGCAGTAGTTTTTGAGTTTTTTAGAGAAAAATCAAGTTAGTAAACTTGCTTGATTTATTCGATATTAGCTTAAATTATTTAAGAAACTATGCTTAACCGCAGGAAATTTATCGCTACCCAGACTACTGCTATAATTGGAATTGGAATGTCTCTTACCTCCTTATTCTCCTCCCCAGTAAAAAGAAAATTCAGGATGTCTCTAAATGCCGGCTCTATTGGAGTCTCTGGCAATCAAATGGAGGTGCTGGATTATGCTATCAAATATGGCTTCGAAGCCATGACCTGCAATCCCAATGATCTTCTCTCGATGAATGCCAGCCAAACAACTGAGATGGTGGAAAAAATGAAAGAAAAAGGTATCACTTGGGGATCAGCAGGCCTCCCTTTGGATTTCCGAAAAGATGAAGCAATGTATCAAGAAGGTCTTAAAGCATTACCATCTGTAGCAAAAGCTATGGAAAAAGTAGGTGCCAGTCGAATGAATACCTGGATTATGCCTACTCAGGCAGATAGGACCTACCGGGTAAATTTTGACCTGCACCAAAAGAGAATCAAAGAGATTAGTAATATTCTTGGCCATCATGGAGTTCGTTTTGGTTTGGAATATGTAGGACCCAAAACCCTCATGAGTCGAGATAAATATGCTTTTATCCGAACCATGGCAGAATTAAAAGAACTCATAGATGCTGTCGATGAAGAGAACCTCGGCTTTATTTTAGATAGTTTTCACTGGTTTTGTGCTGGAGAAAGTGCGGCAGATATCCTAAGTCTTGAAAACAAAGATATAGTTGCCGTTGACCTCAATGATGCAAGAGCTGGTATTTCAGCTGATATGCAAATCGACGGAAAGCGGGAATTGCCGGGCGCCACGGGAGAAATTGATCTAAAAACCTTCTTACAAGCATTGAGCCAATTGGGATATGATGGCCCCGTCCGAGCCGAACCTTTCAACCAGATTTTATGGGATATGGGAAATGAGGATGCACTTGCTGCTACCCATAAAGCCATGAGCAAAAGTTTCGCCCTTATATAAAGAAAAAGATCATTAAATTTTTGGCACTCAATTCCTGGTATGCCGGTCAACTATGAATTAAATATATAGTTGATAGAGTTTATATTTACAGCTTCTTCCTAAATCTTACCTCCCTTAAGGAATAGACAAAATTCGAAAGGAAATTGGCAGGACTATCTATAATTATGGGTATTCATCCGAAAGCCCGTTTTGTCTATGAATATCCTGACAAATAACTCCCTACAAGAATTGACCGTCATTTCTGGGCAGGAGCAATTACATATCCTAAGGCTCTTTCAACATTCCCTAGATCCTATGGGGGTAGCAGGATTTGATGGGTATTTCAAAATAATTAATCCGGCTTTTGCAGATATACTAGGCTATAAAGAGGAAGAGTTACTATCTGTACCTTATTGGGATTTTATCCATCCGGATGACCAGGCAAAGACCTTGATCGAGATTCATCGTCTTATAGATCTGGAAGAAAATTCCATGGATTTTGTCAGTCGCTATCGAAAGAAAAATGGAGATTATGTTTATTTCCAGTGGAATGCGGTACCAGATAGACAGAATCAGCTTATATATTGTACCTTCAGAAACATCACAGATATCCGCATCAGTGAAATGGAAAAACGTCGGGCTGTTGAGGATTTCAACCTCATTGTGCGCGGCATAGATGCAGGGATTTGGAGCCATGATTTACGAAGCGGTAGGGAATGGTGGTCCAGCAATTTCTTCAAATTACTAGACTACGAAACCGGTGAGATTCATCCATCTTATGCTCATTTCAAAAGCCTGGTCCATCCCAATGACCGGGCGTATATGGAAAAAAGATTCCAAGAACATTTATACGAACAGAAAGACTATAAAATTGAGCTTCGTTTATTAACGGGAAAAGGGGAATACAAATGGATGGAAACCTCTGCTCAGAGTATCCGCGATGATGAGGGGAAGGCCCTTCGAGTAGCAGGATCTTTGCGTGATATCCACGAGCGAAAGATGGCGCAAATCGAAGTAGAAAAACAAGAGTTTCTCTTAAATCAGACAGCTAAAATGGCGCGTGTCGGAGGATGGGAAGTTTGTTTAGATAAAATGACTCCCATCTGGTCCGAAGAAGTCTACAGGATTCATGAAGTTGATCCTTCTTATGAGTTGAACCTGGAAGAAGCCCTGGACTTTTTTGTTCAAGACTACCGACCGATTATTTCAGAAGCCGTTGAAAGAGCCATTAATGAGGGCAAAGAATACGATCTGGAGCTAAAGATTTTAACCAAAAGAAATCGAGAACTATGGGTAAGAGCAATTGGAAAACCCATCAAGAATGAAGAAGGAAAAGTAACTGCCCTGAGGGGTATTTTCCAGGATATAGAAGAGCAAAAAAGAAGAGAGATTTCTTTAAATAAATCCATAGAAATCATAAGTGAGCAGAACAAACGTTTCTCAAATTTCGCTTATATCGTTTCTCATAACCTCCGATCTCATATCAGTAATTTCACCCTCCTACTAGAGCTTTACGAACGAACTACAGACAGGGAGGAGTTGGAGAAAATTCTCGATATGGGGAAGACCACTTTCAACCGACTGAAAGAAACAATAGAGCACCTTAGCAAGGTCGTTGAGATTCAAACTGAAATTAGTCAGCAGAAAGAGTACCTTAGTATAAATCGGGTGTTAAACCGAACCCTCGATATCCTGAGTATGGATATCACACAAACAGGATCGATTATCGAGCCTGATTTCAATGACTGGAAACACATCAGCTATGTTCCAGCCTACCTGGACAGCATTTTTCAAAATCTCATTTCAAACGCTATTAAGTACCGACATCCGGACAGGAAACCGCACATTAAATTGAAAACTTATTTCGATAAAGGAAAACCTGTACTCAGCATCCGGGATAATGGATTGGGAATCGACCTGAACTTACATAAAGACAAGATTTTTGGGATGTTTCAAACCTTCCACGAACATCCGCAAGCAAAAGGAATCGGGCTTTTTATTACTAAAAATCAGGTAGAAGCCCTCGGAGGCTTTATTCAAATCGAAAGTGAAGTTGGGGTTGGGACCGAATTTCGCTTCTATTTACAAGGCCTTTAAGTTAAATTAATGTGAAATATCTGACAATCAGGGAAATATTTGAACCTAAATTTCATTGAGGCGTACAAACAAGTGGCTCCGATTTTAATAAGACTATCCCTCCGTGTTTGTAATTATTCAACCTAGAAGGACATGGAACGTCTTTATGTAAAAGGTATAATTTGTATTGCCTTTACCTTCAGCTCAATCTTCCCCTTACATGCATCGCCTGAGACTTATGATCTCTTTGGCTCCGATGAGGTATTGAAAATTCAGCTTGATTTTGATATCAAACAACTTCTGAAAGGAAAATACAAGGAACTCTATGTTCCCGCCTCTCTCAGTCTGACACTTGAGAATGGAGAGCAAATTGAGGAAAGCATACGTGTAAGGGCAAGAGGTAATTCGCGCAAGAGTTACTGTACCCTCCCTCCTTTGAAACTAAATTTCAAAAATAAGGAATCAAAAGAATCCCATTTTCTAGGGCAAACTACCCTGAAATTGGTAGTCCCTTGCAGAAATAGTAAGGTATTCCAGCAATATGTCTATAAGGAATATTTGGCCTATAAGCTTTTCAATCTGATTTCAGACATCAGCTTTAAGGTAAGATTAGTTGAGTTGAACCTGACTGATTCGCAAGGTAAAAGAAAGCCTATGCAGGTATATGGTTTTCTTATTGAGCATATAGATAAATTGGCGGATAGAAATGACAGCCATGAAATAGAGCCGGCCCGATTTAGCAAAAAGCTGGTCGAGCGGACATACATGGCAAAAGTTGCTATTTTCCAATATGCTATAGGAAATACAGACTGGAAAGTTGAGAATACGCACAACATCAAGGTTCTGGAAAGCAATCCAGTTGCCAATCGGCAGGTTTATGCCGTTCCCTATGATTTTGATTATGCCGGTCTGGTAAATGCCAGCTATGCAGTCCCTCATGATCAATTGGGCCTCACTTCTGTGACCCAGAGACTATATTTGGGAGTTTGCCAGTCGGATCAGGAATTGGATAATCTCTTGAAAGAGTTTAAAGCTAAAGAAGATGACTTTTTGGCTATTGTAGCGAATTTTAAGCGCCTTGATGAAAAAAGCAGCTATTATATCCAACGTTATCTGGCAGATTTTTTCAGGATCATTGATAATCCTGCATTGGTAAAAAGGAATTTCCTATCCTATTGCGAACCTTGATTTTAAGCTCTTTTTGCTGAGTAGAATTATCCCTAAATTCACTCGCAAATGGAAAATGTATCAGTCGGATTTATCGGTTCAGGAGGTATAGCAAAAGCACATGTTTATGCGCTTCAAGCCCTTCCTTTTTATTATGAAAAGCTCCCAGAAGTCAAACTAACCTCTGTTTGCTCAAGCAGAGCTACGAGCAGAGAAGCTTTCTCCCAAAGGTATGGCTTCGAGCATGCAGAAGATTTGGAAAGCTTCTCAAAAAATGCACAAATCAATACCGTCTATATCCTGGGTCCCAACAAGGTGCATTTTGAACACCTGAAAGCGGCTCTTACCATGCCGGCTGTAAACAGGATTTATCTGGAAAAACCAGTATGTGGATCTCATGAAGAAGAAATAGCCCTGGGAAAATTACTTGATAATATCCCTGCTTCTACAACTATCCAGATTGGTTTTCAGTACCTCCAGGTTTCGGCCATACGTGAAGCTCTGAACTTTTGGAAATCTGGTATACTCGGAAAGCCTTTGCATTTCGATCTGAAATACTACCATGGAGATTACCTCCAGCAATCCTATAGGGATAAAAGAAGAACTCGCCTAACTCCTGCGCCTGATGGAGGGGCTATGGCAGATTTAGGTTCACATGGGATTAGTTTACTTTGCGCTTTCTTAGGAGAAAACCTTCAAATACAAAGTGCTTTTCAAGCAGGTACTTTTGAAGATGTGCCAGAAGATTCTGATCTCTTTAGCAGCCTTTCTCTCTATGAACCCAAGACAGGAGTTGTCGGTCATATGTCGGCGAGCAGGATCAGTTCCGGAACAGGGGACTTAATTGCTTTTGAACTTTATGCGGAGAAAGGTGCGTTGAAATTTTCCACCCATGAAGCAGACTTTTTTGAATATTACCTTGAAGAGACGGCTGAGTGGAGTAAAAAAATCATCAGTAGCCGGTATGAACCTATCAGCAGCTTCCCTTCCAAACATGTTCCAGCTGGATGGTTGAGGTCAATGGTTCATGCTCACTATATGTTTCTGAGTGGAAATACTACGGATAGCTTTATGCCCGATCTCTCTCATGGATTGGCTGTACAGAGATTGGTGAGGGAAACAGCTGATCATTTACATGTATTTCGGAGTCTAAGTAAATGAAGTATTTCAGAGGATGCTATCGTATATTTTCCTTTGAGAAAGTAAGTAGCATTCATACCTAGTCCTGAATTTCGAAAATAGAGATTATTTATGGTGAGGCTATTGCTGAAAAAAGTGATCTACATATTCGATTTGCTGATACTCTAATTGTATAGGACCGGTTTTGACAGGATCAAAAACATAAATTACTACTGCTCCCCAGAATACTTCTGGCACCTTTCTCAGAACCCCCACTAGCCTATTAGGGCCTACCTGAATTTCATTTAAACCCAAATTGTAATAGGCTTTCATTTCTTCATCCCAATAGCGCAGGATGATCTCAGCACCATTTTCCCTGACTTGACTGAAAAAAGAGGGAAACGGATTTGGATTTGCTTTAAGTACCCGCTCTTTCAATCGTTCAATGGGTCGGTTCATATTTTGGATCAGGAAGATCAGGAATGTGACAATAATCATGACTAGGTTAGATATAAAAATGAGGTTTCGGGGGAAACAAGAGATCTGAAAGCAGTTCCAAACTATTGAGTATTAGGCACCTTACCTAAATGATTCTTGAAGAGTAAATTTGAACTTTCGCGGAAATAAAGAAAGGAGCATGGCCGAACGCTAACTCCTTTGAAAATTCCTTAGTTAATCGAAAAATAGGTCTAATAATTACGGATTTATGCCAGAATCCAAACATGGATTTTTCTCAACGTAGCTATAATTAGCCCTCTTTAACCAACTTATAGGTTCTATTTCCCACTCTGAGAAAATAGATTCCTCCCTTCATATGTGTGAAATTCAGGATCAGTTCTTCGCCTGAAGGGCTAAATGATGTACCAATTGAATTAAGCACGCTTCCATTAATATCCATCAATTTTATTGATGATAGACTAGTCTCGCTCCCAAATAAGTGGACTTGATTTTTAAATGGATTTGGATAGATGGATAGCTCCCGTTGAAGATGAATACTTTGGATACTCGACTGAGTTTGACTTCCACTTTCATCCTCAGCAAGCACTTTATAATATAGGAAATCAGCTGAAGGTCGAATATCTGTGAAGGAGTACTTATTTTCATGTGCCCTGGCTTCCTCAAGTTCCAGCTTGTCAAGTACTTCCCAGGAAGCGAGATCAGGACTTCTTAATATGGTAAAATGCGAGAGATTTCCACCATAGCTACCTATCCAGTTCATGTGTACATTTCCATTTTCCTCAATTAAATCAAGGGCTACAAACTGGAAAGTAAGTACCGATGGACAATTATTCACAGTATTGTCATTTGCATCTGGTGAATAAGTAGAAGTATAATCGGGTAGCCCATCTCCCCCCGGATCAACTGTGGGAGATAAACCATCAGGATCTCCTCCGGCATCCGTAAACTGAAAGTTTGTACTAATATCAAGGGTAGCACCGGATTCAAAAGCATCCGAACAGCCATCCCCATCAGAATCCAGATCAAATCGATCAGCAAAAGAATCACCATCCGTATCCCTGTCTAGGCAAGATCCGCTCAGGGATACCAAATCAAATGCAGAGGAAGAGAAAGATAAAACAACCTCATGTATCCCTACTCCAGCTGTTTGGCTTATATCTATTATATGCTGAGAGCCATCAGGATCTTGACGAGTCAAAATATCTACTCCATTAATATCCCGTACAACAATATCTACGAGGCCTGTTGGAGGGGGAATGGGAAAACGATCACTCCACACCGAAAAGCTATTAACCGTTTCAGGGGTAACACCATTAGCTGCAAAAAATGCAAAGCTCACCCCTGTCCCATTCCAAATAAGCTTATTATCAGGATCACCTTGCGCCACCCAGGAAGGATGATTGAGAACATTAAAGGTCGTAGTATTTGCAGTCATAGTGGCAACATCTATGTGCCTGATCCGTACACCATGCGTTGCAAGCCAGGTATCCATGGGATGTGCTCCAGCAGCTAGACCTTCAGTAAGATTATTTGTCAGAAAACAATCCTGCTCTGTTGTATCTAATACTCCATCATTATCATCGTCTACATCAGAGATATTTATTAAGCCATCGCCGTCAAAATCGCATTCATCCCCATAGAGATTAGGGTCTGTACAGGTTTGGGAGAACGTAAAAAAAGGGGAAATATAAAATAGAGCAAAAAGGAGAATTAATTTTTCAAATGTGCCTTGCATGTATTACTGATTTCCTCGAGAGTTATATGCGTATAGTCAATGGATAGTGAGTGGTATCACTTTCCGCTTATTCTTCAAAACATTCAAATTGATAACCCCATTTAGTTTCTAGCAATTCCTTTGCCATGGAAACTTTATCTCGAAGAATATTTCTAATTATTTGATTAGTCGAAAGTCAAAAGGTTTCAGAAATTTTCTCAAGGATTTACGGATAGCTTTTCATAAAAAAATAATTCCTGCTCAGAATGAGGTTTTCAGAAAAAAGCCTAGTTTTAACAAAAATATCTTATGCTATCCGTTGTTGCCGAATGCTATGTAAAAAAAGGCTTTGCTCAGGAACTCAAAGCCGAAATGATTAAACTCCTCGAGCCAACCCGCGCCGAAGAGGGCTGTATCAACTATGACCTTCATCAGGATCAGGAAGATGAAAACCACTTCATCTTTTATGAAAACTGGGAGAGTGCCGATCATCTGGCTAAACATGCCAAAAGTGCTCATATTATGGCCTATAGGGAGGTGAGCAAAGATAAAATAGCCAGCATGAAAATCTACAAAATGGATCAGGTTAATTCCTAAGAACGATCTGTTCCCCCAGGTCTTTGATTGACTCTCATATTCTTTGGGATAAGGGGCTTCCAGATTTGGTCTATCAAATTTTTCCATGGATAGAAATAGCAGATTCATTTTGACTATTTTTAATCCTGAGAAAACATTAATACATTCGAGAGGGGGAACTCGAATCAGCCCAAACACTCGAAAGCCCAAAGGGACTCAAACTATGACTACTTCACTTTCAACCCGCATTTCTTCAGCGGTTTTCCTACTCCTCCTATTTCTATACGGCTCTCTTTTCGCTCAAAATATACCTTTGGCAGAACATCCCAGGCCAGATTTCGAAAGAAGTCAATGGCAAAACCTCAATGGCTTTTGGGCATTTGAATTTGATGCAAATGATGAAGGAATGGATGCAGACTGGGCCAATGGGAAAAAGACTTTTTCCAGGCGAATTCAAGTACCCTTTCCCTGGGGCTCAGAATTGTCCGGACAAAAAGATGAAGCAGACATTGCCTGGTACCAAAGAAGTATTAGGATTAGTCCAAATTGGGAGGGCAAACGTGTCTTTTTAACCATTGGTGCCTCAGATTGGGAAACCCATGTCTGGTTGGATGGAAAGCTCATGGGTAGCCATCAGGGAGGTTATGTCCCTTTTTCCTTTGAATTAACTGAACATATAAAGGCTGGGACTGACCAAAAACTGACGATTCGAGTCGACGATGCAAGAAGAGAATTCACCTTATATGGAAAACAGGGCTATGGAAATGCTCGAGGAATCTGGCAAACCGTTTACCTGGAAGCAAGAGGGCAAAATTACCTTGATGCACTCCATATCACCCCAGATATTGATGAGGAAAAAATAAGTGGCCTTGCTTATTTGGGTGAAGAAGCTCCTGAAGATCTAAGCCTTATCATAGAAATTCTAGGAGAAGAAACTCCCCTTACCCATACAGCCGAAATAAAAAAAGGGGAAGATAAGGTTCGCTTTTCCATCAATCTTCCCAGACCTCATTTGTGGAGTTTAGACGATCCTTATTTATATGGAGTAAAGGCTCGTTTGGGGAATGATGTGATAAACTCATATTTCGGCATGCGGAAAATCTCTGTCATGAATCTACCGGGAACCGAATATCCTTATATCGCACTTAATAATGAGCCAATTTACCTGCAACTGGCTCTCGATCAGTCTTACCATCCTGAGGGCTTTTATACTTTCCCCAGCGACCGCTTCATGAAGGAGGAAATCGAAAGAAGCAAATCCATCGGGCTAAATGGTATCAGAACTCATATAAAAGTAGAAGTTCCCCGAAAACTATACTGGGCTGATAAACTGGGCTTGCTGGTCATGGAAGATTTGCCAAATAGTTGGGGAGAACCTGGAGAAAAGATGCGGGCAGAGTCTGAGTACACCCTTAAAGAAATGATCAAAAGGGACTACAATCACCCTTCAATCTTCTCCTGGGTAGTATTTAATGAGACATGGGGCCTGAGAACAGATTTAGATGGAGACGGAAAAAAAGAGGTCTATTTACCCGAAACGCAATCCTGGGTAGCATCGATGTATTACCTAGCAAAATCACTGGATCCCACACGTTTAGTTGAAGATAACTCTATATGTTGTGGGAGGGGGCATACTGAAACCGATATCAATAGCTGGCATGAGTATTTACCGGGCTGGATGTGGGACGAACATTTGAAAAATATTGACGAAAAGACTTTTGAGGGTAGTGAACATCACTTCGAAAAAGGTTTCAAACAAGGCCGGCAACCCAATATCAATTCAGAATGCGGCAATGTATGGGGCTATTCAGGAAGTACAGGAGATGTCGATTGGAGCTGGGATTACCATCGGATGATGAATAGTTTCCGTATGTATCCAAAAATTGGAGGTTGGCTGTATACCGAACATCATGATGTCATCAACGAGTGGAATGGCTATTGGCGCTTTGACAGATCAGAAAAGGAAACGGGCTTGGGTGAAATGGTAAACGGGATGACACTCAGTGATTTACATGCTCCCATTTACATCAGTACAGGAAATGAAATCTGCAAAGAAGTATTAGGAGGAACCGAGGTAGAAGTCCCTCTCTTCCTTTCTATAATGAGCGGCAAAGACCATGGCTCAGAGCTATTGATCAATTATGATCTTTTTATAGATAATTATGTAGGAGTTAGTCGAAAATATGAGTCCGGCTCTTTCAAAACTACCTATAAGGCCTGGATGCAGAAAGAATTGACTCCCCTAAAGATCAGCATGCCGGATATGCCAGGATTAGCTCGACTAACTCTAAGAATTAGCGATGCACGGGGGCAGGTATTGAGCAGAAACTTCATGCATTTTGTGATTGATTCTGAAAGTCAAATAGAAGGAACGAAAGCGGTAAGTGTTGCAGCAGAAGATTACAGCAATGCCAATTTTTCCCAAAAAGTCTGGAAGGTAATGGATGGTAAGAAGGTAAATGCTGCAGGAAATGGGGTGATCACTTATGAAATTCCTATTAGAAGCAATACCGTAGATTTTCGACCTAAAGAAAGCTATTTCCTGATTGAAGCTTCGGCCAAAGAGTTTTTTGTCAAGGATCAAAAAGCCTTTGACAGCAATCAGGATTACATGAAAGGATCTCGAGTAGCTCCCAGTAGTAATCCCAACTCCTACCCTATGACGGATGAAGATTTATTCCCCTCTAAAATCAATATTTATGTCAATGGGGAAAAGCTTATGGAAACAACCCTTCCTGACGATCCAGCCGACCATAGAGGAGTCCTTTCCTGGCACTCTCAAATCGAAAGCAAGGAAAGAAAAGATGCAAAGTTAGTGGAAGCAGGTTCTTATGGATTTTTGGTAAAAGTACCCATCAGTCGGAAACAATTTAGAGATGCAGCCAGAAAGGGTATGCTAAAAATAGATCTGAGAACTCAGGGAAATGGAGGGATCGCAATCTATGGAAAGGACTTTGGAAGATATCCGCTCGATCCAACTCTGGTGTTGAAGAAATAGTAGGTTCACGATCTTTACTAATTAAAAAAATCTACTTCAACTCCCGTTGAAGTAAAAATCCATATACCCTAAAATCATATAGCCTGCGGAATGTAACCCTATTCTAGCGCCTCTAATAACTTCTTACTATCTAGGTACTGAAAATACCTGGAAGTAACACTAAATTCCTCATCTAAAATAATCAAACTCGGAGCTACAAACTTGCCTTGTCTCAAGGCTAGCAATTGTGCAATCTGATGCAATGGGGTCCGGGATTTACCTATCTGATCGTTTTGAAATTCTTGTCCGCCAAAAGTTACGACGGAGTCAATCTCAGCATTGAAACGGACAGAATAATACTCTTCGTTCAGTACATCTATCACTTCTGGATTCGTGAATACCTTTTTGTCCATTTTTCGACAGTAGCTACACCAATCTGTATAAAAATCAATGAATACTTTTTTAGGCTCTACCGACAGAGAATCTTCAAGTGCCTCGAAGGAAAGCCAACGCACCGATTTCGATTCCTGAGCGCTTAAAGGAGCACTCAGGAAGAGCGTAATAGCTGCGAGACAGCCTATAATTCTGCAAGCTTTCTTTATCATTAGTTTAGCTTACCTATTTTAAGAGAAATGAAAATGGAACGAGGAGCCAAAGGTCCATATATGAAGTCCGAATCACGCTCAGCACCAGACTCAAACTCAGGCTGAAAGCTATTAAAAATATTTCTTACCCCTCCGCTAAGCTCCAGATCGAAATCATCTGAGATCTCAAACATATAACTTCCCTTGATATTTACATCCAAAAATGAATCTGATTCAATTAAATCCAGGAATCCGGTTTCACTCACTACTCTTGGTACGATCATAGGGCCCGTAAAGGTTCCCGTTAAATCAATTTTAAATGCATTTGAAAAATTATAGTATGAGGTGAAAAACCCATAAAAATTAGGATTTCTGATGAATTCGTCTATTTCAACTATTTGTTCTGTAGATCCGGGATCTGGCTCAAAGAGTACTTGAGTCTCGTCATAACGTGTTCTTTGGGCAGTTCCTCCCAGTTGAAAGGCCAATTTTGCAGAAGGTGAGTAGCCCAATTCAAAATTTATTCCGGAGACCGTCGCTCCTTCACCATTCCTTACCTCTTCTACGATAGAGCCATTAGGCAGTACAGCACCTGTACTAACTTGAGTAAATGGATTATGCAGCTTTGTATAAAACCCTTCGATCAGGAAATTGACTTGTGCCAAGCCTATATTTTTGCTGTAGTTCAAAGAGCCAGTTATAGCATCAGAGGTTTCTTTGTCCAAGTCTTCAGAAAGAATCACAAAAAGAGGTTCTCCACCCACTGAGGAAATATGCAGGTCTTCATTAAAAGCTTGCGGCGCTCGGAATCCTCTGGCATAACCGCCTCTGAACCTGAGCCCATCATTTATCTTATACAATAGGGTAAATCGGGGACTAAATACTCCAATATTAGCATCTACAACATTATTAATGTCTCCGAGTCGATAAATTCCATCTACATTCGACACATCATATCTTGCCCCTAGTAAGGCTGTGAACTTAGGAATAGGCTTCCATTCATATTGAGCAAAAAATCCAGTAGTATTTACTTTTTGGTCAATCAACCTATTATATCCTTGAATTTCATCACGAGTATCATAAAACTGATTCTCTACCCCTATAGTGACAACATCATCATTGCCAAAATACCGATTATATTGAATACCGCTAACCAAAGAGAAGTCTTCTGTCAGTCCAAATGCATTGATGGCAAGTGCACTATCTTCCGCCGTTCTACCTCCGCCTAATCCTCCATAATAGCTATCTCTATCTGTGTTTTGCGTTGAAGCATAAACAGTGAATTTATTTCGATTATCTTTACTCCATTGTTCGTAGTTAATACCCCCGAAAAATGTGTTATGATCGAGTAACTCTGTTATGTCTGTAAAATATGGGGCCAATTCAAAGCGATCTCCTCCCCTCCTATATTCCTCAAGCGCACTAAAGTCTACAGAAATCTTGCTACGATCTGTTGGTTTGAAAAAAGCCCTTGCTCCTAGTACTGTATTTTCTAATTGTACCAATTCTGTAAATCCATCTCCATTTGCATCATAACTATCACGATTACGACTCATTCCATAGAAAGTAACTCCACTGGTCAAGCTCTCATTGACTATAGCCCCATTGATGTTGAAAGTCTGATCCAGGGCATCACCTCCGATTAAAGCTGTATTTGAGCGAATCTCCCAGGAGTCTTCTATCGGCTCTCTGGTAATGATGTTGATGGTTCCTCCAATGGCATTTGATCCATAAAGAGCCGATCCTCCGCTACGGACCACTTCTATTCTCTCAACGATGTTTGACGGGATTTGCTCTAGTCCATAAACGCTATTCAAGGCACTAAAAATAGGGCGACTATTGATAAGAATTTGAGAATAAGCCCCTTCCAAACCATTTAGGCGTACCTGGGTAAATCCGCAATTTTGGCAGTTGGCTTCTACCCTTACTCCCGGCTGAAAGTTAAGCCCCTCAGAAATAGCGATGGATTGGGTAGCATTTAGCAACTTATTATCCACCACATTCACGACTACGGGATTATTTACCCGATCTCTCTCATAGCGGGTACCACTTATCACAACCGCTTCAAGATTTAAAGCATCCTCGCGCAATGAAAAGTCCTTATTTACAGCCTGTCCTCCTTCAAAGGAAATCTTTTCAGATGCTGAAAGATAACCGGGATAGCTTACTTTAACAGTATAAGTACCAGCGGGAATTGCTTTAATAAGAAAGCTCCCATTCTTGTTGGCAGTTCCGCCCAAATTCGTTCCTTCAATGACTATCGTAGCACTGCTTAATGGCTCTTCAGATAGGCCACTTACTGTGCCTGATAGCGAAGAGTTTTGTCCGTAAGTTACCAGGCTAAACCCCACGAACAGGAGGAACAGGAGTATTCTATTGTAATAAATCTTCATAAAAAGAGCGTAATACACATATATTTAGTTGCACAAAACTATAAATTTAGATTAGCCTAAAAAAATTATTGGGATATTTTTTGAATCTAAATTGAATAAGGTCAACAAACATCTTAATGCAACACTGTTGCAAAATAAGCAAATCCCCCACTGATCCAACTGAAGAATTATAATTTAATTTATGAATGGGAAGCTATAACAAGAAATTAGTGGAGCCAGTACTAAAGATTTGAAGTTCGAGCTTTGTATCTATTCTGGAATGTTTGGACACATCACCTTCGCTTTCTTTTCCTGCCATTACTCAAAAAAAATGGTAAGCCGGAATTAACCAACCTACCATTATGCATTGAAAATTGAATATTATTATTTCACCTGCACGGTAACAGAAGCACGCATGTTCTGCAAGTCCAGGTTTTTGTATTCGATAAAGTAGAGACCGGTACTGATTTTACTAAGGTCCCATTCAAGACTAGACTGACCAATTTCCGTTTTGGCTGTTTTCACTAACTGCCCTTTCGCGTTCATCAAGCTGATTTCGGCTTTTCCTCCCAAATCTACCCATTGAATTTTCACTTCATCAACTACGGGATTGGGAAAGGCTTGTAAATCGAGGGCATTTACCTCATCAACCGTAAGCTCCACGGTATTACTGGTAATATAGGTACCGTCCACTTCTTTCTGTTTCACTCTGTAGTAAATTGTCCCTTCTAGCGAATTTACAATACCTTCATCCAGATAGGTATACGTTTGGCCCGCACCCTGATTCGCGTTTTTATCGACATTCGCAATAACCTCAAACAAATCTCCATCCACAGATCTCTCAACCTCATAGTTCAAAGCCTGCAGATCGGCAACATCTTCCCATTCCAATTCCGCGTCAAGCCCTACCTGAACAGCCCTCAGGATCAAATCCTGGGCAGGAAAATCAGAAGGATTGAAGGTCATGCTTTCCAGTTTCGCCGGATTAAGCTGCGTGAAATTGGAGTCATCGCTAAAGACTACCGTTCCCACGGTACCTGACTCATACCAGTTTAAATTGATTAAATCTTCCGTTGAGAATAAGTCGAAAGAAATCCTCGCTATTCTAAACTCATCTCCATCCAAACCTATTTCATCACCCTGGCCATTTGTAAGGAGTTCGATGTTTAAGGCAACCCTTCCTTCCATTTGAAGGCTGAGGTTGGGTTCTAAATAGGTAGGTACATCTGAAAGATGCTGAGAAATGAGCTGAGGGTTAGTGAGCACCTTGGGATCATATTCCATTGCCAAATTACTAGATCCGAGTTTCCCTTCCTCATTGAAAGAGATCATCACATCCACCGCAAGCTGTAAAGGATTCGCGGTGAGTTTAGGATTGGCAAAGGAAAGGTTATAGCTCGTTTGAGCCCATACCCCCTGCCCTGCCATTACCAGACAAAGCAAGAATAACGTACTCAATTGATATATGATATTCGATTTCATGATAAAAAATTGAAAGGTCTTAATTAGGGATTTGGGTTAGCTTACCATTGTTGATTCGCCAGTATCCGTTAGCATCTATGACATTGACAGAGCCGTCCATGTTCATATCACCTCCTCCCTGTCCATACTGGAAAGGCTGTCCATTTTGCAATCGCCAATAGTTATTTTTGTCAACTGCATTGATACTACCATCCTGATTACAATCCCCGGCATACATGACCGCTTTTCCATTGATCATTTTTCGCGGATTTAAACCATAAACGGACGTATTAGGATCACTGAAATCAATCGGCTGCGAAAGATCGACCGGAGCATCCGTCATGATCCCCAAATGGTTTCGATGCAGCACTGCGATATAGGCCCTGTTAGGAATATTTTCTCTCATACTCAATTTAGGATTCCCGCCTGTAGAAATGATCTGTCCCTGGCTGGTGATAAAACCTGCTCTTTGCGATAAAATCACCTTATTGTCTGCACTATCTCTGATCTGTACCAGCACCCAGTCTACAGCATTAGCCGGGATGTTATCAGTGCTGTCCATGCCTAAATAAGGATCAAGGTTATCCATCTGATTTACAAGGAAGGTTCCCATACTATCGTCTCGCATCGGCCCTTCAAGGAAGGCAGAAACTTCGACTTCATTACAACCCATCAAGACTACTTGACCTAAATTGATTTCAATATGGTTGGACTCCCATCTGGCCCAAAGGTCATAGTTTCCACTTTCAAGATCAGTCATACTAAAGGTGCCGATGTCATCAGCGACTGTTCTGTATGGACCACTTTGCCCATTTATACTAAACTCAAGGCTAGATCTATTCGGGTTATTGTCAAAACTAAAGGTGATGATGCCTGAAGTTGGATCAGTACAGATTGGATCAACTTTGGTGTAGTTGATTTGTGGAGCAGCTTCTACATAGACCTGTATATCCTTACGAACTACACATCCATTTGCATTGGTATAGGTAGCTGTGTACAATCCGGCGTCTTCGGGCTCTGCCACACCTACTGCTAATTCAGGAGCTTGAACCAAACCTATACCTGGTCCTGTCCAATCAAAAGTAGTCGCGATTGCAGATTCTAGTCCCAGGGCCAGTGAATCTCCTTCACACACAAAGAAAGTAGCATCGGTCAGGATCTCCCATCCTGTAAGATTAGAATAAGCCTTTACTACCGCGCTGGTATCGGGATTGCCATTTACACTGAAAGCTGTACATGGACAATAGTTGTAATCTACTCCATCAACATAAATACCACCGGCACCCCCATCCTTGATCAGAATATTCTGGATACCATCAGTACGTACCTCATAACAGATTCTTTGATCTTTTCCAGGATCTTCATTTAGCAGGGTAAATAAATCTCCATTAGCTTCTATTCTAATTCGACCTTCATCATCTGTAAAACGTGTGGTAACACATACAATTTCCCCTTTGCTGAGATAAGAGGTTTGCAAAATCAAACTATCATTACCCCCAATATAACTGGTAAAGCTACTATCCGGTAAACCCTCAGCTCTCTGTGCATTGTTAATTCCGACTGAACTGATAAAGGTCGCTCCTTCAACTGTCACATTGGTACCACAATTACAGGCAGCAGTTGTTAAGCTTCCAACTTCATTTACACAAGCTTCGTAATCATTAAGGTCACCTTGTACAACGGTAACACCATCTACATCACAATCATTAAGGGGGTTTGGAATCCAGCCATCTGGCTCTACCCCATCCATCACTCCATCAGCTGTACAGGGATTATTTGGTGCCAAATCTTCATCATCACAAACACCATCTTCATCCGTATCCTGACGGGGAGTTCCTTTACATTCGCATGAAGCAACCCAGACATCATTATCTGTACAAACCAATCCATCATCACAAGGAGTTCCGATAAGGTTGTTGTTGAAATCTGGACATTCATCCACTGCATCACATATACCATCTCCATCAATATCTGGAGCTCCAGCCACACAATTACAATTTTCAGGTGCGCCTGCATCAATCCAACTCTGGATAGCAGCAAGTTCTGTGCTATCAATCATACCACCAGTTCTTGCATTCATAGAAGGAGAACTGATAGGTGTTCCACAACCATTATAGCCATCAACCATGATGATGTTGGCGAGGTTATTACCTGTTAGAATGTCTGTTCCGCAGTTATTTCCCCCCTGAATAGTGCTCACATAAGAAGTTAGGTCAAGACCTCCAGCTCCATTTGTTCCATGGCATCCTCTACATCCATTTTCCATGAAAATGAATTCAATCTCATTCCATCCTACTAAGCCATTATCACAATTATCATTGGGATTGTCGACATAGCCTAAGGGCTGCTCACAAGCCATGGTAAGAATACCAGGAGTACCCAGGCCATCTCCGTCTTCATCTTTATACCAAACGGTTTCGCCAGGTCCATTACAATTTCCACAAGCATCAACTTCTCCGTAACATGCGTCTTCATCAACTTGAAATTGAATCTCTGCCAGAGAAGCACAACTGCCGTTTCCATAGGTTTCCTGGACGGTGATCAGGATCTTCTTTACCCAAATGCCTCCAAAGTTAGGACCGTCAAAACCTTCATAATCACTTTGCTCGCTACCCTGAGGAAAGTTGAAGCTTCCTAATTGAATCCAGGTTGTATCATCGACAGAGTAGTCAATGATAGCTGTTTTAATTCCATCAATGCTTTCGCCCACTCTATTTGCATTCCAGATATGGGTTGAATCAATATTTTGTGGCTCATCGAAAGTGAACAGGAGCCAGTGAGAATTGGATCGTGCAGCATTAGGGTTAGGGGTAAGTATACAGGATTTCCAACTTTGGTTCCAGGTATTTCCATCATCCACACACTGGGCATAGGATTGGTTGCTCATCAACATGAGCAAAAAGCAAGTACATATCAGTAGATATATGGGCCTTATTAAAAAGGTGTATATATTTTTCATTGTTTAGATGCTTAGCTCATGAATCCAAGCGGGCTCGAACCGGAAGTCGGAACCCAGAAATTGGATATGTTAGGGATAATTTGATAGAGGTCTGCAGAGGAGGCGCCAAACCAAAGGGCCAATTCTGCATAGTATTCATCGCAGGAAGTGGTCGGCAATACCCGTCCGCCTCCAAATACCAGGGAGCTTCCTTCAGCCAAATCCGGGAATTCCCCGTAAATTTTCTGACCATCAACAGCTCCTCCCATTACGATAGCATGTCCTCCCCACGCATGGTCAGAACCCGTACCATTAGAGATAAGCTTTCTTCCAAAATCAGAAATGGTGAAGGTGGTAACGTCATTCTGTACGCCCATTTCAACCAAAGAATCATAGAAGGCCTTTAATCCATCATTAACTACCGTCATCAAATCACTATGATCATCTATCGAACCATGTGTATCAAATCCTCCAATTTGCAGGAAGAAAGTTTGATGAGAGACATTCAGGAGATTTCTTGCCGCGATTGTTTTGGCCGTGATTTCCAACCTACGTCCAAACTGATTATCAGGAAAAACAGTGGTAAGCGGTGGGGCTCCGGAAAGTGCAGAGTTGAATTCGAATGAAGAGCCAACTGCATTTTGTACTGAATTGGTGTAGCCTTTTTCGAGTACATTCTGATAGGTAGCATCCAGGAGGTTATCCAGGGTTTGACGCTTGAGGGTTTCGTAGAAATTATTGCTATTACTTCCATTTAGCACGATACTACCTCCGCCACCATTACTCTTGATTACATAAGGTAAAGCGTTTTGCCCTTTCTGAAAGATATTTCCATTATCGATGGCGATATTCATGGAGATATTTTGGTTCGCATTATTGGTATACATAATGTCTGCCAATCTTCCTCCCCAGCCATGGATTTCTCTTCTGTCCTGAGGAACAGAAGTCTGCCAATGCTTTTGCTGATCCGAATGAGAGAATAGTCCCACGGGAACAGGTTTTAGCTTGCTTTGGTATACTGATTTTGTTAGAGGTTCAACTAAGGCTCCTATATTGGCAACAAATGCCATATCTCCATTATCAAAAATCTGTTTTACATCCGGCAAATTGGGATGGAGACCCAACTGCTTGTTCATTTGATTTAAGGGATTCAAGGGAAGGAGCTGGTTTTGGGGAATAGCCAGATTGGTTCTGATAGTAGCGTACTCATTGTACTCATCATTTCCACGAGGAATGAGCATATTAAAGCTATCATTTCCGCCGGCAAACATCACACAAACAAGTGCTTTGTAGGTATTTTGGGGCCGAAGGATAGAATGATTAGCAGCTGCAGCGGCATTTACCAGTCCTAAATTGGTAATCCCTGCTAGTGCTGAGGTTATCCCCACAGACGCACAGCCCCCACTCAAGGTTGATATAAAATTTCTTCTGGAATATTTCTTCTTTGACATGCTTTCGATTATTTGATGATAAGGTAATCAGGAGATACCATAAGGAAATAAAGCGCATCCTCAACGGCTCTTTCATCGGAGTAGTTGTTGATATTCGCTTTATACTGAGTGATAGCGTCGGTGATGGTATTTCGTGTTTCAGTGGATAATTGCCCTCGACACAGCAGGATATCCAATCGATCCAATACTGCTGAAATACCCTGCGAACCCATCAAGTTGATTTCATCTGTCAGGTCTAATTGAGGATTGTTCCCATTGGGATATCTGTTCCTAAACGGACGGTTTTTGATTCGATTTTCGGTTAAATTGAGATTTTCGATCGCTGTTACATCATTTAGGATCTCAAACTCTGGAGAAACCAGATTTTCACTTGCTACATATGTTTCTTCCTGATAAAATGGGGAGAAATAGTTGAATACGGTTGGCGCGTTCATAAATCTTTGATCCAAACCAGTTTCCGATCCATCCCTTAGGTAAAAAGTATCCGGGGTGGTATACACATCAAATGCTGCCAGTAATCTCGTCGTACGCTCGATAGGCTGAGTTAGCTTGCCATTTCGGTTGTCATCTATCCAGGAACAATCTCTTGCTTCAGGATCAACCAGAATGGCTCTGATAACAGCCTGCATATCACCTCTGACTCCTTTTCCATTATTGCTGAAAACGCTAGCCACACGATTTACATAGGCAGGAGTAGGATTAGATTTTACAAAATTCTGGATAAGTCTGATGCTAATAAAAGGGCCTGTATTCGGGTGATTGAAAAGGAGATCAATCACATCTTCTATATCCTGATTTCCACTTCTTCCCCCTGGAAGCATGCTTCCATCTATCATGCGTTTTGGTGTTACGTCATGATAATTTGGAAAGACCTTCATCCCATTTATCCTCCCACTGTTGTTATAATTGATGTTCCAATTGTTGTTGGGGGCTCCCATCCGATCCGTGGCATAGTTTAAACCGGTAAAAACCTTAGCCAATTCCTGGATATCTTCATTGGTATAGGTAGGAATGGGATTCCCTTCTGTATCCAGCTTGAGGGTACCATCATTGTTGAGCTCTAATAATCCGATGGTAAAAAGCTGCATAATCTCACGCGCATAGTTTTCATCCGGAAGCGTGTTGAGCCCATAATCAGCTTTGGGGTTTTTGATAGAACTCAGGTATCGTCCCATACTAGTCGAATAGGTTACCTGAGCAAGTATATCTCGATAGTTGCCAAACGCATTGCGATAGAGAATGTCATAGTATTCAGCATATTGGTCTCCCCAGTTTCCTCCGGTTGCTGTGGAAGTAACGAGAATTTGACTAAGGGCAAAACCCAATTTCTGTCTAAGTTTGTCCTCGCGTCTCAGGACGTTCCAATAGAAGCTTCTACTGAGATAATAATTTTTTAAATCCTGTAAATCTGTCACATCCTGCAGACCCGTAAATCCCAGCTGGGACCAATACATCTGCAAATAAGAAGTGTCAGGCTGTGCAAATTGATCATCCAACCAGACATCTATACCTGTTTGGCTGAGGGTTTGGATATCTTCATAATTGTATCCGAGGGTCGCCTGAGCAAGAAAGCGGGAGGCTCCTTTAAGGTCTGGAATCATACCTGTTCCTGAGATACTTTCCGTTGCATCATCTGTGCTGGAAGTATCGCTTGAAGTGGCCTGGATTCCTATCTGGTGGCCGTTCCCAAAATAGTCTTTATAGGTTTGCCCTATACTTTCACCTCCCCACATACAAAGAGAGCCTAGTAAAGCATAGGTAAAAATCCTGAAATTAGTCTTGGATAATTTCATGTTAGAATGGCTTAAAACAATCGTGTTAATTGGTTAACTGGCAGACAATGATCTAAATAGGATGCTGAGAGCGCAACATCTCTCCCTGTTGAGATCATCTGCCTCTCCTTTATTCGTTTTGATAAAATGATGGATAATCTCCCGGCGGAATGCGGGCATTAATCGGTAGTTTTAATAGCAAGGAATCGGTTAAAGTCAGGTAAAGTTTTCTTTGAATGAGCATCATGTTTTTAGTGGAAAAGCATAGGAATTTATCCCCCTTCTCCGGTATATGAGTTGGAAATTAAATTAGCAGCAAAGCTAAAACTGCATATGAACATGAAAGACAATGTGGCCCCAAACCACCCTGCGATACAGAGCTATTAATCTCCTCGATATCGACCCCCCTGATCAAATATATTAACAGCCATAAAAATTTGTTATAGCTGGTTATATTCAAAAGTACCTACTACAAAACTATGTATAGCTTTCCATGATTGTGAGGAAAGGCTAGCCTGTAGTATTTGCCGAAATGTTTGTTTGGGGAATGTGTAATAATACCTTGATGTAAAGATAGAAATTATTCCTAAAACTTCCTCCCATTTCAGAAATAGTACGAAAGCTCGATTATTTTTTGAATATTAAGTTAACCTTAAGAACAGGCAAATACTAGCCTATAGTGTTCATATACAGCCTTTTAATTTAGCTCTAACGAGCTAAATTGATTTCACAAAAACCCGCTTATTGCGCAAAAGGTCATAAAATCAGGGGTGAAAACTATTGTCCATAGTAGGCGTCCTTGCCATGCTTTCTTTGCCAGTGTTTTTCGACAAGTGAATCTTTAAGCTTTGGAGCTTGTGGATTGATCTGTAAAGCCAAATAGGCCATTTTTGCAATTTCCTCCAGAGTGGCGCTATTATAAACGGCTTTCTGGGCATTTTTCCCCCAGGTAAAGGGCGCATGATTGGAAATTAATACCATTTCAACTTCCCTATAGTCCAACTTTTTTTCTTTAAAAGCATTCAGGATCTGGAAACCAGTTTCATATTCATAATCACCTTTTATCATGTCGTCGCTCATAACTGCTGCGCAGGGAATATCATGGGTCAGGTGATCGGCATGAGTTGTACCCATAATGGGAATATTCTTTTGTGCTTGAGACCAGGCCGTAGCGTATGTAGAATGGGTATGTGCCACAGCTCCAATTTCTTCCCAATGTTTGTATAAGACTGCATGGGTTTTTGTATCGGAGGAAGGGCGAAGCTGACCTTCTATCACATTCGCATCAAAATCCACTATCACCATCTCCTCCGGGTCAAGTTCTTTGTAAGGAACTCCACTGGGTTTGATTGCAAAGACCCCTTTCTCCCGGTCAGCCACACTTACATTCCCGAAGGTAAAAAGTACCAAATCCAGTTCCGGCAAACGCATATTAGCCTCATAGGCTTCTTGCTTTATATTTTGATAATCAGACATTTATTTCATTTTTTCTACCAGAGCTCCTGCTTTCATGTAAGAGGCATAAAGCTTATCATAAAGGACTACATGTTCGGGAATAGGCTCGAAAGAATCTTCAAATCCTTGCCCCATAGCTGATTGGGCCTCCCCTAAGTTGGGATAAATTCCAGCTGCTACTGCAGCAAACATTCCAGCTCCCAGGGCACAGGTTTGCTCTGATCGGGCAATTTTGATCGGCATGTTCAGTACATCTGCGAGGGTCTGCATTACAAAAGGAGATTTCTTTGCAACTCCCCCTAATCCGATCATTTCTTTAATAGGTACTCCTTCCCTGCCAAATCTTTCAACTATAGCCCTTGCTCCATAACAAGTAGCTTCTACTAATGCACGAAAAACTCTCGGAGCATCCGAACCTAGATTGAGGTTGAAAATGGCACCTTTTAGGGCCTGATTCGCATCCGGAGTTCTCCTTCCATTCATCCAATCCAGGGCCAGCTCACTGCTCTCATGAGGGGGAATTTGCTCGGCTGCTTTACTCAAGGCAGGAATGATGTTGGCTTTCATTTGAGCAGCCACTTCTGCTCGATTGGGTAAATCGTCTGGTAAAAGCTCATTTATGGGCCAGGAAATGAGGTTTTTAAACCAGGCATATACATCCCCAAAGGCAGATTGACCGGCTTCCATACCCAGCATACCCGGCAAAACAGAGCCATCCACCTGTCCACAAATTCCTTTCACCAGATTGTCTCCCATTTCTTCCATAGGAGCTACCAGAATATCACAGGTAGAGGTTCCCATGATTCGAGACAGCGAATAGGGCTGAATTTCTCCCCCAACTGCTCCCATGTGTGCATCAAAAGCCCCTACTCCAACAACCACATCCTCACTTAGTCCTAAACGTTCTGCCCATTCGGCTGTCAAAGTACCCGCAGAAAGGTCAGAAGTATGAGTTTCTGAAAACAGCCTTTCTCTTAGGCCCCCGAGGAGTGGATCCAAAGAAGTCCAGAATTCTTCAGGTGGCAATCCTTCAAACTCTTCATGCCACATGGCTTTATGACCAGCAGCGCATCGGCTTCTTTTCATTTCCTTTATATCCTTTCCTCCGGTTAGCAAAAAGGGAATCCAATCACAATGCTCCACCCAGGAATATGCATGTTTTTGCATGTCTTCCGACACCCTCAATGTCCGAAGGATTTTTGCCCAAAACCATTCCGATGAATAAATCCCTCCCACGTATTTGAGGTAATTGGTCATAAAGCTTTCCGCATGCTTGTTGATCTCTTCCGCTTCTTTGATTGCCGTATGATCCTTCCAAAGGATAAACATGGCATGAGGATCCTCTGAAAATTGAGGTAATAGAGATAAAGGGGTACCACTTTCATCAACGGCGACTGGAGTCGAGCCCGTAGTATCAACAGAAATTCCCTTGACTGCTGAAGCCAAAGCCGCTCTTTCCCCCTCAAACAATCCTTTTATACTTGCTTCCAGACCTTCTATGTAATCAAGGGGATGTTGTCGAAACTGGTTATTGGGGGCATCACAGTACATACCCTTTGACCAACGAGGATAATAAAAGACTTTCGAAGCCAACTCGGCTCCATTTTCTGTATCTATCAAAACCGAACGAACCGAATCTGATCCGTAGTCAAGGCCTATGACGAGGGAGTTGTTCATATTTAAACGTGTTGGTGTGTTGGCGTGTTGGTGTCAGTAGTAAGTCTTCCCTCCCACACACCAACACGCCAACACGTTTTACTTTAACATAGGCGCAAGCACCTCTTTTATATAAATCCCATCCCGAGCCGTGACTCCATCTGGATCGGTGATGCACTCATCGCACTCATCTTCCATGATGATCCAGCCTTCATAACCGGTGTCAACCAATTCTTTAGTTACCGCAGCAAAATCAATATCTCCTTTTCCGGTTTCTGCCCATCTACCATCTGTATACATGTCTTTGTAATGCATAAGGTTGACCTGGGAGCGGTATTTTTTCACAATCTCAAGGGGATCCATTCCCCCTTTTGCGATATGGCCTACATCCGGGCAATATCCGCAGGCTTCCGGGTCCAGTCCTTCCAGCAGGATTTCGTAATCTTCCGCAATGCGAAAAACAGATCCAGAAGGAGAATTGGGATGATTGGAGCAGATGATTCCTTTTTCGCTAGCTCTGCGGCAAAAGTCATTGACGCAGGAGATCATGTTGTTTTGACGTTCGCGTAGATTGCTTCGGTCTTCCCGGGGCATTTGGACGGTAAGCAGGATGGTTTCGGGGAAATGCTGCAGAAAGTCGATCCATTTATTGGCGCGTGCACGTTCTTCTGGACTTTCTTTCGGCCCTAACCAATCCTCAACTACACAAAGTACCGCCAGATCAAGGCCGTACTTATCCAAAGCCTCTTTCATCAAGATCGGATCTTCAAGGTGTTGCATAAAGCTGGTTTCGGGTTCGATCCCTGTGAAGCCTGCCCGGGAAACCACATCCATGATGTGCTCTAGCTTTCCTTTATATTGTTCACCTGGCATCTGCCAGGTATAGGTTTCGCAAGCGAGTTTGATGTTTGACATAAGTGAAACGCATTGGAGTGTTGGAGTATGGGCGTGTTGGTGTCGAATAATCTCTTTAAACGCCAACACACCAACACCTTTTAATTTGCTACTAAAAAATCCCTTGTGACCTGATTAAACCTCTCCAGATCCTCCCAATGATGCACATGCCCTCCCGTCGGGAAGGTTTCTAAAACGGAGCCGGCAATTTTTTCATGCAATATATCCGAAAAGGGCGGAGGGGTAAAAATATCCATACTACCTATCGTTACCAGGGTAGGCACCTTGATCTGATGAAGGCGAGATACACTATCATGATTCATGCAGGCATGTAGCTGCCCCTCAAAACCGTCCTGGCTCTGGGGATTTTCATTGGTGGCTGCTCCCGCCTGACCTTCTTTTAATTCAGCCATGTTGTCTTCATAATAAGGCGGAGCAAAAATCCATAATTGCAAAAGCTCCATGAATTCATCGGGCTTAGAGGTCCTACGGAGCTTGATCAGGTTTTGATAAACCGTCTTGGCGTAGTTATTAAAGACCGGCCAGGTACTGATAAGTACCAGACAGCTCACTTTCTCTGGATGATTGAGGGCAAGCTCTTGTGCGATTGCGCCTCCCATGGAAATCCCAGCCACTTTGGCTTTTTCGATACCTAAGTGATCCATTACTGTAGCCGTATCATCGGCCATCATCGCAGTTGAATAAGGGCCCTTGGGCTGATCTGACAATCCTACGCCCCGATTGTCCAGGATGATGCAGCGAAAGTGTTTTTCATATTCGGTGGCATGGAGTTCCCATACATTTCCATCTGCCCCAAAACCCATCAATAGAACGAGGGGCTCACCTTCTCCCCGCTCCTGGTAGTAAATTCGGGTGCCGTTTGAATCGACATATCCATTTTTTGTATTCATAGTTCTTATTTGAGGAATATACTAAGCGTATTTAGCCCACATGTTTTTGATAAATTCGTAGCCGCCCTTGTAAACAGCTTCCATGGAATCCGCATAGTTTCGCCAGACATTGATATTAGAGGCGAATTCGGGTTTGTTACGACTAAAGGCTTCTATCGTCAGCCAACCATCATAGCCGATCTCATGCAAGCCTGAAAAGGTATCTTCCCAAGCGACCTGTCCACTTCCAGGGGTACCTCGATCATTTTCGGAAATATGAACATGTGCAATCAAATCTGCATAAGTTGCAATCGCTTCCGCATGGCTCTTCTCCTCAATATGGGCATGGTGGGTATCAAAGATCATCTTCATATGGGGATGATCGACATCTCGAATTAGGACTGAAATGTCAGCGAGTGTATTGTACAAATAGCATTCAAAACGGTTTAGGGCTTCTGGAGTCAGGATCACTCCTGTACCTTCTGCATATTCGGCAGCTTTACGCATTACCTCTGTGCTCCACTTTCTCTCATCTTCCCTGGGAGGTTCACCTGAAAAGTAGGCAAAGGCAGAATGGAAAGGACCGCAAATGACATCAACCCCTAATTCAGCGCCCATATCTATCCTCCATTTCATCTGGTCTACAGCTTTCTCCCTAACTTTGGGATCAGGACTGGCAGGGTTTCCATCTTCAAAAATGGACGTAACAGCTGTGCAGCCCAATCCGAGCTCTTTGATACGATTGCCCAGTTTCGTATAGTTCTCCTTTCCCTCATCTCCGATGGGAACTTCTACCCCATCAAAGCCCGTCTCCTTAATCTTGTCCAGTATAGGATAAAGGTCTTCATTGATATCTGTTGTCCACAACAACAAGTTCATGCCTATTTTCATGCGAATTGGATGATTTTATGTTAGGTAGGAAAAAGGTTTTATTTAAAAACTCTTGAACTAGACTTTTCTGCAGTTGGGAAATCTTTAGGGATAGCTTGACTCACCTCTCCGGTAGCCGCCCATTCTGTACCTCTATTAAAGCTGCTGATAAAGCCTACACACTCAAAAGAATAATCTGCATGTCCCATGGGAGTATGAAATATTCTCCCCTTACCGTATTCCAAAACAATCAACATGGGCTCATGCCTACCTGTTCCTTTCTTGTCTTCGGCAGAATAAGCCGTTGCCAGGATTTTCATATTTTCTGCTGGCCCGCGCAATTTATCATAAAGCTCATCCAAAGCATGCACCCATTTAGTTGGCATTCCCATAGTAATAGGATGATCATTATCTCGAAGTGTAATTATATATTCATGTTGCGGCCCATGTGCACCTGCATTGCCCGGACTTCCGTCCCTTACTTCCTTTCCTTCATCATTGAAGTACACATAGGGACCATCTTTCTCTGTCCTACCGCCCCAGCCACCAATTCCAATCATCTTATTATAAGCCTCCCATTTAGGGAAAGAATTATTAGCAGCATGAACAATAACTAATCCCCCTCCATTAAAAACATATTCTTCAAAATCCTTCTGGGTCTCTTCTGACCAATCAGCTGCCTTCCAACCAAAATTGGAAACCACAACATCATAGGCGGAGAAATTCGGTTTGAAATTGGGATCAACTTTGGGTTCATCCAGCACTTCTGTAGGAGCCGAGGCTAGCGCATATTCTTTAAGCATTTTCTCCCCTTTCCAGGCAAATGCTGTTCTCGCTATATCCACCTCGAATAAGCCACTTTCTTCAAGATAGCGTTTCATCATCATGGTAGTTTTGGGCCAGTGCTCGTGATTGTTTTGCCCGTCTATGATTAAGGCTTTTAAAGAAGCGCGGGATTCCATTGGAGATTTGTTCTCAGTTCCGCTTGCGGATGTACAGGAAATGAGACTTACAAGAAGGAAGCTCATTCCTACCAATTGTAGTAGTAATTTATATTTCATGTCAGGTTAAGTTCGTAGTAATTTGATAACCCGTAGTGTAGCATCTAATTTCCTCTTAATATTAGATAGCAATCTCTTGAAAAACAAATTGGCCCATTTTCATTCTCTGGCCAAAATCCTTTCTCAATATTTCTCTATTTATCCTTAAAAAGCTTATTCATAAGATCTCTCCTTCGGAGGCAATTTAAGTAATACTTTAATCTGTTTTCTTAAGCAAGAACTTTAATCAAGTAGTCTTAATAATTTGATTATGATGATTTTATACTCAAACTCTCATATTACATATAAAACAAAAGGCAAAAGGAAAATACTGTTAGCTTCAGAATAGGAAGACATTTCTTCTTTTCAGAATACGAAATCTATCCCGGAATTTTAATCTAAATTCAAAACACATATGTACAACAGAAATGGATAGGAATACTACATAAATTCATATTTACAGGAATCAGCTAATAACGTCTTCTTTGTTCTACTTTTTAAAAGAGGGTAGTAGGAACAAAATCGCAGGAAATTTGTAGCTTAAAGAAAAAGCAGGAAATCAATATGAGCGAGAAGAAAATTGTAAAACATTATAGTAATGGAGAAATAACGGTCGTCTGGCAACCGGCTATGTGTATTCATTCGGAGAAATGTTTCCATGGCCTGCCTGGCGTCTTTAATCCAAATCAGAGACCCTGGGTCAATGTTGAAGCAAGTGATTCCGAAACTATCGTAAATCAGGTAAAGACTTGCCCTTCTGGCGCACTATCTTATTTCTCAAATGAAGAAGGTGAGCAAAAAGCGACCTTATCAGCCGAACCTGTATCTATTCAGGTTGCTCCTAATGGTCCCCTGATCCTTAAGGGAAGCTGCATTGTGACAGATGCCGAAGGTAATGAAGTTGTAAAAGAAAATATGACAGCATTTTGCCGATGTGGAGCTTCTGAGAACAAACCATACTGTGACGGATCGCATAAAAAGATCGATTTTCAGGGATAGAAATAGTCTTAAAGAAATTCGTCAATTATAACATAGGTTATATTCCAAGTGCATAACGTTCCGGTTTTGTGAATCAGCTATCTAGCTTGCATTTATGAAACGCGAACCCATATTGTCCTTCTTGCTAGGCATGAGCATACTGCTCACTGGCTTTTCTTTGCATAGATCGCAGAACAGAATAGATGCTATGGAAAGTGAGATTCGGAAAATCAAATCACAAGAAACGACATCTCAGGATAGGAAAATTCTCAGGCACTCTATGCAAGAGTTGCAGCGCTATAGCACAAAGTTGTGGATCGCAGGAGAAAACAATGACTGGAACAAGGCGGATCTTTACTATAAAGAACTCAAATCTTTGCTACACGATTTAGAGGTTCTTGATATCCAAACAGGTGATCCAAAACTTACACCTCGTTTTCAACGGACTTCAAGTAAAGCTTTAGCCAATATCAAATACAGCATACAGAACGAAGACCAGAAAAAATTCCGAAGCCATTATGGGAAGCTCATTCGAAGCTGTGATGCATGTCATAATTCGGAGAATAATTCATTTAGCCAAAGAGAATCGAACAGTATTTGGCTGAAAGAAAAAAGCAAGGCCTTAAGTTTGGTCCTTCCTTAATATTTCTCCCCTACCCTGATTGACTCGCACAAAGAAATCCTTCATACATAGCCATAAAAGGCTCCCTGAAATTCTCGCATTTAACTCCCTTTTAGGCTAATGCCTGCTTATCAGTGAGTTAATCTTCTGAGGTTTGAAATAAAGGCTTGATTTTGGTCCAAAAGCATTGACGAGTAATTCAGGGCATTTCCATTTTTAGTCGAAATATGGAGCCATTACCCATAAAAGAAGGTCTTTCTCCAAGCTTTCATCTGCTTTAATCCTCAAATTTGCCTCTTCATTCAAGAAGAATTTTCGACTTGTTAAGAATTTGATTTTCATATATTTAGCCAATTAGGCTTAAAGCGGAAATATCCATGCTCCGATTCAGGGGAGCTGTATTATCCACTATATTTCACTGTTTTACTCTCAAAACAGCCTGTTTAAGGGTGATTTTCTATGCATGTGAGTTCTAATTTAAATCAGATAAGCATTTTTTACTTTTTCTGATATTTCAAATAAGTGTCATTTTATTTTTATTCGCGATTCGCAAATAGCGAATTATTTTGAGCTATTTTCTACTTATTTCTTACAGCTATTCAACTAAAATTTGTAGAATTAATCCAGAAACATGTGCCCTTTTGAATATCTATGCTCCAATTTTATTGGGTATTTATAACCGTTCACTTATAAAAACTTACACACCATGAACTCCCTATTGTCTAGAAACTATTTTTATCAGAAATTTCCAGCATGCTAACACAACTCCAAGATAAGGTACAGTTAGTGTTGAATGAGATCAGTGATGATTCCACCAGAAAATGGGGAGTGATGGAGCCACAACATATGGTTGAGCACCTCTCTTCAGTTTTTGAATTTTCTACCGGCAAATTTGGTGTTCCTTTTAGTGGGGACGAAGAAAAAGCCGCTAAGGGAAAAGCTCATTTCTTCAGCACAGCCTACCCCTTTCCCAGACGTGTACCCTTGCCGAGCCAGGACCCACCAAGTCCCCCAGAATTAAAAGTGGAAAATATGGAAGCCGCGAAAACGATGATGAAGCAATCCGTTCAGGAATTTATGGATCACTACCAGGCACATCCTGATCAGGAAAACCCCCATCCTTTCATGAACACTTTCACTTATCCAGAGTGGCTGGAATTTCACATAAAGCATTTGGACCATCACCTTATGCAATTTTCCGTCATTGCCGAACCCGAGGAGGTAGTATAAATTACCCATACGAAAAGAATTACCGTAGCATGATTTTGTATTGTGCTACGGATTTTTTATTTCAGAAAATCTTTGTCTCATTTGTTACTACAATCAGTTGTTAGTATTTTTACTAACGATCATTCGTATAAAGATTTTTCTTATGCCTATTTACCATAAACTTGGAAAAGTTCCCTCTAAAAGACATACACAATTTGAAAAGCCTGACGGTGGCCTTTATTACGAACAACTCTTTGGTACCATAGGATTTGATGGAATGTCTTCCCTACTCTACCATGTTCAAAGGCCTACTATGGTCAAGCGTATTGGAGAATCCATAGACCTCAGTCCCAAAATTGCGGTCGGGAAAAACATGATGGCACGTAAGCTGGTCGGTTTCAATGTCCCATCTAAAGAGGATTATTTGGAAAGTAGAGTGCCTCTACTGGTAAATAACGACATCCATATAGGAGTCGCAGCTCCAAAAAAATCTCTCAGGGAATATTTCTATAAAAATGCAGATGCAGACGAGCTCTTATTCATTCATAAAGGAAGCGGAACTCTTCGTAGTCTCGTAGGTAATATTCGCTTTGAATATGGAGATTATCTGGTGATTCCCCGAGGAATGATTTATCAGATTGATTTTGATACAGAGGAAAATCGAATCCTGTATTCAGAATCTTTTCATCCCATTTATACTCCCAAAAGATATCGGAACTGGTTTGGGCAGATGCTGGAGCATTCTCCTTTCTGCGAAAGGGATTATAAGCTTCCCGAAAATCTGGAAACTCATGATGAGTCGGGAGAATTTCTGATGAAGATCAAAAAGCAAGGGCATTTACATGAACTGGTTTATGCTTCCCATCCTTTCGATGTAGTTGGCTGGGATGGCTATAATTTTCCTTATGCCTTTTCTATCCACAATTTTGAGCCTATTACCGGCCGCGTTCACCAGCCCCCTCCCGTACATCAAACCTTTGAAACCAAGGCATTTGTAGTTTGTTCTTTTTGCCCACGATTGTATGATTATCATCCAAAAGCTATTCCTGCCCCCTATAATCACTCAAATATTGATTCGGACGAGATGCTCTACTACGTAGATGGAGATTTTATGAGCAGAAATAATATTGATCAGGGATATATCACGCTTCATCCCGGAGGTATTCCCCATGGACCACATCCAGGAGCTTATGAAAGAAGCATCGGTCAAAAAGAAACCGAAGAATTGGCAGTTATGATCGATACATTCCGTCCCCTTCAAATTACTGAAGAAGCCCTCAAAATCGACGACGGAATTTATTATCAATCCTGGCTTGATCATGCTTAAGGCAAAGCCGTATATTTGTCAACCTCATTAACTCTATTCCATATGAAAGAGCTACTGTCCTGGCTGGAAATTGCCCCAGATTCGGATTTTAGTATATACAACTTGCCATTTGGTATATTCTCTAAAGGTAAAAAAGGACCGCGTGTCGGAATTGCTATTGGAGATTATGTCCTTGATATGTACAAATTGGCAAAATCAGGTGTTTTTGCTGATATAATTGTAGATCCCAAGGTATTCAAGAAAAAATACCTCAACAATTTCATCAGCCTCGGTAAATCTATCAGTGGCGATGTACGGGAAAGAGTACAAAACTGGCTTTGCGAACCAGGATCACCGATTTTCAAAACCCAAAAAGGCTTGATGCACCATATGTCCACGGTGAAAATGCACTTACCAGTTAAGGTGGGAGATTATACCGACTTCTATTCTAGTATAGAGCATGCAACCAACCTTGGAATGATGTGGCGAGATCCAGAAAATGCCTTATTACCAAATTGGCGACATCTTCCTGTAGGCTACCATGGCCGGGCCTCTTCAATTATTCTAGATGGAAGTCCTATTTATCGCCCCAAAGGTCAGGTAAAACCTGCAGACAGTGATCCCATTTATCAGCCATGCGCACGATTAGATTTCGAATTGGAGATGGCTTTTATCATTGGGAAGAATAGTAAACTTGGGAAAACCATTTCTACCAAAAAAGCAGAAGACTACATTTTTGGGATGGTTCTATTTAATGATTGGTCAGCCAGAGATATCCAGAAATGGGAATATGTTCCCCTTGGCCCCTTTCTGGGAAAGAATTTCGCTTCCTCAATATCTCCTTGGGTAGTGACACTTGAAGCCTTGGCCCCCTTTCGAGTGGCTGGCCCCAAACAGGAACCACAGGTGCTACCCTATTTACAATATGAAGGAGATCGCAATATAGATATCAACTTACAGGTGAGCCTTACTCCGGAAAATGGGGAGGAAAATATCATTTCCAATTCAAATTATAAGTACATGTATTGGAATAAGGCCCAACAACTTGCACATCATACGGTCAATGGTTGTAATGTAAAAGTGGGCGATATGATGGCTTCTGGTACGATTTCAGGTAAAGACGAACACTCCTATGGATCCATGCTTGAAATTTCTAAAGGAGGAAAAAATCCTCTTACACTTTCTGACGGAAGTACTAGATCTTTTATTCAGAATGGAGATACCGTGACCATGCGGGGATATGCGAAAAAAGAAGGTATCAGAGTGGGATTTGGGTCAGTTAGTGGAAAAATTTTACCCGCAAAGTAAATATCTATGTCAAATTACCTAAGTCTAGATCCCATGGAACTCCCCGTTCCAAAGCGGCATGGGCTTTTATTAGCTGCTGTAGCTCCAAGACCTATCGCTTTTGTGAGTTCGGTAGATAAAGAAGGCAAAGTAAATCTAAGTCCCTTCAGCTTTTTCAATGTATTTAGCTCAAATCCTCCTATCATGGTCTTTTCACCTGCCAGAAGCGGAAGAGATGGATCGGAAAAACATACCCATATAAATGTAAAGGAAGTCCCTGAAGTAGTGATAAACATAGTCAACTATCCCATGGTTGAACAGATGTCGCTAGCTAGTACGGCATATGAGAAAGGGGTAAACGAATTTGTGAAAGCAGGTTTTACCGAAATTGCATCAGATGTAGTCAAACCTCCTCGTGTAGCAGAAGCTCCGGCAGCCTTTGAATGTAAAGTTGAACAGATCATTGAACTAGGACATGAAGGTAGTTCAGGAAACCTTGTCATTTGTAGGGTGTTACGTATGCATTATCGGGAAGAGTATCTGGACGAAAACAAGAAAGTAGATACTGAAAAGATTGATTTGGTAGGGAGAATGGGAGGAGCCTGGTACAATCGAGCAAAGGGAAAATCTCTTTTTCAAGTCGCTAAGCCGGGTCGAGACAGGGGTATCGGTATAGATCAGCTTCCGGAATCCATCCGGAATAGTGAGATATTGAGTGGAAATGATTTAGGGAGATTGGGAGGAATATCTAGTTTACCAACCCACGAGCAATTAGTGGCTATATCACAAGAGTCAAATGTTAAAGGCCTGGTTGAGGATGTATCGCTATCCGAACAACAAAAAGCTCTGCATAGACTGGCTAAAACTTATATTGAAGTAGGTGAAGTGGAAAAAGCACTACAAATCCTGATGCTCCGCGCATAAATTCTCCGAAAAAAAGAAAAACATGAATAAAACCGTCGCCAATGCCCAGGAAGCCATCAAAGGTATAGAGGACAATATGACCCTTATGCTAGGTGGCTTTGGATTATGTGGGATCCCAGAAAATTGTATAAGTGCTATGGTTGATGCCGGAATTTCTGGCCTAACCTGCATATCCAATAATGCCGGAGTTGATGACTTCGGTTTAGGACTACTCCTCCAAAAAAAGCAGATCAAAAAGATGATTTCCTCCTATGTAGGGGAAAATGCAGAGTTTGAACGCCAAATGTTAAGCGGTGAACTGGAGGTTGATCTCGTACCTCAAGGGTCATTGGCGGAAAGGTGTCGTGCGGGAGGAGCAGGAATTCCTGCCTTCTTTACCCCAGCAGGTTACGGTACAGAGGTGGCGGAAGGAAAGGAAGTAAGGATTTTTAATGGCAAGCCGCATATCCTGGAAACGGCACTTACGGCTGATTTCGCAATTGTAAAGGCATGGAAAGGAGATCCGGATGGGAATCTGGTATTCAAAGGAACAGCTAGAAATTTCAATCCTGTTATGGCGATGGCTGGAAAAATCACCATTGCTGAGGTAGAAGAGCTCGTAGCACCGGGAGAACTTGATCCCAATTTCATCCACCTGCCCGGGATTTTTGTCCAACGCATCTTCCAGGGAGAGAAATACGAAAAAAGAATCGAACAACGTACTACCAGACCTAAAAACTAGAATTATGCTAGACAGAAATCAGATCGCACAAAGAATTGCACAGGAGCTGGAAAATGGCTGGTACGTAAATCTCGGTATCGGCATTCCCACCCTCATTGCAAACTATATTCCCCAAGGTATAGAAGTAGAATTTCAATCCGAAAATGGCATACTGGGTATGGGCCCCTTCCCTTTCGAAGGAGAAGAAGATGCCGACCTCATCAACGCAGGGAAGCAAACCATCACAGCTATGCCGGGAGCCTCTATTTTTGACTCTTCGACCAGCTTCGCTATGATCCGTGGGCAGCATGTACAGCTAACCGTATTAGGAGCGATGGAAGTTTCGCAGACTGGGGACATCGCCAACTGGAAAATTCCGGGTAAAATGGTAAAAGGTATGGGAGGAGCCATGGATTTAGTGGCCTCTGCAGAAAATATCATTGTAGCCATGACCCATACCAATCGTAAAGGCAAATCCAAACTTCTTAAAGAATGTACCTTGCCCCTTACCGGTGTGAATTGCGTGAAAAAAATCGTCACCAATATGGCTGTTCTGGATATTACACCCAACGGATTTAAACTGATTGAAAGAGCTCCAGGGGTTTCTGTGGATGAAATTAAGGCTGCGACAGAAGGAGATTTAATTGTAGAAGGTGAAATTCCGGAAATGAAACTGTAAATTTCCGGAAAATACTCTACTACATATGCGTAACTGGTCCGGAAGCGTTCATTGGCAACCTACTCAGATAGCCAAGCCTGATTCAGAGCAAGCAATTCAAGCAATTGTTCAAAAAGCAGCTTCAACCAAGCAGAATATTCGCCTAATCGGTACCGGGCACTCATTTACCCGACTTTGCGAAACCCATGAAATCCTAATGAGTCTTGATAATTATCAGGGGCTTATTTCAGTGGATAAGGATAAAATGCTTGCTACAGTAAAAGGAGGAACCAAATTGCATTATCTAGGCGAACTGTTGTATGCGGAAGGTTTGGCTATGGAAAATCTTGGGGATATAGATGTCCAATCCATTGCAGGAACCATCTCGACAGGGACACATGGGACCGGTACCGCCTTTGGAACCATCAGCACTCAGGTAAAAGCTTTGAAATTCGTCAATGGACAGGGAGAGATTATTTCCTGCTCTGAAACGGAAAATCGAGCGTTGTTCAAAGCGGCTCAGGTATCAATGGGGGCTTTAGGGGTAATTACAGAAGTTACTCTGCAATGTGTTCCCGCCTACAAACTGGAGCTTTGGAATCGGCAGGAAAGTCTGGAGGAGGTTTTGGGAAGTATAGCGGAAAGAAATGAGCAAAACCGCAATTTTGAATTCTATTGTTTTCCCTATAGCAGCCGTGTTTGGACAAAAACCTCCAATACAGCCGATGCACAAGCCGATAAGGATAATATCATCAATACGCTTACAGAATATGTACTGGAAAACTATGCATTTAAAATCCTTTGCGAGTGGGCCCGCTTTTTCCCCTCTCAAAATAAAGCGGTATCCAAAATCTCCGTCTCCTCTATTCCAAATCTGAAAAAAGTAAAACATAGCCATAAAGTCTATGCAAGCAAGCGACTGGTGCGTTTCAATGAAATGGAATACAACATTCCAGCTGAAGTCCATGCTGAGGTCATCCAGGAAGTGATGAAAGTCGCTAGTTCGGGGAAATATCCCGTCCATTTTCCCATAGAAAATCGCTTTGTCCAAGCGGATGATATCTATATGAGTCCAGCTTATGGCAGAGATTCGGCTTATATCGCCTGCCATATGTACAATAAAAAAGACTGCGGGCCTTATTTCAAGGAATTGGAGGACATTTTTAAGTCATATGGAGGCAGACCACATTGGGGAAAAATGAATACTTTCAGTACCGAAAATGTGCAAAATGCTTATCCGGAATTTGAGACTTTTCTGAAGCATAGAAAGGAACAAGACCCTAATGGGGTGTTTTTGAATGAGTATTTGAGGGGATTGCTTGGGGTTTAAAACAAAACCCTTGTCCCCCCGACCTTGCAGAGGGGTCAAAGTCTTATTTATTATCAGGTAATGACTTTACAAGACCTTATTTTGAGGAGTGGAAAGGAGATGAATAGAAATGTAGGTCCCTCGACGGGGATGACACCTTTGGTTTGTTTTTCTTTTTCACAAACTGTTTCCCACTGAGCGGGGCCGAAGGGTCTGGTGAATTGTCACCCTGAGCGGAGTCTAAGGCTCTACGTCTTCTTTTCTTAATTTTTTCGATAACGGAAATTGAGGTTCCTCCGCAAGGTTGGGATAACAGGACTGTTTAAAAATAATCGTAATTTACCTGCTCTTATTTGCCATGCACGACTACTCTTACTACAAAAATATATTTACTGATCAGCGCCTCCCATTGGCTTTTGTTGATATGGATTTACTGGATAAAAATATCGATGTAAATCTGAACAGAGCAGGCTCCACCCACATCCGAATAGCCTCAAAATCCATTCGTTGCAGCCAAGTGATGCACTACATTTTTTCCAAAAGCCCTCAATTCCAGGGAATTATGGCATTCTATGGAGAAGAGGCCGTAGCCTTGAGTAAAGATGGCTTCGATGACATTCTCATGGGTTATCCCATCAGTGATTCCACCCAGATAGAAGCTATGGGTCAGGAGATAAAAGCAGGTAAATACCTTTGTCTGATGATTGATAGTCCTCAGCATCTGGAGATTATTGAGCCGATAGGAAAGAAATTAGGCATTCAGTTCCCCATTTGCATTGACATGGATATGTCAATCGATTTTGGAAGTTTACATTTTGGGGTATGGCGTTCTCCGATCAATGACCAAACAAAACTCGGAGAACTTTTGGATGCCATAAAGGCATTTAAGCATGTCAGATTAGATGGATTGATGGGATATGAAGCCCAGATAGCTGGATTGGGAAATCAAATGAAGGGAAAGGCGTTAATGAATCGAATTATTAGCTTTCTCCAAAAAAAATCTATCCCCAAAGTTGCAGAAAGGAGAGCTAAAGCCCTTGAACTAATCAAAGAGAAAGGTTTTGAACTGAAATTTGTAAATGGAGGGGGAACCGGTAGCATCGAAAGTACGATTCAGGAAGAAGGCGTAACAGAAGTAACTGTTGGCTCCGGTTTTTTCAATTCCCACCTATTCGATTATTACTCCCATTTTCAATTGGAACCGGCAGCTGCTTTTGCCATACCTATTGCAAGGATTCCCAAACAGGATATGTATACCGCGCATGGAGGAGGATATATTGCATCCGGAGGGATAGATCCCGTAAAGGCTCCCCTTCCCTATTTACCAGCAGGACTTAAAATGGATAAAAATGAAGGCGCAGGAGAAGTCCAAACGCCTCTCTACTATAAAGGTCCTGATAAGCTAGAAATTGGTGATCCTGTTTTCTTTCGACACTGCAAAGCAGGTGAACTTTGTGAAAGGTTCAATGAGCTTCATTTTGTTCGGGAGGGAAAAATCATTAATTCAGTACCTACTTATCGCGGAGAAGGAAAGTGTTATCTCTAAAAAGAGATATTAGCCTAAGACATATGAAACTACTACTACAGGCACTGATTTTTATAATTGCATTGGTCCTCAATGTTATCCTGGTTTTTGCCCTCAGCTTTAGCCTGATTTTCATGGATCCCTATCCCATTCTTGGAGAAGTATTTCAGCTTTTTGGTAGCTATCACTATGGCATCTGGCAAAATTTTCTGATAAAATTGAGTGGAAATGCAGAGTTGAGCAATGGGCTAATCTTTTTCCTGAGTGCAATAGCGATTGCTGGTGGGATTTCTATGATTCTAAAGAAAACCTTAGAGCAAAACTTTAACTCCCGATATCAGATTGGGCTCTTTATAATCGGGGGCTTGATCGGCTTGTGGATGGCATTTACTCAAAACTATGCCTATGTTTCTAATTATCAAGCTTCATTAAGCTACGCACTTGCTTTATTCTTTTTGTTTTTCGGGCTATATATAAGAAAAGAGAAAGGAGTCAGGAAATTTATATATCTGATAATCAGCGCGTTTTCATTAACCAACTGTCTTACTCACATCATTCCGCCAGAGAAACATGCAAACTTTTTCCTACTCAAATTTTTACCATATTTTGGACCAATGACCCTGGCAGAATTGTTCATTTTTGGTTTTTTGCTATATCTCTTGATCGATTATGGGCTGAAAAAGCTCAAGCTTCGAAATGCAGTGTCCGCTATATTTATACTTGCTGTCCTCTCTTTCGCCTGTAGGGAGCCCGAGGTTTATCGCCAAAGGGCTGATATGGCATTTGAAACCCTGGAAAAAATCCCTGATTCTTCTATAGAATCAAAACCTGAGAAAAATGCCTATTTCGGAGACCTTCATTTGCATACGGCTTACTCGTTTGATGCCTATGTACGAGATTTTCGTCAGGTTTTACCAGAAGACTCCTACAGATTTGCCAGAGGAGATACCGTTTTATTGCCCGGTGGAGAAAAAGTCTGGCTAGACCGCCCCCTGGATTTTCTCGCAGTGACTGATCATGCTGAATATATAGGAGTACTGCAGAAAACACCTGAGAATGATCTAATTGATGCCCTTTTAGCCGAAAAATCCTTACTCAATTTATCCAAAAGCCTGAATACGAGCGAACCTTTCTTGGTTGTGGGCCGATCAATGGTTATCGGTACCCCTTTAAAAAGCATCTACAATCCAGAAATGGAAACGGAGGCATGGAAGGAAATGATTGACTTAGCCAATACGTATAATGAACCGGGTAAATTCACAGCTTTCGCAGGATATGAATGGACCTCCGTATTGCCAGTAAGTTTAAAATATCGTTCAGCAAGGAATCTGCATAGGGTTGTACTCTTTGGAAATGGGAAAATCCCTGAGATTCCTTATTCGTCTCTGGATTCTAAAGATCCTGAAGATCTTTGGGCCTGGATGGATAGACAAAGAGAAATGGGAGTAAAAGTCATGGCTATTCCTCATAATGGGAATATGAGTGACGGGATGATGTATGCGAATTATACCCTCAAAGGATATGAATTTGATGCAGATTATGCCCAAATGCGGATGAGAAATGAACCTGTGAGTGAAGTTGTACAGGAGAAAGGACAGGCTATGACTCACCCTATCCTTTCCTCGGAGGATGAATTTGCTGATTTCAGTCTGTATCAAGAGGTCTTTGGCTTTGATTCAACCTATGCTGCTGACAATTATAAGGGTAGTTATATAAGGGAAGCCTTAAAGGATGGATTAAGGCAGGAAGAAAGATTGGGAGAAAATCCCTTCAAATATGGGTTAATTGGAAGTACGGATTCACATGTAGGCTTATCTGATACACGTGAAAATCAATTGTCTCAAAACCGGAATTATTATGAAAAAAGACTGGCAAACTGGGATGAAAATCGGGGTAGAAGTAATAATAAGACTTACAAAACTGCGGGTGGACTAGCTGGGGTTTGGGCCGCTTCTAATACAAGAGAAAATATCTTCGAAGCCCTGGAAAGTAGAGAAGTCTTTGCAACTTCAGGAAGTAGAATCCAGTTGCGTTTTTTCGGAAGTTGGGATTTCCCAGCAAATGCTCCAAACGAATCCATAGCTAAAATCGGTTACAGCCAGGGGGTTCCTATGGGAAAAGACCTTCCTCCCAGGCCTGAAGGAACAAAGGCACCCAGTTTTTTGCTTTGGGCGATAAAAGATCCAGATGGGGCGCATTTAGACCGTATTCAAGTCGTAAAAGGCTGGCTAGACGCAAGTGGCCAAACCCAAGAAAAGGTCTATAACGTAGCTTGGGCACATCCTGACGAGCGAAAACTGGATGCAAGTGGGAAGATTTCTCCTATTAAGTCAACAGTTGATGTTCAAGCATGTTCGTATACAAATGAATATGGGCAGGTTGAATTAAAAGGACGTTGGACCGATCCTGATTTTGACCCAAAAGAACGAGCGGTTTATTATCTTAGGGTGTTGGAAATTCCTACCCCCGGCATTGCTGCTTTTGACGCGAAGAATATGGGTAGGAAAATTCCAAAAGGAGTTGAGGCTATTATTCAGGAAAGAGCCTGGTCATCACCGATCTGGTACAGTTTCTAGAGCTATATGGAGCAGAGCAATAAAATTCGATGGGAAGATGCCCTTTTTTGGTTGCTACTGATTATCCATATCCTACCGGTACTACAAAATAAATACTTCCTTACCGGAGATGGTCCCAGTCATGTGTATAATGCCAAAGTTGTGCTGGATTATGTGCAGGGAAACAACTGGGATTTCTATGCTAAATACTATGACTTCAATGCTAATCTTGAACCCAATTGGCTGAGTCATGTTTTGCTTGCAGGGCTGATCAGCATCTTTCCCGACTTTCTGGCAGATAAAATCCTCGTTTTTGCATACCTCTTACTCTTTGCCTTTGGATGGCGCTTCCTCCTTAGACAAATCAATCCTCAAAATGCTTTTATCATACTCATTGGATTGCCTTTTATGTATCAGAGGACTTTTCAGATGGGTTTTTATAATTATTCTCTAAGCATTGCTTTGATGTTTTGGGTAGTAGGATATTGGGTAAAGTATAAACAGGAGCTAACTGTAAACCGCCTGCTTATCTTGATGCTACTTTGGCTCTTACTCTATTTCGCTCATCCGGTAGGCTTGACCCTAAGCTGGCTCCTAATTGGCCTTTTATTGGTAATGGAGCTTTTGACGAATGGAGCTTTTTCTGGCGAAAGGCTAAAATTTTTTTTCATAGCATCAGCTAAAGTAATGCTTGCTGCTCTGCCTGCCATTGGCCTTTTGGGAGCATATATGATCCGTAGAGGGTCAGAAACCACCCCAAATCCATTTGATTGGGCGCATATGGGCCGGAAATTTGTCGAACTCACTTCTTTGGTAAATTTGACAAACAGAGAAATCAATTGGGCTATCGCATGGTCCATTCTTATTGGTATCCTATTCATTTTCGGCCTGATTTATAAAATTCGGAAAAAGGAATTCACTGCTTTTGATGGGTTTTTCATTGCATTTCTCATCACCCTGGCTATGTATTTCCTTCAGCCAGGTAGTATAGGAGGGGCAGGTATTCTCTACATTCGGCTACAATTCATTCCTTTTCTCATGGTATTGATGTGGGTAGCAGCTATTCCATTTCGCCCAAATAGTATTTATCGATATAGTTTTTCCGCTTTCTTTATTTCTACGGTCATAATTGCCCTTCGAGCTCCGCATCATCGATTGGCTTCCGTGGCTGTACAGGAGTATCTTGAAGTCAGAGAGCATATTCCCGATCGTTCTACGGTCTTACCCCTTAGCTTTGCGCACCAGGGAATCACACCCGAGGGGAAAAACGTAGCAAAAAGGATATGGTTGTTTATGCATGCAGCTGATTATCTGGGTTCAGATCGAAGTCTCGTTATGTTGGGTAACTATGAAGCAGGTTTGGGCTATTTCCCTTTGATTTGGAAAGCGGATAAACAACCTTATGTCCATTTGGGGGTGCGCGAAAACATTGAAGGAAGACCTCCGGCAGTTGATCTTATCTCCTACCCTGAGAAAACGGGAGGAAGCGTGGATTATGTCCTTACATGGTGTATAGAAGGGGGATTTAAAGATCATCCTAATACTGTCGATTTAAGAAATCAGCTTGAGGAAGCTTATGAAGAGGTTTTTCGGAGTTCAAATGGGTTGGCTGTTTTGTATAAGAAGAATTAAATAATTTGTTTTCATTTCGGGGCTTATTTCCCTCTTTTTTAGAAACAGATGGAGTCAAAAATCGCAGAGCCCAAAGCCAGCCTCACTAGCCGCCCCGGCTCCCGATGGGCTCCGCTGGGCCTACGCGCGTGGGTGAGGGAGAAAGGGTAGATTCGATAACCCTTTGCCGCTTATAGTAATCAGTGGCTACAGTTACTAGGATCAAATAAGGTCTATTCTATTTCTAATTAACTCCAACGCCCTTACACATCAACACTTCCCTTTGCGCGCCGGGGCCAGGCTGCTGCATCGGGTGCTGGGGCCGGATAGTGCGGCAGGTTTGCAGCAGATTGATTTTTTGTTTCTTTTTCCTTAGATGAAAAAGAAATTAACGCATACGATAAGCTCTTTTTGATTCCATAGAACGAAAAAACAAATCTGATATATACCTATTTGTGAAATAATTTATGTTAGAGGGACTCTAGCTTAAACTCAATCCGCCATTTTTACTATCTTATCCTCTCTTATAAAACTAAATATGAAACTACGACTACGCCTGCAGCTCTCTGCCATGATGTTTTTCAACTACTTTGTTTGGGGAACCTGGTATGTAACTGTTTTCCGCTATGTGACCAATACCCTTGATTTTACCGCTACTCAGGGGGGGCTAATATTTGGTACGGCCTCTATTGCAGCAATGATCTCTCCCTTTTTTGTAGGAATGTTTGTAGATCGTTTTGTTGCCTCAGAAAAAATGCTCGGAATTTTACACATCATCGGAGCAATATTGATGTATTTCATATCAGAAGCCACGGATTATAACTCCTTTTTTATTCTGATGCTTCTGTATACCATCACTTTCATGCCCTCAATTGCTCTTACCAATTCCATTTGTTTTTCCCATATGGATAATCCCGATAAAGATTTTCCCGGGGTGCGGGTTTTGGGTACGATTGGGTGGATTGTCGTGGGAATTCTTGTAGGTACATTAGCTATTGAAGAATCCAATGCCCAATTTCAATTATGTGGAGTAATGGCATTATTCATGGGATTATATAGCTTTTCACTACCCAATACTCCTCCTAAAGCAAAAGGTAAAGAAGTAACCATAAGCGATATACTAGGACTAGATGCGCTGAGTTTGATGAAGAAAAGATCATTTGGAGTAATGGTTATATCTTCTGTCTTAGTCTGTGTTCCCCTCTCATTTTATTATGTAGCTACCAATGATTTTCTGGCGAATGTCGGGATGACGAATCCTACCACTAAAATGACATTGGGACAAGCCTCAGAAATCATTTTTATGTTGATAATGCCCCTCATGTTTGTACGATTAGGGGTCAAGAAGATGATCCTGATAGGTATGGCTGCCTGGGTCATTAGATACCTTTTCTTCGCATTTGGCGATGCAGATTCAATGATTTGGATGTTGTATGGCGGAATCATTCTTCATGGCATTTGTTATGATTTCTTCTTTGTAACAGGTCAGATTTATGTTGATGATGAAGCTCCGGAGCATTTAAAAGGATCTGCTCAGGGATTAATTACCTTCGCAACATATGGGTTGGGAATGTTTATTGGGAGCTGGTTGACAGGTGTTGTAATTGACTCCTATGCCTTGGAGGGAGCAGCAACCTCACATGACTGGTATAGTGTCTGGATGGTTCCAGCCTTGCTTTCCTTTATTGTGCTGATTTTCTTTGCATTGATGTTTAAGGATAGTGTAAAAGAAGGAGACAAAGAAGCAAAAGCGGCCAACACCCATGCCTAGAATCAAAAAATAATACATACTTAGGGACACATGATTATGTGTCCCTATCTTTTTATCTATGCCGAGAAAGAATCAATATGACAGAGAGCAAATTATAGATGCTGCCGTTGATCTGATCCACCAAAAAGGAAAAGAGGCTTATTCCATGCGAAACGTTGCCAAGCACCTCAAAGCTTCCACCCAACCCATCTACAGCTATTTTAAAGACGGACAGGCACTTTACACGGAAGTCTTATTAGAGATCAAAAAAAGATTACTAGCGCATACCCGCATTACTTATACAGAATTTGTTTTTCGAAACATGGGCTACGGTTTTACCTTATTTGCCCGGGACTACCCTCACCTATTCACAGCTTTCTTCGACCATTCTAAGCTAAATAAGCAGTTCGTTGCAGAGTTTTTAGACGATTTAAGGACGGCAGTTGATGAAGACGAACGGTTTGCCAAACTATCTTCTGAGGGAAAGGATAATTTGCTGAAAAAAATGTGGACCTTTTCCTATGGTTACGCAAGTCTGATTATTAAAGATCTCAATTCGGATAAGAGCGATGAAGAAATCAAAGCTATGATTCTGGAGATGGGAACTACCGTAATTATGGACACGATGAGAAAAGAAAATCTTATCTAAGCAACCATTAAAAAAATTTCCTGTATTTATAACTGTCGTTATATAACACTTGTTATAAATGTCGTGAATTTTATTAAATCTTATGAATCTCAAAGCGTTAATTCTCACTAATTGCCTACTGATTTCCTGTATCCTTCTTAGGTCTCAGGATTTTACAGGAAAGATCTTCGGAGAGGTAATCGATATATCTTCGGATTATCCAATAGTCTTTGCCAAAATCAGACTCATAGACTCGGAACTGGAAAAGGCTGCACATTCAGACGAAAAAGGACGATTTTCCTTGCAGCAACTTCCTCCTGGACGATATAGTTTGGAAATCACTTACATAGGATATGAATCCAAGGTCATTTCAGGAATCCTGGTCAGCAATGCAAGAAATCCCCAGATCACGGTTCGTTTGCAGGAAACTGCTATAGAAATGGAGGAAGTGGTCATCAGGCCCACACAGGAAAAGGAAAAAGCCCTAAACAGCATAGCAACCGTAAGTGCCAAACAACTTAGTATGGAAGAAGCTAACCGCTTTGCGGGTGGTTTTGATGATCCTGCCCGTCTTGTAAGCGCATTTGCGGGTGTTGCAAGTAATCTCTCTTCAAATGAAGTCGTAATAAGGGGAAACAGTCCTAAAGGAGTCTTGTGGCGAATGGAGGGGGTTAGCATCCCAAATCCTAATCACTTTGCAGAGATTACTGGCTTTGGTGGGGGAGGTATCACCGGGCTAAGCAGTAAAATGTTGGGCAATTCAGATTTTTTCACTGGTGCCTTCCCGGCAGAATATGGAAATGCCTTATCGGGGGTTTTTGACCTCCAAATCAGAAATGGCAATACTCAGGAATACGAACATTCCTTCCAGGCAGGCTTTTTGGGGGTAGATATCTCTTCAGAGGGCCCATTAAGCAAAAAAAACAGAAGCTCCTACCTGTTCAATTACCGCTACTCAACTTTTGGCCTAATAGAAGCATTCCTGCCAGGCGGAGACCTTGGAATCGCTTATCAAGACCTTTCCTTTAAACTAAACCTGCCTACTGAAAAAGCCGGTACGTTCTCTATCTGGGCCCTGGGATTGATAGATAAAGCCAATAGTTCTCCAGACCCAGATACTCTCGAAGAGGATAGTCAATGGCAGTACTATGATGATCTCGCTTTCGAAAACAGTAAACTCTCAACCGGTATAATTGGATTGAACCACAAATACTGGCTCAATGAAAAGGGCTATATCAAATCCAGCCTGACCGCATCCAGCAATCGTATAGATTCCAGAAATGGACGTCTGGATAATGATTTGCTTACAGAATTACGAACTGACGAAATCCTCTATAACAGTAATCAAATCCAATTAAGTAGCCTTTTTAACTATAAATTTAGTGCTTTTCATACCCATCGTTCCGGTTTTAATCTATCCAGATTAGGCTATGAATTTGATTTACAGGAAGCTAATCCTATCGGAAGTGCTCTTACCACTTTCGCAGCAGATCAGGGAAATAGCTACCTTTTGCAGGCCTACAGTCAATCTTCTTTTCGTCTAGGGGAAAAACTCAGTTTTAATCCCGGGGTACATTTCCAATACTTTTTCCTCAACAATCGCTATTCCGTCGAGCCCAGATTTAGCTCTCGCTACCAGATCAATGAGAGGCATAGCCTCAGTTTGGGATATGGTTTGCATAGCCAGTTGGAGAAATTATCTATTTATTTGGCTGATATTCCTGTAGATATGCGCAGTGTACAGGCAAATAGGGACCTGAAACTGGGGAAATCTCATCATGTAGTGCTTTCCTATGATTGGATGCTAAATAAGCATGTACATCTACGCATTGAGCCCTATTACCAGCGATTATTTGATATTCCTGTGGTAGATGGCGGTTATTTTTCAACCCTTAATCTCACTGAAGATTTCTTTATCAATGATGCTCTGGTCAATAAAGGTACAGGAGAAAATATAGGCATTGACCTAACCCTCGAACGATTTCTCCATAAAGGTTGGTACTATCTACTGAGTGCATCGGTTTTTGATTCACGCTATACCGGAGGAGATGGGATAGAAAGAGATACAAGATTTAACCGGAATTTGATCTCTAATGTCTTGTTTGGGAAAGAGTGGAGTTTGAAAAAGAATAGACTTTTCAATGTAAGTTTGAGATACACCTATCTGGGGGGAGATTTGACTCATCCGATCAACGAAAGTGCTTCTTTAGCGGCATCAGAAATCATCGAAGATTTTGATTCTCCCTTTAGCATGAGAAATCAGGGCTCCCATATTACCAGTCTCACGCTGACATATCGTACTAACAAAAAGAAGCATGCCAATCATTGGTCGCTGCAAATCCTCAATATTTTGGGGGAACAGGAGTCTAATGGCTACCGTTATAATTTTCGAACCAATAGTATAGAAGAAGATTTTGATCGGATAATTGTTCCAAATCTTAGTTACAAAATCGAGTTTTAGGGCCGCCTAAAAATCAGATTTTTAGGGACACCTAAAACGGAATTAACCTCCTCGAAATCATATAGTTATGATACTATACCTCAAGTAAAAATCAAGGGGTAACTCATGAGCTACCCCTTCTATTTTTGCTATCATTTTTAGCAGAATCTTCCTTCAGCTTCTCCCATAAGGGCAGGACCAAATAGGCGATAAGTAACGTATTGATTACCAAAAATGAACCATACACAAATAGGACACTACCTAAACCTACTCCTTCAATCAAAGGAAAAAGAACAGGCCCTAAACTTACAATCAGCGCGTATTTGAATGCCTTTGAAATTTTGGGATTGATCTGCATAGCTAAAAAATTAAGGGCCTGATATATATCAGACCCTTCATATTATTAGAATATCTTTTTACACATTTATCTCCACTCGACACAAATACATATCTGCAGTCATATATAGGTAGCCATCTCCACCAATTGCACAATTGGAAGTCGCCTCTCCGGTTCTTACCGTTCCCAGATGTTTGCCTTGGGGGCTAAACACCAAAACTCCACCCGGCCCAGTAGCGAAAATGATTCCGCTTGACAAGACTTTTAGTCCATCCGGCAAACCTTTATTATCCTGCCCTACCTTATCTGTGGCATCGAAGAAAACCCGACCATTGGCTATGCTTCCATCTTCCTGAACATCATAGGCCATCCAAATGGCTCTTTCAGGATCGGAGTTCGCTACATAGAGGGTTTTCTCATCTGGGGAAAAGGCAATACCATTCGGACGGCTCAACTCATCGGTAAGTAATTCTACTGAACTATCGGCTTTTACCCGATAAACCCCCTGAAATTCAATTTCCTTTCCTACATCTTCCATTTGATCAACCAGCCCATACGGTGGATCGGTAAAGTATAGTTCTCCATTGCTATGAAAGGCAGCATCATTGGGACTGTTTAGCCTTTTTTTATCATAGGAATCGGCAATGGTTATATAATTCGCCCGCGGTTCTGTAAGAGGGGCATCCATATAGGCTACTCTTCTGTCTCCATGTTGACAGAGAACAAGTTTTCCTTCTGGATCCAATAATAAACCATTCGATCCGGCTTCACCACTTCTTTCCACATCACCCGTGTAGCCAGATGGATTGAGGTAAAGGCTTACCCCCTCCCCTTCTGACCATTTATGGATATTATTAGGAGGGATATCAGAGAATAATACATATTCACCCTCTTCCACCCAAAGAGGACCTTCTGTCCAGTCAAATCCTTCTGCAAGGACTTCTATCTGGGCATCTTCAGGAATTAGCTCATTTATAGCTACATCGATGCGATCAATTTGCCCAATATGTTCGTAGGCTTCCATCGGATCGCCTTTGGGCTTTTTGTTTTCTTCTTCAGGACCTTCGCATGCCAAAAAGGGTATTAGCAGCAAAAAGCAAAGGTTTAATATTATTGTAGTCTGTTTCATAGGCTTAAGATAGAAAATTTGCAAGTATTTCGATGGGATGAAAAGCTTTTCCTCCCACACCATCTGAGATTTGATGCCTACAGGAAAATCCAGAAGCTGCAATGATCGTATCTGGGCTAGACGAACGTATGGCTGGAAATAGCACTTCTTCTCCGCATGCCATCGATATTTCATAGTGTTCTTTTTCATAGCCAAAAGAACCCGCCATTCCGCAACAACCAGAAGGAATCTCTTCAACTTTCGCCCCTGGAATCAATTTCAATAGTTTTAGCCCATTTTCACTACTACTCAAAGCCTTCTGATAGCAATGCCCATGATATTTTATACTAAGGTTCTGATTATCAGCAGAAAAATTCAAATTCATTTGATTTTTCTCTATCATTTCCCCTAAAAAGTCTTCAATAAAGTAGGAAGTTGCAGCTACTTTTTGAGCAGCCTCATTTTGGAGAAGGTCCGGGTACTCATCCTTAAAACTGGCAATGCAACTCGGTTCAACTCCAACAATAGGAATCCCTTTTTCAGCATAGGGATACAGCAGGTTTACATTGTGTGCAGCATGTTCTTTTGCATCTTCCAATAATCCTTTGGAAATCATAGGCCTTCCACAACATTTCCGCTCATGTATCAATATCACTTCAAAACCTGCGGCTTCCAATACGACCATGACTGCTTTGCCTAGTTCCGGTTGATTGTAAGTCAGAAAGGTATCATCCCAGAGCACAACTTGTCCTTTAGTTGCTTCCTTTTTTTCGGGAGAAAGGGAAGCCCATGCTTGAAAATTCCCTTTCCCAAGAGATGGAATACTTCTTCTCCTATCTATTCCCAGTCTTTTCTCTAGAAGAATTCTTATTAGAGGATTTTTTACAGCCGAATTATAAAGAAACCTAAAAGGCTTAAAGGCTTTATTCAGTCTATGAATATGGGCGAAAAATCTATTTTTCAAAGGAGTTCCATGCGATTTCTGGTATTGATGTAGGTACTCATATTTGAGTTTAGCCATATCGACGATGGAAGGGCACTCAACTTTGCAGGCTTTGCATTCCAGGCATAGATCGAGGCTTTCATAAAGCTCAGGATTACTCAATCCTCCTTCCAAATTACCTTTTATAGCTTCCCGAAGTGCATTTGCCCGCCCACGGGTGGAATGTTTTTCATCCCGTGTAACTCGATATGAGGGACACATGACTCCGCCTTCATCCTTTCGGCAGAAACCCGTTCCATTGCACATTTCTACGAGGCCCGAAAAGCCTCCGTCCTTACTAAAGTCTAAAATTGTTTTACCAGGATTATTAGGAATGTTATAGGCCGAGTTGTAGCGCAAAATGTCCTCTTCCCAAGGCTTTTGGGCATCCAGAATTCGTCCTGGTTGCAGGATATATCTGGGATCAAAGAGTTCTTTTACCTCCCGAAAAGCCTGATGAAGCTCTGAGCCATATACTTTTTCATTAAAATAACTTTTTGCCAAACCTTCTCCATGCTCTCCTGTGCTACTACCACCATATTTGATGGCCGTCTCAGCAATCGCTATCGCCATTGCCTGCATTTGCTGAATACCTTTTGCGGTTTTGAGGTTCAAATTGGGATTCATATGGATACATCCAGCAGAAGCATGTCCTACCATGGCCACTCGAATTCCCTCATTCTGAAAAATCCCTTCCATTTCCGTAATAAAACCCGGCAGTTGATCCACGGGAACACTGGCATCATCCGCAAATGATTGAGGTTTAGCATCTCCCCTTTGACTCATCATCAGGCCAAAACCTGCTTTTCGCATTCCCCATACCCTTGCCACCTCTTCCGGAGTCTTTCGATAAACGATCTCTCCAGAAAAGTTCAATTCTGTGAGTATAGCTTCCATTTTTTCAAAGCGCCTATCAATTTCTTGCTGCACTTCTCCACTTTGTTCTACAATCAAAAGTGCCTTAGGTATTCCTTTAACTGAAGATCGATAAATATGTTGATATGCAGCATTTTGGTCAATTAGTTCATGGAAATAATCATTAGAAAACTCAATGGCGGAAGGCTTGCATGCTAAAAGAACTGGTACTGCTTCACAGGCTTTCTCCAGCTCATCAAAATGAATCAAAGCCAATTGAGAAATCGAAGGTCTGAGAACGCTTTTTAATTTAATTTGGCTCATGATGCCTAAAGTTCCTTCACTTCCCACGATTAAATTGGCCAAATTGAGCTTGCCCTTGGCCTGATAAGATCTCCAGAGTCGGTCAAGATTATATCCGGCTACATTCCGCCAGGTTTTTGGATAGTTTGCCTCTATCTCTTTATGGTATTTCCTTAGAATATCCAGCACCCCACGATAAATTTGCCCTTCTGTATCTTCTTTTTTGACCAATTCGCTCAATTCCTCACTACTTTTCTCCTTAAGCTGTAGGATTTCCCCATTTGCCAGAACCACTTCTAGCTCTTCTACCTGATCGGCCATCATGCCATAGACAATCGAATGGGTACCCGTCGAATTATTCCCTGCCATCCCACCTATACAAGCAACCAGAGCCGAACTGGGATCTGGCCCTATCATTTGTTGCTCTTTAAAGAGCTGGTTATTTAGACTAGCAAGTGCTATTCCGGGCTCAACGCAAACCTTCTTCTCCCCAACCTCCCAATCCAGTACCTTGTGCATAAACTTGCTGAAATCAATAACCAACCCATTTCCGATAGATTGGCCAGACAAGCTAGAACCTCCTCCTCTTGAAATAACTGGAATTTGATACTCGAGGCAATATTTAACGGCTTTCTGTACATCTCCAACTTCAGCTGGAAAGAGTACGGCTAAAGGTTTTACCTGATAATTACTGGCATCTGTGCTGAACATGAGTCGATAAATCTCTTCATTTCGGATTTCTCCTTTTATATGGGGTCGAAGAGCAGCAGCAACATCGATTTTAGGAAGGGTTTGGGCCTCTTTCACGTGTGGATTTATTATTTAGGCTTCATTTTAGGAAAAAAGTCGGCTTTTTCAATAAGTATTCCCATTTTGCCGCCCATGTCGGCAAAACCGGGTAGTGTACAAATTTCCTCACCACCAGAAGGCGTCAATTGGCAAGCCCTGGGATACATGGTCTTGTGTACCTCTTCTTTCACAGCCATGAATTCTATCCTAAAGTATATGGAGCATTTGCCAGCTTTGGAGTTAGTTTTTTTCCGTGCCATAACCTCTTGTCTAATATGTTTCGGATTTTTATGGGCGAAAGGAATCCCGATTTTGGGAAAAAAGAAGGGTATTCTCATTGCCAGAGGAGCTTTCGGAGTAACCAGCATGGCTACCTTTTTTCTGGGCTTGCAGGAAATGCCTTTTGGTTCAACCATTTCTCTTCGCTATTTATCACCTGTTTTCGCAGCAATAATTGCTGTTTTTTACCTCAAAGAGAAAATTAAACCTGTACAATGGCTATTCTTCGCCATAGCTTTCTGTGGAGTACTATTGTTGAAGGGTTTTGACCTGAGAATTAGTAGCCTCGGATTGACTTATGTCTTTATTTCCGCTCTTTTTAGTGGGGTGGTTTATGTTCTCATTCGAAAAATTGGTCAGAGTGAGCATCCTTTAGTCATTGTAAACTATTTTATGTTCATCGCCAGTCTTACAGGACTAGTTTTTGCTATCCCAATTTGGGTGTGGCCTCAGGGACAAGAGTGGCTCATCCTTTCTACCATCGGAGTTTTTGGATTTATCGGTCAGTTTTTTATGACGAAAGCCTTTCAAATTGAAAAAACATCCAAAGTAGCCCCGATGAAATATATGGAAGCCATTTTTGCACTCATGGTGGGTTGGATATGGCTAGGGGAGACTTATAGCATCCTGGCTTTCCTTGGAATCGTTTGTATACTGGCTGGTATGCTCCTCAATGTATTCTTCAAAGGCCTCAGAAATAGCTCATCCTAGCTATATTGCCCAAAACTATCCTACTTCTTTCTCCTTAGATAAAGGCAGCTAATCATTTCGACACGAATAGGTAAAAATCAGACACCTATAAAAGAATTCGCGCAAAATCGGGCATCTTACAAGAGTCTCAGGCGTAAATGTATTCAAACACCGTACGCTATGAAATTTACCCGATTGTTACTCCCTTTACTCATTCTCCTCTCCGTAAACCTGCATGCCCAATCATCCAGAAGTGCTGATGTAGCTTTATATCATTATCAAATCCATTTGTCTGACGAATTTCAGGAAGAACTCTTTACGATACAGGATGTAGCGGATGTTATTACAGATGCGCGAGAGGGAGAGCCCTATTTCCTCGACTATATTTTAGAACCTTATTTTCACGACCTTCAAGAGAGCCTGGAGGAAGGTACAGAACTATCTTTGCTGCCTTTTGAGAGTTTCGCCCACAGAAATCCTTACAGGCGAGTAAGTAAAAGGCGAGCTATAAAGTCTGTAGAAGCTGATTATTATGCAAAAATGGATCTCTTTATTCGGCCTGCTTTTCTCTCTACGGATGATCGTGCCCAAATTGGTCCCTGGGAAAAGCAAGTGAAAAGAATCAGACCGGTAGTTGTAATTAAACTTACCCTGTTTGATGACGATGGAAAAAAAGTAGAGAAATTTAAGACTAAAATACGATCTAACGAACGCGTAATTCTAACTCAGGAAACTTTAGCAGGATGGTTCCGAATCGATGAAGGCCATGACCTGGATGATCGACATAACCTCAATGTCTTAGACAGAGTTGTTTATGATGCCATCGATGATCTGGTCGTACAAGTTGATCGAAGACTTTAAGAAGATACCAAACCTTAACCAATATATAAATGCCCTCACCTAATGGTGGGGGTTTTCTTTTTTTGAAAAAGCTGGATCATGCTAATTGAGAAGAAATTAAGTTCAAGTATGAAGTGAAAAACTCAAGCTATTCTGCAATCCAATTTAGAACCAATACCTGAGCCTAGTACTTGAATTTTAAAGCTAAATTAGAACAGAGGTATAAACAGCCTTGATAAAATATACCTCCTTGAAAAATCCTTATTTTAGCAGGAAAAATATGCCCCATCTATTTCTATTTATCATCCTACTACTCCCCTACTCATTATTGAATGCCCAGGAGCTAACCTTGCTTTACACAAATGATATCGAGAGTGTCTATGAGCCTGTACAAGCCTTTTGGAACCCCGATATTGAATACATAGGAGGAATGCCTCAACTGAGCAGTTTGATTAAGCAGGAAAGAGCTAAAGCATCCACCAGCTTCCTTTTAGATGCAGGAGACATATTTACGGGTTCCCTTTCTCAGGCTACAGAAGGGAAACTGGCTTTTGATATCTATAGTGCTATGGGATACGAAGCCTTAACCATTGGAAATCATGAGTATGAATATGGATGGGAGAAATTGCGGGAAGTTATGCAGCGGGCAAGATTCCCAATGCTTAATGCCAATATATTTTATGCTGGAACAGATATTCCTTTTGCACGGGCCTATACTATTCTGGAAAAAAATGGAATCCGGTTGGGTATAATTGGCATCATGGGAATAGATGCTTTTACCAATACTATCATGAAAAAGCATGTTGAAGGGCTTGAGGTCCATGATCCAGCTCCTATTGTTCAGATGTGGGTAGACAAACTCAAACCTGAAGTGGACATGATTGTCGTTTTAACCCACCAAAACCGAACTGCTCCCATGCAAACTGATAAAGAAGCCGATCCGGAAGTTCAACGAGGCTTTGACGAGGATTTTGCACTTGCTGGTAAGGTAAGAGGCATAGATATGATCATCGGAGGTCATTCTGATCATGGACTTTGGGAACCGGTTCAGCATCCTGAGACAGGAACCTGGATCGGTCTTACTTTTGGACAAGGAAAATACCTGGGGTATGCCAGATTTAATCTAAATAGGGAAGAAGGTAAGGTGAAATTGGAAGAAGGAAGGCTGATTCCAGTAAACGCAGATGAACTAGAAGCCGACCCAAGCATCCTGGGCCTTATTCAAGAAGCGCGAAGCGAACATCCGGAATTA
>JBCBRM010000051.1:0-68978 GCA_039819665.1 Bacteroidota bacterium
ACAAAACGATGGTAAGGCATATCCAACGCCCGGGACATATAATCAATCGCGTAAGAGCCATCTTTCAACTTATGATTTGAGGATTATCCTCCGATTTCGTCGATTCTATCTTCCATTGAACCATCAATGTTATTAAGAACTATGTCTTCATAAACTGCATAATTCACGCAGTAAACAAATCCTACGTAAATCAGCAATCCAGCAAGTCCTGCGATTACTGTAATAGCGATTACAGGATAACTACCCGTTACACCTGCCAAAAATCCGAGAACTGCCATTCCTACAGCGATAGAAAAAATCAGAACTAACATAAGCAGAATAAAGCTCATAATCTTTTGGCTTATTATCTTTCTACTTACCTCCATAGCATCCCAAAACTTCAATCTTCCAAATAGGATATTGGGCTGAGTAAAAGAATATAAGGTAGAAATAACGATAGTTAGAATAAGCCCTAGTCCACCATACATAGCTATTTTAGGCCCCATTGTCGTTAATTGAGCCATGATATCTTCAGAATTTTCGGTTAATGCCATAGGATTCTGCATATCTGCTATCCATTCAAACAGATTTGGGCCAATAGCCAGAAACATTCCAATCATCATCGGCATAGCAGCCAGCCAGCCAGCTACTAAATTACCCAGCCAAAGCTGAACCATGTCTTTTAAGCCATCGAAAAAGTTTCCAAACTCAACTTCCTGGTTCTTTGCTATTCTATGAGCTACCAGAATAAATCCTGCTCCAAGGCCTACTGTAGGTATAGCTGCAACCTGACCGAGAATAAAACTCAGGAAGGTATTACCAAAGCCCAGCATTTGTGCAATACCGCTGATGATCATCGAAAGGATGATATAAACGATTACATATCCAATAAAGCCACCGGCATTTTGCTTGAAGAGTTCCCATCCTCGGTTAAGATAATTTCCTAATCGGAATTCATAACCTGATTGAATGATTTCTTGATAATCTTGTGGATTTCCATCGTATGTTGCCATAATTGTCTGTTTATTAATTTAAAAGGTTAAGTGTGTGCCAATGTCTAAAAGATGCAAGGTCTTCCCTGCATTTGTGTATGTTTGCCTGGCTGCATCATGATCGATTTTGAGAACATCCATTGTATCATAATGCATACCAATGACTACTCCAGTATTGATAAAGTTGGAAGCAATAAGTGAATCTTCCACGCCCATGGTAAAGTGTCCGCCTACACATAAGATGGCAAAATCCAGCTTGTGCATTTCTCCAATAAGTTTCATATCGTAATGCAGAGAGGTGTCGCCTGAGTAATAAAAATTCCCCTCATCACTTTCTACGATAAATCCACATGGATTACCTGCAGGACTTCCATCAGGAAGGGTACTGGAGTGAATGGCTAATACCATTTTCACTATGCAATATCCCAAATCTATGATTCCTCCAAAATTCATCCCGATCCCCCCTTCAACTCCCTGACTAGCTAGCCAAGTAAAGATCTCATAGTTAGAGATAACGGGAGCAGAGGTTCTCTTACTGATATCGATAGTATCCCCCAAATGATCGCCATGCCCATGGGTAAGAAGAATGTGATCGGCGGGAATGCTTTGATGATCAACATCTGAGGCTGGATTGCCACTAATAAATGGATCGAATACTAAGTGTTTTCCGTTGATTTCCACTCCAAATGCAGAGTGGCCATAGAAGCTTATTTTCATATATGCAGTAGTTTTGCTCTGATGTAAGATGCCGTTTTTTCGGGCAAAAGACAAGCTTTTCGCTGAAATTGAGGATGCTCGATTTGTCGGCTAAAAGATAATTGAACTTTTCTTTCTATAGTATGTTTGTATTGAAAAAGTAACATTTATTACACGATATGAAAGCGATTTGGAATAACCAAGTAATAGCCGAAAGTGATGAAACTGTTGTGATCGAAGGAAACCACTATTTCCCTTCTGATTCTCTTAAGAAAGAGTTTTTCAAGGATAGCGATCACGAGTCTGTCTGCTTTTGGAAAGGAACGGCCAACTATCTTAGCCTTGAGGTAGATGGTCAGACAAATGAAAATGCTGCCTGGGTTTATAAAAAGCCTAGTGATGCAGCAGCCAGAATCAAGGATCATGTTGCCTTTTGGAAAGGTGTGAAAGTCGAATAGCAATAATTTCGTACTACATAAAAGCCGGAGTGGAATTATTTCCCTTCGGCTTTTATGTTATTGGAGAAGTTCTCTCGCTCCTGAAACAGATTCCCTAATAAAAGTTTCTATTATTTCTTTTTGCGTATCAAGGCCTGCGAATTCATTTGCACGTAATACAGTACCTACCCATCCTTCCGTATTCCATTTACCCTTACTAAGGCCAGGCAAATCTACTTTTTCTGTATCCGGATAGGGCCACATATTTATATATATATAGGGCAGGGGAGAGGAGCCATCTCCGGGACTCATTCCCACACCTATGGATTTCCCGTCGCCAACATCTAATAAGCTTGCTATATCAAAATGATGAGGCCAGGACCTTATACCGGAGGCTTCGCAGTCATCATGGAAAATTTCAGCTAGCAGGGAGTTTGTATTTCCGAAATAGGCTCCTAAGGCCTGAAATGCTTCTATATCACTTATGTCAAATTCATTATCACATGTCTGAAAATCAGGCAAATCATCTTTGTAGGGTTGGTCCAAAGAAACTTTACTCAGATCGAGCCCTCTTTCTTCAAGCGTTTTTACTACTTCTTTAAAGAGTGTATTCCAATCATTCCCCATCAAAGGAATCTGTGTGCTAAATGATTCTTCAAAAATCAATATACCCGGTTCATTGAATTGAAGTGCAATGAAAATATCTCCTGAAGGTCCAGGAATAGGATGAGAAACCAGTGCATGTATTTCCGGGACCCATCCTAGATTTGCATGTTTGTCTTCCTCATGAATCCCTAAATAGGATCTAGCTATAATCGCAGGGATTTGAGCCGCATGATGCAAGTGCAATCTTGCGATTTCTAATTGAGATTCAGGAAGTTTGGGTATATCAATCCAGGCCATATGAAAAGATTCTAAAGTTTATGATTATGCAAGTATAAAAAACATGCAAGAAAAGGCATGACTAAAAGGCGACACAGTTTTGCATTTTTTTGGATTAACCCTGAAAAAATCCTTGGTATGTCGATAAAATTAGAGGCATGGTCTAAAAGGAGAGCGATCCTTCAGCAAAAGCAATATCTTCTATAAAGATTGTAAACCACACATAATTTCTATTGAAAAAATGATACAGAAGATTTGTGCCCTTTTTTTCATTCTTTTTGTTTTTAATTCAGGTTTGACTGCCCAGGATTCCGCAGAAGATGAAGTAAAAGCGGCGATAATGCAAATGTTTGACGGGATGCGAGCTGGAGATTCTGCCCAGGTCCATGCTGTAATCTCGGATGATGCAGAATTTTATACCTCGACAACTCGTGAAGGCAAACCCATGTTATTCAATGGTTCGTTGGATAGATTTCTTAAAGGGGTAGGTACTCCCCATGATAAAGTCTGGGATGAGCGCATTTCAAAATTGAATATTCAGGTGGATGATAATCTCGCCACTGCCTGGATGAATTACAGCTTCTATGCTGGAGAAGATTTTTCTCATTGTGGAGTAAATACCATGACTTTCCACAAAGGAGAAAAAGGCTGGAAAATTATCTTTTTGGCTGATACACGCCGCAAAGAAAAGTGTGATTAGAACATATAAACTACTTTCTACTCGAAACACGGCCCACTCATTGAGTGGGCTTTTTGTTCAAGTAGAAATAATTTGTCCCTATTAGAGGCATTGATTTTTCATTTAAAAAAAAAGCCCTCCGAATGGGAAGGCAGTTTATAGTTTATTTTGAAAAAGGGATTTTGTTATTAGACAGAGTCTTAAGAACCACTTTTGCTAAGAATTTCTTCCGTCTCAACAAGGTGTAGGCCACATTCTGTCTTTTCTTTTCCGGCCCATCTGCCTGCTCTTCCTTCTCCACGAACTGTACATTGTTCACAACCCACAGAACCGAATCCTTTTTCTTTTAAGGGATGTTGGGGAAGTTCATACATAAACTTGTACCATTCTGCTTCCTGACTCTCCATATCAATGAGGGGATAAAAACGCATGATATCTCCACTTTGTCTGAAAATTTCCTTTCCTTTTCTATTTTCGGTGGTTCCGCCTATCATTCCTGAAATCCAAATTTCATGTTTAGATTTTAAGTCATCCAGAGGCATAACTTTGTTAAAATGACAGCATGCATCCGGATCTTTTGACCAGGTATAATTAAGGGCTGTAAAGGTATTCTCATTCCGTTTAGGCAAAACTTCTACCACATTCAGATTCCATCTTGTTTCCAATTCTTTTCTATAGGTATGCGTTTCCTTGAAAAGGTATTTGGTATTTATAAAATGAATGGGATGATGTGGTCTTACCTGATGGAGGAGATGAAGAAAGATCGAGGAGGTTGTTCCAAAGGAGGAGGTAACCAGTACCCGGTCGAAATCTTTAAAAAGCTGTTTCAGACGAGCTTTGGGCTCTAAATCTGAATAGCGTTTGTTTAAGGAGTTTACATCCATAAAGGCTAATACTTAGGTAAAGAGGAATCTATTTCCTCTATATACGCGAGTAGCCCACCTTTCAAGTTGCAAATTTGGGTAAATCCATACTTGGATTCAAGCATTTTTACGACTTTCGCACTTCTTGCCCCACCTTTGCAATGAACGATGACAGCTTTGTTACGCGCAATGCGATCTAAATGTTTCGGAATCTCTCCCTTGGGGATCAATTCACCGCCTAAATTAACAATTTCATACTCATGTACCTCGCGAACATCAATTAATTGAAAATCTTTGCCAGATTTTTTCAATTCTTCAAATTCCTGAACTGTAATTTCTGTGATACCACTGGCATCAATCGGAGCATCTCCCATCACAGGAACGCCACAGAATTGCTCGTAATCGATTAGTCCAGTTTGGGTAGGTTCTTCTCCATTGAGGGGGTTTTCAGGATTCCTGGAGAGTTTAAGGATGCGTGTGGTAAAACTTAAGGCATCGAATAGCAACATACGTCCACTCAAAGGTTTGCCTACGCCACTGGCAAGCTTTATTACTTCCAACGCCTGCATACTTCCAATGATACCTGGAAGTACTCCTAATACACCTCCTTCCGCGCAACTTGGCACCATACCCGGAGGCGGTGGAGTGGGGAATAAGTCTCTGTAGTTTGGACCTCTGTTTCCTTCTTTGTCGAGGTAGTTGAAAACCGAAACTTGTCCTTCAAACTGAAAAATGGAAGCATAAACATTTACTTTTCCCAACAAAACACAGGCATCATTTACCAAATAGCGTGTGGGGAAATTATCTGTTCCATCTGCAACAATATCATATTCATCTATGATTTGCAACGCATTATCGCTAGTCAGGATATCCTGGTAAGTTTCAACTTCTATATAAGGATTGATATCTTCTATCCGCGTTCGTGCTTCTTCGACTTTAGGAAGGCCCACAGAGCTTTGCCCATAAAGAACCTGCCTCTGCAGATTACTTTCATCTACCACATCCGGATCAATAATTCCAATTTTCCCAACTCCTGCTGCCGCAAGGTACTGGAGCAAAGGACTTCCCAATCCTCCGGCACCTACTACAAGTACGCGAGATTGCTTTAATCTTCTCTGTCCTTCAATATTAAATTCGGGAATGATGAGGTGTCTGCTGTATCGAGCCAATTCTTCATGACTCAGGGCGTTTTTATCCATACCCAAAATTAAAAAAAATGCCCCAATCCCTTGGAGCATTTTTTATATCCTTATTTGATTATATCCTAGTTAGAGCGAAGACCTAGTGAATCAGCTTCACTTTTGAACATCCTCAATTCTACTCTGCGGTTTTGCTTTCTTCCTTCAGCAGAATCATTGGTACTGATTGGGGAAGCATCTCCATATCCATCTGAAGAGATTCTGGCCATTCTTATCCCTTTTTGGTACACCAGATAATATTTTACTTTATAAGCTCTTTTTACAGAAAGAACCTTGTTGTCCTTACTTTTACCTGTATTATCGGTAAAACCATGAACCTCGAGACTGTGATTAGGGTATTTATTCATCAAATCCGCAACCTGATCTAATACAGGATAGCTTTCATACGTAAGCTCATCACTAGCTGGCTCAAACAGGATATTTCTCATTGCCGTGTTTAAAATGCTCTGATCAGCGCTTGAAATCCCTTGGCCTTCGGTGTAGGTATTTTCTTTATACGTATCCTGTTCAGTATAAATCTCTGCAGGAGTCTCTTCATAATTTTCGATTTGAGCGGGTTGAGGCTGGTTGTCCTCTACGATGCTCATGCTTTCGGACCCTTGTGTATTTTCCAGTTCATTATCCTGAGTAAGCGCAATGTCAGAGGGCTTCTCTTCTTTAGCACTTTCATCCTCTGGACATCCAAGGAACATAGCTCTTCCTGGCTCATTAGGACAAAGGTCATCTCTGTCAAGAACTCCATCATTGTCTGCATCAGCATTGGAAGCGATAGGCATCTCTTCTTTCTTGGGTTGCTTTTGCTGCTTTGGGGGAACTTTCTTTGGATTTGCGGGAAGTGCAAATACAAATCCGGCAGAGTAGGTAAGGGGTTGGAAATTTCCTTCTCCAATCCCATATTTATACATACCTTCAAAGTTGAGGGCAAAATTCTTACTCATCCTCAATCTAATCCCAAAAGCACCAGGAACATAAAGACGGAGATTGTTGCTAGCAGTATTCAAACCAAAACCTACAGATAGATAAGGAGCGAAAAAAGATTCCTCCTGAAAAATGGTTCCATTTGATTTAAGTTGGAGTAATGCATTAACATCTATAAGAGAAGTACCAATCGTTTCCGTTTGAGTTACCGGATAGGTAGTCTGTGGAACGAAGGTAGTATTTAACCCAAAGTTTAATGCTTCGCTCAAGAAAGCGTTTGCACCTATAGTAATACCAGGATTGAAAGAATTAAAATCTGTATAGTTCCCGGTTAAAGGTCCTTGGTAATCAAGAAAACTTGCAGACAATCCGGTAGTAACTGGAGTCTGGCTGGTTTGCGCATGTACCTGGAAACTACTTACAAGTAGAACAACAAGGATAACAATCGAAAAACGGAGATTCATGATTTAAGGTTTGGTGTTTTTTAGTGTACAAATATCTAGCCAGAATCAATATTCAATTGCGTGAAAAATCAAAGGGTGACATAATTAGGACGAAATAAACGCGATTTTCGTATATGATTAAAGATTTTTGCGCGAATAATCTCAAGCCCTATCGGATTATCTTAAAATCCACTCGTCTGTTTCTTTCTCGGCCAGTGTCTGTGTCGTTGCTTGCTTTGGGTTTTCTTTCACCAAAGCCTTCTGAGTCTATTCTGTTTTGTCTAATTCCATGCTCATAAACGAGGTAGTATTTTACTTTATGAGCACGTAATACCGAAAGCACCTGATTGCTTCTGTCTGCTCCTGTTGCATCCGTATGCCCTTGCAATTGGAGTTTGCTGCTCTTGCAGGCCTGAAGCAGTGCCGCAATTTCGTCGAGCTTTTGCTTGGCTCTGGCAGGAAGGTCGGCGCTTGCATGTTCAAAATAAATGGAGAAATCTGTACCTGATAAACTGAGGTTGCAGGGAAGTTTTTCTTCCTCTTTTATCTCTGCGTATTTGTCCTCTATTTGAGTGGGGAAAACAATTTCTGGAGAAGTTTCAGTCAGAACTCCTTGTTGAGGGTCTCTTTCCGGACCAGAAGGTCTACTTTCAGCTATGGTAGGTTCATTGGATTCTTCCTTAACAACTTGCTCTTTTTTCTGCTTTATAGGAAGTTCTTCTTTCTTTACCTCATCTACTGCTACCTTTTCTTCCAGCATTTTAATTTCTTCTTTAGCACCTTCTGCTATTTGTTTCTCTTTGTTTTCCTCTTCTGGGCATCCAAAAGTCTTTTCTACTCCCGCCACCTCTGGACAAAGGTCATCTTCATCAGCTATTCCATCTCCGTCTGTATCCAATGGTTTGCTTTCCTCAATAATTTTTTCTTCGTCTAAATCTTCCAGGGGAAATTTATTTTTTGCTTTGCCCACATTGTAGTGAATAGAAAGGGAATGCGCTGTATGCTGATAATCCTTGTTTACCGAGAATTTTCGACTAGACTCCAGTCGAAGGTCAAAGCGTTCTGATAGTCGAAACTTCAATCCACCTCCTAAAGGGATGTAAACATCAGGATTCATTTGGACATAACTCCCTCCTAACCCAAATAGGACATAAGGTCCGATAAAGGCATCTTCTTGTATAAATACCCCATTGTTTACTTTAAAACTCAGGAGATAACTCATATCCACCAATTGGGTACTGATGGTATTGGACGGAGTTTCATCAAGTGGAGCCGGAAACTCAATATTATTAGAATAGGTGATTTGCGTTCGAAAATCAAAGGCACCCCCTAATCTTTTGGAAAGGCTAAGTTGGTAAGCAGGTTGAAAAGCAGCCGCTTGAAGAGCTGGCAATTCAGAGGGGGCTTTATATTTCAACATTACAAAACCACCACCTACAGCCCAAGGATGCTGAAGGTTTTGCCCCTGGGAAAATGGCGAAAGAATACAGAAGAACAAGGATAGAAAGATAGCAAGGCTAACTTTGCGCATATATCCTACCTAATTAAAGGACCCCAAACAACAAGGTACCATTTATTACAAAGTACAGGTATTATTTTGTGTGAACAATACGAAAACCTGCATAAACAGACACCTTGCCCGTCCCGTCAAATATAACTGGTCAGACAAAAAAAATAGTATAGGGTATAAAGCTAAGTAGGACCTGTGAAATGTAAGATTATTTCACTCGTTTATAAATATGGTCAATATCGACTCCATCAACTTGATAAACGAGGATCAATTCATCCTCTGTCAATGTTTTGATGCTTTGCGAAGTATCCCAAAGATCAGAGGAAAGCATTTCATCTATTCGGGTAAACTCAAATGATTCGGGTTCAAAGCCGTCTGATTCTGAAACCAGAGTTCCGTCTTCTCTAAATTCAAGGGTAGATTCGTCATTTTCAAGCATTTCCAATACCTGAACCCCCATTTTCCGCTCCACCAATTTCCATTTCCCCATTAGACTGATACCTGTATCATCTGTGGCAGGTTCAAGGGAGCGGCTATTATCCAAACTTTCGGATAAACTGTCTATTTCTTCGCTGATCTGCTCAGCGTCCGGAGATTTTGTTTCTTCTGTACAGGAAATTTGGCTTGTAAGGAAAAACGCAAAAAGGACAAAAAATAGACGCAATTTATTCATTTTCAATTGATTGTATTCGTTTTTGGTCAAGGGGATTACCTGTGCTTTTAAGCGAATCTATAAGAATTTGTTAAATATTCATAATAGAAATACGGTTCAGGAAGCCAGATATTTTTTAATTTGGGTTAAAAATTCTACGGGTTTCTCTGCGTGAACCCAATGACCTGCTCCTTCCAGTTTATGAAAACTGGCTTCAGGGAAAATTTCATGCATAGGTTCTTTGTCTTCCTCCTGCAAATAGGTACTCTCTCCTCCATAGATAAATAGGGTAGGAAGGTCGACTTCTTCTTCAAAAGCTATCGCATCTAAAACCCTCTCGTAATTATCATAAATCACTTGTAGATTGAACTTCCAGCGAAATGCCTTATCCTCATTCCTACCCAAACTCTTAAGTAGAAATTGGACTACAGAAGGATCATCTAATCTTTCCTCCAGTTTAGATTTCGCTTCCTTTCTACTATCTAGTTTAGATAAATCCAGGGAAATAAGCGTTTCCAGGATTTCTGTATGATGAGGCGGGTAATGTTTGTGGGTCATGTCTGCCACGATAAGCTTATCAATCATCTCAGGATAGTGCTTTGCAAATTCCATAACTGTTTTCCCTCCCATAGAGTGCCCTAATAGATGCGCTTGATAAATTCCATGTTGATTCATGAAGTCATACAAATCTTCAGCCATTGCTGGATAATTCCATTCGTCCACATGGGGAGACTTTCCGTGATTTCTTTGGTCCAAAAGAAAAACGGAATAATCTTCGGATAAAGATCGGGCGTGACTGACCCAATTATCGAGGGATCCGAAGAGTCCATGAAGAATAATGAGGGCTTCTCCCTGACCGTACACCTTGTAATTTAGCTCAATCATGCTGCAATTTTACTGACTTACTTACATTTTTGGATATTCTGTGAAATTTTTCTTTTCCCGCAATTTTTTTGGATTGGTTTTTGGTCAAGAGATAAGTGTAGCCAGGAGTTTTCTACGTCCTCCATGGTTGCGAAATTCACACAAATATATACCCTGCCAGGTACCTAAATTTAGGCGGTAGTCGGTTATAGGAATGCTAACAGAAGAACCTACTAGGCTGGACTTCACATGTGAAGGCATGTCATCACTGCCCTCATAGGTGTGCGTGTAATAAGGCTGGTTTTCTGGCACAAGTCGATTGAAGATTTGTTCGAAATCAACCCTAACACTGGGATCCGCGTTTTCGTTGATCGAAAGCCCAGCCGATGTATGCTGTATGAAGACGTGCAGAAGGCCCTTATCCGGCATCTGCCCAATTGAAGAAAGCACGTGAGGGGTAATCAGGTGAAAACCCCGAGTATATGATGGTAATGTAATCGAAAACTGTTGAATCATGGAAAACCTAATGGAAAATTTAGAAACAAAAGTATCAAGAAGAGTGGAGTTGGAAAATCAGATCAAGGACATCATCCTTGAGGTATCTGACAAAAGCATCCGCGATTACTCAGAAAATGCTCAATTCAAATCAGATCTGGGACTTGACTCACTGGATATGGTAGAATTGATCATGATTTGTGAAAAAGACTTCTACATCACCTTGCCTGACTCAGAATGGGAGGGAATGAACACTCCCACTGAATTGATCGATCTTATTAGTTCTAAGGTGTGATCCCTAATACTTGAAGGCATAATAGAGGAGTTTCAGGTATTCGTTTGTAACGAAAATCATACCTGACTCTTCTAGCCACCAGGTATCTGTTTCATAGCCGATAGGATCGGCTCCTCTTATGATCACTTCTACTCCCTTCTCCCGAAATTTTTTCCTGAATACGTTTTGAATCCTTCGTGTATGGAATTTTGAACTGATGATCATGATTCGTCTAAAATCTTCCGTCACAGAGTAGCCTAAAATTTCTTCTGATTCCTCATAAGTACTTGTTCCTCTTTTCAATACCCGTATATCTGAGGTATCAGCTCCCATTCTTAACAAGGCATCCCTAGCCAATTCGGCATCCGTCCGGATTTCCCCAAAAGCTTCCAAATCTGCACTGATGGTTTCTCCTGTACAAATCAGAAGGTCTGTATCCAGCTTATAGACTTCCATTGCCTCCCGGGTTCTTTCCATGACAGAACCAGAAAGGATGAAAGCCGCATCGACTGATTGTGTCGTGTCTTCAGTGATTAAAAAATCACCTAATCCTTTGAGTAAAGGCACTCTGGCAAGATAAAGAGCAGCAAGCAGCAGAATGCTTACTATCAAAACACGAGTCAGTCGACGCAGAAACTTTTTCATCTATTTTTCACCTTACTTGGCCATGTTAGCAAAATGCTGATGGAATCGAGGAATAGTTTCAATTCCTTTCAGGTAATTGAAAACTCCATAATGTTCGTTGGGGCTATGGATGTCATCAGAATTCAATCCGAATCCCATCAGTACTGTTTCCGTTTCCAGTATATCCTGAAACAAAGCAACGATCGGAATTGAACCTCCCTCGCGAGTTGGAATAGGCACTTTTCCGAACGCATCTTCCATAGCTTTCGCAGCAGCCAGATAACCTGGATTTTGGGTACTCACAACTGCAGCTTCTCCCCCATGATGAGGCTTTACTTTTACCTTAACCGTTGCTGGAGCTATTTTTTCAAAATGTTCAGTAAATAAACGAGTGATTTCTTCTGAACTTTGATTGGGTACCAAACGCATAGATATTTTTGCGAAAGCACTTGCTGGAAGGACTGTCTTCGCTCCTTCACCTATATATCCTCCCCATATTCCATTTACATCCAGCGTGGGTCGAATAGAAGCCCTTTCTGTTACAGAATAGGCTTTTTCGCCTCCTGTTCCACCGATTCCTAAATCTTCCTGAAATTCGTTTAGGTTAAAAGGCCGTCTAGCCAAATCATCCCTTTCTTCCTTACTCAGCTCCACCACCTTATCATAGAAACCTGGAATGGTAATTTGACCATTCTCATCTTTCATAGATGCAATCATTTCGCAGAGAACATTCAAAGGATTTTCTACAGCTCCTCCATATACTCCAGAATGAAGGTCTCTATTTGGTCCATGAACTTCTACTTCCACATAAGAAAGTCCTCTCAAGCCAACAGTAATAGAAGGGGTATCATTGGCAAGCATAGAAGTATCAGATACCAGGATTATATCTGCACTTAGTTTTTCTTTATTGGCCCTTACAAAGGCTTCCAGGTTGTCGCTACCGACTTCTTCTTCCCCTTCTATGAGAAACTTTACATTACAAGGGAGTTCTCCCATCTCATTCAAAGCTTCAATGGCCTTGAGATGCATATACATTTGCCCTTTGTCATCACATGCTCCACGGGCATAGATTTTTTCATCTTTGATTACTGGTTCAAATGGTGGGCTGTCCCAAAGATCGAGTGGATCGGGAGGTTGAACATCATAATGCCCATAAACCAGAACTGTCGGTAAATCCGAACTGATTATTTTTTCAGCAAAAACAATGGGATGTCCGGGGGTAGGATGTTTTTCTACGATAGGTAAATCCAAGCTTTTGAATTTATCTATCAACCAGTCTGCAGCTCGGTCCACATCTCCTTTATAAGCAGAATCAGCACTGATACTGGGGATTTTCAGAAAATCAATAAGTTCATTAAGGAATCTATCCTTATTACTAGCAACAAAGTCTTTTATTTGATCCATATAGCATTATTCTTGGATCAAATTTAGTATAAAAATAAGGGCTTTGGAAATGAAAGGATTAAGCTCTTCCTAATTTTAATTTGAAAGGAATAGGCTCGTATTCTCTTTCCATATTTGATGCTAATACCAAAATACGATCTCCCAAATACTGATTGATTAAATCAAGGATTTTACGTGCATTATCCTTGTCCATATTACTGGTAGGCTCATCAAGCATAAGCACCTTCGATTGAGTAAAAATAGCCATACCTACTTTCGCCCGCTGAAGCATACCTGAAGAGTAATAATTGAGAAGCTTATCTTTATCCTCCCCAAGATCTAGGACTTTGATCATTTCTTCAATAGACGGGAGTAGGGGAGTCTTAAATTTGAAATGTAGCCGAAACTGTTCTTCCAGACTAAGTTCTGGAAAGATTTCTATATAAGGCCCCATCCAGCTTATATGCTGGTAAGCCTGATCCTGAGGAATTTTCTTCCCATCTATAAAATACTGGACTTTGCCGGCACTAGGACTCGTTTGAGCAGCGATAATTCTTAGGAGGGTAGATTTGCCGGAACCATTGGTTCCGACTAATGCTATCCTTTGATGCTCTCCTAATGAGAGGTTAAGATCTTTGAATAACCAGTTTCGATTAAACTTTTTACCAACTCCTTTTAAGGCTATGTCAAATGAGTCAGGCATCTCATTCTTCCTTAGCTGCGCTTTCTTCGCTACTGGTAGAACTGGAGGAATAACCTCTGATAATCCCCCTGGAAGCATTTCTTACAAAGGTGATAACTTCGTCTCTTTCTTCCGTGGGGGGAAGATGAGCTTCAATATAATCGAGGGCCTTAGAATTATTCATGCCAGAAAGGAATAGTTTCCGGTAAATATTCTGAATCTCGTGGATGGTCTCATTGTCAAACCCTCGTCTTCGCAGTCCAATAGAATTTACTCCTTCGTATTGGACCGGATATCTCCTTCCTGCCTTGACAAATGGTGGAACATCTTTCCCAACCAAAGATCCTCCGGAAAGAATAACATGTCGTCCAATTTTGACAAACTGGTGAACGGCGGACATCCCTCCGATGATAGCAAAATCGCCAACCACTACATGGCCTGCCATGTTTACCGCATTGGCCAGGATGACATTATTACCTAGTACACAATCGTGTGCCACATGGGAATAAGCCATAATCAGGCAGTTTTTTCCTACCACCGTTTTTCCAAGATAATCTGTCCCACGGTTGAGGGTAGCACATTCACGAATGGTGGTATTTTCCCCAATTTCCAATGTTGTTTTTTCACCATGAAATTTGAGGTCCTGCGGGATTCCTGAGAGAACTGCGCCCGGAAAGACTTTACAATTCTTTCCGATTCTTGCTCCATCAAAAATCGTAACATTTGACCCTATCCAGCATCCTTCTTGTATACTTACGCCCCCTCTGATAGTAACAGAAGGTTCGATATGTACTTTGTTATGAATGATGACTTTTGGGTTCAGACTGGTAGATGCCTGCTCTTTATTCCAGAATTCGAGATCCCGTATTTCCGGAGAAATTACAGTCCCTGAGGAAATCGTTACATGTTTTCCAATACTTACTCCTGGATGAATTACAACATTGCTACCTATTTTGGACCCCTCACCGATCTCAACATCTTCGTGAATAATACTAAATGGACCAAATTGAACGCTTTCATGGATTTTTGCCTTCGGGCTGAGGAATACTTGGGCGGTGTCTTGGTCAGGATGCTTTATAGTCATAGTTTGTCTTTTGGTACAACGCTCGCAACTAAATCTGCGGAGGAGACGAGCTGCCCATCTACATAGGCTTTTCCACTCATTTTACATATACTCCTACGAAGTGCCGTCATTTCCAATTCTAAAATTAGGGTATCACCTGGAATAACTGGTTTTTTGAAACGAACGTTGTCTAATGCTACAAAATAAACCCAAATAGTTTTGGGATTTTCAATCGTGTTGAGCAGTAGTATCCCTCCTAATTGTCCCATCGCCTCAACTTGTAGTACGCCGGGCATGATCGGGTTTCCTGGGAAGTGGCCTTGAAAAAAAGGCTCATTGAATGTCACATTTTTCACTCCCCTGATCGTACTTTCTGTAAAGTCAGTAACCTTATCGACCAGCAAGAAGGGATAACGATGTGGAAGAATTTCATGAATCGCATTGATGTCAAAAATTACTCCAGGTTTCCCTCCATTTCCTTTAGAGAACTTATTAGCTATACGTTGTTGTTTGATTTTAGATTTAATTTTTTTTGCTAATTCAACATTTGATTTATGTCCGGGCCGCGAAGCAATAACTTTTCCCTTCAATGGCATGCCTACAAGTGCTAAATCTCCTAATAAATCGAGCAACTTGTGTCGGGCAGGTTCATTAGGGAATCTAAACCCATTTTTATTTAAAATTCCAGCCTTTAATTCTACATCACTAACCCCAAAAATATCTTGCAACTTCTGTATTTCTGCCTCCTCTTCTTCTTTGTCCATTATAACAACTGCACTGTCCAGACTCCCTCCTTTAATCAATCCCGCCTGATGCAAAGCTTCAAGCTCATGTACAAAACAAAAGGTCCTTGCACTTGAAAACTCCTCTTTAAACTGAGAAATCGACTTCATAGTTGCATGCTGAGGCTCTAAAGATTTCGAACCAAAGTCAATGAAGGTATTTAGTTCAAAACTTTTAGCCGGAAAAGCTGCAAGGGTTATATCATTTGCTTCGTCGCTATAGGTAATAGATTCATCAATTTCAAAATAGATACGCTCGGCATCTTGCTCATCTAATCCCGTCTCAAGCAGCTTGTCGATAAACTCGCGTGAACTCCCATCCATTATAGGAGGTTCGGGGCCATCAAGGTCAATCAATGTGTTATCTATCCCCAATCCCATGAGCGCTGCCATTACATGCTCAACTGTATGAACTTTAGCTCCATTCTCCTTTAGGGTTGTTCCCCTTGAAGTATCCACAACTAAATCGACATCGGCATGAACCAAAGGTTGCCCGTCAAGATCAGTTCTGCGGAATATAATCCCATGATCCGGTTCTGCAGGATGAAAAGTCATTGTTACAGGCACCCCGGTATGAAGGCCTTTACCACTTATCGATGTCGCAGATTTGATTGTGTGTTGTTTTTCCATCTCCATTTCGATCTCAAGATCTATTCTTTAATTCGTTTTCAAGTGCTTCTATCCTTTCATTCATACTTTTCAATTTTCTAAAAAACAATTCAGACCTCAGCTGATCTCTAAAAGGTTGGATCGGAGATCCTCTGAATGCCTGCCCCTCTTCTTTTATGGATCGATTTACCCCGGACTGAGCATCGATTTTTGTCCGGTCTGCTATATTCAGATGTCCCACTATCCCAACTTGTCCTCCAATCATTATATGGTCACCCAGTTTCGTACTTCCTGAGATTCCTGATTGGGCAGCTATAGCTGTATGGTTACCAACTTCTACATTGTGGGCGATTTGAACCAAATTATCAAGTTTAGCTCCTTTGGTGATACGAGTGCTTCCGGTGGTCGCTCTGTCAATGCAGGTATTAGACCCTATTTCAACTCCATCTTCAAGGATAACGTTGCCTATATGATGGATTTTTTTGAAACTACCGTCTGCCTGTGGAGCAAATCCAAATCCATCGCTTCCAATTCGACAACCTGCATGCAGGATACAATGCTTTCCTATTCTGGATTGGGGATATATAACCACCTGAGGATAAATGATACAATTATTTCCTATTTCTGTATAATCCCCCACATAGCAACCGGGAAAAATCTTTACATTTTTTCCAATCTTCACATGTGCGCCCAGATAAGAAAAGGCACCTATGTAAACTCCTTCGCCTAGCTCGGCAGAGGCATCAATGAAGCTAGGTTCTTCTATTCCGTTCTTTTGCGCCAACAAAACTTTCTGAGCTTCTTCAAGAAGCTTGCTGAAAGCAGAATAGGGATCATCGACTTTTAAGAGGGTAGGAGAATAATCTCCTTCGGGTACGAAATCTCTTGCAACGAGTAAAGCAGAAGCCTGAGTACTATTGAGATATTTCTTGTATTTCATATTGGCCAGGAAGCTAATACTACCCGGACCGGCTTCTTCTATTTTGGAAAGGGTATTTATTTCCTTGTCAGGGTTCCCTACTACTTCGGCATGGAGTAAGGCTGCTATCGTGCTAAGAGAAACATTCATTTCTACTTTATTTTTTTCAGGCGGCAAAGTTACATATTCTTTATTTGGTAAACTAACTAAGCGAAAAGTAGCTGCTTCCTTTTAAAACACCGAGCACCTGCCCCTTCATTTTTCGTCCAATTAAGGGGCTATTTTTAGCCCGGGAAGGAATATGGCTCTTGTTAAATTCCCATTCTTTTTTCGGATGAAAAATTGTAAGGTTTGCTTCTTCTCCTTCTTCTACTTGTGGAAATGGGATATTAAGGATTTGTCTAGGCTTCAGGCTTACCAACTCTACCCATTTTTCCAAATCTATAAGTTCACTTTGAATTAGATGCTCATTAGCTAAAGAGAAAAAGCTCTGCAGGCTTAACATGCCAGGCTCAGCTTGTTCAAATTGCAAATTCTTTTCTTCCATTCCCTGGGCCTGATGTGCGGAAGTCAAAACATCAATGATGCCTTTCTTCAAAGCTTTCTGTAAAGCTTTGACATCTTTCTTCGAGCGCAAAGGAGGAAAAAGTTTGTAATTTGGGTCAAAGCTCAACAGCTCTTCATCGCTCATGCAAAGATACTGAATGGCTGTACCGACACTTAATCCTTTATGCTTCCGTTTAGCCGATCCAAGTATATTGGCAGCTTCAGGCGTACTTAGGGGCTGGACATGAAATCGAGAAGGAGAGTAGTCCAGAAGTTGCAGTTGCCGACTGAGGGCGATGGTTTCAGAAAGAGTAGGAATTCCTTTCATCCCTAATTGGGTAGAAATAGGACCTTCATGCATTTGGCCACTTCCATTTAAACTCATATCCATCGGGCAGTCGATAATAAGGCCGCTGAAAGAGCGGGTGTATTGCATTGCTCTTAGCAAAAGGCCTGAATCCTGAACTGGATGAGATCCATCTGTAAACGCAAGAGCTCCGGCATGATGCATTTCGAATACCTCTGCTAAATCTTTTCCATGTACTCCATGAGAAAGGGCGCCAGTAAAATGAAAATCAACGGCAAAATCTTCAGTCTGCTGAATCAGGGATCTTAAAATCTGGCTATTATCTACAACGGGGTATGTATTGGGATAACAAAGCAAGCCTGTAAAGCCTCCACGAATCGCGGCTTTGTTTAATTCATCAAAAGTTTCTTTGTATTCAAATCCTGGATCAGAAAGGTGGACTTGCATATCAAACCAGCCGGGAGAAACATAGGCTCCCTTTTCCGCTAAATGCTCTACTCCTCTAGAATTCTTAAGTTGAATAGACTTGCCTATTTCTTTAATTTTTCCTGATTCAATCAGGATATCTACCTTCTTTTTGTGAAATTTACTCCCAGGGGCTAACAACCTGACCTGTTGGAGGAGAAAAGACTTCATAAAATAGATGAGTTAAGCGCTTTAGACGAAAATTTATGCAATTTCGCTTAGCTTTCTCTCATTTGCAAAAGGAGAATCTCGATTAGGAAGAAAGCAAGTGCGGCAATGATGAAATATTTCCACAAAGGCACTCCCTCTCGCTCGCTTTTTATCTGACTCTCTAGTTGAGCCAGTTCAGGCTCAACTATCTCAATTTCCCCCAAGCCAGCAGAATTTAATCGATCTTCTAGTCGATTTCCTCTCAAGAAAGTCAATTGAGACTCCAGGTCTGAGATATTGAAAGCGATCTTTTCAATCAATTCGCCCTCCTGCACTATGTCATATATCCCTTCCTTTAGTTCCATATTGTCAAATACGAGGGTGATTCCACCGGCTTTTTGGATTTGATCTGGGCTAATTGGGATACTATCGGCACCAACCAGGCTTATGTTGCTTCTCTTTTCTGTACGGATGAATTTTGGCTCGTAAAAACCGATTTCCTGACTGGACTGTACTCTTTGAGACTGGTTCATAATCTGAGTAGATCGAAAGAGTAGGGGAGTGAAGATAGTTTTTACATGCAGATCACTCCATTCATCTGAGGGGAAAATACTAAAGGTAAATACCCTCCCTTTGAGGACTTCAGATTCCACTAATAAAGGGTCTTGGTTTTCCAGCGAAAGAATTCTGTTTTGAACCAATCCATTTTGAAGTCGGAGGGGGTAATATTTAAAAACCTGAGGTGCATCAAATTGGCGATTCTTTTGATCTCGAGTAAAAATCCCTTCAAAAATAGGATGAAGGAGTTCTACCTGATTAGCCGGTGATCCTGTCTCAATTTCTCTAATTGGTTCAAATGTTCCGATTCCTAATTGCTGGTAAAGGGAATTTATGCTGTTGATGCGGGTATTCTTTCCAGGGAAAAACATCAAACTGTTTCCCTGGTCCAAAAAATCTCTAATTCTGTTGGCCAGCCCAGAACTAATATCCGGAACCCCTAATAAGACCAGAGACCTATAGTTGGAAAGATTAGTGGTTGATAGATTTCTGGCCGAAATGAATTCTGTGTCGAATTGGGAAAACAGGGATTCGTATAAGATTCGGATACTTTCTGATCTTTCTCCCTCTGCAATCAGTACCTTTTCCTTATCCGGGACATATACTGAAAAGAATCTTTTATTATCGAAATCAATGGGATTGTCATCCAGCTCTATATAGGCACCCAACCAGCCACTTTTTTCGGGAGTGAAATTCATTTCCAGTTCTTCACTTTGGTCGGCTGCCAGGTTTTTGCTATTAATACCTGCTACCTTTCCTTCTACCATAATGCGAACGCTCAAATCTCTGAGATCCTGATTTCCATCATTGACCAAAGACATGGTCATATTCACTGGTGCATCTTTCTCAATTATTCGAGAGTCTATGGTGTGAGATTTTACATATACATTGCCTTGTGCGCGTGTGGCCAGGGGAAGGTAATACACCTGAAGATTACTATCAGGAGCAATGATCTTCTGACTATCTGCGAGAACGGTTGATTCCTGAAAGTCGCTCAGAAAGTAAAGGACTTGAGCAGAATTTGAGGAGCGTGCAAAAATCTCTTTTTGGAAAGCCAGAATTTCTCCTTGGCTTCTGATACTCTGTTGGATTTTCAAAGCTTTCAGATCATCCGTTGCTTCTTGTTGCGATAGGAAGTTGCCATTCAGAATCAGATTGGAACTCGTCATGACCTGAAATTCATCGTCTTCAGAATAGTTTCGGATAATATTTCTTGCCAAAGAAAGTGCCTGAGGAAAAAAGGCACCTTTTTCATTACTGGCATTCATGCTATAGGAGTTATCTATAACAATAGTTACCGAACGATTTCCCTGCGCTATAGCCGAGCCTTCTTGTTTGATAACCGGATTGGCAAAAGCAAAAACCAAAAACAATAAAGCTAAGAGGCGGGCCAGTAAAAGTAACCACTGTTTAAATTTTAGCCTTCGAACGACCGTTTTCTTTACCTCTTTTACAAAGGAGACATTGCTGAAGAGTATTTCCCTGGGTCTTTGGAGATTGAAGAAATGAACAATAATCGGAACGGACAGAGCCAGTAGTCCCCATAATACCGCAGGATTTAAAAATGCCATTTACTATTTTTTATGGATTTAAATGAGCCGGGAAATATTTTGCTAAAAAAAACTACTAATATTTCCAACAAAGTATAGATCTGTGCGTTCAGACAGTAAATATAGATCAGAAAGCTTAATTCTCTAAGGATAGGGGCGATCTATTGAAGATAATAAGGTTTAGTTTGTAGAGAAATTCTTTAAAAAAAGCCTTTTTATTGTGTGAAAATATTTATATTAATATTAAGGAATTTACGTTGAGTAAACTATTTCAGTTAAGCACAGATAAAGTATTGACTATTAATTTATTTCTAATATCTTTGCGACAATTTTTTAACAGCGAAGCACTATGTATTGGACACTCGAATTAGCCGTATATTTGGAAGATGCGCCTTGGCCAGCGACTCGTGATGAGTTGATTGACTATGCCTTACGCTCAGGTGCACCGATGGAGGTGGTGGAAAATCTGCAAGACCTTGAAGAGGAAAATATCCAATATGAAAATATAGAGGAGATTTGGCCAGATTATCCAACAAAAGACGACTTCCTTTTTAACGAAGACGAATACTAGGTATTTATTCTTTAGTTAACTGTGAAAATGAAATAATATGGGAACATTAATGTTCCCATTTTTATTTGTGCCTCCATCTGGCGATAATCTCTTCGGCCAGGCTATCTGGAGATCGATCAAAATTATCGAGGGATTTTTCTGCCTCTTTTAATGACTTTTGGATAATAGGATCCTCCCAGAAGTTGTCCAATATATAATTTTCGATCCTGTCTTTGAGCCATTTTTTAGCTTGCTCTTTTCTCCTTTCGGTCCATTTCCCATTTTTTACATCCTGCTCCCTGAATTCTTGAAGTTGAATGAGGCACTTATCCAGGCCGATTCTGTGGAGACCTGAACCCGTAATGACTGGAACTTGTGTAGACCTATTACTGTGCATCAGCCTCATTGCTTGCGAATATCTAGTCTTGGCTCGGTTTGCAGCCTCCTGAAAATCTCCATCTGCTTTATTAACAAAAATAGCATCTGCCATTTCCATGATACCCCTTTTTATACCCTGCAATTCATCACCAGCATTTGGTAGCATTAGCAAGAGGAAGAAATCAGTCATTTCTTTTACCGCCAATTCCGATTGACCTACCCCTACTGTTTCAACAAGAATCATTTCATATCCCGAAGCCTCACATAATAATATTGACTCTCGACTTTTCCTGGTTACCCCGCCTAGCGTGCCACTGCTAGGTGAAGGCCTTACGAATGCTTTGGGGTTTTGAGACAAGAACTGCATCCGGGTTTTATCTCCTAAAATACTTCCTCGAGATTGGGCACTGGAAGGATCTACTGCCAATACAGCAACTTTGTGGCCCTTTTCTATTAAGTATTCCCCAAATGCATCGATGAAAGTACTCTTACCAACTCCTGGAACCCCTGTTATCCCGATTCTGAATGCATTGCCAGTATATGGCATACATTTATCGAGCAAGGCGCGAGCCATTTGTCTATCCGTCTTAAGGTCACTTTCGATCAGGGTAATTGCTCGCCCCAAAATAACCCGGTCACCCTGGATTATTCCTTGAAAATATTCATCCAAACGCAAGCGATTTCTTCTTCTTCCGGTCATCAATGCTTTTCAACTTTTTGTTTTACTGAATCATGTAGGCTAGCATCCTGAATTACTTTTGGCAGGAATAAGGTATCGCTATTCAAACTGTCTGATTGCAGGGTAGAGTGGGGGAGTTGGTAAAATTGTTTGACCATACCATGCCTTCCCTGAATACTGAGGATGAGCGTATCTTTATATATAGTGTCGATGTGGTAGCGAAAAAAAAGATTTTGAAGATCTGTATTTATATCAATCCCATTTCTATTTGAATATATAAAACCAAGTTTACGTCTCTCTTTATTCAGGTACCACCTGCCGTGACTTTTATTTTCTATATCAAACTCATTAAAAGAACCATCCCCCATCAACCTGAGATATTTATAATTCGCAGAATCTTTCAAGATTGTATATCCTTTGCTATAAGGGTCATAGATTTTAACTAATTTCCAGGTGATGCTATCTGCTTTTCTTGAGCCCAAAAGGATTTTATTTGCTTTTCTTTTCCTTAAGGGAGAAGTAGATTTGTCCTTACAAGAAAAGGCAAGAAAAATAATCGCCATCACAATAGTCAAAAACCGCATTATCTTCTATTTTTAAACAAATATAAACAGAACTTGTATGGATTCGGTAGAATTGATCGCTGATGTATTAAAATACGTAGTACCTGCACTTTTAGTCTTATTAACCGTTCGCTTCATGCGAGACTCTTATTTACAACAGAATAGAGAGCTGACAAATGCGCGTATGAAAACTGAATTGATCAAGGAAAGAATTCCCTTAAAATTGAATGCTTACGAGAGAGGTATTCTTTTTCTTGAACGGATAAATCCTGAAAATTTATTGATCCGAATCCACCCCCTGGATAAACAAGTAGCTTTGTATCATCAAGAGTTGGTTCACGAAATCAGGACCGAATATGAACATAATCTTAGCCAGCAATTGTATATGAACAATCAGGCCTGGGCAAGCCTGATTAATGCGAAAGAGGAGATTTTAAGCATTATTCATGCCAGCGCAAAAGAACTGAATCAGGAAGATTCTGCCCTTGAATTGAGTAAAAAAATCCTCAACAAATGGTTAAGTATGGAAGTATCGCCTACACAAAAAGCCATTTTTGTGATAAAAAATGATGCCAACTCTCTCTTTTCTTAGCAAAACAGATTCTTTGCGATTTTTTTTAGCAAGCCCCCTTCTTTTTCTGGCCGGGTCACTCCTAAAGTGACTGTTCTAATTTCCCGAAAAAATGAGAATTAATGATTCCCAAGAAAAATACTACGGACTATCGTATATTATTATTTTAAATGAATGGAAGACGTTACGAAAAACCGAAATATGTTAATAAAACATTGATTTTCAGTTAATTGTATGTTAAATTAATGTAAATTAATATTTTTAATATTTGTTTAAAAACCCTTCAAAATCGCTAAAAATCGCGTTTTTTGGATAAAAGCTTGGTATTCAATTAAATACATATATTTCTAGAATTCTGCCTAAAAAAGATATGAGTCAAGTTTTTTTTTACGTTTATTTTTCTGAGTTTTAACCTTACGTCCAAGGCAAGAATATTGACTTATTAGCGTTTTTAATCAAGTAAACAAAAAGATTTAGCAAAATCTCGCATGACAACTACACACGTTGACATATGGAATGAGTGTCTGCGAATTATTCAAGAAGAAATCGCACCGCAAAGTTTCGAAACCTGGTTCAAGCCGATCAAACCGATTAGAATTGAAAACAGTGTTCTGACTATAGAAGTGCCAAGCCAATTCTTCTATGAATGGTTGGAGGAGCATTACCTTGGGATGCTTAAAAGAGCCATTCACCAAACACTCGGTGCTGAGGGCAGGCTGGAATATTCCATTGTCATTGAAAACAGCGTTTCGCAATCTGCTTCAACCATCCGGATGCCAACCGCATCTCACAATTCATCCTCTACTTCAAGTAGTTCATTAAGTAACCCTTTGAATGTAAATCGTCCCGTGCCGAATCCCTTTGTAATTCCAGGCATTCGAAAGTTCGAGGTAGAGTCAAATTTGAATGCCAATTACACATTTGAGACATTCATTGAAGGGGATTGCAACCGCCTTGCTCGTGCTGCAGGATATGCAGTAGCAAATAAGCCCGGTATTACCGCTTACAATCCACTCTTTATATTTAGTGGAGTAGGGCTGGGAAAAACTCACTTGCTACAGGCCATTGGAAATGAGATTAAAGCCAACTTTCCAAGGAAGGCCGTACTGTATGTATCCTCCGAACGTTTTATCAATCAATTTATCGAGGCTGTAAGGAAAGGTACAGTCAATGATTTTATGAACTTCTACCAAATGATCGATGTCCTGTTGGTAGATGACATTCAGTTCCTATCTGGAAAAGAAAAAACTCAGGAAAATTTCTTCCACGTATTCAACCATTTGCGCCAATCCGGAAAACAGATCGTACTGGCTTCCGATAGACCCCCAAATGAAATTGAAGGAATCGAAGAGAGACTTCTCTCTAGATTTAAGTGGGGATTAAACACCAGCCTTCAGGTGCCTGATTATCAAACCCGCAAACAGATCTTACAAAGCAAGATGTATCAGAATGGTATCCAACTGCCTGGAGAGGTTGTTGAATACATTGCACACAACATCAGTTCCAATATCCGAGAATTGGAAGGTGCCCTGATCAGTCTTCTTGCACAAAGCTCTCTCAATAGGAGAGAGGTTGACATCGAACTCGCTAGATCAATGCTCCAAAACTTTGTAGAAAGTGTGAGCAGAGAGATCACGATAGAATCAATCCAGGAAATCGTAGGAGAACATCTGTCTATCGACGTTGAGCAAATGAAAGCCAAAACCCGTAAAAGGGATATTGTGCAGGCCAGACAGATCGCCATGTTCTTCGCCAAGGAGATGACCCGCCATTCTCTGAAATCGATCGGCATTCATTTCGGAGGAAGAGACCATTCTACTGTAATCCATGCTCTGCAAACAGTAAACGACCTCGTTGCAACGGATAAGTATTTCAAACAAAGTGTTTCAGAAATTCGCAAAAGAATTTCTTTGGAATTGAACTAGGCTGAAAACTAGAAAAAACTTGTAAAGGGAGTAGCTGGGCTGCTCCCTTTTCTTTTTGGAGGAATACTTCTGATCCTGAGAGATTTAAGCTAAAATGGAATGGTAATTGTTATCTTTTTCCTGTAATTTCATTTGCGAACCTGAAATGATTACAAAAATGAATAAAAGAAAAAGTATACTCCTAAGTCTAGCTATAATATTTATGCTGGGGCTTTTTGCACCCTCCTGTGCGATGTTGAAGGGAGATCCTCGCAAAAACTGCAATCACCCCAAGCATGGCGAGTACATGAAGGAAAAACAGCAAAAGCAATTCAATAAAAAAGGATTTAAGCTGTAGTAAAAGGAAATCAAAAAATAAGCCATCCAGATACTGGATGGCTATTTTTTTGTATTTAATCTTATTTTTAGGCTAGGCTAAAAATAAAATTAGGGTTTTTTAAAAAAATACTTTTACTTTGTTTCGAATAACAGAACACTTATGAGAAACGTATATCTTCTGATTTGCTTTGGAATTGGCCTTTTCTATTCGGTCGACGCGCAGACTCCGAAGATGAAAGTAGTTGCAACAACTACTTTTCTGGCGGATCTGGCACAGAATATAGCAGGAGATAAGGCGGAGATAATTTCTCTCATGCCTACTGGGGGAGATCCTCATCTCTACGATCCTATTCCGGGAGATGCAAAAAAGATAGCTGAAGCAGACCTGGTTTTGAGAAATGGCCTTACCCTTGAAGGATGGCTAGATGAATTGATAGCAAATTCAGGAACACGAGCGAATATATACACCTTGACAGAAGGGGTCGTACCTATAAAATCCGTGGTATATGAAGAGGCACTTGATCCACATGCCTGGATGGATGTAAAAAACGGAATCATTTATACGGATAATATCCTAAAGGCGCTTAGTGAATCTCAGCCTGCAGATAAGAAATACTTTGAAGCCCAACATGCTGCTTTTAGAAGAGTTCTAGTTCAACTTGATAAGGAAATTAAAGAAAAAATCAGCCAAATACCCCCTTCGAAAAGGGTTCTGGTTACCTCCCATGACGCTTTTCGCTATTATGGAAATGCCTATGGGCTTGAGGTGGTTTCTGCCATGGGAACCAGTACAGATGCCGAACCTACCCTTGAGGATTTGGCCCACTTATCAGAGCAAGTAAAAGAACATGATATACCCTCCATATTTATTGAATCCACGATCAATCCTGAAATCATGGAGCAAAGAGCCAGTGATTTGGGAATTAGAATCGGAGGGAAACTCTTTTCTGATTCACTCGGAGATAAAGAAAGCGGAGCGGATACTTATGTAAAGATGTTGAGACAAAATACTCAACTAATCCTGGAAGGTCTCTCTCGTCTGACAGGGATAAAAGAAGCAGAAGAAGATTATAATTTCCTCTTTGTAATCCTCGGAATATTTGCCCTCTCTTTTGTGGTGGTTGTCATGAAATTGAAGACCCCTTCCCGAGAAGATTTGAAATGGGAAGATTACAACATAACTATCTCTGGTTTGAGTGTTTCTTACGATCGTAAGTCCGTACTTTCTAATATTCACCTTAAGTTGGAACCCGGATTTGTCTATGGGCTCTTAGGAGGGAATGGATCTGGAAAGTCAACGATGTTTAAATCTATTTTAGGCCTAATCCCCATTGACTCCGGTTCGATCCATATACATGGAGAAGAGATTGAAGCAGTTCAGAAATTCATTTCCTACATCCCTCAAAAGGAAGAGATAGATTGGAGCTTCCCGGCAACTGTTTTTGACATTGTTTTAATGGGTAGGTATCCACACCGAAAAGTTTTTGAGCGACTTTCTAAAAAAGACCAGGAGCGAGCTAAAGAATCTCTCCGAATGATGGGAATAGAGGATTTGGCTCACAAACAAATCGGAGAACTAAGCGGAGGGCAGCAACAAAGAGCCTTTATTGCTAGAGCCCTATGTCAGGATGCGGAAATCTATCTATTTGATGAGCCTTTCGTTGGAGTTGATATTACTACGGAAGCAAAAATCATCGAAATTGTTAAGGGCCTTGCCAAAGAAGGCAAGCTGGTTGTAATTATCCACCATGATCTAGCGAAAGTCAAAGAATACTTTGACAAGGTTATTATGATCAATCAGCGCTTAGTTGCTTTCGGAGATACAAAAGAGGCATTTACAGACGAAAATATAAGGACAACCTATGGAGGGCGCCTTACCATTCTCCAACAAACAGAAACTCAACGGCACTAATCCGGAGAATAGAAATGGAAAAAATCATCGAAATATTTCAATATGAATTTGCCATACGCGCCTTGATTGCCTCCTCTATGGTTGGGGTAATGTGTGGGATTTTGGGCTGTTTTATTGTTTTACGGAATATGTCTCTCATAGGAGATGCCCTCTCTCATGCCATTTTACCTGGCGTTGTGGTTGGTTATTTGATCGCGGGATATAGCGTACTCGGATTTTTTACTGGATCTGTAATAGCAGGTCTGTTGGCAGCTATCATGATTACCTGGATTCAGCGAAATGTAAAAACCCAAGAGGATGCGGCGATTGGAATTGTATTTACGTCCATGTTTGCCATAGGAGTAATGGGGATTTCCTGGCTAACTCATCAGGAAGGGGTTCATCTTGATCTTAAAGATTTTCTCTTTGGGAATGTACTGGGCATCTCTAACCAGGATTTGGTCATGACTGCTCTTGTATTAGGATTTACCCTAATCTGTGTGATCGCTTTCTATCGCTACTTTTTCATTACTACTTTTGAGTCTGTAATCGCTCAGACCTTAGGAATTTCAGTGAGTACCATGCACTATTTCCTTATGTTATTGCTTTCATTTGCAGTCGTAGCCTCTTTGCAATCAGTAGGAGTAATTCTTGTGGTAGCGATGCTCATAACTCCCGCCTCCACGGCCTATTTACTGACTTATCGACTAGATAGAATGCTGGTCATTGCTGCATTTGTAGGTTTATTTTCCAGCATCCTTGGCCTAATGCTCGCTATCGTATTTGAAACTACTCCCGGACCTGCGATGACAGTAACTGCGACACTATTTTATTTATTGGCAGTCTTTTTCTCTCCGAAAAGAGGATTAGTAAGCATTTACCTCAAGCGAAGAGAAATGAAGAGGCAGATTCTACGGGAAGATGTATTAAAACAGGCACTAAAGTTACAGCAAGAAAGCAGAGCTAATCCGGGGCACATAGCTGCTGATCTAGGGCTAAGTATCCAGCAGGTTAGCACCTTATTGAAACATCTGGAACGAAAGGGTTTTTTGTCCTTGAATGGTAAAGAGATTGAGCTCAGCGAGCAAGGGGTTCGACGGGGTTATGAATTGATTCGTGCACATAGACTCTGGGAAACCTATCAGGTAGAAATGATGGGGTTGAATGCTGATCAAATTCATTTGGAAGCAGAAAAATATGAACATATCCTTACTGAAGCGCTGGTAGAAGCTTTGGCAAAAGAACTCGGGTATCCGGAAAAAGATCCTCACGGTTCGCCCATTCCCAGAATTAAGGAATAATTTGGAGAGAGATTTCACAAATATCCGTGAACTTAAGGCTTCTTCTGGTTATATTTAGCAACCTAAGATGCTACCATGAACGCTACCAGAAGGCTAGCTGCCATAATGTTTACCGATATACAGGGATACACCAAACTCATGCAAGAGAGTGAGGCTAAGGCGGTTGAAGTACGCACAAGGCATAGAAATATTTTCGAACCCACGACTTTGACTTTTGGCGGAGAGATTATACAATATTATGGGGATGGCACCTTAAGCATTTTTTCAAGCACAGTCGATGCTGTAAAATGTGCGATTGAAATGCAAATTGCGTTTCAGAAAAATCCTGTTATTCCTGTCCGGATAGGTATACATACGGGAGACATTTTGATCTCCGATCAGGACATTATCGGTGATAGTGTAAATGTGGCTTCGAGGATTGAGTCCTTAGGAATCGCAGGCAGCATTACACTTTCAAAAAAGGTGGCAGATGAACTTATAAATCATGAATTTTTTTCCCTCAGATCCCTGGGAAAGTTTCACTTCAAAAACGATCGAACTTCCAGAGAGGTATTTGCTGTTCAGCATCCTGGAATAATTGTTCCAGCCCAGCGAGAACTTCAAGGAAAACTCGAAAAAAAGAAATTACCTAAGTCTAAATTAATCTTGGGCTCTCTTCTTGGATTGAGTCTGTTAATAGCTTCCTTATTTATTACAAATACAGTCTTTAAGCCATCTGAAGTAAAGACTGAAATTCGAAGCCTTGCTGTTCTGCCTTTTTCAAATATGCTAGAAGATCGGGGAGAAACTTATCTGGTTGATGGAGTCCACGAAGCCATTATCTCAGAACTGCAAGAAGTTGGGGTAGAAGTGAAGCCAAGAATAGCTATGATGGCTTACAGAGATACAGATAAAAGCCTACAACAAATAAGCAATGAACTGAAAGTTGATGGCTTGATTGAAGGAGCTGTTCTAAAAAATGGGGATTCCCTGATGATCAAGATCAGGTTAATAAATCCTTTTTCCGAAAAATATGTATGGATTGAATCATTTGATGCAAAATTCAAAGAAGCATTCTCACTGTACAAGGAAGTAACCCGCTACATTGCTCAAAAAATCCAAATTGCACTTAGTCCGGAAAGCAAAGAACATTTGAATCTTTCGAAGGAGGTTAATCCAATAGCCTATGAACTTTATCTTAAAGGCAAGTATTTTTCAAACAAAGGTTCAGAAGCTGATGTAGATTCTGCTATCTATTTTTATAAAGAGGTCCTGGAATATGATGAATTATATGGCCCAGCTTATACCGGTTTAGTTGAAAGCTATTTGTTAAAAGGCTTTGGGAATATATCTCCTTTCGAAGCACATACACAGTTTCGCATATATGCACATCAAGCCCTTGAGCTGGATGAACGATTAGCAAATCAGCATCACTTAAAAGCAATGATTTACATTTTCAGTGATTTTAATTGGGATGAAGCTGAAAATGAAATATTACAAGCAATTTCTACCGATCCTAATTCCTCTGAAGTTTATGATACTTATTGTCAATTTCTATGGGCAAGAGGAAGGTTAGGGGAAAGTGTCGACGCTGGAGAGAAAGCAGTTGCATTAAATCCTTCCAGCCATTTTGCAAATTGTGATTTGACCTGGGCTTATTATGGAGCAGGTCTTTGGGAGAAAGCCAGGTCCCAGTTAGAGACAACTATTGATTCTTTTGGGTTGGATTGTTACTACCATCATGGGATGATTTATCGCCTGGATATAGCAGAAGCAAAAACTCAAACAGATTACCAAAGGATCATTAACAAATTACAATCCTATTATGAGGAAACAGGGCATAAACCTCGATTTTATGAAGGCACCCTCTCTTATTTATATGCGCTTCTAGGGGATAAGGAAAAGGCTATTTCCTACATTCAGGAGTTAATGGAGGAAAGTAATGAAACTTATATTGATGAGTGGTTTTTCTCTCCTACTTATGTAGCTCTCGGAGAATATGATAAAGTATTCAGGATATTTGAAAATGCATATGCTAAACGTTCTTTCTTGATCTTATATACAATCAAAATGGATCCTTATTTCGAACCCATCAGACAAGACCCCCGCTATTTTGATCTGCTGAAACGGATGGGATTTTCAGAAGAAAGATTTATTCCTTCTCCTGAAATGGAAGATCCGCTTTAATCCCATCACCTTTCCATATAGACAATCCCGATATTTCCCGAAAGATTATTAATTTCATAGGCTAACAATTACTATTGCTATGAAATTAAGGATCAGTTGCTTACTACTATTGACTCTTTTGGGTCTATCTCCTCTCTTTGCCCAGAATAAAGTTGGTAAAGAATATTTTCTCCCACCAGATGTTGAGTATGACGAAAGTATCCCCACTCCTTCAGAAGTACTGGGATATGAGGTCGGGGAATGGCATGTCAGTCATGACCAGCTTCAGTTTTATATGAGAAGTTTAGCCGCCGCATCTGATCGAATCCAGCTGGAGGAAATCGGTAGAACCTATGAGAACAGACCTTTACTCAATCTCATTTTCACGACTCCAGAAAATCATAAAAACCTGGAGAATATTCGCTTGAAACACCTGGAGAATACAAATCCTGAGGTATCGAAAAAGCTTAAAAATGAAGAAGTGCCTATGGTCCTGTATATGGGCTATAGTATACATGGAAATGAATCTAGTGGAGCAAATGCCTCACTCTTAGTCGCCTATCACCTGGCTGCAGCAAAAGGAGAGCAAATTGAAAAAATGCTGGCCAATACGGTCATATTATTTGACCCTTGCTACAATCCAGATGGCCTCCACAGATTTTCCAGTTGGGTGAATAGCCATAAAGGGATCAATGTAGTAAATGCAGATCCCCAGAGCCGGGAGCACAACGAAGCTTGGCCAAGAGGAAGAACAAATCACTATTGGTTTGATCTAAACAGAGATTGGCTCTTATTACAGCATCCTGAATCCAGGGCACGTATTGCTCAGTTTCACAAATGGAAACCCAATTGGCTGACTGACCATCACGAAATGGGATCAAATGCCAGTTTCTTCTTTATGCCCGGAGTCCCTTCTCGTAACAATCCTCGCACACCTGAGAAAGTATTTGAGTTGACGGGGAAGGTAGCTGAGTATCATGGGAAAGCTTTAGATAAAATTGGTTCGCTATACTACACTAAGGAAGGCTTTGACGATTTTTATATTGGAAAAGGATCTACCTATCCAGATGTCAATGGAGCTGTAGGAATTCTGTTTGAACAAGCATCAAGTAGGGGACATTCGCAGAAAACAATACATGGAAGACTCGACTTTCCTTTTACCATCAGAAATCAATTTACTACTAGCCTTTCAACCTTACAGGGCACTTTTGAGCTCCGAGATGAACTGGTAGGCTTTCAAAGAGATTTTTTCAGCTCAGCACTTAAGGAAGCCAATAATGATCCTGTAAAAGCCCTGGTATTCTCTGCAGAAGAAGATAGAAGTCGGACCTTTAATTTCGCCAAGATCCTTGAACAACACGATATCGACATTTATCACTTAGGCGCTGATCTAAAAACTGATGGGCATACCTACACCAAAGAAAATGGCTATATCGTTCCCCTAAACCAAAGACAATATCGACTCATAAAGGCCATTTTTGAAAAGCGGACTAGCTTTACGGATAGCCTTTTTTATGATGTTTCTGCCTGGACTATGCCTTTGGCTTTTAATGTGGAATATGATGAGCTGGATCAAAGGCAAATGAAATCCAGTTTGCTTGGAAATGCATTTAGTCCTAATGATGTTCCTCAAGGTGAATTGATTGGGGGGAAGTCAGGCTATGCCTACTTATTTCAATGGCACGAGTATTACAGCCCTAGAGCACTCAATAGATTGCATAATGCCGGCCTTAGAGTGAAGGCATCGACCAAGCGATTTATTGATAGGGCAGGGCAGGAGTACGATTATGGAAGCATACTCATTCCAGTAGAAGGGCAGGAGCTTTCTTCTGAGGAAATTTACCAGCTCATGCAAAGCATTGCCAAAGAAGATAGATTAAAGGTTCATGCAATGGGTACAGGTATGACTGAAGGTATTAGTCTGGGATCCAACAGCTTTCGCACCTTGAGAAAACCTAAAATTGCCTTATTAGTCGATGGAGGGGTAAGTTCGTATGAAGCGGGTGAAGTTTGGCATTTATTGGATCAGCGCTATTATATGGATGTAAGTTTGATTCAGGCAGATAGATTTTCTCAAATTGATATGGACGAGTACAATACCCTCGTTATGGTGAATGGAAATTACGGCAGGCTGGATGCCAACAAACTCAAAGACTGGATCAGAAAGGGTGGAGTAGTGCTGGCCTACAAATCAGCCATCAATTGGTTGGGAAATCAGCAAATGGGCAATCTGGAATTTATCCGTATGCAGCGTGATACTACTGAGACTGACCTGGAATATGGAAACAGGCAAAACAAAAGAGGCGCCCAGGTTATTGGAGGAGCAATTTTTCAGGTAAAAATGGATCTGACACATCCTTTGGCCTATGGATATACCCGACCTTATATGAGCGTTTTCAGAAATTCGACTTTATTCATGAAGAAAAGTAATATTCCATATAAGCATCCTATTGTCTATACCGAGAATCCTCTATTGAGTGGTTACATCTCTGATAAAAACTTAAAAGCCCTCTCAGGAAGTGCTGCAGCCAGTGTTTCCCGTATGGGAGGAGGTAGAATTATTGCATTAACCGATAATCCAAATTTCCGAGCGTATTGGCAAGGAGGAAGCAAGCTGTTTATGAATGGAATCTTTTTTGGAAACCTTATCAACTGATAAACTCCTCATGGGCTACTTTTACTCTACCTACCAACTCCAGAAGAACCTCATAGTACTTTTGTCCGGTTAGGTAAGACTTTAGCCATCCATAAAAAATGACTTCTTGTAAATCTTCCTCTTCCATAGGGCGAAAATTGAAGGAAGCTCGTGCTTTCTGGTAAAACTCCAATTGGGCTTCTTTATCTGGCTGACTGATCAGAGTTTTAACCAGGTTTATATATACCGGGACTTTTTTGTATTGATCTATATTGAAAAGGTCCCGGTAATTCTGCTCTATATAAGCAACTTTATTCAGCGCCAAATCATAGTTTTTCAAATGGACCTGTAGGAGAGCCTCGCATAATAATTTTTTCATCGTCCATTCTCTACCCATCTTTTTATCCAACCATTTATCAGATTGATATACATCCAGATTGCAGCGAACCGTTTTGTCATATTCCTCTCTTAAGAAATAAAAGACAGCCAAACTGAATAGAGAATTTAATTTATCAGCCAGATTTATTTGAAAGTCAGCGTTATAGATCAAGTCATCGAGTAAAGAAACGCCCTTTTCACTTTCATTGATGAACATATAGTTGGCAGAAAGGAGCATGGCATATTTGGGATAAAAGCGATTGCGATAAGCACCTTTATATTCAAGCATCGCCTCATGCATCAATTCCAGATAAGATATAGACGATTCAAATTTCTTATTTCGATATAGCACATGGGCGATCATGTACAAAAGGCGGATTTTGTAGACATGATGCTGGGAAGAAAATCCCTCATTACTGGAAAGATTTTGATACATCCCAATCACATAGGGCTCAAAGGCATGAAAATCCTTTTGAGCGAGTATGGCTTTTCGCGTAATAAACATGAATCGATAGAGTAGTCGGGGATTTTTATTTAAGGCTTGAGACAATCCAGATCTTGCCAGAGTCTCTTCTATCAGGCCATAGATATTTTTTTCCTCTGCACTTAGCTTTAACTCTTTCAGCCTTTTGTTAATAATCGCATAAGCGATTTTGGCTCGTTCCTCCTCATCAGCTACTGATCTATTCTGCTCCTTCTTTTCTATGATGGATTCAAGGTCGTCGGCATATTCACTCTCTGCATGTTCGATCTGAAGGTTATAAATATTATTGAGAAGCTCATACTGCTCATGTTTGGCTGCAATACGCTCAGCCTTCTTACTATACTCCCAGGCTAGTCTATCCAGGTTTTTCCCAAATAAATAATGAGAAAGGGAAATTAGGCCCATGACACTAGAGGCCGAAGTGGGATCATGTTCTGTGCGTTTAAGCGAAACAAAGGATATCAACTGCTTATTCAAGCGCTTTCTAAGGGCGTGATAGGCAGGCATATTCAAACTTTCCGGATACAATTTCTCCAGTAAGTCTTTGTCTTTCTCATTGCCGTTTTCAATGAGGTATTGACAGAGCTCAAGATCTTTACGATTCTTTTTTTTCTTTTGTCTTTGCAGAAATTGAATGAATTCCTTTTGCTCGTCAGAAGATAAACTATTGAGAATGGTAGCTAGTTTGTCCATGTTTCGTGAATAGCATTTATCCCTTTTACCCTATTACCGGAAATAAAGTTTTGAGTAAATCCTAAAAGCTAAAGTCCTTTTTTAAAATGATTTTTATCCTTATGGACAAAAATAAGAAGATATAGCTTATGGGAATAAGTCCTTTTTTTTGAAAAGGCCTTGTAGCGATATCCTTTTCTCTCCCGTAGATTGATGAAAAATATATTACATGAAAAAGTCACACACGTATTTTATTCTATTGATTGTAGCTACTTTATTTAGCTCTTGTCAAAGCCTCTATTTCAGCCAAGCCCAACCCAAAGGTGTTGCTCCATTTACTCACATGCCAGCTGAGCTTCAAGGCAATTACCTGTCCCTGGGCGAGCAAGGAATAGGAGAAGAAATCATTTACCATGTCCATCAGGATGGCTTTACGATTTTTGAGGAATATGAAGTTGAAATCCCATTAGATTCTTTGGAGGCAGAAGATGTAAAGTATGAACTGAGGGATTCTTTGATATTTATTGAAGACTTGCCAATTGATGAAAATGGTTTCCCCTATAAAATCGAGGGAGATAGCATCTTCTTTAGCTTCTACCGTTGGGATGAGCAGAAATTAGGGATGGATCTCGTGATCAGTAAGGATAAGGGATTTTACTATCTAAGCACAAGAAATGAAGACGGTAAAGGTTGGGAAGTTATGCAATTGGAGCGTTTGCGAAATGGAGATTTAGCTGTATGGATGGTGAACCCAAAGGAGGAAGAGAAGCTTATGCGTGAAGTCCTTGGTGCTCAGAAGATTGAAGCGAAGAAGGATGGTGACTGGAAAGCGGATCCCAGCAAGGGAAAGCTTAGAAAATATATAAAGCAAGGAGGATTTGGTGAACTGGCCTCTTTCCTTCACAAACTGGATGAGGACGATTTGCCCAAATTATTTTCCAGCCTAATTGAAAAATACTAATTGTCTAAATCAATCAGTTCCCAGGTATGGTCGGCCAGCAAGCGGACAGCTGAAACAAATTGGCTAAAAGGCTTGCTGCGTCCCCATTCCTGTGGTGCGATCATAGACAAGACCCAGGTCCCATTATTTCTTTCGTAGAGATAATATACATGCGAAATCAAGGGTTCGAATCCCATATCTGCGAGGTAGATCTTTTCTGAGATTTCAATCCGATCCTGGATAGCTTTTGCCTGGGTAGCCAAAAGTTCAATTTGCTCCTTAATCTGCTCCATCTGCATATGGGTCTGTTGCTCCATAGCAGCTAAAGCTTTCCCCTTAGTCTTTCCCTTGTCCATGGGTTTTATAACAGGACTACCCACATGGTGGGCATAGGGTAGGGTAGAAGGGGTTTCGGTAATTTTATCCTTGTCGATCGGATTATGATCCATATTTCAAAAATAAGACTTATCCTCGGGGCAAAAAAGTAAAATGCCCTTCAGCTCTTTATATAGAAACTCAATCCGTGCAAAATAGTTCCTAAAATTAGCTGAAGGGCGATAAAAAAATGCTATCCTCTATGGCCTCATGCCATAACGGTTGCAGCTGCCTTTTCAAGGTGTATGGGGGGATTCAAACTGGATAGTACCGCTAGTACTCCATTCATCCCCAGGTTGCAATCAGGATCATTGCTATCGTCAAAAGTTGACATAAATGCTCCGAGCTCATCAGCTTGACGGCCGGAAAATCCCGCTTCTAGCTTAATTACCTCTTCTACACTAAATCCTGAATTGCTTATGATTTCCAATCCTTTGGCAAATTCCTTGGGATTGGTGATTTTAAATTGATGGTCAATAGTACCGGTTCTGGGATGAATCACATTCATCCATCCCATGTTACCTCCCAAAATATGAGTTACGGCGCATGCCCCTTTTCCATTGTGACTAACTTTGCCTTGTGCGTATGCGATAATGAGCCTGGTAACTGCGTCTTTGTAACGTTGGATATTCATTTCCATCTACTAGGTTTTTGGATCATGTTTTGTTCTGTGCACTCTTTTAAAAATTGAATGCCTCATAAAAGTATAGACTCCGTTTTTAATTTGTTCGCCAATTATTTGATTTTTCTCTCCCTTACTAATTGTGATTTGAGCAATTTTAATTGACTCAATTTCCTACTATTCGTGTAAGGTTATCTGCATCTTCCTTATCCAAATCTAATAAAAATGGCTTTTATTCGGTGTATACATATCATTTATCATGCCAGTTAATAATTTCTGTCATGAAAGAAATATTTCATGTAGAAATATTTTTTCTATTAGGTGGCTTAAAAATATTACACGTTTATCTTTTATTACCAGAGATAAATAGGACTCAAATCTTGCAGCTTTGAAATTCCAATGATTAAAAATCCACGTTTTGCAAAAGCTTTTTATGCTGTAAGAAAGGGGAGAACTTTCGATTTAAATAGATATTCAAAGTTTTTACATTTGACGTAATAAATAAGTAGATATTTTTTCACCCGATCGTTCTCACTAAGCATATGTCTGATTTGATTCAACCAATAGACCATAAATCTTATTTAAACAATAACACCCTTGACCTTCTTTTTGATCTCATGGATGGAGATTCAGAAATGATCGTTGACCTGGTTGATACCTTGATCGAGACGACACCTGAACTGCTCGATGATCTAAAAGTTGGGGTTATTAGTAAGGATCCTCAAAAAATCAGAGACTCTGCGCATGCCTTGAAGTCTTCAAATGCTCAATTAGGCGCAGAATCTTTTGCTCTACTCTGTGAGCAGATGGAAAGTAAAGGCCGTGAAGAGGATAGTGAAGGCCTTGACCAGTTGCTGGATAGGATATTGTCAGAATTTGATAAAGTTCGCGCCGCGCTGGGTTCCTGGAAAAATAGTCTAGCTTAAATTCCTATACTCTCTTCCCGTTTTGATTTTCTAGTAGCTTAAGATATTTTGCATAAAAATATCTTAATGAAAACTACTAATGCCTTTCTCATTCTCTTTTTTTCCCTTTTTACAATCGCTTGTTCAGGAGAAAAAAAGGAGATAGAATCTCCCGCCGAAAAAGAACCTGTGGAAGCTGGAACAGATAATGTTCAGGTTCTATTTAATGGAAGTTCAATGGATGCCTGGAGAAATTTTAAAGCAGATACCCTTTCTCATCTTTGGAAAATCGAAGATGGGACAATGACTCTTAGTGGGAAAGGAGGAGGAGATATCGTGTCGCGAGATACGTATGAGAATTTTGAATTAGAACTTGAGTGGAAAATTTCGCCTAATGGAAATAGTGGAATATTCTTCCATGTAAGTGAAGCTGATACTTTGAAAAAAGTATATCATTCAGGTCCGGAAATACAGATTCTTGACAATGATGGCCACCCGGATGGAAAAATTCCTATGCATAGGGCAGGGGACAACTACGATTTACAGGCATGCTCCGAAGAAACGGTAAAACCGGTAGGTGAGTGGAACCAAGTGAAAGTAGTGGTTAATGATGGAAAGGTAGAGCAATGGCTAAATGGAAAGATGGTGGTAGACTACACCTTAAATAGCCCTGACTGGGAAGAACAATACCAGAAAAGCAAGTTCACCCAATGGCCTGCATATGGAAGAGCAGGAAAAGGACATATTGCATTACAAGATCATGGAGATCCGGTTTGGTTTAAGAATATTACGATAAAGAAATTGTAATTTTTTAGCCTTCTCTTAAACAGGTTAAAATCTTGCAAAATAAAAAAGGCATACCTGTTTATTACATTACAGGCATGCCTTTTAAATCTTTGTTTGAAGTTAATTGACTATAATTTTATTTGAATAAGAGTTATCATTGATCATTACTTCAAGTACATAGACTCCAGCAGAGGGAAGTTGGTCTTTTTTGATTTCTATTTTCCGATCTCCCAGATAATTACCTTCCCAAATAAGCTGCCCAAGAATATTGCGCAGACTAAGCCTTGTTTTTGCATTTATTCCGTCATCCAATTCTATAAACAACGAGCTATTCTTCATTGGATTTGGATATACTTTATAGGGTTGATTCAAATTGTTCTGGATCTTCTCTCGGATAGAAGCTGCAGCCCCTCCTTCTCCTAAATGGCCATACAATCCCGTCTCCGTTCCTACAAGGAGTTCATCAAAGTATAAAAACTGTATTTGGGTACCTGCAGGATAAGTGTAACCCAGTGTCCAGCTACTTGCCCCAACAGGCAAAAAGTAAATATCTTCATCTACCGCTACGTAAACCGTATCAATTCCATATGTTGCAGCTTTTGCAGTTTTGCCCGTAGCCAATGGAAAACCGCTGGTTGTATAAGGGGTCCACAAATTGGTTCCGTTGATATCTTTGTAATAAGCTACGGGATGATTACTTCCGACATCTGTACCTGTCGCCACCAATGTATCCCCAGTAGGACTTAATGCAAGGTCGATTATGCTGACTACTATAGAACTTCCCGCTGACGTTCCAGAGGAATTCATGTCTTGCTGTACAATCCAACTTCCCCCATTTTTTACTAATCTATATACAGACTTGCCCCCTGGGACCGAACTATTATAAGCTGCGCCAACATAAGCTACGGTATCAACCCCCTCCTGCTTGAAAACTATATCCATTACGTTTACATCAAATCCAATAGAAGAGGCCTCGAGAAGTTGTTGCGACCAGGTGGTGCCTCCATCCATTGAGTAAAACAGCCCTCCATTATTTCCCCATTCAATTCCATACCCAACCATCACAATCTGAGTATCGAGTGGAAATGTCGCCACAGCATTTATTTTGGCAGCACCCGTTGACAAGTTTCCTGCTGAGGGAAAATTGTATGGAGCATGTTCTGCAGAGAACAATCTTTGCCAGCTGTCCCCTCCATTTACTGTTTTGTAAACCCTTAAATTACAGGCGTAAACCTTTTGGGTATCCTGCCCAACCATAGTTGCAGCAAAATAGGGAGAGCCATCTCCTTTTGGAAAAAATGGATGGGACCAACTGGGGTTTGATCGGTAGGTTGAGACCTTTCTTATCCCGGATTTACTCGCTATCCATGCGGTTTGCTTGTTTCGCGTCATGGAAAAATCATTTACCTGAACTGCCTCAACCCCTTCGTTAATTTCATAAATTTCATCTCCTCCTGTAAAGGACGATCCTATCCCCATATCCGTAGTCATATACACTACCTCAAAATTTACTGGATCGCCAAAGACTGGACCGTCATTGGGATGGGTTTCCTTTCTCATGTACCCAAAGCTATTCCATTTTCCTGGCATACCTAGACTATCATTCATCATATTCGCATAATACACCCTGTAAAATGATGAGTCTCCTCCAAAAGAAATATTCTTTCCTGGTGCACCTCCTATGCCCGTTGAGTAAGAATTCCAGACTGTGTCATTTTTTGCGTAAGAGATATGCTTATTGGCAAAATTTGATCCGGCTGCAAAAAGAGTTCCGTCGGGTGCAATTGAAAAACTCCTCCAATTCACAGCAGAACTCATACTCAAGACAGGGAGATTGATCAAGCTTGTTGTACTACTAAGACTATCAATAGGAGTTGAGGTCTTCAAGAGAGTAGGGCTTATACCTGTTTGAAAAACATAGAGCGACCTGTTTATAGGATGCGAAGCCAACTTTATATCATTTGATCCTGCTGGTAGTATGATTGGGGAACTTACATCCTGAGTAAAGTTGCCAAAAGCATCCAAATCTCCGTAAAATAGCTTTCCGGCTTTGATGTATAAGAGTTTATCTTTGTCAATATATAAAGTGCTTGCGCCAGCTGAGTCAATTTTAAAAGGTTTGGTTCCAAAGGGGTCTGCGGAATATAAATCTCCATTATGAAGGAAAAATAGTAATCCACTACTACTATGAGCAGCAATTTCCTGGATTCCACCACCAAAACCTGCACGTGAATCTAGTCCGGATATAGAGGTAAATTTCTGATATACAGGCTTTACTCCTGGGCCAGGATGTTTTACATCCATGAAAAAAGCTGAATTCGCACTTTCTGTGGTAATATAAACTCTACTTGAATCTGAACTCAAGCCAACAGATGTAATACTGTTGATTCTTCCGCCATAAACGGCTTCTACCATAGGGGCACTTAGCTGAGCCTGAATATAAAGCGGTATGAATATAAGGAGAAGGGGAAGAATTTTTCTAAATAGTGTGATCATTCGGATAATTTTGTATAAAAATATTCCGATAACCCACCTTTATCCACACTCTTTTTCTTAGGCTCTGACGTATGTAAGGATAATATTTTTTCCACTCAATATGACAAATAATAGGGGAGAGGTATTTGAAAAAAATATGCAAATCTGGTTATTTGGTGTTCAAAAAAATTCTTTGAACTAGTAAAAAAAAAGAGACCAATAAATCTATTGGTCTCTTTTTCCTTATTATAGGCAAGGATCATATAGTCCAACTAACTCCACCTGTATCTGAAAGTGGAATACAGCCTTGAAACTGACCCGGAACCGGATCCCACTTCAATACTTCTTTCCCTACTTTTTCAGAGCTAAAGTATCCTAATAAGGCTAGCTCTTTAGCAGCAATGAAAAAGTGCTTGGGCATTTTTGAATCTCTATTCAATTGTCCCAGTTCTTTCATTTTTTCCTCCGCCTCTGTAGCCAAATCAGTGAGAATGGCATCTTTATCTGCATCGGGAATACTGGCAAAAGGCTTTTGATGCTTATCCTGACTCCTTTTATCAATATCTGCTAAGCCTTTCATGAAGGCATCCACATCTTTTTGCTTCATATAGCCTCCAAGCATAGCATCAATAAATCGATCGACAAAAACATCTTTTGCGCCAGGGGTAGTGGTTCGAGGAACAATTCGCTCTGATATTTCGGCAACAAGATTTGCTTGTTCCGGACTCAAAAATGCCGGCTGCCAATCAGGTTCCTGGCTCACCTCGCATCCAGCCATAACTGCAGATGCAGCTGAAGCTGAAACGGCATAGCCCATAATTAGGGCAGTTTGTCTAATTGCGTCTCTTCTGTTCATTTTTATGGTTATTGAGGTGATTAAAGATTTCCAGCTTTCAGTTCGTTTACCGCATAATCAGCAGCGCGAGCTGTAAGCGCCATATAAGTCAAAGATGGATTTACACAAGAAGCGGAGGTCATACACGCGCCATCTGTGACGAATACATTTTCACAAGCATGAACCTGGTTCCACTTATTCAACACAGAGGTTTTAGGATCTCTACCCATGCGGGCCGTTCCCATTTCATGAATCCCCAAACCTGGAGCACCCATGCTGTCATAGGTTGCTACATTTTTCAAACCTACTGATTCAAGCATTTCTGCGGCAGAGTTTTTCATATCCTCGCGCATCGTCATTTCATTCTCCTTAAACTCTACATCAAAGGTAACAGTAGGCTGTCCAAATTTATCTAGTTTCTCATGATCGAGGGTCATTTTGTTTTCGTGATAGGGGAGGCATTCTCCAAAACCACTCAGCCCCATTTGCCAAGGCCCTGGAACAATTAGCTCATCCTTCATGTCTGCCCCAAACTTACTCATCTCACGGACGTAACGTGTCCAGTTAGAGCGGCTGGCACCTCCCTGATAGCCGAATCCGCGAAGGTAATCCTGTTTACTTGATTTATCGAGGTTTCTGAAACGTGGCAAATAGATCCCACCTGGACGACGACCTTTGTAGTATTTATCTCCAAAATCGTCAGAGATGCCAGTAGCGCCCACGCGGAAATGATGGTCCATCATATTGTGTCCCAATTCACCGCTATCATTTCCCATACCGTCTGGGAAACGATCTGACTTTGAATTCAATAGAATAGAAGTCGATGCAACTGCTGAAGCGCAAAGGAAAATAATATCAGCGAAGTATTCATGGGTTTCCATGGTTTCCGCATCTACAATTCTTACGCCTTTTGCTTTATTAGTTTCTTTATCGTAAATAACTTCTGTAACAATAGAGAATGGCCTAAGCGTCATATTCCCGGAGGCTGCAGCGAAGGGAAGGGTAGAGGCAACTGAGCTAAAATAGCCCCCATAAGGACATCCCCTAATGCACCTATTCCTTGTAACACAAACTGCACGGGTAGGTCCATGCACATCTCGTTTCTCTGTGATGTGTGCGATACGTCCTAAAGTCATCACGCGGCCTCCAAAATTCTTTTTGATCCGCTCTGCGACTTGTTCCTCCAGGCAATTGAATCCAAAACTTGGTAGAAATTTCCCATCAGGCAATTGGGATAAGCCTTCCTTTTTTCCTGTCAATCCGGCGATCGTTTCCACATAATCATACCAGGGCTCTATATCTTTATATCGAATGGGCCAGTCTACAGCCACACCGTCTTTAGCATTAGCTTCAAAATCCAGATCACTCCAGCGATAAGAGTGTCTTCCCCACATAATAGAACGCCCCCCTACATGATAGCCTCTCATCCAATCAAAGCGCTTTGTTTCATTGTATGGATGGTCAATATCGTCCACGAACCAATGTGAAGATTGAGGATGAGTAGTGTAGCCGGTTCGGTTTTGTTTGGGCTGGCGTTTGAGAGTTTCCAAAGATTTACGTCCTCTTCCTTCCCAATCCCAATTTTCTTTGTTTGCGGTCGGGTAGTCCCCGTGTTTTACATCTCTACCACGTTCTAATACAAGGGTCTTAAGACCTTTTTCAGAGAGCTCTTTAGCTGCCCAACCACCACTAATTCCAGAACCAACCACTATGGCCTGGTAGGTGTTTTCCTCTTTACCATCATTAATTATGTACATAAAAATTGAGTAGTTTTTAGATTAATTAGTTTTCAATTTAGAGGCTTAATGAAGTATTTCCAAATCATATTTCAGGCGTGGTAGATAACAGATATTGTTGTTGGAATTAGAGGTAGAAATTAGGTGAGACAGGGGTTTCAATTGAGGCAAAATAGCAGGGCAATAAGAAATATTTATCATATATTTTGACATAAATCCGAATAATTACATTAATATTGTTGCAGAAAATCAACCATATATACTCTTTAACAATAAGCTCTAATTAAATAGTTTTTAATAAAACATTGATTATGAGTAAGTTATTGCTGTTTTATGTCTTCTTGATTGTATCTTCTTCCAATTTATATGCACAAGAATGTATTGGTTGTCAGGCTGGACAAAGCAGGGGAGGAGGTGATAATAATGGAGCAAGAACAATTGGCGGTGGTATTGGACAAGAATTTAAGGGCTCTTTTCTGAGTGTCCAATCGATGTATTTTGTGCAATTTGCCGTTTATCCTTCTTCGGTTTCTTGTCAAAACATAAAAGCTCCCCAGGGCCTTGGAATGATCTGGTTAATAACCATCCAGCTACATGGGTTAAGGGACATGCTAATTCAGGCGCTTTTTATGTGGTTAAAGCTTTCAAAAGTAAGCATCAGGTGCAGTTCCATGTAAACAAATACAGAAATCAGGAATTGAATACTGGCTAAATGGTGCTCTTACAGGCAGTAGTTTTCATATTGAACGGATATATATGTAGCATATATGGTTTTATATGATTGTTGGACAAACCTCCTCTCAAGTTAACATAACATAAATTATCACCCCGAAGGTCTTGCGCTGGAGAAAGGGGACACTTAGTAAGTAAGTGTATGAAAATTAACGATTTAGAGAAGCTTAGTAGTGAGCTACATTCTGGTGAGTTTAAATACCGGCTTGTCAGTCGCTATCGCATGGGCTTGTATAGTCCGTTGGAAATTTGGCAAAGCTATGGAGTAAGTCGTAGCTTATTACATTAGTGGAACTGCCAGTACTACCGAAATTTCATTTCAGGGAATCTGCCTAATTCTATTTTACATGAATCTTTTAGAGAATTCTCCTTCGCAAGTTATCCACATACTTTAGTGTGTGCTAAAGGTAAGAGAATCTCCTCCAGAAAATGTACCGTACATAGGGTTCAGAACAAATTTCCAGAGGAGATTCTCAGCGCATGAAACGCTCAGATTGCCTTAGAAGAGCAATAATTTTCCAATTGCAAGTATACCGTCTTTGCCATAAACTTTTAGCAAAATCATACCTGGAGGAACTTGTCCTCGAATTAATTCAATCTCATTGCCCATAATATTTACGGATAAATTAATTCGGTTTCCCGAAATAGCATAAGCCTCTACCCTATCGATTGACTCTATTGTGTTGATTTTGAGCCAACTACGATCCTTCATGGGATTAGGCGAAATAGATACAGAAGCTAGTTTATCCGGATCTACGGAAGTCAAATTTGGTGTTTTCGCCAAAAATGAAAGCGTATCTGGCTGAAAGGGAAATTGGGAGAAAAACGTCCCCCCTGTATACAATTCACCGTTTACACTGGCAACTGCATGTACAGCAGAGTCTAGATCGGCAATGGCTTCGATGATAGGATAGTTCGCTAAGTCTCTAAACTTGGCAATACCCCCACCAAAAATGCCGACAATGGGCGCCATCTTGAAATCCCCTGCTACTAGCACGCTGCCCTCATGGAGAATCAATTTATTGATCACTCCCCTACCATCTCTGAGAACATCATGATCCATTAATCTTTCCCAACCAGAATTTCCTAGCCGTGCAAAACAAAATGTCACTTCATCATTTTCCCCTCTACAATCTCCACCTGCATATAAAAAGCTACCATCAGAAACAAGGCTACGTACAGGAGCATCAAGCCTTTCTAAATGCTGAGTAGCAGGCTGCCAGTTATTTCCATTTAATTTCTGGACGTAGGAAGGAGAAGGTCCATACATAAAATCTCCACCGAGGTAAATCACCCCTTGATGCATAGTGATACAATATGCGGGACCCAAAAGGCTGCCATTGGCCACCCAGGATCCATTTTCTTTTTTTGAAATAAAGCTGGGAGGTTGATTTTGCCCAGCAGGATAGCTAAAATCCCCCACAGCAATGAGGTTATTCCCATCTACTTCAAGGTCATAGACCGTTCCTTTACCGAGTTGCTCATGATTCCAATTTTGACCATCCCAAAAGGCAATATTCGAAGAATCAGAGAATAAGCCTCCTAGGTAGATATTGCCTTCAAAACTGATAATATCTTCTATAGTGCCTTGGACGCCATTGCCTAGTGGAGCAAAAGTTCCATCTGCATAAACTCCCACTTGATTACAGACAATTCCATTTAAGGAAGAGAAGTTTCCAGCTAATACAAGCCGCTGATTTTCTTCATCCCCATAAAGGGCTGTTACTTCTCCGTCAGCTCCGGCACCCAAGCTTTCCCAACTTACATTGGGGCTGTAACCAGGTTGAATCAAGGCCAATTCTTCTTTGCTGAAGCCGTGTTGATCTGCCCATTTATCGATTTCTGGGTACGGCATATCCAGTAAATAGGCATAATTCATCTCCTGTGATATTTGCAATGCAAAATCCTGATTTCCAGATTTTTGCAGCAAATGACCCACTGCACAAGCGGTCCCATATTCATCTATAAAATAGGGCCTACGATGGGAATGGTAAAGGTTAATTGGAAAACGTTTAGCTACTTGATACGCAAGCAGTTGATCCAGCAAACCTAAGCGGTTCTTTTTTTGTTGCTCGCTAAGGGAAAAGGGCTCTCGATTTCGGAGATAATCCTCGACCTTTTCCAGGTGCTTGGAAATGCGAGTAATGTCATCCGGAAAACTGGTTTCTTCAAAATAACTATCATCCGTGAGCGCTACGTATTTCCATCGAGCATTGACCTCAATTAAGTGATCAATGAGCTGGGCTTTTTGCTTTGGGGAGTGGGCAAAAATCTGGTTTATAAAAAAGTACAGGCAAAGTAAAAGTGTGGCTCTCATAGCTTAAATGTGTTAAGTGAGTACTATGAGAAAAACGGGAAAACTATCCAACATGCTGCATGATGGCAGCTCTTTGAATATTTGGTGAGCTAAGCACAACTTCTATCAGAAATAATAGTCAGCCTCTCCAAATCACAGCTCCTTCTCTTCCAGCAAAGGTTTGCTTCGCTTACAAAGCTGAATTGCGAGTCCCCAGGGGTCTCTTAGCATAAGCAGGGAAGAGTTTTTGTCGGGATTTACTTCAGCATAAAAAGAGGCACCAGCTTCAATCAGCCGGTCTTTGTCGCTTTGGGTATCCTCTGATACGAAGGCAAAATGGAGCAATAAGGGATCCATATTTGCATAATCAGGTACCTGATCCGGGGGATTATTGTAAAATTCGATCATTACCCTTCCACTATCATCAGCAAGAAAATGCGTAAATGGAGCCATTTCTTTTTTGCTCACAACTTTCAATCCCAAATGCTTCACGTACCAGGCAGCCATTTCGGGAGGATTCTTAACATTGATTGCTACATGCTCGATTTTCATAGAAAAAAGTTTAGAGTAAAAGGGAAGCGAAATTTAATCTCCCTTCCCTTCTCATTTATATTTTACCTCGAATCTGTTTTAGAACTACCGCATTCCCAGGTCGCCGATTGCTTTGTGGCTGATTGCAATCGCCTCTAAAGGAGTTTGCTCAAATGCCTGATCTTGCTCTACAAAGAAATGCTCCATTCCTGATAACTCCTTGTTTTTAAGAATATTAGCAAAGTCAATGCTTCCTTCTCCAACCGGGGCAAATCGACCTTCTTCGTCTATATCCTTCATGTGCCAGGACTTAAACCTTCCTGGAGCTTTTTCAAAATAAGCTATAGGATCTACACCAGCTTTTATCGCCCAGTACAAATCCAATTGAAACTTTACATGTTCAGGATTGGTGTTCTCGATGAAGTAATCCATTGGAATAATCCCTTTCGAATTTTCCTTAAACTCCATATCATGGTTGTGGTAAAGCATCACCAAACCCGCAGCACTGCACTTCTCTCCGATTGTACTCAGAATATCCGTGATTTCTTCCAATTCTTCACTCATCCCCAGCCCATTTTCATCCACTTTGAAATGGCCCATAGGTGGAATGGGAATTACAAAATAGGTGAAGCCCGCTGCTTTTGCATCTGCAATCATTTGATCAGCATTGTCTAAACTTACTCTTCCGTGATGAGAGCTCATGGGTTTAAGGCCTATTTGAGCCAAATAACTTTTAAATTCTGCCGGTGCCATGCCATAGAATTTACCGTCCGAGTAGCCAGCGGCTTCTATGTATTCATAGCCCATATCGGCAACTATTTTTAAAACTCCTTTAGGATCTTTAGCCATCGTATCTCTCAAGGTATACAAAGCCAATCCTCCATAAGACTCCTCCATTTTCGTTTCCTCCTGCGGGATTTCTGAAGATTCTGGCTGGGTAGAGGTACAGGCTATGGCAAATAGTAGTAGTAAGGTGCTAAGATATCTCATGTGGGTATTAATAGATTGAAAATTTATTCGGCTAAAGTTAAAAACAAATCTATTTCTTGTCTACTACCCCGTTTCTCAATTTTTCCGAAGGTTTATTGCACCATATATCCGTACTAATATCCGACAAACAAAAAGAAATGAAAATCTTTAATAGGATTAGAAAGTAAAAAATGTGGGAAAGTCTTGTCGAATTTAATTTGCCCGATCCAAATGGAGAAGAGATTTTAGAGAAAAACTTTTCAGCCTAGCCTCGCCTAATCTTTTTAAAATGCATCAACCAGTGGTATCCCTTTCACTGTTCCATGCCAATCTCCGAGACGATGGGTATGAATATTGACGACGGCAGTAAATGTCTGCTGACTTTTCGGCTGGAGAGAAAGTGCCGCATCCCATAAGTTCATAGGAGTATCATTGAAATACACATCCAGAATTTGATTTTCCGGGCAAGATCTGGGATAATGGTAATTCAGATCATCCCTGCATCTTTTGAAAACCAACTCAAAACTGTCGCCCGTATCCAACAAATAAGTCAAGGTATATAAATCCCCTTCTTCCCAAACGACAGCTGCTCCTTCTATAGTAAATACTTCTTTAGGTCCATCATTTTGGACACTTATTTCTCCTTGAGCAAAATCAGCATCCTCGGGTGGGCTTATCTCAACGTCCTCGCATAGGCTGCAAGGAGCATTCTGATGAGGGGTCTCAATAAATGAGGTGAAAAATAGAAAAGGGAGAATAATATTGATCAGATGAAAATTCATACAGATTGTTTTCTTTTAAATTAAATCAGGATACATGATTTCCCTTGATGAATAAAGAAAATTCTTCCCCTACCCTCTTTTGACAATCTCTCCTTCTTTTCTGAGTTTCCTTAACGTTCGCTTCCTATTCTTGACAAAATCATTTGCAATTTCGAAGAATGCCTTTGGGTTTGAAAACCAGGGATCATGGCAGGATCCTTTTATATGAATCAAAACTGAATTCGGAATAATCTTAGCATATTCATTGACGTGCCTGAAATAGTTACAGGGCTGAGTACCATTGTAAATTAAGGTAGGAATATCAATCGAGGCAAGGCTATCAATTTTGGGCCCGGTCCGTAAACTCGACATGGCCTGATCGGTACTGTAGCCATAATAGTGGTTCACCTTTTTCAGGATATCCTCCTTGTATTCAGATTCTTTTCCTGATGCATCCACATCTCTGCGTATTCGGGTTTCTTCCAACTCAACAATACCAACTTTGGGACCTTTGTATTCAGGATGTTTATCCAGATAATCAGATTTGTAGTTTTTCAAGTGGTACCATTCTTTTCCCCTCCAGTCTACCAGTCCGGATAAAATCAACCCTTTAATATCATCTGGATGATTATACGTATACATCAAGGCCAGAAGACTTCCCCAGGAAGAAGAAGCAAGAAACACTTTTTTGCCTTTCCCATGCTGCTCAATTACTCTTTTCAAATCTGCAATATGGTCCCAATAATAATAGGTCAGTCTACCCTGATCACTTTTCCCACATCCTCTTTGATCGTAGTAAATTACATCTGCGACTTCACTCAAGCGATCAAATTCAGGCCTTAAATAGGTATGTTCTACACCGGGACCTCCATGCAAGACGATAACCACTTCAGATTTACCTTCCAGTTTCCAATAGGCAAGTTTTACGTTGCCGGAAATAAAGCCCGTTTGACTGAAGGCAGTTAATGTTAAGGCAAAAAGGGCTAGGAATGCAGTAGTTCTCATAGCTTTTATAAGGATATACCCCCTTAGCCTCTTCCGGGTTTCCTACTTCTCTAAAATCAGCCCTCCCCCGCCTAACGGTCTAAAAAACACCTAAGATACATCTTGATTTGAGAGCAGTTTCTCATTATGAGAAACTTTGGCCTGAACCTAAAACATATAACGGACTCATTATTAGACAATTACTCAATCTGGTCCTCTCCTTGCACTAATAGTCAACACATTAGGCAAGTATTTAACATAAAAGCATTTTACAATGAAAAATTCACAGCCCCGTCCTCGTTCCAATAAGTATCCAATGAGTGGATATATGATGTCTGAGGATTCTTATGAACATTCCTGGCGTCCGGGAGACGAAAAAATGGATCAAACGAAAGACAAATCAAATGATCAGGGTTTTACGTATTCGCCCTGGGTCAGGAAATCCATCGGTGGCTGGTATCTGTTTTCATAAGCGTTAGAGTAGATCACTGAAATGCAAAAGGCTCATGAATTTTATTTATGGGCCTAATTTTTTTGCCATGAACCAATCTTCCTGAGAGGTGTATTTATCGACGAACTAACCAACTTCTACTTCCTTCTGGCGTAGAGACAATTTTAGCTAGAAAAATTTTTCACTTGAAAGTATATCGGATGCAACCTTCGACCCCTTGAGTCGTCCTTTCGGGGCCTCAAGGATCAAACTGAACATCACATTACACGCTAGATATACATGAAAAATTACTACCTGTGCTTTTCCCTTTTGCTATTCTCCATTTCCCTTTTTTCTCAAGAAAAAATTGAAATTCCCCAAAAATCATATGAAGCTCATGCAATTCCTAAAGGCCAAAAAATCGAAATAGATGCCTATCTCAATGAAGGAGCCTGGGACAAGGTTCGCTGGGGAGGAGGAGATTTTACCGTCAACCAGCCCAATAATGGAGAACAACCCCAAAGGCAAACAAAATTCAAAATCATTTATGATGATAATTACCTCTATGTAGGCTATCTCTGTCTGGATGAATCTCCAGATGAAGTCGTCCGTTTTATGTCCAGACGAGATAATTTTCCCGGAGATTGGGTGGAAATCAATATTGATAGCTATGCTGATAAAAACACGGCTTTCTCCTTTACCATTTCTGCTTCCGGAGTAAAAGGAGATGAGTTTATTTCAAATAATGGAAATAATTGGGACGATAGCTGGAATCCCATTTGGTATGCTAAATCTCGGCTACATAAAGAAGGATGGATGGCCGAAATAAAAATCCCCTTAAGCCAGATACGTTTTTCCAAAGAAGATAAGCAGCTCTGGGGATTCAATATTACCAGGCGAGATTTTCGAGCAGATGAAAGATCTACTTTCCAGCATGTACCCATAAATGCCAGTGGGTGGGTGAGTAATTTTGCCGAACTACGAGGAATAAAAGGAGTTAAACCTAAAAGAAAAGTTGAGTTACAGCCTTATGTAGTTGGAGGAATCAGGGATAATGAAGCTTCTGCTTCCGAATCTACAGAAACAATTGGGAGCATAGGTTTGGATGGAAAGCTGGGAGTAACACCTAACCTTACCCTGGACTTTACAGTAAACCCTGACTTTGGACAGGTTGAAGCAGACCCGTCCGCTTTGAATATTGATGGATTTCAGGTCTTCTTCCGTGAACAGCGGCCCTTTTTTATAGAAAATGCCAATCTCTTTGACTTTGCGGTTTCAAGGATAGAGGCAGGAGGACCCCATGATAATGACAATCTCTTTTATTCTCGAAGAATAGGACAGTCCCCTTCTGGTTCATTAATTGCCAGCGATACTTCTATCGTCGATTATCCTACTTCCACTTCTATTTTGGGAGCGGCAAAATTTAGTGGAAAAACACGGAATGGACTTTCTGTTGGGATTTTGGAGTCAGTAACACAAGCTGAATTCGCAAGAGTTACAGATGGGGAAAATACCTCCTTGCAAGAAGTGGAGCCTTATGCCAACTGGTTTGTGGGCAGGCTCTCTCAGGATTTAGGGAATGGCGCCAGTCAAATCGGGGCTACTTTCACCAGTACCAAGCGTTTTTTGGAGGGAACTCCCCTACTCGATCAGTTTCACGATGAAGCCTTAAGTGGTGGAGTAAATTTGTTGCATACCTGGAAAGATAGGCAGTGGCAGTTTAAAGCAAATTTAGTTGGTAGCAGAATCAGTGGCAGTGCAAAGAAAATCCTGGATACACAGCGGTCTTTTGAACACTATTTCCAAAGACCAGATGCTAAACATTTATCCATAGATTCTACAGCGACCTCTCTTTCCGGACATGGAGGCCGACTCACTATTGCCAATTATGGAGGACAGGATAATATCTCTTTTGAAACTGGAGTAACCTGGCGAAGTCCGAAACTGGAGCTCAATGATTTAGGTTTTATGAATACGGCTGACCAAATCCATCATTTCCTTTGGGCCGGATATCGTTTCCCTAAGCCTTTCAGTATTTTTCGCCGATTGAGGATAAATTACAATCACTATTCAGCCTGGGACTTTGGAGGAAGAAATCTTTATCGCTCCATCAATATGAATACCCATGCCGGTTTCACAAATTTCTGGTCCTTAAGCACAGGAGCTACCTGGGAATTCAGAGATATTTCTACCAAGGCCTTATTTGGAGGGCCAACGTTCAGGAATCCAGTAGGTATCTTTAATTGGATAAATCTGGGTTCAGATCAGCGCAAAAAGTTTGTAGTATATGCAAACTTCGGACGATTCTATGGACTAGGTCAGGACAAGGAGGCATTGAGTAATTATAATGTCAGTTTAAATATCAATTACCAACCTAGCAATCGATTGTCTTTCCGCTTTGGGCCTAGATTTAGAAAGCAGAATCGTGTTATTCAGAATATAGGGAGATTCAATTTTGAAGGAGAAGATAGATATGTTACCGGCAGGATCATTCAGGAAACCCTCTCTATGTCTATTAGAGCAAGTTATAACTTTACACCAAATCTTACTTTGGAGTATTGGGGCCAACCCTTCATATCTAAAGGGAATTATTCTGAATTTAAATACATCACAGATCCACTTGCCAGCAGATTTCAGGATCGCTTTGCCCTATATAGTCCTGAGCAAATGAGTATTAATAATAATGGAGATGTTACGATAGATGAGGATATGGATGGTTTCTCAGACTATTCTTTCGGCAATCCCGATTTCAATCTGATTCAGTGGAGGTCAAATATGGTTTTACGTTTCGAATACATTCCCGGATCGGAACTCTTTCTTGTTTGGTCTCAGTCCAGCAGCAGTTTTGGTGATCCCTCGGATCAGCTGCTAAATTCTCTGGAAGATAATTTATTCAGCAATGCACTTCGCAATGTGTTTCTGTTAAAATTAACCTACAGATTTGTGAGATAGAAGAAAAGGAAATGAAGATCAAATTCAAGTATCAAGTTCATGCCCACATAGTATCCTATTTTTACTCTTGGCTATTACCTGAATTTGATCTTCTATCGTTTAGTTCTCAGCAATCTTTGACTCAATTATCTCCTCTTGAGAAACTGCCTCCTGTTTAGGATTTAGCTTAAATTCTTTTGCCAGCATTCCATCCAGCATTTTACCCGGCATATATTGGAGCAACACCTTGTCCGTAAAAGGAGTTGGGCTAATCATGTAGCGATTTTTGGGTTTTTTACTTTCAAATATTTCTCTAACCAGGTTAGCAACTTTCGAAGGATTCATTCCCTTTTTACCTTCTTCTGCGAAAGCTTTTAAAAATGCAATGACAGATTCTTCATATGGCGTATTTTCATAACCACTTGCCTTGGGATCCGGGGCTTTGTTCCAAATGGGCGTAGCTACTGCCCCGGGCTCAATGATAGCTACTTTAATCCCAAACAACATAAGCTCACGACGTAGCGCATCGCTTAAACCTTCTATTGCATGTTTGGTAGCGCAGTACATTCCAATAAAGGGCATAGAGACTTTTCCCCCAACCGAACTCATATTCAATATCCTTCCTGGCTCTGAGGCATAATAAGGATCAGCACCTAGCATAGGGAGAAAAGAACGCGTAACACGTATAACCCCCATCACATTGATGTTGAGCATTTCTTCAATATCTTCTATAGGTTGGTGCATAATAGGCCCCGAAAGGGCCGTCCCTGCATTATTGAAAAGGCCATAAAGTCCTTCTGGCCCTACCCTTCTCTCAACTTCTTTTACAGCTTTATTTATAGCATCCTGATCGCGTACATCAAAAATTAGAGGGAAACAGTTTATTCCAAATTCAGTAAGTAGTCTTTTCGCATCTCTTTCTTTTCTGACATTTGCGAAAACTCGATAACCGTTTTTGATCAATTCCTGGGTTGTGGCATATCCAATACCGGTTGATGCTCCTGTTACAAGGATAGATTTCATATTTGGGTCGATTATAAGGTTAAAGCAACAAGAGCAAGTGTTACTTTCGCAAAAGGTACAAAAAAGGCTAATTCCTTAAATGAGGAAAAGAGACAGAAAGTTTATGATTCTAACACCTAAATTTTTCAGGATAAAGTACTAGCCTTCCCTTTCATGAGCCAGAATCAAAATTGGAGCGACTAATTATCTTCAGCGCCTTCATTTATCCAACATATAACCAATCGGGTTTCTTCTTGACTTAATCCCTCCTGGCCAGAATTCGGAGGGGGCATAGCGTTTGCCTGGAGCTGGGTTCTGATGCGTGGAGCAGCGGAAAAAATATTCGCCCGCAAGCTAAAATCTGGTGCTTGCTCGCCTGTAACATGGCATGAACTTACTGCGCAAGTAGCTGTGATCAGTTCTTCAATATCATTGCTAAAGCTTACGCCTGAGGAGAGGGTAATTCTGGTAGCCGCAAAGCAATTGTTTTCATCTCTTACTATGGGTTGAAACCTCCCAGAAGGTAAATCTTCATATAGGGTCTGAGTAGAAAAATTTATCCCATCAAGGCTATATTCAAGCACACCACTTCCTCCGGAAGCTGTGAGTTCTATGACTCCTTCCTCCTTATCACAAGGAGTAGTTTTAAAGGAAGTAACTTGTATGAATAGTTGACTATTGTTGCAGTCTGGTGAGACGGGTTCCTCTTCACTTTCACAAGCCAATAGGTAAAAAAATAGAAATCCAAGGAGAGAGAGGCTAATATGGTTTTTCACAACTTTAATTTGAGGAAAACAAATTAGCTGGGTCCTAAGAACTACTGATGAGTAATGCTTGAATAGTAAGAGAATAAAAGGGCCCCTATATGAAGCCCGTATCAAGAATGCTGTAGCTTATTGTGAATCCGCTTCTTTTTCAACCAACATACCATTAAACAATAAATCATTGATTATGTCGGCATGCCTTTCGACCTCCTTTTCATCAAATGGGTTTAAATCATAAAGGGTTTCCATTTGATAGGAACGGGAAAATAAAGTGGTAATGGATCCAATGACGAAACTAGTCATATTAGGAGAGGGAATTTCTTTAATCCTTCCTTTCTTTTGCTCCTCTACCCTAACCGTATCCATATAATGATAAATTTTGCCCAAGAGGTTTTCGATGAGCCATTTTGATCTATCCGATTGGGAAAATACCTCCTGAACTACGATCTGCTGAAATTCAGGATATCGGGCAGAAACATAAACGATTTGTTTATTGAAAAGTTTCATTTGTTGAATGCCATCCAAATCCTTGATTAGACGGGAAAGATTATCCAATTCTTTAATGATCTCCCCACCTACCAGATTGAGGGCACTTTTCCAAAGTTCTTCCTTTGAGCCAAAATGATAATGCAGATTTGAATCCGCAACTCCTACTTCCTTTGCCAGGCTGTTAAGGCTTACCCCCCTAAATCCATTCTTGGCAAAAGATTTGAGAGCTGTTCTCAAAATCCCATCCAAATTTACTCCTTGTTTCTCACTGGGCCTTCCCGGTTTCCTTTTATTTGGTTTCTCGTCCATGCTTTTCCACTAATAATTATCCCTAGCTACACAATTATTGTGAATTGTCTCAATAATTCATTAATAAATTTAGGCCTTTATGTCTAATTACTGACCTATTATTTGAATTGATTTCGCAATATTAGGTTGAGTTCTAAATATTATTGGAAAGTTACTTCATAAGCTATACTTTTGTATTTGTAAAAAACAGAATTTGCTCAATTATCGTACTAACTAAGAAGCCCTTTAATATTTAAATATAAGTCATGGCGCAAGTTGAAATTCTCATTCCCAAAATGGGCGAAGGTGTAATAGAAGCTACGGTGCTTAATTGGCTTAAATCTGTAGGCGATGAGGTAGAAGAAGACGAGACCTTGCTTGAGATTGCTACAGATAAAGTTGACTCCGATGTTCCTTCTCCAGTAAGTGGAAAACTGATACAAATTCTTGCTGAAGTTGATGAAGTGGTAGCTGTTGGAAAGCTTATAGCCATCATAGAAACCGAAGCAGAAATCCCTGCGAATGAATCATCTTCTCCTAGTCCGGAAGTTGTTAAGACTCCCAAAAAAGAGGTGGTTTTAGAAACCGCTGGAGCCTCTCAGGCCCCATTTCTTACTGATGAAGAGGGAAGAAGAAATTACTCACCCCTCGTTCGTAGTATAGCAAAACAAGAAAATATAGGGATTAAGGAGCTTGATACGATTCAAGGTTCTGGTGCTAAAGGCAGAGTCACCAAGAAAGATATTCTTGCTTATCTCGAAATAAGAAAACCCGAGATCAAGGTTCAGGAGCTTATGCCTCCGCAGGAGAAGGTTGCCCCCCTTACTTCCACTGCTCCTATTCAAACTCTTCCCGTAAATGGAAACGGCCATAAAATGAATGGTCATGGAGCCACTGAGGAAGTTATTGAAATGGACAGAATGCGTAAGATGATCGCAGACCATATGGTGATGTCCAAACATACTTCACCGCATGTTACCTGCTTCCTCGAAGTGGACGTAACCGATATGGTAGAATGGAGAGCTAAGAATAAGACCGCATTCCAGGAAAGAAATGGTGAAAAACTCACCTTTACTCCCCTATTCATTCAGGCAGTAGCGAAAACGATTAAGGACTTCCCCTTAATCAATGTTTCTGTTAATAATAATAAGATTATTAAGAAAAAGCAGGTCAATATTGGTATGGCTACTGCTTTACCTACTGGCAACCTTATCGTTCCTGTAATTAAGCAGGCAGATCAGATGAATCTTGCAGGCTTAGCTTCAACAGTAAATGATCTAGCACACCGTGCCCGCAACAACAAACTAAAACCAGACGAAATCCAGGGAGGAACTTTTACAGTCTCTAACCTGGGCGCATTCAGGATTGATGCCGGAACTCCGATTATAAATCAACCGCAGGTAGCCATATTGGCGCTTGGGAATATTGTGAAGAAACCCGCGGTAGTCAGTACCGAGATTGGAGATGTGATCGCAATTCGTCAGAAGATGATGCTCTCCCTCTCTTTTGACCACCGTGTTGTGGATGGATTCCTGGGAGGATCATTCCTCCGAAAATTGGGTGATTACATCGAGCAGTTCACCCAAACTGTTTAGTGCTATTTTATTCAAAGCCCTCCCCTTTATGAAGAATACAAAAGCAAAATATAACAAAGAAGACGTCCTCAAGGATTTTACTATCTGCTATAAGAGCAGACTCGCAAGCAACTCTATGCGCAAAGAAGCCTTAAGCGGAAAGGCAAAATTTGGCATCGAAGGAGGTGGAAAGGAACTTCCTCAGGTTGCACTGGCAAAGGTTTTCCAGAAAGGTGATTATTACTCGGGCTACTATCGAGACCAGACATTCATGCTTCGCAAAGGGATTTCAAATGTGGAACAGCTTTTCGCTGCCCTATATGGGGACGCTGTCCATGATCCCTTTTCAGGAGGGCGTCAAATGAACAACCATTTTGCTACTCCTTTTATTGATAGAGATGGTAATTGGATTGATCATACCCAACAATACAATGTAGCTTCGGCCCTAGCTCCTCTAGCAGGCAATGTAACCCATGCATTAGGCTTAGCTTTGGCCTCAAAAAAATATAGAGAAAATCCAGAGCAAACGGATGCACGACTTTTCTCCAAAAATGGAAATGAAGTGAGTATCTGTACAGTGGGAGATGCAACAACTTCAGAAGGTGTTTTCTTTGAGGCCTTAAATGCAGCCGGAGTCATGAAAGTTCCATTGGTCTATGTCATTTATGATGATGGGCATGGAATTTCAGTTCCGACAAAATATCAAACAACCAAGGAAAGCATTTCCGAGATTCTCGAGGGCTTTAGAATAAATGAAAAAGGAGAAGGAGCCTACATTTATACAGCAAAAGGATGGGATTATGAGGGGCTAATCCATGTTTTTGAAGAAGGAATTGCCAAAGTACGCAAAACCCACAATCCCGCTATCTTTCATATACAAGAATGCACCCAGCCCAATGGACATTCTACTTCTGGATCGCATACCCGATACAAATCCAAAGAAAGATTGCAATGGGAGCATGAAGCAGATGGAATAGAAGCTTTGCAACGCTGGATCATAGAGAATGGTTTTGCTAGCCTGGAAGAGATGCAGGAAATCAGGAAAGCCTGTGAAGTAGAGGTAAAGGCTAAAATCAAAGAGGCCTCGAAACAACATTTTGGTCCTGTGAAAGCTGCTCTCAGTGAGCTAGAAGGAATTTATGCCAAATTGAAGTCTGAGGCAAAGGATGAATTCGAACTCATCACCTACCTGGAGGAGATCAAAGATTTATATTTCCCTGTAATAAGTGATCTTATTAAGCATGCAGAAACAGTACTCATGTTGGCTGCTGGAAGGGAATACCTGGATTTAGAGGACTTGAATACCTGGTATGAGAGCAAAAGGGCTATCATCGAAGAAAGATATGAAGGCCAACTCTTTAGTGAGTCCAGGCTTTCTCCCCTGGCTGTAGAGGAGGTAGAAATTGAATATGAAGAGGATGCTACAATGGTAAATGGGTCGGAAGTTCTTAAAGCCAATTTTGATGTCCTTTTCTCAAAATATGACAACCTATATGCCTTCGGGGAAGATGTAGGAAAAATCGGAGGGGTAAATCAAGCCCTTGCCGGCATGCAGGAAAAATATGGAGAGGAAAGAGTATTTGATACAGGTATAAGAGAGTGGACCATCGCTGCCCAGGCCATAGGTATGGCCATGAGAGGGCTTCGACCCATTGCTGAAATTCAATACCTGGATTATATCCATTATGCCATTGCACCCTTGGCAGATGATTTAGCTACTCTGAGATATAGAAGCAATGGCCTTCAGAAATCTCCAGCAATTATCCGTACCCGTGGACATAGGTTGGAAGGAATCTGGCATTCAGGCTCCCCGATTGCCATGCTATTGCACTCTATGAGAGGCATGCATATTTGTGTGCCTCGAAATATGACTCAGGCAGCGGGGCTTTATAATACCCTACTAAAAGGAGATGATCCGGCCTTGATGATTGAAGTGCTTAATGGATACAGAAAGAAGGAATTGATGCCCGCCAATGTTGGAGAGTTTAGGATTCCATTGGGGCAAGTCGAAATCTTGAAACCAGGAAGTGATGTTACGCTAGTAACGTATGGAGCTTGTGTGGAGGTCGCAAATCATGCCGTTGCCATTTTGGAAAAGAAAGGAATCTCTGTAGAACTCATCGATGTTCAGACGCTCCTACCCTTTGACCTTGCCGCAGATATTCTCAAAAGCCTAAAGAAAACCAGCCGCATCGTCTTCCTTGATGAAGATGTGCCGGGAGGAGCTTCTGCTTATATGATGCAGGAGGTCATTGAGAAACAAGGAGGATTCAAATATCTGGATGCTTCACCTCGAACTATCACTGCGAAACAAAGTCGTCCGCCGTATGGAAATGATGGAGATTATTATTCTAAACCTCATCCCATGGATGTCTTTAAGGTAATTTACGAAATGATGCGTGAAGCTGAACCCACAAGATTTAGTCGACCGCTCAATTCTTTACCGGAAATCCCGACTTATTAATAGAAGAGATTAAACTTGTTCCACATAAAGCAGTTTTGTATTAATAGGCAAATGCTTGTATTCATTCTTTTTGGAATAAATATCTGATGGAAAAAATCACAGCTTATAAAGCTAAAAACAAAATACGCATCCTTACAGCCGGTTCTCTTTTTGACGGCCATGATGCCGCTATCAATATCATGCGCAGGATCATTCAGCGTTCTGGTGCTGAGGTTATTCATTTGGGCCACAATCGTCCGGTACATGAAATCGTAAATGCAGCCATTCAGGAAGATGTGCAGGGGATAGCCATTACCTCCTATCAAGGTGGTCATAATGAGTTTTTCAAGTATGCCTATGATCTTTTGAAAGAGAAAGGTGCCGGACATATCAAGCTTTTCGGTGGAGGCGGAGGAACCATACTCCCATCTGAAATAGAAGATCTTCACGAGTATGGCATTACACGTATTTACTCTCCTGACGATGGACGTTCGCTTGGTTTGCAGGGCATGATCAATGATCTCTTAGAGCAATGCGATTATCCATTAGGCATCAACCTCAATGGGCAACTAAAAAGGATTCCGGGTAAAGATCATGTTTCCATTGCCCAACTCATTTCTGCTGTAGAAAACTATCCGGAAGAGAATCAGGCATGGATAGATGAAGTAAAGACTAAGGTTGAGAATTCAGAAATTCCTGTTTTAGGGATCACGGGTACAGGTGGAGCCGGCAAATCATCTTTAGTGGATGAACTAGTGCTACGCTATCTGGCAAAATATCCAGAGAAAACGCTCGCAATTATTTCTGTTGATCCTTCTAAAAGGAAAACAGGTGGTGCCCTACTAGGCGACAGAATCAGAATGAATGCCATTGCTTCAGATCGCGTCTTTATGCGGTCTCTGGCAACTCGTCAATACAATCTTGCCCTAAATAAGCATATTGATTCTACAATAGCCATCTTAAAGCATTCAGGTTTTGATCTGGTAATATTGGAAACCTCTGGGATCGGTCAGTCCGATTCTGAAATTGTCGATCACGCTGATCTTTCTGTTTATGTGATGACACCAGAATTTGGGGCAGCTTCTCAGTTAGAGAAGATTGACATGCTGGATTTTGCAGATGTAGTAGCCATCAATAAATTCGACAAAAGAGGGGCTCAGGATGCACTCAGAGATGTAAAAAAACAATACCAAAGGAATCATGAGCTTTGGGATAGAAAGCCAGCTGATATGCCGGTCTATGGATCGATAGCCTCACAGTTCAATGATCCTGGAGTAAATCAATTGTTTGAGGAAATCTTTGGCAGGATATGGAAAGGAGATGAAAAAGAGAAAGTTAGTGGGGAAAGCATAAAGCAATACATTATTCCCCCTGCACGAGTGAGATACCTTTCTGAAATCAGCGAGGGAATTCGGACCTACAATAAAGAAACAGAAGCGCAGAGTGAAGTAGCTAGAAATCTCTTTGCTTTGGAACGATCCAAGAAAGTTTTAGGTGAAGAAGCGACTTCTGCAATTGAAGCTCTTGATAAGGCGAAAGGAGACCTAGAACAAGACCTAAGTCGTGAGAACAAAGCCATTCTCGATGGCTGGAATGAAAAGAAAGAAGCCTACAGCAAGGATACCTTTGTTTACAAGGTTAGGGATAAAGAGATCCAAGTGGATAATTTTACCGAAACTTTATCCCACAATAAAATCCCCAAAGTTGTCCTTCCTAAATTTAAAGATTGGGGCGAAATTCTGAGATGGAGCAGGCAAGAAAATGTACCGGGAGAATTTCCCTATACTGCTGGAGTATTTCCCTTCAAGAGAAAGGGAGAAGATCCTACCCGTATGTTTGCCGGAGAAGGAGGACCTGAAAGAACCAATAAGCGTTTCCATTACCTATCTATGGGAATGCCTGCGAAAAGGTTATCAACTGCTTTTGATTCGGTAACTCTCTATGGAGAAGATCCTGATCATAGGCCCGATATATATGGCAAAGTAGGAAACAGTGGGGTGAATATTTCTTCCCTCAATGATGCGAAGAAACTATATTCTGGTTTTGACCTCTGCAATCCCAAGACATCCGTTTCTATGACCATCAATGGTCCGGCAGCAACCATTTGTGCCTTTTTTATGAATGCTGCCATCGATCAGCAATGCGAGCTTTATATCAAAGAACAGAAGCTCGAACATCTGGTCGAAGCAAAGCTCAAGGAAGTATATGATGATAAAGGACTCGCTCGCCCTCAATATAATGGGGAAATACCTGAAGGCAATGATGGGCTGGGATTGATGTTATTGGGACTAACAGGTGATCAGGTACTTGAAGCTAAGGTTTACGAGCGGTTAAAAGCCAAAGCCTTAAACTCCGTTAGAGGAACCGTTCAGGCAGATATACTCAAGGAAGATCAGGCACAGAATACCTGCATTTTTTCAACTGAATTTTCCCTTAAACTCATGGGAGATGTGCAGGAGTATTTCATCGAAAAAAAGGTGAGAAACTTCTATTCCGTTTCCATTTCAGGATATCACATTGCTGAAGCAGGAGCTAATCCTATTTCTCAATTGGCGTTTACCCTGTCCAATGGTTTTACCTTTGTTGAGTACTATCTCTCCCGAGGCATGGATATCAATGACTTTGCCCCTAACCTATCCTTTTTCTTCTCAAATGGTGTCGATCCGGAGTATGCTGTAATTGGTCGAGTGGCAAGAAGGATTTGGGCCAAAGCAATGAAGTATAAATACGGAGCCAATGCTCGTTCGCAAAAGCTTAAGTATCATATTCAGACTTCCGGAAGGTCATTGCATGCCCAGGAGATTGACTTCAATGACATCCGCACGACCCTGCAAGCGCTTTATGCGATTTATGACAATTGCAATAGCCTTCATACTAATGCCTATGATGAGGCCATTACAACTCCAACGGAGGAAAGCGTAAGAAGAGCAGTTGCTATTCAGATGATCATCAATCATGAATTGGGATTAGCTAAAAATGAAAATCCCTTGCAAGGTGCTTTTATCATAGAAGAGCTGACTGATTTGGTGGAAGAAGCAGTTCTTATGGAATTTGATAGAATCACAGAAAGAGGTGGAGTACTAGGGGCGATGGAAACCATGTATCAAAGAGGAAAGATACAGGAAGAATCTCTATACTACGAAACCCTTAAGCATACCGGAGATTATCCCATTATCGGAGTAAACACCTTCCTTTCATCTAAAGGTTCTCCCACCATTCTTCCTAAAGAGGTGATTCGGGCTACAGAAGATGAGAAACAATTGCAAATAAGTAATCTGGAGGATTTGCACAAAGTGCATGAAGAAAATGCTGCTCAAGCTCTTCAGGACTTACAAGAAGCAGCCCTCAAGAATGAAAATGTATTTGACGCCCTCATGGAAGCAGTGAAAAGTTGTTCTTTAGGACAAGTTACTCACTCCCTCTTCAAAGTTGGTGGTCAATATAGGAGATCGATGTAGTTTTTATATGATTGAATCATTTAGGCCAGTTACAGACTCTATGGAGTTTGTGACTGGCCGTGATTTCTTTGCCTGCAGATAAAGGGGTATGCCACAGGAAGCATGCAGGATAGCCAGGGAGAAAAGCAAGACCCCGTAGATATCTCTTACTTCCCAAAAGAGCAGAAAGAAGGTTCCAAATCCAAGACTAAGTAATCCCCAAAACAAGCTGGCAATTCCATTTCCATCCGACATGGCCCCAAGGGATACTGTTCCCCCAAATACCCACAAAAATAAACTGAATAACATAGGAAAACTCCAATTTGCCTGCACCGCTACATAATAAATCAAAAAGCCAAGCAGTAGAAAAGTTCCTAATCCTATGTAAATCCCCGGAAACTTATATTTCCTTTTGTCTTTGTTTCCATTTGTAGTAATTCCTAAGGAAATAAGCATGGGTCTTACATTTACCCAAATTGGATTATGGGGATTGATTCTATCATGGGTCCCGTAAATGATAGCTATTTCCGGATCTTTGTCCTTAAAGGTGCCAAAAATCCTGTCCCAAAACACAAAAGTGCCTCCGTGATTTTTATCTATATATTCTGGATTGCATCCATGATGGACCCTATGTAATTCAGGGGTGATGAATATTTTGTCTAACCATCCTGAATTCCTTACGATTTTATTATGATTGTAGAATTGTACAAATAGATTGATTCCAGCTACTGCAAGAAAAAGCTCGGTAGGAATCCCAATGAATGCGAGGGGCAACATAAAAGGAGCTGAACTCAAGGTATGAAACCAGGAATGTCGAAAACCCAGAGAAAGATTGAAGTGCTCTGCCTGGTGGTGGACGTGATGGATGTTCCAGAGGAAAGGAATTTCGTGATGCAACCTATGCGCCCAATAAAATCCAAAATCCCACAACACAAGGGCGATTAACCACTGAAAAATCTCAGGCAATTCCACAAAATATCCCCATCCCCACTCCTGGAATATAAAACTATATACAATAACGGTAGCTCCCCTGAATATCAACAAAAGCAAATGCCCTGAATTGAGATTGGAAGCCAATTCATCCCAGGGAATTGCTTCTTTCCTAATCAGATAAGTATAAAGTAGCTCTGCGATGATAAATAGCAATAGGATCAAAAGTCCTTTCCCATATTGAAGATCCATAGCTTTTTAGTTTAAGTATGGGACAAGTATAAGATAGAATTCGTCTTTTGCCATATGGAATCGTATTTTGGATATATGAATATTTGGGATTTTCCGCAAAATGTCATGATATCCAGAACCATATTATCGAAAAATCATTATCGCCACTTATCTGGCCAAATTTTGTGATCAAAAATCCCTAAAATTAATATTCTGCGATGAAAAGTCCTTTTTTCAATGGCTTTTCTTCCCCTTAAATTCATATCCATGAAATATTTCAGTTCTTTATTAAATCAAGGTTTTACTCAGGTTTAGGCCACAGACAACTTAGCCCTTATGAAGAATTTCAGGATTAGAGCGATAAGCAAGTATTTACCCGGCGCCCCCATTAGCCATCAGGATGTCGAGATTAAAGCCGGGATCAGAAAAGGTTGGATAGAAAAAAACTCAGGTGTAATCACTCGCCATTTTGCTAGTAAGAAAGATAGCATAGCCTCCATGTCTGCAAAAGTCCTAGATTGCAATTTGGACAAAAGTAATCTCACTTTGCATGATCTGGATTTGCTAATTTGTGCAGGAGCAACCTACGACTACCCTATTCCTTACAACGCCTGCATGGTCAAAAAGGAAATGAAAGCCTTTGAAGCGCAGTTTCACTGCTTTGATGTAGATGCTACCTGTTTGAGTTTCATAGTCGGCCTGGATGTGGCACTCTGTATGATGAATAGCAAAAATATTAAAAAAGTTGCTATTACGAGTGCAGAGATTTCGTCTCGTTCTTTAAATCCGAATGATGCGAAAACCCTTTCTTTATTTGGAGATGCCGCGGTATCCATGCTCATAGAAGAAGACCCAAATGGGATTCAGGTATTAGGGAGTCATTTTGAGAATCACTGTGAGGGTGCTGATTTGGCTATGGTTCCGGCAGGAGGAAACAAACTTTTGGGATTTGATAAAGCAGCTCAGCAGGAAGACTTCTACTTTCATATGCAAGGAAAAAAGCTGATAAAAATGACCTTTGCAAATCTGGCCAAATTCCTCGACAGAATGGAAGAAGCCACCGGAGTAAACCTCCATGAATATGATTATATCATCCCCCATCAGGCCAGCAAGTTTGGAAACGAGTATTTCATCAAGAAATATCAGGTTGATCCCAAGAAGGTATTTCAAGGGCTTATGGAATATGGAAACTGTATTTCAACTTCTGTAGCGCTGGGATTAGAGACTTTATACAATTCTGGCAAGATCGAAGTAGGCCATAAAGTCCTGGTAGTCGGTACAGCAGCCGGACTCTCTCTGGGTGGGATTGCCCTTCAATTTTAATCTATGAAAGTTGTTGTAACAGGAGCCTCAGGTTTTCTTGGAGGACGCCTTGTTAAATATTTGGCGAGCAAACAGTATGAGGTCTTTGCATTGAGTAGAAATCAAATAAGAAAGGAAGAGTTTGAATCTTTGGGAATTCATCTAATAAGTAAAGATCCCTATACTGAAAAAAATCTAAAGAAAAGCCTCACCGGAAAAGAAATACTGGTTCATTGTGCTGCTCTATCCTCTCCCTGGGGAAAGTTTGAGGACTTCCATCAAATCAATGTTGCCCTTAGTCAGAAACTCCTGGAGGCTTCCAAACAGGCAGGAATTCATCGATTCATCAATATTTCCTCTCCCAGCATATATTTTGACTTTGAGGATAAGTTAGGCGTAAAGGAAAGCGATCCCCTACCAGAACACTTTGTAAATGCCTATGCAGAAACCAAGTTATTGGCAGAGGAGTGGATACTTAGTCAACATGGAAAAGGCATAGAAACTATTTCTCTGAGGCCTCGAGCAATCATTGGTGCAGAAGACCAGGTATTATTTCCTCGTTTGATGCGAGCGTATGAAACAGGAAAATTACGAATCATTGGAGATGGGAAAAATCTTGCTGATTTCACCTCTGTTCATAATCTGGTTCGAGCTATAGAGACCTGTTTTCAAGCGGATAAAAATGCGTTGGGGCAGACGTATAACATCAGCAATGGAGAAGCGAGTCCCATGTGGGAAGAAATAAATTACCTGATCCAATCACTGGGAAATCCACCTATTCAAAAAAAAGTCCCCTACCCCATTGCCCTGGGAATTGCGGGTTTTCTTGAGTGGAAAAGTAAAATTCTGGGAGGTGGCGAACCCCGGCTTACTCGTTATGGAGCAGGAGTTTTAGCGAAAAATTTCAGCCTTGATATTAGTAAAGCTAAAGAAAACTTGGGCTATGAAGTTGAAATGAATACCCGAGAAGCATTGGAAGAATTTTTAACTTGGTACAAATCCCATTCATGAGTATTAACGTCCAGATAGAAATTTTATATACCGGCTACTGCATGGCCCCGGAGGCAATTGCAATAAAATCAGGTAAAAGAAAACCAATTCGATTTCATGCAAATGTAGCCTTGATTCAGCATCCAGAGAAGGGGTATATTTTGTTTGATACAGGTTATTCCCCCCGATTTTTTGAGGCCACCTCCAGATGGCCAGAAAAAATGCAAGCGCTTTCTACTCCGGCGGTAATAGAAGCTGAATGGAGTGTTATCAGTCAGTTAAATAAGCGGGGAATAAAAGTCGAGAAAATACCTCACCTGGTAATTTCACATTATCATGCAGATCATATTTCTGGTCTGAAGGACTTTACCCACAGTCAGTTTTATTCCATGAAGTCGGGCTACGATCAAATGCGACGACACAAAGGATTTTCAGGAGTTAGAAGGGGCTTGATAGATAAATTGATGCCAGATGATATAGCTGATAGAATTGATTTTTTTGACGAATGGGAGCGGGTAGAACGAAATGATCTATTCAATTTTCATTATGATATGTTTGGGGATGGTAGCATCAGAGTAGTCCAGTTACCCGGACATGCCAGAGGTCAGATCGGGCTTTTGCTAAATGAAGATAGTAAAGATCCTGTATTCCTTGCTGCTGATGGTTTTTGGTTAACAGACTCCCTGGATCAAAATGTACTCCCCAATAGCATTGTAAAGTTATTCTTTGACGACTGGAGCGCCTATAAGGAAAGTTTCCAAAAGATTCGCAGATATCGAAACGAGCACCCGCATACAAAAATCATCAGTTGTCATTGCCCTAAAGTTTTTGAGGGAACTCCCAATAAAGTTTACAGTTGACATGTTTAAATTTTGGATCATTTATTACTGGCTGGGTATCAAACTCAGGGGGAAATTTTCTTCTCGAAGAAAACTTTTAAACTACCAACAAAAGAAGCTCAAAAAATTTCAAAAGAAGGTCCTGAGAAATTCTCCCTACTATCAAGCCCTTATGAAAGAGGGATATGATATTGATAGTTTCCCCATTATTGGAAAGAAAGAATTTGTAGAATCTTTTGATCAAATAAATACAGTAGGCATTAAGGCAGTAGAAGCCTTTGAATTTGCTATTAAAGCGGAAAAAGACCGAGAATTTTCCGGAGAATTAAATGGGATTACGGTAGGATTATCAAGTGGAACCTCTGGCAATCGTTCCTTATTTCTGGCTTCGGCTAAAGAAAGAGCTAAATGGGCAGCCAATGTGTTTTCTCGCGTGGTTAGCCCAAAATTCCTCCAAAAACAAAAAGTAGCCTTTATCCTGAGAGCAGATAGCAATCTTTATAGTTCCGTTTCTTCCTCGGCTTTTAAGTTTCATTTCCTACACCTGGCCACTCCTCTCCCCGACTTGATCAAGGAATTAAATGTATATCAACCAGATATACTCAGCGCTCAACCTTCTTTAATGATTTTATTGGCACAAGCCAAACGTTCCGACCAACTGAAGATTTCCCCAAAACAGCTGATCTCCTATGCAGAGGTATTGGATGAAATGGATAGAAGACAAATCGAAGAGGCCTTTGGGAAAATCATCACTGAAGTATATCAATGCACGGAAGGATTTCTGGGACATAGCTGTAAACATGGTAATATTCGCTTACATGAGGATTTGGTGAGATTTGAAAAAGAGTATATCGCTCCAGGAAAATTTCAGCCTATTGTTACGGATTTTAGTCGCTCTTCTCAGCCCGTAGTCAGATATAAAATGAATGATATTCTGGAAGAAATGGAAGAGAGCTGTCCTTGTGGTTCTCCAATGATTTGTCTGAAAAGAATAGAAGGACGCATGGATGAAGTACTGGAATTTACAGACGAGGCAGGAGAAATCAGACGTATATTTCCAGACTTCTTGAGAAGAAGTTTAATTATGGCTGATGGGGGCATAGAGAATTATCAAATCGTCCAATCATCCCCTACTGAATTGGAAATCTACCTTGAAGGTTCCAAGATGGATTTCTTTGAAAGTAAGGAACGCGTCTCTAAGGCCTACAAAGAACTATTTACGTCTTATCAACTCCCTGAAATAGAACTTAAATTCTTTGCATCTGTACCTCCAAAACATGCATTGGATAAAATGAAAAGAATAGTTTCCCTTAAAAGTCAAAGAAAAAGGGTTAAGGTATAATTACTTAAAGTTATACTTTAGCCCTTTT
>JBCBRM010000052.1:0-67325 GCA_039819665.1 Bacteroidota bacterium
TGCCTGGAGTATTAATTCCGTTTTTCCTTCGAAATTCAGGACTCTATTGTCTTGACCCTGAAGTTCAAACTCGCTTCCATTGAGTACAAACTTGTATTGAAAGTCGTCATAAGGAATATCCATGATAAAACTTCCCGTATAAATACCATCTCCATCAGGATCTGAAAGAGGGAAAGTCTCATTCCAACTGAGAGGAGGATATTCCCCACGGATGCCTACCGATTGAACATTTTCTACCTTTCTCATGTCCAGTTCTACTGTAATATTATGTTTGATCGTAGGCTGAACGCATGCAACACTTAGCAGGAGAACGCCAATATAAATAAGAATCTTTTTCATAGGATCAGGAGGTTTCCTTAGGTGAAATAAGTTTGATATAGTAGTTGTCCAATCCAAAGCGGCCGGAACCAAGGATAAAGCTGTACATACCTACCCAGAGAAATCCTGCAGCCGGTAACATACCCCACATCCCTTGTCCCCATTTCTGCATAAAAATGGCAGTTAGCATAGTGCAGATGATAAGAAAAGCTGCTATTCGCGTTTTAAAACCTAAGGCAAGAAAGATTCCCCCTACAGCTTCACTAAAGGCCCCCATCCATGCAAAAAAGGCTGGAAAGAGGGCGAAAACACCTCCATATTCTGCAACATCCTGAGGGAACCAATAAGCAACTTCAAAGAGCCCAAGATTTTTGTGCACCGGCGACCAGGGCATGCCAAATTTATCGGCACCAAAACTACTGGCTAACAAATAGCCACAGATAAAGCGAGGAATAGCCAGGAAGAGATCAGCAACCCAATTTGCTTGTAATACAGGGCGGCTGATAAAACGTGAGACTTGCAATATTTTGTCCATGAGTTCTAATTCTTGAATTTGTTCTACTCAAATATTTTGACCGTCTGGCCTTCGTCCTCTGCCTTAATTTCCAGCAGAAGTTTCCGCAAGCCTACTTTATTTACCTGATATACTTTGCTCCCTACACTCCAATCCTTTTCTCTCATCTGCCCCGGATTCATGGGAAAACCATAGCTAAAAGAACTTCCATCTGGCTTAGGCCCCTTTACATAGCACTGAATTCTCTTGAGTGAGTTGTTCTTGATAGCAAATTTGATGAAGCGAGCATCCGGGTTACGAACTTTTCCAGTATGGGCCTTTTCACGACTTTGACGCAGTTGAGAATTTTTATAGGTATCAAGATGTGCTACCGGCTCTTTCTCGTACACTATGCGTGCTAATTTATGGGTCTTGCCTCTAATCTTCTCGGGAGATGCGAGATAAACAGTGGTTTCACCCCAAAGGTTGAACTTTATTTCTTTAGCATCTAGTTGACGAGCATCAATACTACCCACTTCTCCGTTTGCATTGAATAATTGGGTTTGGCCAGAGAGCTGAATATTTCCACTCAATGCCATAGCTGAAAATTCTTCCACATCAATTTGATTCACTTCGATATCTGCCTTGGCATTTACCTGTATAAAGCGAAGATTGGGTGCTCCAAGTTTAATACTTGCGATCTCTTCCGGGCGAATATTTCCTCTTGCTGATAGGACCAAACGTTCATCTCTTACGTGAACTTCTATCTGTTCCTGCATACTTTCACTTGCCTCAATAGTCAGGAGTTCATCTCCTGTACAATCGATCTCGATAGGGGCATTTACATGAATTTCTACTTCCTCGATACCGATGAGTTCAAATTCCGCTGTCTTGAAATTTTGGCCTATTAACATGACAGGGATAAAAAGAAGGGTGAATAAACTAAACTGTCTCATTGTATATGAATTTGAGTGTTGAATGATGAGCTCAAATACGATTGAAACAGCCTTGAAATCGCCTCAAAGATGATTGAGACGTCTCAAATTGTATTTTGATACCTCTGGGCAGGGCAAAAAAATGACGGCCTGTTTTCAGTAAATCTGTCCATAGGCCGTCTTATAAATAGATGTTGATTCTTGGGGAGAATCTTAAAGGGCTTTATGTGAGCCATCGCAAAAAGCGCCATTTGCACTATTTTTACATCCGCAGAAATAAACTGTTTTAGCTTCAGTTATTTCCGTTTTGATTGGTGTAAACTCCGTACCTTTGTGCGATCCATCGCAAAAGGGTTGTTTGGAGCTTTCGCCACAAGAACACCAGTAATAGGTACCGGCTTCACAATCTACTGCGAAAGGAGCTTTTTGAGGGACTTTTGGTTCTGCCATAATGTTTTATATTTTTTTGTTGAGATCATAAACTCTATAAATATAATTGCAGCACTAAAATAATGTTTGAACATTGATCAATTTAGAATGAATCTAAGATTCTGGAAATATCAGGGCACAGGAAACGACTTTGTTATGATTGATAATCGGGGACAAACGCTCGAGGATCAACTTACAAAAGAACAAGTAGCTTTTCTTTGTGATCGTCGTATGGGCATAGGAGCTGACGGCTTAATTCTCCTGAGTGATTCGGAGGAATACGACTTCAAGATGATCTATTACAATGCCGATGGAGGGGAAAGCAGCATGTGCGGGAATGGGGGAAGATGCCTGGTAGCTTTTGCTCATTTCAGAGGAATTGTAAAAAATACCTATGAATTTGAAGCCATAGATGGACTTCACCATGCTAGCCTTGATTCGGACATCGTAGATTTAGAAATGATTGCTCCTCACTCCTATCGTAAACTCAATGGTAAAAGTAGTTGGATCAATACAGGTTCGCCCCATTATGTAGGTTTTGAAGAAGCTTCTCTTTCTGAGTTTGATGTATACGGACAGGGGAAGGCCATCAGATATGATGAGGCTTATGCTTCCGGTGGGGGAACCAATGCAAACTTTGTAAATGTACTCGAACCTGGCCGATTGCGCGTGCGTACGTATGAACGAGGGGTCGAAGATGAAACCCTTAGCTGCGGAACCGGAGTTACTGCCTGCGCTTATATTTACAAACTGGAACAGGCACCCGATTTGCAGAAAATCGATATACAAACAGAGGGGGGAAATTTATCTGTCAGGATAATAAAAGAAGCTGGACAGGAGAAAGTCATTCTTTCTGGACCTGCGACTTATGTTTTTGAAGGAGAAGTGGAAGTAGAATAAGTATTAACGTATTGGGGTGTTGGCGTGTTGACGTTAACCATGGTTATGCCCCCAACACCCTAACACTCATCAACACGAACACGTTTAAACCCATATGCATAAAGTCCTCATCATAGAAGACGAACCATTAGCTGCTAAGAGATTAACTCGCCTTTTGGGGCAAATTGATAGTAGTATAGAAATATTGGATGTGCTGGATTCGGTAAAAGCTTCTGTGGAATGGCTGTCAAAACAGGAAGCTGAGCTTATTTTCCTAGATATTCACCTGGCCGACGGCAATAGCTTTTCCATTTTTGATGAGGTCCAGCCGAAAACGCCCATTATTTTTTGCACAGCCTATGATCAGTATGCATTGCAGGCTTTTCGGCTTAATAGCATCCACTATTTGCTAAAGCCGATTGAAAAGGAAGAGTTGGAACATGCCATGAAGAAGTTTGAGGAACAAAAAGCCAAAGCTACGCCTATAGACTTAGCTGCATTAACTCAGGCCTTTCAACAGAAACAGGAACCGGAATATCAAAAGCGTTTTCTGGTAAGTAGCGGAGATAAAATCAAATCCATCCCGGTTGAAGAAGTTTCCTATTTCTTTGGTCAGCAAAAATATGCTTTTCTGATTACCGAAGACAAGCGAAGACATATTATCGACAGTACATTGGGCAAACTTGAGAATGTTGTGGATCCTAAGCAGTTTTTCCGCATCAATCGCCAATACCTCATCAAATATGATGCGATCAAAGCTATGTATGCCCATTCAAAAAGTCGGATCAAAGTAGAATTGGAACCTCCGGGTGATATAGAAGCTATTGTAAGTATGGAAAAGACGCGCCTTTTTAAGGAATGGTTAAATCGCTAGGAATACATTTTTACTATTTGCAAAGACGTAAATTTCTCCTGATTTTACCGTTATAATTTCCTTTGTCAAGTTTGATTTCAATAAGTAATATCCCTTTTCCAAGACCTCAATTGAGGACATACTTCTTGATATCACTTTCAGTAGCGATTTGCGTTAGTTTTATTCTATTTGTTTTTCAACCTTTTGGAACCAGCACTTTCACCCACCCCTATAAAAACCTGATTTTGAGTGGGTATCCACTCGTGATTTTTATTAGCCTAAGTACATATTTCTATCTGAGTCTGACCTTATTTAATAAAAGTAGGATCAGTAGTTGGACCATATTACAGGAAGTAGCGGATATATTTCTCTCCATAATTTGTTCCTTGTTAGCCTGTTATTTCTATGCTGCTGGGGTTTTCGACTGGCCAATATCGTTTTGGAATATGCTGGGCTTTCTATCTCGAGCTGCAAATGTAGCGGTTTTACCCGTTTTGATTTATCTGATATTCCTCTATTTCAAATGGAAAGACAGCTACCGCTCTATCTTGGAGAAAGGGATCTCAGCAGAAAATCAGACTAGACAAATTTTACTGAAAGGAGAAAATAAAGATGACAGAATTGAAACCGATTTGGCCCATGTTCTTTATCTCCAGGCACATGACAATTATGTAATGCTCTATTTAGAGGACGAAGATAAAGTGCAGCGTCATATTCTTCGTAGCACCCTCAAAGACCTACAGCAACAACTAGGAGATGAGGCCTTTCCTAAAGTCCATCGCTCTTATGTAGTAAATCGCAGCAAGATAGAAGAGATAAAGGGTAACAAAAGCAAGGCAAACCTTAAAATTTCGGGTACGGATAAGCTGATCCCATTAGGAAGAAGTTTTTATGACCGCATTAAAGAATTAGTATAACTACGTACTCCTCAACAACATAGGGGCAATGCGCAAGTGTTTTGGGAGGAACCGCTACTTGTCATTCACCCCAAAGTCCTGCCCCTAACCACACATTTCGGTTTCGCATCTTAATTCCTTGCAGTTTTGATTCAACAAATCGCAGGAATTATGAAAATCATCACAACAATCATTTGCATAATTGGCCTTAGTTTTTTCCATCAGGAAATACAAGCACAAGAGGCCATAGATTTCAAACAAGAAGAAATCGGCCTACATATCAACTGGCGCTTTACACAATTCAAAGATATGCGCCTTTCGGCCAGAACATTTCAGAGCGGAGCTTGGAGTTATGGAACAATTTATAGGAAAGAAACCAACCGAAAAAAGGAGGCACTCATTTTCACTTTTTCACGTATGTCAACCCAGGAACCCAAAGGACTATTAAAGATACGACTCATCAGCCCTCAGGTCCAATATAGCCACCAAAGAAAAGTGGGTAATCTATGGGTAGGAGGATTTATAGATTCTTACTCTTTACTGAAATTCCCGCAGGCTCCAGCCGGGATTTTTAACAACAATCCCATCAGCTACACCATCACCAAAAGTATGGGTCCTATGATAAGCTCAGACTTTAGTCTCAGGGAAACAGAGGATAGCAGAATCTTTGCCATTCCCAGTCTCCAAATGGGTTTGTTCAATTATGCCATCCGCCCTGCTTATGGACATCCATATCCAGATGAATACCTCAATGAAGAATATTTCAGTCCTACGCGAAGAGGTATGGCTGGGCCTCTTCTGAGAAGTGGAAAAATTAAACTGCCTCACAAATACCAGATGATTCGTTTTTCATTTGGCCTTTTTTATCAAATCAGAAGTCAGTATCAAGTGAGCCTCAATTATGAGCTCTATTTCCAAAGAGATGGAGGGATGCATAATTCTCGCACAATCAATCATGACCTCGGACTATCAGCTACCTATCTCTACTAATCATTTAAACTCAACAACAATGAAATATTTCCATATCCTTTTGCTATCCCTGCTACTCTTAAATGCTTGCAGCCCCAAATTAGAAGTTCCCATGCGCGGAGAAGAAGTTTATGAAGAATTCTGGACCTATGTAGATGAGCACTATATGTATTTTGAAGAAAAGGGAGCCAATTGGGAAGAAGTAAAAGCAAGGTATCTGGCTGATCCACAAACGCTTTCTACTGAGCAGGGCTTATTTGATGCCATGGAGGCCTCCTTGCTCAAACTAAAAGATACCCACAATCGACTGGTTTCCGATTTTGATACCGCAGATACCTACAACTTTTGGGAGGATTTTGAGGTTCACTTCTCCATAAAAGTGGTAAATGAGAATTATATGGAGGGAAATCTCCAAGCTTATGATGCGATTTACTATGAAATAGTAGATAACATCGGCTACATATATATCCGACAAATGCGGCACAACAATGCCCTTCAGAAAACCATCCGAAAAATGCATAAAGAAGGTGTCGAGGGATTGATTATAGACATAAGGCATAATGGGGGTGGTGATAGTAATGGTATCCCTGATCTTCTGGGTGATTTTGTTAAAAAAAGGACTTTACTGGGAAGCTATCAGGAGAAAAGCGGCCCAGGTCATCAGGACAAAACCAATCCTATACCCATTTATGCATATCCTTCAGCCGATTTCCATTTCAACAAACCTACAGTACTCATGATAAACAGAAGGTCCTATAGTGCCAGTTCTTATATGGCAGCTATGTTTAAAGGAATAGATAATGTCCAGCTCCTCGGACAAATTACAGGAGGAGGAGGCGGAGGAAATTATGGACATCAACTATCTAACTCCTGGTTATTAGCTGTTTCCGTAAGTGATTTTCTGGATAAAGAAGGAAACTCTATTGAGATTGGTGTTGCGCCGGACATACAGATTGAAAATAGTGAGGCAGATATTGAGGCAGGTAGAGATATCATGTTGGAAAGAGCCTTTGCTATTCTAAAAAATTAGAAAATTGACCTAAGTAAAGTGGAAAGGATGGTTCGTAACAGAATTGTCCTTTCATTATTTTGAAAGATAATTTCAGCTCTTTACTCTGACTTCTCCCCCTTCTTTCCTAGCTTCGCAAGTCAAGGAAATCAAATCGCTAAACAAACGTATGCAACCACCCAAAGCAAAGAAAGTTCCTCATACTCATAGTATTCACAGTCATGATAGAATTGACAATTATTATTGGATGCGCGATCGGGAGAATCCTGATTTGTTGGCTCATTTAAAAGCCGAAAATGAATTTAAAGAAAAAGCACTAGAGGATCAGGATCCTTTAAAGGAGGAGATTTTTAAAGAAATCAAAGCCCGTTTCAAGCCTGATGATCAATCCGCGCCTTATTTATTGAAAGGCCATTATTACTACCATCGTTTTGAGCAAGGCAAAGAGTATCCATTTTTCTGCAGAAGAGAAGGAAGTATGGAGGCAGAAGAAGAAATTATTTTAGATGTTAACATATTGGCAGAAGGAAAATCCTATTGTCAGGTCGGAGGGATGGCATTGAGCAAGGATCACAATTTACTGGCCTATGGAATCGATACCCAGGGAAGGAGAATTTATAAAATCCGAATTCTCAATCTTGAGACCCGGGAATATTTCGACGATGAAATAGAAGGAGCTACAGGCAATATGATTTGGGCAGATGACAACGAGTATCTCTTTTATAGTATGCAGGACAAAGAAACGCTTCGTTCACACCGTATTTTTCGTCATAAACTCAAGACAGATCCGACCAAAGATGTACTAATCTATGAGGAGAAAGATGATACCTTCAATTGCTATGTAAGCAAAACCAAGTCTAAGAAATACCTTCAAATTGGATCGAATAGTACCCTCGTTACTGAGACCCATATCCTGGAATCCAACAACCCCCTTGGAGAGTTTCGTTGTTTTCATCCCCGAGAAGCCAAACATGAATACAGTATCGATCATGTGGGTGATACTTTTTATGTTCTGAGCAATGATCAGGCAGAGAATTTCCGCTTGTTGACCTGTAAAGAGGATAAATTGGGTAAGGAGAATTGGGTAGAATTGATTCCTCATAGAAAGGAAGTCTTACTTGAAGATATTGAGGTATTCAATGATTATCTGGTTCTAGAAGAAAGGGAAGGTGGCCTTACGCAGATCAAAGTAATGCCAGGTTATAAGCAGGATCATGCCTATTATCTCGAATTCAATGATCCTACTTATACCTCCTACCTAGGCTTTAATCCGGAGCCAGCAACTAAAACGCTTCGATATGGCTACCAATCTATGACGACTCCCGCATCTGTATATGAGATGGACATGGCCAGCAAAGATCAGAATCTAATCAAGCAAACACCTGTTTTGGGGAATTTTTCTTCTGATCAGTATACCTCAGAACGTCTTTTCGCCACAGCTTCTGATGGGATTCAGGTCCCCATTTCTCTGGTTTACAAGAAGGAATTTGGGAAAAGTGAAAGGCCACTTTTGTTGTATGCCTATGGCTCATACGGCTACAGCATGGACCCGAGTTTTAGTTTGGCTCGCTTGAGTTTACTGAATCGCGGGTTTGTATTTGCAATTGCCCATATTCGCGGCGGCTCTGAAATGGGGAGGTTCTGGTACGATACAGGTAAAATGCTCAAGAAGAAAAACACCTTTACCGACTTTATCGCTTGTGGAGAGCATTTGGTGAAAGAAGGATATACGAGTAAAGAAAAGTTATTTGCCTCAGGAGGTAGTGCCGGAGGTCTGCTTATGGGAGCTATCATCAATCTGCGCCCTGATCTTTTCAAAGGTGTCATCGCCAATGTGCCTTTTGTAGATGTAGTCACCACTATGCTTGACCCAGATATTCCCCTTACTACAGGTGAGTATGATGAATGGGGTAACCCAAATGAAAAAGAATATTACGACTACATCCTCTCCTACTCTCCCTATGACAATGTAGAGGCAAAGGAATATCCGCATTTACTAGTCATTAGCGGCCTTCACGATTCCCAAGTACAATACTGGGAGCCCACTAAATGGGTAGCTAAGCTACGTGAGTATAAAACAGATACTAATCTATTGCTTCTCCATACCAATATGGAAGCAGGCCACAGTGGTGCCTCCGGACGCTTTGAGCCTTATCGTGAAGTGGCTATGGAGTATGTATTTTTGTTGAAAGTATTAAAGCTTTAGGCATGTATTGGTGTTCGAGTATGTGAAGAGGTGTTGTAGTGTTTTGGTGTTGTGGTTAGGGCAGCTGCTAAACTACCGCGCTACAACACTAAAACACCGTCCACGTCTCCTGACCACAAGAATACTTCTTTACCATTCCAAATCCTTAGAATCAAGCATCAAGGCTATTCCTCTACGCGCATCCTCGGTTACGCGGGCGAAGGCATCCATTCGGATCCCAAATTTAAGGGCATTTTCGAGGGGAAAGTCCTGCATATCGGAAATCATCTTTTTGGCGAGTTGCAAAGCTGCGGGAGAAGTATTTTGGCAAAGCTCCTTGGCGAATTTGTTGACAAAGGAAGGGAGTTCTTCATTGGGCATGGCCTCTGTGATGAGACGATACTCAGCAGCTTTTGCAGCATTTATAGTTCTGCCGCTCAGTAAAAGAGATCGAGTCCGAGTTTCTCCCAGCCTACGAATCAAATACGCCATTGACATAGCTGGAGATAATCCCATTTTCACCTCAGGGAAGGCAAAGCTTGCGTCATCGGAGGCAAAAATAAAATCTACAACTGCCAACAAAGCACAGCCACAGCCTATTGCCTGCCCTTTAACTTCTGCTATGATAACTTTGGTGGCCCTATATAGGCTAAAATACATTTCAGCCAGACTTTGGGCATCTGCACGGTTTTGATCGAGAGAATAACCTGCAATTTTCCGCAGGTACTCATTGTCATATCCCTGGCAAAAGTCCTCTCCATTCGCTCGCAAAACGATCAACTTTGCACTCCCGTCCTGCTCAGCTTTGAGAATGGCATCCTTAAGTTCTATTGCGGTAAGGTCACTAAGGACATTTCCTTCTTCCGGCCGGTTCAAACTGATGTAGGCAACGCGATCCTGAACGAGGTATTCTAAGTGCTGGTAAAGTTTCATGCAATCGTTTCCCGAAGCTAGGTTAATTTTATATGAGCAACAAGCAGTGTGTAAGCAGGAATTTTGAGGAATCTTACATCTACTTGTTTCCTTCTGTCAAGATTACCCTATCCCTTTTACCCAGGCAATAGGCAAACACTCATTTCCTCTCCCCAAAGGCTCCAATTCCCAGAGTTCTTGCTCCAGGCTTACGTGCCGATGGATTTTTTCCTGCCTTCGTATTCGCCGCCTGAGATAAGGAATTTTTGCCGAACTCAATGAATACGCTCGGTAATCCTTTTCCCATAGCTTTTCCTCCTTCAAATACTGTTCCGCAGCTCTTTTGAGGTCCCGAATTACCGATGACAAACTCTGTTTAGGATTTAACATCAACAAAAGATGAACATGATCTTCCAAAGCATTTGCTACATCTAGATAAATCTGTTTTTCCTTACAATAATTCTGAAGAAATAGCAGAAGTTTATGCCTTTTTTTGACGGGTATTCTTGGCATTGCATCGAGAGTTGTCCAGATCACATGAATCCAGTTTCTACTTCTAGCTTCCGGTAAATGGCTTTTGTGTTTCATGAATTTTGAAAGAATGATTTATAACGCTTTTTGAAAAGAACAGGAGGGAGCAAAAACAGGCACAAAGCAATTAACATTTGAATGAGCAAGAGTAAAATGGCTTCTGTTTGAATGTGAGAAATCTCGATAATAGCATAAGGCAGGCTTTCGATTTCCATGGCAATTAGTTGTAAAAGTGAAAGCATACTTTCACACAGATGGGCCAAAAGCTCACTTAAGACAGGAACTCCGGAAACCAGCATCCAGAGACAGCCACTAAAAACTAAAAAGAAACTCAAGGCACTCGCCAATACATTCGCCAATAAAAAGTATACAGGAAATTCACCGAAATAGTAGAGAATAAAGGGTGCTGTAAAAAGTGAAGCCACTAAACTGATTAAGATCCATCCATTCAAGGTATTGAGCAAGAGAAAGGGTCCCGCCATTAATTTCTGACACAGGGGATAAAAGAGTAAAAGCCCAAAAACTGCTACATAGGATAATTGAAAGCCTACTTGAAATAGAATAGCGGGTTCATATAGGAGTTGAATCCAGGCAGAAAAGGCCATGATATTGATTGCAGAGTACCTGAGATTAAATAACCTTAGGATAAGAACAGTAGCCAACATACAAACTGCCCTAACCACTGCCGGAGAGGCGCCTGTTAACAACATGTAAAACAGAAGGAACACCAATAGCAGGCCCATCCTGATTTTTCGACCATGTAACATGAGATTCAGAGGAAATAAAATCACATTAAAGCAGAGAAATACTATTCCAACATGTAAGCCTGAAATAGCGAGAATATGACTCAAACCAGCATGAGAAAATGAAGCACGAACTTCTTTAGATAATTCGGTTTTATTTCCAAGGAACATTGCCTTTGCCAGAGGCACTAACATTTTATCCGCCAGCAAGTTTTTGATCCTCCCTTCAAGTCTTTTTCTAAATTTCCCTACCAGGTTAAAAACGGAGGTGGCTGACTTTTTTCTCTCGTACTCTTTTACAAAAGCTTTATGAAAGACCCCTTTTGTAGCAAGATATCGATAATATTCATTGCTTTTATTTAGGAAAGGTTTTACAAAGACTCTAATCAAAAGGTGATCCCCCTGCTGAATGGAAGTGTCTGGAGCTACTTTAAATTGAAGCTGAACTTTATTACCCACCCGATTCCAAACAGAATCAATTTGAACAGCTTCCAGCTCAAGTTCAGCCTGGAAAGCATATTTTGTCTTCTTAATATCCGTCAATAGACTTCCCCTAATCCAGGTTTCTCTACACTCAACTTCATTTAGGCTATGTGCATAATATTCGACACTGCTTAGTTTTGCCCGTGCATATCCCAGCAAGACAAATATGGCCAGAATCATAAGGCTTTTGTATACCTCCTCCCGGGGGCCAAGCTTATCCTTTCTACTCAAAAAGCCACAACAAATCAGGAGAAAGACTATGCTTAGGAATTCGAAGCTTAGCTGAGGGTATGCATGTTCAAGGCTAATACCAATGGTAAAACATATCCCCAAGCCTAGCAAAGGGGTGTGCAATTGTGTTTTCATATCAGCAAGCTATCTCTGCTTACCAAATACTCTATGGAAAAAAAAATCTATTGGTAACGTTAGGGATATGTTCTGAAGATAAGATAGTCTGGATGTGTTTTAGTGTTGTAGTACGGTAGTCACTTCTACTACAACACCAAAACACTACAACACCTCTTTAAACAACTCGAACACCTGAACACTGGAACACCTCTTTTATCGCGTAAACACCCAGGTATCTCCCTCGGTCAATGCTTCATTGAAGGAGTAGCCCATGCCTTTGAAGTCTTTCAAGGCTTCGGGATTGCTCACTTTTTCTTTGATGGCGAAGTCACTCATCTGGCCGCGGGCTTGCTTGGCATATAAGAAAAGGGTTTTGTATTGTCCGTTTTTATTGTCTTTAAAAACGGGTGTGATGATGCGGGCGTCCAATGATTTTGCCTTCACGGATTTGAAGTATTCATTAGAAGCGAGATTTATCAGCACCTTTGAACCGGATTCATCCAGGGCTCCTTGTACCGCATCCAAAATTTTCTCCCCCCAGAATTCATAGAGATTGTTCTTTCTGCGAATTTTCAATTTGGTGCCCATTTCCAAGCGGTAGGGTTGAATCAAATCCAAGGGCTTGAGTAAGCCATACAATCCACTCAGAATGCGCAAATGCCTTTGGGCATATTCATATTCAGCCTCCTCATAACTACCCACTTCCATATTCAGGTATACCTCTCCCTTGAAGCTCAACAAAGCCTGTTTTGCATTTTCAGGCGTAAAAGGAGTATGGTAGTTCTGATAGCGATCGTAGTTCAGCTCGGAAAGAGCCGGACTGATATCCATCAACTGTCCAATTTTCTTTCTGCTCATTCGGGAAAGGGAATTGATGAGCTTTTGGCTCTCCTCCAAATGAGTAGGCATAGAGTAGTTTTGCGTATATCGGGTTTCCTCTGAGAAATCCAGCTTTTTCGCCGGAGAAATAATCAGGATCATATCTATTGAATCTTTACTTCATTTTCAATTTAACGTAAACTGGGAAGTGATCGCTATATCCCGCCCCTTCAAATTGCCCCCGAAAGATTGCTCTACGAGGATATTTTGCTCCTCGACCAAAACCAACTTGCAGCAGTTCTACATTGTGGACTTTCGCAGAACCCGCCACATATTTCAATTTCCCCTTTTCGTCCAATAAGTCCTCACTCATGATAATCTGGTCGAAAAGGTTCCATTTTCCTCTGTAAGTCAGACTCCCATAGTTATCTGCATCATGTAGTTTTGTCATGGGATTAAAAAGGCCATTTTCCTCCAATGCGTCCATTTTACCTACAGCCCCCAAGGTTTCGACTATACTTTTGTTGAAAGGATCGTCATTCATATCCCCCATTACAATCACATGAGCATCCTTGTCTTTAGCATAAATCCCGTCTATTACTCCTCGCACTTCTTCTGCTACAGCCACTCTTCTAAATTCAGACTCTTGCTGTCCCCCTCTTCTTGATGGCCAATGATTAACTAATACATGGAGCTTTTGGTTCACAAATTTACCTTTCACGTGCAATACTTTACGTGAAGTATAATCCGGTTCCTGCTTGAAATAAATTTCGTAGGCTTCATCATCAGATAGCTTAAAGAGTTTGCTATCATAGACAAAAGCTACATCTATCCCCCGCATATCGGGAGATTCATAATGGACAAATTTGTAATTGCGATTTTTAAGAGGTTCCTGGTTTAGGAGGTCTTGGATGACTTTTGCATTTTCGACTTCTCCAAGTCCCAAAAGATCCGGCCCTTCAGGCCCTATGCTTTTGATTGCTTTGGAAATCTGAAAGAGTTTCCGTTCATACTTGCTTTGATCCCACTCATATCTTCCTCCGGGGGTAAAGTCCTCGTCAATCTTATCAGGATTATCCTCTGTATCGAAAAGATTTTCGACATTATAATAGGCCACAACAAATTCGGTCTGATCTGTAGAAAGCCCATGATCATTATTCAAAGAAGTCTTGGCATCGCCGCTGCTCTTACAGGCTAGCAAGAGTAAAAAACTTAGGATCAGCAAGTATCTATTCATGCACAAAATTTTGCCCACTAAATTACAAAGCAGAAAGCTCTGTCCCTAAAATGAAGGAAAGCAATTAAGTGGAATGATACTTATTCCTTTAAGGCCAAGACTTTTTACCAGGCGATCGCTTGTCTATCGCGAAAAAAGCCTCCATGAGGACCGTTATTGGGTAAGGTGGCCAACCAAACAATTCCATCAGCTCCTTCTGCTACACTTCGGGGCGCATTCTGCCCTCCCATTTTTGTTCGCACCCATCCCGGACAAACAGAATTGACGAGTATACCACTTCCCTTTAGTTCATCTGCCAATTTTATTGTCAGGACATTTAAAGCCGTTTTAGAAAGTCCGTATGCTGGAGTTTCACTGGTCATTTTATCAATAGCTCCTGATCCACTTGAGACATTTACAATCCTTCCGTATCCCTGTTTTTTCATAAGAGGAATAAATGCCTGACACATTCGCCAGGGGCCCAGCAAATTGGTATTGAGAGTATCGATCACGCTTTGCAAATCAACTGTGGAAGGCTTTTGCCCATAATCATAATTCCATCCTGCATTGTTTACCAGCACATCCAGGCGGCCAAATTTTTTGTCAATAAAGGCTTTCACCTTTGCAACACTTTCATCCTGATTTACATCCAATATATGATATGAAATATGCTGCTTAAAATTGGGAATACTCTCTATTGCTGCTCTCCCATCTGCTTCTTTTCGGCTCGTTAATATGCAATGGAAGCCCTTTTCACATAGTTGACGAAGGACCTCCAAACCGATCCCTCTATTTGATCCGGTAATGATTGCTATTTTACTATCCATGTATTGACTATAGATAAAAGCAGGAATGTCTGCCTGCTGTCATTTGATTTAAGCTCCTTGGAGAAATTTGCCGAGGATTTATTAGAAATTGTCCAAAATCTTGAAAGTAAAAAAATATTTAAACGAGATTGGGCAGATTATTTAGCTAGCATAAACACATTAGACAATGAAAGTAATCACTTTAGCTACCCTGGTATTTTTTCTATTAACGGGAGTGGAAATGAAACAAACAAGCAGCCCAGCAGCTGACTATCCTGCAGCCCTTCAAAAGGTTTTTGAGGCACATGGTGGTATCGATGCCTGGAAATCTTATGGAGCCCTGACTTTTGGGATAGAAAAAGAAAATGGCGTAGAAATGAATTATGTCAATTTATGGGATAGGAGAGACCGTATTGATGGACATAATTTTAACATGGGCTTTGATGGAAAGCAAGTATGGTTGAAAGCTGGAGAAGATTACAAAGGCAATGCTGTTTTTTACCACAACCTTATGTTTTACTTTTATGCCATGCCTTTCGTGTTGGGAGATGATGGGATTAACTATTCCGAAACGGAACCGCTGGAATTTGAAGGAAAGTCATACCCGGGGGTAAAGATCAGCTACAATCAGGGAGTTGGGAGTAGTGATCTGGATGAATATATCTTATACTATGATCCTGAAACCTACCAAATGGCCTGGTTGGGATATACAGCAACTTATTACACGAAAAAACGCAAAAAGGAATTCAGTAAAATTCGCTATGACAATTGGACGAAAGTGGGAGATATTGTCCTACCTCAGAGTATAAGCTGGTTCAAAGTCGAAGATGGCAAGCTAATCGAACCAAGAAATACGGTAACATTTACTGATTTGAAGCTGACTAAGGAGCGCCATCCGAATAGCACTTTCGAGATGCCTGAAGGAGCGAAAGTAGCGGAGTAGGTAGAACAAACAAGCCGTGTCATTCTGAGCTTGCGAAGGACCTAAGCCTCAACTCAAGCCACTTTCCCAAACTCATTATGAGCTGTGGAAAAAAGGTGGTTAAGAGAATGTAGGTCTCTCGTTGGACTCGAGATGACACTGCGAGCTTAACCACCACAAATTATAAAATGTCATCCCGGCCTTAATCCAAGAGCCGGGACCTCTAGCAAACACAGGTATAGCTAGAGGTCACGGACATCTGATAGATACTGGGATGACATTTTTTTATCCTTGCAATTGCTCTTGAACTTCGCTCCCCCTACTTATACCACTTCTTTATCACCTCCATCACCGGTTTATTCTGTGGGGTAAAATCCCGATTTCCCTTTCCCCCTACTCTCTCGTGATAGTCGTACCACTTCCAGATAAATCCTCCCGCAAACCAGGGTTCATGCCAGAAGGTTTGATAAATTGCCTTATAAGCCTCTGATTGAGCTTCCATACTTACTCCTCCCAAATCCCCTTCTTCCCAGGGGCGACGAGCGCCATATGCAACAGAGCAATAACCATATTCAGTAAATAAAACAGGCTTTTTGAATTTCTTCTGCACTTCCCTAATCTGCTTCTTGTGCGGAGCCCAGGATTGACATAAAACATCCTCATTCGCATTCTTTTCTTCCGAGAGAGGGAAATAGGCATCAATTCCTATATAATCAAGCTGGTCCCAAAATTTAACCCGATCAAAATTATCCCAGTTTGCTGCATAGGTCAATTTACCAGAATAGACTTTTCTGATTTGCTTTATAAGTTTAGGGAAATACTCAGGTCGCTTTCTTATAATTTGTCGATACTCGGTAGCGATACAAATCATTTCGACCCCTAATTTTTCTGCCTCTATAGCTAAAGGAAGAATGTATGCTTCATATTCTTTCTCCCATTCCTGCCAATCAGACTCACTTTCCAGGAAAAAATCCCCCGCCCAACCTTCACCACTCACCCAAATATGAGGTTTTAACATCACCTTCAATCCTTTTTCTTGCGCAAACTTAATCGTAGCTATTGTTCCGCTGGTTTTTTCTCCCCACCATTGCCAGGGGGTATTATGCCGTACTCCCGGCGACCTACGGTTACTGTAGGCATAAGGCATCACAGAAATCCAGCCAGCTCCTAGGTTAACAACTGGTTCCATAGGATTGGATCGGACTACACGAGAAGGGGCCACAAAGTTGACTCCGTTGATTTTACTGACAATAGGTTTAGTATCAAATGACAGCAAGAATAGGAAGGAAATACAGAGTAAAGAATGTAGGAATTTCATACTCAAAAAACGGAAGATCATGACGAGCTGTTTGAGAATTGATTAAAAATTTTCTAAAAAGTACTCCCCAATTTCCATCCCTTCCATTCTAAATGCATCTTTAGACAGGAGTAAAAATGTAACCTTGCAGACATTTTTATCGAAGAATAATTAGAATTCCGCTAAACCAGAACAAAATTCATCAAAATGAGCGATAAATCGACTAAAGAAGAAATACCTCAAAATGTACTTGCCGAGGAGATCATACGCGATCATGTGCTATATGCCATGGGAGGAAGTGTTATTCCTATTCCATTTCTTGACCTGGCTGCTGTTACTGCCATCCAACTGGATATGCTCAAGCAGCTGGCCAATCTTCATAAACTAGATTATTCCGAAACTTCTGGAAAAGCGCTTGTTGGAGCTCTAACCGGAAATATGATGATCCGTATCGGTTCGTCGCTCTTTAAAGCTATACCAGGTGTCGGTACCATATTAGGCGGCATCAGCCAAGTTGTACTTTCAGGTGCTGCTACCTATGCATTGGGAGATGTATTCCATCGCCACGCAACAGAAGGAGGCAATTTCCAGGACCTCGATATGGAAGTATTAAAGAAATACTATGAAGAGCGTTATGAAGAAGGCAAGAAGAAAGCTGCCGAGTGGAAAGAGGAAATGGAAAATGAAGTAAAAGAAGTTGAGATCGAAATTAAGCAAGCTGCTGAAGAAGCGACTGCACCTAAGGATGATCAATCCGTAGCCTTACAAAAACTCAAGGAATTGGGTGATTTGAAAGAGAAAGGGGTAATATCCGCTCAGGAATTCACTGCTATGAAAAAGCAGATCAAAGAAGAATTCAAAGATGCAGGTAAGGAGACGAAAAAAGCCACTCCAAAAAAGTCGTCGGCAAAGAAACCAGCTGCCCGCAAAAAAGCGGCTCCTAAAAAGAAAACAGATACGGATAAGGAGGAATAATTTTCCTTCCCATCTAGACCAAGACTAAAACAGAGAATCTCGGACGCTTACAGCAATACTATTTTGTGCGTAAGCGTTCCTTTTTTATTGCGGAAACGTAGGAGGTAAATGCCCGAACTCATATGGGGAAAATTGAGTTGAAGGCTCTGTCTGCCAAAGAATAAGTTCACATCTCGTTGCATGAACACCTGCCCTTGATAATTGAGTACCTCCAGTAGTACTTCACCGCTTTTTATAGCTGTCCAACTTACCTCTATGTCCCCTTCACTAGGATTTGGATACACCTTCAACTCTGAGATTTGATCAAAATCATTCAGAGAGGTAATTGTTGTACAAGCAGTCAGAATAGAATCTGTATTATCTCGTACACGGGAAGCTATTAGAGGAAATAAATTTGCGCCTGGACAAAGGGTATTGCAGCCATCTCTATGGCCGGAGATGGTATGTAGAGTCAGTCCGCTAGAAGCATGTAAAGAAGTACCTTTAGGCTCAAGCCCAGAATCACAACTTTTCCAGGCCAACAAAGTTTCCAAACTTGCCAGGGCTTCAGGAGTAGGGGTAGCTGTTTCGAAATTACCAAGGAAACAGATCCCCATAGTACCTGTATTCTTTCCACAAAAATGAGCACCACGAACATTATTTCCCCCTCCTCTTCCTTCATAAATTACGCCATCAGGATCGATCAGCCAATTATACCCAATATCGTCCCAACCATTGGTGTTCTTATGCAAATTCCAGATTGACAAAACGGCAGCACTCCAATTTGTACTGGTATTAGGCCCGGCAGAATGATGAACAATCAAATGGGTCACATCCGTCATTACTGGAGCACCAGAACCTGAGAACTCGTTTCCATCCGGACAATTCCAGGCTACCCGATCAGAAAAATCAGGTTGCGCACAATCACACTCGCTATCACTGGATTTCTGTGAAAAGGATTCTTTATCACCAGGTTCGCGAAAATCTCCAGGAGCTCGCCCAACATTCGGATTAAAGAAATCAAGTTTTAAATTTCTAAGCCGAACAGGCGGCAAGGTAATAGCATCATTACTCAGAACAATCATGAACTCAAAGAAGCGTTCATTGTCTTCGAGATACTGCATTTCTCCAATATATCGAGGATCGTCAGGCTTTATTTCATGAAAAAGTCCTAGCTCTTCCCAATCGGACCAATTGCTTCCGTCCGAAGAGAATCGAACATTAAAATGAAATCCTTCTTTTCGATAATTATCCACCTCTCCAACAGGTGCAAAAGTCAGGAAGGGATATGCATTTTGAATCGGAATCTCATACCTCTGAGAAATATAGACAGCCTCAAGATTCCTCCTATGAGACATCAAGCCATTAGGAGTTTGCAGGATGTTTATTTCTTCCTTTCCGGCTTGATTAACCAAAAAATCGATATTGATGCTGGATTGGACGGGTACAGCTTGAGCTACTGAGAAAGATATCAAGCATAGTGTGAATAAGACGACAGGTCTCAGCAAAGACGGAACTTCTTTAGGAATCATTCTACCCGTTTATTGTAGTAGCTAAGTTACATTTTTATCCAAATATTACTCGCTACTTTTAACAGCTATTGTTACTTAGTCAAACCTTATGCCATAGATCAGGAAGAGGAGGATATTTATCCAGAGAAAGCAGTATGTTCCCATATATAGCAATAAAGCTTTTAAAAGAGGGGATTGTTCATATTAAACTAAATAGACCTTTTGCCGTAAGAAAAAGCACACCTCTTTTATATTTTCCTAAACAGCAATAGAAAGGATTTGTTTACCAATCTTTTCTGAGCTGATCCACTTAGTCTAAATTGGCGAAAGCCAGCAATTTGAATTAACTTCGCAAGCCGAAAGCAAAAGGCTTGAGAAGGGAAGAATTTTTGCTATTCCACTAGCTAAAGATCAGGCGCCTATTGCTTTCATCTTAAATTAAATTTCATTCTTAACCCATGGGAAGTTACGACTTTCAAAAAATTGAAAAAAAATGGCAAAGCTACTGGAAGGAGAACAGAACCTTCGTAGCTGAGAAGTTATCTGACAAGCCAAAATACTATGCTCTTGATATGTTTCCTTATCCTTCGGGCAAAGGTCTTCACGTAGGGCACCCACTGGGTTATATCGCTACTGATATCATCACTCGCTTTAAAAGATTGAAAGGATTCAACGTATTGCATCCGATGGGATTTGACTCTTTTGGTTTGCCCGCCGAGCAATATGCCATCCGTACAGGTATCCACCCTGCTGAAACCACCGCAAAAAATATCTCCCGCTATTTGGAACAAATGGAAGCCTTAGGGTTTCATTATGATCCCGATGCTGTCTTGTCTACTTCTGATGAGGACTATTACAAATGGACCCAATGGATCTTTTTGAAATTGTTCAAACATTGGTACAACAAGGCTGAAGAGAAGGCTCAACCCATTGAAGACCTGATTGCTATTTTTGAGAAAGAAGGAAACGCCAATATTGTTGCCGCGACTTCTCAAAAGGAAATATTCAGTGCAGATGATTGGATGGGGTTGGACGAAAAGGGGCATGCCGACATATTGATGAATTATCGCTTGGCCTATAATGCTTATGCAAATGTGAACTGGTGTCCGGCTTTGGGAACTGTATTGGCCAATGAGGAGATCAAAGATGGGAAATCCGAAAGAGGAGGTCATCCCGTAGAGCGTAAGCAAATGCGTCAGTGGATGTTGCGAATCACGGCTTATGCCGACCGCTTGCTGTACAATTTGGACAATTTGGATTGGTCAGATTCCATGAAGAATATGCAGAGCCACTGGATCGGTCGCTCTGAGGGAGCCAATATCACCTATGATGTAGATGGAGTTGAAGATACCATTACGGTTTTTACCACGCGTCCTGACACTTTGTATGGAAATACTTTTATGGTTTTGGCTCCTGAGCATGATTTAGTTGCTAAAATCACGACTCCCGAGCAGCAGAAAGAAGTAGAGGAATACGTAACATGGGCGGGAAGTCGTTCTGAGAAAGATCGTATTGCTGATACAACCAAAACTGGTGTATTCACAGGAGGTCACGCGATTCATCCTTTGACTGGGAAGAAATTGCCGATCTGGATAGCTGACTATGTGGTAATTACCTATGGAACAGGTGCTATCATGGCCGTACCTAGTGGAGACCAGCGTGACTGGGATTTCGCAAAAAAATACGATTTGGAGATTGTCAAGGTAGTCGAAGGAGGAGACGATGCGGATGCGCCTTATCAACCCAAAGATGGCATTATCATCAATTCTGAATTTTTAAATGGAATGGTGGCCAAAGATGCCATCGGAGCCATGATCGATAAATTGGGGGAGATGGGCATAGGTGATAAGGAAGTAACCTATCGTCAACGAGATGTAATTTGGTCCAGACAGCGTTATTGGGGAGAGCCTACTCCGATCTATTTCAAAGATGGGATCGCCTATCCCATGGATGAGTCTGAATTGCCTTTGACCTTACCTGAGATTGATCAGTACAAACCCTCTGAAAGCGGTGAGCCACCTTTGAGCCGTGCTAAAAACTGGAAGGAGCGCCCGGATGGTGGATTGGTTGATTTGAATACTATGCCTGGTTTGGCAGGTTCTAGTTGGTACTTCATGCGCTATCCGGATGCAAAGAATGATGAAGCCTTCGCAGATAGAAAGATTGTGGATTACTGGATGCCGGTGGACTTGTATGTTGGAGGAACTGAGCATGCGGTAGGACACTTGATGTATTCTCGCTTCTGGACCATGTTCTTGCATGATATGGGAGAGGTTTCTGTAGAAGAGCCTTTCACCAAATTGGTCAATCAGGGCAAGATCCAGGGAACGTCTCAATTGGTCTTGCGGAAAGTGGAAGATGGGGTTCAGAAATTCGTTTCTGCAGATATGGTATCTGATGCCGAACGAGCGGACTATGCCGAGATTCATGTTGAGGTAAGCATGGTTCAGGCTCAGACCTTGGATTTGGAGGAATTCAAGAAGGATCCGATGTTGGAAGGAAAGTATGAATTCATCACCAATGCCGAGGGAGAGTTCAAAACGGTTCCCCGAGCAGAAAAGATGTCCAAGTCCTACTATAACACCGTAGACCCGGTAGATATCTGTAGAGACTACGGAGCGGATACTTTGCGTTTGTATGAGATGTTCTTAGGGCCTTTGGAAATGGCCAAACCCTGGAATACAGATGGTATCACAGGTGTACACACCTTCTTGAAGCGCGCCTTCAATTTATTCATCAATGAACAAGAAGAAGTCATTGTTACAGATGAGAAGGCGACTGATGAAGAATTGAAGTACTTGCACCAATGTATCAAGAAAGTGGAAGAAGACATCGAACGTTTAGCCTTCAATACCTGTGTTCCTGCCTTTATGGTATTCGCAAAGGAAATTGGTCGTTTGAAGTGCCATAAGCGCGAGATATTGGAGCCCTTCTTGCGAGTTTTATCTCCTTTTGCTCCTCACTTCTGCGAAGAGTTGTGGGAGAAAATCGGATACAAAGAGAGTATCTTATTCTCCACCTATCCTACCTTTGAAGAAAAATATTTGGTAGAATCCACCATCAACTATCCCGTTCAAATCAATGGAAAAGTTCGGGCGAAAATTGATGCAGCTGCAGATGCCGATAAGGCTGCAGTTGAAGAGATTGCCTTAGGAAATGAGACCGTGCAGCAATGGTTGGAAGGCAAATCACCCAAAAAGGTGATTGTAGTTCCCGGCCGTATCGTGAATATTGTTGTATAGTCAAAACGGAATTTGGTATTCCAATTAATCTAGGTGTCGATCTTGATCGGCACCTATTTTTTTTGATCGACTGGGTAGATCAATTCCAGAAATATATATCCACATAGTGTGAAGTTTCTTCCTCCTCAGGTCTGTTCAGAAGGATCGAAAGGTGATGCTTGCCTCTAGGCAAACCTTTAATATCAATCACATTCAGAAAACCCTCTTCTCCTTTTTGGGGATGAAAGTAAAACATCAGGGGACTATTTACTTTTATACTGTCATCTATGGATAGCAGAAAATAATCCTCCATACATTGCAGGTATTTCTCAGGTGGATCTGGCTCAGGAGAATCAAAAAGCTGAAGAGTATTATTATTCAAGCCTTCCGTTCGAGAGGGAATCAGGTCTTTACACATTACCTCAAAGTCGGGATTAAATCGGCTACGATAAGCAATAAATAGCTCCAAATAATCTTCTTTTATGATTTTTGAAGGGATACTGGCCCGGTAAATATAGGCCTCTTTATCTCGCTCATCATCATAAAAATTATTAGGGATAAGGGCGGGTCGCTCTTTATCCAGAGCTTCATAAATAGTAGAAACTCCCGGATGAAAGGGGAATAGTTCTATGTAAAAGTTGATGGAATAGGTGCTAAGAAAGACAAAAGGGAATAACAACAAGCCAAATCTTCGGGTGTATTTTTTTATGATCAGGTGGTAGTACAAATCCCGATATAGAAAGGCAAAAGTTATGATTCCCATGAAGAAATAGATCGGATAATATACTCGGTCGAATCCTTTGAAACGCTTTAGCCAACCCATCGTGAGGAAGTCTATAAAATAGATGAAAGAGATGATGAGAAATCCGTAGATAAACACCGTCCCTACTGGATCCACCCATTCTCCAAAAGCTTCCGGGAGGTATTCAAAAAAGAGTTTATTCAATAAAGGAAGGTAAACCAAACTTACCAGAGAAAAGGAAATGAATATAAAGACGGACAAAAAGGTAAAGGAAAAAATCGCACTACAGAGCTTATCCAACCGTTCGATATAGTCATCCCAATGATTGATGGAATATTTCAGGAATTGAAATCGGGGAGCAAATTTTTCATAAATATTGAGTTCTTTATCCTTTACCGAACTTAGGCCCACCGCTCCAATCCATAACCCCCTTAGAAGCACATTGATCACCAGGCTGATCAACATAATCTCAAGGATCAGGTAAATGATAGAGTTGATATTATACAGAAGTTCGGCCCAGGTACTGCTGTAGCGGTTTAAATCAAAATAATCAATCTCTTTTTTCAGGCCTTCCTGCCCCTGGTTAATCAAGAGAATAGAGAATCCTGAGACCAGTAGTTCCAGGTTCCAGCTATTATTCCTTAATTGGTTTAGCCAATTTTGCCAGTTGCCTTGATCAGGGTTTGAGGGTGTAATCATAGATGCAGGTTTTAACTGTAAAGCTCAGTTTCCCAGACAAAATAATAGACTTAGCCTACAAAACCTCTTTCCTGAATAGAACTTATTTTTTAGCCCTCATAAATAAAAGGTACATACACATCATAGGGCTTGCTGGCTCCAAGTGGGAAAGGTCTAGAAATACGCACTTCATTTGCCCCTATATTACAATCTTCACAGGACAAATATAGGTTTACCCCAAATTGGCCGGTTTCCGGATGGTCGTATTTGAATAGGGTGAAGGTATCAAGTTTGGTTTCGTTTATATAAACACTCAGGTATCTTTTCAAACATTCATTTTCAAACTCCTGTTTACCCAATTTCTTTGTATCAGAACCACTATCCCCAAAATCACCACATAATCTATCTCTCACCTCTGTTTCACGCCCCATAATGGGAACAAAAACTTTGATAAATTTTCCTTTCAGTATATCTGAATCCAGACTTGCATAATGGATGATTTTGTCCTTTATTCTCTGATCCTCATAGAAGCTCTCCTTCATGCCATATTTTGGATTTGCATGTCTTCTGAAAGCATCTGGCGCGATAAAGTATTTAACATCACTTTGTGTAGTGGCCGCTGCAGCAAAAAAGCCCATGAGCACAGCGACTCCCATCATTTGCCAAATATTACTTTGGTTTTTCCCATTCGAAATCAGGGTATAAATGATGTAACTAAAGGGACGGAAGAAAATGGTATAAATCGCTTTACTAGATATAAGGAAAATGGGGAACTGGTACTTTTTCACCCATTCTTTATCCCTTAGCTGCTTGGTATGAAAAAAGGCTCCGGAAAGTGCGGGTATTAAAATCAAAAAACATAAAACTCCCGCAATTATTCCGAAAGAAATGCTAGGTAATAAATAGTGAACTAAGCTTGCTGATGCAGTGATTATGCCCAAAAGCATGATCGAAGAAATTACTACCATACACATAGCCGAAGCAATACTGAATATCAAACTTCCTCGTTGATCCAGTTTATGACTAAAGGCCTCGATATCCGGAAACTCCTTCAACATATTTTCATTGAAGGTATCGCTATAGGTTTTAATAGGCTTTATTCCTTCCGGATAGACTGAACTTAATCCCAGCATACCTATCCAAAGCACTCGGATAAAAAAGTGGATTAAAAAAGCCGCTATCAAGCCTCCAGCCATGATGTATAAATACATCAACATCATCCCGATCAAAAAGAATTTATCTTCAGCAAAAGTTATCAGGCACCAATTGCTGACCTTGGTTATGAGACCGGGCAAACTCAGAGAACCAACTATGGCAATACCGGAGATAATCAACTCTGCTTGCCAACTTTCATCTGCTAATTTCCTCAACCATCCTGTAATGCCGGATGGTGGCAGTACTTCCGCTTGTATTTCGTCTTGTGCTTTCTTCATTACAGTAGTATTCTTATACAAAGATATGACGTCTGCTATTAAAACATATAATCACTATTTCCACTTATTGTTGCTTGTTGTTCAATTTACAAGAATTTTTTTTGATGACATTTACCTAATAATTGCGATCTAGGTATAAAGCTTAAAAAATAAACCTGCCTATATGAATTACCTTTTTACTCGAAAAAAATTCTCGGGATTGACAAAAGTCCTGTTTTGCATATTTACATTCCCCTTGATTCTCTCTACCACTTATGCAGATACCCTTGTCATGCAGGAAACTCGTGTGGATCAGGTTTGGGATGAATACGGTCTAAGTGGAGATGGAGTGATCATCGCGATTTTGGATCGTGGGATTGATTATGAACACATAGATTTCCGAAACCCGGATGGAAGTACACGTATCCTTTACATTTATGATATGTATGATCCTACGGGTGCTAATGCTCCCGGAAATATTTATGGTGTAGGAACCATTTTCTCTGAAGCTGACATTAATACAGCCCTTACTTCCGGCAACAGACTTCCTACCCGAGATGCTGTGGGGCATGGAACCCCTACTGCTGGGATAGCTGGGGGAAATGGTCGGGCCAGCAATGGACTCTATCAGGGAGTGGCACCTAATGCTCGGTTTATCATTGTAAAAATGGCTACAGAAGGTTCTCCTGCTCATGGAAATGAGCCTGCAGAAGCGGCCCAACCATTGGGAGATATAGAGAAAGCCATGGATTTTGTGTTGGATAAGGCTGGCGAAGAAAATAAACCCGTAGTCTTACTGGCGAATTTTGGGAGTATAGGCGGGCCGACGGACGGGACCAGTGATTTTGCCCAAGCTATAGATGCTCGTTTTGGACCGGGAAAACCAGGAGTAGTATTTGTAAACGGAACCGGAGACGATGGCGGAGCAGACAATCATGCAGCTTCCACGATCACTCAGGGGCAAAGCATCGACCTTAATATTTCTAAAGCTACTGCTGGTTTTCTGCGCTTTAGTCTTTGGTATTCAGATCAGGATAGATTTGACATTGAGCTTATTGGTCCAAATGGTAGCCTAGGCAATTATACTGCACCAGACAATTCTACCCGTGATACCCAGACCGGAACGAATTATACCTATTACCATAATGGAAGGGAAGTAGATTTCTTCCGAGCCACTAGTGCCAGCCGAGAAATTCTGATAGACTTTACAGGGCCCGCTACAGATTATACCATCCGCATCACAGGAGCTGCAATTACTGATGGTTCCTTCCATGCTTCTCTCAATCCTTCTAACATATTTGGCTCCAGCCCCAATGCATTTACTTCATTTGTAGAGGCAGGCTCTTCCATTTGGTATGGTGCCACCGCTCAATACAATATTGCTCCGAACTCTTATGTAGTTCGGCAGAACTGGACCGATATAGATGGCTTTAGCCGTACTTTCCCAGGAAATGAAAATGGTTTTGGTAGCCTTTGGACAGGAAGTAGTATTGGACCTACTTATGATGGGCGTTTAGGTACGACTGTAAGCGTTCCCGGAAATACCAATATAGGGGCTTATGGCGTGCGGTCTTATTTCAATACCCTTCGCTTCAATGTTATTCAGGATGGGAATGATCCTTATGGAACCCTCGGAGCTGTGAGCGGAGCAGCACCTGTACTGACAGGAATTATCGCCCTAATGTTAGAAGCTGATTCTACTTTGGATGCATCACAAATCAAGGATATCCTGCAACGGACTGCTCGAGCAGATAATTTCACTGGAACCGTCCCTAATCCCACCTGGGGCTATGGGAAAGTGGATGCTTATGCAGCTCTAACCGAAGTCATCAATCCCACCAGCATCTCCCAAGATGAGTTTTTAAACATTCTTGGCAATTTCAAAACAGCCCCCAATCCTTTCGAGTCAAGGACGGAGATCAGTTTTGACTTACAAAAGATATTCGAAGCAAAAATCAGCATATACAATTTACAGGGGCAGGAAATAGATATCCTCCACAAAGGAATCCTAACCCCTGGAGAACAAAGATTTGGCTGGGAAGCTAGTGAGCATCCGCCGGGAATGTATATACTTAGATTGGAGATTGAGGGGAAGAGTGTGAATAGGAAGGTAATAAAACGTTAATAACGTTTTAAGTGCGAGGGTTTTAGGGTGCTAGTGTATTAGTGTTGAGTTTTCTCTCGCTAACACACTAACACCCTAATACTTTAACACCTCAATTACTTCTTCCCGCTCTTCGACTTCTCTTCTTCCATTTTCTTGATCATGCGCTCACGCTGCATGGGGTTTTGTCCCGCTCTGCGTTGACGCTGTTTGAAGAGTTCGAAACGAGTAGGCTGTGGCTTTGGAGGCCAGTGGTTATTGGATAGATCGGTATCGGCTGTCTCCAGGAAGGGATCTAGCTCAATAGAAGCGATCTCTTTTTCGGTTTTGAATACTTTGGTTACTCCATCAGAATTGAGTTTCCAGAGCTCTGCAGGAATACGAATAACTTCGGTAGTTCCATCGGTGTAAGTGAACTCCATGATTACCGGAGTAACCAGGCCACCTTTGTTGCTGAATTTGAGCTGATAGAAGTTTTGGCCGGATTCCAGGACTTTCTTTTCCTCATCGCTCAATCCTGCCAAATAACGCTCATACTCCTGACGATCCAGTATGGTTACTTCATAAGGATCGTACTCATTGTAAAAGTCGTTCATGTTCGGGAGGCGCTCGGTAACGGTTTCTTTGATGTCTTCTTTATTGCGGGTATCTCCGATGAAACGATTTTCTGCATTTGATTTTGCCAAGGGCTTTTCGATATCAGGATTCTTGGTATTCAATTGGAACCACTGAACCTCATCCAAAGAAATATCTACATGGTCATTTGTATAGAACCATCCTCTCCAGAACCAGTCCAAATCAACCGCTGAAGCATCTTCCATAGTACGGAAGAAATCTGCAGGACTCGGATGCTTAAATTTCCATCTTTGGGCGTACTCTTTAAAAGCATAGTCAAAGAGCTCTCTTCCCAATACAGTTTCTCTCAGGATATTTAAAGCCGTAGCAGGCTTAGCATAGGCATTATTTCCAAATTGGAAGATAGACTCTGAGTTGGTCATGATGGGAGAAATGAAGCGTTTGTCTCCTTTCATGTAATCCGTAATCTTATAGGCAGGTCCTCTTCGTGAAGGATAATCCCTTTCCCATTCTTGCTCAGTGAGGTATTGGAGAAACGTATTCAATCCTTCGTCCATCCAGGTCCACTGTCTTTCATCTGAGTTGACGATCATCGGAAAGAAGTTGTGTCCAACTTCATGGATGATTACGCCGATCATTCCATATTTTGTACGCTCAGAATAAGTACCATCTTTTTCCGGACGACCAAAGTTGAAGCAGATCATCGGATACTCCATACCAATACGAGCGGCATGTACTGAGATGGCAGCAGGATATGGATATTCGAAGGTGTATTTCGAATAAGTTTTAAGTGTATGTGCTACTACGCGAGTAGAATACTTTTCCCAAAGCGGATTACCTTCTTTCGGATAGTAAGACATAGCCATCACATTTCTGTCGCCGAACTTCACGCTCATGGCATCCCAGATAAACTTACGAGAAGAACAGAAGGCAAAGTCTCTGACATTTTCTGCATGGAATTCCCAGGTCTTGGTCTTGTCCAGTACTTTGGTTTTCTCTTTCTCACGAGCTTCCTCTTCTGTAACAATGATGATCGGCTCATCAGAATTTTGCGCTTTTTTCCAGCGATTTCTTTCTGCAGAGCTCATGACTGACTTAGGATTTTGCAATACTCCAGTAGCACCTACTACATGGTCAGCAGGTACAGTCAACTTCACTTTATAATCTCCGAAAGGAAGGGTAAACTCTCCTCTGCCCAGGAATTGTTTGTTTTGCCAACCCTCGACTTCATTGTATACACACATGCGCGGGAAAAACTGTGCAATAGTATAGAGGTAGTTATCATCCTCTTCGAAATATTCCATTCCCGAGCGCCCACCAATCTTCATACGATCATTGATGTTGTACCACCACTTGATTTTGAAAGAAACCGAAGCTCCTGATTCAAGTGGCTGCGGAAGATTAATGCGCATCATGGTTTTATTTACCACATGCTCAAGCGGCTTTCCATTTATGTCCTGTACATATTCCAGTTTGAACCCTCCATCGAAGCTATTTTCCATACGGTTGTAGCCTCCGAACGACATGCGACTATTCATTTCACCGGTTCTAATCTTATAGGAATCAGAATCCTTAGCACGCATATTTTGATCTAACTGAACCCATAGATAGCTCAGACGATCTGGAGAATAGTTGTGATAGGTAACGGTCTCTGTACCAGAAATGGTTTGCTTCGCATCGTCGAGGGTGATTTCCATTACATAATCAGCCTCATTTTGCCAATATTCATTACCGGGAGCTCCTGAAGCTGTCCGATAAGAGTTAGGAGTAGGAAGGTCCTGCCCCATTTGACGGAATTTATTTTGATTGGTATTGGGTACTTCCTGAGCAAAGGCGGAGACCACCCATGCAAGTGTCAGGAAAATAGCGCTAAGTCGCTTCATAGTGATTCTATTGAATTAGTTAGAAAGGTAAAAATAGAAATAAAGATTGGTCCATATTCTGCCTTTCTGCTAGGAAGTTTCTATACCAGACAAATCAGAGAAAAATTCAGGCGAATGTCTTGAAAAGGACAGCCGAAAGTAGGGGTTTGGGGGTTCTTGTGTTCTGATATTCGAGTGATTAAAGAGGTGCTGTGGTGATTTAGTGTTGGGGTTGTATACATTGCTAAACTTCCGCACTAAAATACTAAAACACATACTTATCATATCCTACTCACGTGAACACTAGAACAATTCTCCCTATGAAAAACTACGATCTAATTGTCATCGGTTTAGGATCAGCAGGGCTTACCTTGAGTATCTCAATGGCCAAAGCAGGTTTTAAGGTACTTGGTATCGATAAAGATGGGAGAAGTATAGGTGGAGATTGCCTCAATTATGGATGTGTGCCTAGTAAAGCTCTGATTCATATCAGTCGTTTGGTACATGCGGCAAAAGAAGCGGAGCCTTTTGGAATAAAGACGACTGGAGAAATCGACATAAAAAAGGTTACTGACTACATATTTGAAAAGCAGGAATTGATTCGGGAACATGAAAGTCCGGAATATTTGGAGAAGGAAGGAGTAGAAATCGCTTTGGGTTGGGCGAAATTTGTAGATGCCCATACAGTGGAAGTAGAAGGCAAACCATACAAAGGAAAGCGAATTGTAATAGCCACAGGTTCTGTACCTCGTGAACTACAAACAAAAGGAATCAAGCAGGTCGAACATTCCTTTACTAATGAAAATATTTTCAAGATCGACTTCTTGCCCAAGCGCTTTCTTTTTGTAGGTGCTGGGCCTATTAATTGTGAGCTGGGGCAGGCATTCTCTCGTTTAGGATCGGAAGTATTAATCATAAACCGTGGAGATAGGATCCTGAATCGGGAGCATCCAAAGGTAAGTGCGCTTATGGAGGAGAGGCTTCGTGGCGAAGGAATTGAGATCATTAACCAAGCCGAAGTCCAGGAGTTTATCAGTGATAGACGTGCTTTACTCCAAAAAAGGAATGGAGAGAAAGAAGAAATTGACTTTGGTGCTTTGATGGTTGGGATTGGGCGGATCGCCAGTATTTCAGGTATGGAGGTAGAAAAGGCAGGAATAAAATTGGATGAAAGGGGAAGACTGATTGTTAGTGATACCCTCCAAACTTCGGTCAAGCATATCTATGCATGTGGAGACGTAGCAGGCAAAGGTCAATTCTCTCATTTGGCTTCGGAACAGGCTTCCATCATTCTCAGTAATTTTTTCAATCCCTTCAAAAAAGCCAAAGCAGGACGAAAGCCTATCCCCTCGGTTACCTACACCGAGCCTGAAGTAGCGACATTTGGATATAGTGAAAAGGAACTAGAGAAAATGGGAAAAAAGTATCAGATCATCGAACACGATATGCATGGAGATCGGGCTACTGTGAGTGATTTCCGTTATGGGAAAATGTTGATTTATCTCGAGAAAGGGAGAACAATATTGAGCGAAAAGCTCCTCGGAGGAACAATAGTAGCTCCCCACGCTGGAGAAATGGTACAGGAGTTTATCATGACCCAAACTCAAGGCAAAGGCTTTCTCAACATTATGGGAACCGTTCACCCCTACCCTACGGCTACCAATGACGCAAAAGCAGCTTTTCTGGATCATATTATCGGAAAGATAGGTCCAGCTTTGCGTCGAATTTTGAGGTGGTTGTATTAACGTATCGTCAATAGTCATTTGCAATCCGTGTGGTTTTACGCTATGTTTGCCCTCCGAATTTTTAATTTTTTAACGTACAACCATGATAATCTACGGTAGATCCGGGGCTAAGAATATTCAGTCCCAATCCTTTCCAGGCAGCACTTGCCCTCATTGCCAATCCAATTCCATTGAAGGTCACGTTTATTCCACCTATGCACATGTGTTCTGGATCCCAGTCTTTTCACTTGGAAAAAGAACAGTCGTCCAATGCAACAGTTGCGGACATGAGTTCAAGAAAAAAGAACGGCCTTTAGCCATCCAGAACAAATTGATCGAACTGAAAGGCGACTATAAAGTTCCCGTTTGGCATTTTGCAGGAGCTTTCCTTTTGGCAATTTTAGTCGCTGGTGCATTTTTCCAGTCTGGTAAAAAAGAAAAAGAAAGACAGGCCTTTATTGCTGCTCCTATACAGGGAGACATCTATGAATTGAAATTGGATTACAAGCAGTACTCTTCTTTTAAAGTGCTGGAAGTCGACAATGATTCTCTTACCATTGTTTACAATCTCTATGAAACCAACAAAATGTCGGGTTTGGGGAGTATCAATAAGGAAGAAAATTTTGAGGGAGATGTTTATCGTCTCGACCGATCCGTCCTGCCTGAAATGCTGGAGGATGGTAGCATAGTTGATATAGAAAGAGACTAATCACAAGTCGAATGAAAAGAAAAGCCTGGGTGTAAATACTCAGGCTTTTTTTAATGTTCATAAATCACAGTGCAGGCTGAGTTAAATCAGTCCTTTTAGAGGAAAAGTGGCTTAACATAGGGTAATCATTCAACAACACTATTATGCGGACCTCTGTATCTCTATTTTTGCTCCTGACATTCTCTCTTCCTAGTACATTCTCCCAAACAAATCAATTCAGGGAACAGGCGACAGGTATCGTTTTGAAACTGCTGAATGGAGAAAAAATAAATGGGATCCTTTATTCTGCTAAGGACCAATCAATAACCATATGGCAAACTTGTGATGAAAGTATAGAGCAAATTGAAAGAAATACCGTAGAGGTTCCGATTCAAGAGATCAACAAAATCAAGCTTATTCACAAGCATGAATTGGAGGTCTACTTATTTAGTGGGATTGCCTTGGGTACTGTTGTCGGAACGCTGAATGAGGATGAAAGTGGCCATGGCTTGTTTACCTCGGTTTCTTTTGGATTTCTGGGTGGCCTTGCAGGTCTTTTTATCGCCCTAGTACCTAATGATATAAAACCAAAGGGAAGTTCTCATTTAACTCCCAAGCAGCTGAGAAAACTCCAAAAACATCAATTACTAATACCTATTCAGAAAAAAGAAAGCGAAAAGCCTGAACCCATCATAAGTCTATCTCAAAATTGATTTTTTTTGGCGGATTTGTATTTTCATGAAAATAAAGATCTAAGCAGCTATCATGAAACACTTTTCTATCCTCCTAATATGCTTATTTTTTCTGCTGAATATTTATGGGCAGGAAGAAGAGAAAAAATACCGTAAGCGAGCCAGTAAGGCCAAAATTGTCCTCAAAAATGGAGAGATCAAACGAGGGATTCTGTTTTCAGTAGAAAGAGACAACATCTTTTATCTACCAGGTTTAACCAGGAAATCTGAAATCGATTGGGAAAATCGAGAACTCAAAGAAATTCCTGTATATCAGATTGAAAGAATTTCCCTCAAGAAACAAGATCGTTTTTTAGTAAGTCTTGGAATTGGTGTAGGAGTAGGTTTACTAGGTGATCTACTTCTCAACCCATCGGAAGGTGAAAATAGTGGTTTCGATCCCTACAATATTATTCCAAATGATGAGGGTCCTCGGATTCCTATAATCTCCGACCTTCCACTATCAGTCACCATTCCTGTTATTTCAGCTGTTGTAGGCGTTTTTCCTTTTGTGGTAAATCTCAAAGGAACCGATAGCTTAAGCGACCTTCAATTCAGGAAACTCAATAGACATGCCCTGTTGATTTTCCGTAAACGATAGAACAGTCCTAGCCACTCGTATGATCACTCAAAATCAACCATTTCCCCTTTTCTTTTCTCCAAACCAGGGTAAAATGGCCACTGAGATCGCCTATCTCTCTTTTCAAATGAAATTTGCCCAATACCCAGGCTGCTTTAGGTCCCAGCTTTCTAAATTCTATTAGGGTAAAGCTAAGTTTGCCCATAGCAGCACGATCCGGATAAGACCTTCTGTACCTTTCGATAGTTTCCTGCCAGCCGTTTTGGACGCCAGCACTACCGATAAAGAGTAATTCCTCTGACTTCACATAGCCTTCCATAAAGCAATCTATATCTCCCTTATTCCAGCAATCTTCCTGGGCTTTAAAAACTGCACGTATCGCCGCTTCGTCTTTGGAGGAAAGTTTCTGAGCCTGTGCAGCAAAACAACAGAGGGAAAACAGGAGGGCAAATAGTGTGTATTTCTTCATCATCTTTTTCATCCAAGTTACAGGATTTTTGTTGCGGGGGAAATAATCAGCTATTGCTTTTGAAGCCTTTGCCCCGAATTACTAACTTGCGCCCCATAAATCAATTGCCCATGAGCGTAGTAGTAAGATTTGCACCCAGTCCTACCGGACCCTTACATATAGGAGGAGTCAGAACGGCTCTGTATTGTTATTTGCTGGCCAAACAGCAGGGAGGAAGATTTATCCTTCGAATTGAAGATACAGATCGTAGCCGTTTTGTACCCGGAGCAGAAGAACACATCAAAGGCGGACTTTCCTGGATAGGCGTAGAACCGGATGAAGGCCCGGGAATCGGAGGTGAATTTGGTCCCTATCGACAAAGTGAACGTGCTGAATCTGGCTTGTATAAAAAGTTTGCCGAGAAATTGTTGGCAGAAGGTAATGCCTATTATGCTTTTGATACTTCCGAAGAACTGGATGCTATGCGTGCCCGTCTGAAAGAAGCAGGAAGTAGCGTCCAACAATACAATGCAGCTACTCGGGGTGAAATGAAGAACAGCCTTACCTTATCGGCAGAGGAAGTTCAAAGACGAATTGATGCAGGAGATCGCTATGTAGTTCGGATGAAAATGCCCGAAAATCGCGAAGTTACCTTCACCGATATGGTTAGAGGGGAAGTTACCTTTAATACCAGTCAGCTGGATGATAAGATTTTGCTGAAAGGAGATGGAATGCCCACGTATCACCTCGCAGTTGTGGTGGATGATTACCATATGGGCGTTACGCATATCATTCGCGGAGAAGAATGGGTTTCCTCTACCCCCCTTCATATTTGTTTGTATGAAGCTTTGGGCTGGGAGGATAAAATCCCGGTTTTCGTTCACCCGCCTCTTATCCTAAATCCTAATGGCAAAGGAAAAATGAGTAAAAGGCAGGGCGACAAACTCGGCTTTTCGGTTTTCCCCATCGAATGGACCAATCCAGAAACAGAGCAACACTCCTCGGGATTCCGTGAAGATGGTTACTTACCCGAAGCCATGCTAAACTTTCTTGCGCTTCAGGGTTGGAATCCGGGCAATGACGAGGAAATCATGTCTAAAGATCGTTTGATAGAACTCTTTAGCCTGGACAGAATCAACCTTAGCGCCAGTAATTTTGACCTGAATAAACTCAACTGGTTCAACCAAAGCTATATCCGGGAAGTCTTTAGTGAAGAAAAGCTTCTCGGATTACTCAAAGAAGACCTTTCCCATAGAGATCTTCCAGAAAAAGACGATGCCTACTTGAAGTCTTTTATTGGCTTGATGAAAGAAAGGGTTTCCAAGATTTCAGAATTTGCTACAGAAGGAAGTTATTTCTTCCACGCGCCTGAGGAATACAATGAGAAAATGGCACGCAAACAATGGAAGGAAAATACGCCAGATATCATGCAGGCTTTGAAAGAGAAATTTGATGCTGCGGAGGCTTGGAACAGAGATGCACTCTATGTGGGTTTTGAATCTTTGGCAGAGGAACAGGAATTGGGAAAAGGCAGGATTCTTGCTCCACTGAGACTGGCGCTCACAGGAGTCCCCGGCGGACCAGATGCATTTGAAATTGCTGCTTTATTAGGAAAAGTTGAAACTTTCAACAGGATAGATACTGCAATTGAAAAGCTGGGTACATAATTTTATAATATTTATCTGTATTTTGTAACTTCCGTGCAGTAGATCGAGTAGGAATATTGAGAGGTTTATACATGCAAAAACATTTATAACGCTTTGGCAAAGAAGAAGTCTAGGATTCAAAAATTTATCAACTATACACGGGAAGCGTTTTTCTTTCCCGCGCACCTGGCATCGCTAGCGATAATCACTACCCTGGCTGCGCTAGGTATATTTCTGGTACCACAGTTATTTCCGTTCAATGAGGGACTCGCAGTTTCCTCCATTATTTTGATGGCAGGAGGACTTGAGCTGAGCATTCTGAGTGCTATTAGCCGTAATCCCCGTTTTATCCGGGCGATAAACGCAAAGTACCAAAAGGATATCGACGCCTTTAAGAAAACAAAAACCCTTGTTGATTATTACAATGAACTAAGTCGGGAATCTCAGCAAAGGTTCGACAAACTGAGAAATCGTGTAAAGGAAGTGCGTAAGGGGTTCAAAAAAATGAACACCACAATTCCTTCCGTCATAGAAAATTTTATTCGCAAGCTCAATGCGATCGAGCTTTCATATGCTCGTCTTCTGTATTTCAAGGATAGATTCCCTGAAATCTCCAATGAAGATGCCATGCATGAAACAGTTACAGAGATTGATAAACTCAATCAGGAACTTAAAAATGCAGGTAGTCGCCTGAGAAAAATCAAAGAGCAGCGCCTCAAGATCCTGGAAAAACGTATGGACAACTATTACAAACTCCAGGAAAATAAAGAGGTAATCGAAGAGCAATTGCAGACCATTGAAGAAATGGTGGAGTACATCAAAGATCAGCCCATCTCCGTTCAGAATACTGAGCGCGAGGATGTGATGATCGAAAATCTCCTCTTCGAAACTGAGCAAACCCAACAAACCATGGAGGAAATAGAGAGTCTGATGCAGTCAGAATTCTATCCAGGAGTTGTGGATGACTTTGATTTGGGCAGCAGTAGTAAAGAATTTGGAGATTCTCTTACAGAATAGTTTCCTACAAGCTAGGCCTTTCCTTTTATTTCTTAGTATCTTGCGAGCCTATTGTCTCAACGTTATATCTAGCAAATTAAGGTCTAGCAAACCCTATGTACAACACCCTTCACACTGAAAAAAAAGGCCATACATTTATTATCACAATAAATCGGCCCAAGGTGCTCAATTCTTTAAATTCAGAAGTCTTTACGGAGCTTTCTGATGCCATTACAACTCTAAAAAATGATCCAGAACTCAAGGGAGCCTATATCACAGGAGAAGGCGACAAAGCCTTTGTTGCCGGAGCAGATATAGGAGAATTCACTACTCTGAGCAGTGAAGAAGCATCTGAACTTTCTCGCAGAGGACAGAAAATATTTTTTGACATTGAGCAGTGTCCAAAGCCCATTATAGCGGCTGTAAATGGATTTGCACTTGGAGGCGGTTGTGAATTGGCAATGGCTTGTCATATGCGGGTAGGATCCAGAAATGCGAAGTTTGGCCTTCCTGAGGTAAAACTGGGACTTCTTCCCGGTTATGGTGGCACACAACGCCTGGCTCAACTCATCGGCAAAGGAAAAGCGATCGAATTGATGATTACCGGCGATATGATCTCTGCCGATACAGCCTACCGCTTAGGTCTGGTGAATTATGTAACCACTCGCGGGGAACTGAGAGAAAAATGTGAAGAGATTCTTGAGAAGGCTTACAAACAATCTCCTAAAGCTATAGAGCTTGCGATGGGAGCCCTGAATGCAGGCTATAACGCTCGTAATGGTTACAGCAGCAAGAATGGATATGAAGTTGAGGCCGAAAGTTTTGGGCAAGCCATGGTTTCAGATGATGGCAAAGAAGGCGTAGCGGCTTTCCTGGAGAAAAGAAAAGCGAACTTTACGGGGAAGTAATTTCTCTAAAAAATACTGATAAGCCCTGCCTTTGGCGGGGCTTTTTTTGTACGAATACATGTCATCCTGAGTGGTAGAGAAGGATCTTACTCCATATGGATCCCTCTTTTCCATAGTCTTTATAAGATTGACGAAAGCCAGGAAACATGAGGATCTCTTCCTTGTACGTGTATTTAATATTACTTCACATTTATTTTATTCTTGGCATTGGGTGCTTAAGTTTATGACATAAGTTCCATACCTTATAGGGCACGTAGCTTTGGTTATTTGGGTACGACATAATTTCACAGGAGCAACATTTATCAAATGGCTATGGTACCTCATACTCCTATTTTTCCTTCATTTCCTCTATGCATGTAATAAGGATGCAAACTCAGAAAAGCAATTTTCCATTGGTTTCTCCCAATGCATAAGCGACCATGACTGGAGAAAAGCAATGGAGAAGGAAATGGAACAAGAGCTTTACTTCCATAATGATATTCGTTTAAAAAAGTTAGATGCAAAAGGTAGTACTAGCCTACAAAAAGAACAGATCAGGACGCTAATAAAAGAAAAGGTCGATCTGTTGATTATATCCCCTCTGGAAGCAAAGCCGCTGGTTGAAGAAGTTGAATTAGCACATAGCCTGAATATCCCAACGATCCTGTTAGATAGAAAAGTGGAAACGGACAAGTATACCACCTTCATTGGGGCAGATAACTATGAAATTGGATACCAGGCAGGCACTTACATAAAAAATAAATTCGGAACTGGTAATATTCTGGAGATTTGGGGACTTAAGGGATCAAGCCCTGCTATGGAAAGGCATAAAGGATTTCATGAGGGAATCAAAAATTCCAAATTAATCGTTTCAACGGAAATTCATCTTCCACTTGAAAATGAAAGCTTTTTAATTGATAAAAAACCTTTACTGAGCAAGCTAAACAATATTGATCTTGTTTTTGGTCATACGGATGCAATCACCTTCAATAGTTACAAAATAATAAAGGAAACTCAGGAGGAACCCAAGATTTCATTTATAGGGATTGATGGGCTTTTTGGAGAAAATTTAGGAATAGATCTGGTAGAAAGAGGGATACTCAGTGCCACATTTTTATATCCTACAGGAGGCAAGGAAGCCATAAAAGTGGCAAGACGGATATTCGATGGAGAAAAGGTAGAAAAGCATTTAGAGCTTATCTCTACTAAAATAGATTCTACCAATATTAAGCTGATGAGTTTTCAGGCTAAGAAAATCTCAGAGGAACAAAAGAACATAGAACTTCAACAAGAGATAATTAAAATCCAGGATGACTTAAACTACAAACAAAGGAATACAATTCTGATGATGATTGTAGTTTCTATTTCCATCTTTATTTTGACCGTATTGCTGTACAATTCTCTTCGACAGAAGAACAAAAAAAATCAACAGCTTGAGGAGTTAAACCAACAAATCTTAAAACAGAAACTGCATATAGAACAAGTGTCCGAAGAAGTAAGAATGCTTACTGAAGAGAAAATCAAATACTTTACAAATATCTCTCATGAGTTTAGGACTCCGCTGACTTTGATTTTATCACCACTCAATGAAATGCTCCGGTCCTCTTCAAAAATAAGTAAGTTCAATCTTCATCTCATCAAAAGAAATACCCTTCGCTTACAAAGACTGATCAATCAGTTGATGTATTTCAGGAGGCTGGATTTCCAACAAATTGAGTTAGTCGTCAATGAAATAAACCTTATCGATTTTGTCGAAGAGGTAATGTCTCACTTCCACTATGTTGCAAATAGCCATGCGATCCTTTTTGAGCTACAGGACAATACTACGAAAGGAATTATATGGGCAGACGTTAACCTACTAGATAAAGTCATTTTCAATCTTTTATCAAATGCCTTTAAATTCACCCCTAATTCAGGTAAAGTATTTATTGATATAACGGAAGAAGAAAAAGAATTTCATATCCAAATCAAAAATACGGGTCCAAGGATTTCTCCTGATGATGCTCAGCAAATTTTCGATAGATATTATTCCAAAGACTCCTTAGGGATTGGAATTGGTTTGGCCCTATCTAAAGAGTTTATCCAACTTCATGGAGGATCCATAAGCGTGGATGTAAAAGATAAAGATTACACTACATTCAAAGTAAAAATTCCCAAAGGAAGAAGCCATTTTCCCCAAAAAACGGTCTATGAATCTCAGGAGGTTAAAGTATATAGGGAGGAAAGTGATACTTTTTTCGAAGTCAGCAACCCAAAAACTGAAAATAAGAGTGATGAAGAAAAGCCATTTGTACTAGTGATTGAGGATAATGTTGACCTTACGAATTATATAAGCAATTCTATAAACCATAAATACAATATTCTCATTGCGAATACCGGCAAAGAGGGAATTAAACTTGCCACAGAGAAGATTCCGGATGTCATTATTTGTGATATTCAATTAGTGAATTTGAGTGGGTATGAAATCATTGATGTTCTCAAGACAGACATTCGAACCTCCCATATACCCATTATAGTCTTGACTGCCAGTCAGGATGAAAGCTTCAAAATGAAAGCATTTAAAAAAGGAGCTGAATCCTATTTAACCAAACCTTTTAATTTGGAACTACTGATTGAAAACATTGATGGCCAATTGTTCAACAGAAATTTACTAAAATCGTATTATTCCCAACTTTCGGGGACCGATACGAATTCTGACAACATCGATTTAAGTTTTATAAATAAGTTCAACGAAATCGTAAAGGAAAACCTTGACAATCCAGAACTAAGCGTTGAGCAAATTTATAGGACCCTCGGCCTATCCAGAATACAGCTCTATAGAAAGGTTAAAGCTATCCTGGGGTGTGGAGTTCATGATTATATAATTGATTACAGAATAAAAGAAGCCCGGAAGCTGTTAGAGGACAAAGATTTATCGATAAAGGAAATAGCATACAGGACTGGTTTCACCTCTCCCTCCTATTTTTCTACGATTTTCAAATCCAAAATGAACGTCAGTCCGACGAATTACAGAAGCAGTCTTTAGGATTTGTATCATTGGAATTACAAAATCCAAAGAACTTAAACACATAAATTGCTGTATATCAACAAATTATCCCGACATCAAAAATGATACAATTCTGCATTTCATAGATTTTAGCCTTACATAAATTGAAGCTGTTTTTCTACGAGGACTACAATTTAATTTATGTTTATGATTCACTTAAACGATCAGCTAATACGAAATGCAAGTGTATTAATATTGACTGTACTGATCCAGATTGGACTATTACGCGCACAAACAACGATCTCAGGATCTGTAAAAGATGATAAATCAGAACCCTTGATCGGAGTATCTGTCTATTTACAAGGCACAAGTTCAGGAGCTAGAACTGACACCGAGGGAAAATTTAGTTTTACTACCTCTCTCAGCGGAGAAAAAGAACTAATTGTTTCCTATGTTGGCTATACGAATCTATCAGAGACCGTTACGCTGGATGGCAGCAATATTATTCGAGCATTCACGCTTAATCCAGACGTCATAGGATTATCGGAAGTTGTGATTACCGGAAATGCAAATCCGAAATCAAGACTTGAATCCAGCATTGCGATTTCTTCAGTCAATGTAGATCGCGTTCAAAATACCGGTGCGAGAAGTACAGCAGAATTATACAAGACTATCCCAGGTCTCTTTGTGAACGCCTCTGGTGGGGAAGGAAATGCAAATATTGAAATACGTGGAAATCCAAGTAATGGAGGGGGAAAGTTTGTACAAGTTCAAGAAGATGGACTTCCCGTATTGCCCTTTAGTGACATCATGTTTGGTAATGTGGATATGTTTACCAGACTAGATTTTACGACTCAAAGAGTTGAAACCATTCGTGGGGGGTCGGCATCCGTCTTCGGGAGTAATTCAGGAGGAGGTATCATCAATAATATCAGCAAGACTGGAACCATTGAAGGGGGATCAGTCGGATTGGAAGTTGGGCTAGACTTTTCACACCTGCGTACAGATTTCGAATACGGCGCTCATATAGGAGAAGATGTTAGATTCCATATAGGTGGTTTTTACCGTAATAATGATGGAGTAAGGTCGCCCGGATATAGTGCAAACAAAGGGGGGCAGCTAAAATTTAACATCACAAAAGATTTTGATAATGGATATGTCAGGTTTTATTTCAAACACTTAAATGACAATACTATCCCCTATATTCCTATTCCATTGGCACGGGAAGGAGACCCTAATTCTAATACCGTTGAGTTAACCAGCCTTCCAGGCTTTAGTGGAACTCATGGAACTTTTCATAGTGTCGATTTGCTTAGGTTCAAAGCCCAATCCCCTAATGGAGGATTTGTTGAAGAATCCTTAGAAGGTGGAATGGAGCCTAAAGCTACCTCCTGGGGAGCAGAAGTTTTCTTTGATCTTGGCGAGGGTTGGAGCTTAAAAAATAAACTACGCCTATCGGTTATTAATCATGAATTCAATGGAATATTCTCCTTCAGTGGATCGCCCCAATCGGCTACAGAATTTGCTGCATCTCGTGGGGTAACGGACTTTACCTATAGCTACAGCTCAGGATTAGGAGCTGGTCAGGCCTTGTCTCAAAATCAACTAAATAACTTAAATGGTAATGGCCTTGTTGTCGAGTATGGATATTGGAATGTAGATCTTCCTATGGAGTATACGACCAATGAGATTTCATTTAACAAAAACTTTGAAGAGACTAATGCCAACTTAACACTTGGAGCATTCTTCCATCAATTTGACTTAGAATCAGAGTGGTGGTGGCATAATTTCCTGGCAGATGTTTCCGACAATACGCGTAGACTTGATCTTATTGATAATTCAAATGGGGAATCTCTGACAGTAAACGGTTTTTCCCAATACGGGACACTTTATAAAAGCTACAAAGGAGAATCAAGGGTTTACGCTCCTTTCATTAATTATGAAATTGAAGTTAATGATCAACTAAATATTGACGCAGGGGCTAGATTGGATATTGGTAGAATTACGGGACAAACCAATGTGGGGGTAGGTTCAACTTATGATTTCGATGTTAACAATGATGGTTTTATCAGTCAGGCAGAAACCGGAATCCTACATAATGATGGACAATTCATTCCCATAGACGCTAGCTATGAGAATTTTTCTTACTCAATTGGATTAAATTATAAATTCAATGATAACCTGGCCACCTTTGCCAGACATAGCCAGGGCGCAAGATTCAATTTTGATAGAGCATTTGCCTTTAATGCAGTAGCGGACAGAGAATCAGGTCTATCTGAATTTGAAGAAGATGGCGAGCGTATCATCCAATATGAATTAGGAGTTAAGTACAGATCTCCATCTGCAGGTTTCTTCCTCACAGGATTTCATACCAGGTACCCCGATGATATTTTCCAGGAGTTGATTTTTGATGGTAGTGGTAACTCTGTAAACTTAACTTCCAGAGGACTTATTCAAGTTACAGGAGTTGAATTTGAGGCCAAAGTTGTGCTTGGAAATATTGACCTGGATTTTAACGGAACTTTCTTTGCCAGAACCTATGGAGATAGAACAGTCCAGGCACCTGATGGAACAGCTTTGGATTTATCTGGACAGGAAACTCCCGGGGTAAAATCATTTTTCACCTTTACTCCTAAATATGAGACAGACAATGGAAAATTTACCATAGGAACAAGTCTCATCTATAGAGGCAGATTAGATAATGGAGATTTCGATGACACATTTTTCCCATCCTATATGAGCGTTAACCCATTTGTTGGATATAATATCTCCAAGAATGTATCAATCGGAATAAATGGATCTAATGTATTCAATGTAATTGGAATTGATGAAGGTAACCCTAGAAGTATTGTAAGTCCCGTAGGGCAAAACGTTACCTTCGCAAGACCTCTATTGGGTAGATCTATTATCTCAAGAGTAGTATATACTTTCTAATATATTTGATTTTATTAATAGTTAGTTTGCGACGTGTAGAGTTCCCTCGCAGCAGTAGAGCATGCTGCGAGGGCTTTACCAAAATGCTTTTTTTAGAATATTATTAAAGACTTTACATGATATCTAGGTATAGAATCTCTCTATGGATTTTTGTCTACACGTTAACTGCTTTATGTGGGTTTTCATGTCAGAAGCAAGAAGAAAGTGTAGCCTCAGCAAGCAAAGAGAAAGCAGAATATTATAATACTTGGGAACATTATTTGGGTGATCCCGGAAGGAGCCACTATGCAAATTTATCCCAAATAGATCCTGCTAATGTAGAGAGACTGGAAGTGGCATGGACCTATAAAAGCGGAGGCCTGAAGGAAAATGGAAACTCCCAAATACAAACAAATCCCCTAATAATTGAAGAAAAACTGATCGGTGTTAATGCTTCAAATCACCTATTTGCGATCAATAATACTAATGGAGAAGAGATATGGAAATTTAGCCCAGGTTCAGAGGATCAATCTGGCCTCGGATTAAGCAGAGGGATTAGTTTTTGGAGATCTAAGGACAGCGAGTATCAAAGTCGGATATTTTTTGGTTCCGGGCCTAACTTATATGCCGTAAATCTGGAAAATGGCGAGCTGATCCCATCTTTTGGAGAAAATGGAAAAATCGACCTTAGGGAAAATCTGGGAAGAGATCCAGAAAAGCTAACAGTAGTGTTAACTACACCGGGTGCCATCTATAATGATCTTTATATAATAGGATCGAGAACCGGGGAGTCACCGGGAGCAGCACCTGGGCATATCAGAGCATATAATGTAAAGAGTGGCGAACTAGTTTGGACATTTAAAACTATTCCCCATCCTGGAGAAGTAGGATATGAGACCTGGCCAAAAGAAGCCTATCTAGATGTGACCATTGGAGGAGCAAATAGCTGGGCGGGCCTTGCTCTGGATGAGGAAAATGAAATTGTCTATGTACCTACAGGTTCGGCAGCTTTTGATTGGTTTGGGGGGAATCGCAAAGGAGATAATCTCTTCTCCAATTGTTTATTAGCGCTCAATGCAAACACAGGAGAAAGAATTTGGCATTTTCAGTTCGTTAAACACGACTTATGGGATCGAGATATTCCCGCTCCTCCAAATTTGCTAGAGGTAAAAAAAGAGGGTAAAACGATTCCAGCAGTTGCTCAGGTTACAAAAAGCGGACACATTTATGTTTTTAACAGGTTGACCGGAGAATCCCTTTTTCCTCTATCCGAAAAAAAATATCCACCAACTACTTTAGCCGGGGACGAAGCAGCGAGTACACAAGTCTTACCTGCTAAACCAGAACCTTTTGCCAGACAGAGGCTTGAAGAAGAGGATTTATTCGCACCCAATGAGTTAGCCTTTGTAGAAGATTTTGTAGATAAGAATCCCAATTCTAAAAAGCTTACCGTCAAACAAAAATTATCTGGTATAAGCTCTAATGGGCAATTCATTCCTATCGACACTACAGGTGTCATTCTTTTTCCAGGAGCAGATGGAGGAGCAGAATGGGGAGGAGCGGCAGTAGATCCCAGAAGTGGGGTCATGTATGTGAACTCCAATGAAATGGCATGGATAGTAAAAATGTCAAAAGTGGGCGAAAAAAATGGCAAAAAGATAAGTTTTGCTGAGTCTTTGGTACAAATTCACTGTACAAGATGTCATGGAGGTAATCTGCAAGGCCTAGGGGTAATCCCCAATTTGCAACATGTAGAAGAGAAGTTGTCAATAGATGAGGTAAAGAATATTATCACAAAAGGTAAAGGTAGTATGCCTGGCATGCCAAATATTCCCGAAGAGGAGGTGGATGAAATTGCAAACTTCTTAATGAAAACAAGTAAGAATAGCGGGGATCATAGATCAGAAAGAACTTTTGATACCCCGTATGCGATTAGTGGTTTTGGAAGATTTAAAGACATTTCAGGTTTCCCCGCAGTAAAACCACCTTGGGGTACATTAAATGCTATCGACCTAAATTCTGGGGAATATCTATGGAAGATTCCCCTGGGTCATGATAAATCCCTAACTGAACATATGGACACAAATAGTGGAACAGAAAATTACGGAGGCCCAGTCATTACCAAAAGTCAGCTTCTATTTATTGCCGCAACAAAAGATGAAAAAATTAGAGCCTTTCACATGAAAACAGGAGAACTCCTATGGGAAAAAGACTTACCTGCCGGAGGGTATGCTACTCCGGCAACCTACGAATCAGCGGGTAAACAGTATGTAGTAATTGCTTGTGGGGGCGGAAAAATGGGTACAAAGTCGGGAGACCTATATGTTGCCTATGCCTTGCCACAAGATTAAGGCATTAGATTTCGAAATAAACAAAATTAGCCTCCAACATAATTGAATTTCAGCCATAAAAGAAGCTAGTGGATAACATTCGGATACTATTCCTTTAGCTTATAATTGCCAAGACAGCCATTTATTGTAAAAGCTTTGAAACGAAACCCAAAAAGGCGACGAAAATTTCGTCGCCTTTTCATTCGTAATTCTTTCAATTATTGTACTGCTCCTTCCTGTTTTTTGGAAGTAAAATAGCCATAGACCCAGCCTTCTTGTCCGTCCTTCTCTACCAGGTACCAATAGTCATTCATATTTCTGATCTCGGTACGGGCTCCCCTTTCCAGGATATTGCAGATATCCCCGGACTGAAGTTTAAAAATGATATTATCTGCTTCAGAATCCGGGTCACTACGTACGTTGAGATTATCGGTAGTTACCATCAATTGATTAGCTGGTAAAGCAGTCATCTGCTGTACTTCTTCCAACTTTTCATTGACTATGCTCATCAAAGGAGATTCCCCGAAAAGCGTATTCTTACTTAGATTTTCTAGTTTTTCGGACTGAGTGATAGGGTTCTTTTCCAGTAAAGCGCGTGAAAACATGATTGCGACATTTACATCTACCTCATCTGTGCTGAAATTGGTATTTTCTTTGATCCAACCTTTTTTCTTCTTTTCCTGTCCAAAAACTTCCATCCAACCTTCAGTCTCTGAATCATTTAATACGGCAAAGATCTCTCCTCGCTCAAATTGTTTTCCATCGAAGGTCGTAAGGTCAGGACGAGAGTAAACATCCACCGTACCGGTAGCAGCGGCTCTTTGAGCATTTACTGCGAAAAGGTAATCATAGGACCATCCCACTTTCCCGTCTGACAACTCCATTTCGAGGTAATTTCTTTCGCCAGCTTCTTCTGATTTTCCCGTCAAGGTTACCACCTCTCCAAAGCTCATACCTGCCAACCATTTGGCATCTTTTCCTCTTCCCGGCATAGAACGCAATCCAGCCTGTGGCCACAAGCAAATCCCTAACTGAATTTCATCAGCGGAAGGAATTTCTCTCGTACTTTCAGTTGAACTTTCTGTAGAACCTACAGCAGATTCTGTTCCGGCTTCAGAACTTGAAGAAGAAGATTTTTCATCACAGGCAAGAACAAATAAGCCGCTAAAAAGGGTGAAAATTAGTAAAGTCTTGAAGGGTTTCATGTTAGATGTGTTTATGATGCAATAATAGTGATTTATGAATCTAATTGGTAAAACACCCTTCATAAATCCTGCATTATATGTATTCTCAGGTTTTGGCTTGGAGGGCCTAATTTACTTCCTCTATCATATCCTTCAAAATTGCCCATAGATTTTCTGCAACAATCTGGTGGCCTTCTGCTGTCGGATGTATGGCATCTGATTGGTTCAATTCGGCTTCTCCGGCTACCCCATCAAGAAGAAAGGGCATCAGAACAGCTTCATTATCTTCGGCCAGTTTAGGATAAATAGCACGAAAATCCTCAGTATAAGCTTCTCCCATATTTGGAGGGGCTTCCATTCCTGTAATCAATAGTTTTGCATCCGGATAACTCTCTTTGACTGTCTCCAAAATAAACTGAAGATTATCATGCGTAGCTCCGGGATTGATCCCTCGGAGGCCATCGTTTGCCCCTAATTCCAGGACAAATATATCAACCGCTTGTCGCATCATCCATTTGATCCGACCTTTCCCATCAGAACTGGTTTCTCCACTTATTCCCCCATTGATTACTTCATATGGTAGTTCCAGCTCTTCCAATTTCCTTTGTATAAGCCCAGCAAAACCGTCCATAGGATTATCCAATCCATAACCTGCAGTCAAACTATTACCAAATATGAGGATCTTCTTTTTCGCATCCTGTTCCGATGCCTTTTGGCTGGATTGAGTTTCATTCATACTTTCAACCTGATCTTCAGTTTTCCCTTCTTCTGTTTGAGAATTGTCTGCGCTCCCGCTACAGGCCCACATGATTAGTACCAAAATGGGAAAAAAGACGTATTTTTTCATCTTATCTGCTTTTTTTCAAAGGTAAATGAAACTTATAAGAATTCCATCAGTTTAAGTACCAGAGAAATAGAGCTAAATTGGAATAAATTTCTTCACACCGATGTCTATCTTCTGGTGCATCACACTAATCCCATTTAAAAGACATAATCCGATCGTTTCATGGATTCAATTTTACGCGTAGAAAACCTAAGTAAATCATATCTCAGTGGTGATTCAAGCCTAACCGTTCTAAAAAACATTCAATTTGACGTAGCTCCCGGTAGTAAAATGGCTATCGTAGGCCCTTCTGGTAGTGGAAAAACTACCTTGCTTGGCTTGTGTGCAGGTCTGGACAAAGCCAGTACTGGAGACATTCAGTTGCATGGCTCATCGCTCGCGAGCTTAAACGAAGATCAACGAGCAGCTATCCGAAATGAATATGTAGGTTTCATTTTCCAAAACTTTCAGCTAATCCCTACCCTTACAGCTCTGGAAAATGTCATGGTTCCTTTGGAATTGCAAGGGAAAAGTGGAGCAGAAGAGGTAGCTCAAGAATTGTTGACACGGGTAGGTCTGGGAGATCGTTACCACCACTACCCTAGCCAACTTTCAGGAGGGGAGCAGCAAAGAGTTGCCCTTGCCCGGGCCTTTTCTAATCGTCCGCGTATCCTTTTTGCTGATGAACCCACGGGTAATCTCGACGAGGAAACCTCCGCACAAGTTGAAGAATTGATGTTTGAGCTCAACCAGGAAGCTGGGACGACCCTTATCATTGTTACCCACGATCCTGAACTGGCAGAAAAAACAGACCGCATCATCCGTTTGAAAGGCGGAGAGATCGTTTCAGATAGTGCAGCTTAAATCAGGTTTCCAATTTTATCCCACAACATGAGCGATCTTTCTCCTCAGCAAAACAAAAGAAATAGCCTTGCATGGGCCTTTAAAATGGCCTATCGAGACAGTAGAAGAAGTCGATCCAGACTTATCCTTTTTACCGGTTCGATTATCCTGGGTGTAGCTGCACTGGTAGCGATCAATACCTTTGGCGACAACCTCCGTAAAGACATAGATGAACAATCCAAAGAGCTTTTGGGAGCAGATTTAGTGGTCCAAAGCAACCAGGCTTTCACTGATTCTGCCAACATCCTCATGGAAGACTTTGAAGGCCCAAGTTCGGATGAATATGCATTCAGTTCTATGGTCCTTTTTCCCAAAACAGGAGATACACGCGCCGTTCAGGTTAGAGCTATAGAAAAAGGCTTTCCTTTTTTCGGCAAATTTGAAACGGTTCCGGAATCTGCAGGCCTGGAATTTAGAGACCAAAAGAAGGCCCTGGTGGACCAAACCCTGATGATGCAATACAATGCAAAAGTTGGGGATTCTATCAAGATTGGAAATGTCGTCTTTGAAATTGCTGGAAAGCTTTTACAAGTTCCGGGACAGGTACAAATGATGAGCATGGTTTATGCTCCCGTCTACATCCCCATGCAATACCTGGATAAGACTTCTTTGATCAAAAAAGGAAGTAGAGTTACCTATAAGCGCTATTTTTCATTAGGGGAAAATACTCCCTCAGAAGAAGCCCTTGAAGAAATGCGTCCCAGGTTTCGGGAACTTCGTTTAAGATATGACACAGTTGAAGAGAGAAGAGATGATTTTGGCGATGCATTCGAGGGTCTTACCCGTTTTCTAAATCTTGTTGCCTTTGCCGCCTTGCTGTTAGGATGTGTAGGAGTTGCAAATTCTGTCCATGTTTACATAAAAGATAAACTTTCCACAGTAGCTATTCTTCGATGCTTAGGGGCAGAAGGAGGTTCTACTTTTAGTATGTACCTCATCCAAATTCTATTTATGGGCTTGGTGGGTTCTCTTCTTGGCGCTTTATTAGGAAGTGGCTTGCAAGTAATTCTTCCCATGATTCTCCGGGAATTTTTACCGATCAGTGCCAGCAGCGATATTTCTCTGCCAGCTATGGGAGAAGGGATAGCAGTCGGGATGGGTATAGCTGTTTTATTTGCGTTACTTCCTCTTCTGGCAATCCGGAGGGTTTCCCCCCTGATGACTTTGAGAGCATCCAGTAATACCGGCTCAGGAAGCAGGGATATTTGGAATTGGTTGGTAGTATTGGGGATCGGACTTTTTATCTGGGGATTTGCCTACTTACAGATAGGTGAAATTCAGGAATCTCTGGTTTTTGTTGGGGCTATGGCTTTAGGCTTTTTGATCCTCGCCGGAGCAGCTTATGGGGTGATGTTTCTCCTAAAACGTTTTTTCCCCCGAAACTGGAGTTTTGTTTTCCGCCAAAGCATTGCAAATCTTTTCCGCCCTAATAACCAGACCCTCATCATGGTCGTCGCAATAGGAATGGGAACAGCTCTAATCACTACCCTCTTTTTCATGCAGGGGATGTTAGTAAAGAATATAGCACTCAGTGATCAGGGACAAAGACCTGATATGGTAGTTTATGATGCAGCTCCGGAAGATGTCCCCGAGATTACCAAATTGATGGACACTTATGATTTTCCTGTAGTACAGGATGTTCCTCTGGTAACCATGCAACTAGTGGAGTGGAAAGGGAGAAGCAGGAGAGAATTATTGAAAGATACAACGCGTTCTGTTCCCCGAGGCGGCACCCTGAACAGAGAATATCGGGTAACTTTCCGAGATAGCATCATTGATTCGGAGGAAGTAGTTAAAGGTAAATGGATTGGCGAAATAAAAAACCCAGAGGATAGCATATTCATTTCTGTTGAGGAAGGTTTTGCCCAAAGATCCCTCAAAGTTGATATCGGAGATGAAGTGGTATTTGATGTGAGTGGGTTAAAATTGAAAACCTATATAGGAAGTTTTCGCAAAGTTGACTTCCAACGGGTTCAAACCAATTTCATTGTTCTCTTTCCCAAAGGAGTCCTGGAGGAAGCTCCCCAATTTCGCGTCCTCATTACCAAAACCAATTCCAATGAAAACTCAGCCAAATTTCAACGTGCATTAGCAGAGAATTATCCGGATGTTTCTGTGATTGATTTGGCATTGATTCTGAAAGTAGGTAAAGAAATATTGGAGAAAGTATCCTTTGTGATACAGTTTATGGGCTTCTTCAGTATCAGCATTGGGCTACTCGTTTTGATCGGCTCAGTGATCAATAGCAAATACCAGAGAATTAGGGAATCGGTTCTCCTTAGAACTTTGGGAGGTAGTCGCCGAAAAATCCTCATGATCAATGCCTGGGAATACATCTTTTTAGGCTTCCTTGCAGCAATAACAGGAATTTTATTGGCTCTCGCGGCTAGTTGGGCGCTTGCAGAGTTCAGTTTTGAGATAGAATATGCGCCAGATTTGGCTCCGGCAATAGCTATCCTAATAGGGATTATTGTCCTTACTGTAGGCATAGGCATGCTGAATATCCAGGGCATCATGGGTAAATCTCCACTGGAGGTCTTACGAAAAGAAATTTAGGACTTATTTTAAAGCCCTGCTTTTGGCCCCTGCGGGACTTTGGTATCCAAAAAGTCCTTCTGACTTAATGGCTTTCTCTACCTCGGGCGGAACCATTTTTTCCCAGCCTTCTTCTCCATTCTTTATCATGGAGAGGACAGCATCGGAGGTAATGTGAAGCAGGTCAGGATCGACTCCCCGTATATCTTCTACTTTATTGCTGGAGAAAATGTATTGGAAGAGGTAATGCAATTCTTCTTTCGGCAGCTTAAAATTCTTACAGGTATAAAGTTCCTGAGAGTAATCTGCAAGCGCCGGATAGACATACATTTTGATATTGGCTCCGAAAAGAGTACCAAAGGATTCGAGAATCCCCCCTTTTAGATTGGTATAATATTGCTCATCGAAAACCTGCTCAAGATTATAAACCCCCAGGGCAATTCCGATTTTTTTCTTGCGGGTATATTGGGTGAAGTAGGAAACCAGGCTATAATACTTATGGTAGCTGGATACCATTACCAGTACCCCCATAGAACGTAGCATATCTACTCTATCCAGGAAATCATCGTCATCAATCTTTCCTTCTGCAGTCAAATTATTGAGGGTCAGTTCAGCGATGATCAAGGTATCTTCTTCTTTGACTTCTTCCTCTTCTAAAAACTGTGCCTTGGCAGATTTTAGCATATCCAGGTTTACCAAAGTAGCTGGCCTGAATCTTCCTCTCAGCACCAATATATTCTTTTTGTAAAGCACATCAGCCACATGCAAAACTTTCCCATCAGCACCAAACATAGCAGCCTTGGTCATATTATTCTTGACCAGTTTTAAACTTAGCAGACGATTATCTACCCAATCAAAATTGGGACCTGTCAGGCTAAACATATCTACATCAATCCGATCTGAAGAAAGCCCTTCCATCAGGCATTTGAGGAAAGCATCTGTATCGTGCGGATAATGATAACAGGCAAAAATCAAATTTACCCCTATAATTCCTACAGCCTCTTGTTGCCAAAGGGTTTCTGTATCCCTCATCACCACATGCATGATGACATTATTGGGAGGGGTACCCGGGCTTAATTGAAACCTGATCCCGATCCAGCCATGGCCTTGATTGGTCTTTTTATAGTTCAGGGCTTCAATGGTATTAGCCATGGCGAAGAAACAGGTTTGATCTCCTATTTCTGTCAGGCGTTGTTCCAGCAGGCTAAATTCATGCTCCAGCATGCTTTCGACCCGTGCCCTACTTACATATCGTTTGGATTTCCCATAAATGGCATCGCTAAACTTCATATCATAGGCAGACATGGTTTTCGCGATAGTTCCGGATGCTCCTCCCGCTTTAAAAAAGTGAGCGGCGGTTTCCTGTCCTGCACCTATCTCGGCAAATGAACCGTACCAATGCGGGTTCAAATTGATCTTGAGTGCTTTTTCCCGAGTAGTCAGTGCACGAAAGTTATCCATAATATGGGCGCTGTTCTGTTAATGAAGCCTAAAAATAATCAAAGCAAAGAGATTTCCTAGGCATTTATTTTAAGACGAAAACATAGGGAAAAAGTCATGTGGTGAAAGTATCACATACGCCTAACTAGCCTAAAGCCTGCAACAATGGTCCCTACTTTCGGATCCATATAATCACGATTGGTCAGGCGGCAATCACTTTCTTTATCCATCCAGGAGCCTCCACGCATAACTCGACTGTTGTAAAGATCACTGCCTTTAGGAATTTGATTGAGGAGTTTTTCGCCTGGAAGAAGGGTATCAATGGTGAAATAGTCTTCCTCTCCAACGTCCCGTGGCTTCAGAAAAAAGTTATAGGCCAACATCAGGATAAACAGGACAATCAAGAGGCTGATTCCCGTTTGTATGTGCCGGCTTTCCATACTTAAATATAAAGAATGGAGGGCAGAAATGTCGGTAGAGAGAATTTATTCCTTTTGAAAGGCCTTTGATATCTGGTACTCTCTCTTTTGATCTTTAAGGGTCAACATGTATTGTCCGGGAGTCAGACTCCCGGTATACAGGGTAGTATCTTTGGCATTTAGTTCAAATTCCTGACTGAATATGGTACTTCCTTGTAAATCCATGACCGAAAGTTGATACATCTTACCCGTTTCTTCATCCAGGCGAATATGAACAAGGTCCCTAACCGGGCTTGGATACAGTTGAATCTCAGGAGCGAGGCTTTTATCCAGCTTTATTTTGAGTAAATCAGAATGAATGTAATTTCCCTCCAGGTCTTTTTGTCTGAGGCGATAATACAATTCTTCTTCTCGGGCATTGGCATCTATGTAGGTATAAAACCTGGGATTCTCACTATTTCCTGCTCCGGGGATTTGCGCAATTTTCTCAAAATTAAATCCATCAGAACTACGCTCAATTTCAAAATGGGCATTATTGAGTTCGAAGGAAGTCGCCCAGTCAAAGCGTACCCTGTGTCGGCTGGATTGCTTAAGGCCTAACTCCTTCCATTCTACATGAAAAATCTCAGCTCCTACTTTCACTATCGCAATCCAATCATTTTCATCCGGGGGATATAACGTATTTCCCTTTAAGAGCTCAGCAGCGCTCATTTCCCTCCTATGTGGATTATACCACTGAATCGTATTATTTAATCCATCGATTTCTTTCAGCAAGGTACTTTCACCCTTAGGTAAGTATATGAGGTAGGCACTTTTGCTTTCATTTCGAAAGACAAGATCAGAAGGACTGGAAGATTCATTGTGTGCAGGAATAAATTTAGGGCCGTACTGTATAAAATAGTTAGGGAAAAACCTAAAAGCGGGCCAGCGTTTAAATGATTCCTTTACCCCCTGAGCCGGAAGAAGTTGGACGGAAAGTATAAGGCTAAGGATTATGCCAAAACGAAGCATAGAAGTACGGTTAATGTTTTGTTCGTGTAAAAGAATGAGTAGAAAGGCTATACTTCTTTTGAAATATTGGAATATTTAACCTTTTTAGACTCTCCTGCCAAACCCCAGTTTGCAGGTCTTTAAAAGTACAGCACTCCCTCCTCATGCGCTCATTTTCTCCTAAAATTCTCTTACATGCGTCAATAGACAAGATTTTCGCAATGGATAAATATTCTTTCGTTTTTGGCCTGATTATCAAGCAGCATCCGCCTTTTCCCCTCTGATTTCTCATTTCAGCTTACCTTGGACCAAAACAAAACGGACCTTCCAAATTGGAAGGCCCGTGTCAATATCTTAAAAAAGCTGAACTAGCAATCGCTAGTATTCAGATTTGTTTCGTCGATAAGTCTGAGATCAAAAAGAACAGCTTGCGTAATTTCAAAGGTTCTTCCTTCTTCGAGGGTCTGAGTAGTAACTTCATCACTCACTTGCTCAGTTTCCGCTGGTAGTACGATCTCTACTTTTTCAGCAGGGATCAATTCAGCTTCTGCATCTCCACTCATGCTTGCCAAGGTTGGCGCAATTACCAAAGCTACAACAGACATAAGCTTTAGGAGAATATTGAGAGAAGGACCAGAAGTATCTTTGAAAGGATCACCAACGGTATCCCCTACAACGGCAGCCTTGTGCGGCTCAGAGCCTTTGTAGAACTTCTCGCCATTGATATCAACTCCTTCTTCAAACATCTTTTTGGCATTATCCCAGGCACCTCCAGCATTGGACTGGAAAATTGCCATCAACACACCTGCAGAAGTTACACCTGCTAGCAATCCACCCAACATTTCAGCTCCCCCTACAAAACCGACTAAAACAGGAACAACTATCGCCAAAACCCCAGGGACTACCATCTCCTTGATTGAAGCTGTAGTTGAGATTTCAACACATTTAGAATACTCAGCCTTTCCGTCCGCAGCATCAAAAATTGCTCGGTCTTCTGGAGTCGCATTTGTGAGATCAGAATCGTATTTCTTCATGATGTCCAGAGCTGCTCTTAATTCAGGAATTGCATCAAATTGACGTCTTACTTCCTGAATCATCGCCATTGCTGCGCGACCTACTGCATTCATCGCCAAAGCAGAGAATACAAATGGAAGCATCGCACCAATAAGAAGACCAGACATTACTTTAGGTTGGGCAATATCAATCGTATCGATACCCGCCTGCTGCATGAAAGCTGCAAATAGTGCCAAAGCTGTCAAAGCAGCAGAAGCAATTGCAAATCCTTTACCAATTGCTGCAGTGGTGTTTCCAACCGCATCCAATTTATCTGTACGCTGACGAACTTCTTTAGGAAGTTCTGCCATTTCTGCAATACCACCTGCATTATCCGAGATAGGTCCGTAAGCATCAACAGCCAACTGAATTCCTGTATTTGCCAGCATTCCTACGGCAGCAATTGCGATACCGTAAAGTCCCGCAAAGTGGTGAGAGATCATAATAGCAGCTGCGATCAACAAAATAGGAATTGCCGTAGACATCATACCTACTCCTAATCCAGCAATGATATTGGTTGCAGAACCCGTGATCGATTGCTTTACAATGCTATTTACAGGCTTAGTACCTGTTCCAGTATAATACTCAGTAACTTTTCCTACCGCCAATCCAGAAATAAGACCTGTAATTACTGCGATGAAAACTCCCATAGCAGAATATTCAGTTCCATTGTGAGACCAGCTCTCAGGAAGCATATTTACAATGATGAGGTAAGAAGCCAACAGCATCAACCCTCCGGAAAGAAACTCACCCGTATTGAGGGCTTTATGAGGACTTCCTCCTTCGCTTACTCTTACAAAGAAAGTACCGATAATAGAAACCACGATACCTACTGCAGCCAAGGTCAACGGAAGCAGAATTGCTCCTAGTCCACCAAACTGACCTGCAAACTCAGGCACCGCAATAAATGCACTACCCAATACCATGGTACCGATGATAGATCCTACATAAGACTCAAAAAGGTCAGCACCCATTCCCGCAACATCTCCTACGTTGTCTCCAACATTGTCTGCGATAGTAGCAGGGTTTAAAGGGTGATCTTCAGGTATACCCGCTTCAACTTTTCCTACCAGGTCAGCACCTACGTCAGCAGCTTTGGTGTAAATCCCCCCCCCTACACGAGCGAAAAGGGCAATAGAAGAAGCACCCAAAGAAAAACCGGAGAGTACATTAAGTACAATCGTAATCGAATTAACAGAGCTATCAGCAGCCTGGAAACCCATGCTCTGATAAGCAATAAACAGTATACTAAGACCAAGAACCCCCAGTCCTACAACTCCCAGCCCCATTACAGATCCACCAGCGAAAGCAACTTCGAGTGCTTTGCCCAGTGATCCTCTTGCAGCGTTTGTCGTACGAACGTTGGCTTTGGTAGCTACTCGCATACCGATAAACCCAGCCAATGCTGAACAAATAGCACCAATGATGAAAGAAACTGCTACCCACCAGTTAGAACCCGCTTCATTGGATCCTTTAATAGCCAGCAACACAGCTACCCCAGCCACAAAGAAGGCCAAAACCCTGTACTCAGCTTTGAGGAATGCCATTGCTCCATCCGCAATGTTTTTTGCAATAGTAGCCATCTTTTCATCACCTACTTCTTGTTTGGAGACCCAGGATGAACGTATAAACGTATAGAGCAGGCCCAGGACACCCGCAATTGGCAAGAAATAAACTAATGATTCCATGTAATTTTTGTAAAGTTGCGATTGAGTCTATAACTCTATTTATTGATAAAGTGTGCAAATTTAGCCTTTAAGACCGTAAATACAAACCAAAGCATGAAACTTAAAGAGGCAAAAAGCCTTAAATCTGTAGCAGAACTCCTCGGAATCGAATATGTAGGTCCCGAAAATCATAAAGTTCTGGGTATAAATGAGATTCATATGGTAGAAGCCGGTGATCTCACTTTCGTTGATATAGAAAAATACTACGAGAAAGCCCTCAATAGTGCAGCAACTACCATCCTGATCAACAAGAAAGTAGAAGCCCCTGCAGGTAAAGGCCTGTTGATCAGTGAAGATCCCTTCAGAGATTACAATATCCTGACGGAACATTTTCAACCTAGAAAAGCATTGAACACTTCCGGGGAGCCTCAAAAAGGAGCAGGTGTCAAAATCGGCACCCACGTAGTATTCGGAGAAGGCGTCGTTTTGGAGGATGGGGTTGAGATTGGACACAACTGTGTCATCGGCTCTCATGTGAGGATTGGAGCGGATAGTTTAATACATGCAAATGTGACGATTTATGATAACAGTTTAATAGGAAAAAATGTATGTATCAACTCAGGTACAGTCATTGGGGGTGAAGCCTTTTATTTTAAAGCTCGCCCATATGGTCGGGATAAAATGTTGACCAAAGGCCGGGTAGTGATTGAAGACCATGTAGATATCGGAGCAAACTGCACCATAGATCGAGGAGTAAGTGGAGACACCCGGATTGGTGCCTGGACAAAATTGGACAATTTAATCCAAATCGGCCACGACACCCAAGTAGGGAAAAAATGCCTGATCGCCTCTCAGGTAGGCATAGCGGGCGTAGTAACCGTAGAAGATGAAGTTGTTTTATGGGGGCAAGTAGGGGTAAATAAAGATCTTACCATTGGTAAGGGGGCTCAGTTATATGGTAAAACTGGGGTGATGTCAGACCTGGAAGGAGGAAAAACCTATTTGGGGATGGTAGCTGTAGAAGCCCGTCAAAAATTGAGAGAAATTGCAGCTATTCGTAAGCTACCTGACTTAATTCGTAAATTGAAATAAGAAAACTTGCGAGAATGTTGTGATAATTCGGGATATCTGAACCAAATTGCGTCCCATTCGGTTAAAACCCTTGTATTTACCGTTTCCAATATTTTGTCAATATGCCTATTTTTGCAGGCAATATATATTTAACCAAAAATAATTCATGTCAGAAGTAACAACTCAATACCTTCCTTACAAAGTAAAGGACATCTCTCTTGCTGCATGGGGAAGAAAAGAGATAGAACTTGCCGAGGCGGAAATGCCTGGTCTTATGTCTCTCCGCGCAGAGTACGGAACTGAAAAACCTTTGAAAGGTGCCCGTATTGCTGGATGTTTGCATATGACTATTCAAACGGCAGTATTGATCGAAACTCTCGTTGAATTGGGAGCTGAAGTAACATGGTCTTCCTGTAATATTTTCTCTACTCAGGATCATGCTGCTGCTGCTATTGCTGAGGCTGGTATTCCCGTTTATGCATGGAAGGGAATGAATGAAGAAGAATTTGACTGGTGTATCGAACAGACCCTTTTCTTCGGTGAAGATCGCCAACCGCTGAACATGATCCTCGATGATGGAGGAGACCTTACAAATATGGTATTGGATAAATACCCTGAGTTAGTAGAAGCCATTGGAGGGCTTAGTGAAGAAACGACTACTGGAGTTCACCGCTTGTACGAGCGTGTAAAAAATGGAACCCTTCCAATGCCCGCAATCAATGTAAATGACTCTGTAACTAAGTCTAAATTTGACAACAAGTACGGATGTAAAGAATCCTTGGTTGATGCCATTCGTCGCGCGACTGATGTGATGATTGCTGGTAAAGTAGCAGTAGTAGCCGGATACGGAGACGTAGGTAAAGGCTCTGTTGCTTCGTTGAGAGGTGCTGGGGCGAGAGTGATCGTAACAGAGATTGATCCGATCTGTGCCCTTCAGGCAGCTATGGATGGATTCGAAGTGAAGAAAATGGCTGATGCGGTGAAAGAAGCTGATATCGTTGTAACAGCTACTGGTAACAAAGACATCATCCAGGGTGAGCACTTCAAAAACATGAAAGATAAAGCCATCGTTTGTAACATTGGCCACTTCGATAATGAGATCGACATTGCCTGGTTGAACAAAAACTATGGAGATACCAAAGTTGTGATCAAACCACAGGTTGATCTTTACACGATCGACGGAAAAGACGTAATCATTTTGGCGGAAGGTCGTTTGGTGAATCTCGGTTGTGCTACCGGACACCCATCTTTCGTAATGTCAAACTCTTTCACCAACCAGGTACTGGCTCAAATCGAGTTGTATACCAATGGTGATAATTACCAAAATGAAGTGTACACCCTGCCTAAGCATCTGGACGAAAAAGTTGCTCGTTTGCACCTCGCTAAAATTGGCGTTGAGCTCGAAGAACTTCGTCAGGATCAGGCTGAGTACATCGGCGTAACGGTAGAAGGGCCTTATAAGCCTGAGCACTATCGCTACTAAGATCTCGGATATTATTATCAAACGCATAAATACAAAGCCTGTCCTTAGGGATAGGCTTTTTCTTTTTCCCATTTTTCTTTGAGTTACATTTTCCTCAACTTCCCGCCCATTCATCGCCTGTAGCTATGTCCTATCAAATCAGTGAACAAAACCTAGAAAGGCAGCAACTCCTTGCTGTAGCCCTCAACGGCATTTCAAAAAAATACCTAAAGAGATTTCCTCAAGAAGATATTCATAAGGTCCTCGACCTCGCCTGTGGATTAGGGGAAACCAGCCGTATGCACAAAAGCTTGTTTCCAAAAGCTGAAATTATCGGAGTGGATATGGATGAAAAACTCATAAACTATGCGAATGAGTTAGGAAATGAGGGTATCAAATTCCAACAAGCAGATGCTACAGCCCTCCCCTTTCCAGATGATCACTTTGATTTAGTCTTTACACGTTTCCTTTTGATGCATGTGCCGGATCCTCTAGCCGTTTTAAAAGAAATGAAGCGGGTGTGTAAAACAGGAGGGATCATCCTTGCTCAGGAACCCGATATGGCAAGCAGCGGAGGTTTATACCCGACTCACTGGGCCTATGACCAATTGGTAGTGGCTTATCATGCCCTTTACGAAGAGCCTCAAATGGGACGAAAGTTGCCACACCTTTTTCAGGCATGTGAATTACCTGTTCCGAAGGTCCGTTGCGACACCTTTCTCATGCACAGGCATCAAGAAGGTGTTTCCAAAAAGCTGACCAGGATGACTGCGGAAGGGATTTTGGATAATATGGTCGAAAAAGGGATTATTTCCCCGGATAAAACGGAAGCCTTTATTGCGGGCTTGAAAGAAATCGAAGAAGATCCTCAATACAGTTTCATCACCGATCCTGTGGTAACGATCTGGACGAAATTGTAAGGAGAATGGACAGCCCACGAGCTACCCATTCTGCAAAATCCCATTCTAACAATTTCTTTATTGATCTCCCCAAAGTCGGTACTCGCCTTCTTCCAGGATCGGCAATCCAATGGCCTTTCTCGCTTTATTACTCTTATTCACATCTTCAATGATAGGAGGAAGCACCTTATTGGTCTTCATATCAAATTGTTGGTTGGTGCCGTAGAGTTGAGGCTCGCGTAGAATCTTGGCTTTGATGTTGTCGTAGAATTTGGCGAAAGTTTCCGGCGGCATTCTTTCGGCATTAACCTCTTCTCTAAAAATCACAGAGTATTCCTCCAGGTACTCAGCAGGATCCCAGTCTTTGGGGGGATGCATGAGCAGAAGCAATTGGACATAGGTGTTTTTTCCTAAAAGGGCTTTCGGCAAATATCCATAGGTATCAAAAATTCCTCTCAGGGTCAGGTGATTTTTAATATCGATTTGATGTTGGAGGGTCCAAAGAGAATCTTTGAGAGCTGGTTCCATAGAAAGATTCAGGGATTTGGTGTATTTCATATAAGCCTCAATCCCATCTTTATCATAAACAGCCTGCATTTTCTCAATAATAGCATCATCCATAGTCTCATTAGCGATATAGTTTCGGTATTGCTGGTCGGTTTCAGACATCTCCTGAATGACTTCATGCAGATATGTAATTTCATCTTCACTCACTTCTTTTTTCAATTGAAAGTCCTGACCGATTAGCGAACCTAGAATAAAAAACTGGCCAATGAGATACGTAATCAGGCTATGGTAGAGGTAATCAAAAGTCTTCATAATTTTTCGCGTTAAAGATTGATTATTTGTTTTGATCACAAGTAGCAGCCTTATTTTCATCTATTTAACCCTCCAAAAACGAATAAGCCCTAAGCAAAAACGAAAAAACTTAAGGAAAACTTAATAAGCCTAATCCATCTCCAAATCCGCCTTATCTTGGAGTTGTGAAAAATTCAACAAATGCATCTTCGAGCTTTTATCAAAGGCTAAGCTTTTTGGCTTTTCTGCTGATGATTCTCCTGATTCTCATCCAGATTAGTTGGCTGAGTAAAGCTGTGAATCTTCAACGCGAGCAGACCCATGCCACCTTGCAAAAGCTGATCCCGGATATTGCACTCGATATAAATCGGATAGACCATTCTCTTTTCCACGATACTCTCCTTGATTTAACAGGATTGGATTTATTGGAAGTAGAGTATCGAATCGATGACATATTGGAAGAGAATGGTATTGATCAGGAAATTCATTTTGCCTTTTATCAGGAAAGCAGTGATGCCTTATTTATAGGGAATACACCTGCTTATCAAAAAGAATTGGTGGATTCTGATATCCGTGCTTGCATGTCCTGCATTGTCTCCTTTTCAGTAGTGAAAGATACCAGTGGTTTAGGAAGTCTCGAAGAAGAAGAGTATCGGGAGCAGCTATTCGAACGATCCGAATTCCAATACTACAGCCCAGTCAACAGCTTAAAATCAGCGGAGGATGATGTGCTCTGGCTTTCCTTATATGCGCCCAATGAGTTTTCCGCTGCCATAAAATCCCTGATTTACATCTTTCTTCTCAGCCTTCTGCTCCTGCTTTTTCTACTAGGCCTCTTCTTTTATGTACTTCGCTCCCTTTCTCGCCATAAAAAACTGAGTCAGGTGAAGAATGACTTTTTCAATAATGTTTCACATGAATTCAAAACCCCTCTGAGTTCGATTCGTTTGGCTTCGAAAGTCTTGCAGCAAAGTAAAGATTTGGAAAAGAATAAAACCTATCACCAGCTGATCGAAAAGGAAAGTCTACTTCTCGAACAACAAATCGACAAACTCCTGGAATTCTCCTTGCTCGACAATAAGGAATTGGAATTTGAATACCAGGAGCTTGATCTAAACAGACTTATTGAGGAAATCCCTGATCGACTCAAAGTTCTGATCGAGGAAAAGAAAGCCGAGCTCAACTTAGATTTGGATGAACGGACGACTAGGGTGAAAGGGGACGCTACTCATCTATCCAATAGCTTCTGTAATTTGGTGGAAAATAGCCTAAAGTATTCACAGGAGGGAGTAGCAGTTGAAATCGCTACTCAGCTGGTAGGTAAGGAGGTCATTGTACGAGTGAAAGATAATGGTCCAGGTATAAAAGTTGAATACCAGGATCAGATCTTTGATCGCTTTTTCCGTGCCCAAAATAATAATCAATATAAAGGACAAGGCTTTGGAATAGGCCTGAGTTATGTAAAAAGTATTATCGAAGCCCACAAAGGAAGCATACGCTTAAATAAGGCTTATAAAGATGGCTGCGAATTTATCATCAAACTATGAGCATAAATAGAATCCTTTTGACGGAAGATGACCAAAGCTTCGGATACATATTATCCGAGTATTTAACGATGCACGACTTTGAGGTGGAATGGGTAAAGTCGGGAGAAGAAGCCCTGGAAAAGTTGGAGCGAAACAGCTATCAGCTTGTCATTCTGGATGTCATGCTTCCGGGAATCGATGGCTTTGAGATAGCCAGCCATATCAAAAAACAACACAAAGATATTCCCTTCATTTTCCTCAGCGCAAAATCTCTCCGCATCGATCAGTTAAAAGGATTTAAACTGGGTGCTTATGATTATATCACCAAGCCCGTTGATGAAGAATTGCTCGTAGCCAAAATCCGAGCCCTGATCGGCCAAACTTCCAAAACAGATACACCCTCCACCTATGAATTGGGGAGCTTTCACTTTCACCCTGATCTCTTTCAGTTGAAACGAGAAGATCATGTCCAGAAACTTACCCAAAGAGAAAATGAGCTCTTACTGATGTTTTGCGAGCATGAAGGGAAGCTCTTGGAACGAAAAAAGGCTTTGCAGGAAATTTGGGGAGAGACGGATGAGTTTAGCCGAAAGAGTATGGATGTATACGTTTCGCATCTGAGGAAATACCTATCGGCGGATGATTCTATCAAGATCGAGAATGTACATGGAAAGGGCTTTATTTTTTCGGTGAGAAGATAAGTCAAAAAATCTGCCCATGCGATCTCAAATGTTGAGTGCAGCAATCCTCTTAGTCCAGAAATGCTATCTGAATCAAGGGGTTTGATTCGTCATTTTCAAGAACTCAAAATGACACTTCGAGTGAGTGAGCTTCCTAACATCCCAGTACAAGAGCCTAAGTTAAATTGACACTTGTCCTTGAACTTCTTAATAATTCTTTTTCAAATTCTTCAAATGATGCTGCGTATGATATACGGACCAAAGCATAAGTTCACGAACCAACATTCGCCCTAGTAAAGGATGTGGCAAGAGGTAACGATCCAAATCTTTATCGTTCCATTTCGACAGCTTTTTCAAAAATGCATCTGAAGATTTTTTATAAGACTGCATCAAATCACCCTTGGAGGCGACCAGGTTTGTAAGTTCAGAACTCGGGTTTGTAAAATCTGGAGGAAGAGCAGCGAGCTTTTCTTTATACTTCCCTACAATCGTATCATAGGTCCTTGCCGGTCTATTGGGTGTACCAAATTTGTAGCGAAGGAATATTTTAGGGATTCCCAATCCCCTTTTCAATTGCTTATTTACAATGATCAAATGATCGAGATGCTGGGCCGTAGTCCACTTGCCTTTCGGACCCATATTAAATTTCTCATCCTCCTGTGCATATATCCATTCCTCCACCTGAATCAAACCTGCCTTAGCTCCCTGAATTATTGCTTCCTTTGAATTCAACATTTTAGTTTACGCTAACGATCCTATATTGATAGCTGTTTATTTAGCCTTCGAAAATGAGTAGATAGTTGTCGTTTGATAAGTATCCTCGGGTTGAAGAATTGTATTAGGAAAATTCTTCTGATTGGGGGAATTGGGAAAATGCTGGGGTTCCAAACAAAAAGCAGTGCGAAAATGATAGGCCTGATCAGATTTGCCGATATTGCTTCCATCCATAAAGTTCCCTCCGTAAAATTGCACGCCAGGTTCGGTCGAATGCATTTCCATGATGATCCCGCTTCTGTCTCCTTTTACCCGCGCCATAAATTCTGGGCTAGGCTTCGGCTCCATAGCCAACACAAAATTGTGATCATACCCATTGGCCGTCAGTAATTGATCGTCTAAAGCTTCGATTCTATCATGTATCCTGGCAGCTTCCCGAAAGTCAAAAACACTTTGGTTCACAGCTTTAATCTCCCCCGTCGGTATCAAAGTCTCATCAACGGGCGTGAAGTTATCAGCAGCTATGGTGATCCAGTGTTTGTGAACCGTACCACTCCCCTCTCCATTCAGGTTAAAAAACGCGTGATTACACAGATTGACTGGGGTTGCTTTATCGGTTTTAGCCTCGAAGCTGATCTCCATCTTATTCCCACTCAATTTATAGTATTGTACAACGTCCAGATTTCCGGGATAGCCTTCTTCGCCATCTTTAGATAAATAACTCAGCTTAAGGGTTGAATCATTTTCGAGAATAGCCTCCCAAACTACGGATTCAAACCCCTTATCTCCCCCATGTAAGTGATTGGGATCATTATTAATGGCTAGAGTATAACCTTCCCCATTCAGCTTAAACTTCCCTTTAGCTATCCGATTGGCATATCTTCCGATGGTCGCTCCGTGATATTTCTCATTTCTGCCATCAGAGTATTCAGTCAAGCTATTAAATCCCAGCACAATATCAACGGGCTTTCCGGTCGAATCTTCCACCCATAAACTCACCAATCTTCCGCCATAATTCGTAACCGCTGCACGTATTCCGGCTGATGACAAGTGATAGAGTTCAACTTTCTTTCCATCCATTTCTGCCTGAAAATCAGCGACATTGGGAAGACTTATTTCATCCCAAATTGAAGAAGAGAGCTCTTTTTCTTCACTTTTTTCCACTTGGCAAGCACTTATGGTCAAAAAAACCATAAATATAGGTAGTAGTAATTTTTTCATTGAAGGATTATTTGCTAACATGCGGGGGAATTTAGCCAAAAACTTTATCTCTGACCAAAAAAGCTACTTGATTAGCTACAAAGGAGAGCAAAGTTTTTAATTGAAACGAAACTACTATGAACGAATTTGCTACCCTTGATTGGGTCATTGTCGGCATATATTTCCTGATCTTAACAGGAATTGCTGGATGGGTGATCCGACAAAAACAGAAAAATACGGAAGATTATTTTTTGGCCGGTCGAAACATGGGCTGGTTCATCGTTGGAGCTTCCATTTTTGCCTCAAATATCGGTTCCGAACATGTAGTGGGCTTAGCGGGTTCAGGAGCTTCGGACAAATTTCCCCTTCTGATTTATGAATTACATGCCTGGATCGTTTTGATGCTAGGTTGGTTATTTCTTCCATTTTACCATCGGGCAGGCGTTTTTACGACCCCGGAGTTTTTGGAGAAAAGGTTTAGCCCAAGTGCACGTTGGTTCCTCTCTATTTTTTCTCTGATTGCCTATGTATTGACAAAAGTTTCCGTAACGGTCTATGCTGGGGGAATTGTGATTTCTACCCTTTTGAACATTGAGTTCTGGACAGGAGCACTTGCAACCGTCATTTTAACCGGAGTCTATACCATTTTAGGAGGTATGCGAGCGGTAGTCTACACAGAAGCCCTTCAGACCATCGTTTTGATCCTGGGAGCTATATTCCTTACAGTCTTTGGATTGGATGCAGTGGGAGGTTGGAATGAGCTCCAGGCAACTGTAGGACCTGAGTACATGAATATGTGGCGTCCCAATACAGATCCAGATTTTCCCTGGACCTTCCTGGTGATTTCCAGTACCATTGTAGGGATTTGGTATTGGTGTACGGATCAATACATCGTACAGCGGGTACTGACGGCTAAGAATGTACAGGAAGGCCGTAGAGGGGCTATCTGGGGGGGATTCCTTAAGCTTTTACCGGTATTCATCTTCCTGATTCCAGGGGTTATCGCTTTGGCCCTCAAAATGAAGGGGCAATTGGAATGGGACAGCCCGGATCAAGCTTTCCCGGCATTATTGAGTCATGTCTTGCCTTCAGGATTGAGAGGTTTGGTAGCAGCGGGCCTACTTGCGGCTCTCATGTCATCTCTGGCTTCCGTATTTAATTCCTGTTCTACCCTATTCACGGTAGATATCTACCAAAAATTGAATCCTAATAAAAGTGAAGTAGAGTTATTGCGTATAGGTAGGGTAGCTACCGGAATCATCGTACTGGCAGGAATTGCCTGGATTCCCATTATGCAAAACATCTCTACTGTCCTCTACGAATACCTGCAATCCGTACAGTCCTACATCGCTCCACCCATTACCGCTATATTCCTTCTCGGAATTTTCTCCAAACGTATCAATTCCAGAGGAGCTATGGCAGCTTTAGCATCTGGTATAGTCATAGCAGCAATTAGGATCATATTGGAACTGACGAAAGATAGCTTTGAAACAGGAAGCTTTTTGCATACACTAGGAGATACCAATTTCCTCATCTTCTCTACCTGGTTCTTTGTCTTCTCGGTTCTCATCACAGTGGGAGTTTCATTGATGACTCCGGCACAGGCAGAATCAGATATTGAGGGACTTACTCTTGATACCGTTACGGAAGAACAGAAAATATTGAATCGCCAAAGTTTCAATATGTGGGATGTAGCAGCTTCTCTATTTGTAGTTGCAATCGTTGCATATGTAATGTTCTATTTTTCGTAGAAAATATAGCCTTAAAGAATCCTTGTGGGGAAAGCTCAGCAGCTTTCCCCACAATTTTTTTTCACGCCAGATTTTTTTTGTAATCTTGTGCCCAAATTTCATCCTATGAAAGAACTAAAACGTGTTGTTATTACTGGATAGGGAGCCATAACCCCCATTGGAAACACCCTCGAAGAAT
>JBCBRM010000053.1:0-62483 GCA_039819665.1 Bacteroidota bacterium
TGATGATGGAGAAAACTGGCAAAGCCTTATGGCCAACCTTCCTCATACTCCTATGTACTGGATTGATGTCCAGGAGCATTTCAATGATTTGGTCATTGGTACTTATGGTAGGGGAATATTCATTCTGGACGATCTAAGTCCCGTTCAACAAATGACAGCAGAAGTAGCTGAAAAAGATGCTCATCTTTTTGCCCCCAGACAGGCATATAGATTTCAACCCACTGCTACGAATATGCAATTTTTCCCAGGTGCCTCAGCAGGTGAAGATGCAAAGGTCGGTGCCAGTCTCAACTTTTGGATGAAAGAAGCTGGTAAACCTGTAAAGTTGCACATTACGGATAGTAAAGGAGATACCGTAAAAACTCTTTCCCCAAAAGCAAGGAAGGGAATCAATCGTGTATGGTGGAATTTCAAAGGAGAAAACACTGATGCAATTGTCTTCCGTACACCAGCAATCTATGCAGACTGGATTCCCCTAAGTAAGCAAAGAACTCGTAAGCCTTATTTCCCTCCTTTTTCCATCAAAGTTCCTCCAGGTACATATAACGTTCACCTCGAAGCTGGAGAAGAAAGTCAGGTTCAGGAACTCAAGATTCTCAAAGATCCTGATTCAGAAGGAAGCCTGGAAGATATCGCAGAGCAAAACGCCCTCATGGAGAAACTTCATACTGACATGAATCAGTTGGTGAAAATTATCAATTCTATTGAGCTAAGCAGAAGGCAACTAATAGACCTGCATGCCAGCTTGAAAGCAGCCGATCAACATGCGGATCTTTTACCTGAGATTATGAAGATGGATAGTAGTTTGCAGGCCATTGAGCATGAGATGTATCAATTGCAAACTACGGGAACAGGCCAGGATATGGTGCGCTATCCCACCAAACTAGTTGAGCGAATTGATTATCTCGCCTCAGCTGTGGCAGTAGCTGATTACAAGCCTACGGATCAACATGTCGAGGTCTATGATCTCCTTCATGAAAACCTTAACAATCAGAAAGCGGATTATGAAGATTTTATGAATGGAAGCTTTGCCGACTTTCTCAAAAAATTGAAAGAAAAAGGGGTCGGAGCGTTGGTGATGCATAAAGAATAATCATAAAAAAAGGCGGCTGAAAAGCCGCCTTTTTTTATTCCTGTATCCAGGCAGTATATCCACCTTCCAGGTCATAAATGGTCATGAATCCCATTCCCTGAAGTTGCTTTGCAGCTCGAGCACTCCTGCCTCCCTTTTTACAATACAGCAAAACCGGCTTGGTCTTATCGAGACTTTTTACCTGGGTCGCAAAATCCGACCCATTCACATCGTAGTTTAGCGCCGTTTCAATATGGCCCTCCTCAAACTCTTTGGGAGTCCGTACGTCCACCAATTGCATATCCTCGGTCATAGCTGCATTGAAATCAGCCACACCTACTCGATGAATAATGCCTTCAGCTGTTTTGACTTCCTTTTTAGTGGGAGTTTCAGTTGTTTCTTGTTTGCTTTCTTGCCCTTGACACGAAATCAGGCTCATAGCAAAAAGCAGGATAATTGCGGGAGTGTAGATGCTTTTCATTCTATTAATTTTGAGGAAAATAAGAAATGTCCGCCACATTCACATGTAACGGACAGCAATACCAAGAAAAATTAAAGCAAGGGCTTATAGCGATATATGTTTATCTCCTCTTTAAAGGATGCAGATGTTTCAGTAGAAAAAAAGCAAAGTACCGGAACCGTAGTACCGGCACCTGCTTCCCTAACAATTAGCTTTTCCCATTGCGGGGCAAATGCCCCGACTTTTGAAAAGAACTTGATCATTCTCTCGGCTGATCAATTATTAGTGGGGGAAGCAGGAGAATTCTAAATGAAATTTTATAAAAAAGTTTATAAGAGGAGGAAACTTGCCGTAAATCAGCAGGATATTCTGATAAACGTGTTGGTGTTCAGAATTTTACAGAAAACAATAACTCCCGCACTTCAACACATAAAAACTCCAACACGCTTAATTTAATTCAAGACCCGCTTCATCCAGGTATCTTTCAAGCTCACTTCCCAGCGGTTCATGTCATCGCTTTGTCCCAAAGAATTGTCAAAGACAATGGTATCCGCCGTGAGTACGCCTGACTTTGCCAAAGCGCCCAATTCACGGAAATGACTTTGGGTGATGCTGCCATCTCCCTGGCGGAAGAATACATGGGCAGGATCAAGCACTTCTAAGCCATGATTATTCAAAATGCTGGTAACAGATCTTTTCAAACTATCAATCGAACAACCAGAAGGCCGGCTATCTGAGGCATCAGACTTTATTACTACGAATTGTCCATAGCGGATTTCTATCATTCCCTCCACAGGTACTCCATGAGATTTCCATTGGGAGAGGAATTGAGTAAAATCGGCTTTCAAGGCCGCTTCCTTTTCAGGACTTAAAGCTTCGGATAGGGAATAAAACCAGGTATATAATTGCATAGCGAAAATTCTTCTGTAAATATACTGATCTGGCTTAAGAATGTTACTCCTTCCCGGACAGATTTAGCACATTGGCATCCGGCATCTGGTCGATGATGTAGCGATTAAGGTTGAACCATTTGGAGGATTGATCCAAAATCCATCCATCAGCGGAAACTGCGACCCATTCCTGATTTTCGGCAATTGCTTTATCAGGATTGTTTACTAATTCAATTTCCCAGCCAAAATCATGGGCCTCTGAGATTTCCAACATCATGTGCCGTAGTCGACCACTATTGGAGATGGGTTGATCCAGAAACCAACAACATTTCTCGACACCTAATTCCCGGACGGATTTCCCGATCAGTTTCAAAGCAGGTAAAGTCTCCTCTACCTTTCTGTAGGTTCCGTGTATGCTGGCTATGTCTCGATAGGTTCCATCCCTGCATTCAAATACCAGACCTCCAGCCAGCCCACTTTCAATACTGATCAGCAAATTATATCCATCTATGGCCAGGGTTTGACCGGGCAGTTCATGAAGGGAAAGTTCTTTGGATTTTCGGGATTCGCGGGCCTGATCCGTACAATAAGCCCTATATAGCGCTTTTCTTTGCCTCTGTTTCAATCGAAATCTATCCCCTACCAGCTTCAAAGAAGATTTATCGGAATAGCCACGCGTGATCAGCCAGGAAAGGTGATCCACGGCCTGATTGAGAATCTCTATGAACTTTTCGGCAAAAAGTTCAGGATCCCTCGAGTTTTGCCCCCGATGTCTTTGCTTATGAGACATTGTCTAAGCTAGTATTTAGAGCGATTGAAGGCCTAGGACCTTCTGATCTGCCAGGCACTCTGCTGTCTGTAGGGATGCGCCTGATTGCTTTGTACCCTGGGCCCTTCACTTTCTTCATAGGCCAAGGTAGCAACCAAAGCAGCCAATTGCTCTTCTTCTTTTGTTAATTCCTGGTCGAGGTATTCGGGTTTGAAGTGTTTCTTTACAAAGTGGGTATCAAACTTTCCGCTGGTGAAAGCTTCATGCTCCATCACAAAGCGTGCAAAATCCATGGTAGTCTGTACCCCCAGAATTTCGTACTCATCTATCGCACGAATCATTTTCTTGATAGCTGCATCTCTGTTCTCCGCATACACAATCAACTTGGCCAACATAGGGTCGTAATAAATGGGAATATCCATGCCTTCCTCAAATCCATCATCTACTCTTATTCCATATCCTTGTGGACGATTGTACACATGCAAAGTTCCGATATCCGGGAGGAAGTTATTTCGGGCATCTTCCGCATATACCCGAACTTCCATAGAATGTCCGTTGATTTCTAATTCTTCCTGTTTGAAGCTCAAAGGCTCTCCTTCTGCTACCCGGATTTGCTCACGTACCAAATCTAATCCGGTGATCATTTCTGTAACCGGATGCTCTACCTGAAGACGGGTATTGATCTCGAGGAAATAGAAGCTCATGTCTGTATCCAGGAGGAACTCAACGGTCCCGGCATTTTCATACTTACAAGCCCTACACACATTTACCGCAGCTTCTCCCATTTGCTTACGCAATTCCGGAGTCAATACGGCACTTGGTGCTTCTTCGATAACTTTCTGATGCCTTCTCTGAACGGAACACTCTCTTTCAAAGAGGTAGGTGGTATAGCCATGAGAGTCGGCCATCACCTGTATTTCAATATGACGTGGAGAACCCAGATACTTTTCAATGAAAACCGCTCCATTACCAAAGGAACTTTCTGCTTCTGAAACCGCACGTTTCATTTGGGCTTCAAAATCTTCCACTCGATCTACAACACGCATTCCCTTTCCCCCACCACCTGCTGAGGCTTTTACCAAAACAGGAAAACCAATTTCAACCGCAATCTTTTTAGCTTCCTCCACATCTGTAATGGCTTCATCCAATCCCGGCACTAAAGGTACATTATAGGCCTTTACCGCTTGTTTGGCAGAGAGTTTATCTCCCATCAAATCCATTGCCGCAGCAGAGGGACCAACAAAGGTGATACCTGCATTTTCTACGAGTCTTACGAATGCAGAATTTTCAGAAAGGAATCCATAACCGGGATGAATGGCATCTACTCCCGCTTTTTTACAAACTTCAATAATCTTTTCGCCTAACAGATAGGATTGGGTGGAAGGAGGGGGTCCTAACAGATACGCTTCATCGGCATAGCGCACATGAGGAGAATTTCTATCTGCTTCTGAATAAACAGCTACTGTCTTGATTCCCATTTCCTTTGCGGTTCTCATGATGCGCAAAGCAATCTCTCCTCTATTTGCGATAAGTAGTTTTTTAATCTTTCCCATGAAGCGGATTTTGTTAACGGCTCGTGTTTTCGAGGCGCAAGTTAATCAATTGCTAGCTTAGCATGCTTTTGTTTCCGGAAATAATATCGAATCACTCCGAAAATCAGCAGCAACAAAATTGGCAGTCCTATATTTAACACTTGCATGAGGCTACTGTTTGCCTCTACCTTTTTTCCATCCAAAATACGAGCAATTACTTCTTTGGAACGGATACGAGACAAAGCGATATCACCTGCCAGATAATCTACCGCATTCATGACCAGGATTTTGTTGTCTGGAGGCATGGGATAACTTCTACCGTCCGGGGTCTGGCTCTGTCCTCGGAATTTTTTAGGGGAAACAAAGTCTCCGTCTGAGATTACTACGATCTTTCCCGGGGCTAAAGGATTGTTTCGCTCGATGAAAGGAGCTTGTGCAAGATTAGGTGTCAGGGAATCTGCAGGAACATCTCTTCCTCTAAACAAAGAGGTATAGGTTCCTTCACTCAAAAGTCCCATAATTTTGGGCCCTTCACTAAATGCCTGAGGAGGTAAGGGGTCCTGGGTGTATGTAACTACATTGATGAATTGAATTCCCTTTGCCAATCGACTTTGAGGAGAGGATTGATAAAAGACTGATCTTTTTACCAAACCCTGCACCGCTAAGGTATCTATACTGGATGCGTATCGAGATAAAGCCAGATCTACATTGCGGCTGATGGGATGTTGGGGAAAAGCATAAGTCTCCGGATGGAAAATCCATTTTTCGGTGGAGAAACTTCCCCTTCCATCTGTTTCCTGAAAGAGTTCGATTGAGCCAGAGGAAAGATCCTGAATCAAGTCATAATTAATCTTATAGCCATACTGGAAGAACATATCATCCAGATTGAGTTCCCTTAGAACTGTTTGAGTAGAACGTCCCTCATAGACATCCAAATCGACAATTTCATTGTCCATCACCCACATGACGCTTCCTCCCCCCAAAAGGTATTGATCCAGTTCGTATTTATCTCTTTCGGAGAAAGGAGTTTCAGGCTGAATGATCATCACGACATCGGCTATAGTAGGAATCTCTCCTTTATGAGGATTATTCATATTGAAAGTAGCCAATTGATAGCCATTACTTCCCAGGGCAGCTCTCAATTCGGGTAGACTTTCAATCTTCTTTTCCCCATGCCCTTCCAAAAACAAGACGATCCCTGCATTGGAGCTACTGATTTTCCGCATGCCCGAGATCAGTTTGTACTCTAAATCCGCTTCTGCTTTAAAAAAACTGGGCGTTGGTCCTGTAGCAGTCATAACCGTACTCCCTTTCAACAAGTCCACAAAAGTCTCTCTATCACCATACTTCAACCGGAGTAAAGGCCAAACCCTTTGCTTTCTTCTTTCCGCGCTCGACACCTTTACATCAACTTCCAGTGGGAAGAAGCCCCTTTGCACAAATTCATTTTCAAGTTCAGGAGTTGGAAGGATGAATTCGTATTCCAGATTTCTGCCCGAATACTGATCCAATTCGATCAAGGTAGTACGCAAAGCCTCCTGCAAAGCTCTCACATTGGGAGGAAAATCACCTTCCATATAGACCATGACCTGCATAGGATATTGTAAAGAATCCATGGTTTCCGTACTCACCTCCGAAAGCGAATAGCGCTTTTCCTCCGTCAAATCAATCCGCTGAAAAAAGCTATCGCTAAAGACATTGAGGAGAATGAGCCCTCCGATGATCAGGATGTATGTGAATGTCTTGGACATAGGTTAATTTTGAACGTGTTGGTGTGTTGGCGTGTTGGTGAAGGGTATTTTACTTGATTCAAGAACTCCAGTACACCAACACGCCAACACGTTTCCTCTTATTTTTTCCTCCTCTCCAATACCAATTTTGTCGCTACCAAAGCAATCGCCACAAAGCTGATGAAATACAGCAAGTCGCGGGTATCTATCACGCCTCGACTGATGCTTTCATAATGGGCAAGGATGCCGACTTTCGTCAGACCGTCAAAGAGATCAAAGGCCTGAAAAAAGAAGAAGCATAAAAAGAGCCCCAGTATAAAGGCGATGATTTGGTTTTCGGATAAGGCAGAAGTAAACAGACCGATAGCGGCATAAATGCTTCCCAGAAAAAAGAGGCCGATATACGAACCGATGATGGCACCTGTATCCAGATTACCGGGAGGATTTCCCAGGCTGGATAAGCTGAAATAATAGATAATCGTAGGTAATAAGGAAAAGAAGACCAGAAAAATTGCGGCCAGGTATTTTCCCATAATGATCTGCCAGTCACTGATGGGTTTAGTTGCCAGAAACTCAATAGTTCCGGTTTTGATCTCTTCGGCAAAGGCCCGCATGGTAATAGCCGGCACGAGGAACAAAAAGAAATAAGGACCAGCTTCGAATAACAATTGCATGGAAGCCTCACGGGTTTCCAACACATTACCCGCAAAAACCCAAAAGAAAAGTCCCACGCCAATCAGAAAAACGCCGATCACCACATAGGCAATTAGGGAATTGAAAAAGCTGGCAACTTCTTTTCTATATATACTTAGGATAGCATTCATGTAGCTATGCTTCTGTTTGTTTACTGCCTGTCAGTTTGCGGAAGGCTTCTTCCAGGGTATAGGTTTGTTTATTGAGCGAAAGGATGACATTGTCTTGTTCTACGCAGATTTGGAACAAGTCTCTGCGAATATCTACTTCGGCATCCGAATAGATTTGGAAGAGATTTGCTCCTGATGCCTCTACCCTACTTACGCCGGCCAGCTTTTCAACCGCCGCCATATCAAAACCGCCTTTGTCAAATTCTACCTCAATCCGGGTTTCGTCTTTGCTCAGTTTGCGGATTTGATCGGTAGCTGCATCGGCTACCATCTTTCCCCGATCAATAATCAATACCCGCTCGGCAATTGCTTCCACTTCCGACAAAATATGAGACGAGAAAATGACCGTTTTATCTTTTCCCACCTCTCGAATCAACTGCCGAATATCTACGATCTGATTTGGATCAAGACCTGAAGTAGGCTCGTCCAGAATCAAGACTTCCGGATCATGAATTAACGCCTGGCAAAGTCCTACTCTTTGGCGATAGCCTTTGGAGAGCATTCCTATCTTTTTGTGTTGCTCTCTACCCAATCCCGTCATTTCTATGATTTCCGGAATACGCCGTTTCCTTTCTGCTTTCCCGAGATTATAAATACGTCCTACAAATTCCAGAAACTCATGTACATACATATCGAGGTAAAGGGGATTGTGCTCGGGCAGGTAACCAACCCTTTTCCTAATCTCCAGAGGATGATCCTGAATATTGTATTCATCGATACTTACTGTTCCTTCTGTAGGAGGTAAAAAGCAAGTAATAATCTTCATGGTAGTACTCTTTCCAGCTCCATTCGGACCCAGAAATCCCAGGATCTCTCCGGCCCCTACTTCGAAGCTCAGATCATCCACTGCGCGTTGGCTACCATATACCTTAGAAAGATGATTTACGGAAACGGACATTCGTCGATTTTCTGTATTTTAGACCAAAACTACAAAATAGTATGAACGGGAGAGCATTTTTTTTGATTGGCCTTTTTCTGGCCCTGTTTTTTTCATGTAAGGAAACTTCTCAAAGCGTTACGGAAGGGGATTTTACCTATAAAAATGATCAAGTCATTTATTCGGGTCAGAAGTCGGATGAGGTAATTGTTCAGGTCGTTGCTCAACCTGCTTCTCTTCACCCCACCAATGGACGTACACGAGTTCGCGATAGAATCCTGGATCTCATTTCACAAGAACTGATCGACCTGGATGTACGCACAGGAAAAATGGTTCCCATTCTTATAAAAGAACTTCCGGTTTTATCCGAAGATGGCACACAACTCAGCATCGAACTGGACCCAGATGCTAAATGGCCGGACGGAGAATACATAGATGCCGATGATATTCTCTTTTCCTATAAAGCGGCTGCCTGCCCACTTACCAACAATCCTGCTCAAAAGGGTTATGGAGAATACCTTAAAAATATAGTTCCTGATTCTGAGAATCCCCTAAAGCTCAACTTCCTCTTTAGCGAATATTATATCAATAATCTGGATATGCTGGCTGCATTTCAGATTATGGACAAAAGAGTATATGATCCTCAGGGTTTACTAGATAAGTTTAGTGTCCAGGACATGTATGAAAATACAGAGGTAGAAAAGGATCCCGATGTGATTGCCTGGGCGGAAGAATTTAACAACCCTAAATTCAATAAAGGCAAGGAATATATTAATTCAGCTTCCGGTCCTTATATGTTGGAGGAATGGATTGACGAACAAATGATTATCCTCAAAAAGCGGGAAAATTACTGGGGGGACGCTAAAGATCATTATTACCACCATGCCACTCCTCCCAAAATCAGCTTCAAATTCCTTCGTGATCCCGATGCCCTGGAATTGCAGTTAGCTGGTGAGGAGATTGATGTAGCCGAAATGGGAACCGAGTCTTTCAAACGTTTACTGGATGATGAATTGGTGGGAAATAACTATCGCCTCGAAAGTAAAGAAAGACCCACTTTTGTCTCTTTACCTCTCAATCATAAACCTACTTCTGCCGGACGTCAGCCATTCTTCACAGAGAAAACAGTACGACAAGCCATTTCCTATGCACTCCCCATCGAAGAAATGATTAGAGCTTTTGTGGGAGATACTAAGTTCGCCATTCGCATCGGCTCACCTGTAAGTCAAATGAGTCCGGATTACAATTCTAATCTTTCCTTTTTCAATCACGATCCAGAAAAAGCCAAACAATTATTAGACGAGGCAGGATGGACAGATTCAGACGGAGATTTAATCCGCGACAAAGAAATCAATGGACAAAAAGTGGATTTCGAATTTAGCCTGTTGTATCCTGCAAATAGCCAAACCCTGGTTGGTTTCGCCAACAAAATAAAAGAGGAGTTGGCCAAGGTAGGCATCACCTGCAATCCTGATGGCGTAACGGGCCAGGTTGTACAACAGAAACTTTGGACGCATGATTATGATATGGGTATGTTGGCTTTGGGCTCCAGCCATTTGCCTTACGATTTTCACCAACTCTTTTATTCTCAGAATTGGCCAGAGGGTGATAATATTTACGGATTTGCCAATGAAGAAGCAGATGATCTCATCCTAAAATCCCGGACAGAATCAGACCCGGAAAAGCGGAAAGTTATGGTAAATCGCATTCAGGAAATCCTTTATGATGAGAAACCCTGTATCTTTCTGTACGCGCCCACCAAAAAGCTCGCCATCCACAAAAGATTCAATGGAGCGGAGACTTATAGTATAATTGACCATTTAATTCTTAATGATTTCAAAGTTATCCGTTAGGAATTAGGTTTTTTTTCTATATTAAAGCCCCGATTTACCAATAAAAACAACATTTACCCTATTACTACAATGAGCAGAAAAATGCGAATGGGCATGGTTGGAGGCGGTAGAGGAGCCTTTATTGGCGCCGTACACCGCATGGCAGCAGCCCTTGACGGAGAAATTGAACTTGTATGTGGAGCCTTTAGCAGCAATCCCGAAAAATCCAAAGCTTCGGGGAAAGACCTCTACCTTCCTGATGATCGTTGCTATGGATCATTTGAAGAAATGATCATGAAAGAAAAGGAGTTGCCGGAAGGAGAACGCATGGACTTTATCTCCATAGTTACCCCCAATCATATGCATTTCCCTCCTGCAAAAATGGCTCTCGAAAATGGTTTCCATGTGATTTGTGATAAGCCGCTGGCTTTCTCTTTGGCTGAAGCGAAAGAATTACAAGCTTTGGTAGAAAGTACAGGTCTTACTTTCGCCCTCACACATAATTATACCGGCTATCCTATGGTTAAACAGGCGCGCCATTTGGTGAAGTCAGGCAAACTGGGCAAGATCAGAAAAGTGGTAGTAGAATATCCGCAAGGATGGCTTTCTACTTTCCTTGAAGGTAGCGATCAGAAACAAGCCGCCTGGAGGACTGATCCCAAACGTTCAGGAATTGCCGGATCGATGGGAGATATCGGTACACATGCAGAAAACCTGGCTGAATTTATTACAGGCTTAAAGATAACAGAAATGTGTGCCGACCTGACAGCCTTTGTTGAAGGTCGTTTGCTGGATGATGATGGAAACGTACTCCTTAGGTTTGACAATGGAGCCAAAGGAGTTCTTCATGTATCTCAAATCTCTCAGGGAGAAGAAAATAGCATAAACATCCGCGTATATGGAGAAGATGCCGGTATCGAATGGCATCAAATGGAACCCAATACCCTGATTCTAAAAACGCAGGAACATAAAGAAATCATCCGTACCGGAGTAGGTGATCTTTCTGAATCTGCACAGGCACATACCCGCGTACCTGCCGGTCATCCTGAAGGCTACCTTGAAGCTTTTGCCAACATATACCGCAACTTTGCCAGAACCGTTAGGGCTCGTGTAGAAGGAAGAGAGCCTAGCGAAATTGATACGGACTTCCCAACCGTAGAGGATGGAGTCAGAGGAATGGCATTTATTGAAAATGTCGTGGCATCCAGTAAGTCCGAACAGAAGTGGCATAAGTTTGTAGTTTAACCCTAGCTAAAAAGAAAATTCAATGAAAACGATAAAAGGACCCGCCGTATTCCTGGCGCAGTTTATGGGAGATGAAGCTCCTTTCAACAATTTCAAAAGTATATGTGAATGGGCCGCTGGACTTGGATATAAAGGAGTTCAGATTCCGAGTTGGGATGGCAGAGCGATAGATTTGAAGCTGGCTGCTGAAAGCATGACCTATGTGGACGAAATCAAAGGGATCGCGGCGGATGCGGGAGTAGAAATCACCGAGCTGTCGACTCACCTTCAGGGACAATTGGTAGCTGTTCATCCAGCATATGACGTTATGTTTGACGGCTTTGCTCCGGAAGAAGTACGCAACAATCCTAGCGCTCGGCAGGCATGGGCAGTAGATCAAATGAAATTGGCCGCAAAAGCCAGTAAGAATCTCGGATTAACCGCTCATGCTACTTTCTCAGGAGCCCTGGCATGGCCTTATGTATATCCCTGGCCACAGAGACCTGCTGGCCTGATCGAAGCTGCTTTTGAAGAACTGGCAAAAAGATGGAAACCCATTCTGGACGCTTTTGACGAGGCAGGAGTAGATGTTTGTTACGAGATTCACCCGGGAGAAGACCTCCATGACGGACTTACTTTCGAGCGCTTTCTGGAAGCTACCGGAAATCATCCTCGCTGTAATATGCTCTACGATCCAAGCCACTTTATGCTACAACAATTAGACTATCTTCAGCATATAGATATCTATCATGAATTCTTGAAAATGTTCCACGTAAAGGATGCAGAATTCAATCCTACTGGAAGAGCGGGTGTTTATGGAGGATATGCAGGATGGGCTGAAAGGCCGGGAAGATTCCGTTCATTGGGAGATGGCATGATCGATTTTGGTGCCATTTTCAGCAAACTCAGCCAATACGGTTACGATGGTTGGGCTGTGATGGAATGGGAGTGCTGTATCAAGAGTTCTGAGCAGGGAGCGCAGGAAGGTGCACCATTCATTGCTAAGCACATCATAAACGTTACAGAAAAAGCCTTTGACGACTTTGCAGACGGTGGTACCGATGAAGCTGCCAATCGCAAAATTTTGGGCTTGTAAAAAATAGCTACAGGATATAGCCGTTAGACCCATAGAATCTTTAGATAAATATGGCCTAACGGCTATTTTGTATGTAACTTTATACTATGAAACGAACTGCATTTTTAATCTTTTTTGCCCTGCTGTCAGTAGCTGTAATCGCTCAGGACAAACCAAAAAAAGAGAAAAAAGAAAAGGTAAAGAAAGAGAAAGTCGAAAAAGTAGATTTGGCTGAACGGGAACAAATGAGGCCTGTAAATCCCTGGGTATTTGAAGCGGGACTAGAAGAAAAGCCGGGAAGAGTGGTTGTCGCGCTTAACAAAAGTTTATGGGTGGCCTATGATACGACTACCTGTTCTATCATGCGGGTTTGGAAAGGCTCTGCCTTTGTAAACACAGGTTCCCCGATAAAGGCAATGGTCACTGAAGGCTTCAATTATGTAGAAAATCCCGGAACTCAAGATGTCTGGATGGTAAAAAAGGGGAATAAATCTCTCTTGAAATCGGTGAAGTATGATGGGTATGAAATGGCTGGAGATAAGGTGCACCTTATTTTTAAACTCACCCTGGAAGATGGGAGAAGTTTTCAAATCAAAGAGAATCCGGAGTACGGCCTTCAGAAAAAGCCCAATGCCAACAGGACCACCTTTACTAGAACCTTTACGATGGTTAACCCTCCTAATGGAGTAGATGTAATGCTGTCAGTTGAAGTATCGGACTTGGCCAAAATGGGGGACTTGAAGACTTCCGGTAAGTTCAGTAAGTTGAAAAAGTCAAAGAGGATGTACGATTGGGGAGATCTCTTTTCTGCAAAAGGAGCTATGATTCTCAATTCATCCAAGGCTTCCACCCTAACTACAACTTTTACGATAGATGGCGAAACCTATTATAAAAATCGCCCTAGTTCAACAAATTGAAAATCTGTTACAAAATCTGTAATTTCCGAACAACAGAGAGATTTGTCTCTCCTTTTACATAAAAAATCTATTAAAACTATTAACTACTCAATATGAAAAACGAACAAAGACTCTTTTATGGGAGTTGCTTCGCCCTCATTACTACCGCGTTTTCTTTTAGTATACGGGCGGGTATTCTTCCTCAATTAGGAGCGGAACTCAGCATATCAAATGAACAGCTGGGATTCATTAATTCCATGTGGTTTCTCGGTTTTCCGATCTCCATGATTATTGGTGGATTGATCTATCACAAGGTTGGAGGAAAGGTCATTATGCAATTTGCCTTTGTTGCTCATGCCCTTGGGATTCTCTTGACCATTTTTGCGGGTAGCTATTCTATGCTCCTTATTTCTACCCTTCTCATAGGATTGGGTAACGGATGTACTGAGGCCGCCTGTAACCCTATGATTGCGGATAGCTATACGGGGGTAAAAATGAGCAAGATGATGAACCGCTTCCATATGTGGTTCCCCGGAGGTATTGTGATCGGGAGTTTGATCTCTCAGTTTATGGGCCCCAATGGAATGGATCTTCCATGGCAAACTCAAATCTGGGTAATCATGATACCTACGATTATTTATGCTTACCTTTTCTTTGGACAAGAATGGCCTTCAGCAAGATCAGAAGAAGCGGCATCAACAGCTGGAAACTTCCAGGCTATGTTGACTCCTCTTTTCCTCTTCATGCTTGCGTGTATGGCTTTGACAGCTATTTCAGAATTCGGTCCTCAACAGTGGGTTGAGCTTACACTTGCAGAAAGTGGCGCAGAGCCTATGATTATCCTGGCCCTCGTTACAGGACTTATGGCAGTAGCTCGCTACTTTGGTGGAGAAGCTGTGCATCAATTTAATACAACTGGTGTACTTCTTGGTTCAGCAATCCTTGCAACCATTGGTGTATTTCTTTTCAGTACGCAGACAGGACCTATGGCTTATGTAGCAGCTGTTATCTATGCTTTGGGTATCGCTTACTTCTGGCCAAACATGATTGGATTTATCGCAGAATACATCCCAAAATCAGGTGCACTCGGTATGTCTATCGTAGGTGCCATGGGAATGTTCTCTTCAGCGATCTTCCAGCCAATCATTGGTGGATGGATCGATACCAATCGCGCCATGGGAGAAGCTAAAGGATTGGAAGGTGGAGCATTGGAGCTCTTTACTGGACAAGAAACACTGGCTACTATGATTTTGTTCCCCGGAATATTGATCGTTTTATTCGGTATCCTTTACTTCTGGATGAAAAATAAAACGCCTGAAACCGCTGCAGAGACTGTAACTGCTTAGGTTTCATTTGATATAAGATAAGAAAGCCCTCGCCATTGGCGGGGGTTTTTGTTTTTGGGTTCGTGTCATGAAAGCAGTTTTAACCAAAGGTGTCATCCTGAGCGCAGCGAAGGACCTAAGCCCTATCCTACCGCTTTGCCAGACTTCATTTGAGATAGCGGAAAAATGGTGGCTCAAATAAGTAGATCCCTCGACGGGGCTCGGGAAGACACGAGCCTGTGTTGGTGAATCGATATCTTACAAAAAAAATAAAGGGACAGATTTGCATCTGCCCCTTTTATAATTTGGAAGGAAATGTAATGAATGTTTGCTGTGAGTTTAGACCCTTGAGAGCAAAGGCTTTGGTTCGTTTGGGAGAGAAAGTTCGGTTTTCTGGACCGAAGTCCAGAAAACGAACTGCGAACTTCTAACTTCCAACTATATTTTTAGTAGCTCCAGAGATGGTGCTCAAATTCGATAATTTCTTGTCTGCGGCGCTCGGCTTCCTGCAAGCTACGGATAGGCTGGCCACCTACATTGATCATGATGGAGTGGAAGAGACGGAGTTCGAAAGCTTCTCTCAGCGAGCGAGCTTCTGCATCATTGTAGCGACTTTTCCACTGCGCAATGTCTAATTGCTCTTTCACATCTTTCCATGCAAAACGTGCCAGAACTTTTTCAGGTAAGGATCCTGTTGGGTCTGTCCAGATCACCTCAAAGAAACTAGGTACCTGAAGCATATCAGAACGAGTTTTATCAAAAATCCAGTCTTCAACCAGATGAATTACTTCTTCGTATTGGGCGAGGTCAGGCTCCTCATTATCAAAGTATTTGCCCTGGCCTTCGCTGGCATCTCCCTCATCAAAAGGAGTAGCCCATTCTTCAGCTTCCTCTTCTCCTAATGTCCACTCTTCGCTACTTCCCCACTCATCCTCATCATCTATAGGATCTTCAAAACTGTCGGACTCATCGTCAAAGCCTTCATCCGATCCCATCAGGGCCTGGTCAAATTCTACCATCCTCTCGACAAGATCTTCGTAATTCATGATCTTTTCCCAATTTTCCGGATGATAAGCCACATACTTTCCGGCTTTTACCCCATTCAATAAAGTAGCGATCAGGCCATCTGTTTCCTTAAATTTCCCCTCATTTCCATAGAAAGCAGATTCATGAAATACCAGAGGTTTGTTCATTTTCTCGTTCAGCGGTATCCTGTTGACGATTCGCTTGCGCCAAAAATGATCTTCGGGTCTGATACTTGGTTGGGAATATCCTGCTGCTACAACGCCAATTAGAAGGCTGACTATAAGCACTTGCTTTATCATGATTCCGTATGTTTAATCAAGTTTAAGCGTAGCCGTGCTCCATGCAGTATTATTAATTAATGATGTGGTTGTTCTTGAAACGGAGAATAATCTCTTTTTATTTTCTCGCTACCGAAATCTCTCTTTGGAAAGAGTTGCAGGGCAGTGGTAGCAGACTGCCCTGCTTATTTATAATGTGCCGCCATATGAGTTCAAAGCGAGCTGTGCTTCTTACTGTATGACTGTACAGCTGTGCCAAAGCTGTGTAGAATGATTAACTGACTTTAATACAAACAGAGAGAAAAATCCCCCCCTCTTTTTTAAAAAGAATTTTTTTGCCCCCAAAAAACAGCCACCTTTGCAGGGAAATGGAAGAGCTGAATTTCTCCTCAAAATATAGCCTCATTAAGCAAAAATTACGTTTTCTCCTGGATAAACGCTTTGGAGAAGAAGCCTATATGTTAGAGAGACTGTTGCTGGAAAAATGGAATCAAAAAAATATTTCTGAGGGAGATTTCGAACTCAAAAAAGAGGAAGTTGAGGAACTAAGCAGTAGGGTAAAGCGCCTATTTGAGGAGGAGCCGATTCAGTACATTTTGGGGAAAGGCCATTTTTATGGAAGGGATTTTTTGGTAAACACCTCCGTTTTAATTCCTCGCAGAGAAACAGAAGAGCTCCTGGCTTGGGTTCGTAATAGCATAAAACAGGAAGGGAAAACCGGACTAAAAATTCTGGATATAGGCACCGGGACGGGCTGTCTTCCGATTAGCCTGGAGCTCGAATTGAAGGAGATCGGAATTGAAAGCGAAGTATCCGGCATGGATGTTTCCTCTGATGCCCTAAAAATAGCCAGAGAAAACGCTGCCCTATTTGAGAGTCAAGTAGCTTTCCTCGAAGCTGATATACTCAAGATGGAAGCAGAGGAATTGGGGGAATGGGACCTGATCATGAGCAATCCTCCTTATGTTCCAGATTCAGAAAAAGCTATCATACCAGCGAGAGTCAAAGCACACGAACCAGGACTTGCTTTATTTGTTCCCGATGATGATCCGCTTCGGTTTTATAAAAAGATCACCCATTTGGCAAACAGCAATCTTTCCGAGGGTGGCCTACTCTTTTTTGAAATTCATGAGGATTATGGGAAAGAGATGATTGAGCTCCTTGAGGAATATGAATTTCAGGAGATTATACTGAAGAAGGATATGCAGGGGAAAGATCGAATGATACGAGGGCGTCATTCGAGTGCAAAACAATAATACGCATTGCCCGGCTTGGTTCCGGGTTTTCCAGCGCCACCCGCCGCGATAATTACATATTGTTTCCCCTCCCATTCGAAAGTTGCGGGTGTTGCATAAGCTCCGGCATCCAGTTGATACTCCCAGAGGAGCTCGCCGCTTTCTTTATCGTAGGCGTGGAAGCGCTCGTCCATACTGGCTCCAATAAATACCAATCCCCCCGCCGTAACCAGGGGCCCTCCCATATTAAAGGTACCCGTTGCTGAGAATCCTCTTTCCTCCAATTCAGGATAGGTACCCAATGGGACCTGCCATTTAATTTCCCCAGCATCTAAATCTATTGCGGACAAAGTGCCCCAGGGTCTTTTATTCACCGGAAAGCCCTCTTTGGTTTTCATCACATTATGCCCGCTGGCTATCCAGGGAATAGGATTTTCTTTTTCCTCACTTGGTGCGGCGGCGGCTTCTTTCCCTAATCCCAGTAAGTAGGACTGGAGAGCTCTTTTTTCATTTTCCTCCAGGGATGGAAATGCAGGCATTTGTCTTCTTCCCTGAGCAAGGATATCGGAAATGTAGGAACGCCCGGCTTTTTCTTCCATTTGTTTGATATGTGCAAGTGAGGGCACCGAAGAATTGGTAGACTGATTTGCTCCGTGGCAGCTACTGCAATAAGCCCCAAATAATCTTGAGCCGTAGCTATATTCGTCCAGGCCTACTTCAACTTGAGCAGGCACCATTGAAATCCACTCTGCCTCATTGCTACAATTCACAAAAAGTGTCCGGGTATCAGGATCATAAGCAGCTCCTCCCCAATCCGTTCCCCCATTAAACTGCGGAAGAGTTACACTGGGTTTTATATCGGGAGGAAGGAATATATCTCCCGTAGTCATATCCTTCAAGCGCTCTTTTACTTCTTCATGGGCTTCCGGGCTCAATGTAGTTGCTTCTTCTTCTGTAAATCTTTGCTGGGCATAGCGCAAAGAAGGAATAGGAAAAGGCTGTGTAGGAGATGTCTGCTCACCCGGAATCCTGCTTTGCGGAACCGCTTTTTCTTCAATGGGAAATATCGGTTCCCCAGTTTCACGGTTCAAGACAAAGAGGTGCCCCATTTTTGTGGGTTGGGCAATGGCATCGATGAGTTTATCGCCCTGTTTTACCTGAACTAGATTAGGAGGACAAGCAATGTCATAATCCCAGATATCATGATGAACTACCTGATAATGCCAGATTCTTTCCCCTGTCCCTGCATGTAAAGCCAGGATGCAATTGGCAAATAAATTATCCCCTCCTCTATTTCCTCCCCAATGATCATAAGCCGCCGAACCGGTACCACAGAAAATCCACCCTCTTTCTTCATCCAGGGTAAATCCTCCCCATGCATTGGCTCCCCCTATATTTTTCCAGGCCTCTGGAGGCCAGCTTTCATATCCATATTCCACCGGATGTGGAATGGTATGAAAGGTCCAATCGATTTCTCCAGTGTTCAAGTTGTAGGCTCTGATATAGCCAGGCGATGCACTAGCAGGCCCTTCTCCTACCCTGACTCCTACGATAATATTATTCAGGTAAATGATTCCCGGACTGGTAGCACTTACATAGTTTTCCAACAAACCTGTCCTCAGCTCTTTCCGCAAATCGATTCTTCCTCCTTCACCAAAACTTTCATTAATCTCCCCGCTCTGAGCAAATAGTTGATACATATAAGGTCCTGCTGCATAAAAAATCTTGCCTCCTTCAGCATCATCCCAATAGGTCAATCCTCTTACAGTCCCTGCGCTCTTTTCTCCGGGATAAGGGTCAAAGATCCAGACTTCCTTTCCACTTCCCGCTTCCAGCGCAATCAGTTTCAAACCCGGACTAATCAAATAGATGATGTCTCCAATAATGATTGGATTGCACTGAATCTCTGTTCTGGGAGAGGTCTGCATATCATCTGCCCGATAGACCCAGGCAGGTTTTAGGCTTTTGACATTATCAAGATTTATTTGGGCCAGAGAAGAATATTTGGCTCCTGTGGGATCTCCGCTATAGGTTTCCCATGTTGAATAATCCGTATAGCTTTCTTTCGGCTGCTCACAAGAAAAGGCAAGCAGCATGCAAATGATGAGATAGTAGTAGCGCATAATATGACCTCTTCTTTTAAATTGGTCAATATCAGGCTTATAGTCAACTCCGCTATTTTCGGGGATGATAGAGTGTATGCACTTCCCGTAAGTATTCACGATCCATGTGCAAATAAATCTCCGTCGTCGTGATCGACTCATGTCCAAGCATTTCCTGAACGGCTCGCAGATCAGCGCCTCCTTCGACCAGGTGCGTAGCAAATGAATGACGGAAAGTGTGGGGACTTATGTTTTTATTGATCCCGGCAGCAAGTGCCGCTTCTTTCACAATTTTAAACACCATGATGCGAGAGATTTGGTTCCCGCTTTTATTGAGGAACACATAGCCCGGGTCTTCTTTCGCCTTCAATAACTCTCCTCTCACCTCTTTTACATAGACTGCCAAACTATCCAGCGCAGGCCCACCGATGGGAACCAGTCGTTCTTTATTCCCCTTGCCAATGATCTGAATAAAGCCTTCCTGAAAAAATACACGAGGGATTTGAAGATTGATGAGTTCGGAAACGCGTAAACCTGCTCCGTAAAGCATTTCCAGCATGGCTCGATTCCTCACTCCATTTCGCTTTTTCATATCCACACTCGCCAACATAGCCTCCACCTCAGGTACAGACAATACGGTTGGCATCTTTCTCCCAAAACGTGGTAGCTCCAATAAATCACTAGGATCAGCATCCAGCCAGGAATCCATAAAAAGATAGCCATGGAAGGAGCGTATAGCAGAGATATTTCTTGCCAGGCTTCTCTCACTGAGCTCCACTTTTTCTACCAGATACGTCAGAAATTCTCGTAGATGTTCTAGGGAAATGTCTTTGGGGGAAAGAATGCCCTCGGTCTCTTCGGCCCAGATTCTGTAGCGATAAATATCGGTTAGGTATGCCTTGCGGGAATTTTCTGCGACCCCTCTTTCTACTTTGAGGTGCAGTTCATATTCTCGTATGGCATCTTTCCAGGTCATGAGTTCTGCGAAATATCTCCTAAATTAGCCCACCGAACCACCTTTTCCAATTATCATGAAGATTCTGATCATTAACGGCCCCAATCTCAATATGCTTGGCAAACGCCAGCCTGAAATATATGGTTCTGAAACCTTCGAGGATATTCTGGCAGCTATCCGAGCCAAATATCCAGAAATGGACATCCATTATTTTCAGTCCAATTCAGAGGGCGCACTGATCGATCGTATCCAAGAAGCTTTTCATGACAGCGAACTCAAAGGCCTGGTGGTGAATCTCGGAGCATACACTCATTACAGCTATGGCTTGCAGGATGCATTGGGCATGCTTTCCATTCCCATCATTGAAGTCCATATTTCTCACATTTTTGCCAGAGAAAAATTCAGGCATACTTCGGTTATCAGCCCGGTATGTAAAGCGATGATTTCGGGTATGGGGACAAAAGGCTACTTTTTAGCAGTAGAGGGATTGAAGGAGGAATAAAAACGGATGCGCTGACCAGGATTAGCCAACACACCCTATGCAAACACAATATTCTCTGAGCCTCATTTACTCTCAGTGAGTAAATTGGCTTTAATACTAGCGATGTCTTCTTGAGTTAGACCTAAACCTTTCGCGAGGTAGTTATCAAATGAACCATATTCTTTTTCTACAGCCTGAAGAGCAGAAAGTAAATGTTCTTTATGCGCTCCTACAGTTGGAGTCAGATTTTTGATTCCAGTTTTATGAAAGTCTTCGATGTCCTCAAAAGTATAGAGATTGGTTGTGAGGAAATCATTGAAGATGCCCCTTTCATCAAAACCCAGGCTTTTCATAAGGAGGGCTGAAGCAAAACCAGTTCTATCCTTTCCTCCCTGACAATGAAAAATCACAGGATAGTTCTCCTCCTTTGTCAGAGTTTTCATAAAGGTGCTCATCTCGTCTTTGTAATCGAAAGCAAAAGATTGATAACGAGCTTTGCGTGCCTCATCCATATCCATGTCCAGATCTCCTAGTACGCTATCTACTTTTTCATACTCTCCTTCTATAAACCAGGTGCGGACCAGCTTATACAAAACCGTATCCTCAAGTACACCTAGTCGGTTTTTACTTCTTTTTATTGCTGGGTTGAGGAAATTTTCTACAGAAGCAATCTTTTTATCCGGATCATCTGCAATTTCACTGGAATTACGAAAATCTATGATGGTTTTCACTCCCAAATCTTCGAGGTACCTTATGTCCTGATCCTGAAGATTATGTAGAGCATCAGAACGAAAAAGCTTCCCTTCCTTCAGTTTTAACTCAGAATCAGAGGCTAAACTGATTTCTCTAAAGTTTTTTGCTCCCAGTAAGGGTTGATGTAAAGTTATCTTATCGCAATCCTCGGGAAGGTCAACTTCAAGCTCTGAATTACAAGCCAGACTTTTTCCTGTATAGTTGTGAAGCATAATTTGTCTGAGTTTTTCCCTTTCGGCTTCACATACTTTCAACTCCTTGCACAAGTATTCATCTACTCCTCCATACTCATTATCTATTACCTCAAATGCAGCACCGATATAAGAGGGCTCTACTCCCATCATAGGTCTTAGTTTTTCCTCATCAATGCCCATGAAACGAGCAGCCTGAGCAAGCATTTTTTCCCCATGATCATGAAGGTAATAGGAAGAAAGGCTGTATTCTTCGATGATGGTATTTCGATCTACTCCTAAAGCAGATAAAATCATAGCCGATGCAAAGCCTGCTCGATCCTTGCCTGCAGAACAGTGATAGAGCAAAGGATAGTTTGAAGGGTCCTGAAGCAAAGCGAAGAGATGGGTGTAAACAGCTTGTTGCTCTCTGACAAACCCACGATTGGCTTCCTGCATAAAAGCTTTGGGATCGAAATCATCTTCTTTCAATTTTTCTCTCCATCCATCATTATCTCCTACCCCTATTGGTAGAGCTATATGATTGATTTTATCCAGTTCAGGCCACTTATCGGGATCTTCTTCAACTTCTTCCGGCGATCTAAAGTCAACGATACTAGTCATCCCGAGTGAAGACAGAAGTTTGTGGTCAGCTTCTTCTACTTCAGATAACTTACCCGAACGGAAAATTCTCCCCCAGGCTACTTGATATCCATCCTCAGTAAAAAGTCCTCCCAAATCTCTGATATTGGGAGTTACTTTGGTATCAATATGTCTTTCTGCAAGCAGAAAAGTATCTTGCCCCATAAGGGCGAGAAATTTTGCCTGCTCCTCTCCAGCTTCATATTCCAAACTTCCATCAGCTGCTAGCTTAATTTCATCGCCAGCTTCTCCCAGTGCATTGACTTCAAACAATTGGAAACCACTTTTAGGCGTGGCAACTAAGGCGGATTTGTCCTCATTCCTTTCCAGGTAGATTTTCTCCGTTAAGGATCTTTCCGGACGTTCTTGTTTTGTATAATTCCCGCAGGCAGCAAGCATAAGCACACTCAGTGCCAGGGATAAGATTGTGTGGTATGATAAATTCGTCATGCCCATAAAATAATACCGGAGGTTCAAATTTGAACCTCCGGCATGTATATCAAATTAAAGAGAAAATCTAATTCCAGCCTGCCCTCTGATAGAGTAAAACTCAATCTGCTCAGGACGCTCTGTGATACCATGGAAGTATCTCAATGGCTCATTAGTTAGGTTATTTATTTCGGTAAAGATTCTGATCTTGTCAGAGATCGCATAAGAAGCACTGAAGTCGAGGGTCAGGTTCTTATCATAGAATCTATAGTGATCAGGACCCGCTTCGATTCTATACTCGTCGATGTATTCTCCTTTAAAGTTGGCAGCGATTCTCGCAGTGAAGCCATATTTCTCATAGAAGAGTGAGAAGTTGTAGATGTTTTTGGGCTGACCTATCAACGTTTGCTCGGAAATGCTTTCCTCCAGTGTTTCCTGATTAAAGGTAGGCACCTCAACATCTGAATCTGTAAAGGTATAATTAGCATCTATACCAAATCCGCCCAGGAAGCCCGGGAGTGTACTGAATCTTTTGGAGAATGCTAATTCAAATCCTATCAATCTTGCATTCTTCAGATTTCTTGGTTCGGATATACGAACTACCTCTCCATTCAACGTCTCCTGACTAAGGTTGGTAAAGATCAAATCTGTCAGGTCTTTGTAGAAAACACCTGCAGAAACGATCCCTACATCTTTGAAGTAATATTCGCCCAACAGGTCAAAGTTCAAGGAGTAGGTAGGCTGCAGATCTGGGTTCCCTCTGTCGATCTGAGTCAATCCTCCACCAATGTCGTTAACAGTTGTATTTGGATTAAGGTCAACGAAGCTGGGTCTTGCCATGCTTCTTGTTACTGCAGCACGAAGGTTGAAATTTTCCTGAGGAGTAAACTTCAAATGTACCATAGGAAGCAAGGAGCCATAGCTGGAAGTCGCATTGATAGAGGTGATTACCCCAGCCGTATCCTGGTTAAATCCATTAAGGTCTACACTGGTTTGCTCAAATCTCAAACCTGCCAGAAGAGAGAGCTTATCTGACAACTTCCAATCACCCATTCCATAAGCAGCAATTACATTTTCCCTTCCATCATAGCTCACCAGTTCAATAGGGAAGGCAGCGGCTGGGAAAAAGGCATCTGTGTCAGCATAAGTAGCGGCAATAAGATCATTTAATGCTCCTCTCGTAGGCATTTGGGTTAATAGAAGATTATTATACGGTTGGTCAAATTCTTGTAAGAATCCTCCTTTCAGGTCATAATCTTCACTTGCCAGATCACCTAAGAAGGTTAGAGGAAATGGCGCACCAAATAAGGCTAGAGGAATGTAGAAATCCTGTCTGTTTACAGAAGTTTTTCTCTTGTTCCTGTACTTGGCTCCAAATTTAAACTTTGCCTTGGAAGAAGCTTCATAGTTAAAATTAACTTGTCCATTAATATCTTCCTCGTTAGAATCTCCAATGAACAAACCGGAAAGGAAGTTGAACATTCCCTGTGGAACCAGGGGTTCATTAATACCGGGCTGAAATGCCTCACCAGAGCCACCTATCCCATTGGGAGAATCAAAATCCCAGTACACGAAATTGTCATTGGAAACATTGTTGAAAGTTACGCCTGGCTGTTGGAAGGTAGCCAATTGGATACCACTACTTCCATCCAGTTCTGTAGGAATATCATCTCCGAAAGTAACGTCCGTGGTGTAAGTAGAAGCTTTCCAATCAAATACCAACTTATTGTTGAGTTCATGATTACCTCCTACTTCTCCACCACTTAGTCGAGTTTTGAAGCCTGCATTACGAACTCTAATCTCAGCTACTCCTACCGGATCTTCATCGGGTCCTTCGGGGAAGTTGTAGATGTGTTCACGGGCAAATTCTCTATCCGTGAAAATGTCATAAATTCCTCTTGCATATATCTTGCTGTTCTGACCCAGTTCGTATTCCATGGCCAGATTCAGTCCCAACGTATTTCTTTCACCCTCATAGTCTCTAAACTGCTGATTATTGATAGAGAAACCCTGACTTCCTGGGAGATCGAAATTGTATTCCATCTCATAATTATCAGAAGCCCAGGGTCGGTTCCATATTGCAGCAGAAACCAAAAATCCAAATTTGCCAAACTTATTTCCGTAGATAAGGGAAGTGTTATAGTTCCCTTCTCTAATCTGATCATTATATCCACCGGCAAGGCTGACATTGAGCACTTGCTCCTCAGGAGCGGTTCTGGTAAGGAAGTTGATAGAACCACCAATGGCATCACCTTCCATATCAGGAGTCAATGCCTTGCTAACGATGGCATATTCTATCAATTCTGATGGAATCACATCTAATGCTATTTGTCTTGATCCACTAAATCCATCTGTAGAAGGAAGCCGGTCTCCATTTACCAAATTGGAATTCCATTCACTGGGAGTTCCTCTTACCAAAGCAAAACGTCCTTCTCCCTGGTCTCTTTCAATAGATACACCGGGAATCCTTTGTACAGCCTCAGCAGCATTTCTGTCTGGAAGCTTTCCGATTGCGTCAGCAGCGATTACATTCTGAATATTTGGAGCTTCTTTCTGGATGCTTAAAGCTCTCATTTGAGAAGGGATGAAAGAGCCTTTGATTACTACTTCTTTGAGAGAAGTAATTGATTCCTGTAGCAGGATATCTTTAACGTTAGTCGTCTTTCCGTTGACAGCTTCTACAGAAACTTCAGTCGTTTCATATCCAATAAAGGAGATAATCAAGGTGATCTTTTCCTCTGATAATCCTGTAAGCCGGAAGTTTCCGGTTAAATCTGTGTAGGTCCCAGTTGTCGTTCCTTTTATCCGGATACTGGTCCCGGGAAGTGGACCATTCTGATCCTTTACCAATCCTGAAATGGTTGCAGTATTCTGGGTAAATGCAATACAAACACTAGCCAGCAGAACTACCAAAGTCAGGATCCATTTCCTTAGAAAAATATTGATGCTCATGTAAATGATAATTTTGGTTAGAATGCAGGATAAGGATAGCAAGCAGGACCAAAAAAATCGTTCGCCCTACTTGGGACGTACATTTGAGGGGACGAAACAATCTACAATCATTTGATTATCAATTATTTAATCAATATGATCTTTATGTAACCAATTTGTAGTGAGAATATTAATCCTGTAACTGGATATGTTTCCTAAAATCAGAAGGAGCCTGACCAAACTGTTGTTTGAAGTATTTATTGAAAGTAGTTTTTGATTTAAAGCCACTGGAAAAGGCTATTTGAAGGAGGTTTTCAGAAGGGAGAGCTTTGATCCGGGATTTCGCATATTCGATTCGGTACTCATTTATAAACTGATAGAAATTCTTGCCAAGCTGGGTATTGATTGCCTGAGTTAAATGGTGAGGAGGGATGTTCAAACGATTGGCTAAATTCGCCAGATTGAGTTCAGAATCAAGGAAGAGCTTTTCATTTTCCATCAAGTCCACCAATGCTAACATATATGCCTTGGAAAGATCCTGGTCGATGCCCGATTTTTCATATTTGGAGTTATTCGGGTTCTCAACTTCTACTTCCTGCTCTTGCTCAGGAATACTGATACCATTCCTCAAGATATTGATTACTAAAATAAAGATACCTGTATACCCCAAGTATCTTACATAAATTGGGTTTAAATGAAATACAATAGAAACAATCACCAGCACACAGGGCACAATGGCTATCCACATATTGGGTTTTAGCCATGTCAGATGTGTGAGTTTTTCTTTTGGGAGGCGATATAATTGAGTGAGGATATATCCATAATAACTAAGCTGCGAAATGACAATACTCACCGCTGCAATCAATGAATACAACTTGAGGAGCCCCCTATTGGCAGAGTAAATGAATATGCTAAATACAATAAGGTAAAATATGGTTAAAATAAACATTGGTAAGAGATGTAGCCAATGCCTTATTTTTAATCTTTGTGAGGGTTCTTGTTTAGTTTTGAAGTAGAGGTAGAATAACGGACCATACCCAAGTGAAAAGGAGGTAACAAAATGAGTAAAAAGAAAATCATCATTTACTACCTCATACAGGAAGAATTTTATACTTAGGTGGACTGCTGTGAGGGCAAGATACATCCATAGGAAAAATTCGGCTTTCTGATTATAGAAATTTTTCCTCAATAAATAGAGAGCTACCAAAGCCTGTACAAATGCTGCTATGAGAAGGTAACCCATAATTTCCTGAATAAGATTTCTGTAGATAAAGGTCTGATTTCTATCTTAAACTGGATGGAGGATGGGATTAAGAAAAGGTTATGATTGGAGTGTTCACGTATTCTGGTGGTCTTGAGTTCAGGTGGTGTGGATGATTGGAAAAGTGTTGTGGTCTTTTAGTGTTGCGGTTGTTTTTAGATAAGACATCCTACGAGAACACATGAACACAGGCGCACGAGCTCACATTTCCATTACCTATAGGTATAAAAAAATTAGGGGACTCAAACCCTTGCGGATGAGTCAACCCTAACCCTTGCTCATTCTTTACTTTAACCTGTTGATACAAATATACAGGCAAAAGCAGCTTTTGATATGCCCGTCTGCATGAATGGGCATTTTTTAGGGTTGGTTGTACAAAATCCGGTTTGGAAAGGAAATCAGGGATGAAGGGGGGAAAGATTTTTATTTACATAAAATAATGTACAAGAATATAAATAATTTTCTCAATGTAGGAAATGCAAATGGAGGGGAGGGTTTTGAGTGTTCTGGGGTTTTTGTGTTCTCGTGTTCTGCTAGTCTTTTCAAAAACATATGAACACGGGCGCACGAGAACATATTTCCATTACCTATAGGTATAAAAAAATTAGGGGACTCAAATCCTTGCGGATGAGTCAACCCTAACCCTTGCTCATTCTTTACTTTAACCTGTTGATACAAATATACAGGCAAAAGTGGATTTTGGTCCTCTATTTTGCTTTAATGGGCATTTTTGCTGCTTAGATGTCCGAAATCCTGAGTGAATGGGAACCAGGTACTATCGCAGGGCAAATTTACCAGAGAGTCGATACTTATATAAATGGAATATATAAACAGGATTAATTACGGGTGGTTATAAAAAAATTAGGGGACTCAAATCCTTGCGGATGAGTCAACCCTAACCCTTGCTCATTCTTTACTTTAACCTGTTGAATCAAAGGTAAAAATATACCCTTGCTTTACTAGTATTTATTGTATAAGTAGTCAATTTTAATGCTCAAGCTTCTAAAATCAGGGCTAAATGGTTTTTTGAATTGCCTAAGATTTCCTTTCAGATAAATGTGAATCCTATTAAGTAAATTTGTTCCTTGACTTTTGATTATCAGCATAGGGGAAACAGGGGTATACAACATTTAATACCAAGCTATTTTTAAATAACTTCCTGCCCTACTGGCATTTTAGATTTTCACTTTTTACATAGGGGAAAATGAGAGGTCAACTGTCCCATTATTACAATAAACCCGAAACTGCTATCAATATTATTTCAATCCACATGAAGCATTTATTAACCTGTTTGTTAACGTCCCTTCTTTTTTGCTCTACCCTTTTCAGTCAGGATGATCCTCGAATAGCAAAAGCGAAATTTCCTCTTAGTAAAGTACAACTACACGCTTTGCCTGCTATGGATAATAAAGCTCTGATGCTAGAGGAAATGGAAAGGAGAGCCCCAGGGCGTGCACCTAAATTTGCAAAAACTGTTTATGCTAATATTAAACCATCTACCCATGGAAATTGGGAAGTACTCCCAAATGGAAATAGTCTATGGAGGATGCGTATATCTTCAGCTGGAGCCAAGTCTCTAAATCTCGGATTTACTTCTTATCAAATGCCGAAAGGCGGAAGCATGATCCTTTATTCCCCAGATAAAAAAGAAATACTGGGCCCTTTCACTCCAGCCGATAATGAAGATCATGCTCAACTGTGGACTCCCGTTTTAAAAGGAGATCAATTAGTTATTGAGGTTCAAATACCGGCTACGCAAAAAAGTAATCTGCAATTGACCCTCAATTCCATTAATCATGACTTTCTCGGTTTCTCAACCCTACTTTCCGGTTCTTGCAACATTGATGTGATATGCGGAGCGACAGATGGTTTGGGAATCATCGACCGTTACAGAGATATTATTCAATCAGTTGGTGTATATGGATTTAATGGAAGCACCTTTTGTACAGGATTCCTGGTTAATAATACCGCGCAGGATTGCCGGCCATTCTTTATGACAGCTGATCATTGTGGTGTTTCAGCGAGTAATGCCCCCTCTATGGTTGTTTACTGGAACTTTCAGAATAGCTCTTGCCGTACACCGGGAAGTGGTCCAAGTGGTGGCAATGGAAATGGGACCCTTTCAACCTCAAACTCAGGAGCAATATACAGGGCCGGTTGGTCAGGTTCGGACTTTACTCTGGTAGAGCTTGATGATCCCGTAAACCCGGCAGCGAATGCTTATTTCGCAGGTTGGGATATCTCAGCTAATTTTAACACAGATTCTGTAGTTTGTGTTCATCACCCAAATACAGATGAGAAAAGGATCAGCTTTGAGTACGATAATACCTTTATCGGAACACAAAATGGATCTGCCAATCCCAATTCAAATTATGTAGTCGTTTCTGATTGGGATATGGGAACAACTGAAGGAGGTTCTTCTGGTGCTCCTTTGTTTGATAAAAATGGAAAAGTAATCGGGCAGCTATTTGGAGGATTGGCTGCCTGCAACAATAATCAATTCGATGTCTTTGGTTGGATGAGAAGGTCATGGACAGGCGCGGGAAGTTCAACCTCCCGACTCAGCGACTGGTTGGATCCTTCCGGAAGCGGCGTAGAAGTACTTGATGGAAGGAACTGTGCTAATTCAATCATTGCTGAGCCAACCCTTGCCAGTATCTGTTCTCCTGCAGAGGTTGTATTCAGCCTGGAAGCAGGCCAGGGATTTTCTGGTAATGTAACCTTAAGCCTAAGTGGATTACCTACGGGCTTTACAGGTACCTTTAGTCAAAATCCTATTGCAGCGGGTACAACGACCAGCCTTAGTATACAGGTACCCATGGGCTATAATGGTACAGCCAATTTTGATATCAATGCTACAGACGGAGTTGAAAATTCAACTACTCCCCTTACAATAAATGCGACCAATACTGCCCCTGTTAGCACTACTCCAAGTCTTCCTACAGATAATGCTACCAATGTTTCTGTAGTTCCGAGTCTTGAATGGCAATTGCAGGCAGGCATGGAATATGATGTACAGATAGCTAGCGATAGCAATTTCCTCAATATCCTATCTAGTGGCGATGACCTTACAACCAATAGCTTTCAGCTTCCTACTGGGGTATTACAGGAAGAAGTTACCTATTATTGGCGCGTACGAGGAGTAAATGCATGTGGGGAAAGTACATGGTCTGATTTCTTCCGTTTCACTACTGGAGCACTCTTTTGTAATCCTTATACTGTAAGTAATTTAGGAATAAGTATCAGCCCCGTTGGTACCAACACAGTGAGCTCTTCCCAATTGATTCAGGATAATGGAACGGTCAGTGGAGTGAAGATCAGAAATCTAGGAATTACTCACACCTGGGTAGGAGACCTGATCATTCGATTGATTTCACCAACTGGAACATCGGTAACGGTTTACGCAGAACCTTTCTGTGATGAAGCTAATCTTTTGTTGAGTTTTGATGATGATGCCTCGACCGCATACTCTGTTTTAGAAGGAACCTGTAATACGACGCCTCCTGCCATCTCAGGAACGTTTCAACCCCAAGAGAGCCTGGCTGCTTTCATTGGAGAATCTATCAATGGAGTTTGGACCCTGGAAGTCGAGGACAATGCCAATGGAGACGGAGGAAGCCTGGACCAATGGACGCTGGAAATTTGTACAGTAACCGGAAGCTCATTTGCGATAAGTACGGAAGAAGTAGAAATCTGTGTAGGAGATACTGTCGATTTTAGTATCACACTCGGTAATTCATTCCAGGGTGCTCCTATTAATCTTAGCGCTAACAACCTGCCTTTGGGAGCAGAAGCTAGTTTTGATCCAAGTTCAGGTACCGCCAATTCAACTGCTAATGGACGCTTATTCGGTTTTAACGGGGCAGGAGATTATATGGTTGAAATTGTAGCAGCAAATGGTTTTGATAACAGAAGCCAGAATATCATCGTACATGTGGAAGATGTACCCAACATCAGCTTGGTATCTCCAGACGACCAAATCGGTGGGAGAAGCATCAATCCTACTTTGGTATGGAATGCGGTTGATAATGCCAATTCTTATCGAGTGGAAATTGCCTCGGACAATGCATTTACCAATATTATCAACTCTCAAGTAACTGCGGATACCAGTTGGACCACTCCTGATCTAGCCTACGGAACCAATTACTTCTGGAGAGTGGTGGGAATCAATGAATGTGGAGAAGCTGCGAATGAAATTCGTTCCTTTGGCACCGACTTTCAAACTGGGCTGGAAGATGAATTGGGCGGAGCTATTCGTTTATTCCCAAATCCAAATCAGGGGCATATCAATATCCAACTTCCAGGCCCAGCAATGGAAGACCTAAGGTATAGTCTATATAGTCTGGAGGGAAAACTTATCTTCAGGGGTGTATGGCAAAGAGGTCTAACGGAAAAAGAAATTAGCCTGGGAGAATTAGGAGCAGGGGTTTATCTTCTCAATCTCCAATCTGCTAGCGAAAGCTGGAATCAAAAACTGGTTAGAACTCCCTAATCAATTATAATAAATCAGAAAAGGCTGAGCAAATCTCATATTTGCTCAGCCCTTTTGACATAATTAAGAAAGCAACATGAAACTATTATCTACTTATCCCATCATCCTGGGACTCATTTTCATTTCTTTTACTGCTTGCAAAAAGAAGATCACTGAAAAGCCGGAAGGTGCGGATGCCACAAGCTCCTCAATTATAGAGTCAGCAAAATCCCGTTGTTTACTCAGCCCGGATCCCGGCCTATGCAAAGCAGCCTTTACCCGCTATTACTACAGTCCCAAAACCAAAAAATGTGAATCCTTTATCTGGGGAGGATGTGATGGCGTTGTTCCCTTTGAAACGCTGAAAGATTGTAAAATTTGTTTGAAAGATCAGAGGGAGATTAAAGAATAAGGAAAACGTCTTAGAGTTGCTGTGTGTTGGTGTGTTGGGATTAGAAATATTTTAATAGAAAGACGTACGCTAACACTCTAAAACTCAAACACCCCACCATCTTTCATTACCTAGAGGTATAAAAAAATTAGGGGACTCAAATCCTTACGGATGAGTCAACCCTAACCCTTGCTCATTCTTTACTTTAACCTGTTAACATAAAGATAAGGGCCGAATCGCTTGATTCGGCCCTAAGTTGCATGAACGGTCAAATTGAAGGGCTTAACCGCTCTATTTTATAAGAGGATTATCTTTTCTTTTTGGCTTTCCGCTCCTGTGCTCTTCGTTCAGCACGGCTCAACTTACGTTGTTGCTGACGCTCGCCTCCTCCAGCTGCGGCCATCACTTTTCTTTCAGCTTCCATCTGACGCTTTTTCTCATTGGAAGCAGAGTCATGCTTGGTATTAAGCTTACTGAAATCATCCCGCCGAGGTTCGGTTTTTTGCTTTTGTTGCTGCTCTCCTACATGAAGATCTGCTTTGAAAAGCAAGGAGAGTACCTGACGATTCACCTCGGTCAGCATTTGCTGAAAGAGTTGGAAAGACTCAAATTTATAGACAAGCAAAGGATCTTTCTGCTCGTAAACGGCATTTTGCACTGAGGTACGCAACTCGTCCATATCTCTGAGATGATGTTTCCACTTGTCATCAATGATGGCTAGGGTTGCCACTTTCTCTAATTCATCCACTACTGCCCTACCCTCTGTTTCCAAGGCCTTATCAACCGGTACTACGATGCGGAGCTGCTTGCTTCCATCTGAGAATGGAATCAGGATCTGCTCAATCTGAGGATTGTCCTTTTTGATGCGGGCTATTCCTTTGTGTAAAGTATCCGCCAGAACAGCTGTCTTACGTTTATAATAAGCTTGTGCCTTATCATAAACCTTCTCTGTGAGTTGTTCCTCTGAATCATCATTCAATTCGCGTTCGGTGATCTCCGGATCAACAGAAAGGAAACGAATGGTATCCATTCTTAAGCCTTCTGCATCGGTCATATCCAATCTAGAATTGATCAGCGCGCCACAGAAGTCATAGAGCATGTTGTCGAGGTCGATTTTGATTCGATCACCGTAGAGAGCGTTTCTTCTGCGGCGATAGATTACCTCGCGCTGATTATTCATTACGTCGTCATACTCAAGCAGACGCTTACGCATGGCGAAGTTGTTTTCTTCTACTTTTTTCTGGGCATTGGAGATCGAACGAGAGATCATGCTATGCTGAATCACCTCTCCTTCTTTCAATCCCATACGGTCCATGATTTTGGAAATTCTTTCCGAACCAAATAGACGCATGAGGTCATCTTCCAAAGATACATAAAACTGCGACTGTCCGGGATCTCCCTGACGCCCTGCTCGGCCTCTTAACTGGCGGTCAATCCTACGGGATTCATGACGCTCAGTACCGATGATGGCCAGACCTCCACTCTCTTTGACTCCTTCTCCCAGCTTGATATCTGTACCACGACCCGCCATGTTGGTTGCGATTGTAATTGCTCCTGGCTTTCCTGCTTCTGCTACCACTTCTGCCTCTCGCTGGTGCTGTTTAGCATTCAACACATTGTGCGGGATACGTGCCCGCTTTAGCATACGACTAAGTAGCTCAGAAACCTCTACTGAAGTTGTACCGACTAATACCGGAATTCCTTTTTCCTGTAGGATCTGTACTTCTTCAATTACTGCATTGAATTTTTCACGCTTGGTCTTGTATACCAAATCATCTCTATCATCCCGTGCAATTGGACGGTTGGTAGGAATGACGGTAACATCCAGCTTGTAGATTTCGAAAAATTCGGCTTCCTCCGTTTCTGCAGTACCTGTCATTCCGGCCAGTTTATGGTACATCCGGAAATAGTTTTGCAGGGTAACGGTCGCAAAGGTTTGGGTGGCAGCTTCAACCTTCACATTTTCCTTCGCCTCAATCGCCTGATGCAAACCATCTGAATAACGACGTCCTGGAAGCACACGACCTGTCTGTTCGTCGACGATGTTTACCTTACCATCCTGAACGATATATTCTACATCATTTTCAAAAAGTGTATAGGCTTTCAGGAGCTGGTTGATTGCATGCAATCTTTCAGACTTTTCGCCATAATCTCTGGCTACTTCATCTTTCTTTTTCAGCTTCTCATCATCCGTCAGGCTTTCATCATTGTCAATCTCCACGAATGAAACGCCGATGTCCGGAAGGACAAAAAGATTCGCATCTTCTCCGGAATTAGCGATGAGTTCACGTCCCCGATCGGTCATCTCGATCTGGTTGTTTTTCTCATCAATGGTAAAGAAAAGCGGATCATCGGCTACATGCATATGCTTGGAATTATCCTGCATGTAAAAGCCTTCAACCTTATTAAGGATAGCCCTTGAACCAGGCTCACTTAGATACTTGATAAGGGCATTGTTTTTCGGAAGTCCCCGATAAGCCCTAAATAAATCCAGGCCTCCATTTCCTTCATCAGAACCCGCATCTCCTCCCTCTATCTTCTTCTTTGCATCGGCCAGGTATTTGTTGATGAGCTTTTTCTGTTCACGAACCAATCGCTCAATACGTGGCTTCAGTTCATTGTATTCATGCTGATCTCCGCGTGGAACCGGACCCGAAATAATTAGTGGAGTACGCGCCTCATCAATCAGTACCGAGTCAATCTCATCTATAATCGCAAAGAAGTGTTTTCCCTGAACTAAAAACTCCGGGTGCGTAGTCATATTATCCCGGAGGTAGTCGAACCCAAATTCGTTATTGGTTCCATAGGTAATGTCTGCTTTGTAGGCCTTCCTTCTTTCGTCTGAATTAGGTTGGTGAAGGTCAATACAGTCAACCCTCAAACCATGGAACTGGAAGATAGGTGCATTCCATTGGGCATCCCTTTTAGCCAAGTAGTTGTTAACCGTTACTACATGCACACCAAGTCCTGTAATGGCATTCAGGTATACAGGAAGGGTAGCAACCAGGGTTTTACCTTCCCCTGTAGCCATCTCCGCAATTTTACCAGAATGTAGAACGGCTCCTCCCATCAACTGTACATCGTAGTGAACCATGTTCCAGTTGATCTCCGCATCTGCAGCTAACCAGGAATTTTTCCAGGTAGCTTTATCCCCATCAATGACAATATGTGGTTTGTCTTTGGCCAGCTCTCTATCGTAGTCATTGGCTGTTACGGTCAATTGCCCGTTTTCCGTAAGCCTTCTAGCCGTTTCTTTTACAACGGCAAAAGCCTCGGGGATCAACTCCTCCAGTACTTCATCTATTTGGGTATAGAGTTCTTTATTAAGTTCATCGACCTGGTTGAAAATCTCATCTTTTGCAGTGATATCCTCTATCTCGGCAGCTTCTTTTTCCAGCTCCTTAATATCCTCTCTTATTTCTGCTGTGTATTCATTGATCCGAGCCTTGAACTCCTCAGTTTTGCCACGAAGTTCATCATCGGAAATGTTGTGTAGCTTTTCATACTCCTCGGCGACACTCTCCACGTAAGGCTCCAGAGCCTTCACATCTTTGTCTTTTTTCGAGGGAAAAAGCTTCTGAATAAAACTTTTCATGTTTATTGAAATATAGATACAATTTACAAAGAGGAGTTCTGTGAAACTAGCTCTTTGACTCTTCTAATTCGTGAAATCTGTCAGCAAATCCTCGGGCTTCTATGGCCTTCTGAATATCCTCATGTACGTAAGCATTGCTGGCTATGGTTCCTCGCTTACTTAAATATCCATCTCCTCCACTAAAGTCTGTGATTTTTCCTCCAGCTTCTTCAACCATAAGTGCACCAGCAGCGATGTCCCAGGAATTGAGCTGAAATTCAAAAAAACCATCCAATCTTCCACATGCCACATAAGCCAGATCCAAAGCGGCGCTTCCAAATCTTCTGAAACCGTGAGAAGCCTGATGCAAATCAGCAACCAGTCCTAAATAATCTGGTACCCAGGAATGATGTGCATAGGGAAAACCTGTTCCCAAAACTCCCTCTCGCAGGTCTTTTCTTTGACTCACCTTCATAGTCTCTCCATCCAGGTTAAATCCCTTTCCTTTTATCGCTACATACATCTGATCTAAAACAGGATGGTAAATATGCCCCATTACGGTTTCCCCTTCATAGGTCAAGGCAATACTGATGCAGAAGTGAGGAATTCCGTGTGTAAAATTGGCAGTCCCGTCTATGGGGTCGATAATCCAGGTATATGCGTTTTCCCCCTCTTCTGCGGCTGTTTCCTCTGTAATAAAACCTGAACCCGGAATCAATCCTGCACACCCCTTCTTCAAAATCTCTTCTGTAGTTACGTCTACATAAGTAAAGGGGTCATTATCGCCTTTAAACTTAACTTCTTTGTAAGTAAAATGCTTAAATTCATCTACCACATACTTACCTGTTTTCCTAAGAAGCGCCTGCAGTTCAAGGTCGATTTTGCTCAGATCTATAGATTCCATTGATGTATATTCGGGAATTTTGCTGTAAAGATGCGAAATCTGTTCCAAGGCTGGAAATCCAGCCTTAATTTCAGAAGGCACGCCAATATGGCAGGATCAGGGCTTACCTGCAAGGACAATTACGATCTCTCCTTTCAAGCTTCTTTTTGATATATTTTCAAGTACTTCTGCAAGGCTTCCTCTGATATGCTCCTCATGAAGTTTGCTTAGTTCTCGAGAGATACAAACTTGCCTTTCCTCTCCGAAAAACTCAGCCATCTGCCGGATTGTTTTTTCGATTCGATGTGGGGATTCATAAAAAACCATAGTTCGGCTTTCCTCCACTAAAGAATTGAAGCGAGTTTGCCTCCCTTTTTTAACCGGAAGGAAGCCTTCAAAGACAAAGCGATCACAAGGTATACCACTACTTACGAGGGCCGGAACAAAAGCGGTGGCTCCTGGTAAAGTTTCTACGACTATGCCTCTGGCTACTGCTTCTCTCACCAACAAAAACCCTGGATCAGAAATACCGGGTGTTCCTGCATCACTAACTAATGCCAAATGTAAATCTTCATTTTCCAGACGCTCCAGTAGCTGAGGCACCTTGCTATGCTCATTGTGTTGGTGCAGGGAAAGCTTGGGGGTATCGATTTCATAATGCTTGAGCAATATCCCGGAGGTCCGGGTATCCTCAGCAGCGATGAGGTCCGCTTCCTTGAGGATGCGAACCGCCCGAAAACTCATGTCTTCCAGATTTCCGACAGGGGTAGGTACAAGGCTGATGCGTGCCATAGGAGTGTTAAAGCAAAATTGCCCGAGAATCGCAATTCTCGGGCAATTTGTCTTTTTACAAGCGTTTTTCCTAGAACTTAAGGACTTGCTTGAGGATCTTTGATTTCTCGCGACTGGAAATTACTTCTTTGTCATTGCTTAAAATGATCTTGAAACGATTTCCAAACCATATGACGATCTCCTTTACATGCTTCAGGCCGATGATGCAGGAGCGGTTGATGCGGAAGAATTGATCTCCGGGCAATTTACGCTCAAATGTATCCAGGGTATGGTTGAGGAGATATGATTTTTCTTTGGTAAAGAGACGTACACTTCTTTCTTCTACTTCTATGCACACCACCTCAGAGTAATCTACCAATTTGTAACGGTCTCTGGTTGGAATCGGAACTTTGTTAGCGAAAGGAGTCTTAATGTCTTCAGCCAGTTCTGATTTAAGAATTTGTGCAATCTTCTTTTTATCGAGTACAGTTCCTGATTTGTTGCTGGCCACCTTGTCTATGGCGGATCTCAGTCTATCTTCATTAAATGGTTTGAGCAGGTAATCTTGAGCATTCAGCTCGAAAGCTTTGATCGCGTGCTCACTGTAAGCCGTAGCAAAAACTACTGAGGGCATTTCGTCCATCTCAATATTTTCAGCTACCTCCAGGCCATTCATTCCGGGCATCTCAATATCCAGAAATACCAGATCAGGCTTCAAGGAGTGAATATGCTCCAGTGCATCAAACCCGTTCTCTGCAACATGTACCAACTCTACCTCATTGATCTTTTTCAATAAGCGCTTCATTTTATTACGTGCAGGAAGTTCGTCGTCAGCGATCAGTACTCGAAATTTTGACATATGAAAAGTATAATAGTTATTCCTATAAGTAACGCATGAGGCAAAGAAATCTTTTAAATAGAAATCTTAAATCCGGAATTATCACAAATATTACAATAGGAGCGTGAATATTTTTGGGGAAAGAACGGGTAGATTAAAAAGAGCCCTTCAAAACTCGTGCCTGAAACCAAGTTACTTCAGTTGGGGGAGATCTACAAGCGGAATTTTCAGCCGTACATAAGTCCCTTCACCGGTATTTTCGAAGTACAAGAGGTTCTTTAACTCGTATATATTTTCCAAACGCGCAATGCTATTTGAAAGTCCATGACTCTTATAAATGCGTGAAAGATCTATACCGGGTCCGTTGTCTACAACTTCTACCACCAGGTAATTGTCTTCCCTACTGGCCTCCACAGAAACCAGTCCTTTATGCAGGATTTTTGAGATGCCGTGTTTGATACAGTTTTCCACCAAAGTAGAGATGATGAAGGAAGGTACGGGTACATCTTTTACTTCCGGACTAACCGAGAGATGAACGTTCAGTCTTTCCCCAAATCGAACCTTTTCCAAATCCAGATAGGTACGAATCAAACTCATTTCATCTGAGAGGCTTACAAAGTTCTCACTGGATTTATTGAGGGTATAGCGGAAAATGAAAGCCAGTTTCTCCAAAGCCTCTTCTGCCAGGTCTGCGGATTCATGCACCAGTTCTCCAATGGAGTTGAGGGTGTTGAAAAGGAAGTGGGGATTGATCTGCGAACGTAAGGCTGTAAGGTTGGCCTCATAGGTCTGCTGAATCAGAGACTTTTCCCGTACTACCATTTGCAGCACATTGAGGGTCAACTGAGTCTGCTGAATCAATTGTGAAATCAGCTCCAAATCGGTCAGGTTGTATACGCCTCGTTTCTTTCTCCCTAACATCAAAAGCGCATAGGTATCTACATCTATCGTAATGGGACAGATCAGGGTATAAGAAGAATCCAATACCGATTTTTCCAATTCACTGCTCAAGCGGAAGGTCGCAATCTCTTTGGTTTTGGACCAAACCGTGTTATTATTCATCAACTCCCGGTAGATGTTTTCCTGCTTCACATGGTAACGCTGCTCAGCTGCACTTTCGGGCTGATCCACATTCCACCACAAGTGTACCGTCTCAGCATTGAAATAATCTACCATTTCCCCGATCAAATCCTTTCTCAATAATTCTGAATTAGTGTATTGAGGAATTCGGGCAATGAAGGTCTTGAACTTGCGCAATCTTTCCTGCTGAGGAGTAACAAAGTACTTTCTGAATTTATTTTCATTGGCCAGGTAGAGCAGGCGTAGAATCACGACTACAAATACCAAAGTAGCAAATTCGAGAATCTGTCTGTATTGTATACCTGTATGAACATAATTGTACAACTGGGTAATTACCAGATATAGTACCAGAATCATGATAATAGAAACCAGATACTGGATACTTTGGGTAACAACGAGACTTACCTTACCAAATTGCAGTTGTAAGAAGGTAGCATTTACCAGTGGGAAGAAAAGTAGCAGGCAATAGACAAAGAAAGCATGTTCTTTATAGAACCAGTTTACACTGGTATAGTCCAACATGCCATAATACGCCAATCCCAAAGCTGAGATCAGGCCGATGATACCTAAGCCCAGAAAGCTACGCAAACTTCTCGTCCGCCAATTTTCCAGCAAAAACATCGCGACCGCCGCCAGGGTATGCAGCAAAAAGAAAATCACTACATATTGCTCAATAAGGTCGTGGAAATGCTTGAGTTGTTGATCTATATAAACAAGCTTGAAAATCTCATATATGAGGTATCCAGCTACTATTACGGTCGGAATGCTGAAGAGAGAGTTTCGGGTGCTGACTTTGAAGTGGAAATAGAATCCCACATACATAAAGGTCAGCAAGGGATACAGCAGGACAAAGAGTTTTTCAAAGCCGGTAGATGAAAGATCATTTTCAATCACTAAGTAGAGGTGCCGCATCATCTGCAGCATAAAGAAAATGAAGGCACTACCCACTAGCCCTACCATGGGAACATTATCCTTGATATTGCTGCGGAATAAAGGAAAAAGAATGGCGAGCATGATGATGCCCACAAAAGAACCAATTCCCAATAGCCAGCCCAGCAAATACCAATAGGTGCCGATCTCATTAAAAGAGAATGCGAGGCGAAAACCTTTCTCCATCAAGATGGAAATATTCTCTTCATATAGCGTTGGATCTGTACGAACGAGGTAAAAGGCTTCAGGTTTAGGAGGTGGATTTTCGGCAGCAATCTTATCTGCTACACTAGCATTGAAGATTTCCTTGGCTCCGATTTTTCGCAGCCTGTCCCCTACTTTGATCTGGTCTTTGGATTCTTTAAAACTTGCCTGTCCTTTATAAAGGGGGTGTATTCTTTTGACGACTACTCCTTTGCGTGTGTCTTCCCAGGTGATCCAGTCATTCCCCTCAAATTCGGCATTCAATCCTTCTACCACTTTGGTAGCGCGTATTTCCTGACTTTTAGAATAAAAGCCATAGACCATCCAAATGAGGCCTATGTAGAAAATACCCAGAATCGTATACCATGCCCAGCTTTGTCGCGTCATCTCTGTAATCTTGTATAGATAGGTGCGAGACCCAGGACAGGTTTTTGTTCTTCAATGTGGCTGAACTGGGTCATGTATATTATAGCAAATGAATCTAGCACATTTCGTTGAAACTGCAAAAGCAAGTCTTCATCGAGACTAATTCATATATAAGAACGAATTTTTCGGATAAAATTTTACCTGGATAAGGCAAAAAGAGGTAAATCCATTTTTCACAAAAGAAAAGATCGCAACTTCTTTTGATATCGAAGCTGCGACCTTTTCGTAAAATTTAGCCTCCTTATCAAAAATAGGCCAAAAAAAAACTAGGGGACTCAAATCCACTGTGGGATGAATCAACCCTAGCCCTTGCTCTTGTAATCCAGGATTATCGCCCTTTCAATACAATATTAGCACTTTCGGGCCGATCTGTGAGTTTCCTTAGCATGAACAGCTTTATATTTAGCGCGAATGGTCATTTTCCTTGCGCGAACTGTTTTTCTAAATCAATATTTAAAAGGGTAAGTATTCATATGAAAATAGGAATACAAATGCAGCAAAAAACCCAAATAGGCGCACATTTGATTCTAATTTACGAAAAATCAAAAAATATAAAGAGTAAGAAATAAAACAAAAAATCCTTCATGCTTTGGATAAAGCTGAAGCGTTTAAATCAGAATGGTAAGATTGGGATTGACAGGTATAGTAATATGAGTCAGATCCACTGCTTTAATTAGGAGCAAATAATATGCCAAGCAGAAATTTGGGACCAAAATCCATTTATGTGTACAAAAAAAGGGCCGACTCATGAGTCGGCCCTTTTTCGTATCTATTTTATAGATCAGTTTACATCTATATCTGATGCACCTGATGATTTAACTTGTGTTTTGGACGGATTTCCCTCACAGTTAATATCACTAGCTCCGGAAGCTGAAGCGATCAGTCTTTCAGTAGCATGTACATGTGCACTACTGGAACCAGAGGATTGAATGTCAACGGATTTAGCTCTCATGTCATCCGCATCCAGATCAGAAGCACCGCTCATACTGATTTGTACATCATCAGCCTTTCCTTCCAGCTCAATATCGCAGGAACCCGACATACTTATTTTGAGGTCATCGGTATTGATGCTCAAAGAAATGTCTGCTGCACCGCTGGCATGAAGGTCAAAACTATTTGAAGAGAAGTCATCAACAACTTCTACATCAGAAGCACCGGAAGCGGATAGGTATTCCAGATCATCCATGATCAGAACTACTTTCAGCTTATTTACTTTTCGTACCCATCCGTCCATTTTTATGCGAAGGATGTCATTTTTCACTTCCATTTTGATGCGATCCATTACATTTTCGTCAGCTTCAATACTGGCCTGGTGTGCACTACCTTTGTGTATCTCTACATCAAAAGCTCCTCCTACCTGTACTCCGCTGAAGGAGGAGAATTCTCGGGTTTCTTTGACAATATTTCCATTGCCTTTAACAGCTTTCTTTTTCTGCGCGTGTACTTGACCGGTCAACATGAACATGCAGATCAGAGACAAGATGATCGTTTGAATAAATTTCATGTGTAAAGTATGTGGTTAATTAAGTAGTAATTAAATCGAAAAGCTTTTGGGATGGACTTTTCGCATAAAGAACAGAAGCAAAAAGGGAAGCATTGGTTGCATGCTTCCCTTTTTTAAACGTGATCTTTTATCTTACGTTATCTCTTTGCTAGTTCTCTTCTGCGTTGAGTGCTCTCAGGAGTTTTTCCAGCAAGAGTAATTTTTCGTGATAGGTATTGTTGATCTGAGTTTTAAGTTCTTCACTCAGACCTTCTTTCTCAAGTCGATCTTTCTGCATATTATGCAGACGATCCAGCTCATCCAATTCCTCTCTAAAAGGCTTTACAAAGGTATAATTATCGAGATCATATCCATTGATGACCCGGAGAAGCTGATTGGCTTCTGCAACGAAAGATGAATCGATCTTTCTCAGGTCCGGATAAGAATCCACTTGTTTATGATCCAGCAAGCTACTTTGGAGAGACTTTAGCTCCAGGTGCTTCTCAGCAACGAAATTGTTATACAAACCCGTTCCAATTGCTCCCAGAATCAAGACCGCAACGGCTGTCCTCAGGACCATCATTATGGAAAGGGGCTTTACTTTAGCAACATCTCCTGGCTCCTGATCCTGGACCGGTGCTTTCGAGGGCAATTGTGCCGCGATTTGGTCCCAGAGCTCCTCACGAGGCTCATCCCTGTCGATGGCCTCCCGATTCTCTTTGATATATTTTTCAATTACATTCCACATAAAATCTTTTTGTTAGTGTCGCATGACAATGTCTTGTAACTGTTCCTTCAGCAGTTTCTTCGCTCGATGATATTGCGACTTGGAAGTAGAGACTGAAACCCCGAGTATATCCGCGATCTCCTGGTGGTCGTAGCCCTCCAATTGATATAGTGTAAAGATAACTCGACATCCATTGGGCAATTTTTTAATCGCTTCATAAACGGCTTTGTCGTTTAATTCAGACTCCAAAATGCTGCCCGTGTCTTCAACTTCTTCAACCACCTCCATATTTTCATCGAGGCTTTCAGTAAACATTTTATTCCTGCTGACGATACTGAGGCATTTATTTACCACAATTCTCTTCAACCAGGCTCCAAATGTCGCTCTACCCTCGAAGGTATGGAGCTTTCTAAATGCACTGATAAAGGCTTCCTGCAAGGCATCTTCGGCGGCATCGGGATCTCCCAGAATACGCGTACAGATGTTATACATGGCTTTAGAATAGAGCTTGTACAGCCTAAACTGTGCCAGTCTATCTCCTTGTTTGCAAGCTTCTACCAGCTCCGCATGAATATGTACGTCTAGTGTGCTCAACTAACTGTAATGACTTTCATTTAAATAGACTTTCGACAATAGAGATGGTTGGAACATGTCTAAAGATTTTTTGATTTTTTTTCTAAGAGGGCAAAATAGGAAAAAAATCAGAATAGAGATGGCCCCTTTTGGCTAAATTTGGCACATGAACGAGGAGCTATTTTACCGCCACGTCGCCCAAACCTCCCCTGAAAGCATAGGGATAGAGGTCGAATATGCTAACGGAATTTATCTCTATGGGCCAGGAGAGAAAAAGTGGATCGACATTACGAGTGGGATTTGTGTGAGTAATGTGGGGCATGGAGCCCCCGAAATTATTCAAGCTATAGAAAAGCAATCCAAAGCCTATCTACATCCCATGGTATATGGAGAAGTAATCATGGCTCCCCAATCTCGCTATGCTGCTATGCTGGCAAAGGAATTAGGGGAGGGTCTGGATTGTGTCTATTTTGGGAACTCCGGTTCCGAAGTTATTGAAGGTGCTTTGAAACTGGCGAAAAAGTATACAGGCCGTAGCCAGATCATTTCCTTTTACAATGCCTACCATGGAAGTACGCATGGAGCAATGAGTGTTACGGGAGCGGAGAAGAAGAAAAAAGGCTATGGACCATTATTGCCAGGAGTGAGTTTCATTCATTTTAATGAAGAAGAGGAACTTCAAAAAATCGATGAGCAATCAGCTTGCGTGATTGTCGAAGCGATTCAGGGAGCGGGAGGAGTGATTTTGCCGAAAGAAGGATACTTCCAGGCACTCAAAGCTCGTTGCGAAGAAGTAGGGGCCCTGTTGATCCTGGATGAAATTCAAACCGGATTGGGACGAACTGGAAAAATGTTTGCTCATCAACTTTTCGAGTTTAAGCCGGATATATTAGTGCTGGCGAAAGCACTAGGTGGTGGCTTGCCATTGGGAACATTCATAAGCAGTAAAGAGATCATGTCCGTTTTTCAGGCTAATCCGGTATTAGGCCACCTTACTACCTATGGAGGCCATCCCCTGAGTTGTGCAGCGGGTATAGCTTTATTCGAAAAGATTCAAAAAGAGAAACTCCTGGAAAGAGTTCCCATCCTGGAAAATATCCTGCGAAGCAAATTGCAACACCCTGCAATTAAAGTCCTCAGAGGTACGGGAATGATGTATGCGGTATTATTTGAGGACTTCGAAAGCTGTGAAGCCATACGAAAGGAGGCCTTACGTATGGGCTTACTCAGCATAGGATTTCTCAATATTGATAATGGGCTCCGTATCTGTCCCCCTCTGACTATCACAGAAGCAGAACTGAAAGAAGCCTGTGAGATTCTTCTACAAGCGATCGATAGGGTATATCAGGATCAGCCGAAAGCCAATTGGTAAGTAATCGCAATAAAGCCAACCACTACACAGTAGATTGCGAAATAATCCAGCTTGGCATTTTTCACCAGTTTAATCATCCAGGTACAGGCTACCAGACCAGAGATAAATGCTGCGAGGAAACCGGCTATTAAAGCGTCTGCTCCAACCTCAACTATTTGACCCGCTGATTCTGCATCGAAGTAATCTTTAAGCTCTAGAAGGGTTCCTCCCAGAATTACCGGAATTACCATCAAAAAGGAAAAACGAGCAGCGGCTTCTCTATTTATTCCCAGCATCAAAGCTGTGGAAATTGTAGATCCTGAGCGAGATACTCCCGGTAACAGGGCAAAAGCTTGCGCCAATCCTACGGTAAAAGCTTTCCCAATAGTTAAATCACCGGGTTTTGAAACAAGGCGGGAAGATGCATATAGCAGACCTGCTGTGATGATCAACATAAAGCCTACCAACATAATCTTTCCAGAGAAAAGTTCATCCAGATAATCCCCTAAAAACGCATAGACAAGGCCTGCAGGTATCATAGATACCAAAACCATGACTACAAATTTTGTAGAGTCATTCCATTTGAATTTGAAGAGATCCTGAATTATGGTAAGGATGTCTTTATAGTAAACAACGATTGTACTTAAAGCTGTTGCAGCATGAACTACTGCTGAATACAATACAGCATTTTCTTCAAATTGTACTCCGAGGATTACTTTTCCTAGTTCGAGGTGTCCGCTACTACTGACAGGCAAGAATTCTGTAAGACCCTGGATGATACCCAGGATAATCGATTCAATCAGGTTCATTTGATGTTGGAGAGAAACAAATATGTATTGTGTGGTAAAATAAACAAGAACGCAAAGTGCTGAAAGGACCTTTCAGTGGACATTTTCAGACAGGCGGCAATAAACAAAAGCTCTTGCTATATCTCTTACGAGAGTGAGTAAATTACCAGAAATTATGCTTCAGTGGTAGCAGGAGAGGTTTGAGATTTATCTTTATACATAATTGCATAAATGATCTCAATAAATCCCCCAACGATCACAACTGGCGCAATGTAAAGAGAAACCGAAAATTCAGTCGCATCAACAAAGTCATCCAGAGATAGTAGGAAGAAGCCCAGGCCGATAATACCGATTCCAATCAGAAGCAGGATATAGTTCATTCTTCCAAATGGAAGTACTTCTTCCACAGCTTTTTTGCTACGGCTTCTTTTGCTTCTAGGTGGGCTTTGTGTACTGCTTGTACTAACAACCTTTTTAGGGTTGCTTTCTGACACCTTCTTTTTGGTTTCAGCTACCTTTGTATTTTTTTTGCCCTTCGCAGATTTTTTCTTTGGTACGGGCTTATATCTCTTAGCCATATAACATCAATTCATCCAGGTTTCTGTTCATATATCTATTCACGGCAAAGTAGCTACCTGAGAAACCTAACAGGAGCCCAAATAACATAATTCCTCCTAATAATCCAATAAATCCCGGACTGAACAAAGGCCCTTCCTGAGGGATCATTCCCTGTAAAAACCAACGTAAAAGCTGATAAGATAAGGTGATCAATATTCCAGCAATAGAAGCCGAAGCTAGCCCCTGCATCAATCCTTTCAAAAGAAAAGGCTTTCGGATAAAGCCCTCAGAAGCTCCAATCAATTGCATAGTCCGGATCCCTAATCTTTGGGCATAAATAGAAAGGCGTATAGTACCGAAGATCAAGTAGAACACAACTGCTATCATCAAGATCCCCACCCCCAGAAAAATCCAGGTCAGTGTTTTAATGTTTTGATTCATTTTGAAAATCCGCTCCATTGGATAATGTACCTCTGCAACCAGATTGTCCTCTATCATTTCTTCCCGGATTTTATCCAGGCTGTCCGTTGCGATGTATTCCGGCTGAAGTTTTACATCAAAGGTTGCGGGAAAAGGATTAGTTCCCCCCAGAGCTTCCACTTTGTCCTGCGTTTTTAGCATCCATCCCTCCAGTGCCTCATCTTTGCTCACATATTTGTAGGATTGAACGAAATCTTTACGCTTTAGCAACATTTCAAACTCATCTAGTCGGGAAGACTTTATCCCGTCCATCATTTCTATTTTCAAGACCACAGAATCCTGCGCCTGGCGGGCAAAGCTGTTTCCGAAAATGGCAATAGAAGCAAATACACCAAGAATAAATAATACCAGAGATATGCTAAGGGTAGTCGTAATGTAGGACCCCCTCGACTTTCGCCGAAGGTAATTCTGCATAGAATTTTTCTGGTCAAATTGGGCCATGGAACAAAGATAAAAGAATGTGCAGGGAAAATTGTACTTCCAGATGAAATAAACGAGACAAAATACAGCTTATTCCGTCTTTATATCTATCCCCACGAATTCTGTGCCGCTTTCCCTTTCATACACCTTATATACAGGATGGTTCAACTAATGCCTCCTTTTTGTCGGGCGAAAAGAGAAAAAAAATAACATTTACGACATTTGTCGTAAAAATATTTGGAATTACGACACATGTCGTTTATACTTGTAACATCACAGCACGGGAAGATGGAGAAGCTAGCTCTCCTTTCCTTCCCATTTTAGAATAAAATTATGGCCGATCATCAACCTTCCGAAGCCCAATTAGAGATTTTACAAATCTTATGGGAACATGAACCTGCAACAGTACGCTTTGTGCATGAAGTACTAAGTAGTAAGAAAGAGGTAGGATATACAACCATCCTGAAGCAAATGCAGCGAATGAAGGAAAAAGGCTTGATAGAAGCGGTCAGCCAACAGGGAAAATCTCATGAGTTTAAATCCCTGGTAAAAGAAAACAAAATCAAAAACAAGCTGTTCACTCAATTTAAGGAGAACGTATTCAAAGGTTCTGCCATGGAACTGGTCATGCACGCACTTGGCGATAGTAAGCCCTCAGAAGAAGAATTGGAACAACTACAACAGTGGCTGGAAGCTAAAAAGAAAGACAGTCAATCATGAATTACCTCACAGAACACACATGGATGCAGGCTTTAGGCTGGACCTTATTGCACAGCCTTTGGCAAGCGAGTCTGATCGCCCTCATTTGGGCCATCAGCCGACATTTCCTCAAACTATCAAGTGCCCAGAAAAGATACCTGGCAGCTATGGGGGCCATTTTCACCCTACTCCTATGCTCCGCCCTTACTTTCTGGCAATTAGTACCTGAATATACAGAGCGTTCATTGCCTGCCCCCTCAGGCATAGAGGCTATGAGCCTTCCCACTCTTGACGATATTCCAGCTGCCCTGCTTTCGGTAGAGGCTTCAGAAAGCTGGACCGATTTTTTTGATTCAATTGCCCCCTGGCTCTCCCTGCTGTGGATATTAGGAGCTGTCATTATGGGCATTCGTTTTAGCGGAGGACTTTGGTACGTCCATCGATTGCGACATACTGCTATCACTCCTCTTGACGATCAATGGCAAAAACGCGCCAATGCCATCGCCAAAAAGCTGGGTCTTACACGCGCCTGGCAATTGATGGAATCTGAACTGGTAACTCAACCCTTAACCCTCGGACATTTCAAACCGCTCGTCCTGATCCCGGTAGGCATGCTTTCAGGACTGAGTCCCGAGCAGGTTGAAGCCATTCTCGCGCATGAATTTGCCCATATTCGAAGAGCTGATTTTCTCTTCAATCTGATCCAATCCCTGATTGAGATCTTGTTCTTTTATCATCCCGCTGTCTGGTGGCTCTCTCGCGAGATCCGCAAGGAACGGGAACTGTGCTGTGATGACATGGCAGTAGCGGCCATGGGAGATGCATTTACCTATGCTGAAGCCCTTACCCGCCTGCAATTATTTCGTCATTCACCTCAACATTTTTTGACTATGCAAGCCAAAGGAAAAAGCGGTTCCTTTACCGCCCGTATCCATAGACTTTTTGCCCCCTCCCCTTCTGGCCCTTCTCTTTGGAAGAGCTTTTCGGCAGCCTTGTTATTAAGTATGGCTATTCTGGGAAGTGGGTTTTATGCCTACACACAATCTCATGACTATTTGGAAGCCTCTACAAAGAAAAAGGTAGAAAACACAGATCCAGGAGCAGATTTTATTTTGTTCAATTCAAATTCTATTAAAGAATTAAACGCTCTTCTTGAAGACTTAAAGGCTAAGTATAATATTGAGCTTGAAATCCTTGATTACAAAAAGAATAATGAAGATAAGTTCCAAATGATAAGCCTATCCTATTTTAATCCTGAAAAACAGAAAAAAATAGGCTACAAGGTCAGAAACTTCACAGGACTTGCTTTCGACATTGATCCAAAAAGGGCAAATCCACTTCAGTTAGGATTCGCCGGTAAAGGGAATGAAGAAACAGTAATGGAGACTTTTGATCTTGAAGCTCCACAGGAAACTTTTCCCAAAAACAGTGGATTAGGAACAAGTATCGAAGAAGTAACTTCTAGTTCTATTATTGCAGAGTATATTCTCAGACCTTCTAGTAGCACCTATGCTTTCAACGAGATAAAGAAAGATTTGCGTAAATATTCCAATAATGAATTTTACATAACGAGAGGAGAAAATGGAAAAATCCAGGAATTCTTTTTCATCAGTGAATACGAAGGGAAGTCTTCGAAATCAGGATTCAGGGATTTCGAAGAATTGCATATTCTTATCAAACCCGATATCAATGAGGAGCCAAAGATTCATCTCTTAGATGAGAAAGGAGTGGCCTTTTGGACGGATGAAATCTCCACAAACCAAATCAGTGTTAGTTTCTCAACCAAGCGGGAAACTATTAAAGCCTGGTTATCAGAACGGAAGGCTGATATAAAGCTGGATAAATATATTGCAGATACTGATGGGAAGTTGGTCGAGGTAGTAATTAATGAAAATGGCAATATCATTAATGCGAAAGTTCCTTTTCAGTATCAGTTGGTTCAAGATGAGGAAGGAGCTATCATTTCTTCAAGAATTACAGAAACACCGCCCCCTCCTCCGACATTCGCCGAAAAACCTATCTTCATCTATCTGGATGGTCAAGGTCTGGGATTTTATGATGTTCATATCAATGATGTAACCAAAACCCTGATCAAAGAAGGTCGCTTTAAAGGCAATTCGGATATAGGTGAAGTTATTCTTTTCACATTTGGTTCCCGCGATTTGGGAAGTTTCCTCCAGGAAAAAAGACTACCTCCTCCACCGCCTGTTGACAAGTCTCTACAAGACGGAGATTACCATGTATATGTCCTTTATACCTGGGAACATCTTGCGCAGCAGTTTGAAGAAGAAGGACCTGATAAACACCGCTTATACATTTTCGAAGGAGGCAACATGGGCTTTGAAAAAGGCAGTATCAAAGAAGGGATTATGAATGTCTGCAAAGACAAAAAAATAGATCCTAAATACGTTACCGCCTTTCAGCTAAATCCGAATGATGCCGAGAGAAGATTTGGGATAAAATCAGTCGAGGTAGTTGAAATTCGCTTAAAGGATTCAGAGGAGATTGAGGCAATGGAATACACCATAAAAGAGAAGCCCCAAAAGGGACTGCTGGAGATCAAAGGGAATATTTCGATTGATTCCGAAAAAGGTCCAATCAATATAGAAGGAGGTGCAATCAAAACACAGCCGGTATTGGGAAGTCTTTCGGCTGGAGCAGAAAATTATTACTTTTTTGACGGCAAACCTCTGGGATACCGTAAAGGACAGATTTTCTCCGTAATTGCTCAGGAGGTGAAAGCCAGAAAACTGGAGAATATTGGGGGCATCGTCATCTGCGACGGAGAAGAATTGAATGGCAAGACCTACAAGACCGTTCAAATCTTATCTGAAGAATACGAGGCAGAATACTACGAAAATGCAGAGAAGACGAATCCTTTAAGCCTGAAAGTTAGAGGGATGAGTACCAAGCCTGAGATTTGGCTGGATGGGGAACAAATCAGCGTAGAATCTTTGCAGCAATTAGATCCAAAAGTGGTTGCTACCATAGATATACTTAAAAATGAAGCCGCTCAGGATTTTAGCGGAAACGCGAACAGCAAAGAAATCATTCATTTGCGTACTAATCGGAAGGCAAGTCCGGTCGTAGCAAAAAAACTGAGCCCTAAAGTCAAACTTGAGCCTGCTACCGCATTGACACTTAAAGTTTCGCCCAATCCTTCTTCTGAGACCTTTAATTTTGATTTTGAATTGGATAGCCGGACCGAGATCAAATTTAGTATCCGGGATTTGCAAGGAAAAGTGATTCATAAAGTCCCTGTAGCTACTTTTGAGGCTGGTCCTCAGAAAATCATTTGGAAGGCCAAAAAGGTTGCCAATGGCGTCTATATAGCTCAACTGGAAACGGCAGAAGGAATTGTATCCAGCCAGCGAGTGGTTTTGGAACGATAATGAGATCATGCATAAGAGAAAGGCCTGTCTGAGGAAGGACAGGCCTTTTTTGTTTTTAGATGCAGCAAGCCTCAGGTAAAGGCTTGATTTCTTCTGGCGTTTAAGCTCTGTAGTGCTCCAATTTTCGAGTAAAGTCTGTTTTTCATAAAATGACCTTTCAAGAGGGTCCTCTATTTTAACTAATTCACACAGATGGGTCCAACTTAATTTGTGAGGAAGCTCCTCACAAATTGGATACATAGTATACATCAAACGCATATAATTGAGATTTGACCGACTGAACCCCTTTCCATGCAAGCGACTTAGATCCTCACTTAATTTTTCCAAAAGCCTTTTTCCGTAAGCCGCTTTTTACTTTCCTCCTTGTTCATATTCTACAATGTATCTGCCTATCTCCCAGTAGGTAATAACCAATTGATGATTGACAATTTGATAGGCTTGCATTCTTCCCTTTTGCAAGCGTTTGGAGATTTGGTTCACGAGCTTCTCATAGGATAACATAGGTACATACTTTATTCGGTTAGCGCCCAATCATATGGTCTGTGTCAACATTCCCCCTAAAAAAACAAGGTCCGCCGCAGCGGACCTATAAGGGAAATCACTTGTTAGGGAAAAGTGATATTTTCTATTTGATAGTAACTTAGTTTCCAGCCTGGTGCATAACCGTCTGCGGATAAGGAATATCGATACCTGCCTGATCCAAAGCTACTTTTGCTTTTTCCTGAATACCGAAGTACACATCCCAGTAATCTGCTACTGTAGCAAAAGGTCTTACTGCCAGGTTTACAGAACTATCTGCCAACTCCAGTACATTTACAGAAGGAGCAGGATCGCTCATCACTTTAGGGTCATTTTTCATAACCTCCATGATCACATTTCTCGCTTGCTGAATATCGGCATCATAACTGATTCCAATCACAAGGTCCACTCGAAGCTGATCAAGTTTTGAATAGTTTACGATATCACCATTAGATAAAGGACCATTAGGAATGATTATCGTTTTACTGTCAGGAGAGGTCAAAGTTGTTACAAACATATTCAATCCCTGTACTACCCCTGTGTGCCCTTGAGCTTCGATAAGATCGCCAATTTCAAAAGGCTTGAAGATGGCCATCATTACACCACCTGCGAAATTCGACAAACTTCCTTGTAGTGCTAAACCTACTGCTAAACCCATAGCAGCGATAATGGCTGCAAATGATGTCATTTCAACGCCCATTGTTGATGCAGCTGTCAAAACAACCAGCACCTTTAATAGGACGCTCAGTATATCTGTAATAAAATTAGCTGCAGTCGGATCAGAGGTAGATTTTCTCATTCGATTACCGATCATCTTTGCGATCCTATTGGCAATCCAGAATCCAATAATCAAAACCAGAATAGCTCCTACCGCCTTGGTTCCATAGTCGAGTACCTGTTCCGTAGAAAGGTCATTCAAAAAGTCCATAAGTCTTGTTAGTGTAATAAGTTAAACAGAAGGTGAAAGTCTTTCAGAAATTAAACATTTTAGCTGAACGAACAACCTTTAGATACCTAAATTTCCGCTCGGTCACCTGACTTAACAATTATTTCACATTAGACCCCCAGATTGCTCCGAAACATCTGAATTGCTACCGCAATTATGATGATTCCGAATATCTTGCGAAGTGCTTCTAAACCGGAATCTCCAATCTTTCTTTCCAACCATCCCGTAGAGCGTAAGGCCAGAAAAACCAACAATAGATTCAGGATAATTCCTGTTAGTATACTCATCGTACCAAACTTGGATTTTAGGGATAAGATAGTCGTCAAGGTTCCAGCTCCTGCAATGATAGGAAATGCCAGGGGAACAATCGCTCCGCTACTCGCGCTGGGTTCATCCCGAAAAAAGCGTATGCCCAAAATCATCTCCAGTCCCATAAAAAATATAATCAGCGAACCCGCCAGGGCAAATGAGGCAACTTCAATTCCAAAAATATCCAGTACTGAAGTACCGAAAAACAAAAATAGTAACATAAGGAGGCCTGCGATAAGCGTGGTTCTACCCGCTTGCACCTGCAAACCCTGTTTCTTCAAATTCAGGATTATTGGCAAAGATCCAGGGATGTCAATAACAGTGAACAGAATCAAACTAACAGAAAGTGTTGAGGTAAAAAGCATGGATTTCTTCTTTTAAATAAGTAAAATATTAATGGTTAATTTTCCTGCAATCTTACGCCAAAAAAGTCTAATTGTATTCATATTAATATATTTTGTGTTAAAATTTGTATTATTGGCTAAATTAATGTCATTTTGACTTTCAATAATTGAATGAAATATGCTGGACTATCAACTTGATTATCTGGATCGGGAACTCTTGACGGAATTGGGTTTGAATGCAAAAATTCCCTTCACTCAGCTTGCAGAAAAGCTCCGCATTTCCAATTCCCTTGTCCACCAGCGAGTTAACAAATTGAAAGAGGCAGGTATCCTCGGAGATGCTGTTTTCAAGTTGGATCCGGAAAAACTGGGCTACAGTACTTCGGCCTATGTTTTGATTATGTTGAGTCATGGAAAAAAAGGGCTTGAAGGGCTCATGCACGCCCTGCAGGAAATTCCTGAAATTGTCGAGTGCGCAAACATAGCCGGCCGATATGACCTCATGGTAAAAATTTACGCCCGAGACAACGCCCACCTGAGAGACATCTTGTATGACCGCATCGATAAGCTGGACGGAGTTGAAGGAACCAATACGATTATTTCTTTTGAAGTCGCTTTTAGTCGGGGGCTATCGCCTATGGCTGCTTTAAAGTAGGGGGACCTTTTTGAACCCACCGCTTCAAGCCCACAATCCCTTGTCCTCACGTGCCGTGCGACACAAAGCCATAAATCTCCAGAATGCCATATGCGGGACGTTTCCTTTTTAAGGGAAACGTGGCCTGCGGCGGATGGGTAAACCAGGTTTTAAGAAAACATTAACACCTCCCTAACAATCTTTTAAGAAGCAAAAGGCGTACTTGATAATGTAAGAGAAAAAGAGCCCAAACAAATCCTTCTCTTATCCTATTAGAAGTTTAAACGCTTAGATGAAAAAGATGAAGAAATCCCTCAGTCCTTTTGCCCTGGTAATGGCAGCTGGCATATTTGGAAGCGCACTTACCTTGGGCGTGAATCAATTTTTTTTCAAGAACAACCAAAAAGTAACGATCGAACATACCCAAAGTCTACCCACTTTGAATAGTAGGTTCGAAACTAATATTTCCTCCACTCCTTCTGATTTTACCGTAGCAGCAGAACAGGTAATGCCAGGAGTTGTTCATATTAAATCGACTTCTTTGGATGGCAGAGGAGGTGGTGGCGGACAAGTTCCAGACATTTTCAGAGATTTCTTTGGAGATGACTTTGGCGGTAGAGGCCGTAGTCCTCAACCCAGTGTAGGTTCCGGTTCCGGAGTTATCATCAGTCAGGATGGCTACATCGTAACCAACAATCACGTGATCGACAATGCAGATGATATCGAAGTATCTTTATTCGATAATCGCAATTTCAAAGCAGAAGTTATCGGTACTGATCCAACCACCGACCTGGCTCTTCTAAAAATAGAAGCTGAAGGTCTTGATAAAGTAAGTTTTGCTAATTCCGATGAAGTAAGAGTTGGAGAGTGGGTACTGGCAATAGGTAATCCATTCAACCTGACTTCTACTGTAACAGCAGGTATAGTCAGTGCAAAAGGGAGAAATATCAATATCCTGAGAAACCGTTCCGCAATCGAGTCCTTTATCCAAACAGACGCAGCAGTAAATCCTGGTAACAGCGGAGGAGCCCTGGTAAACCTTGACGGTGATCTGGTAGGTATCAATACCGCTATCGCCAGCCGCACAGGTTCCTATTCCGGATACTCTTTCGCAGTACCGACTAATATCGTTCGCAAAGTTATGGAAGACCTTATGCAGTACGGTGTGGTGCAAAGAGCCTTCCTTGGAGTGCTGATTCGCAATGTAGACGGACAATTAGCTAAAGAGAAAGACCTTGACCTAACAAATGGCATCTATATCGACAGCCTCACCTCAAATGGAGCAGCTGCAGAAGCCGGATTAGAAATAGGTGATGTGATTACTGCAGTGGACGGTAAATCTGTAAGCTCTTCTCCAGAACTTCAGGCAGCTATCGGTACCCATCGACCTGGCGATAAAGTGGAAGTAACCATAAATCGTCGCGGATCAGAAAGAACCATAGATGTAGTGCTGAGAAATGGAGCTGGAAATACTGGATCTGTAGAAAAGAAAGAAATAAAGACCCTTGCAAAACTGGGAGCAGAATTTGAAGATATCAGCGAGTCTCAGGCAGCCAGATTGAATATAGAAGGAGGAGTCAAAGTAAAAACCCTCGGTATGGGAACCCTCAAGAGATTGACTGATATTCGTTCAGGTTTTATCATCACCAAGGTGGGAGATGAGCGCATCGAAAACACCGATGATCTCACTTCAGCCCTGGAAGACCAAGCTGGTGTAGTAACCATAGAAGGTGTTTATGAAAGTTATCCTTCCAGAAGACGTTATTATACCTTCGAAATGAAGTAATAAAAAAGTGTAAATACATAAGTGTATCCATACTGGATATTTAAGGTTAGAAGTAGATTCAAAGTAAAGGTCATCCAAATCGGATGGCCTTCTTTGTTTTTATTTGCTGGAGTTACTGAACAAATATTTTTTGAGTTGCAATCTTTCCTTTATCCGTAACCACTTTCAGCAAATACATTCCGGTACTCAGATCATCCGGTATATCAAATTCTTGTGTTGAAGGAATACTTATTGACTTACCACCAAGCCCAATCAGGCTCATTTTCCTTATCCTTAGATTGATATAGATTGTTTTCCCAGCCTGAAAAATAAAGGGTTTATAAGGATCGATCTTATCCGCCTCTTCGGGAAAATTGATTCCAAAGATAACATCATTCACAAAGCGCTGTACATAGGCAGGATCAGTAATGGGTCGATTGGTCCCACCATTAATCGCCCCACCCATCAGGTACAAAGTATCCGCAGAAAGCTGAACAATCTGAGAGGCATGCGTAGTTGCCGTTAAGGGATCAATCGTCTCCCAACTTAAGGATGATAAATCCAGCCCCTCTCCCAAGGCATAGGTCCCTCCTGAATACTCCCCTCCCCATACATTAAGTTGGACATGCCCAGCAGTATTCCGTAAAAAGGCTGCCATAGGCGCTGCTCGTTCAGTAGGAAGATTAGAAGACATTGTGGTCCAACTATCCGTCGGAACATCGTAGATATCAATTTCACCCACCATATCTGAATGAAGGCCTCCATAATTTACTTTACTCCTACGCCCTCCAATCAGGTAAACCTTATTGTTGAAGTAAAGGGCGAGGGAATGATCCCTAGCACGGGGACTATTTGTAAGTATTTCCCACTGCTTCGTCACTACATTGTAGCGATCCGCCATATTTACGTGACCACTTTGATGCCCAACAGTTAGTCCATTGAAGTAGTAAATCCAGTTGCCAATCATCACTGCCTGAGCAGAACCCCGGACCCGTGCAGGAGGTATAGCCGCTTCCAGGTTCCAGCTATCATTTCGTACATCATAGGAATACAAATTGCTAATAGGAGTCTCATTTGGATATCCACCCGTCATGCCCATACCCAGATAGGCAATGCCATCTTTTTCGACTGCCTGAAAGTGGTGAAATTCAATCGGCCCATCAGAGCCTGTGCTTGCATGATTACTTTGAGAATGATAAATCACGGGTCTTTTACTTCCTCGTCCACCGACGAGTAATACCGTATCTCCAACTATCACCACTCCACATTCATGTTTTTGAAAATGCCAGGGGTGACTACCATCATTTGTAGGGGAAAGGTTGGTCCATTGTCCCTGCAAAGTGATACAGCAACACATACTAAATAGGAGACTGGCCAGGGTTTTCATTGCACAAGTATTATTAGTTCTACATGCTTTCCCTGAGCAGATTTTCTGTAATTTACGAAAATCATAAATTAAAAATTATGGAATAATCGGATTTTTATTTAACCATTTATGCAAGAGGGCGTATCCCTTATATGCACCTATGAAAAAGAAACATCTCCTCTTACTTATTCTCCTAATTCTTCTTATTGCCACTCCGTTCTTGTTGGCAGAATACGTCCTTCCTTACGCCATCATTAAACCTTATAAACCCCTCATTCGAGAAGGGCAATATGATGAGCGAATAAAAACCGAAAGTCTGGAAATCAGCAATTCTCAAGGCCTTAAACTTTCGACTAAACTTTTTTATCCTGAAGCTAATGAAACAAAGGGAGCGCTTATTCTTTTACATGGAATAGGCAGCTGCAAAGAGCATCAATATGGGCTGGCAGCGGAATTTGCAACGAGAGGATTCTTAGCACTGACCTATGATGCGCAGGCACATGGTGATAGCGACGGAGAATACTGTACGTATGGATTTGAGGAGAAGGAAGATGTGATTCTGATGAAGAATATTTTGCAGAAAAAACAAGACGGCCCAATCGGAATTATCGGACATTCTATGGGCGCAGCTGTTGCCCTACAAGCTCTTGAAAAAGACCAGGAATTGGAATTTGGGGTGATCATGAGTCCCTTCGCGGAATTGGATGATATAGTTCTGGATCGTATGGAACTCTATTCTTTCATCCGATGGAAACCCTATTCAGATTATGTGTTGGAAAAAGCGGGTGAAATCGCAGCCTTTAAGCCTGCTCATGTAAAACCTATACTTTCAGCAGAGAATATTCAGCAGCCGATCCTCCTCGTTCATGGAGGTAATGATGTAAATATTTCCCCAAACCACGGGAAAAAAGTTTATGAGCATTTAGCTAGCAGGGAGAAACAATTATACCTCATTCCTGAAGCCGGGCACAATGATCTTTTTGACAAAGGTGGGAATGCCTTTGCGGATACCTTGTTTGCTTTTGTGGAAAGACAGCTTTTGCCCAAAACTATGGAAGTAAACGACTGATCTTGATGTTCCTATACTCAGGTCGGGTCATGCCAGCAGCCAGGGATACAAAATCGGAGGTTGCTGGTGGTGTATAGTCAAACCAGTACACAAATTGCTCATTCACAAAGATATGGTATAGGTCTCCTACCTTGCGTAAGGTGAGTTTATTGTATTCTTCTGCACCATTAAGGATATCCAAACGCTCAATTTCACGTAGCACACCAAAAACCTGATTGCCACTTCCAATAAAAAAGCGCTTACTTCCTCGAAAAACAATCTGAATCGCTTGTGAACCGCTCAGGCTGCCCCATTGAAATCCTACCCAGGATTCACTCGCCCCAAGCTTTACCTCAACTTCCAATTCAAAATCTAGAGAAGGAGCCGTACTCAGCGCCTCTCTAAATTCTCGCTTCACCTCAGTGATATCGGTCAAGAGTATTCGTCTGTTTTCATCAAACTCATCATAATCAAAGGTCCAACGAGCCCATTCTGGGGCAGGTGTATTTCGATCGAAGAGTTCATCGATATAATACTGCTTACGGGTGCCTGTATAATTTAAAGGAATGGTTTGTCCATCCGGAATGGGATCTCCGCGCATACGACTGGCCCATTCTCCATTTAGTAGGATATCATTTCTATGTCTGCGATCTAATTCGCAATGCCCAAGTTCGTGAAATATAAGCCCTTCTCGCTGCAGATCATTAGCATCATCCCAAAAGAACTTTTCGATTTCAATACGATGCTGGCCGAGATAACAAACTCCTCCGGATTCCTTGGAAACAGCATCTCTAAATTGAATGGACAAACCAGAATCTGTGAAATCAATGGTTTGTCCTCTTTTAGCCGCTTCCTCAATAAAACGGTCTACATATTGTTGAAATTCGAGTTCTACATTATAGTTAGGGGTATCTCCTTCACAGGCTGCGAGAAAGAAGGAAACAGCGCCCAAAAAGATTATACTACTAAGTCTTTTCATAAAATCATGGATAGCAATGAGCATCACTTAAGAGACCTATTCTTCGGCCTTTTCCCTAAAATAGACAGAAAATCCGAATAGAAATGTCAACCTTCAAACGCTTTTGAGCTATAATTCGTTCGATGAGGATGTAAAAAAAAATTAGTCCGAAGATAAATCTCCTGGTATTTCTCTCTGAATCTCCTGCAAAATGTAATCAAGTTTTCCCTTTTCGGCCCAAATCCATTCTGTATTATAATCGATGATCTGATTTTTACGCAAATAATTGAAAACACTGTTCACGCTTTGACGAGAAGTAGCCGTGAGTTTGGCAATATCACTATGAGTTAGCTGATTTTTTACCCGAATCTCCTCCCCTTCTTCCTTGCCAAACTGCTTAAAGAAATCCACGATAAATTCTAAAATTCGAATTCTGGAGCTTTTAAATAAAATGGAGTCCAGTCGCCGTTCCAGCTTTTCAATTCGATCACCCATCAATTGGTGCACAGCCATGTGAAGACCGGGGTTTCTATCCATCAATCTATTCATCATGGATACGGACATAGGACAAACAAGGCTATCCTCCAATGCAATAGCGAAGTCATTGCTAATCTGCCTGTTAAGAAGAGCCATCTCTCCAAATATATCTCCCTGTTTAGCCAAATATTTCAAATCTTCCCGTCCATCAGAACGCAAAGTCCCAATTTTTACAGAACCTTTTTTAAGGAAGTAAATTTGACCTGCTTTACTTTGGGAAAATAAAATTGGATTTCCTTTATAAACCCTGTGCAAAGGTAATTCCTTCGCCAGATATTCCTTATCCTTTTTATCTATCCTGCTTAGAAATCCAAACTGCTCAAGGTACCAAATTTTGGCTATTTCCATGTGGTGTAATTTCGCAAAATCTAATATACATATTTCCCCCCCCTGTTCTTGCCTTCAAAAATAGCGCATAAAGTTCATCCTTATTAGTTCAAGCAGTTGTCTTCTTTTTTACACCTAAGGGTCTTTCCTGCTATTATTTCCAAAAATCGTTAGTTAGAAACGGGAAACTATAGATTTTCATTCTTTTTTTTAATTGACGTATTTCGAAAAACGAGATCAGCAATAGAATTGATCTCAGGGGTATAGGAAAGTATATGAATCACTCAAACAATGAAATGGGCATGGCGAAAGCCATGGGTTCCCAACTCCTTCTTCAAGTATCACAACAATTGCTTGAAGACCTTAGCTATTATGGAATCAGCGACTCGGAAAACATTTGGATTTCCTGGCATGAATCCGAAGGAGAGGGCAACTGGGCAAAATATTTAGACGGCGAGATTGAAAATTATGCCTACATCACCATCCTCGATGAAAATATGAATGCCATTGGTCAGGGATCACTGGATTTTATCCTGGAAGAAGATTGGGATGTATTCCTGGTTTATTGGGATGCGCTATACTTCATTCATCCTGAATTTGATGGAAAAACCCGTGAGGGCATACCAGATCATATCTGGAATCAGATTCCTGAGAACTTTCAAGCCAAATACAAACCAAAAAAGATCAAGAAAAAGAAAATCTCTACCAGAAACGTACAGAGAATCTAGTCCTCTCCTGTATCCTTCTTTTGAGAACGTAGTAAGCTTGTTGAAATGAGGATGATGGCTCCTCCAGCCAACATATTGAGGGTCAATTCCTCTTTCATCCAGAATATACTCAGCAAAAGAGCCGCGACTACCTCTATGTAGGTCAGTCCAGAAGCTGTTGATGCTGGCAAATATTTGAGTCCGTAGAAAAAGAAGGCAAAACCGATTGTTCCCAGGATTAAGCCATGGGCACTGGAAATACCGATGTCCGTCAAGCTTGGCGGAGGGTCTTGCAGGAGTACAAAAGGAAGGAATACAAATACGCTAACCAGGTTCTGGTAGAAAAGCAGTTCATTTCGCGTATATCCATCGGCCTCTTTTTTGAAAATGATGATGGAACAGGCGTAAAGGGCAGCTGATGCTAAAGCTGCACTCATGCCGATAAAGTCGTCATTTTCGAAAGAGAAAGGTTTATTGATGTAGACCAAAACGATTCCTCCGAAAGCCAGAAATAGGAGGAATACATTTCTTCGAGAGACCTTTTCCTTGAGGATAAGGGCACTTAAGAGGGTCGCAAATATAGGCCAGGTATAAGAAATGAGAACTGCATTCCCAATGGAGGTCATGATATAAGCCATGAAAAAGAAATACATGCGAGCTGCATTAAAGGCAGATCCCAGTAGCATGAGCTTATAATTTCCCCTCAGAAATCGAATTCCCTGACTGAGTATCCAAAGAGCCATGAGAGATGCCGGTACCGTGGTCCTGAAAAATGCGTAGGATGCGGGAGGGAGACTGGCACTTTTGATGAAGAGACCGCTTAGGCCTGCTAGAAGTGCTCCAATGATTATGGCGATTGCTGCCTTATTTTTCATGCATTCTCCTCTTCAACGAGGGCTTGTTTGATCTCTTGGAGTTTGAGTAAAGCTTCGACAGGCGTCATGCGGTCTATATCCAAGCCGGAAAGAATATTGCGAATCTTGAGGGTATCCGCATCTTTGAGTTCGAACATATTGAGTTGAATGGTCTTTTTGGAAGAGAATTTCACGGCTTTGGCATTCTCCTTATCCTGCACCCGATTTTGCTCGAAGTGCTTGAGGAGTTGCTGGGCTCTTTGGACCAAAGGACCGGGCATGCCTGCCATTTCTGCTACATGAATTCCAAAACTGTGCTCAGAACCTCCGGGCTTCAGTGTCCGTAGGAAAAGAATCTTCCCATCTATCTCTCTAACCGAGACATTGTAGTTTTTCACCCGGGGCAAACGATTCTCCAATTCATTGAGCTCGTGGTAGTGAGTGGCAAACAATGTCTTGGCCTGACAAGCTGGCGTTTCGTGTAGGTACTCAACCAAAGCCCAGGCAATCGAAACCCCATCATAGGTGGACGTTCCTCTACCAATCTCATCTAATAAAATCAGACTCTTATTGGTCGCATTATTGGCGATCTGAGCTGTCTCATTCATTTCCACCATGAAGGTAGACTCTCCGCTGGAAATGTTGTCAGAAGCTCCAACCCGGGTAAAGATTTTATCTACGATCCCCAGAACAGCTTTCTCTGCAGGCACATAGCAACCCATTTGAGCCATCAATGAAATGAGAGCTGTTTGACGAAGCAAAGCAGACTTACCCGCCATATTGGGACCGGTAATGATGACGACTTGTTGGTCTTCATTGTCCAGCACCAAATCATTAGGAATATAAGGGCTGTCGGGGGGCATGGTGGTTTCTATTACCGGATGCCTTCCCTGAACGATTTCGATTCTATCCCCTCCATGCACCTCAGGCTTGCTGTATTTATGGGCCTGAGCTACTTTGGCAAAACTGAGCAACATATCCAGTTCAGCGATCAATTTGGCATTTTGCTGAATGGTATGGATGTGAAGCTGCATCATCTGGAGGAAACGCTGATAGAGCTGAAACTCCAGAGATTGGATACGGTCTTCGGCAGAAAGAATCTTGTCCTCGTACTCTTTAAGTTCTTCTGTAATGTAGCGCTCCGCATTGGTCAGGGTCTGCTTTCTGATCCATTCCTCCGGAGCTTTATCCTTATGCGCATTGGTAACTTCGAGGTAGTAACCAAACACTTTATTGAAACCAATTTTTAAGGAAGTGATGCCTGTTCGCTGAATCTCTCGCTCCTGCATAGCCAGCAAAAGATCGCGGCTGTTTTGCTTGAT
>JBCBRM010000054.1:0-58464 GCA_039819665.1 Bacteroidota bacterium
TAGGCTGAGTTTTCTAACTCATCCTATTTCGATAACGAGTCAATAAAGTTTGATGAAAAAGGGAGGGTTATTGAAAGTGATAAAAAATCTATCCCTAGGGATGAATACTTTTTTAAAAAAAACTACATTTATGATGGGAAATTCGGTGAATTATTGGAGACAATAATTATTGCGAAGGATGTATTCGAAGAAGGGATTATCCACCAAAGGAGACAATATAAATATAGTAGAGGACAAATAATCGAAGAGTTAACATATAGAAATGGTGTGTACTATGATAGTGTAGTTCACAATTATAACTCAGATAATCTAATTGAAGAAATAACTCATTTCGAATCTGACTCATCAGGAAGAAATGCACGCAGTTTAAGAGACATATATCTATACTATGATGACAAAAAGGTTGTAGCCAAATATAATGAAGAAGACCAATTAACAGATCAGGAGACATTCCTTTATGACAAAGAAGGCAATTGTATCAAACATGTATTAGAGAAATACCAGGAACCCTTTAAGTACCATCGTCTTTATACTTATGATAAGCACAAGAGAGTAACAACGATTGAAGAGTATAAAAATGATATTCTTGTCTATAAACATAAATATTCGTACGAGGGGCCAAAGTTAATCCTAGAAGAAACCTGGAGTTTTGAAAATGAAATGGTTTCATACTACCAAAAAAATACTGTTGAATACAACCAAAATGGGCATATAGTTTTTGAATCAGACTCAAGTTTTACAGGTGGAGAATTGACATACCTTACTTCCAGTCGGATAGAGCTAAAATACGCCCAAAAAGATCCAGACAATTGGGTGGAAAGGGTAGAATATATTAATGGATTGCCAAGATACAAGGTGATTCGAACAATCGAATATTTTTAGATCCTTTGATCCAAGGAATGCTTAAGAACCAATTAGAATCTCAAATCTTTAAACCATAATCTTATGCCAAACTACAGCATCGGATTGTATAATCGAAATTACAATCTGATTGGTAGAGGAAATGCCTTTACTCCGGTTTACACCAACAAAGGAAAAATCAACTTTAGAGAATCTGTTGTAAAACAAGGAAAAACAAAAGTCCCTGATTTTAGTATGCAGATCAAAAACTCCACTGTGAAACTGAAAGCGTTATCTCACAAATTTTCAGTGAAAGCACCTGCTATGAGACAGCCCATTCAAAGATCTATCTCTTCAAAATCAATCCAGAGGTTTAAATCTCATATGAGCCCATCTCCTAAAATCAAATCGAATAGGAGCATAAAACCTCCATCTAAAGGCCGGGGCAGATAAAAGAAATCTATCCCTACACAAAATTGCATAAATCTGCTATAATCTTTTCAGAATTACTTTCTGGAAGTATTCTCAAATTAATCAATCATTTGCCCTCTTTTTTATTTCTCAAAACTGGGGGTGAAGAAACAAAAAAGGAGGTCAAATATGTCATTTACATATGCATTCGAATACAATTCAAAAATTGAAAATCTGGAAAAGCTTCAAGCATTCCTTTCAGACAAAGGAATCATGCTTGATGCAAAATATTTACCCGTGATTAATATGGCTGAAAATGGTGATTTTCAGGCCATGTGCGAAATGTGCTCCCTATTTGCTGAAGGAAGAGATGGAGTTATGTCTAACTATGAGATGGCCAAGAGATATGGACAAAAAATTCACGAGCAAAACCTTGCATCAGAAGATCCTGTAATCATTCTCGAAAGTCTCTCAAATTTAGCTATGTTGGAAGCAAAATTTGGTAATATTGAACAGTCTAAGACCTATTTTCAAGAATCTTTCAATCATATGATTCAGAATTTCTATAATCAGGATGTTACTGAAGAATCGCATGGATTTTTCCACCACATTGTGGAGCAATTTAGCAAGGTTAACAATTAGCCTATTTTATACCTAGATAATGGGATTAGAAGATCCTGTTATCTAGGTATGAAACACCAATCCCATATTATCCTAGCCATTTTCCCAAAAGAATCGTATAATAGTACTTATGAGTAAAGAGTATCAACATATCCTTGAAAGTGCCCTAGCCTTGCCTCAGAATGAGTTTTTTGCATTGGTTCAAGCTCTTTTAGGAAAGGTTCAGGATAAAATCGACAAAGAGTCTGGTGTTTCTCGAATGCCCTGGGAAACGGAAGAACTCTTCGAGGAACTTGACCGAAGAGTAGAGGAAATACGCTCTGGTAAAGTAAAAGCCGTTCCCGGAGAAGAGGTGATGGCAAAGCTTAAAAAACGTATGGCCTAGCTCATGAGCCACCCTTATGAATTTCATCCTGAAGCGGAGAAAGAGTTATTTAATGCCATTGACTATTTAGATGAAAAAAGAGAAGGCTATGGAGCTTTACTAGCTGAAGCTGCTGCCAATATCCTCGACCAAATCATAGAAAAGCCTAAACGATTCCCCATTGCTTCTCCGAATTCTCCCAGAAGGAGAGCCATTCTTCCCAAACCCTTCAATAAGACTTATTCCATCTACTTTGATTTTGATGGGGAGAGTATTTTGATTGTCAGTTTCTTTAATAATAGTCGTGCCCCTGGCGTTTGGGGGGAGAGAACTTAAAAATGTGTACCCCTATAAAGCTTCTTCTTTAAAAGAAGCAACTATAACTAAATTCAGACCATTGGGATTACAATTCTAATTTTAGATTATTATTTTTATTGGATATTAGAAGTGGTCAAGTGAACTAATATGCCTAATCTCAAAAAACTTAATTCTAATATTCAATAATTCGTGGTGGTAAAGTGAGAGGGCCTTCAATAGCTCTACCTCCAGAATTCCCAATTATGATCTTTCCTTTATTGCCTATATGGCCAATATAGTTTGCATCAATATCAATAGCATCATCTCCGCAGCCAATCAAAAAATAATTGTTCAGATTAACATCACCTCCGAATATTTCAATGCCATCATCCTTCGCATCGTAGACAATAACTCCATCAACTATAGTTTTACTTGAAACACCAGCTAAGGTAAGAGCACTCAATTCATTGTTAGCTCCAATGTTTGTTCCTGTAAAACAAATTAAAATGTTTTTCAAAATCCCTGAACTGTAAGGTTTCTGATTACTATTTTCTAATCCATCATTTCCGAAAATCCCATTCTTGTCATAAATTGTCATTCCCTCGATATATTGTTCAGTAAATTTCCCCCTTTCTTTGTTAAAAAAATTATGGCCTAATATAATCAATCCCCCCCATCTGTCAACATCTCTGAATTCTAGATGATCAAATGGGTTGTTCACATCGTCTGTTTCAACAGTAAAAATAATAGGCTTTTCTGAAGTACCTTCCGCACTTATATAAGCACCTCTCGAGACAATTAATGCACTACCAGTATTACCCATACCTGATTTTCCTTTTATAATGGTTCCAGGCGAAATTATTAAAGTATCACCTGGATTAACGAATACTTTTCCTTCTAATATGTAGATGGTATCATTAATCCAGTAAGCTTTCTGGTTCGAGGTAGAAATTGAACCACTAATTAACTTTGTAGGCCTTAGATAATCTTTGTCCAGAGTGTCATTATTCTGGTAAGAGTGTAGGTGTCCACTTTGGCATAGAACGCCGAATAATTCTATTTTATTAAAATCCGCAAGCATTTTTATTATTTGCTTGGGGTAAAAATATGAGCCAGATAAGTTAATATTTGACCAGTCTATTTCTAATTTTTTGGCCCGCAAATCACATCCAAATAGAGTCGCATTCTTAATATATCTTTTGGTATTTATTGATGTAGAATCAAGAATAGCATTATTAAAATTGGTAAAAAGGAAAGTTGCATCATCAAAATTTGCATTGGATAATTGGCTTTGACTGAAATTAGTATGCTTTAATATAGTCCCACTCAAATTACCTGAAGTAATATCTGCTCCATTTAGATTTACAAATGATAAATCAACATTACTTAAATTGATATTCCGAAGATTGGAATTACTTAAATTAATATTTTTGAGATAAATACTATTGGAATTTTCGGAATCTATACTAAAGTCTAAATCTGATAAATCGGCAGATGAAAAATCTCCATTTTGAAAAATTTTATCAAGACTAGAGTGGTTAATATTGCTTTGTAAAAGAGCAGTTAATAATTGCCCTCTTTCCGGACTAGTAGGCCTTTTTGTTAGATACAATGGAGGAAAATCTAGACTGTCTTTAACTGTGGAGTCAGATAGATGAAAGCCATTAGGAATTTCTAAGTAAAAATAAGGCCTAAGTGATCTCGATAAAGCTGTAATTCGACCAATTAAGGACGAGGATAAGGTATCTTGCTCATTAAGTTCTTCAGATAACCTATTCAAAACATTACCTGTTTCAAAAGCCAAAGTACTTCTTCTATTTGCTTCATCAAGGTATAATTGCTGTGTAATTCGAGAGTTTTGAAGATCTAATTTAATATTTTGTTTCTCTAATAATTTATTTTGATTTAGCAGTAAGATAGATCCAAGAAAACCTCCAAGGGCAATAAAAAAAGTGATTAGGAATCTTAAAGACCAATTTCGAAATCTAGCCCAGATTAAGTAGCCAAGAAATCTGGGTATGATTTTTCTGGATTTAACTCTAGTCTCCTCAGGAAATTTCTCAAGGAGCTTGTCTGTAACTTCTGTAGTAATTTTATTCGTTAAGTCTTTTGTATCTTTGATGACATTATCAATCTCTAATTTTTCTCCGAAGATTTTTTCTATCCAAATATCTTTGTAGAAACTCACGAAAATGATCAACAAGACGATAAAAACAACCAATACAAAGGAGACTGTAATAAAAATTGGAATAGATATAATTATATAACCTGATAGAAATAAGGTACTCAGAGTCCCAATGATTATTCCTAGGAGAGTACCTAAGATTAATTTTGCATTAGAGTTCCTACTCTTATTTACTGGGCCATTTTTTTCTTTTTTCATCACAGTATTTTCCGATTAGAATATAAATTTCTAACACCAAAAGATTATGCATTTTGACAAATACTTGCTATATCTACCTCATAGAGAGATGAAAGGATCTGTTTTAAATTAAATGTAATCAAAATTGTTTTATAGAAAATAAAAAATTAGTAAAAGCACCTTACTGATTTTCGACTCTATCTAGATGTAAGTATTCATATTGTACCATCAGATCTTCCTTTTCCTATAACCGAACATTTCCTAAAAAGATGTCAGCCTCACAGTAAGTAAAGACCTGGCCTTCGGTGCGTATCAAAAAAATCTTCCTCTCTGCGAGAGCGTATTTTTTCGCTTCGCAGCCTTGACTTCCTATGCCCCGCTTATCGCTCCAAGGGGTGTTTTTGAATGTTCGCTTCCGAAAAAATGTTTTTGCAGGGGAGTTCTGTCTGGACTTTTCTCCTCAAAAGCAGGGAGGCAGCCGAAATTCCCAAACTGAGTAGGCATATACCCAAAAATGGAGCGAAAAAAATGAATCATTCCGAAAATTCCTACCACGCAACACCCTATGATTTGGACGCACATGGCTTTTATTTCTCCACCCTCAAAGAGTATCTGGAGAAAGCGGAGAAACACACCAATACCTACGGACAAAAAGTAGAGGAATTTGAAATCCAATTCATAGACGGAGACTATCCCGAACTATTCCGCGAACTCAAAATCAATCAAGCCAATCTCCATATCTGGTTTGAATACTTCGAAGAACTGGAAGAAGAAAAAGCCCTCAAATACTTATACCTCTCTGCTGATCTGGGCATGGATATGAAAGCTATCCAAGACTTTGACCTTGACGCAATCTATCTCTTCGAAGGAACAGCCAAAGCCTATGCAGAACATTATCTGGAGGAAACAGGCCAGATTGAGCAAATTCCTGAGCATCTGCGGTATTACTTCGATTATGAGGCCTATGCCCGTGATTTGGTCTTAGGCAGCGATATAGCAGAATTTCAAGCCCCAGATGGCACAAACTACATCATCCCCCAAAACTTCTAATCCAAAGCGATGAAAGCAGAACAGATATATACCTTGAATTGGCAAGGAATCATAATCAATATCTCCTTCAAACCCGATTATTTCAATTCAACCAAAAAGATTTTGGGAACCGCCATTTCCCATTTGAAAATCAAGGCCTTGGAACCCTTGCCCATAACGAGTATAGGTTTCAAAAGTCTCTTCCTCTCCATCGGAGAAATCGAGGAGGAAGGAGACGCAATCAGCTATATACAAAACTGGTTAGACGCTTCTGCCAAGTCTGAAGCATGGAAGCAATACCATAAAGCCAAAATACAATTGTCTCTCTTTTGAGTTTGCCTCTTCGGAGGCGGTCAAAGGATTCGTACAAGCACGAGAATCAGGCCATTTCAGTACCCTTGATGCGTTTACTGAAAAGCAGCTTTCCTGCAATCCTGATTTCCTAAAATTTGCAAATGCAGAAAGTCGTTTCTCCGCATTCCCTCCTTTGCTGGAATTCACTTATCCACATTTGAGGTTGTACGGAGAATCTGGAGAAAACAAAATGAAGTCATATCGAACCATATGATTTCGTGTGGATACAGAAAATGTTTTTCTCCACAATTCTCAAAATACTAATAGCTGTATATCAGCCTTTTAGCTACATAAAACTAACTTTTTCCTAGTAAAAACATCCATTTTATCTTTTCACTCATGAAATTTCTTCGCACAGAATACGCTGCCTTATTGGGTGTACTTTTGATCTTATTGGCAACAGTCAAACACGCCTTTGAGGTCTATACCTCCGTCTTGTACATGGACACAGAACCCGACATTTGGCAAAAGGTCTATATCGCCATTATGCTCATAGCGATAGACTTTGCCGTACTGCTTTTTACCGTTCATGGAAACGATTATGCAGCACAGACCTTTGCCTTCATGATCTTCCTCGTTAATCTATATGCCTTTTGGCAGCCCGTCCAATGGCCAGACTGGGGCATAGGACTATTCATCTATTTTCCTGGCTTTCTCTTCTCGGCTATGTTTGCCTATGGCTTATTCTATTTTACCGATCTTTTCTCCAAGCTTCTCCGAGAGGAGAATAAGTTGGGAGAGCTCAGAAATAGCTTGGAGAAAAGTAAGGAGAAGGTTTTTTCTTTGGAGTCTGATATGGAAAAGCTTCAGACAGAATATTCTCAGCTTTTGGAGGAGAAGGAGGAATTATTAAAGCAGATTTTTCAGGCTGAGGAGAATGTTAAGGATGTGAATGAACTTATGGAGAAGGCGCAGTATTTTGATTTACTGATTCAGTATATTATTGAGTCGGAGGGGTATTTAGGGAAGTCGCCAGAGGCACTTCGAAAAGGTGTTGTGTACTGGAGTAAAAAAAATATGGATGGAAATTTGGATGCGAAGAATATGGTCAAACTACTTAGTTACAAAGAGGCAAATCATTTTTTAACAAAAATTGGAGTAAAAGGCACTCCTAAATAAATATTGAGCTTTCATGCTGTAAAACAGAAAAAATGATCGGAGACAATATGCTAATGTCTCCGATCAAAAGTCTAAAAAGTTCCTATTTCTTTCTGTGGTCTTTCTCTCATATGAATACGCAATGTTTGCTCCACCGGATAATTGCAATTTGTGTATTAGTAAGAATAGGATCGGGAGGAATGTTAAGTGGAGTCATTAGATTATTCGGATCATCACTATGTCTGAGTAAGCATGCATGCCCAATCTCATGTGCAGTTACCATTATCTGAGCACTACGTTCTACTGTTATGTAGTTATGAGTAGCTGCAAAACTACATCCCTCAGTCGTTGTTGTAGGAGTATCCGGAAGAATATTATCAACAACAATGACTAGTATTTCAGAACCAAATCCTGTTAGCCTTCTCCAGCCATCTTGAAATCTACATGTCGAGCTAACCCATTCAAAATATGATCCAGCAATCCCCCAATCAGCAAAAAATCCGCTTGCATCACAGTTTACTGTTAGTACTCCTTCACGTGGTTCATATTTAGGGGAGCACATCCCTGTGTAAATCAAATCGATATTGCATTGGGTATCAAATAAGTTTTGGGCTGCTTCAATCTGAGGCATGAGAGCCGCTTCACTAGCAATAGGCTCTCCATTTCTTCTCGGAATGATAAGTCCAACATACATCTTTTTTCTTATTCTAAGCCCAAAAAGACTCAACACAAAATCAACTATTCCAATTAGCCTCCAAAGTATTTCAGTAACCCAATTCAAAATAGTTCTTAAGATCCCCCCAATACCAGGAATACTTAGAACTTGAAAGGCTAAAAAAGCAACAACATCTAAAATGAAGCAATTAACTTCACAAATTACTCTGGTAACCCATCTGGTTACTGTTACCGTTATAAATACAACAACGCGTACGACTATTCGAACTAGCTCAGTTAAGAGTCTACAGAAAAAACGTCCAATTCTAAATCTCCTCCTTCTACACCTTTCTCTCCTACGTTCTACCCATCTCTCTTCCCATCTTTCAACAGGACGTTCAATTGTTTCTTGAATTCTTTCATTGAATTCACGGCATACTCTTCCCATATTGTTTATTATTTGGATTTTTTAATAAATAGTATTGAAACTGTTGCGTAAAATCGTTCTAACTTGTTTAGCTAGATTAAAAATTCCCCATACGTTGACCTTGGACCTATTCCATATGAATGGTCATGATCATTATCCACTTTATAAAAAAGTGTGTAATACATTAATGGATGGCTATTTGTTTTATACTACAGCCCCGTCCTAATTGTAGATATTCTAGACTAGTTCTTCATGTTAATATGTGTTAATGTAGTATTGGTCATTTAAATGAAAAAGATTTCAGTATCCCATTCATTATCAATACTGAAAAGGACGTAAGTTATCACAGGCTACCATTAGATTTTTTGTTTACATCTATAAAAGAGATTTTTCGATATGCCGTTTATTTGTGAAATAATTTTTATGGTATTTTGCAACTAGGGATTAATCGCTTGCAAAATTTGCGACATAAACCAATCAAGTCCTTAAGTTTTTAAGGAAGCTCGCTTATGCTGTTTCTAGAACCCCTAAGAACCGTAAGGAAAATTATTCTCCCTCTTTTAGGTTTAAAGTGTTGATCTTATTCTTGAGCATATTAGATCCTAAAACTCATGATAAATTCCTCTCCTAAATTTATCCTACCTATAGCTAAGCTTTCATCTATCATTCACCATTATGAATGGTTTTTGATCAATCAAAATAGCTATATAAAAGACGTGGTTATCAAGATTTTAATACCAATATGTTTAAGGGGTTAATGTGAAAAATGAAGCCTGGCTGTGATATGTAAGGTAAATAGAAGTATTAAGGATAGAGAGAACAATTATAATGACATAGTTATGAAAAAATTAGTTAAACAAAAGAATCCCTCATACGCATCTTTAAAATTATTTAAGAGCGTATCTTTAGCATTAATTGGCATTTTCCTTTTAGCACTTGAATCTAAAGCAAACTATAAATCTCCATCTGGAACTCTACACTTTATTATAGTGATTGATTCTACAGATCCTAAGATAGGTACTGAGATTGATTATCAAAATATGGAAGAAATAGGGGAGTTAATTGACCAAGAAACTGACTTAGTAGTAAAATGGTATGTTTTTGAGAAAGTTCAGAATAATAAAAAAATAAAGAAATTTAAAAAGTATACTGCTAAGAGACCAGAAAAGAAAATAGAAAGAAATAATAAAAGAAATTATTCTATTGGGAATTGGGAATTGAATGATTTAGTCCATGGTCAGGGTTTGAAGATAGAGGTAAATGATGTCATTTGGTTTTATTATTCTGGACATGGAGAAGTGTCAGATCAAACCAAAGCCCCTGCATTTGTCGCAATAAACCCAGTTCGAGAATTTTACGACTTTGAGGATGTCCATACTTCCCTACTTAAAAAGAATCCACGCCTTCTTATTACTATCTATGATTGTTGCTCTTGCTTATCAACTAAGGAAGATAAAAATGTTGCTGAGCTTATTGTAGCAAGGAGAGGAATAACAAAAAGGTTGGAAAAATTATTTTTGTATGCATCTGGACAGATTCAAATAAAGGCTGCGGATCCAAATAAATGTAGTGAAAACAAATTTGCATATGGCAATTCAAAAATAGGTGGAATACTTACCTATACTTTCCAAAGTATATTGAAAGGTGAAAAAAAGTTAGAGGAGGAAAGTTGGGATTCAGTTTTGAAAAAGACGAAAAACACTGTTGAAAGTTTTGTCAAAAACAAAAAGAAAAGACAAATCCCATACATATACTCAGATGTTAAGTATCGCCAATTGTTTTACAGAAAATAAACCGAGATAGAGAATTATCATTTTTACACATAAACCCCAAGCAAAATGAAAAAGTTAAATTATCTAGGGATTCTCATTTCATTTATTTCGCTTTGCTCTTTACAGATTAAAGCCAATCCTTGGACCGAGAGCCAAAGTGAGTCGTTGAAATTAGAAGCGAAAACTATAGCCGTTTTACTCAAAGGATACTCCGAAGGACTAGATTACACAGGAAAAGATATAAAGTCTATGAAAACGCTTTTGAAAAAGGACTATTTTGGCTCAGTTGATGAGATTGAGGAATTCATAGGTCAAAATAATAGAGTGAAAGATTTTAAAAATTACTTGAAATCGCTCGACAAACGCTTATCGAAAGGAGACAAGTTAATTATTTTCTATGCTGGCCATGGAAGTGAGCTAGGTAATAATGACACTGAACTATTATTAAGCCAGAACGAAGCAATTAGTATGAGTTTTCTCGTTTCTACCTTGGAAAAGTTAGCTAAGAAAAAAATAAAATCTTTACTGATTGTAGATGCATGCGCTAGTGGTCTCTATTTTGATAAAAATAAGGTCAAAGCAAGGGCAGAGATCATATATATTATGTCTTCTACAAGCTCACAAGTTGCAATTGAAAATAAAAGAATTAAAAATGGTCTGTTAACTCAATTTTTAAGTGATGCCGTAAAAGGTGAAGCAAATATTGGTAGGGTTACTAAAGAAAATAGAGAAATTACCGTAACAGAAGTAGAAAAGTTTCTCAAAAAGCGGATGGAGAAATTCATTAAAAAGCAATACGGAAAGAAGGCAAAATACTTTCAAATACCTGTTATCGTGGGAAAAGGAGACGAACTGTTAGCAACAAGTAAAATTCCTGTTCGCCCTCAAAAAGGGTTATGGTTTTGGTCAGATAAGCTTTTTCAATGGGTTGAAGGTATACAAATAGAAACCGATAAGTCGCCAGATACAAAAAACAACTAAAGGAAAGGAAAAAGCGTTAATCGCTCTACCAAATCTTAAGTAGAAGTTTATTCCTACTAATGATATATCTACACTTTTCAGTATAGATATAAGGGACGCTTGGTCTCCAAAATCTGGGTCTTTTTTCTGAACTCAACCCAAAAACTCCCTAATGCTTTTTTATGAAATCTTATAATGAAATAGTCTACGAATGGGCCATGTCTACTCAAAGTCCCAAATGCGAAGAGACAAAAAAACTAAACGAATTATTTAAAATTGATGGTCTCCTAATTCAGACTGCGATAAAAATCGTAGTGAGTATGGGAGGAGATAAAGAAAATGGACGAGATATTGCCCAAGAAGGAGTCGCAAAACTTATTAAGTGGGTTCAAGAAGGAAAGTCGAAATATGAAAATGAAAAGAACTTAAAAAACTCATATTTTTTAATTTGTAGACGCTTAAAATTAGATGAAATTAAACACGCTAATCGAATACCCATAATACCTTTGACAGATGAAATATTAAATATTACATATGGCTTTTCAGAAGAAGAGGTCGATGATCCATTATTTGAGACCTGCATAAACCAAGCATTTATAATGCTCAAACCAAGACAGAAACAAATATTAACTTATTTTTATCGAGATAATCTTTCCTACCAGAAAATAGTAAATAAAATGAAGTTTCCGAATCTACATGCAGCTACTCAGTTTAAGTTTCTTGCTCTTAAAAAACTGAGAAAATTGACAAAGAAAATATTGAAAGATCAAACCTCTTAACATAAATCAGGACATGATAAGTGAAGCATATTTATCCCAGATTGAGGACTATGTTCTTAATAGAATGACACCATTGGAAAAAGAAGTTTTCGAATATGAAATTTCTGTAAATAAAGAATTAGCCAGTGAGGTAAAATTTCAACAAACCTTATTTAATTCTTTAACAAGAAAAGAAGGTATTATTGAAGAGAAAAAAGAATTTACCATTAAGCGTTACATTCTTCCCTACTTATCGATTGCAGCAGTGATTCTTACCTTACTATATTTTAGTATACCTTTACAAAATACGACAAGTAATGGTTTTGGTAAACCAAAAGAAGACAAAGATAATCGAACATTCTCATACTTTGTCGAGACCTACAGTAAAGATACACAATCTATTTTAGATACTTTATCCCATTATTCACTTAACCTTGAGCCTGGACTCGATGTGTTGTATTCTTCTAATCAGTTTCCAACTCTCTTAAAGCATCTAAGTGATGAATCACAAAATGAAACCACTTTTGTTGATAGTCTTTACTTAGGACTCGTAAACTTTTATTTAGAAGAGTTTAATAAATCAGCCTTAATTTTTGAAGAATTAATTGAGCGGCCTGCGAATTCAATAAAAGAGTTAAAAACTCAAGAAATATCAAGATGGTATTGTATACTTAGTTATCTAAATGATTCAAATCCTGAAAAGCACCAAATTCGAGTGCTTGAATTGATGCGATATATGGTAGAAAATGAACAACCATTTAATGAATCCGAAGCTGCAAAGCTTTTTGAAAAGCTTCCATGAATAATTGAGATTTATAGTCCTTTTTCTAGTTGGTAAGTGGATTAGGTCAAATTGGCTTCCAGGCAGGAAATATCTGAAGTTAAATGCTATTCCTTCCTGAAAGCCTCTTTTTGATCTCGGTATTCTATATTATTCTAAAAATGTATACTTGTGCCTTCCGTCATAGCTCGTAAATGGAAGCAGCTTATAATGTTCATTTCTCTTAAACTTATTGTTTAATATGGTCTCAGTAGTCTCTTAGAATGATCTAAATAAAGGAATCTGTGTTACTGCAAATCTGCTTCTCCTCAAAACCGTATCCCCAGAAACACACATTTCCTCATTTCCCGAAAGTCACCTTCCTGCTTTCCTGCCTTCCTGCAAATCCGCTTTACAGCATTTCTGTATATCTGCTATCCTACTGTTGAAATTAAAAAGGAGCAGCATGAACATCGGAATCACAAACCTAAAAGGGGGAGTAGGCAAATCTACCATCGCACAAAATCTCGCAGTCTGCTTTGCGCATATGGGCTATAAAATTGTGGTGGTTGATACCGATACTAACCAGAACACCCTGTCATGGTTCGGGGCAAGGGATCAGGAATTGCCTAATATCAATGTGGTAGGAGTCAGTGAAAGCGAAGCTTTAGGCAAATCCATTGAAAATCTTCATCAGGATTATGACATAGTCCTAATTGATGGCACCCCCAATCTATCCAAGATGGTTACGAGGATAATACTGAGTAGCGATATTCTACTGATTCCTATTCGCCCGGGAGCGCAGGATTTTAGAACCATGGAAGAATTTATCAACCGATACCAGGAAGCAAGGGAATTCAGGGGAGAGATTCCTGCATTTTTTGTGCTAAACGAATTTTCTGAGAAGAAAAAAGTGCATGAAGGAATTTCCCAAATGATCCATTCCTCATTTGATGTTCCTGTACTCGATACAAAAATCAATAGCCGAGTTGCCTACACAGAAGCCAGCATCGAAGGAAAGGGAGTATACGAGTACTCAGATCAAAAAGCCAAAGCGGAAATGGTGAAGCTGACTGAAGAGGTACTGGCTAAGGCCAAGGAATTTAATCTTATGGAGGAATAGAATATGGGAAAAAAGGAATTAAACCTGGAATCACTGGCGAAGCCAAAAATCAGGAAAACAACATCGTGCATGGATATTGATAAGACCATAGATTTCATTCACCATAAAGAACCAGAGCTAGAAAAGGTGAAAAAAATCAGCGTTGATTTCCCCATATCTCTTTATAAAAGGGTTAAGAGTAAGGCCATTGAGGAGGAAATAACCTTGAAAGGATATTTTTTGAGGCTTGTAGAAAAGGATTTAGAATCCTAGAGCGAGAGAAAATTTTTTCGAAAATTTTTAATCTGCGTGCAAATTGCGTGCAAATAAAAAAGTAGTTACGAGAAAAATTCTCGTAACTACTTGATTATCATTGTCGGGATGGGCAGATTCGAACTGCCGGCCCCACGCCCCCCAGACGTGTACTCTAACCGGACTGAGCTACATCCCGAGCCTAAATATTTTTTAGGGATTGCAAATCTACTACAAAGATTCTTTTAAATCCAATAGAAAGGACTTCAATTTCAATAAAGTATCGCGGGTCTTGAGTTCCTCTTCTACAGCCTTTAACTCATGCTTGAGCCTTTCCTTGGCTCCCTTGATGGTGTATTTACGATCTTTGAGGAGAAATTGGATTACGCGGAGGACTTCTATGTCCTGGGGAGTGTATACACGATTACCTTTACGGTTTTTCTTGGGGTTTACTTCCCGAAATTCCGTTTCCCAAAAACGAATCAGAGAGGTAGTCAAGTCTAATTCCTTGGCTACCTCTCCGATCGTATAGTATTGTTTCTGTATGATATCTTTACTTACCCCATTAGTCCATGGATTCAGTATCCTTCTTAGCCAATTCTTTCAATTTGGCGTAGTCGGCTTTGTTCATACCTCCGTAGAAGAATTCTATCGGATCTATCTTTTTTCCGTTCAGGATAATTTCGTAGTGAAGGTGAGGTCCTTTAGACAGACCAGAATTACCAGACAAACCAATTTCTTCTCCTCTTTTTACTTTTTGTCCCTTCTTCACATGAATTTCTCTCATGTGAGCGTACTTGGTAACATATCCGGTAGAACCATGTGTAATTTCAATCTGGTTTCCATATCCTCCCTTACTCTTTCTTACCAAGGTAACAACCCCTTCTGCACTAGAAATGATCGGAGTACCCATAGAAGCTTGCATATCCAGTCCCCAGTGCATTTTGCGAATTTTTTGTAGGGGATGCATACGCTGTCCAAAACCGGAAATTACAGTACCTCTTACCGGGCGAATGGCCGGAGTATGGCGAATTCTATAATCATTGCTGGTCATCAACTCATGGAGGTGATTGAAACTTTTTCCTTGTATGTCTACTTTTCTCTTTAGCGTCTTGATGCGATCCTTAGCGTTTTTAAGATCTTCAGGAGTATTAGGGTCATTTGAAACCGAACCCCCGACACCCCCATTCCATGCGCCTTCATCAATAGGTGTGGCTTCGGGAATCAAGCTTCTCAGCAATTGGTTGTCCTCATCATGAAGCTTATCTACTTGATCTTCCAGAACAGCCAAGGAACTTGTAAGTACCTGTAACTCAGTTTTTAGCTTTTCATTTTGATTCTTTAAATAGATCGTTTTAGGATCATCAAAGAAAATGGAATAAGCCAATAATCCACAACCTGCAAGTATTACTAAAGTCTTTTTGAAGATCGACTGCGCGCTTGCCTTCTCCTCCTGAAAGGTACAGCTTTCTTCGTCGTAGTAATATCGTATTCGTTTTGCCATATGAAACAGGTATTATTTACTACCTTTGCGAGATCGTTGAGCAAGGGATGTATGCTTTGTTAATTTTGCGTCCAAAATTGGATGTATTTTTCACAGGTAGCATTAAATTTGCAGACCAAAGTTAAAAAAAATTTTAATAATCAAAATAATTACTCTGTCGCTTATCATGCGAAGAGTTAACAAAGGAGTGGTAATCAATGAAATCGTCTAAAGAAATACGCAATATATTTCTACAGTTTTTCAAACAAAAACTGCACCAGATTGTGAAATCTGCTCCGGTTGTTGTAAAAAATGATCCTACACTCATGTTTACAAACGCCGGAATGAACCAATTTAAGGATATTTTCCTTGGGTTAAAGCCGGCAAAGTTTAAACGTGTAACTGATACACAAAAGTGCCTTCGAGTGTCAGGAAAACACAATGATTTGGAGGAAGTAGGACATGATACCTATCATCATACTCTCTTCGAGATGTTAGGAAACTGGTCATTTGGGGACTATTATAAGGAAGAAGCCATAGATTGGGCCTGGGAATTACTTACCGAAGGTTTCGAAATTTCACCTGACCGTATCTATGCGAGTATTTTTGGCGGAGACGAAAAAGACGGGATCCCTGCAGATAACGAAGCCATTTCTTACTGGAAAAAGTATTTACCTGAAGAACGGATTTTACCATTTGGGAAAAAAGACAATTTTTGGGAAATGGGAGATGTTGGACCTTCCGGGCCCTGCTCCGAAATCCATCTTGATTTGCGCTCTGAGGAAGAAAGAACGAAAGTTCCCGGAAAAGATTTGGTAAATGAGGATCATCCAGAAGTTGTCGAAATCTGGAATCTGGTATTTATTCAGTTCAATAGAAAAGCAGATGGAAGCCTGGAAGAGTTGCCGGAAAAGCATGTCGATACGGGTATGGGCTTTGAGCGGGTGGTCATGGCCCTTCAAAATAAACAATCTTCCTACGATACAGATCTCTTTGACGGCACTCGAGGCTTTTTGCAGAAAAAGACGGGACTAACTTATACAGAGGCTAGCGAGGAAAAGCAGATAGCTATGCGTGTGATTATGGATCATATCCGCGCGGTAGTTTTTGCGATTGGAGATGGGCAAAGGCCTGAGAATACGGGAGCTAGTTATGTTATCCGTCGAATTCTGCGTAGGGCATCTCGCTATGGCTTCACCTATTTAGACTTACAAAAACCTTTCATGCATGAAATGGTGCCTATTCTGGCAGAGCAGTATAAAGGAGTCTTTGACGAAGTAGAAGCTCAGATGGAGTATATCACACGGATTATAAAGAGTGAGGAAGAAAGCTTTCTGCGAACCCTGGAAAGTGGCTCCAAACTTTTTGATGCTTATTTAAAAGACCATCCGCATTCTGATAAGGTGGATGGAGACTTTGCTTTTATGCTCTATGATACCAAAGGATTCCCGATTGATCTAACGGAACTCATGGCGCGTGAGCAAGGCAGAAAGGTAGATATGGATCAGTTTCATGTCCGCCTGGAAGAACAGAAAAAACGAAGTCGTGAAGATTCTGAGCGAGATACAGGAGATTGGGTGATTGTCAATACTTCCCATGATCTACCCATTTTCAAGGGATATGACGTCCTGGAGTTGGAAACACGCATTCTCCAATACAGAACCGTAAGCACAGAAAAGAAAAAGATTTATCAACTGGTGCTTGAAGAAACCCCTTTTTATGCGGAAAGTGGGGGGCAGATTGGCGACAGGGGTTTATTGAAGAATGGAGATCAGCAGATCAAAGTCATCAATACCCAAAAAGAAAATGAACTCATCATTCATTATGTAGATAAGCTGCCCGAGGATGCAAGCGGAAGCTGGAAGGCAGAAGTTTTCAAAGAATTCAGGCAGAAAGTTACCTCCAACCACAGTGCAACCCACCTTTTACATGCAGCACTCAGAGAAACACTGGGGACACATGTAGAACAAAAAGGTTCTTTGGTTTCGGATAAAGCTTTACGATTTGACTTTTCTCACTTCGAAAAAGTTACGGCAGAAGAGGTGAAGCAGATAGAAGATCAGGTAAATGCGCAGATCGCTAAAGGCATTCCTTTGGAAGAATACAGAGATGTCCCCATTGATGATGCGAAGAAAATGGGAGCTATGGCCCTATTTGGTGAAAAATATGGTGAGCAAGTACGCGTGATCGTATTTGACCAGGAGCATAGCGTAGAATTGTGTGGGGGAACACATGTGAACAATACCAGAGATATTCGCCTCTTTAAACTAGTTTCAGAGAGCTCAATAGCCGCAGGAGTAAGAAGGGTAGAGGCATACACAGGTTCTAAAGCTTTTGAATACCTCAATGAAAAGCAAGAGACTTTGAGTCGTGTTTCTGCTATTCTAAAAGATCCCAAGGATATAGAAAAGTCTGTAGGAGATTTAGTAGAGAAAAATAAAGAGCTGGAAAAAGCGCTTCAAAAACTCAATGCTGAGAAAGTAGGGCAATTGAAAAAAGGCCTGTTGGATAAAACCGAGAGTATTTCCGGAATTAATGTCATCCGGGCGAAAGTGGACCTGGGATCATCAGATGACCTGAAGCAGCTTTCCTTTGATCTGAAAAGAGCAACTGAAAATACCTTGGTAGTTCTCGGAGCCGTGATTAAGGATAAACCTCAACTGAGCGTCATTATTAGTGATGATCTGGCTGAAAAAGGCTCCTATCATGCAGGTAATATGGTCAGAGAACTGGCGAAAGAGATCAAAGGCGGGGGCGGTGGACAAGCATTCTTTGCTACAGCGGGAGGAAAAGATGTAAATGGAATTCAGGCTGCATTGGAAAAAGTGACACAAATGCTCTAAATTTCCAACCTTGAGAAAGGGGATTCAATCTTTAGCCTTATGAACCGCCCGGGAATTGGCCATTTTTATTAAGCTTATGGACTTTAGTGTACTCATAACAACCGATGGACTGATAAGTCTTTTTACCCTTACCCTCATGGAGATCATCCTGGGGATAGACAACATTATTTTCATTTCTATTGTTGCGGGTAAGTTGCCAGAAGATCAACAAGGACGGGCAAGGTCATTAGGGCTTCTCTTGGCTCTGTTTTTCAGGATTGCTTTACTCTTGTCAATCAACTGGATCGTAGGACTTACGGATCCTGTTATTGCAATAGAATCCTTGCCCGAAAGTTTTCAACTCAGTTGGCGGGATATTATTCTCATTGCTGGTGGTATATTTCTGATGGGCAAAACCATTCTTGAAATGCACCACAAGTTAGAAGGAGAGGACGGTTCAGATGATAGTATAAAAGTAAAAGGTTTTTGGAATGTTATCCTCCAAATCATTGTTCTGGATATCGTTTTCTCTTTTGATTCTATTTTGACAGCTGTTGGACTTGTAGACCATGTTGAAATTATGATTGTGGCAGTTGTGATTTCACTGGGGATCATGCTGGTCGCTGCCGGACCAATTAGCAAGTTTATCAACGAAAGGCCCACTATTCAGATGCTGGCTCTGTCCTTTCTTATGCTCATTGGCTTTATGCTGGTGGCAGAAGGTTTCGAGCAACATGTGGACAAAGGCTATATTTACTTCGCCATGGCCTTTGCCTTTATTGTGGAGATTCTGAACTCTCGTTTGCGTAGGAATAAAGACAAGGATATAGAACCCGTGAAGTTGAGAGATCGCTATACTGATGATGAAGAATATTAGCATATAATTATTCTGAAAAAGTAAATAATACAATCAGCTCTTCTGCTTCTGGCGGAGGGGCTGAACTTTTATGTATATTTCCTTTCCCCAGCTACTAAAAACTACTACTATGCGATTTATCCTCTGTTATTTACTGTGCTTTGGTTTCTTATCTGCGCAGGATATCCATATTCGTACAAACATCATCGGCTACTTTCCGGAGGACTCTAAAGTTGCTATGATTATGGCAAATGGAGAGTTGAAAGGCAAGGCAGAACTGGTCTCCGAAAAAGGAGGGGAAACGGTCATGAAAAAAAATATGTCTGCAGCAGATGGCAAAGTATGGGGCCAATTTTCGAAGCAGTATCTTTTTGATTTTAGTGAATGGCAGGAAGAAGGGAGCTATTATATAAAAGTGGGCAAAAGTCGTTCTGTTTCATTTTCGATAGGCCAAAAGGTATATGATAATTATCAATTGGACTTGCTGGCCTTTATGCGTCAGCAAAGATGTGGCTATAATCCTTATTTTGATATAGTCTGCCATCAATCAGACGGTCGCATTTTTTATGCTCCGGTAGAGGATTCTACCTATTTTGATTTTACGGGAGGATGGCATGACGCTGGCGACCAACTCAAGTATCTTATAACTGCTTCAAATGCTACCGCGCGTATGTTGCTGGCATATGAATTGGCTCCGGAAAAGTTCAAGGACCTGGTAGATGAATATGGGCACTCATACTCTAATGGGATACCGGATATCCTGGATGAAGCAAAATGGGGGCTTGATTGGATTCTAAAGCTACATCCTAAAGAAGATTGGCTCATTCATCAGATCGCTGACGATCGAGATCATCGCGGCTTTAAATTCCCAAACAAGGACCATGCAGAATATGGCTGGGGACCAAACTCCTATCGGGCGGCTTATTTTGCTACTGGAACTCCTCAGGGCTTAGGAAAATGGAAAAGTAAAGCTACCGGCATCGCAAATCTGGCAGGTCGTTCTGCAGCGGCTTTGGCAATGGGAGCAAGGGTCTGGAAGCAAGCAGGTTTGGATGAAAGTTTTTCTGAGAAATGCCAAAAAGCAGCTGAAGAACTGTATCAAATGGGGCGAGATAATGAAGGTTATCAACAGGGAAACTCCCACGGAGCCCCCTATCGATACAATGAAGATAGTTGGGAAGATGATATGGAATGGGGTGCCTCTGAATTGTATAAACTTACCCATAAAAAAGCCTATCTGGATCAGGCAATTAACTATGCGTATCAAATTCGGGATGATGGCTGGATGGCCAGGGATACCATGCTGCATTATCAAAAATATCCCTTTATGAATATGGCTCATTTCTCCCTTTACCCCAATGCTCCTGATTCTGTGAAGAAAGATTTGATAACTTGGTATAAATCCAATATTGAAAAGGTGCTTCAAAGATCTCGCGGAAATGCTTACCAAATCGGGGTGCCTTTTCTCTGGTGCTCAAATAATCTCATGGTCAATTTCATTACACAGGTGATTTTGTATGAAAACATGAGTGGAGACTTTCAATTCCATGAGGAGATGCTTTTACATAGAGATTGGCTTTTCGGTCGAAATCCCTGGGGAACCAGTATGTTTACGGGTATACCCAGAGAAGGAGAGACTCCCTTTGATGTGCATATTCCTCCCAGAGCTTTACTAAAAGATACCCCACCCGGAGGCCTGATTGATGGCCCCATTTTCCGAAGTATTCATGATTACCTCAAAGGTTTGGTACTTACAGAAGCCGATGAATTTGCTCCTTTCCAAAATGAATTTGTCGTTTACCATGACGATATCGGTGATTATTCCACCAATGAACCAACGATGGACGGTACAGCTGATGCTATCTTCATTATGGCGTTCTGGGCGAAAGGCTTTTAACTTATAGGAGGATGAAAACAGAACGCATATTATCGATAGACATATTCAGAGGGCTCACCATCTTCATGATGGTTTTTGTAAATGAACTGGCAGCGGTTTCTGCTATACCTGCCTGGATGAAGCATATACCCACTGAGGTAAATGGAATGACCTTCGTCGACGTAGTTTTTCCGGCTTTTCTCTTTATCGTAGGAATGTCAATCCCATTTGCAGTACAAAATCGCCTATCCAAAAATAGCAGTCATACCTCTTTTTGGAAACATGCCCTCATCCGAACTGCTGGTCTGTTAATACTTGGGGTATATATGGTGAATGCTGAGGAAATGAATGTGGCAGCCAATCCCATTCCCAAGCGCTTGTGGTCGGCTTTACTTTACCTTTCTGCTATCCTTATTTGGAATCGATACCCCAAAATTGAAGAAATCTCCCGGAAACGCTTGTATCTTTTTTTGAAGATCCTTGGAGCAGCTGTTTTACTGGCTTTATTCTTTTTGTACCAAAAGGGAACTGAAGGAGCATTGACGGGCATGACGCCTAGTTGGTGGGGCATATTGGGCTTAATTGGCTGGGCCTACCTTCTTTCTTTACTGGCTTATATGGGTACTGCCCGAAAAAGGTGGGGCATACCCGTGGCGATGACTGTATTGGTACTCCTGGTGATAGGACTTAAAACCGAATTTTTGGGAAATAGGTCGCTCGGACTTTGGCTTATAGGGCAAGCAGGTCATATGGTGCATAGTATCATCGTCATGGCAGGAATTATATGTTCCTTCATTTTGAGCGGACAGGTCGGGCTAGCACAATCAGCCTCAAAGATTCGAATTATGTTATTAACAGCTATTGCGGCAATTATTCTGGCATATCTGCTAGAGCCATTTGGTGGAATTTCAAAGAATAAAGCTACCCTTAGCTGGGCCCTTTATTCTATTGGGATTTGTTTTGCGCTGTTCGCTGCGATTTATTGGATAGTTGATATTAAAGGCCAGGAAAGCTGGGCCAATTTTGTCAGGCCAGCTGGAACGAATCCCCTACTCACCTATTTATTACCGGCTTTGTTTTATGCGCTTGTTGGGTACGGATTTATTCCGGATTTTTTAAATACAGGCGTGGGAGGAATCATACGCTCCTTGCTCTTTAGCCTCTTTATTCTGTTTCTTGCGGATCAACTGACAAAGCGCAATATCCGTTTACAGCTCTGATAGTAAGGTGAAGCTATAGCCTCTTTCGCGAAGTACATCAATAAGTTCCCCTAATCTATGATAAAATTTATCAGTGCGTTTGGGATGGGTACCAATATGGAGCAATAAAATAAATCCATTCAATCCATTTGAACTAGTAGAATCATAATCCAAAATACTTTCAAATATGTATTGACTACTCAGATATCTGTTATCCATATCAGGGGTGGTATAATCTGCATTTGAGCGTGTGCCTGGACTGAAATTTATAAGTATCAGGCCCAATTCTTCCGTCCACTGACTAATCTGTTGATTATACCATTCATAAGGAGGCATGAAGTATTCAGTATTCTCTTTCTTAATTCCAAATTCAGCCATAATCTGATAGTTGGCCATAAGATCTTCTGTAAATGTGCGTTGGCTGATTAATAAAGAATCCCGCTTCTCCCAGCTCGCATAAAGTAGGTGTTTATCAGAATGGGCACCCAAGTAATGCCCTCGATTCTTAAGCTTGAGAATGTGTTTTTTGTTTTCCGGATTTCGATAGTAATCTCCTGTAAAGAAAAAGTGGGCTTTCACTTTTTTCATTTTCAGGCTACGTATGACTTTTTTCGCCCCATCATTAAAATCCCCTCCCGTAAAAGTCAGATAAATTTCTTTGCTCGTGGTATCAAGTCTTATAAGTCCTCCATGGCTATAAAGGCTATGGGGAAATCTGGATTTTTGTGCATGAATATCTGAAGTATTCACGCAAATAAAAAGACTAAGAAATACGATAAGAAGAATCTTCATCCTGAATTTTACACACAAAAATCAGATGAAAGCAAGAAGATCAGGGGAAATACAATCGTGGCTGTTAAAAATCAGGAGTATAGTCTTATCAAATCCTTCTATCTATTTACAACCCGAATAAAGTTTCCATTATCATCATAGTGAAGTTCCCGTTCGGATGAACGACTAGCGATGAAGATGCAATAATAACTGTCACCAGTTGCATCGTGAAAGACCGTTTCCGTGATTCGAAAGCCGGGATAATTATCTCTATAGTGCCGCATAGCATCATTAGGGATTTGACTTTCTGGAATACTGATCCTTGTAGACATCCAATCACCTTCTTCAGAAAAGAAGGCGGTCATGGCATAGCCTCTTTGGAAAAAACTGGCTGAAAAGCCGTATCGGGGTGAGTTCCAACGAACTTCTTCTGCATCAGGGAAATTGCGCTGAAATTGTTGTTGGACATAATTAGGAGGTACTGAACTACCGCGTGTAATTTGGGAATGGGCAGATTGCGCCAAAAAGAAAACAAGCAGTATGAAGGCAATTCTCTTCATGAGGATGGCGTTAATAGAATTACAAGACAAGCAAGGCTAATATACGAGCTTTATCACAAATTACAAAGATTGTTCGGGTGAATGAATTATTTATCTGTGCGTTCTTTAAGGGTCGCAAAATAGATTTTCGCATATACCCGGGAGCTTTATAAAGAAAATTGGTATCTTTTTGCTCTGAATGGGTAGGTCATTCTGTATATTTGGGGTCCAATGAAGTATTACTTCGTTGTTTTTCTAGTTTCATGAGAGTTCTGTTCCTTCTTTCCGTTGCTCTACTTTTTCCTGCATATATACTCGGTCAATTTACAGGCAGACCCTTACCGGATACGCTGGTAGTTTGTCAGAAAGCCTCAACCCCTGACATTTTAACTGTATGGGAAGAATTGCCGGATAGTCTGGAGTGTGTCTGGACCTCACAAGATTTGAGTCGAGGCCCCTCCTATAGCCATGCGCGCCTCTTTACCGAAAAAATGGAAAGCGGCTTCTTCCGATTCAAAAGACAGGTGCTGGATTCTGCAGAAGTTATTCAGGAAGACTCTTTAGTACTACATATTGCCCCACCACCTGCTATCGTTCCCTCTGGCATAAGCATACCTACCTGTGATAATTCTGGAGATGGCTCCATTAACCTGAAAGAAATACCTGATTCAGGATATAGGTACCAGTGGAATTCAGGCCAACAAACAGCTTCTATTGAAGGCTTAAATTCAGGTACCTATGAGGTAATATTGTCAGATAAAAATAATTGCAGCTCAAAGCAGGCATTCGCCCTTATGAGTCCTGAGCCTATTTTTATCGACCTGGTACACAAAGAGGATGCTTCCTGCAGATTGGAAAATGGCGCTGCCGTAGTCAGAGCCAGTGGAGGGGTAGGAGAATTTACTTATCGTTGGGATACCCAAAATGAATATGAAGGGGTAGGCCTGGATGGTTTGGGTCCCGGTTTATATACCATCCGTGCTGAAGATAGTCGGGGCTGCTGGGATACCCTGCATATCAAAATTAAAGACCTTCCCTTTAGAAACGCACACATAAGCAGCACGCCTTCAGATACAATTGCACTCTGTGTTTCTGAAGCCAGTTTTAGTTTTGAGGCCGCCGATCGTTATGCTGAAAGTTATATCTGGGATTTTGGGGATGGAAGTGGCCTTGTTGAATCAAAGAACCCTACTCATACTTTTGAAGAGCCGGGGACCTATACTGTCTTGTGCACCATGTATGAAGAAGGAAATGATTGCCCGGCAAAGGACAGTTTACAAATAGAAGTCCAGCATGATGGGATGATCGTCGTCCCTGAGTTGTTTTCCCCTAATGGAGATGGCGTAAATGATCTCTTTTTCGTGAGAGGATATTTGCAATCTATAGACCTGAAAATCTTTCACAAAAACGGCAGGCTCGTAAAACATATTGAACAAGCCGATGAAAAATGGAATGGACGGACTGAAGAGGGGAGGAAGTTATCTCAGGGAGAATACCGTTATGAACTCAAAGCCCAACTGAGTGTTTGCAAAGACCTAGAGAAAACAGGAGTCATCAAACTGGTTAGGTAGTAGCTATTTTCTTTCCCAATGCTTAACTTAAGTTTCTATGGAAGAGAAAATTTTAACCCTACATCCTGAGGGGAAAAATGGGGTAAATATTTCCCGTGAAAAATATAATCATGTAAAGTATCTCCTCCTTGAATTGATAGAAGATGCGGGCAAAATCACATTTCAAGAATTGACAAGAATCGGCCGAGGAGTTCTGGAAAAAGAATCCTTTGAAGGCTCTCCGATGTGGTATATTACCACCGTGAAACTGGATTTGGAAGCAAGAGGCCTAATCGAGCGAATTCCCAAAACCAGTCCACATGAACTTCGACTTTCTGATAAATAGCTGAGAGCTTCATTTTTTGTACAACAGATTTCCTTAAAACATTTCCTATGTAATTTTCCCCTGAAAAAACAGAGGGCATAATTTCCCAAGGCACATATATTGGGTTTAGATAATTAAATATCCATTCAATAAAACTGTGGCAGGTAATGGGAATTTTTGGTGAAGTCGCTGGCTCTTTTGTTCATACATTTATCGATTCCTTTCTCTACTCCTATATTCTCAGCAAAGGAGAAGTAGAAACACTTTCAAAAGATTTTGAGAAAGATCAATGCTATCCTATTGATAATTTTCTGGATTTACTCAGTAATCTAACAGCCAGACACAGCAATCCTGCCAGTATTCTTTTCTTTGCAGGGAGGGGATTTACGCGTACTTGGCTAATGGAAGCTGGTACTACTGCCCCACGCTCCTCCCTAGACTTCCTTAAAGCCACTAAGAACCTACGCTTCCTGAAAGAGGTATTCGGGAAATTGAAATCCGACCAGATCCAAAAGGAACTCATATCTTTTGATGAGCAGGGTAAGTTTAGCATGAAACTCAATTCCCCTTTTCCTCCCGAATTCATAAAAGGAGCCCTTTATGAAGGCTTGGATTTATTTGATGATCTCGACTTTATAGAGATTGAAGTAAAGGCATTGGGTAAGCAAAAAGAGGAGCAATGGTACAAGAAGTTCATAGATATAGATTTTCATAAGATAGGAGATGTAAAGGCAAGCATGGATTTGGATGAATCCCTCCGGGCATTTCAAAAAGGGGAGGAGCTGGAGCTGAATCAGCAACAAATGGAAACCCTTGCCTGGAAATATCTGGGAGTAAAAAAACAGAAAGGACTGGAAAGCCTCTATCAACAGGAATTGATCAGTTTTAAGCAAAAGAATCTGGATAAATTCAATACACAGACTTCCAGGCTTTCTTTGCTTAATGAAATGGGGCTTGAACTAGGGGGAGCGAAATCACAGGAAGATAGCTTTCAGATTTGTGCCCGCTACTTAAAGCGGATCATGGGAGCCGATTTCGCTTGCATCAATCTTATCGAAAAGGAATCAGAAAGCATCAAAATATTTAGTGCTACAGAGGAGAAGTTAAATGTTGATAATTTTTATCGAATCCCTTTCAAAGGTTCTGCTCAGGAAGAAGTATTTCAACGCAAAAAAGACATCCTCCTAAAGGAGGTTTCGGATGGAGATTTCTCTGAAAATAAAATGCTTCTTGAAAAAGGGGTCAAATCGCGAATAGTTTCTCCCTTAATTATTCTGGGAAAGGTAATTGGTACTTTGGACGTGGGAAAAAAGTCAGCAGATTCTTTTGACCAAAACCACCTTCAGATTATTGCACAGATTGGTTACGTCCTTTCCCGAACCCTCGAAAATCAATTACTTCAGCAAAAGACAAAAAACTCTATCTCACAATCCCAATTAGCACTTAGAGAGTTGGAGGTCGCAAATGAGGTGGTAGAAAAAAGCCCTGTTGTACTTTTTCGCTGGGAGATAAAGGAAGGGAACTGGGTACTTGACTATGTTTCCCCAAATATTAGCCAGTATGGATATGAAGCGAGGGACTTTCAGGGAGCTGCATATGATTTTGCCAAAATTGTCCATCCTGAAGATTTGGAAAGGATTTTTAGCTATGCAGAAGCTGAACTGGAAAAAGGAGCTAGCTATATAGAGCAAGAATACAGAATCATTGATAAGGAGGGAAAAGTCCGATGGGTTTTTGACCGTGCCCTAATTGAGAGGACTGAAGAAGGAGTCCCCACGCATACCCAATCAACCCTGTTGGATATAAGCGAACGGAAGATCATTGAAAACCAGTTGAGAGAAAATAAAAATCAGCTGGGGATAATCCTGGATCGTTTCAAACTCTTATTGGATACGATTGATTATGGAATTCTCTTCATGGATAAGGATTTGAATCTCCTCGTAGCGAATCGTGCGGCATGTCGTATGTGGAACTTTTCGGATGAATTGATCAATAGCAATCCATCCTTTGATGATATCCTGGAGTACAATCGCTATTCGGGCATATATGATGTAACAGATGAAAAGTGGGAGGACTATAAGCAAGCACGAATAAGTAGCATAACCTCTCCAAATGGAGTTCCCAAATCAGAATTTAAGCGTAAAGATGGGAGTGTATTGAGTTATGAGGTTAGGGTACTTCCTGATGGAGGGCGAATGCTCAATTATTTTGACATCACAGAACAGAAAAAGGCAGAGGACGAAATAAAAAAGAGGGAGCAGGACATTCGCTTTATACTTGATAAACTGCCTATCCCCATTGCCATCAATGATAATAAAGGTATTTGTCTCTATGGGAATGAGGCATTGGAACGAACAATGGATTGTCCTATTGGGGAAGGAACCGGAAGACATGTTACCGAAATCATCAAAAGACCACAGGATATTCAGCTCCTCCAGAACGTGGTTAAAAGAGGGAAATCTCGGAAAAACAAGGAGATTCTCTATACAAGGTACAATGGGGAAAATTTCTGGGGAAGTACCTCCTTTTTCCCATTCACATATAAAGGAAGAAAAGCTATCCTGACTACGATTTACGATTTGAGCGAACGTAAACTTTCAGAAGAAATGCTCAAAATCGCCAAAGAGAACGCAGAATCTGCCAATCTGGAACTCAGGCTATCCAAGAAATCTTTGGAGAAGGAAAGAAGACTACTTCGAAATATTATTGACGCTACGCCAGATTGGATCTTTGTCAAAGATTTGGACCATAATTATACCCTGGTAAATAAAGCCTTTGCTGAGGCCCACGGGATGAAAAGTGAAGATATGATCGGAAAGGATGATTTGGGGGTGGGAGTCCCCGAAGAATTGGTATATGGAAATCCAGCAAAAGGAATTAAAGGTTTTTGGAAAGATGATGATGAGGTGGTAGCAGGTAGAGTTGCTAAATTCATAGAAGAAGAACATATAGAAAAAGAAGGAAGGAAGACCTATCTGCATACTGTCAAGGTTCCTTTATTGGATGATGATGATGAGGCCTTTGGTTTATTAGGATTTGTCCATGATATCACAAACTTAAAGGATAATGAGCGGGAACTGAAAGAGGCAAAAAATGCCGCTGAGGCTGCCAGCAGAGCTAAGGGAGAGTTCCTCGCCAATATGAGCCATGAGATCAGAACTCCTATGAATGGGGTGATTGGAATGACCAGTCTTTTACTGGATACGCCCCTCAATCATGAACAACATGACTATGTAGATACCATTCGGAACAGTGGAGATTCCCTTCTGACTATCATAAATGATATCCTTGATTTCTCCAAAATAGAATCAGGGAAACTTGAATTGGAAGAACAACCCTTTTATTTGAGAAATTGCGTGGAAGAGGTGCTGGATTTAGTAGCTCATAAAGCAGCCGGAAAAAAACTGGAACTAGCCTACCTGATCGAGACTGATACGCCTGAAACTATCATAGGGGATGTAACCCGCCTTCGTCAGATTCTTTTGAACCTACTCAACAATGCAATCAAATTTACAGAAAAGGGAGAAGTGGTTCTTTCTGTAAATGCAAAATGCCTGAGTCCAAAGAAAGGAGATTATGAACTTCATTTTGAAGTGAGAGATACGGGAATAGGGATTCCCGAGGATCGAATTTCCCGATTGTTCAGGTCTTTCAGTCAGGTCGATGCTTCCACTACCCGTAAATATGGAGGTACAGGTTTAGGGCTTGCAATCAGTAAACAATTGAGCAACCTTATGGGCGGTTCTATGTGGGTAGAAAGTGAAGGGATTCCCGGCAAAGGTTCTCAGTTCCATTTTACCATCAATGCACGACACAACAAAAACCAGAAAGAGCTTAAAGAAAATGAAGCCCTTCATAAGTTAGCTGGTAAAAGAGTATTGATTGTAGATGATAATGAAACCAATAGGCTTATCCTTTCTCAATATGCCAAAGGATGGGAAATGGATACCGTACTTTGTGGTGGGGGGGCAGAAGCTTTAGAGCGAATCAAGGAGGAAGCTCCTTTTGATATAGCTATTTTGGATATGCAAATGCCAGAAATGGATGGTGTACAACTAGCCTATAATCTCAGGAAGTTGGATAAGGGTAAAGAATTGCCCTTAATTATGCTAACTTCTCTGGGGAATCAGATAGATAAAAAGTCTAGTGAGTTTGAAGCTTTATTAAATAAGCCGATTAAACCAGCCGCTCTGGTCAATGTGTTGGTAGGAATTTTTGTGAAGCAGCCTGTTTTGGTGAAAAGCCAGGATAGAAAATCCGAATTTGATAAATCAATCGGGGAGAAAAATCCTTTGCGTATCCTTTTGGCTGAGGATAATGTAGTCAATCAGAAAGTAGCTCAAAGAATGTTGGGGCGGATCGGTTACCGCATAGATATTGCGGCCAATGGACAGGAAGCCATTGAATCTTTATCTCGTCAGGCTTATGATGTGATCTTGATGGATATTCAGATGCCGGAAATGGATGGAATGGAAGCCACCAAACTCATTCGTTCGCGCTGGGCAGTGGATAAGCAACCGTATATCATTGCCATGACTGCTAACGCCCTTCAGGGAGACAAGGAAAAATATTTGGCAATTGGTATGAATGATTATGTATCAAAGCCAGTACGGGTTCAGGAATTGGTAGAAGCGCTCTCCAACTGTAAACCGCTAAAGGTTTAAGGAGAGATAATCTTCATCCTAACAAAATGAAATGCTTGCTGTAAACTAGAATGAGATTGCCGGAGGATTGAATTTCGCAGACATTTCGTTAGCGCTTTCAAATGCTTTTGCCAATTGCAATACCTGAAGATCCTCCTGGGGTTTGCCAATGATCTGAATTCCTACGGGTAATCCTTGTTTGCTGAAACCGCAAGGCATAGAAATAATAGGAAGGCCAACCGTTGAAAGGATACAACATATACTCATCCATTCGAGATAGTCTTCCATTTCTGTATCTCCAATTTTTTCCACAAAGTCCCATTCAACATCAAAAGGAAGGACCTGAGTAGTAGGGCAAATCAAAAAATCATACTCTTCAAAGAAATTCATGAATTCTCGATATATGCGATGTCGATTTTCATTGGCTTTATAGATATCGAAAGCGTTAACCTTTTCATATGCATCCAGCATTTGATACTGTGCAATAGGCCCCATGAATTTTCGGATGCCGGCTTCACCCAATGCATTTTGAAAAGCAACCACATTGCAGCCGAGGCTTACCGTTCTTTGAGTCCGAAACACACTCATTGCATCAAGGATACCTTTATCAGGCTCAGATCGCATAATATCAGGATGTGCTTCACTTATTTCAGCACCAATATCCTCAAAGTACCTAAGGGCTTGTTTACCGACTTTCCTGACTTCATCTTCTACGGCTAAGTGACCAAAATCTTCCGTCCAGCCTATCCGTATACCCCTATGGTCCTTTTTGACAATTTCTCGAAATATATCCCCGGATTCCTGAATAGAAAGAGGATCATCTTTGTAGGGACCAGCTTGTACGGAAAATAATAGGGCGATATCGTCAACGGATCTTGCCATTGGACCTTCCGTTCCCATTCTGGCAGCCCAACCCGCTTCTTTGCTTGGGATTCTGCCTATGGAGGGTCGAAAGCCAATCACATTGCAAAAAGCTGCGGGATTTCTAAGAGAGCCACCCAGATCACTCCCATCGGCAATAGATACAATCCCTGATGCAAGCGCTGCTGCTGCTCCACCGCTACTTCCTCCCACAGACTTGCGAAGGTCATAGGGGTTTCTGCTTACTCCATATAATCTGTTTTTCGTATGTGAGCCGAAGGCAAATTCAGGGATATTGGTTTTTCCTACATAGAGAACTCCTGCTTCTCTCATTCGCCCTGCCAGTAATCCATCCTCCTCCAAGAGTTCATTTAAGCCCATAGCAGAAAGATCTGCTTCATTTACCCCCGCCGCCCAGCAAAAGGTTTGTTTCCAGCCTTTAACCTCAAGCATCTCTTTAGCTGCCAATGGAATGCCATGCAAGGGGCCTATTCTATCTCCCCTGGCAAGTTGCCGGTCAGCTTCCTCAGCCATCTTTAAAGCAATATCCTCATCCAGGTGATCGATGATTGCATTAACTTTTGGATTGAAAAGAGAAAGTTGTTTCAGGTAGGAGTGCATAAGCTCACGTGCAGAGAGCTTTCCCTTTCTTATCAGATTTGTTAATTCACAAGCATCAAGATAGGCTAATTCCGTTCTCTCAGGAATTATTTTATGCATATTCGTAGTCCTTTACCGTTTTTCCCTTGCTTCTAATTTATGGGATTTTTATTAGATTCACTCCCCTAAGCCCGTATTTTTAAAAATTATCCTCATGACTGGTCAAAATCAGGCTCCAATTACCCACAATTTTATAGGTGGAGAATTTCAACATGGGCAGAGAAGCAAGCTGGAAGTTCTAAGCCCTATAGATGGTAAACAGATTTCAGAAGTTGTAATTTCTGATAAGGCAGATCTGGATGCTGCGGTAGAGGCTGCGAAAAAAGCTTTTCCACTTTGGTCTGCTAAAACCCTGAAAGAAAGGGTGCAGGTATTTTATCGTTTCCGGCAATTGCTCGAAAGTAATATGGATGAACTTTCTGAGATCATTAAGAAAGAAAATGGTAAAATTCTTTCTGAAGCTCGTGCAGAGGTGATGAAAGGTATGGAACTTACAGAGTTTGCTTGTTCTTTGCCGCAAATCATTCATGATGAAGTGCAGGAAGTCAGCAAAGGCATTGAGTGTAGAACTACTCATGTTCCCGTAGGAGTGGTCGCTTCAATTACCCCATTTAATTTTCCAGCTATGGTACCCCTTTGGACCATTCCTAATGCTATCGCCCTGGGAAATTGTATGATTCTCAAGCCTTCAGAAAAAACACCGATTGCAGCAGCAAAAATTGCCGATCTGCTTTCAGAAGCAGGACTTCCTCCGGGAGTATTCAATGTGGTAAATGGCGAAAGAGAAATTGTGGAGGCTATTTGTGATCATCCGGATATAGAAGCTGTTTCTTTTGTAGGCTCAACCCATGTAGCAAAGATTGTATACAGAAGAGCTACTTCAAATCTAAAAAGATGCATGGCTTTGGGAGGGGCTAAAAATCATCTGATAATCCTTCCCGATGCTCATTTGGATATGGCAGCAAATATTGTGGCATCTATGTCCGGTTGTGCAGGGCAAAGATGTATGGCTGCATCAGCTATGGTCGCTGTGGGAAGTACCGATCACATCATCCAAAGAATTTGTGAGGAGGCTGAAAAAATAAAAGCAGGCGAAAATATGGGTACCGTAATCACCGCCGAAGCTAAGGAACGCATCGAAAACTATATCTCCGAAGCAGAAGCCCAAGGGGCAAAAATACTGGTTGATGGGCGAAATACTGTGGTAGCGGGTAAAGAAGGAGGATTTTATGTTGGGCCCACCATTATCGATCAGGTAAAACCAGATATGCGCATTGCACAGGAAGAGGTTTTTGGGCCTGTGTTGGTTATCATGAGAACCTCAGATATTGACGAAGCCATTCGCATAGAAAATGCTTCAAATTATGGCAATGCATCTTCTGTCTATACCCAAAATGGGAGCCTGGCCAATTATATCATGGATCGGGTAAGTGCCGGTATGGTTGGCGTGAATGTAGGCGTACCTGTACCCCGTGAGCCCTTTTCATTTGGGGGGTGGAATCAATCTCGTTTTGGAGTAAATGACATTACAGGTAAGGATTCGATTAATTTCTGGACGAAGTTGAAGAAGCGGACCACCAAATGGAATCCTGAAGACTGGAATGATTGGATGAGCTAAAGGTGCCAGAGTTTGTAAGGGTTTTTGGCTTAGGGAGCAGATCATACCTCTTTATTTCAGCACGCATTTGGGAGAAATTATATGCCTAAATAAGATTAAATCTACTCCTAAAAGATAGTAGTATCCCTGTTATTTGCTTTATCTTGTTGAAATATTTCTAAATGCAACTGTGTTGCTAAAGCGGTATTTATTCTCTACTTTTACAGCAAGTTTAGAATTTTTGGCAAGGTTAAATCCATATATCGCGGGCTTTTATCTGCTCGTTTCGCTTACGTTCGTATTTCCCTTACGACACTTTCATGTGTGTGTGGAAAAGACTAGCGAACATTGTCAGGGTCATCAAGAAGAAGGAATTTCCTCCTTCCACGAAGATTGTGCACTCTGCGATTTGGTTTTCTCTCCAAGTATAAGCCCGGAAAATATAGTAAAGCTTTCCGAGCCGATTTTTCTGGAAAAGAATACTCCCTCATTTAAAGAAAGACTTGCCAAAGTTTCCCTCCCCTTCCTTCATTTACGGGCACCACCTTTAGGGTAGTTCTGCATTATGCATGATACTAGGTATTCTTTATTTCTCGTACGAATACCCTAACCTAAAACCCAATTATGAGAAAAATTGTCTTATGTCTGCTTATTACAGGCATGTATTGGCAAAGCTCATTTGCCCAAGAATGTGATTTTACCATAGAAGGAAAAATTATGGACCTCTCTTCTAAGGAGGCCCTGCCATTTGTTTCTATTCAATTGGTAGGTACAGAAATGGGCGCTGTTACTGATTCGGATGGGAATTTCTCTTTCAAAGAACTATGTGAAAAAGAATACGACCTTATCGTTAATAATGAGGGCTATAAATCTGTTACCCATCACCATGATTTTCACCACGATTTTGTGGAGATATACTTGGCCCCGGAAGCTTTTGATCTCGAAAGTGTAGTAATTGAAGCAGAGCGTTCAAAAACCAATCTTGAATCCCTCACCACTCAGGCTATCAGGGGAAGAGAATTGGAAAAAATATCTACCGGCTCTCTGGGAGAGGTTGCCAGCTCTATCGCTGGGGTGAATATGATCAGTACCGGACAGAATGTAGCAAAACCCGTAATCCATGGTTTGCATTCCAATAGAATTCTGATCGTCAATAATGGGCTCCGCCATGAGTTCCAAAATTGGGGCATAGATCATGCTCCCGAGATCGACCCTTCTCTAATCAGCAGTTTACAAGTAGTAAAAGGTGCAGCAACGGTCCGCTATGGATCAGATGCCTTGGGAGGAGTGATTCTGGTGGACAAGGCCCCGGTAGAAATGTCAAGCCCTTTAAAAGGAAAAGCTTCTCTTACCGGTAAGTCAAATGGGCAATCGGGGGAAGGAAGCCTGGAGCTCAGTAAAGGTTTTAAGTGGTTTGGGCTATATGGTGGAGGCTCTTATATCAAACAGGGGGACCTACACGCACCTGACTATTTACTTACCAATACCGGAAAAGAAGAAACCGGCTATTATGGAGGCATTCGCATTCATCCCTTTGCTGAATTGGATATTGAAGGTTTCTACAGTCACTTCGAGCAAAATCTGGGAATTTTGCGTGGCTCTGTTTTCGGAAATTTAGATGACCTGCAGCGAGCCCTGGATAGTGAGGTTCCTTTGTATACAGGTGACTTCTCTTATGACCTGGATCAACCTAGACTGACCTCTGCTCACGATCTTTATAAAGCAAAAGCAACTTTTACAAAAAAGAACTTTTCTGCCCAGGTTCAATATGGCTATCAGGTCAATGAGCGTAAAGAGTTTGGCGTGCGTAGAGGAGATGCTCCAAATATTGACCTGGTACTTAAAACAGAAACCCTGGATGCTGATATCCGCCACCCGAATCTGGGACCGATAAGCGGAAAAATTGGCTTCCAGTGGATGAAGCAAGCCAATGATAACCTGCCCGGAACTAATACCGTTCCCTTTATTCCTAATTATGATAGCGAACGTTATGGGGCCTACCTCATCGAAAGTTTAGCGTGGGGAAATAATTCTCTCGAATTGGGACTCCGCTATGATAATTTTGAAGTAGATATAACAGGAAGAGAGCCCGATAATAGTATCTACCGCAACACCCTGGCTTATCAGAATGTAAGTGCTACCCTGGGCTATATCCACAACTGGAATAATACACATGTCTTTCGCACAAATTTCGGAACAGCCTGGAGACCTCCGGATGTAGCTGAGCTGTACCGTTTTGGTCAGCATAACTTTTTCATTGAATATGGTCTTTGGCGGTATACCATAAATGAAGAATTTGATTTCGTAACGACCAGTGAGGGGATTTTGACAGAAGAGGATCGACCCGTACCTACAGAGATTGGATACAAATGGATCAATACCTATGAATATAATTTGGATCCTGTACAACTTGAAGTCACGGCCTACATCAACTATATAGAAAATTTCATCTACTCAAAACCTGGAGGCTTTACCCGAACTCCAAGGGGATACTTTGTTTATTTCATTTATGACCAGGCAGATGCATTGTTCTGGGGAGGAGATTTGACTGCCCTTATCCAACATGATAGTTTACTTTCCTCTACCATAAAAGCCAGTTATTTGTGGACGAATGATGACTTAGTAGGGCAGGCACCTCCTAATATCGGATATACTTTATCCATCACCCCCAAAATTAAAGGTACTACTCGTAATGAGTTTTCAATTTCTTTCGACTATTTCTTTGAGCAGACTCAGCATCCCCGCATTCTGACAGTAGAAGACTTTTTGTTTGCTGCGCAAAATGGGATAAGCCGATTTGTGGAGGGTGCAGAAAACTTTGACATTGCTGCTCCACCTCCCGCTTATATGCTGACGGATGTTGCCTGGAGATCGACCTTAGGTAATGTCGAATTAGGGGTAGCGGTGAAAAATGTCTTCAATGTGAACTATAGAAATTATACCGATAGGCTCCGTTACTTCGCTAATGGTTTGGGGCGGAACCTGATTTTAAACCTAAAATATTCCTTTTAACGGATAACACAATTCATTTTAATTACTATGAAAAAATCTCAACTATTATTTTTATTTGTATGCCTATTGATACCTTCCCTTTCCTGGGGGCAGGTAACAGGTGTTACGGAAGTCAGTTTGACTTTCACGCCTACAATGGCAGGACCGGCAGTCGTAACGGCTACAGCCACTGACAATGGGCAGGGGGTTCTCACTCCTACAGGTCCCATCAATTTATTGGAAAGAACGGAGTATACCCTTTCCATCGGGATGTTGGCAGGTACTACGGACCTGATTCCTACTATCCAGGCTGCGGATACCAGCTACCTCTTCTATTTTGGCTGGACGGATAGTGTCATGACTAGTCCTGCCGGAGATGGTAACATTGATATGCGTACAGATCCTATGGATTATCAGGATATGGATGCAAACATGGAAGACCTAGGACTGATGACCACATGGGAGCCCGATTGTGGGGAGAATGCCTTAGTTGGCGAATTTCGAGTCCTCTTAGCCTTCCAAGAGGGTACCAAATCAGCTACCTCAGCTTCTACAGATGGTGTTCAGGTTTTCGATATCACCTGGGACCTCAATGTTGCCCTGGATCCCAATGCACCTCCCTGTGAAAATGAAGAAGAGGTTATCACTGATGTAACCCTTACCTTCATTTCAACGGATGGAGATACCGTTATTGCTACTGCTCAGGATCCTGACGGCGTTGGTCCTTTAGGACTGGTAGTTCAGGATACGATCCAGCTCTTGGAAAGTGCTGAGTATACCATGGGTATCACCATCTTCAATTCAATTGATGGAGAAGATATTACCGAAGAAATTGAAGAAGAAGCTGAAGATCATCAATTCTTCTTTGCTTTTACGGATGAGGTATTTACCAGCCCGGCAGGAGATGGAAACATTGACGTTTTCGATGATGATATCAATTACAATGACCTGGACCTCAATATGCGTCCTGTGGGACTTTCAACCGACTGGGAAACCGATTGTGGAGAGGAGGCGATAGAAGGTACTTTCCAGGTGATTCTAAAGCATCAGCCGGGTATCAAATCAGATTCTACTACCGCAGATGATGGAGAAACAGACTTTAACCTGACCTGGGAAGTTGTCGTAAATCTGGATCCCAATGCCCCTCCTTGTGAAAATGAAGAAGAAGTCATTACCAATGTGACACTCATTTTCGTTCCTACAGCAGGTGGAGATACTGTATTTGGAACTGCAACTGACCCTGACGGCATTGGGCCTTTAGATCTGGTTGTAGATAGTACAATTAACTTGATTGAAAATACAGAGTATGATCTGAGCATAGAATTGTTCAATGCTATCGAAATGGAAGATATCACGGAAGAGATTGAAGAAGAAGATGATGAGCACCAATTCTTCTTTGCCTGGACCGGTGATTTATTCTCAGATCCTACGGGAGATGGTAATGCCGATAATCGTGATGATACAGTTAGATATGTTGATTTCGATGAAAACAACCTACCAGTAGGTCTTTCTACTCAATGGACTACCTCAATGTCTGTAACCGGTGAATTCAGAGTTGTTCTCAAACACCAGCCAGACCTTAAATCCGATACCACTACTATCAATGCTGGAGGTACGGATGTAGATTTGACCTGGACACTGGGTACAGTTACCAGCGTGAGACAAGATCTCCAATCTTCAGCTTCTCTGAAACTATGGCCAAACCCAGCCAGCAACCTTATCCGTTGGGAAATTGAATCTCTTGACAGAAAGGCTGACAGACTCCAGGTACTGGATATGTACGGAAGAGTTGTTTTGGAAAGTAATGATCCTCAGCAGGAGCTTAGCATTGCCCAATTAGCAAAAGGAAATTATATGCTGGTCGTAGATCAGGATAATAAGCGTTGGGTAAAACGATTTGTTAAGATGAACTAAGGTTAAGGTTCGGCAATTGTCGTATGAAAATTGTCTAATAATCTTGACAAATGTATTCCCGGAGAGGGTGTCTGTAATGGATACTTTCTCCGGGTTTATTTTTTCCATTCCCATTTCTCCATCCCCTCGACCTCTTCTATAAAGCTAAATCCTGCCTGCTGAAAACATCGGATAGAAGCTGTGTTTTTTGCATCTATCTAGGCATGATAATAGGGCGCGAGTTTTTGAGATCGTAAGTGAAATAGCATCTTTTTCCCCAATCCCCTTTTTCTCCAACTGCTTTTAACCATAATCAGTAGGTTCACCCAGTCCTCCTCTAATTCGACCTCACCAAAAGCCTGTATCTCCCCTTCAACCTCCCAAACATAGGCCCAGCGATTGACATGTGAAAGGATCAATTCAAATTGTTCTTTTGGAGGAGATAAGCCGCTTAGGCGGGCTTGAATTTCAGGATCATCAAACCAGCTTAAGAGTTGAGGGATATCTGCTTTCTCCAATAACCTAAAGCCCATGGCTTTATTGGATCAGTACATCGAAGCTAACTACCTTATCAGTCCTGCCGGCGGCATTGGCGATATCTCCACTTGAAACTCCAGAGGCATCTTTTTCTGGCTGATAAAGTAGGCTAATCTTAATCTTCCCACTTCCGGAATTTCCCGTTGTGAGCGTAGTCGTGATGCCAATCGGATTTCCATTATTGTCCTGATCAGTATAGGTGAAAGTTGCATTTGCTCCTCCTTCAGTTTCATAAAAAAGCTGATAGTCTTCCGCTTCAGCATTTATCTCTGAAGTAATATTCGCTACTGGATTCACTCGCTTGTTTAGGAGAATGATGGTTCCGGTATAGCTCGTATTGGCCTTTAAAGGTTCGATAAGAAATGAAGGAGGATTGGCTCCACTTTCTCCATCCAAATCCTCATAACTCAAGACGGCATCAGCGCCTCCACTTGTAGGAACCAGGGTATAGGAAAAGGTGGTGATTTCTTTGGGAGGATTCTGCATAGGAGGAGTTTCCCCTTCACAAGCTAGCAGAAAGAAAGAGAGACTAATGATAGTTGCAATTCCAGCAGCGATTTTCTTGGGAAGAAGCATTGTTCGTTAGATTAATGGATTGATAGTATGTGTTGACCTTGGGGGAAAGAAATATTCTTCTTCCTGTCCATGGCTGATTTAGCTAGGAATATTTTTTAACCTTAACATAAATAAGTGAAGAAATTGGCCGAAAAGCTCCCCTTCGGCTTGATAATTCCAGCAGCCTTATAGAAAACATCCTATGAATATATTTCATTTTAGGCCTGAATCCAATGGCTATATTTTCCTCCAATATTCCTAAATTCAGAAAATACGCACACACTAATGCTAATAATCTCTTAAGACTACATGAATACTACGCGCAGAACTTCACTTTTTTTATTCCTCATTCTTCAATTGATTCTTAGTCCTGCTCAACTAGATATTGTATTGAAAGGAGGTAGGGTAATGGATCCTGAAACGGGATTGGATGCCATTCGAAATGTAGGCATACGTGGAGATCGTATTGTGGAAATCAGCCAGGATGAGTTGGAAGGCAAAGAGGTAATCGATGTCTCAGGCCTGGTCGTTTCTCCCGGATTTATCGACCTCCACGTACATGGCCAAACCAATGCTGCCCATAAGTACCAGGCAAGAGATGGAGTTACCACTGCCTTAGAACTGGAAGGCGGCATCCCTTTTATGAAAGAGTGGATCAAGAGCAAAGAAGGCAATACCATTGTCAACTATGGAGCTACGGTTCCTCATGGCTTGCTACGGGCATTGGCGATGAAGGATTTTCGAGCCTATTTGAATGAGGCCAAAAGTATTCTGGCTGAAAAAGGCTATGAAGCTCCTGAGTTATTTCGTTTGCAAGCCAATCTCCAGATGTCAGGTTACCGCTCCCTGACGGATGATGATCTGATATACATGCGAGAATTGTTATTGGAGGAATTGGAGAATGGTGCTTTGGGAGTGGGCGTTCCCGTAGGCTATTATCCAGGAGCAAAGGCGGGGGAAGTTTATAAGGTGTATCAATTTGCTGCCGAAAAAGGAATTCCCGTATTCTCTCACACAAGAGGCTTTGGGATGCCAGGTATTCAGGAAGCGATCTCGAATGCAACAGCTAGTGGTGCTCCTCTTCATATCGTGCATGCAAATAGTCTTTCTTTAGGAGAAATTCAGGTGACCCTGGATATGGTTGCTGATGCCCAAAAGAATGGACTGGATGTTACGACAGAAGTTTATCCTTACACAGCAGCATCTACCTCTCTGGAATCGGCTATTTTTGACGAAGGTTGGCAGGAGAAATTGGGGATTAGCTATGGAGATATTCAGTGGGAAGCTACAGGGGAAAGATTGACCGAAGCAACTTTTAAGGAATACCGGGAAAGGGGAGGCGTAGTCATCATCCACATGATGAAGCCTGAATGGATCGAAAAAGGCATTGCTGATCCACGAACCATGATCGGATCAGACGGCATGCCTTACCATCCCAAAGCGCATCCTAGAACTGCCGGAACTTTTTCACGGGTATTGGGCAGATATGTTCGGGAAAAGCAGACCCTCAGCCTCATGGATGCCCTGCGGAAAATGACCCTTATGCCTGCCCAGCGATTGGAGGATGTTGCACCTTCCATGCATTTAAAAGGCCGCATGCAAGTAGGCGCAGATGCGGACATTACCATCTTTAATCCAGAGACCATTATAGATAAAGCAGATTTCAAAGGCCTTCAATATTCTGAGGGGGTTGAGTATGTATTGGTAAATGGAGTCTTTGTGGTGAAAGAAGGTGAAAATGTGGATGGAGCATTCCCCGGAAGAGCTGTAGTCGGAAAATATCGCAACTAATCCTCCATGAAAAACATCTATAAAACTTATATCGTTCCCGGCCTCCTTTTTCAATCCATTGTAGTTGGAGGAGGCTATGGGACAGGACGAGAAATTATCGAATTTTTCATGAGCAAGGGACCCATGGGAGGCTATATGGGTATCCTGGTTTCTATGGTCATCTGGAGCATCATCATTGCCATTGGTTTTGAGCTTGCGCGTAGGTATCAACTCTATGATTATCGGAGTTTTCTCAAGAATCTTTTGGGAAAAGGCTGGATGCTCTTTGAACTGGTTTATATTGCCAATCTGGTTATAGCGGTTGCGGTCGTTGGATCAGCATCAGGTGAATTATTATTTGAGATGACGGGCTGGTCGAAAATGGTGGGGACACTCCTAATGGTAATTGTAGTAGGTTATCTCGTTTTCAAGGGAAGTAAACTCATCGAAAAGGCCTTATCCACCTGGTCATTGGTACTTTATGCTGCTTACCTGATTCTGATCATAGCTGCAGTGTATAAATATGGGGGAACGATAGCCGAACAAATGGGGGTATCCAAGCCAGATTCTCCCTGGTTAACAGGGGGCTTTCAATATGCAGCCTATAACCTGGCCGCTTTGCCTGCCATTCTCTTCATTGCCGGGAATTTTAAGAATCAGAAAGAAGCCATGACAGCGGGTTTATTAGCAGGACCTCTGGCTATGTTACCCGCGATCTTTATCTATACCGCCATGCTGGCTTTCTATCCAAATATCCTCACAGAAGCCATTCCCGCCAATTTTCTTATTGGACAGTTGGATTGGCCCATCTTTCAATTGATTTTCCAGCTCATACTCTTCGGAACTTTTATCGAAACGGGAACAGGAATGATTCATGGCTACAATGAACGGATAGCAGGAGTCTATAAGGAAAGAGGGGAGGAGATGCCGGCTTATATGCGTCTGGCGATTGGAGTTGTGATTCTTGTCCTGGCTATCTTCTTCGCTGATCTGGTAGGGCTGATTGACCTCATTTCCAAAGGATATGGTTACCTCACCTGGGCATTCTGGCTTGTATTCCTCTTGCCTTTACTAATTCTTGGTTCCATCAGAATATTTGGCAAGAATGACTGAAGCGCAGATTCCTAAAGGAGAAGAAAGAGAGATAAGCTTTTGGCAGGCCTTATTTCCGGTTGCCAGTTTGCTCATGCTGATTATTTATGGGCTGATCCTTCGTCCCAAAGTATTTGATCAATCTCAGATACCGCTCGAGATCGTATTCCTTCTGGCAGCTTCTATCTCCGTTGCTCAGTTGTTTTATCTGGGCTTTTCCTGGAAAACCATCCAGTCGCATATGGTGGCAAAATTGGCCAAGGCTATGCCGACTTTTCTGATCCTGTTTGCAATTGGGACCATCATCGGAACCTGGATCATTTCGGGCACGATCCCCATGTTTGTCTATTATGGCATTAAATCGATCAATGCTTCCTATATCTACATCATTTGTTTTGTTGTACCCATCATATTTTCCTCCCTCACCGGAACCTCCTGGGGATCGGTGGGAACTATAGGAGTCGTTTTGATCGGAGTAGCGGGAGCAATAGAAGCGGATCTAGGGATAGCTGCTGGAGCCATCATCGGAGGAGCCTTTTTCGGAGACAAACTTTCGCCCCTTTCCGATACAACCAATATAGCGGCACTGGCAGTAGAGATTGATGTCTATGATCACATCCGGTCCATGCTGTGGACAACCTTGCCTTCTGCCATTCTCGCGGGAATTATCTTTTTTATCATGGGATTTTTAGTTCCTCCAGCCAGTATGACAGGAGGAGATTATAGCCAGGTAGAAAGAACCCTGGAAGGTATCGATGCCTTATTCGAATTCAATATCCTACTCCTGATACCGCCTATTATTGTGCTCTACGGTTCGATTAAAAAGATCGCGACCTTACCCGTTCTGATCACTTCTTCCATAACTGCCTGTATCCTGGCTTTGATCTTTCAGGATTTTCGTTCGGAAGATGTAATTCATGCTTTTTACAAAGGCTTTGATACGAGTATGGCGACTTGGGTAAGTGTGGTACCGGAAAATGTAGCGACCCTTTTCAATCGGGGAGGCCTGTACGAACTCAATGATCCCATCGTAATTTCCCTCATCGTCTTTTGCTTTGTGGGAAGTATCGATACCATACAAGCCATGCCCCTGATTGTGAGTCGGGTGTTTGCTTTTGCGAAAAATCGTTCGGCAACTATTATTTCTGCCCTGCTCTCGACAGGCCTGAGTAATTCGATGACCTCCAATCAATATGCGGCCAGCTTTATTGTGGGAGATGCCTTTCTGCATAAATTCGACCAATTGAAAATCCCACGAAAAGTCCTGAGTCGATCGATTGAGGATATGGGAACTATGTTGGAAAGTCTGGTTCCCTGGCATACGACTTCGGTCTTTATGGTGGCGACGCTTGGGGTGCCTTTGGCGGACTTTTGGAATTGGCAATTGCTGTCACTTTTTAATTTTGTGATGGCTTTTAGTTTGGCGATAACGGGGATTGGGTGTTTTTATGAGGAAAAATGATTGTTGGTCTTTAGGGATTCTTTCCTACTTTTTGGCGGCAAAAAGTAGGCAAAAACCGCAAAAATTCTAAAGCCGCCGCACAGCCCGGCCCCGAACACCGAATTTTTGTGGCCGGCGCGCTTGGATAGCTGGCATTGTACTGAGATAAAATTATGGCAAAAAGAAAAAAAATAGAAACGGATCTTGCGCATTTTGGAGAAGAAAGGAGTGATTATAGAGGAGCGGTTGTTCCGCCGATTTTTCAGAACTCGTTGTTTACCTTTCAGGATTGGGAGGGAATAGATGCTGCTTTTGATGATCGGGTGAATACGCCCATTTACAGTCGGGGCATGAATCCGACCGTGGCTTTGGCTGAACAGAAGATTGCGAGATTGGCAGGTGGAGGAAAAGCCAAGCTTTTTGCTTCGGGTATGGCAGCCATATCGGCGGGCGTTCTCCATTGTGTGAAGGCAGGAGATCATGTGATTGCCCTGAAGAATGTCTATGGTCCAGCCAATAATTTTATGAATGTTTACCTGCGAGAGAAGATGGGCCTGCAGATAACCTTTGTTGGTGGAGAAAAGCTGGAGGACTTTGAAGCAGCCATTCAGGACAACACAGCCCTGATTTATTTGGAAAGCCCTTCTTCTGCAGTATTTAGTTTGCAGGACATTCCTGCTGTGGTGGCTTTGGCGAAAATGCATGGCATCAAGACCCTCATCGACAATACCTGGGCAAGTCCTATCTATCAAAAACCTTTGGCTATGGGCGTAGATATCGAAATGCATTCCTGTTCCAAATACTTGGGGGGACATAGCGATATCGTAGCGGGTGTATTGATCGCCAGTGAAGAAATTATAGACGAAATTCAGGTCAAAGAATATGAATTACTGGGGGCGAAAATGGCTCCTTTCGAAGCCTGGCTAATCCTCCGTAGTTTGCGAACCCTTCCCATGCGTATGGAAAAGCACCAGGCCAATGCTTTGCAAGTTGCCCAATTCCTCCAAAGCCATCCCAAAATCAAACAAGTACGCTATCCGGGCCTTCCCGACTTTCCCCAACATGAATTGGCAAAAAAACAGATGCAAGGCTTTACCGGGCTTATGGGCTTTCAACTAGCCACAGAAAAGCTGGAGGAGATAAAGGCCTTTTTCAACACCCTTGAAGTATTTCAGATTGGCGTTAGTTGGGGTGGGCATGAAAGCCTCATCTATGCGCCCGCAATTTCCTACGTAAAAGAGCTGAGCGAAGAACAATTTAAAGCCATGGGAATCTCCAAAGGAGACATGCGTATATCCGTGGGCCTGGAACATGTGGATGATTTGATTGAAGATTTACAAAAAGCCTTGGAGACTTTTTAAAGTGTTCAGGTGTTTTCGTTATATAATACAGGCCACCAGAACCCCAGAACACGTCTTATCCCCTCCATTGATTTGCCCGAATATTCTCCTCAGCTTTAGATGCCGTTTCTTCAATTCGCTTAGCTCGTGTTGCGGGTCGCTTTGCATTGAGAATCCATTCCAGTATGCCTCTTTTTACCGATCGGGGAAAATTCTCCCAGTTTTGGAGCGCATTGGGGTACTGATCGAACGCCTTTTGCAGATCGGGCGGGACGATGAGGTTTTCGACATCATTGAGAGCATCCCAGGTGCCGCTCTCTTTGGCCAGGGCAATCATGGCATGTCCCACATCTTGCATACGTCCAGCCTTGAGGAGCCTTTCGACTTTTTCCTTATTTACTCTACTCCAATTGCTTTTGGGATTGCGAGGGGCGTAGTATTGCTTATAGCTCTTGTCGTCTCGCTTATTGACTTTTGAGTCGATCCAACCCCAGCAAATGGCTTCATCTATGGCTTCATTTACGTCTACCGTATCCACTCCACTTCCTTTTTTGTACAGAATCAACCAGCAGGCTTTCTCTGTCTGATGATTTTCTTTTAACCAGTTTCGCCAGCTTTCCAGGCTATCAGGGGCAAATTCGGGTGGGTGGGAGTTCATCTAAACAATTTAAGAAAAGGTGTTGGTGTATTGGCGTGTTGGCGAAAAATCTTTTTAATGAATTACACCAACACACCAGTACCAGAACACGAGAACACCAGAACACGTCTTCTACCCTTCCATAAACCTATGAATCGCTGCAAAATCCAATCTTCCCAAACCCTGTTTCTTTGCCTGCGCATAAATCTCTTTTGCCACATTGGCCATGGGAAGAGGTTGATTCTCTTCATAGGCACAAAGGGCTGCTAATTGGAGGTCTTTATGCATGAGTTCGAGGGGGAACTGTACCTCGTAGTCGTTTTGGCGAATCATCTCTGCTTTGAATTTGGTAAAGGGAGCTGATACGACCAGATTCGGAAGCGTATTGAGCAAAAAGTCTTTATCCAATCCCATTTTTTCGCCTAATAAAACGGTCTCAGAAAAAATGAGCATGGATTGAGCCAGGAGAGAATTGACCAACATTTTGAAGGAAGCCCCTTTACCTGATTCTCCAATGTGAATGACCTTCTTACCCATCTGCATAAGCATGGGTTCTATTTCCTTTACCTCCGCTTCTTCTCCTCCTACGAAAAATACCAGCTCGGCATTTTCTGCATGTGGCTTGGTGCCTGCTACGGGAGCATCTATAAAGGAAATGCCTGCCGATCTTGCAGCTGCTTTCGCCTGCGCAGAAAAAGAAGGATTTACCGTCGAGCTATCTATCCAACGAGCATCCCTTTTCATGTGAGAAAGTCCCCCTCCTTCGCCTAGCATTAGTGCTTCTACTACCTGCGGATTGGAGAGCATAGTGATTACGGTGTCGGCGGCTTTCACTGCTTCAGCTACACCTGTAGCTCTTTTCGCTCCCAGGGCTTCCAGTTCTTTTGCCGGCCCTTCTGAACGATTGTAAACGATAAGTTCCTGTCCGTGCTTGAGCAGATTTTTCGCCATGCGACTGCCCATGATTCCGAGTCCTATAAATGCGATCATCATAAAGAGGTATTAAAGTGTTAGGGTGTTTGTGTGTTAGCGAGCTTTGCTGATGTCCTAATTAAAAAATTACCCATACACGCTAATACCCTAATACACAAACACGCTTCAAAACTAGCTTTTGAAGCTCTTTTAAAATGACGGCTTTCAATCAGAATGTCGGGAAATGATCAAAAACTGATAATTATAGGCTCGAAAGCTGTCTGGGGGTATGGCCAAATTGCTTTTTGAATCCCTGGATGAAGTGAGAAGTACTTTCATAACCCACTTCCTGAGCTACTTCGGAGACTGACATTTCACTTTTCTGCAGGAGTTGTGCAGCTTTGTCTAATCTTTGGCGAATGATCCACTTGCGGGGAGAGGTGCCAAATTTGAGCTTGAATTCTCTCCGAAAGCTGGCAGGACTGCGACCCGTGAGATAGGCAAAGTCATCGATACTCAAAGCCTTGTCGAAATTCTCCTGCATAAAGGTATGAAGTCCTCTTTCTTTGGGTTGAAGAAGTCCTCTCAATTTTTGTTCGGTCTGGCCACTTTCATCATGGCTGATCAAGGCCGAAAATAATTCCCAGGCTTTGATGTCAAAAAAGGTAGGGGAAGTATTGAGTAAACTGCTGTGAACCTGCTCGACGGATTTCCAGAAGTGATGTAGATAATCGGGTGCCTGAAGCTTAAAGAAAGCGCTTTGCTCCGCACTCTTTTTACTTTCGTGGAGCTTTAGAACCTCCCGCAGGATTTCATCCGAAAAGAAAAGTAAACAAACCTCGAAAGGGCTTGTTTCCGCAATCATATCTGTAATCGTATACAGACCTTTTTTTATAACGGCAATTTCTCCTGGATTGACAGATAGAATTTCCCCTTCATAAGCCTCGATTCTTTGCTGCCCCTGGATCACAAAACTCAATGCATGCATCGAAAGAAAGCTCTGTTTTCCCTCCAGAGATTTATCCAAACTTTTTCTGAGCAAAACCAGCTGTTTACTCTGATGGAATACCTGGACGAAGTCCAGATTCAATAATCTCTGAGGGGTAGTTCTCATTTATTTTTGCTATTTTGTATGGAAATCTATCTGGGCATATTCCCATAATCGACTACTACTAATTTACCCATATACATGGAAAATACCTTTGATTACGTGATCATCGGAGCAGGATCTGCCGGTTCCGTATTGGCTAATCGTTTGTCTGCAAACTCGGCTAATCGTGTTTTGTTACTGGAAGCAGGCGGAAAAGATAGTAATCCCAATATTAAAATACCGGCAGGTTTCCCAAAATTATTTAAAAGCAAAGAAGACTGGACCTATCATACCTCTCCCCAAAAGCAATTGGGAGATCGAGAACTTTTTCTGCCCAGAGGAAAAGTATTAGGAGGATCTTCGAGCATCAATGCGATGATCTATATCAGAGGAAATAAAGCGGACTACGATGAGTGGGCGGCTATGGGTAATAAAGGTTGGTCCTATGAGGAGATTTTGCCCTATTTCAAAAAGTCTCAGCACAATGAGCATATTCAAAGTGAATATCACGGACAAGGAGGACCTTTGAATGTACAGAATAGAAATTATACCAATGAACTCTCAAAGGTCTTTGTAAAGGCCGGGCAGGAATTGGGCTATGATCATAATCCGGATTTCAATGGAGAAAAGCAGGAAGGATTTGGTTTCTACCAGGTAACCCATAAAAAGGGAAGTCGCTGGAGCGGAGCACATGCTTTCCTCAATCCAGCTAAAAATAGAAGTAATCTCACGGTCGAAACCCATGCGCACGTTCATAAGATCATTATCGAAAATGGAGAAGCGACGGGGGTGAAGTTCTCTCAAAAAGGGAATGTTCGTGAGGTGAAAGCCAATAAAGAAATTATCCTGAGTGCAGGAGCCTACAATAGCCCGCAAATCCTGAATCTTTCGGGAGTAGGGGATGGGGCTGATTTGCAAAAACATGGAATCGAAGTATTGCATCACCTTCCGGGAGTAGGGAAGAATCTCCAGGATCACCTGGTATATTTCGCTATCTTCAACTCCAGCTATAAAAAGTCTCTCGATACAGCTGAGAATTTCCCGGCCATCCTTGGGCATTTATTCAACTACCTGGTCAACAAGCAAGGTCCATTCAATAGCAACGTAGGAGAATCAGGAGCTTTTGTGAAGAGTCCTGAGCAAGCAGTTATTGATACCCAGTATCACTTTGGTCCTGCCTATTTCCGCGAACATGGTTTTATCAAGGCTCCTAAAGGAACGCAGGGATATTCGATTGGGGGAAAAGTATTGAATCCAAAGAGTAAGGGTACGGTGAAACTGACTTCTGCTAATCCGGAAGCTGCTCCTATCATTGACCATAATTACCTGAGCGATAGCGACGATATCCGCAGATCGGTTTGGGGCTATAAACTGGCTCAAAAACTGGGGATGACCAAAGCTTTTGAATTTTATAGAGTCGGTATGCATGAGCCTTCTGGTTTATTGAATGACGATAAAGAGATCGAAGATTTCATTCGCGCTTCAGCAGAAACTCTCTACCATCCGACCAGTACCTGTAAAATGGGACATGATGAGATGGCAGTTGTTGATGACGAATTACGTGTACATGGGATAAAGAAGCTCAGAGTAGTCGATGCTTCCGTTATGCCAAATGTAACGAGAGGAAATACCAATGCTCCGACTTATATGATTGCAGAGAAAGCTGCAGATATGATTTTAGCAAGTGAACAAGTACATGCAGCTGCCGAAATGAGTGGCGCAGCGAACTAATAGAATAGATACATTATTTAAAGCGAAAAATGGCAACTACTACATTAGAAAAAACCAGAATTGCGGAGGTCTTTGCCGCCCAACAAGCCAATAAAATGGCCGTAGCCAATACTACTGCCAAAGAAAGAATCGCTAAGCTCAAGCGCCTGATGAATACTACCTTGAAGTACAAGCAGGAGGCGAGAGATGCGATGTATAAAGACTTTAGAAAGCCACCCGCGGAGGTGGATTTGACGGAGATATATGTGGTAACCAGTGAGGTGAAACATGCGGTAAGCCATCTGAGAAAGTGGATGCGTCCTCAACGGGTATCAACCCCGATTTCTTTGATGGGTTCTACTTCTCGTATCAAATACGAGCCTAAAGGAGTTTGTTTGATCATCTCTCCCTGGAACTATCCGATGCAATTGGCTTTCGGACCGCTGATCTCTGCGATTGCTGCTGGGAATACAGTCATTATCAAGCCATCAGAACATACGCCGCATACCAGTGTAGTTATGCGGAAGATTATCGAAGAATGTTTTGAAGAAAATGAGGTAGCGATCTTTGAAGGAGCAGTCGAAACTTCGACTGAATTGTTGAGCCTGCCGTTTAATCATATTTTCTTTACCGGAGCACCTGAGATTGGGAAAATTGTGATGGCCGCAGCGTCCAAACATCTGACTTCTGTTACCCTGGAACTGGGAGGAAAGTCTCCAACCATCGTAGATGAAACGGCCAACTTGAAGTCGGCTGCTACCCGTATTGCCTGGGGGAAATTCTCTAACAATGGCCAGATTTGTATCGCTCCGGATTACCTCTTTGTACATGAAAGTAAGAAGGACAAGTTTGTTGAGCTACTGACTGACAAGCTCAATGAGTTTTACGAAGGCGATGCACAGACTTCAGATTCTTACTGTCGGATTGTAAATAATAATCACTTCAATCGAGTGAAAAGCTATGTAGAGGACTCTGTTTCCAAAGGGGCCAATCTGGTTCATGGCGGAAAAACCAATTCTGATGAAAACTATATGGAGCCTACTGTCCTGACGGATGTTCCTGCTGATTCGGATTTGATGCAAAAAGAAATCTTTGGTCCGGTTCTTCCGATCAATACCTATTCTGATATCTCAGAGCCTTTAGAGGTGATCAATTCCAAAGAAAAGCCTTTAGCTCTATACATCTACAGCCGCAGTTCCAAGAACATCAAGCACGTCATAGACAATACCCGTTCAGGTGGAACTTGTATTAACAATAATGCCGTTCACTTCTTCAACAACAATCTGCCTTTCGGTGGATCCAATAATAGCGGTATAGGCAAAAGCCACGGTAAGTTTGGATTTGAAGCTTTCTCTGATGCCAGAGGTATTTATCAGCAGCACATTCCCGGTGCCCTCGAAATGCTGATGCCACCTTATAATGGCTTCAAGCAGAAGTTGATTGATCTTACTATTAAGTGGTTCTAAAGAGGTTTTAGCGTTTATCCGTATTGGGGTGTTGGTGTTATTTTTAATTGGAAATGATGCCAACACCTTTTCCATTGACTGCTTTTGAGGACTGAGGAAGAGATTAGACAGATGTTAATGAAATTAGGTGGGTACTATCCTATTTTCGATTTGAATATCCAATTTGATTGAAAAATCTGTCTTTGTAGGTTTCGCTGATGGGAATTCGCTTTTCTCCTATCTTAATGCTACTTCGTTCAATAAATTCTATTTGATCAATAGCAATTGTGTATGATTTATGTACCCTGCAAAACTTATCTTTTGGCAGAGATTTTTCTAAGTCGCCAAATGTCTGTAAGGTCAATATCTTTTTAGTCGGGGTTTGGACATTACGATAATCTCCCATGCCTTCTATATAAAGAATATCTTTAAAAGAAATCTTTAAGATTTTATAACCGGATTTGACAAATAAGTAGCTCTTTTCATGTGCAGGCTTATTGGCAATTGAATTACAGGTTTTTTCAACCGCCTGAGTAAAGCGTTCAAAGCTAAAAGGTTTTAAAAGGTAATCGGATACATTCAATTCGTATCCTTTTAAGGCATATTTTTCATAAGCAGTAGTAATAATAACTTTGGGGGGATCGGTCAACGTATTTAAGAGTTCCAGCCCAGTTAATTCGTCCATTTCAATATCGAGGAAAATTAAATCTGTATGATGATCCTTCATAAAGCCTAAGGCCTCTATTCCATTGTTAAATGTGCCAATCAAATTGAGGTAGGGAATCTTTTCGGCATAACTTTCTGTCCGCTTCAGCGCCAAAGGTTCATCCTCAATTATTATAAAATCGATCATCATGAGTGATTAATATGTAGTTTTACTTCAAAATAGTCATCATCCGAATCAATATTCAATTCATAATTATCCTTGTAAATCAGGGATAACCTTTTTTCGACAGAAGTCAATCCAATACCTCCATTCTCGGTATCATTTTCCTCCTTTTTACTTTTTTGGGTATTTCTGCTTCGAAAAAAAATATGTGAAGATAGAACCCTCAATTCAAGTTCAATGGCATTATCTTGCTGTTTATTACCTACATATTTAAATGCATTTTCAACGAAAACAACTAGGATCATCGGAGCTATTGCAATCGTCTCTGTCGGACCAGAAATTTTAAATTGAACAAAGTTTGGATTTACAGATCTGATTCTTTGAAGGTCGATGTATTTCTTTAGGTATTCAATCTCATCATTTAAAGGGATCATATCTGCTGCATCGACTCTATAGAGCATAAAACGCAGTAAGTCTCCCAGTTTTCTTAAATAGCTGGAGGCAGTTTTTGCATCATGTTCAATTAGCACATCAATATTATTAATGGTATTGAACAAAAAATGAGGATTGATCTGGTTTTTCAATAATATGAGTTGGGTTTCCAAATGCTCTTTGGTAAGTATGGCGTTTTCCTGTTCTTTCTTTCTTCCATAACTCCAGGTCTGCCATAGTGCCCCAACAAAAGAAAAAATGAATAGAATGGGATATACAACATAAAGCGATAACCAATCTATAAATGGAAAAAAGGTACTTGATAGATAAAGGAGGAGAGCAGGAATAATAAGGATGAGAAGAACCCAGAATACCAATTCGATTCTTTTGTCTTTTCTGATGATTTTGGGGGTAATAATATAGTAGGAAGTATAAAACCCAAAGGCTCCGATCAATACGATAATTGAACTAAAGGTGGCATAATCTTTATCGAGAATCGTATCCAGGAAGCTTGCGTCATCATCTTTTATTGTCAGGAGATTGTTGAAAAAGAGCCAAACGAAAAAGGATATCATCAAAAGAAAGCAGGACCAGAAAAATAAGTGTCCGATAATTTTGCTTGATTTCTTCATCGCTTGGCCCAATTATTAGGTAGTTTGTATTATTTCTGAAATCACAATTTCAGCCATTGATCCACACTGATCTCACTTCCCTTTTTAATATAAGTATACGAAATCAGACATTTGGCATACCCATTTTGGGCAGGCAATTCCTGGGTAAGTGTAAGATATTGATCATCGGTTTTTATGATCACTAAATTTACCTCAGAATCATTAGGAGGGTAAATAGTAAGATCAACTTCATTTTTAGTCCAACTACCTTCTGCTTTTGCACTTTTAAAATCTCCGTTAGGTAATAGGCTAATTTCCTCTCCGATTAGCTTTTTAAGCGTATTGGGTTTTTGTGGAAGTCCTTTTTCAGCATTAATAAGGGTCAAATCTAGTAATTGATAATCTCCGAATATTTTCTCATCTGAGCGCCATGTCTCGTTAGAGCGTAATTCTTGATTTTCACATGCTGCAAAAAAAAGGCAGACAGCCAATGCTAGAATACTGCTAAGTGTCCGCCAGCTACGTTTTTGAATTAATTTGATTTCTTTCATAATTATTGTTTTGAATTCAATCAAACATGGCCTTTTACAAGGGGCCCTCAAAAAAACTTCCGTGAAATAGAAAAACATATCCGTGAAAGCGGGAAAAAATTTGGGAGACTCTTAAAATTGTAGATAATACCTAGGTGTTAGGTAGATTATGCAGGATATCTGTTTGGCCTAAAAATCAGACGAATATGTCCCTCAGGAAGGCATGAGCAAAGGTACTATGAACAATAAAATATAAGCGAAAGGGCCTTTTATATCTTTACTTCCTCACCCTTGGAGTCACATGTCGATTCATAAAAACCTTTCCTGCAACACAGTCGCTCGTGATATTGGCATCTGTAAAATTATCAGAAGACGTATAATTGATCTCGCCTGACTCGGCTGAGGTTTCCAGGCTGTTAACGAAACCATTGGCGCCATAGGTGCCGGCAATAGTGCTATCAGCCTGAGGCGTAATTCCATGCCCTGCCTCCAAAGCATCCGAACAGCCATCTCCATCTGAATCCAAATCCAGGTGATTAGGAATACCATCATTGTCGGGATCAAGGCTACTACAAACGCCTTTTGAATTTAGGGTACAGAAATCGCTATCAGCATAATTTAGTGTGCCGTCATTATCGTCATCATCACTGGGATCTCCCCCTAAGCAACTAAATCCACTTGACCCTCCACCTGAGGCGGTGAAGTTCTCGGTTTTGGAACTGCTAAAACTGCCCACTCCCGAGCCAGATCCTCCGGCTATGCTTGTGCCATCTACCAGTATTTCATAATACCCACTTCCATAGCTACAGCAAATACCATCTCCATAAGAATCGGTGATGGTAAAGGTGAAATCATCGGGATCACCTGTGTAGGTATAGGTATTGTAATCGTAGCTGGAGTATGTATTGGATGAAACACTCAGGACTGTTCCTCCTGAATTGGAAAGAGACCATCCAGTTTCATAAGCATAATAATCCGCTTGTATGCGAATTTCTATGCTTACGCTGGATGAGCCGCCCCCTGTATTTCCGCAACTTTCGTACACATCCAAAATTCCGTCATTATCATCATCGATATCTACATTGTCCCAAATCCCGTCATTGTCCTGATCGACAACGGGAGGCGTATCTACCAGTTTAAAAACTACTGCACCAGTATCTATACATCCATTTCCATTGGTAATGCTGTACTTAAATGAGAGTAAGGTATCAGCATCAACAAAATTGGTACCGGGAGCTGTATAGGTGAAAGCACCGGTGCTACTATTGTCTAGCGTAACGCTACCTTTGGCCGGCTGAGAAACAAGCGCAAAAGTTCTTGTACCCGTTGAGGCTAAATCTTCTCCGGGAAGGGTAGAAGAGATAGAGGTAGAATCGTCTACACTCAGATTTCTACCTCCCCAAACCATAACTCTATGATTCCCTCTATCCGCTACCACCAGGTATCTTCTATGATCGTATTCGAGGAAAGTACCTCCACGAGGGTTTTTGAGGCTGGTACTATTGGTCCCGGAACTGGATGAGGTGAAATTGCTTTGTGCCAATACGATGTCAGCATTTGCATTATTGGATTTGTCCAGGATGTTTTCGTGAATCAATACCCGATTGTTTTCATTATCTATGATGTATAGCCTTTCTCTTGAGTCGCCAAAGAGGAATCGACCTTCGCTAAGTCCACTCTGGCTGGTTGCTGCTGATTCTGTAGTATAACTGGATTGACCAAATATTCCATCTGCATTTGCTCCATTGCTTTTAGAGGAAGCATTGTCAAAACGCAGCACCCTATTATTGCTTATATCGCCGACAAAGAGAGAGCCATTCATCACATAAAGTGCACTGGTATGGTCCGTGAGGTCCTGACTCAGGTCATTTCCATTAGTTGTAAAGTCTGCCTTTCCCAAGACTCCATCTGCACTGGCACCATTACTTTTTGAAGCCGCATTATCAAAACGAAGGACACGTTCATTGTTCATATCCGCTACCCAGAGGGTCCCATCATCTTCTACAAATACCTCAACCGGATTGTACATTGTACTTGCTGAGGTACTTAAGCCAGAACCAGTGTAATCGCTTTGGCCTAATACCCCATCTGCACTGGCTCCATTGGAAAGACTAGAGGCATTGTCAAAACGAAGCACACGGCTACTGCTAAATTCAGAGACCCAGAGGGTTCCGGTATTATCTACATGAATACCTGTGGGACCATTCATTTTCGTTTGGGAAACCCCGGAAGAGTTTGCTGTAAAGCTGGTCTGGCCGATTACTGCCTCTGCATCCATGTTATAGATAAACTCATCGATATTTTTATATCGTAGAATTCGGTTATTATAGAGGTCTGCAAGGAAGACCTTGCCTGTTGTTGGGTCTAGTGCAATATCATAGGGATTATTAAAGGTCGATGCTGTAGTGCTGGAAGAGCTGCTGGTGAAGCTGCTTTGGCCCACAACAAAACTGGCCGCTGCATTATTGCTGAATTCCATGGTAGTAACCCCATCATTTGTGTTTTCGCAATCAATGAGTGGATAATCATACAGGGAGTCCGGGCCGAAATAAGTAGCCTCGGCAACAATTTCCTCCAAAGACCTTAGCTGGATTTCTTCTTTCGTTTCAGAATCAAGTGTCCAAAGTCCTCCCACTCCTAAAGCAGGAAGAATAAAGAGCAGATATGTTTGCCAGTTTTGGATCATGTAAACGGGAAGAAATTATTTCACTACGAAAACCACATTGATCAAAGAGAAATCATCGGCCGGACTGGCAATGATGTCATAACTCAATACCCCTGAATCACTGATACTTAGATTGCTGAAAACCGCCGTATCGTAGTCGGTAACATAGTAATAGAGTTCCGATTCTGAATAGTAGGGAATGACTGCAGGTGCACTTGAGCTCTTTACTGCGGGGCTTCCATATCGATTTACATATTCTTGGTGGAGATCCAGGCTCAAACCGCTTCCCGTAGAACTTGCATCTATAGCAATAGCCGGCGGATAAAATACACGGGATGAACGAGCTGTATTGAGCTCAATTACATCGCCTACTGTATCTACTGCTAAAATATAAGTAGCCGTATCGGTGAAAGAACCCGTTCCGTAATCGGATAACCTTAAGCCTCCACCGTCGACATCTAGTTTGGCCGCCGGACTACGGGTTCCTACTCCTACATAACCTGATGGCATGAGGGAAATATCATCTTGATATTGATTGATAACATCATTGCCAACGCCTATTTCAAGTAATCCATTTTCACTTGTTGATCCATTCCCACTTCCATCATCACTGAAACTGATATAGCCATAATCACTACCTGAATTTGCTTTGCTTTTAAAGACAATGGAACTACTTCCTCCACTATTTTCATGTTCGAGGATAATACTTCCATCACTGGCAGAAGCTGTTGTCCCGGTAGTTTCATATATGTGCAAAGGAGCATTGGGATCAGTGGTTCCAATTCCCAGCTCTCCGGTAGATTCTATGATGATGTCTTCATCCGCATCAAAGGTTAGCTCATTTCCATTGAGGGTGATGGTCCGATTTCCTGTGATGGTATCACTCTGTGTATACAGATTGTAGGTGACCATTAAAGACCAGACACTTCCATCCCAATAATAATGCTGATCATTTGCTTGACAATAGGCAAACTTACAATCCCAATCACTACTGGAAGGATTGAAAGAATTGAGTGCTGAGGTGGTTGCGAATTCGCATACCCCCCATTGCCCACTCGTTTGCGAAAAGACCTTTTGATGTGGGAAAAAGAAAAGACAAGAGATAATCGTCAGTATAGGAATCTTCCTTTGAAGATAACTGAGGAATAAGCCTTTCCAATAAGACCAACCTGAGTCCAACATATTTAAGCTACCGTTTCTATGTTTATACCCCTCTCCGCAGAGAAGCTCTCATTATTCTTCTGAGAGATTTATGCTTTAAATATGCAGATAGTTATTGGATTAAAATATTCTATTTTTTGAATAAAATTACGTCTTTCGAAAGAAAAAGCCGGGAACGAATCAGGGCTACTGATTCAATTCCCAGCTAAAATAAGATGATAAAATAGTCTCTACATTCTACTCTTCTTCCCGGATTTATTATCCGAAAGCCATTGTACTTACAATTATTTTTTCTTGATAAAGAAGATTACACCGATCTCGATAGAAGAAGTTTCCTGAGAAGGAAGACCCAGACTGTTTCCATCATTAGATACTGCGATGCCTGTTTCTCCAGAACCTAGATTTCCTGCTGCTGTTTCCAGTTCTCCCATATCATTTACACGAGGTGCTGAATCCAGGTCAAAGGTTACAGTCGTTCCATTAGATAAGGTGGCAACTAGTTTTCCATTTGAATCAGCAGCAATGGAGGTAATGTTGGCGTCAGACCAGGTGATGGTTCCGTCTCCATTTGAAATCGGGAAAGTACCATTTGCCGCAGATGCAGATCCTGTGATTTCTGCTGTAATCGTCTGTCCATCTGTCCCTGAAGTACTGAAGTCTACCGTGTTTCCATCAGTTGTACTTACAGCAGGAGAGAATGCCAGTTTTGTCAAATCTCCATTTTCATCGGTATATCTCAAGGTATCAGAACTGAAGGATAGGCTAGTGGTAGTTTCGGTGAAATCTACTACATAAGGATCTCCGCTTGTACCTGTACCTGTTACACCTATATCATTACTTCCCTGTACTTGTGTATCTGAACCATCTGAAGTAGGTAGTGTCACTTTATTAACGGTGCCGTTTTCATCGGTAAATCTTAAGGTGTCATTGCTAATTGTCAGTACGGAAGTTGCTTCTGTAAAGTCAATGATGTAAGGATCAGCAGTTGTACCTGTTCCACTAACTGAAATGTCGTTTGTGCCTTGTACATCTGTATCCGAACCATCAGACGTTGGAAGGGTAACCTTATTAACTATTCCGTTTTCGTCTGTAAACCTCAGGGTATCATTGCTAATCGCCAAACTGGTAGTAGCTTCTGTGAAGTCTACGATATAGGGGTCTGCAGTTGTACCCGAACCTGATACTGAGATATCATTGGTCCCTTGTACATCCGTATCCGAACCGTCAGAAGTCGGAAGGGTAACTTTGTTTAATGTTCCGTTTTCATCTGTAAATCTTAGGGTATCATTGCTGATCGTCAAACTGGTAGTAGCTTCTGTAAAGTCTACGATATAGGGATCAGCTGTAGTTCCAGAACCTGTTACGGAAATATCATTTGTTCCTTGTACATCTGTATCAGATCCGTCTGAAGTTGGAAGGGTGATTTTGTTTACCGTTCCATTTTCATCGGTGAAACTCAGGGTATCACTATTGATGGTCAATACCGAAGTAGCTTCTGTAAAGTCGATGATATATGGATCAGCCGTTGTACCCTTAGATTTACAGATGAAAACGGAACATTAAACATAGTTACCCTTCCG
>JBCBRM010000055.1:0-56953 GCA_039819665.1 Bacteroidota bacterium
AAATTGACAAAGAACGATTTTACAACTGCGAATAACTTTATGTCTTTTGTATGTTTAATACTCTAAGGCAGCTAACAGGTGTTAGGGTGTTGGAGTCGAAGTGGATAGATGTAATAACAACCGCTAAGACCCTAACATGCATATACCCAAACACCTTTCCCTCTCCCTACCCATGCGCGCAGGATCGGCAGCGCCAATCGGGAAAAGGGGCGGCTATGTGCGGCTGGTTCTTGGCGCTGCGATTTTGGCTCCCCCTTTTCTAAAAAGGTGGAAATACCCCCTAAAAAAGATCTAAAAGCCTTCCCCTATAAAAGTAAACGTTAAGAAATCACTAACCTTCAATTTCACCCAAAACCCAACTTAATCAGATTGAACCTTAATAATTCCGTCTTAAGTTCTTAATTTTGCAGCATCTTAAACCAGTACCTTATTTTATGGAGTTACTAGACGGAAGAAAGATCTCTCTGGAGATCAAAAATGAGATTCGAAAAGAAGTAGACAAACTGCTGGAGGATGGCAAACGCCCTCCCCATCTAGTAGCCATTTTGGTTGGGGCAAATCCAGCCTCTAAGGTATATGTGAAAAATAAGATGCAGGCCTGTGAATATGTAGGTTACAGTTCAACTTTGAAGCGACTGCCTGCCAATATCACACAGGAAGATTTGCTGGATCAGGTAAGGCGATTTAATGAGGACCCGGATGTTGACGGAATTTTGGTACAAATGCCTCTGCCCGATCACATCACGCCACAGGAAGTAACGCAGGCTATCCATCCTCATAAGGATGTAGATGGTTTTCATCCGGTGAACGTGGGACTGATGACACTCAATTTTCCCTGCCTCATGCCCGCTACTCCATCTGGAATATTGGAGCTACTGACTCGTTATAATATAGATACTAAAGGCAAACATTGTGTAGTGGTAGGAAGAAGCCGAATTGTAGGCCGGCCTACTTCCATCATGATGTCGAGAGGAGGAAAACCGGGGGAAGCGACAGTTACCCTTTGCCATAAATACACACCGCATGAAGACCTGAAAAGGATTTGCCCTCAGGCAGATATTATCATCGTGGCGGTAGGCAAACCTGACCTGATTACGGAGGACATGGTGAAAGAAGGAGCTGTGGTAATTGATGTTGGGATCACAAGGGTTCCTTCAGACAAAACTAAGTCTGGCTACAAACTGAAGGGAGATGTGGATTTTGAAAATGTATCAAAAAAGGCGAGCTTCATCACCCCTGTACCGGGAGGAGTAGGACCCATGACCATCGCCATGTTGTTAAAAAATACCCTGGATACCTACAATCGTCAATACGATGTATCCGCTTTGGCAGTAGACTAGATATGTTGCAGAAATTAAGAGCGAAAAAGGATAATGTGAATTACCGTCAGGCCAATCCCCTGCCGGTCATGGAGCAATTTTATACCCTACAAGGGGAAGGATTTTGGACGGGAACTCCTGCCTATTTCATTCGTTTGGCGGGCTGTGATGTAGGCTGCCACTGGTGCGACGTAAAGGAATCCTGGGACCCGGCAGAGGAACAATACCTGGATGTGCAAGAAATCGCTCAGACCGCAAAGGATTCTGGCACAGAGCGTGTGGTAATAACGGGCGGTGAACCGAGCATTTACGACCTTACAAAATTGTGTGATGCCCTGCATGTTCTGGGCCTAAAAGTCCACATGGAAACTGCAGGGCCACATGCGAGTAGCGGAGAAATCGATTGGTTGTGTCTTTCTCCCAAGAAGTTTCTTCCGCCTTTGGAGGAATACTATGAAAAGGCACACGAACTCAAGGTGATTATCTACAATTCTACTGATTTTGCATGGGCGGAAATGCATGCAGCTCGTTGTCCTGAGCATGTAGAACTCTATCTGCAAACCGAATGGAGTCGGAGGGATCGTTTCACAGCAGAGATCGTTCAATACGTAAAGGACCATCCTCGCTGGAAATTGAGTATGCAAACCCACAAATACCTCGATATTCCCTAAGGCATATCCAACATTCATTTTTTCTTTTCGTTCCATATATAGTCGATGACTATTCCCGATAAACCCCCAAATCGGGTAGGTAAGATTCGGAATAAGGAAATATGGAATTAAGGGAAATACATTCCGAATTTTCTAATTGGAAAGAATAAGCCGCAGATTCTTGAGAATTAAATCATTAGCAATGAAAAATATAGTCCGGGGAATGCTGATCTTCTGTTTTCTGCAGATGACTGCTACTTCTACCTTTGGTCAGGCAAAACCAAAACCTGCAGATTTTGGGATTAAGTCTAAAAAGGCCATGAAATTCTACCTCGAAGGATTACAGCAAGCACAATGGCGCAATCGTCTGGAAGCCATTGATTTTTTTGAGCAAGCGGTCCAGTTGGAGCCCAATTTTGCCCATGCACACTACCAAATCGGTGTAAATGCCTATGTGAAAAAGAAATACGCGGATGCCCTCGAGCATTTAGAGAAGGTGGACGAAATCAATCCCAATGATTTTAAAGCCCTCGATTTCTTTTTAGGGGAGGCTTATTTTTTCAATGAACAATACGATAAGTCGGCTGTAAAGCTGCAGGATTTTCTCAATAGCGGAGCAGGTAGAAACGTCGACCAGAGAAAGGCAAAAAGGACCCTGCGCCATGCAAGTTTTGCAGCAGAAGCGATCAATCATCCCATCAAATTTGAAGCAATCAATATGGGAGATAACATCAATACAGCTCGTGATGAGTACCTTCCTTTTCTGACTGCTGATGATGAATATATTCTATTTACTTCCAAGCGTCCGCAAAGCGTAGGAGGATTCAATCGTTCCTTGCAGGATTATTCAGAGGATTTTTTCTTTAGTGAAAAGGTAGACGGAAATTGGACAAAAGCCAAAAACCTGGGAACGCCTATCAATACGGTTGAAAATGAAGGAGCAGCCAGTGTAACGCAGGATGGGAAAATGATCTTTTTTACCGCATGTAACCTTCCCAATGGTTTGGGGAGTTGTGATATCTATTTTTCTCGTCGTGAAGGAAATAGATGGACTCGCCCAGTCAATCTCGGCCCCTCCGTGAATAGCGAAAGCTGGGACTCTCAGCCTTGTCTATCTCATGATGGCAAGACCTTGTACTTTGCCTCAGGTAGAGTCGGTGGAAAAGGAGGAAGGGATATTTGGTACAGCACCTTGATCGATGGAAAATGGACGGACGCCAAGAATTTAGGAGCGCCTGTCAATACAGCCGGAAATGAAGATTCTCCCTTTATTCATGCCGATGACAAGACCATGTATTTTTCTTCGGATTATCATCCGGGTTTTGGTGCACAGGACCTTTTCGTCAGCCATAGAGATGAGACAGAAACCTGGTCATTGCCGAAAAATATGGGGTATCCATTAAATACGGTCGCGGATGAAAGCAATATTTTCGTTAGTGCCAGTGGAAAGAAAGGATACATAAATTCGGATCGAGATGGAGGTAAGGGAATGAGTGATCTGTATGAGTTTGAGATGGCTCCTGAGTTGCGCCCACGGCTGGCAACTTATCTGCGAGGGCTGGTTGTAGATAGTTTGACTGAAAAACCTTTATATGCTCGCATTCAATTGATCGATGTGGAGTCGGGTGATACGATTCGTCAGGTTTTTTCGGGGAAAATGGATGGAAAGTTCCTCATGAGCTTGCCTTTAGATAGAGACTATGCGGCTTATGTAGAAACTCCCGGTTATCTCTTCACTAGTAAAAGTTTCTCTCTCAAAAGTAGTGTTGAAGCTCCTTATTTTGACCTTTTGATTGAGATGAAAAAGCTGCGGAAGGATATCAGTATTGTACTTCCGAATATTTTCTTTGATACCGGTAAATGGGAGTTGAAAGAAACCTCTGAAGTAGAACTGAAATTTCTGCTAAAGTTCTTGAGACAAAATCCTAAAATCTCAGTGGAAATTCAGGGGCATACGGATGATGTTGGGAATGAAAAAGATAATCTAAATCTCAGCCAGAAAAGGGCTGAAGCTGTTGCGGCTTATCTATTGGATAAGGGCATAGAACCCTATAGACTGGAAGCAAAAGGTTATGGCGAAAGTCAGCCGGTTGCCGGAAATATTACGGATGAAGACCGTGCACAAAATCGCCGTACCGAAATCAAAATTATAGAAGTGAAGGAGTAGGGCCTATTCCTGCATTCGACTAAACCTTTCTCCATCCCATTTATAAAGATGGTGACTGATAGGATAAGAACCGGATTCATGGGAGTTCGCACTGATTTTCTTTAGCTCTTCTATGAATTCGGTATTATTGCTTCCCGTAATGAAAAGCAAATCACGATTGGGGATCGCAATCACAAATTCTCCATCTACAGGTAAATTTTCCTCTGTCCAAAGATAGGGCAACAAAATCAGGCTAACTTCATAATCCCCACCCGCGGTCAACATGTATCTTCCTTCCGACCCCTGTCGGTTGATAGAAGGCAGTAGGCGATCGAGGTTATTGATGGAAAGCTCCAAAAGGGTATTTCGATCAATCCCCAATTCTAAAAATGCATCCTCTCCAAAATAGGAGATACTGTTTCCCTTATCCTCCGCAAAAAAGATGTATAGATCCTCATTATAAGCTTCGTAAACGAGGCTTTTCTTTTTTGCCTGTCCCTGACTCAAAGCCTGAATGTACTCCAGGTATTCTCGCGTCTTGATAATGGGGACAATGTTCTCGGGATTTATGCCTTCCTGATCAATGAAGAGGAGCTTACTGGATGCGACAAAACGATTGACGATGCTTTCTGCACTATCGGGCTCCATGTTGTACTCTGAATAGGAATTGTCCAGAAAGTGTTTGATTTCTTTTCCGTCCTTCGTTTTGGCAGTGATTTCCAATTTCCCCACTCGCTCAAAACTCACGTTAGGGTGTGCTTTTTGGAGAGCATCTAGATAGTATTGGGTAAAGGCTTTCTCACTCATTTTCTTTTGGGCGAAAAGGCAACTACTACTCAATAAAAAAATAGCAAGCAGGAATAGTTTCTGTGTGTGCATGATTAAATGTCTAGGGAATATAAGACTCAAGGAAGGTGCCTTTCAGATCATCGACTACATCTACATCAGAGAGCTCAGTCAGGAGATCAAAACTTTTATTGCCAGCCTCTAAATCTGCAATGGCTTCTTTCCTCACCTCAGCGGTACTCCAAACTCTATCCTCAAAAACTTTAGGATAAAAATCAGACATGCCGATGAGGTAATAACCTCCATCTTTTGCTGGCCCTATAACGAAATCCTTTTCACTGAGGACTGTATAGGCTTTTTCCAGAATATCAGTTGTCAGGGTCGCACAATCGCTGCCAATGATACAAATCTGCTCATAGCCCTGCTCAAATCCCCAATTAAAGGCATGAGCCATTCTTTCTCCCAAATCTGCTCCGACTTGCTGATACCGTGGATAAAAAACTGCTGACCAGAGATCTTGTTCCGGCATTTGGTTTCCGAAGAAAACAACTTTATCTGCTGCCAAGTTTTTACTGATATCTCGGGTATGGGCGAGGAGTTTGCGATAAACTTCCAGCGCCTGATCATGACCAATCCCTGCGGCCAAACGAGTCTTGGATTTGCCCTTTTCGGGATGCTTTACAAAGATGAGGAGGAGTCTTCTAAGACTGGTATTCATATGGGAAAAATATTCCCCAAAGGTAGGAAAAAAAGGAAAGAGGTATAAGCTAGGATAAAACGGCCAGTTTGATTCGCCAGGAATTTTGCCCGCTTTATTTTCTACCAAATACCTCTATATCGTCGAAGCCTTATTTACTGAATTTTGCAAGTAGGCTTTTGAAAGTCATATTACCGGGAGCCAGCCTTACTGCCTGCTCTATATCTTTTTTTGCTAAACTCGGATTGCCCAGTTGGTAATTCATCTCTGCACGCTTGGCATAAATATTTGCGTCGCGTGGATTCAGGGCTAGTACTTTATTGAAATCTTCGAGCGCCTTTTGGTATAGGGATCTTCCTACATAAAGTTCTCCTCTTTGTCTGTATGCACTGGCATATCCGGGATTGATCTCTATGGCGTGAGAGAAATCATCGATAGCCAAATTGGGTTTTTTCAATTCCATGTAAAGCAATGCCCGGAAATAAAAACCGGTAGCATCATTGGGATTGAGGCTGATGGCTTTCTCGAAGTCTGCCAAAGATTTTCTTGGTTGTTTTACAAACTGATACGCTTTTCCTCTGTATAAATAAGCTCCGGGAGAAGTCGGGGCGAGATTGATGATTTTGCCATAATCCGCGATTGCTTCATAGTACTTGTGCATTCTTTCATACAGATACGCACGATTCAGATAAATCTCTGTATTCTTTGGAGAAAGCTGGGAAGCTGTTGTATAGTCATTGAGGGCATCTTTTATTTTGCCGATCTTTTCATATACCTTCGCCCGAGCATGATAATAGCGGCTCTCTCTGGGAGCAGTTTCTATTGCATGATTATAAGCTTCAACGGCATCACTGAGTCTACCTCTTTGCTCCAGCTTGAGGCCATCAGAGAAAAATGTTTCTGAAGAACTCAAGTTGCGATTTCCTCTTTCCTCATATAGATCTTCAATTTCACTTTCTTCCTGCATTACAGTAGGCTCAATAAAGCCTCCAGAACGATCTGTTTCGGTTACCAGTTGAATTTCTTCGTCTGGAAAGGTATCGGAATCCCCTTCTTCTGTTGTTTCCCATACATCTTCCGTTTTCTGCATAAGCTCAGGATCTACGTAGAAGGTGTCATCAACTTCGCCTTCCATGAGGAGATTGCGATTGTAGTGAGCTTTGATATGGCGCGGGTTCAAACGAATAGCTTCAGAGAAATCAGCGATGGCTTGCTCCTCCTGTTTTAAATGCTGATAAAGCAGCCCACGATTATGATATGCATTGGCATTGTCCGGACTAAGGAAAATGACCTGATTGTAAGATTGTAAAACCTGATCATATTGTTCCAAACCCTGGTAGCATTTAGCCATCAAGTGGTAGAGGTTGGCGCTTTCATGAGAATCATTCAATTGCATTTGTTCGAAGAACTGCAAAGAGCTGATGTAATTCTCATTGCGAAGGTTTACAATTCCCAGCAACCAGTTGACTACATCATCAATATCTCCTGCGATAAAACCTTCTTGCAAATCATAGTTATCTCCTAAAGCGAGTTTACCCAAATTTTTGACCTGACTACCCAGGAAATTATTGTTGTTGCGTAGCGAGATATAACGCGTATGAAGATTTACGCTATCACGTTTTATTTCAGGATAATTACCCCAAACCACAAGGTCGGCATTATATACCTGACCGATTCTTCTTGCCTCTTCGCTGTTTTTCGGACAAGCTCCATCTCCCATAAATTTCACCTTGATGCCGAGATCTTCTCCTTCCTGGAAAAGATTCATTCTATCTCTAACTGCGATTTCATCAAAAGCATCTTCAGCAATACAATTAGGATATTCTTTGAAAGGAAGAAGCAGTATGTTGTAAGACTCTCCGCTACCAAAAGCAGATAGATAGCTATCCTGATCATTACTCCAGCTTTCGTCAAAATCAATTCCGGTAAAAATAAAAACAGCCGCCAAAATCATTCCCACAACTGCTAAACCTATGCCTGTGTAAATTAGGGGTTTTGAATTGATCAGAGGTGCGAGATTGATGGTTTTTCTCTTGGGGCGAGCGGTAAGGAAACTAGGTTTATCCTCTACCGTCTGAAGCGAAGTCGGTTGATATCTTCTATAATCTTCGACTCTTTCTTCCTCCTTTTCCTTGACTCTAGGCTCGTAGTCGAACGAATTTTCTTCCACAACCTCTTTAGGCTCCTCTTTTATTTTTGGATTGCGGTTGAGCGGAACAATATTGGGGTCGGTGCTTTGACGTACCCGTTGTTCTTCCCTTTGAGGGTTAGGAGTAGGTATTTCTATTTTCTTCTCTATAGGGGCTTTTTCCTCTACGGGAATAGGCTCTTCTCTCGGCTCAAATCTATTCTCTATCGGAGGAACATAAGCCGTTTCACTCTTATCTTCTACAGGAGGGGGACTAAAGAAAGTATCTTCTACTGGAGCTGCTGTACTTTTCTCTTCTTTGTCTGTAAAGGCACTACTCTGGAGATACATGATATCCGTTTCCCGTATTCTCACTTCTTTAAGTGGGGGGAAAGTTGTTAGAGCTTCCAGATCAGCACTTTTAACTTTTAGCCCGACTGCTGGAGTGCTATGCGAGAATACAGTAGAGGTAACAAGAGGTTTCTCCTCTTTTTGAATCTCTACCTTTTTTTCCTCTTGTGGGAGTTCGATTAAAGGCTCTTCTTTTTCCAAGGAGGCAGCTAGAAGATCCAGCTCCATTTCCTCTTCATCCTGAGTACTCGAAGGAAGTGTAGTTAGCTTTTCTTCAAGACTTACGGTTGGCTTTTCTATGGGAGGAGGTGGGGGAATGATTGGGGCTTCCAATTTCGCAGGACCTTCACTAACCATCTTCCAATCCAGGATAGTTTCATTAGCAGATAAATAATAAAGTCCCCAATGGAAAGTCGTATTCTGATTCTTTTCTTTACTCTCCCAATATTCATATGGATCACTAGGAATCTTTTTCATTTCACAAGGCCGTGAAATAGCATCTGCAGCTTGTTCATAGGCAGCTTGTAAAGTCTTTCCTGAGGACAGCTCTGCATAAAACCTTGACCTGAAAAGCTCAGCCTCACGATCCTGAAAATCAAAGTGAGTTCCGATTACTGCTGGAGCCCCGGCAAAAAGAAGTTTTTCAACGGCATCCAGAGATGCCCCTTTATCTAAATAAATTAGTTTTAAATCTTCTAAATGATCCAGAAACAGACTATCCCAATCTATTGGAAGTCTTTTGCCACCGGAGGCATTCAACAACCATTCATCTGATTGTAAAGAATCAGCTTCCAGGTGAACCAAAGTTAGTCCTGGTAAGGGTAAGCCTCCTTGCAGTAATTCATGCGCAAAAGGGATACCGTCCTGGTCTTCCCTGATAAGGCTTATGTTTTGGTCTCTCTCACTTAGTTGTAAGATTGGTGCCAGAGAGTCATACAAAGATTTTAAATGCTGTACCCCTTTTTTTTTCTTATTATGGTTGGCAAAAGCAAGGTAAACAGAAGCAGTGTACGTGCGATCCATAAATGGTGGATTTCCTTAACTTAAAACTACTAATTGATTACCTGAACGGGAATGGATAGGATTTTAATGGTTAATATGCCTGTAAGACCTGTTAGTATTATGACTTGAATCTATTGTTCGCAAAATGCGAATTTTATGATTTGAGAAAATATTCGCAAAATGCAAATCAGTATGATCCTTATTTTTTCGCTTTTGGTATAATTTTCCAGAAGTTTTAGGAGGTGTCTGATAATCAGGTAGATAGCAAATGGCTTCCATGAAATGGCTTAAAGCTTTAATAATAGGAAACGGCATAGGATCCTGACTTTTCCTAAGCTATTCATGAGACATCCTGTCGTGCTACGATCTGGAAGAATCCTGATTTGAAGTATAAAACTGTATTTCTGGGCCAGTTAGATCCTTAGACGGGAATTGCATTTTCTTAGCAATTAACTTCTGACTTCCCCTGGCAAATGCAGCGTACTATAGTTTTAATCTTTTCCAGCAAAAAATAGAATTTTCTCGATTACGTAAGCTTGCTCCTCTTCTGTTAAACTGGGGTACATAGGCAGACTAAGGCAGCTATCATAATAGGTTTCTGTTTGAGGCAAATCTCCCCTCTTCCATCCTTGCTTCTGGTAAATAGGGTGTAAGTGAAGGGGAACATAGTGGACTTGACAATAGATACTTTGGCTACGCAGGTATTCATAGAGTTCCTTTCTCCGACCATAGCGGATCACAAAAAGATGATAAGCATGTCCCTCAATATCTGCCATACACCGGATCGGACTATTGGCAAATGCTGTCCTATACCGCCTGGAAATTTCCCTCCTTTTTGAAAGCCAATCTTCAGCGTGAGCCAATTGAGTTAGTCCCAATCTTGCCTGAATATCAGTCATGCGGTAATTGAGCCCTAACTCTTGTAATTCATAATACCATCCGCCCTCTTCTTTTTGAAGTAATTCGGGATCTTTGGTAATGCCGTGATTTCGGAGCCTTTTTAATCTAGCCGCCAACTTAGCATCCGAGCAAGTAACCATGCCTCCTTCGCCGGTCGTAATATGCTTGGTTGGATGAAAGGAAAAGATGCTGAGGTCGGCATAAGAAGCATTGCCTGATTGCTGTCTTTTACCCAATTCATCCTGATAAAAGGCGCCCGGAGCGTGGCAGCTATCCTCGATAATTTTACAATGGTAGGTATCCGCGATTTTTCTCAGTCTATCCATATGTAAAGGATAGCCTGCAAAATCTACAGCTATGATGATCTGATAATGATTAGGAGGAGCTTGCTGGAGTTTTGCTTTTAGTTTTCCTAAATCTATTAGGCCGGTTTCTAGCTCAATATCTACAAAGTCTATTTCCCCTCCTTCATGCAAAATACAATTGGCTGATGCAGCGAAAGTAAGTGAGGGGCAAAGGGCTTTCGTTCCCGGACCTACATCCAAAGCTTTGGCGCAGAGATGTAAAGCAGCAGTTCCATTGGTAACGGCTACTGCATAGGGTGCCCCGATGTATGTCGCGAAGGCTTTTTCAAATTCACCTAGTCTGGGACCGGTTGTTAAAAAGGGATCAGAAAGCGTTTCGAGGATAGCAGCTTTGTCTTCCTGTGGGATGTATTGTTTGGCATAGGGAATAGGACCCATAATGTATAGATATTTGCTCCAAAGATATTAACTTGAAGCTGATTCTTCCACAGCGGGCCCCGATTATATGAAGAGACGCAAACTCAGGACCTATCTCATTCAGATACTCCTCTTTATTCTGGCTTTCATCACGACTACTCTGGCAGGTGCCGAACTAACTACGGGTAAATACTGGTTAGATTTTGGGGCAGGAATTCCGGCAGATCGTATGTTGGAGTTGAAGGATTTTTGGAAAGGTCTTCCTTACTCGATTAGTTTTCTGACCTTCCTCAGTTTTCATGAGTTTGGGCACTATTTTACTGCTGTCTATCATAAAGTTCGATCGAGCTTTCCCTACTATATTCCGATTTTTATCCCCATTCCCGGCATTTTAAATATCGGGTCTTTTGGGGCCGTCATTCGCCTAAAAGAAATCCCAACCAGTACCCGCAAGTTTTTTGATATTGGAATTGCAGGTCCTTTGGCAGGTTTTGTTGTTTCTATCGTACTTCTGTTGTATGGTTTTATGAATCTTCCACCCATGGAAGAATATGTAATGTCAATCGAACCCTTTTATGCCGAGCAATTTGGCGGAGTGCCGGAAGAATCTGTAATCATTACGGCTTTAGAAGCTGAGCCTGATTATTATGGTTACTATGTGGGAACCAGCTTGCTTTTTGAATTTTTGAAAGCTGTAATCCCCAGTGATCCAACACAAGTCCCTAATCATTTTGATTTGATTCACTATCCCTATCTCTTTGTGGGATATATCACCCTCTTTTTTACCGCCCTCAATTTGCTACCCATGGGGCAATTGGATGGAGGGCATATTATCTATGGGATGTTTGGGCGAAAGATAGCGGGCTATATCGCTCGGGTGGGGTTGATTGGGCTTCTCTTTTTTGGGGGAACTGGCCTGATGGAATTCAGAGGTATTCAAGCCTGGGATTATCTGGCTTTGGCACTTTATGCTTTTTTCCTCCTCTATATATTTTCGAAAGTGCTCGGTCGAGAAAACTGGCAAATCGTTGTTTTCAGTACCGTCCTTATCCTGGCCATGCAGATTCTGCTTAAATGGAACTTCCCTAAAATAGAATTCAATTTCATCTGGCTGCTCTATGCATGGATGGTTGTCCGCTTTATTGGACTGGATCATCCTCGGGCATTTATTGAGCATAGAGTAAATTTCTCTCGGCAATTTTATGGCTACCTTGCTATCCTGATCTTTATCCTTTGCTTTACCCCAACACCTTTATCAATTGTTGGCGCCTGATTACACCTCAATCTCGTAATAATCGAGGGCCCATTCCTTCATGTAGCGTACTCGATTAGGATCGATACGGTAAATAATCAATTCTGGATTATCGATGCTCCCAAGGTAATGCTCCAGGAGGCGATTCTTTTTCCAAATATCCTCGAGTAATGCCCGGTCTGTTACAACTAGAGCTGTACCCGTGATCCGAACCTGGTCATGATTGGCATTTACATAGCAAAGCTCCACTTTGGGATTTGAAGCAATTTCTTTCGTCTTCCCATAGGATTTTAGATTGGCTACATAAACAGTAAAGCCTTCAGTTTTAACAGGAGACACGGGTCGCAACCTTGGCTGATCCTCATCAATACTGGACAAAATAGGAAATTTGGCTTCCTTCATGAGGTTTTGAGCGAGCTCGGTTAGTTTTGATTCATCAATCTGTTCTGGTTGCGGTTTTGGCATAAAAGAAATGTTAATTTGAAAGTAAATTTAAAAAATACAGACTTTATATGCGGCTAGTTTTTATGTTTCTCACGTTAATGGCTATGGTTCTTATCCCATTTGCTATTTGGGGAGAATCACTAACGGAAACTTTCTCTCAAGAAGGTTCGATCGCCTGGCTGGAAAGTTATGGGAACTGGGCTATTTGCATGGGGATAGTTTTGTTGATCAGTGATTTGTTTTTGCCTATTCCCGCTACAGTAGTAATGGCTGCACTTGGATTTTTGTATGGTCCTTTTTGGGGAGGAATTATCTCTACTGTGGGCTCTTTTCTTTCAGGGGCCTTAGCCTATGGGCTATGCAGACTGGCAGGCCTAAAGGGAGCAAAATGGTTATTAGGCGAAAAAGACCTCGAAAAAGGTGAGAAATTATTTAATAAAATGGGGGGCTGGATCGTTGCTTTGTCAAGATGGCTGCCGGTTTTCCCTGAGGTTATTGCCAGTCTGGCAGGTTTAAGTCAGATGAAAAGTAGAAATTTCTTCCTGGCTTTGGCTTGCGGATCAGTTCCATTAGGATTTGTTTTCGCTTATATTGGAGCTATGGGAGTTGAAAATCCCTGGCTTTCTCTTGTATTAAGTGCGGGAATACCTCCGATACTTTGGTTAGGGGTTAGATACTTTTTTAAACGGGAACTTGCTTAATAATTCCAGATATGAATATACGTGCTGAAAAATGGGAAGATGAAGAAGAGATTTATCAGTTGAATCAACTCGCCTTCAAAGGAGATGAGGAAAGTAAGCTGATCGACAAGCTGAGAACTACTCATGCATTTATCCCGGAACTTTCTCTGATTGCGGAAAAACAAAGTATTATTGTAGGGCACATCTTGTTCAGCCATATTCATATTGTTGGGAGAAAAGAGTGGCCAAGTCTCGCATTAGCTCCCATGTCTGTACTGCCTGCTTATCAGCAAAAAGGAATTGGAACGGCTATGATAGAAGAAGGTCTAAAGCGTGCACGTGCCATGGGCTTCCCCTCTGTTTTTGTCCTGGGCCATAAAGATTACTATCCCCGCTTTGGATTTAGCAAAGCTTCCAAATGGAGGGTAAAATGTCCGCTTGATGTACCGGATGAAACCTTCATGGCTATGGAACTTTTTCCGGCAGCATTGGAAGGTAAGTCGGGAACCCTGAAGTATTCCAAAGCTTTCGGTATCTAGGAAACTTTCTCAAAACTGTGCTGCTTACTTCTCTGAAGAGAGAAATAAAATGTTGTCCCCATATTCTTCTCACTTTCCACGAAAATCTTCCCTCCATTCTTCTCGATATATTCTTTCACTAAGAGAAGGCCAAGGCCTACTCCTTTTTCACCTGATGTTCCGGTGGTAGATTTGTTGCATTCGAGTTGAAATAGTTTCTCCAATTGTTCTGCATTCATTCCTATGCCCGTATCCGAAACCTTTATGAGAACTTCTTCCTCTGAAAGAAGCTCTGAGGAAAGTTTAACCTGATCTTCGGCATGGGTAAATTTCAGGGCGTTACCGATTAAGTTTCTTAAAACTATTCTGATTTGATTTGGATCGGCATATACTTTTATAGGATCGGAGATATCATTTATGAGATGTATCTGCTTTTGACTAGCAGTCATCTGATACATATTACAGATCACATCAACCAGTGAGGAAATACTGAACTCTTCCTTTTGGGAAACTTCTCCTTCCATCTGACTTTTTGACCAGTCCAGCAAGTTTACCATCGCATTTCCAATGTTCTCGATTTTTTGGCTAATTTTCTCACGGATCAAATTGAGATCTCTGGCTGCCAGAATTTCTGGATCAAGCATATTGGTAATTCCCTGCAGGGTGCTAATTGGACTACGTAGGTCGTGGGATATAATCGAGAAGATTTTATTTTTCTGATGATTAAGCTGCTGGAGTTGTGTTGCCTGATCTTCTATCTCATTTTTTTGCTGTAAAAGTTCAGTAGTTTGAATCGCTACCAGTTTCGTCAATTTCTTTTTCTGTCTTTTGATAAAGGAAATGCGGAGTAAAACTAGGGTGCTGATCAGGGCAATTGGGACCAGGCAAAAGAGTAATTGTGCCCACCAGCTCTGGTACCAGTAGGGGTGGATTTTTATGTGAATTTTTCTAACGTCGCTCCAAACCCCATCCAGATTGGCTCCTTTCACTTTAAATGTATAGTCGCCTGCATCCAGATTAGTATAGGTTGCTATGGTGCGATTTCCGACTTTATTCCAATTCTCATCAAAACCTTCCAACATATACTCATACTTATTCTTGTCAGGACTGGTCATATTGATGCCCTGATATTCCAGACTAAAAGCAGATTGATTTTTCTTTAAACTGATTTGAGTCTGAGAATTGATATGTGAATGTAAGGGTGAATCCTTTCCTCCAATCTCTACTTCCTTATTCGACAAACTAAAAGCTGTGAATTGCATTTGAGGAGCGTAAGGACTTCGTTTTAAATCTCGGGGATCGAAGTGATTGAAGCCATTCATTCCCCCTACAAATAATTCCTTTTTCGAAGTCAGATAAAAAGAGTTGAAAAAGAATTCATCAGCTTGAAGGCCATCTGATTTATCAAAAATTTCAAATTGAAAACCTTTTTCGGATTCAGTCATTTTTGCCATCCCTTTTGCAGTACTAATCCAGAATTCGCCATTCTCCATCTGAATAATGTCTTTGATAAAATTGCTGGGAAGTCCATCGCTCTTATAAAATTGAGTGAAATTTTCCCTTTCACGATCATAGAGATTCAAACCGTTTACCGTACCCACCCAGAGGCGATTTTGGAAATCTTCGTAAATGCAGTGAACATTAGGAGCACTGATGGAGGTGCTCTTTTCCTTGTCGTAAAAGAAGTGCCTGATCTTATACTCTTCTTTCCCAATCATGCTGATTCGATCCAGGCCTAATACTGTGGCAACCCAAATATCTCCGCTGAGGTCATCAATCTCTATATCATAGGTCATGTAATGCCCCATCAAGGCCGAATTGTACTTCTGATACCCAATGTTGAAGAAATCTCCACTAGCTCTGTTGAATCGGGAAATTCCATAGCCCCAAGTTGCAAGCCATAGATCTCCGTTTTTATCCTCTTTAATATTATAAACACTATTACTACCCAGAGAATTGGGGAAGGCATTGTTTTTATAGGTCTTGAAAGATTTTGTCCTGGGGTCATATTGGTTCAGGCCCCCATTCCAGTTACCGGTCCAGATAATTCCCTTAGAGTCTTTCATAATTGAAAGAACCTCATTACTTCCCAGGCTTTTGGGGTTCTGTGGATCATGATTGAAAAAGGAGTAAGAGTTATTTTTTCTATCCCAAATACTAATTCCCCCGCCATCAGTTCCGATCCATATATTATCACCTTCTTCCAGAAAGGAAGTTACTGTGCTAAACTTTAATCGGAATCCAAAGAGTTGATCTTTATGATTGAAATTGATGGCAAAAGGATCATACAGAAAGAAGCCCTGATTATTGGAGCCGAAGAAAAATCGACCGGCTTTGTCTTCAAATATTGCCTGTATGCTATTTGTTTTTAGGCCTACTTTATCGGTAAGGTCTTTGGTATATGAATAAAAGGCATCCTCTTCTTCGAGGTAGAGATTTATTCCCTTACTTTCCGTACCTACCCAAATACGATGCTGAGAATCTTCATATAAGCAGAAAATACTGTGATCGTCTAAAATGGGAGTTCTATTGTCGAAATAGGCCTTGAATACCCATCGGCCGAAGTCATTTTGTCTGATTTTGAAAAGTCCCTTTTCGAAACTGGCTACCCATACATTTCCATTCTGATCGAGAAGTAAATCCCGAACCTCTCCTACTGCATTATCTCCTTTATCGGAAACTACCTCGTGCACCGAATTGATTTCTCGCTCCCAAATATATAAACCATGACTGGTTCCAAACCATAAGTTTTCTCCAACTTCTACCATGGAAGCGATTTCCATTTTCTCGAGCTTCTGGAGTTCTTTTTCCTGGGGCCTGATTAGTGATTTTTTATCAGCGTCCAGAACGAAAAGTCCATGCTGGGTTCCTACCCACAATTGTTTTGAATGGTCCTCAAAGAGGGAGAGCGCATCGAGATATGGTTCTCTGCCAATACCCGGAGCCTTATTCAATACATCAAATTGATCCAGTTTCTCATCATATCTTGCAAGTGAGTGATAAGTCGCTATCCACAATTTCTGTTTTGAATCAATCAAAAGATCATTGATTCTATTGTCAGGGATGGAGGTAGAATCTGTCTCATCCATTTCGAACATTTTAATTTTAGAACCATCAAAGCGATTCAAGCCGCCACCTGTTCCTAGCCAGATATAACCATGCTGATCTTCGATTATACATCGAACATTACTTTCGGAGATACCTTCTATAAACTGTTGGAAATAAAGATTGGGGATTTTGTCATAGGGATTCGACATCAGCAATCCCGTGGGGAAAGAGATCAGAAGACTAAAGAGCAAGTATGCTTTTATAGCGATTTTTGGGCTAAACGTTTTCGGCATACGATCAGAAAGCTGGGAAAGATTTTTCTGAACTTAATGTTAGGGAAAGTCATGAGTAGAAGCCAGACAGAATAAAGGCGAATAAAACGTGAAGTTTTTTGTTAGGGATTTTCCGGAAAAGGAAAATAATTCAATACCTTTTGAGCTTATTTGCTGAATAGTGAGTGTTAAATGGCACTACTAAAAGATGAAGTGATTCGATTTTCGAAATATTTGACACATAAAAATGCCAAAGCTAACAGGTATTAGGTCTGTTTGTGATTGGTACAAAGGAGATCGAGGAGCTGTTCGGGGGCCTGTAGGAGGTGATTTGGCTTTTGTGATTCCAGTAATTCGATAGAATTGAATCCCCAGCAAACGGCTATTGAGTCAATGCCTACTTTCTGGGCAGCTGCTACATCTCTGATTTCGTCCCCAATCATAATCACATCCCCCGGCTCAAGTTGATTTTTTTTCAGGATATTATTGAGATATCGGGCCTTTCCAAAAAGCGAATCAGAACTTTGGATAAACTCAAAGTAATTCAATTCATTTGTAGAAAGGAATTCCTCTACCCCTTCCTCGGTATTGGACGTAAGGATACCCATTTTATACCCTTGCTGATGCAGGGTTTTAATAATTTCTGGCATCCCTTGTATAGGCTTTACCAGGTGAATATGCTTTTTGAAATGAGTGCGAGCTTTATGAATGAAACGAGGGAGCTGTAGCCAACTTAGTCCCGATAGCTTGAGTAATTCTTTCACCCGCTTACTCTTCAATTCTAAAAACTGCTCATTACTCACTTCAGGCAGGTTAAATTCCTCCTTCAGATCACCGAAGATATTCATCGCTATACTCAAGGTATCCGCTATAGTTCCATCGAAATCAAATATGAGCAGTGATTTATTCATGCTATTGTAAATCCCTAATTGGGCTAAGTTCGGAAATTTCCTTCTAGATTATAATTCAATTATGCCTATGTGTAATGTATCCGAATAATTTGACATATTTAGGCCGATTTTCTCTCCTCCCTATAAAATGGGAGGTATCTATTCAAGAACGAAAAGCAACATGCATTCTACTACATCTATTGTCCCATCTCTCTTTAAACGTAATTCTTCACACAAGTATGCATTCTTGTTCCTTTTATTTATTTACCTGGGACAAGAATTAGGTTTTGCTCAGCAAACCCAGCCGGAGTTAAGCGTTTCTTACATCATGCGTGACCCCAAATGGATTGGTACTTCTCCTTCAAATATTCGCTGGTCGGATGATAGCAAAAAGATTTATTTCAACTGGAATCCCGAGAAAGCGCAAAGCGACTCTTTGTATAGTATTTCCACAGCAGGAGGGGATGCTGTGAAAGTTCCTTTTGATGAGAGAAAGCATCTGACTTTTCGCAGTGATTTTAGTGAGGATCGTTTGCAGAAGATTTATGAAAGATATGGAGATCTCTTTTTTCAGGATATGGAAAGCGGACAGATTCAGCAATTGACCTATACACAGGATCGGGAGGGGCTTATTGGATTTGTAAATCAGGAAAGCGCGATAGCGTATGTAAAAGATAATAATGTCTATCTCTGGGAAATGGGTAGTGGAATAACCCGTCAAATCACCGACTTTCGCAGAGGAATGGGACCTAAAGGTGAGGGCTTTAAAAGTAGTCAGAAGAAATGGGTGGAACAGGAAGAATTGAAATTGATCCAGTATCTAAAGGAGCAAAAGGAAAAAAGAGAAGTCTCAGAAGAAGCTGCCAAACGAGAAAGACCCGAAAATCCAGCGTCCTTTTATTATGGAAATGGGAGAATCGGTTGGCCAAGTTTGAGTCCCGACGGAAAATTTGTGAGTTTCAGAGTAAGTAGGTCTGCAGATGCAAAAGAAACGAAAGTACCTGACTATATCCAGTCTTCATCTTACACAGCCGAAAGAGTGGCTCGTCCAAAAGTCGGTTCTCCCCAGACAAGTTATTCCTCTTACTTATTCGATATAGAAAGAGATACTGTTCTTAAATTCAGCGCCAAAACTTTACCAGGCTTTGATGAAGAAGCTGCATTTATAGAGGAATACAGAAAAGAAGGTAAGGAAGTGAAGAGTTCGAAAAAGAAACTGATCATGTCGGATGTCATTTGGTCAGAAGAAGGGAATCAGGCTTTGGTTATCGCAAAGTCTCTGGACTATAAGGATCGTTGGATTTGTTTAGTGGACAAAGGGACCGGAGAATTGAAAAGTCTGGATCACCAGCACGATGAGGCATGGATTGATGGACCTGGTATTGGTCGTTGGACGCAAGCAGTAGGTACCGCGGGTTGGATGCCAGATGGGGAGCATGTGTATTTTCAATCGGAGGTAAGTGGATACTCTCATCTATATACTGTTAATATTAAGAGTGGGAAGAAAAAGGCCTTGACCAAGGGGGATTATGAGGTATTTGGACCCATTATTTCAGATGATAAATCATCCTGGTATTATACCTCTAGTGAAGTGCATCCTGGGGAAAGGCATTTGTACAAAATGCCGATTGAAGGAGGAAAGGCTGTTAAACTAACCAGCATGTCTGGTAATAATAATTGCTTCCTTTCCCCTGATGAAACACATATTGCCATCCTTCATTCTACTGGCAATAGACCCTGGGAGTTATTTATCCAGAAAAATGAAGAAGGTGCAGAAGCAAAACGATTGACAAATTCCCTGACAGAAGAATTTCTATCCTATCCCTGGAGAGAGCCGGAATATATCACCTTCAAAGCCCGTGATAAGGCAAAAGTCCATGCCAGATTGTATCGGCCTGAAAGTCCAGAAGCCAATGGTCCTGCAGTGGTTTTTGTACATGGAGCCGGTTATTTGCAAAATGCCCATAAATGGTGGAGCAGCTACTTCAGGGAGTATATGTTTCACAATTTATTAGTGGATAAGGGATATACGGTTCTGGATATAGACTTCAGAGCGAGTGCGGGATACGGTCGTGATTGGCGAACGGCGGTTTATCGCTATATGGGTAGTTGGGATTTATGGGATCAGGTAGATGGTGCCAAACTCTTGGTGGATGAATATGATGTTGACCCGGAAAGAATAGGTATCTATGGAGGCTCATATGGAGGCTTCATTACCCTTATGGCCATGTTTACAGAACCTGAGGTATTTAAATCGGGTGCTGCCTTACGCCCGGTTACCGACTGGGCTCATTATAATCATAACTATACGGCTTCGATGCTGAATCAGCCTCAGGAGGATAGCCTTGCTTATGTAAGGAGTTCGCCTATTTATCATGCGGAGGGTCTGGTCGGGAATCTCCTGATTTGTCATGGGATGGTAGATACAAATGTGCATTTTCAGGATGTGGTAAGACTGACTCAGCGTCTGATTGAATTGGGCAAGGAAAACTGGGAAGTAGCTATGTATCCGGTAGAGGGACATGGTTTTCGTGAACCAAGTAGTTGGACAGATGAATATCGGAGGATTTTTAAGTTGTTTGAAGAGACCTTGAAGTGACCCCTTCGCGCTGTCTCCATTCCCCTCAGGAGGGGAATACGCACGCGAGGCCAAATGGATTATTTTTTGTGAAATGGGTAGTGGCGTTGTTTCTTTTTTAATAGAAACGGGGCCTGCAGCGGATGAGTCAATAAATCTCAATGCCCGAAGGGTATCTTCGGCGCTCCTGGATTATTTGTTGTGTTTGTGTTTTGGGTTTGTTCCCTTGTGAAATGGGGTAATCAAGGGATATTATTTCGATTCCGATTCTTTGATAAGATCCGGAAGGTTTTCTTTTAATTCTTTTGCCTTATCTGTAAAACTGGATAAAGGAATTGAGCTGATCAAGGAGTCAAGTACAATTTCGGATTGATCATACCTTTTTAACGCAAGTAAAGACAGACTTTGATACCATAGAGCTTCGTCAATAAAAATAGCATTGGTATCAATCTTTATCCAGGTTGCATATGAATTCTGATAATCCTTGAGGTTAAAGTAGGTAACAGCTAATAACCGATTACAAACATTATTAAGTCCAGACCTGCCAGAAAGTTCCTTAATAACCACATCAGGATCGATTGAAAGATTCATACATAGTGAGGTGTCTTCCCCTCTAACAGTTACAGTAGCTTCAGGATTATTTTCAGCGTATAGTGTTTCCAGAGTTAATTGTTCCTTTCCTCCACTGAGGAAATTCATCAACCAAAAAACTAGCATAACAGCAGCTGCAGCAGCTCCTACCATCCAGATAAATCGTGTTCTTCGTGATTTTTGGACCTTCATTTGCTGATGAAGGGCATCAAATTTCTCCTTGTAATAAGTATCTCCCCCATGCTCAATGGCTCCGGTTTCCAGTAGTTCTGAACGTTTGTCGGGATCGGCCCATAGCTTTTCCAGGGCAAGTTTTTCTTCTTCCCCCAGTTTGCCGGACAGGTAATCGAGCAACAGATTATACGTTTTCAGATCCCTTGACATGTTTCTTTTCTAAATTACCTCGCAATCGTTGGAGGCACTTGTGTTTCTTGCTGATAACAGAATGAGCATTTTTAAAACCGATCTTTTCGGCAATTTCCGCGCTTGTATATCCCAGGTATTCTGCCAGAAGTAAAATTTGTTGGCAGGTCTCTCCAAGCTTTTTGAACTCTCCCATGAGTTTTTCCATTTCCTCCTGGATTATGATTTTTTTGAGGATGTTGTCAGACTCATTGGGAATATTCCGTGCCTCATCGAGACCATCTACTTCTTTAGACGGACGTTTTCGAATAATATCAACGCACTTATTGGAAAAAATTTTAAAAAGATAGGTTTTGATTTGACTGTCCCCCCGAAATTTTTGGGTCAGGACCTGTCTACGGAAGGAGAGCAAGGTATCGCTGTAGGCCTGCATGGCCTGGGATTCTGAGAGTCGGTATCGTCCCTGTCCCATACCTATAAAGGCATGATAGCGCCTGAAAAGGTCGCTCATGGCACGTTCCTGTTGAAGTCCGCCTAAGCGAATATCATCCAGGAGAATTTCCTCGTTATTCCCGTTTATTTTTTTCCTCACGCTGGGCGATTCATAATGAATTCCAATTTTTTTGATTACAAGAGGTGAGGTTGTCAGTATTCTGTACGTCTAAAATTAGGAAACTTAGTCAAAACATAAAAGTCAAGGTGGATGAATCAATAACTGATTTGAAATAATTCACAACCCGAACAATTGAGTGCCAATGAAATTTCAAGCAGGTTTTAACCCTAACGAAGCCCGCACCTTGCTTTCAATCTGCACTAGCCCTTCTCATCCTGTTGACCCTGCCGAGCAGCCAATACACCGCCTTGAGCTCAGAAATTGGGAAAGAATCACACTTGCTAGCTCCGAGGAAAGCAATATCAGCTTTGAAATAGGAAAGAGTCCTTGTCAAGCTTATTACCTGATTTTTCGGGGAGAGGATTATTCGATCCAAAATGTCCAGCAAGATCTGGAGATTAATATCAGTCATGCCAGCGGATATGCACACCATCCCAATGCGCGGGTGCAGAGAAGCTTCCGAAACGAATTTGAATCTTTACTCCCCGAATTGTTGAAATGGGTGGAGATCATTGCAGCCAATGCTCCGATCAAACTCTACCTGGTCGGACATGGAAGAGGAGCAGCCATAGCTACTTTGTGTGCTGCCTGGCTACATGTACAGGATGTATTTGCTGGAGACATTCGGGTCAAGGCCTACCTTTTTGGTTCGCCAAGAGTAGGCAATACATTTTTTGTTGATGAAATGAATGAGATGCATGGAGCGAAACAGTGGTGTTTCAATGTCAGACATTCACGGGATTTGATCCCATTTATACCGCTGGCACCTTTGATGAACTCTCGTCAGCCCATGCCGCTCTTCTCATATAAAGACGTAGGTGAACTTGTTCTATTAGAAGGAGAGATCAATCTCCATGGAACTACTTTAACGGGTACGTTTAGCAGGCACCGGGCACATTGGTATGCTCATTACCTCAAGCAGCACATCCGGTCCACGAAAGGTTTGGGTTTTCGGGACTAATACTTTGCCGCTTAATGTGCAGTGGATGATCCTCCGCTAGAGGGTTCCCTGGAGGATCTCCACACCGGTGTTATTTATGTAAGGATCATAGTACGATTGATTAGATAGTACGAAAAATCGTAACTATGTTTGTCTTAAGTTATTTGAAACGATCGATCAATCAATAACGATTCCCAACTTCTTGAATCTTGGCTGATGCTTTTGGTTCAACCTGTTTAAAAATTATTTAGTGTACAAAATATCCAAACCGACTTTTTGGATCTTGGTGGCACTCTTAAACGTTCTTAATTCTTTACTTATGTTTGAAATCACCCAACCAACATCCACCTCTAGCACACAATCAAGAAGTTTAGTAGCTGTAAAGCCTCCGAAAGGTGATAGCGGGGTGATAAGGAATCAGCCAACAGTTGGTAGATATCAATTAGCCATTGATATAAGTAATGAGGGTAATGACCACTGGGTTACGAATGTGGAAATTATACTAAACTCAATTACACCTGTAGATGGGGCACCAGAGTTGGAATTTGTAACAAAAGACTATTCTTTTGAAAATATCGGACCTGGAGCGCAGAAGGAGGCTTTGTTTGAAATAAAAGCTGCAAATCCGGAAAATTTACCGCAAGAAGGAGATCGGTATTCAATTGAAGGAGAAATAAACTATCATCAATCAGGGGAAGAGGGCCAGCAAACGAATCCCCTAAATGTTGATGCAGAATATGATGGTTAAAAAATAATTGAAACCCGGAAAAATAGAGGTGTCAGAACAAGAGCGATCTTGTTCTGACATTACTGTTATAATTACTTAGTATAAACCTAATTGAAACACAGCAATAGCTACAACCCAAATGCAAAATCAAGTAGAAATCAGGAGTAGACTAAAAAACACAAGTCTCATTATTTGTCTCTTACTTTTTGTTGGATGTTCAATCAAGCAAAAGACAGACGAAAGTAGACCTGAGATCCATGTTAAGGATAATAGTTATTTCGCTCAATTTGATTCACTTCTAGAAAAAGGTAGTTATGAGGCGCTATCCAAAAAAATTAACAGAAAGTTAAAGGATACTACCTTAAAGGTGGATATAAAATGGGAATTATTGAATAAACTTTATCAAGGGATAAGTTATTCGGGTAAACTGGATTCAGGACAAATAATATTCGGACAATTAATATCTATAGCAGAAGAGCAGCCTTCACCTGAAAATCGATCGAAGTATAAAGGTTTAACATTTTTAAGTAAAGCGAAGGTTTTTCAAGGATTGGAGCTATATGATAGTTCTATTGTTCCATTAAAAGTATCACGAAAATTCCTCAAGAACTTTTTTCCTGAAAAAACAGCATATAGTTATATTCTTTCTGCAAAAGTTTCATATATAAATTACAAGGAACTAGAAGCGTTAGAGTATTTGAATTCAGCTAACGATATTTTAAGCACAGGAAATTGGGGAAGGTATATACTTAATTTACATGATAATTGGTCATCAATTATCAAGCAGGAATTTGGGGAATATGAGCTTTGTATCCAACATAATCGGAGGATTTTAAATCGTCTATCAGAGGTTAAAGTAAAAGATCTTAGTCGAGAAGAGTTTACCTTACTTATACATACTTATCAAAATCTTGGGATTCTTTATGATTGGAAAGGAGATATTAGTAATGCAAGAAATTCATATACAAGAACTTTAGATCTTATAAAGGAAAATAGGCCAAAAGATAATGTAGAAATGGCCCGCTTAAATAATAATATCGGGATATCCTATATTAATCGCGGACAGTTTAGTTTCGCACTGAATTATTTTTATGAAGCATTGAATATACTTCCAAATGATTCTATAAGTCATGAAGAGAAAAAAATAAAAATAGAATCATTATTAAATGCATCCTTTTGTTATCAATATCTGGAAAATGCTGATAGTGCCCTTTTCTTGGCAAAGAAAGCACAAGTTCTAAATAAGCCTGATCTGAGACTTGAAGATTTCGTTTTTCTCAATTTATCTGGTTCCTACTTTGGGTTAAAGAATTATGACCAAGCACTTAAATATATCAGTTTGTCATTACGAAAGGCTAAGGATAAATACGGAAATAAAAGTCGGTATTCTTCAAGAGCTTTAAGCTTAAAAGGAAGAATTTTAGAGGGAATGGGAGATAGATTTGGGGCTTTACATGCATTTCAGGAAGCAATTTCTGGTCTTTCTCGGGTTTTTAATTATTCAGATTTATCGGAAAATCCAGAATTAGATCTGGTTTTTGATAAAAAAGATTTATTATTTAATCTTAACTGTAAGATAGAGAACCTCATATTACTAAAGGATTCAGATAATATTATTGGCCCTTTAAATGCTGCTTGGGAAACGAATTCATTTGCAAGGGAAGTAATCCAATCTCTTCGGAAGGATTACCTTGCCGATCTCTCTAAATTTCATCTGTTATCTAAAGCAATGCCCATTTATGAAATGGGTCTCCAAACCGCCACTCTACTAGACAGTGGAAAAAACGATCCCAAAATACTGGAAGAAGCCTTTAAAATCTCTGAACAAGGGAAAGGCATAATTTTGCAAGACAATCTTAGATCAGCCAAGGCTCTACAAACGACAAATATCCCCAAGGAACTCAGAGCAAAAGAAGATAGTTTACGAATAAATATCGCATTTTATGGGCAACGCGTGAGCTTTTTTGAAAGCCAGGATGAACTAAATGCATATGACAGTATGCAATACCAAAGTGCGCAAAGAAATTACCTGCAAAGTGAAGAGGAATACGCAAATCTTATGCGATTCATGGAGGAAAACTATGATGAGTATAAGAGGCGGAAAAATGCTACTGAAGAAGAAAGTCTTTCAGATATTTTCTCTTACCTGGACTCAGCTAACTTAAGTATGCTCGAATATTTCTGGGGAGAAAAGGCCATCTATGCTTTTCGATTGTATGAGGGTAAAATTCGGATGTATGAAATTGAAAAAGATTCAAGCCTGCTAAGGGATATCGAGTCTTTTCGAAATCAAGTGAGTGATGCAAGTGAGGTATATAATCGAGGGAATAGTCCAGAGGCCTTTAGCAAGTATAAGCAAACAGGTTTTCGAATCTATCAACGCTTGTTGGAACCCTTGTTGAAGGAAGTCGAAGCGGGACAGGATCTGGTAATTATCCCCGATGGGCAATTGAATGTATTTCCTTTTGAGGCCCTGCCTTATCAGGCTGATAGCCTTTCCCAATCCTTCCGGGATCTCAATTACCTCATTCAAAAGCATCAAATTCATTATGCCCTTTCTGCGAATCTCTTACTGAAAAATATCGTCCATGATAAAAACAACTATGGATTTCTGGGCTATGCTCCCAGCTATGAAGGAGCCAGAAAACTGGATTTTAATATGCAGGAAGTAAATCAGATTGCTGATTTGGTGAATGGAGAAGCAAGAGTCGGATCATCTGCCAGTAAAAAAGGCTTTCTGGGTGAAGCTGACAAATGGCAATTTCTGCACATGGCGCAACACGCGATTAAGGCGGAAGATCCTATGATGTCCCATTTGCTTTTTAGCAAAGATGAAAAGAAAAAAGATACGCTCTCATCAGGTGTGGATCCACAGAAGCTATTCGCCTATGAAATCTACAACCAACGCATAGATTGTGAGTTGGCGGTTCTAAATGCTTGCGAAACGGGTGAGGGGAAAATGGCTCAGGGAGAAGGTATGTTGTCATTATCCCGGGCATTTCGTCATGCCGGGGCAGAAAGTGTAATCATGAATAAATGGGCTGTCAACGACGAATCTTCCTATCGCATATTATCGGAATTTTATAAATACCTGAAAGCTGGCGAAAGTACGGCTTCGGCTCTCCGGAACGCCAAGCTTTATTACCTCAATAATAGCAACAAAGCCCATCCCTATTTTTGGGCGGGCTCTGCGCTTATCGGTGGTTCTTCACCCCTTACATTCCCTGAGGAAAAGTTTTTCGATCTGAAAAGTCAGGAAGACCTGTATATGTTTATTTTGATTTGCTGCCTCAGTATGGCCTTTTTTATGATCGTATTATATCAGATTCAAAGAAAAAGACGAGATCGGGCAACTTTATTTAAAGACCTCTAACTTATTCCGGAGCACCATCATCCACCCAGCAAGCAATCTGTTGAATTTGTTCGGTCGTCAAATCAGGTTGACCCGCTGGAGGCATGGTTTCATTACTCGTACGGGTCTTGATTCCGTTTGCGCCAGAAACAATATTTGCATCAATAGAAAAGTTGGGCAAGTTGGACCTGTCTCCATTGTGGCAATTCTGGATTGCACAACTTGTTGTAATAATGGGCTTAATATCTGCCAACACTAATCCCGTCTTAACTTCTGCCTGAACAGTAGCAGTACATCCTTCACCATCAGTTACCGTTACAGTATAATCTCCTTGAGAAATATCTGCAAAGGTAGTCGACCCCTGTGCAGCTCCTCCATCCAGGCTAAAACTATAGGTCCCATCTCCACCGCTGGCAGAGAGATTGATAGTACCAGTATTATCTCCACAGCTTGCATCAACAATAGATGCAACTTCTACTTCAAGTGAACCATTACAGCCAGGACCAGGATTTTCACCTTCGCAGGCAATAAGAGAAATCGTTGCTATAAGTATAAAGAGAATTCGCACATTCATTTCGAGTGGGTTATGTGTTTGGTAAATGTAGTTTCTATAAAGATATACAACTTACCAAAAGGTGACACCCACCAGAAATTTTTACACACTCATTTTTGGTGCAATAATTTCCCTCTTTTTTAGCGGCTTGATCTCTATCCTTTGGAGTTTTTCGCCATTCCCCCACAATTTTAGCTGTAAAAAGGGTTTCCCCAGCAGATACAGCGTCAATAAGGGTAAACCATTGTAGAGATATAGGTGAAATTGTCCGTAAATAGGGAGATGTTGGATAAGGTATTCTGCTACCGCATACTTACCTTTCAGACTAGCAGCCGGACGCATGATATCCAGATCGATATCCTCTCGGAGAATTTCCAGCAATTGGCCTAGATCGCCTCCTTTGATCACCTGTACAAAACTTTGGTAGAGTTCGAGGTGATGGTCAGGATCAGCGGTGAACCTTTGGCGATCATTTTTCAAATGTCTTTTCGCCCGAGCTAATATTTGGCGAGAATTTTCTTCTGAAATTCCCAGGAGTTCAGCAATCTCACGGTGGGAGTAGCCGAAAACTTCTTTCAACAGAAAAACAGCCCGCTCTGTCGCAGAGAGTTTTTCCAATAAAGCCAGCATCCCCAAAGAAAGGCCATGGGCATGCTCGATCCATGCAGGAAGGTGATTTTTGAGCAACTCTGGAGCTACTTCTACTTCCTTTCCGGATTCACGCTTTCTGTCCCGAATAAAGTTGAGGCATTTATTTACGAGGGTTTTTACAAGATAACCCCTGATATTTTCAATATCTTTTTTGGCCATAGTCAGCCATTTGAAAAGGGTTTCCTGAACGAGGTCCTCCGCATCGGAATCATTCCCGAGCATATTTTTTGCAATGGGAAACAAGAGCTTCTGATAATCAGAATATGCAGTTGATGTCATGATAAATAGCTAAATGGAAGCAGGGATGAGCCTGTTCCAATGTTCATCTAAAAATGCGAAGGGTATGCCTTCTTATACGGATGACACAAAGCAAAGTTTAGACGTGACAGGTTTTTCAATTTTTTCCGCAATATCATATTAAACTAAAAGTGAGATACAATAGTTGGAAATAAAAGCACATCCAATACCTCTTAGGCTTACGTAATTGTTTTATGAAACTTCATAATTCCCATTTCCTGTTTTCGATCCTCCTGATGGGGGTGTTGCTTTTGGCCTGTATGCCCGATGAACCTTCGCCCAAGCCGGATCCGGAGCCAGAACCCATAGATACGGTTCAAGAAGAAGCCCTGACTTTCCTGGCATTGGGTGACTCCTATACGATAGGAGAGTCTGTTGGGATAAATTTGAGATGGCCTGTCCAATTGAAAGATAGTTTGATCGCTCAGGGACTAGATATGGAGTCGCCAAGGATTATTGCAAGAACGGGATGGACAACGGATGAGCTTATTCAAGCGATCTCAAATACAGGTAATTTGGATCCTACCTATGATCTTGTCTCTTTATTGATCGGGGTAAATAATCAGTATCGCAAGTATAATTTTGTGGAATATGAAAGAGAGTTTCCAGTTCTTCTTAGACAAGCGCTCAATTATGCGGGCGGAGATACCAACCGGGTGATTGTTTTATCTATACCTGATTATGGGGTAACCCCTTTTGGCTCCTTTGGTGATCCTGAGGAGATAGCAAGAGAACTGGATGAATACAATGCTTTTGCCAAAGAGGAAGCAGAGAAAAAAGGAATTGACTTTTATGACATTACACCTATCTCTCGAGAAGCGGAAGATGATAGAAGCCTGGTGGCTAGCGATGGTTTACACCCTTCCGGAAAGATGTATACCAGATGGGTGGAATTGATTCGGGAAGAGGTTCAGGCGAAATTGGATGATTAATTCAAGAGATATTAATTCCAGTCTCAAGACATGAATAATTGCTCGCCTTTATTAATATACCAACTAATTCCCGGGGCATAGAGAAAAAAGGTGAATGGCTACTATTCAACTGATAGATCATTTCGCAGGGACTTTCCCCCTGCATTTTCCTCTGTAAATTGAGGCTAACGGCTCGATCTTCCAGGCACTCAATATAGCATTTTGGGATGCTCCCATAATTTTCTTTAGTCAGCTGTAAAGGTTCGAATCCGGGTAAGTTGGGTTCAGGACTCAGCAATACTTGGGCTAATTCCGTGATTTCCTCAGGACAATCATGGTAAAGGGCTTTCTGATATACTCCTGGGTCTAACACATGGAGTTTTTGCTTTTTGGAAGCTAAAATTCGGAAGAGTTTTCGGTTTAAGGGTCGCTTGAAAAACGGGACTAGCTTATTGAGCCTTTCACCTTTTACTTTTGGATGAATGTTTTGATAAACCAGGGATGCTGTATCTTCTTTAGCGTACTCCATCATAGATTTTCCATGCGGGATGAGATAGGCTGCTAGATAGACCAGGCAACTGATTCTCTTTGGGCGAAACTCTGCGACTTGTGAAATAACCATTCCATTTCTGCTATGTGCAACTAGCATAATCTCCCCTTCAATCTTGTCAATTTCCTTCAAAACTTTCTGAACGCAATCTTCAAGGCTAACTGTATGAAGAGCTTGTTTATCCAGACCATGACCGGGCATATCGAGGGCATAAGCCTTGTGTCCTTCTTTTTCCAATAAAGGAACTACTTTATGCCAATTCCAGGCAGCGTGGAAAGACCCATGAATCAAAATAAATGTTGCCATAAGATAAGTTTTTGAGATAGGACAAAGCTCAATTTTAGGCAGGAATCCGGCAACCTGAATCTTGTTGTGATGATTAAAATGGCTAATAATTTTTAGGCATAAAAAAAGAGCTAGTCTCAAAAGACTAGCTCTTTTTATCTATTTATGGGGAAATTAAAGTCTTTCCAGCAAATCAGCTACACGAGCTGAGTATCCCATTTCGTTGTCATACCAGCCTACTACTTTAACCATGTTTCCGTTTACACGAGTCATGCCAGAGTCAAAGATGCAAGAGTGTGGGTTGCCGATGATGTCGCTAGATACCAAAGGATCATCAGAGTACTCAAGGATTCCTTTCATAGGACCATCAGCAGCTTCTTTCATTGCAGCATTAATTTCATCTGCAGAAGCTTCTTTGTCAAGAGTTACTACTAGGTCAGTCAAAGAACCATCAGGTACAGGAACACGAGCAGCGATTCCGTCCAGTACTCCTTTCAATTCTGGAAGTACCAACCCTACAGCTACGGCAGCACCGGTAGTGGTAGGAACAATATTAATAGCAGCTGCACGTGCACGACGCAAATCTCTGTGAGGAGCGTCCTGGATACGCTGGTCAGCCGTATATCCGTGGATAGTTGTTATGTATCCAGATTTGATTCCGAATTTCTCGTGTAGAACCTTTGCCATTGGTGCCAGGCAGTTGGTAGTACAAGATGCGTTAGAAACTACAGTCATATCAGAAGTAAGGATTTCATCATTTACCCCCAATACAACAGTTGCGTCAACTTCTCCTTTAGCAGGAGCGGAGATTACAACTTTTTTTGCGCCAGCAGTAATATGTTTTTGAGCACCTTCCATGTTACGGAAAACACCTGTAGATTCAACTACTACATCTACTCCTAGGTCACCCCATGCAAGGTTCTCAGGATTTCTTTCTGCGCTAGCGAGTATCTTCTTTCCGTTTACGGTAATAGACTCATCGTCAGACCCATCAACAGTACCGGGAAATTTGCCATGAATAGAATCAAATTTCAAAAGGGTAGCGAGGGTTGCGTTATCTGTAAGGTCGTTGATTTTTACGATCTCTACGTTAGGGTTGTCGATCAGACGGCGGAAAACAAGTCTTCCGATACGTCCAAATCCGTTGATACCTACTTTTAATGACATCTTCAAAGGTTTTTTGGTAATAATAAATACTCAGTTGCCTGAGCCAAAAACGCCGCTAAAATACGCTGTCACATCGGCAAAACCAAAATGTTGACAGGGAGATTTTTGGCAGTTAATTACCACCTAAATAATTGGTCTTTAGTTGCTTAGGCAAATGTGGCAGGCAAACTGTATATATATCTAAAATTAATCTAGGGAGGTCTAAATTAATTGTCCGCAGGCAGTCAATATTATTGAGAATTTATTCTTGACAGCAGAAAGAGGATTTTGTGATATTTTTTTAGAAAAAACTTGACAGAAACAAAGCAGAGTACTAGATTTGCACACGCTTTTGAATAAAGCAGTTCTTGTCCCGTTCGTCTAGTGGTTAGGACTCCAGATTTTCATTCTGGCAACAGGGGTTCGACTCCCCTACGGGATGCAAGAATACAGAAATCCTCGAGTATATGCTCGGGGATTTTTTGTTTTATACCTTTCTTGAGGATTATATCTTTTCTTTGGTATTAGGCAGAATCACTTTCTTCTTCCTCATTCAATTTTCCAATCAAAAAAAACATAAAATTTTCCTCCTCATGCAACCCTCTCCCTAAACACTTGTATTTAAGGGAGCGAATACCACCACCATTGGACAGACTGTTTCATTAATCATTACTTGTTAACCGAAAACAAATGAAAAAGTATGCCCAACATTTAACTCTATTTTTGATCCTTACAGGAATGTCTTTGGCTTCAGCCCCAAGACTTTCTGCGCAGATTATTGTGCATGTACCTCTCGATGGCATTATCAACCGAATAGATCGTGGTAATCCTCGCTTTTATCGTACAGGTCCTCGCTTTGACTATTTAGCCTGGAAGTATCGCTATAAATACGATACTAGAAGGGATTATTATGAAGACAGGCGCGATGCTTACTATGATAGAAGAGACCGCTATGAGGACAGAAGAGATGCTTACGAAGACAGACGTGATTCTTATTATGACAGACGCGATGACTATGAGGATAGAAGAAATTCCTATGAAGATCGCCGCGATGCTTATGATGGCAGAAATGATCGGGAGGAAAGGACTTATTACGATACACGTCCTCGCTACGATTACTATGAGGAAAACCGGAACGAAACCTCATTCAAGGAATATTCTGCCGAAGGACAGTTTATCCGACGTATTCCTAAAGGTGCTGAAAAATTCAAAATGGGCGGTAAACCCTTCTATATGTATGAAGGTGTATTTTACAAGCCGCAGAAAAAAGGGTATGTAATTATTCCTCCGCCCATCGGTATGCGAGTTAAATACGTGCCCCGCGGCGCTCGCCATATGAAAATCGATGGCCTGGATTATTACGAAATGAATGGCACCTATTACCTCGATATCCCCAGGAAGCGCTATTACGAGATAGTTCCTGAGCCCGTGCACGAGACAAGAAAGTTTCCCGTTCAAGCTCAGCCAGAGGATTATCGTCGGAGCAGGAGGAACTAGGATAGGTAGAATTTTTGGGTCAAACCATCCTTAGACGATTTGAGTCTATTTATCCTTTACTGACTGAGAAGAAATAAAAAAATCCCTGAGTATGAGCTTGGGGATTTTTATTTTTTACGTAGAGGATTAGAGATCCGGCCTGGAATTCCTGAAAATGTGAGCTCAAGGCTCATAAGGACCATAAACCGCATTTCTAAAGGCTTTATGAACCCTTCCCTGAAAAGGCATAACCTGAACAAATAAAACAGCTGTTAGTTCGTTTTTGGGATCTACCCAGAACAAGGTGCTGGCCGCTCCATCCCAGAAAAATTCTCCAGGAACTCCGTTCATTTCATCGCTGCTCTGTGGGTATTCTGTCCGTACCGCAAAATCAATCCCAAAGCCCACGCGTCCTTTACTCGGAAGCCAACTGCTATCCTCGACTGCCGGAAGATGGTTGCTTGCCATGCGTTTTACGGTCTCGGGTTGGAGAATGCTAGCCTCATTATAACTGCCTTCGTTAAGCAGCATTTGTGCAAATTTCATGTAATCGTCGATGGTGGATTTCAATCCCCAACCACCGGGTTTCATCGGCCAGTCTGAGTAATTGATTGTATGCACCTGCTCATCAGGAATTCTTACAAGCCCACTGTCTGATTTGAAATAGATGGCGGCTACCCGATTCCGATGTTCCTCAGGTATAAAATAGCCAGTTTCATCCATTCCCAAGGGATCTAATACTACTTCCTTCATGTATTTGTCAAAGGCCTTTCCGGAGAGTTTTTCTGCCAGGTACGCTTGCACATCTACCGAAATGCCGTATTCCCATCTTTCACCCGGATGATAGCCCAATGGAATTTCGCTGAGTTTAGTCGCCATATCCAAGAGGGAGTTTTCCAAATTGAGGAGGTCTGCTTCTGCGCTGACTTTATCCAATCCAAGATCTGCGCGGCGTGAAAAGCCTGCCGTGTGGCGAGTAATATCAGCGATGGTGATTGCTCGCTTAGCGGGCTCCAGAACCATTTCTCCAGACTCATCCAAACTCCTTACTACCTGCATGTCAGCAAACTCGGGCGCATGCTTGGCAAGGGGATCCTCCAATGCAAAAGCCCCTTTCTCATAAAGGGTCATCAAGGTTGTGCCTGAAACGGGTTTAGTCATGGAATATATCGTAGCGATCGTATTTCTTCCCATCGGTACCCCGGCTTCGCGATCCGCATAGCCAAAGGCATTGAAATAGACTTCTTTGCCCTTTTCATAGATCAGGGCAGAGGCACCTACTACCAGGCTATCTGCAATCATAGATTGTAGGGCGGTATTGATACGGTCTTTAGCTAGCTGGTCAATGACTGTATTTTGTTGCCGATCAGGAGTTCCCCCCTGCCTGTTACATGCATATAGGGACAGGATGAAACAAAAGGCTAAGGCTATGTTTTTCATTGGATCGTATTAGGTTCAAGCAAAGACAAGCTATCTATATCTTTTTTTTGTTCAAAATAGGACGCTTGAACCTATGTTAGGGTTAAAAAAACAGTACTTCTCCTACCAGCAATTCTAAACCTGCTTGGCTTTGTGTAATGGACACCGATTTCGCTTTTCGTTTACTGGAGCCATTTTTTGAGCATTATTTCTTAAGTCGATTAGATGAAGGTGCTTAGGTCTGCTTACTGGATAAAGTAGGCCTGAGTATATTATTGCTGTCCGGATAAACGAAAATTCGAATCCTTTGGCATCCTGGGAAGTTTTCTCCCAGCCTTAGGAATCAAAGGAATTCCCATTAGCGAAATCTCTTAAAAAGACCGATCTTTGCCGCTTGAAAAACTAAGAACCTCAAGCAAATGATCCTCTTTTTTGGTGATTCTTCCTCCCAGATTTTTGCAGTAGATGTTGTCCTGCCTTTGGAACGAGCTGATATCGATAAACTCGTTTGGTTGTTTGGACAGCAAAAGTTAATCGACCAAGATGAAATAGAAGCTGTATTTGTGGGTCCACGAGCGGCTATGATTACTCCCTGGAGTACCAATGCCGTGGAGATAACGCAGAATATGGCCATCACTGGAATCAGAAGGATTGAGCGTTTTCTCCCCCTTAAAGAAGGAGAAGCTTTTGATCCCATGTTGTTTCAGCGATATGCCAATCTGGATCAGCAAATCTTTAGCATCAATATAAAGCCCGAACCCATCCATCCGATCGAAAATATTTCGGATTACAATCAGGCAGAGGGACTGGCATTAAGTGAAGAGGAAATCGAATACCTGGAAGCTCTTTCCACTCGTTTGGGGCGTCCTCTTACAGATTCCGAGGTCTTTGGTTTTTCACAGGTAAATAGCGAACACTGCCGACACAAGATTTTCAATGGGACCTTTATTATAGATGAGGAAGAAAAGGATCAGTCTCTCTTCAAACTCATCAAAGCGACTTCCAAAGAAAATCCCAATGGAATCGTATCAGCCTATAAAGACAATGTAGCCTTTGTGGAAGGTCCTTCCATTGTACAGTTTTCCCCCGAAAAAGCAGACGGTCCGGATTGGTACCAGCGAAAAGAAATTGACTCTGTCCTTTCCCTTAAAGCTGAAACCCACAACTTCCCAACTACTGTAGAACCATTTAATGGAGCTGCAACCGGATCGGGAGGAGAAATCCGAGATCGTCTGGCAGGTGGTCAGGGCTCATTACCTCTGGCGGGAACAGCCGTTTATATGACCGCATATTCTCGCTTGAAAAATGACCGAGCATGGGAAGCCGCTTTTCCCGCTCGACCCTGGTTGTATCAAACGCCTGTAGACATCCTGATCAAGGCTTCAAACGGAGCCTCAGACTTTGGAAATAAATTTGGCCAGCCCCTAATCAGTGGTTCAGTTTTGACGTTCGAACAAGATTTGAAAGATCGCAAACTGGGCTATGATAAGGTGATCATGTTGGCAGGAGGAATTGGCTATGGAAAAGCCAGCCAGGCCAAAAAGCATACGCCTAAAAAAGGAGATAAGATAGTAGTGCTGGGAGGCGATAATTATCGCATCGGCATGGGAGGAGCTTCGGTTTCTTCCGCAGATACAGGTGAATTTGCAGCGGGGCTCGAGCTCAATGCCGTGCAGCGCTCCAATCCCGAGATGCAAAAACGGGTAGCCAATGCGATCCGCGGCATGGTCGAAAGTGCACAGAATCCCATTGTGTCTATTCACGATCATGGAGCAGGCGGACACCTCAATAGTTTGTCAGAATTGGTGGAAGAAGTCGGTGGACTCATTCATCTGAATAAATTACCCATAGGCGATCCTACTCTTTCCGCCAAGGAAATCATTGGAAATGAATCTCAGGAACGAATGGGACTGATCATTTCTCCAGAGGATTTGGGTATGCTGGAATCCATCGCAGCTCGTGAACGTGCACCCATGTATGTGGTGGGAGATGTAACGGGGGATATGCGTTTCTCTTTTGTTTCGGAGGAAAGTGGGGAAAAACCCATGGACCTGGAATTGTCAGACATGTTTGGCAGTTCACCCAAAACCATCATGGAAGACAAAAGTGTAGAGGCTGCTTATGAAGCTGTGGACTATGATGCGGATAAATTAGCGGACTATATTTCTCAGGTCTTGAAACTGGAAGCTGTGGCTTGTAAAGACTGGCTGACCAATAAAGTGGATCGCTGTGTAGGTGGCTTGGTAGCAAAACAACAATGTGCTGGCCCCCTTCAACTTCCTCTTAATAATTGTGGAGTGATGGCTTTGGACTACGAAAATGGGCAAGGCATCGCAACAGCTATAGGACATGCGCCCGTTAGTGGCTTGATAGATCCAGCTGCAGGCTCGAGAAATGCGGTAGCAGAGTCCCTGACCAATTTGGTCTGGGCACCTTTGAAAGACGGTCTGCAATCCGTTTCCCTTTCGGCCAACTGGATGTGGCCCTGTCGAAATGAAGGAGAGGATGCTCGTTTGTATGAAGCAGTAAAAGCACTATCAGAATTTGCGATAGACTTAGGCATAAATGTCCCAACAGGCAAGGACTCGCTTTCTATGAAGCAAAAGTATCCGGATGGAGACGTTCTGGCTCCGGGAACGGTCATTGTTTCTGCCAGTGGGCATTGTGATAATATCAATCGAATAATTGAGCCGGTTGCTCAAATAGGTGGCGGTTCGTTTTATTACCTGCCTTTGAGCAAAGATGCCTTCAAATTAGGAGGTTCTTCTTTCGCCCAAATCAGAAATAGCATCGGAAATCAAAGCCCGGATATCAAAGACTCTGCCTATTTTGCCAAAGCTTTTGATGCCGTTCAGGAATTGATCCGAAAAGGCTCGATTATAGCAGGTCATGACGTTTCTGCAGGGGGATTGATCACTTGCTTATTGGAAATGTGCTTTTCTGATCCTAAAGCGGGTTTGAAGATAGATCTGAGTGCTTTGGAAAGTAGTGATCTCATCCATCTTTTATTTGCAGAAAACGCAGCTTTGGTCATTCAGACAAAAGATGAAAAGATTGAAGCTGAGTTGACGGAAATGGGAATCGAAGCTTATCAAATCGGCCAAATGGATGAGGCTGATCAATTGGAATTGAACTTTCATTCTCAAAAGCATATATTCTCTATCTCTAAATACCGTCAGGACTGGTACGAAACTTCCTGGTTGCTAGATCGCAAACAAACGACCCCTGCTTTGGCTGATGAGCGTTACCAGGATTATATGAATCAGCCGCTTCATTATACTTTCCCCCAGAATTTTAGCGGAAAAAAACCTCAGAATCCAAAAGCCCGTCCCAATGCGGCCGTTCTCCGTGAGAAAGGAAGCAATTCTGAAAGAGAGCTGGCCAATGCCCTTTATCATGCAGGCTTTGATGTCAAGGATGTCCATATGACGGACTTGATTTCTGGTAGAGAAAATCTGGAGGACATTCGATTTCTGGGTGCTGTTGGTGGATTTTCAAATTCGGATGTGCTCGGTTCTGCGAAAGGTTGGGCAGGGGCCTTCCTCTACAATGAAAAAGCCAAAGCTGCTTTGGATGCCTTCTTTGCTCGCGAAGATGTGCTTTCTATCGGGATTTGTAATGGTTGCCAATTATTTATGGAGTTAAACCTGATCAATCCTGAGCATGCAAAAACAGGAGCGATGCTCCACAATGCATCTGCCAAGCACGAAAGTGCTTTTACTTCTGTAGAAATTCTCCCCAATCAATCCATCATGATGCAAAATCTGGCTGGTAGTCGTCTGGGGATTTGGGTTTCTCATGGCGAAGGAAAGTTTTACTTGCCGGAAATGGAAGAAGCCTACCATATCGTTGCTAAATATGGCTATGAAGCCTATCCCGCCAATCCCAATGGTAGTGATTACAATACGGCCATGCTTGCGAGTGCCGACGGTCGACATTTAGTTACCATGCCGCATTTGGAAAGATCCACTTTCCCCTGGAATTGGGCGAATTACCCTAAAGGTCGTAGAGATGAGATTTCTCCATGGATCGAAGCTTTTGTGAATGCAAGGAACTGGATGTAGAGAATTATCCCCTCCTTATCGTGTCGCCTGACTATCAATTTGGCGACTGATAAATATTTTCCCTTTCTTAGGAAAAACTCAATACATGCTTAGGAAAACGCTCTACTACAATTCTTTCCTTTGGATATTCTTTATAACCCTTGTATCAACCTTATCTGCGCAGGATCGCCCGGAGATGGTAGCGGGTCTGGTGAGTGCTTCTATTAAGCTGGATGGGGTTTTAGATGAAAAGGATTGGGAAAATGCGCCCATCAATGATCGTTTCCGAACTACTGTGCCGGTAGAAGGGGGAGAACCTTCAGGCAAAACACAAGTCAGGGTGTTGGCTCATCCCCAGTATTTGTTAATAGGTATTGAATGTTTTGATTCGGAGCCAGAGGGGATTATCAATTTTTCAAAATTGAGAGATGTTGATTTGGAGGAAGAGGATCATGTGAGGATTGTCATTGACCCTTTTCTCGATGGTCAATCCGGATTGATTTTCGCCGTAAATCCTAATGGTGCCCGCTATGATGCCCTGGTTTCCAATCGGGGAGAATCTGAAAATGATGATTGGGATGCGATATGGGAGGCCAAAGCAGTCATTCATGAAGAGGGTTGGTCGGTCGAAATCAAAATCCCGATTCAAAGTATCTCTTTTAAAAAGGGTTTGAAGGAATGGGGCTTTAATGTGGAAAGAAGAATTCAGCGAAATCTGGAGACCATCCGATGGACTAATGTGCGGAGAGATCAATGGTTTATCCAAACTAGTAGAGCAGGCCTTTTAACAAATCTTCCAGACTTTACCTATGGCCTGGGCCTGACCTTTCGCCCATCCCTCATCGCTGATTTTAATAAGATTGGAGAAGAAAAAACTACTACTAAGTTTGATCCTACCCTGGACATTACTCAGCGGCTAAGTCCTAATACAGTCGGAACCCTCACTTTTAATACAGACTTTGCCGAAACAGAGGTAGATACCCGCCAAACCAATTTGACTCGCTTTCCTTTATTCTTTCCTGAGAAAAGGGCTTTCTTTTTAGAGGGTGCGGATATTTTTGAATTTGGCTTTGGACTCAGCCGAAACATCATTCCTTTTTTCAGCCGGCGCATTGGTCTTTACAGCAATAATGAAGTTCCGATATTAGCTGGTGGAAAAATCAATGGTCGAGCAGGGAAAACGGCATTCGGTGCTTTGGGGATGCGCACACGTCAACTGGATTTGGACAATGAAAGCCTGACTGCTTCTAATATGGGCGTGGTTCGGGTGAAGAGAAATGTACTCAAAGAATCCTCTGTGGGCTTCATAGGGACCTTTGGAGACCCTCAAAGCCGGGGCAATAGCTATACTACAGGTGTGGACTTTACCTACCAGACAACGCGTTTTCAAAAGAATAAGAATTTCCTGGTCGGAGCTTCTGCCATGTACGCCAATCGGGCGGATCTGTCGGGCGATCAATCTGCCCTCGCGCTCAAGGTGGACTATCCCAATGATATCTGGGACGTAGCGCTTACCTATTTGCGTATTGGAGATGCTTTTGATCCTTCCATGGGATTTGTGCCGAGAAAGGCAATCAATAGCTTTAGAGGAGGTATGACATATGCACCTCGGCCTGAATGGAAGTGGCTCAGGCAAATGCGCAACCAACTCTTTTTTACCTACATCACAGATTTACAGGGGAATTGGGAATCCTATCGGGTCTTTACGGCACCTGTAAATTGGCGTCTGGAAAGTGGGGATCGCATAGAGGTGAATTGGATGCCAAGAGGAGAACGCCTGGTAGAGCCTTTCAATATTGCAGATGGAGTGGCTATTCCAGCAGGAAGCTATCACTTTCACCGCTATCGACTGGAAGCAGAATTGGCCGCCAAGCGCAAACTGAATGGGCAACTGACCTGGTGGTTTGGAAGCTTTTATGGAGGACAATTGGACGAACTCGAAGCTTCTGTCAATTGGAATCCCGATCCCATCCTGAATTTTCAATTTGTGGCTACCCATAATATCGGACGCCTGCCTGCCGGAAAATTTGAGCAAACCTTGTTAGGAAGTCGGATTCGCTTCAATGCCTCTCCCGATCTGCAGCTTAGCAGCTTCATTCAATACGATACTGATTCAAAGAGTTTGGGGGTGAATGCGCGTATCCACTGGATCTTCCATCCTCAAGGAGATTTCTTCTTTGTCTTGAACCATAATACCTTTGATGGCCTGGAAAGATGGGAACCCATCAATCAGCAAATTCTTCTGAAGCTCAGGTATAGTTTCCGGAGATAATTCACAAAAGAGCTTGAATATTTCGGCTTTTTATGGTGCTGGAATAATATTATTCATCAAAATAAACCCTTTTTCGTACTTACCATTTAGCACAAATCTCTACCATTTAGAACAGATACCTTACCATTCAGAACATTTTTGGTCAAAAAATTATTTTTCCGAAATCCGTTTACTACATTTCTTAAACTAAATAAAACGCTTAAGACTTTTGAAAACGATATGATATTTTAACAAGGACACGACATATAAGGAAATAGGATCAAGCAGACTTTACCAGAAAAAGAACAAACCTAAGTAACCCACAATTTTATCAAGATCATCTGGTTTCGACAAGCAGAATTCAATTCTGCTAACAGCTTCCTCTTGCTCTATTTTTAGCTGGAATCCACGAACATCTGGATAATTATTTCCCAAGCAAAGGGGTGCCTGGAAATGATCTATTTCTCCTGCCTGCTACTTTATGCAGGCAGAGAGGCTGGGTAATCTGTGCTTCAAGAATGCTTTTGTAAGGATAAAAAATCCTCTTGTGAAAAAGAGGATCGGGGCTCTTTTGTCTCAAAAATTCTGGAAAGACAAGATTTTAACAATTCATAATAATTCTCTCACTTTTAACATTCCTGCATAATGAAGAAACTAACCCTCGGCTTTTTTAAGCTATGTTTGTTGACGCTTGGAATCGGTTTTCTGATAACGAGTTTGGCAACAAACTTTTCAATTATTAATACGGATAGCCTTTGGGAGGACGGCATTGACCGGACTTTCTTTGGGCTAAATGAACCGGAACGGTCAGGATCATTTACGACTATTCTGGCAGATTTTGACAATGACGGATTAGATGATTTATCTGATCTTGATGATGACAATGATGGTATTCTGGACGTTGATGAAGGATGCGTTGGGCAGGATGTTGACCTGGGAGTAGATGGAACCTTCGAGGCGCTTGCCGGAATTGCTTCAAGTGATGCATACAACAGTAATGTTACGGCAGGAGGATGGTTCAATGGCGTAGGTTCTGCTGATTCCTGGATCTCTCCAATGCCAACTACTGGGACAGGTGTTTGGGGAGGTTTAGCAGATGGAACTCCTTCTTCTCCTGATGGCGGTGTTTTTATTGGTGCATGGGCCAGAGGCACTGGAAGGGAATCCTTTTACATAGATTTGACTGGATTAATTATAGGACAGGATTACATTCTGAAATTCTATCAGGCAAATGCTGGAGTAGAAGGTTCAACTGTACTTGGGAATAATGCTAGGTGGGAAGTTCATTTTGGTACACAGGTTCAATTTAGTCCTGAAATGCCATATTTGGGTGAAGGAAATCAGGTTTGGCAAGAAGAAACTATGCAGTTTACAGCTTCTCAGACCACTCAAAGGTTGGAATTCTTTTCAGACGATGCCGCAGATGGAACGCCAGGGACATCAAGAGATTGCATTGCGATAGATGGTGTTCGCTTATTCGAAGCTGCATCAACCTCCACAGCCTGTACAGGTCAAGATACCGATGGAGACGGAAGCCCTGATCACCTTGATAATGATGCTGATGGTGATGGTTGTCCTGATGCACTCGAAGGAACAGGTACTTTCGTTATTGGTGATCTGGATGCTAATGACCAGTTGACGGGTGGTGTAGATGCCAACGGTATTCCATTGGTAGCGACTGCCAGCGGACAGGGACTAGGAAGTAGCAATGATCCTGGAGTTCAATCTTGTCCTCCGCCACCACCATCAGCAACAGACAATGCCCTTAGCTTTAACTCAAATGACTGGGTTGGTGTAGCAAACGCTTCGGATTTCAATGTTGGTGCGTCTACTGACTTTACTATTCAGGGGATAGTTCAGACTACCTTTGACGCTCCAGGAGCGAGTCGAACCATTTTCTCAAAAATGCAGAATGGTAGCATTCAAGGTTATCAGTTGTGGGCCTGGCAGGGGAAACTCTTGTTGGAGTGGGCCAAAAATGGGTCGATCAATTTATTGGGAGGAACAACAACTATTGCGGATGGCCAGTGCCACCATGTAGCAGTAGTTGTTGATAGATCTGCAGAAACAGTCAAGCTTTATGTAGACGGAGTCCTTGATGCAACGCAAAATAATACCGATATCAGTTCTGATATTAATAACTCGGCGGATGTTTTTATTGGAAAAGAAAGGACCAATAATAGCGCTTTCTTCTGGAGAGGCGAGATTGACGAACTGGCATTTTTTACCTCTGCAAGATCAGATGCAGAAATTGCGCAGAGTGCGTCAAACGCACTGACTGGATCTGAAGCTGGTCTTTTGGCTTATTGGAAGTTTGATTCTGGGGTTGCAGGTGCCGATAACTCCGGAGTAACTACTGCTATTGATGAAACTGGTGGAAATGATGGAACCTTAAATGGATTTAGCCTCGACGGAACTGAAACCGAAACAGGTGCCAATGGTACGGTAGTAACCGGAACATGGGTAGCAAGCTCCTGTTCTGTGGATCCTTCCGGACTGCAATTCGTTGTGGGTACAGAAACTTCAGGTCCTAGTAATACAGTTATAGTTCCTATTACGGTCAATGATTTCGATGACGTAGCTACTTATCAGGGAACGATAACTTTCGATCCTAATGTTCTAACCTTCGTTGATGCAACTAGCCCACTCCCTGGAGGTACAAGTTCCTTTGGAGATCCTGGTCAAGGTACAATTCCAAATAATTCTATCACCTTCAGTTGGTACGATCCTGGATTCAACACCAGTTCATTACCAGATGGAACGGTTGTAATGGAACTTGAATTTACGGTTGCCTCTAATGCAACTACCGGATTTACCGATGTTCAAATCAATGGTTCAGCAACTCCTCTGGGTTACTCAACCGATCCAGCTGCTACAGTTCTGAGTGATCCGACGGTCACACAAGGTGGAGTAACCATAGATGCGGATGCGCCTACGGTTGATGTAATCAACATTGTTAGTAATAATGCTAATGACATTACGCTAGCAACGATAGCTGATGTTATTACCTTAAGCTTCACGACTTCTGAAACACCTGCTCAAGCTCCTGTTGTAACTATCGTAGAAGGTGGTACTGGTGCAGTAACTCTAGGTGGTTCTGGTACTTCTTACACCGCTACCAAAACGGTAGCTACAGGAGGAGACGGACTAGTTACCTTTAGCATTCAGATTGAGGATCAGTATGGCAATAGCAGTACAGCTACTGCAACTACTGATGGAAGTCAGGTTATCGTTGATACCGAAGATCCAACCATCACTTGTCCAGCTGATGTGAATGAAGATACGGATGCAGGGGTATGTGGAAGAGTGGTAAGCTTTACAGATCCTGTAGGTGCAGACAACCTTCCCGGCCATAGCGTTGCGCAAACCGGCGGACCTGCTTCAGGTTCTACCTTCCCTGTAGGTACAACGACTATTACCTACACCGTAACGGATGCGGCTGGAAACACTGCTACTTGCGATTTTGATATTACCATTACGGATAATGAAGCACCTAATGTAATTACTCAGCCATTCACCGTTCAACTGGACGCCAACGGTAGTGCTTCTATCTCAGTAAATGACATTGACAACGGTTCTTCTGATGCTTGTGGTATCGCTACTAGCGTTTTGGACATCACCAGCTTCTCTTGTGCTGACCTTGGAAATAATACCGTTACGCTTACTGTAACAGATGTAAATGGAAATTCTGCTTCTGCAACTGCTGTAGTAACTGTGGAAGATGTTATTCCCCCTACAATTACTTGCCCCGCACCTCAGACTATTAGCACAGATCTAGGTCTATGTACAGCTGCTTTACCTGATTTGACAGGATTGGCTACTGTGGATGATAATTGTGAAGGTACTGGTGGTTCTGGAAATGGAGTTGTGAGCCCAGCCACAAAATTGGCTATGGGTAGTTTCCATAGCTTAGCTGTTGCAGATGATGGTACACTCTGGTCATGGGGAAGTAATTTCTTTGGAAAATTGGGGATAGGCTCGGGTAATAGCAGTTTTAACCAAACCTCTCCAGCTCAAGCTAGCAGTTCTACTGACTGGGAAGCAGTAGCTGCCGGTGGTAATCATAGCCTTGCCCTCAAAACAGACGGGACCTTATGGGCATGGGGCTTTAACAGTTCTGGGCAGTTAGGTACCGGAAACAATACTCAGCAAAACAGTCCGGTTCAAGTTGGAAGTGACACCGACTGGGCAATGGTTCGTGCTGGAGCTAATCATTCAATGGCATTGAAAACGGATGGTACTCTCTGGGCATGGGGAGTCAATCAGAATGGCACTTTGGGAATTGGGAATACCAATAACCAAAATAGTCCTGTACAAGTGGGTACTGATACAGATTGGATCTTGATTAGTGCGGGAATACAGCATTCTGCTGCACTTAAATCTGATGGTACAGCCTGGGCATGGGGAGCAAACGATGATGGTGCTTTAGGAATAGGTAATACGATTACACAAAATAGCCCAGTACAAATAGGGACTGATACCGATTGGGCGAGTATCTCAGCCGGTGGTGATAATGCTGATCAGCACACAATTGCACTTAAAAGTGATGGTAGCCTTTGGGCCTGGGGAACAAATGATGACGGGGAACTTGGTAATGGAAGTAGTAGTGGAATTGCAACTAGTCCTATACAGGTCGGAAGTGATACAGATTGGGCAATGGCTCAAGCTGGAGCTAATCATAGTATGGCCCTTAAGTCTGACGGTACCTTCTGGTTTTGGGGAAGTAGAGCCAATGGTGTAAGCGGTACCGGTGGAAACACCTCCAGCAATGAGACTAGCCCGATACAGTCTGGTAATAGTTCTGATTGGCTTGAATTCGGTATTGGAAATGCTAACCATATCATTGCCCTACAAAACAATAATAGTTTGTTTGGCTGGGGATTCAATTCAGCAGGACAGGTAGGTAAAGGGAATACTTCTAGTGCTAATGTTCCATTTGCAGTTACAGGCTTTACGCCTCAAGCATCTGGTTCTGGACTGGGTTCTAGTTCTGGTTCAAGTTCAGGCCTGACGGTAACTCAAAGCCCAGCAGTGGGAACTCCTTTAGCCGTAGGTCCACATACCGTAACCATCACAGTTACTGATGCTTCAGGTAACACTGCCAGCTGCGACGTAAGCGTAACCGTAGAAGACAATGAAGCTCCAACAGTAGTTACGCAAAATATCATTGTTCAATTGGATGCAAGTGGAAATGCCAGCATTACTGCTGCTCAAGTTGATGGTGGATCTACCGATCCGTGTGGTATTGCCAGCATAACGGTTAGCCCTGAAACCTTCACTTGTGGAGATGTAGGTGTAAATCAGGTTACATTGACTGTAACGGATGTGAATGGAAATGTTGCTACGGGAACAGCAGACGTTACCGTAGAAGATAACATCCTCCCAACGGTATCAACTCAGAATGTAACCGTTCAATTGGATGCTTCAGGAAACGGAAGTGTAACGGCTGCTCAGGTTGATGCGGGTTCTTCTGACAATTGTGGAATAGCAAGCCTATCCGTAAGTCCAAGCACCTTTACCTGTGCAGAAGTAGGAGCGAATACAGTTACCTTAACCGTAACCGATGTAAATGGTAATGTTGAAACCGGAACAGCTACTGTAACAGTAGAAGACAATGTTCTTCCAACGGTATCAACTCAGAATGTAACCGTTCAATTGGATGCTTCAGGAAACGTAAGTGTAACGGCTGCTCAGGTTGATGCGGGTTCTTCTGACAATTGTGGAATAGCAAGCTTATCTGTAAGTCCAAGCACTTTTACCTGTGCAGAAGTAGGAGCGAATACAGTAACACTGACTGTAACCGATGTAAACGGTAATGTTGAAACCGGAACAGCTACTGTTACCGTAGAAGACAACGTTCTACCAACAGTATCAACTCAGAATGTAACCGTTCAATTGGATGCTTCTGGAAATGCTAGTGTAACGGCTGCTCAGGTTGATGCGGGTTCTTCTGACAATTGTGGAATAGCAAGTATAACAGTAAGTCCTTCTACCTTCACTTGTTCTGAGGAAGGAGCAAATACAGTAACACTGACTGTAACCGATGTAAATGGTAATGTTGAAACCGGAACAGCTACTGTAACGGTTGAAGACAATATTTTGCCAACAGTAGTAACTCAAGACATATCCGTACAATTGGATGCTGCTGGAAACGCAAGTATAACTGCCGCTCAGATAGACAATGGTTCTTCTGACAATTGTGGAGTTGCAAACATATCGGTAAGCCCTAACAACTTTACTTGTGCGGAAGTAGGAGCAAATACCGTAACACTGACTGTAACCGATGTAAACGGAAATGTTGAAACTGGAACAGCCACAGTAACTGTACTCGACGATCCGATCATTGATGTATCTGGTAAATCTGTATCTGAACTGGGAGATGATATCCCCGGTGTTATCTATGATCTTGCAGGAGATGATGGCCCTCAGACCACTACCGGTCTTAACTATACCTTCCAGGTGGCTCCTTGTGGTTCTACCAATGATATCGGTGGAGACAAAGTGGACGATGCCGCTACCAATAATGGGGTAGACGTACTGGATGCCTTTGACATTGTGAAGCACCTCTTGCTTATCGAGCAATTAGGATCTCCATACAAGTTGATCGCAGCGGATGTGAATGCTACGGGCTCTATCAATATTTTGGACGCCTTCCAGGTATTGCGTAAGGTCAATTTCATCATCCCTTACTTCACCAACCCAACAACTGGTGCCCAGGATGCGATCTGGACCTTTATCCCAGATGACTATGTATTCGCTGATCCCTTGAATCCCTGGAACTTTGAAACTCGCAGAGATATTCTGAGTCCAAATGCAAACTTGACAGATCAGGACTTCATCGGTGTGAAGTTGGGTGATGTTAACAATACCTGGAACCCGAGTCAATTGCGGACCGCACCTCCAACAGATTCTATGTTCTTCAACCTTGATGGTATGACTGCCGAACAAGGAGATTTGATTAGAATTCCGGTGAAAGTGAATAAATTCAGCGCTATTACAGGCTATCAGTTTACCCTAAACTGGGATCCATCTGTTCTTGAATTCCAGGAAGTAAATCATGAAGCTCTCGAAGGTGTTTATGGATTGGATGGCGTAAGAAATGGTATCATGACTACTGCATGGGTTGACTTTAGCGGTGAGTCTATCAGCCTGGAAGATGGTACAGTTGCTTTTGAGATGGTATTCAGAGCAATAGGCGGAAAGGATTCAAAAACTGAATTCAAAATCACTTCTGATGTAACTGCTTCTAAAGCTTATGATATTACGCGTGAGTTGTTGGGAATCGGATTTGCTTCTGAGGAAATCAATATCAACCGCGGAAATGGAGAGCTGGCTGAGTACAGTTTTGATCAGAACGTGCCTAACCCATTTGGAGAAGCCACAAACTTACTATTCTCTCTTCCAAAGGCTGAGAAAGTACAGATTGTGATTTACAACCTCAATGGACAATTGATCAAGCGCTTTGACGGTACCTACCTTGCTGGTGATCATCAGATCAAATGGGATGGTAGAAATGAAAAAGGAATGGAAGTAAGTGAAGGTATCTACATGGCCCAAATGGTGGCTGGAGACTTCAGTGCAGCTATTCGGATTTCGAAAAACCGCTAATCAGAAACATAATATAAGGATCAATAATCAATGGAAATATTGAAGATTTGATCAGCAAAATAGGCCAGAATCTGCAACTGCAGGTTCTGGCTATTTCTTCAAAAGCAAATGGCAGTTCAAGCTTGTTTACCATTCAGAACATATTGCCTACCATTCAGAACAATGAGGCCTGAGAAATTGCTTGGCGAGCTTCCCCTTACTACATTTCATACATCAAATAGATTTTTCGAAAAAGCTAATATTCTCTCCTTTTTGAAAGAGCGATCAGAAGGGATAGGTCTCTCATACACGCATTGGAAAGCATTTTTAATCGCAATTCCTGTTTTCCCCATTCACAATTTATTTCATCAATCATTCACCTTTTTATTCACGATTCCATGCTAAAAAACATAAACCATTTTACCTTCCTTCTCCTCCTTGTGCTGGCAGGGGCAGGACAGGAAATACAGGCACAGACACTCCTATTTAATGTAGGAAGTGATACCGTCGATATTGATTCGATGGTCGTAATTCCGATTCGGGTAGACAGTTTTCAAACAATTTCAGGTTATCAGGGGACGATCCGCTTTGATACCGCAGCCTTAGAATTTATGGGACTAAGTAGCCCTCAGTCAGGGCTAAATAATATCTTCGGAAATCCGGGACAAGGACTTATCCCTTTGGATGCTGCTACCTTCTCCTGGGTAGACTTTAGTGGAGGCAATGTAACGCTTCCTGATAGTACAGCCATTATAAATATCTCCTTTCAAGTCAAAAGTACGGCAGTAGGTGGAGACTATATCTTAAGTGTGGATGGTTCAGTAACTTCTCTACTCTTTACCCAGGGAGTGGGCGTTATTCCAGCTTTGGGAAATCCGGGCACGGTGCGTGTAAATCCTTGTGTGTCCTCTGCAGATGCAAGTTTTTCCTTTCTTTCATCTGCCTGTATAGGTGGCTTTAATCCGCAAGCCCTTATTTTTGGTGATCTGGGTGGGACCTTTGCGGTTAACAATGGAGCTTCGATCGATCCCGTTACGGGTATTTTGGACCTTAGCTCCACGCAAGCAGGGACGACCTATAATGTTACCTATACGGTGGGTTCTCCTTGTGCTGCTGTGGATACGCAAAGCATTCAGATTTTTGCGGCAGAAGATGCTTCCTTTAGCATACCCGATACCAGCTGCCTCAGTGAAACTAATCTGCTTCCTGATCTTGCAGGTACACCCGGAGGTATATTTTCAGTGGACAATGGAGCTACCATCGATCCTGCTACCGGAAGCCTGGACCTCAGCAGCACTTCTGCCAATACCCTTTACACCATTACCTATCAGACACAAGGCAATTGTCCGGATGTGAGTTCCCAGACGGTATTCATTTCGGATACAATAGATGCTTCCTTTGCTTATCCCACCGATATTTGCCCCGGGACTGACAACCCTTTTCCAGATATCACCGGGAGTGAGGGAGGAGTATTCAGTATTTCGCCGGCAGCTAGCATTGATCCAGCTAGCGGAGAAATTGACATGACTTCTATAACGCTAGGAGTTTCCTATACCGTTACCTATAGCTTTGATGATTTTTGCCAAAGTTCATCAGAGGAGCTTTTTCTCATTTTTGATGATATAGCACCACCCGTAATGAATTGCCAGGATATCACGGTCATGCTGGATAGTACGGGCATAGCGGTTATTGATCCGAGTATGATTGATAATGGTTCGGCAGACGAATGCGGAATCATGGAGTTTAGCTTGAGCCAGGATACCTTCAGAGTGGGAGGCATTCAGCAAGTTACCCTGACTGCTTTGGACAATAATGGGAATAGCAATTCCTGTACAGCCAATGTAACGGTAGAATGGCCGACATCCATCAAGGACCTTTATTCTTCAGAGCTCAAATTACAGGCTTATCCTAATCCGGTTGAGGAAAATCTTCGGCTTGAACTGGAAAGTCCCTGGTCAGGTGAAGTAAGCCTCGAAATCCTCAATAGCTGGGGACAAATTGTAAAAGAAGAACGCACCAATAAATCAAGTAGCCTTTTATCACACAACATACATCTTGCTGATATACCCGCAGGAATGTATATCATCAAGCTCAAGCAAAACGAGTTTGTGAATGTAAAGCGGTTTATCAAGAAATAGTCGATAAGAAATTTGTATTACAAATTTTGCTATCGCAATTCTTGACCGTTTAAGGTGAAAAGTGGAATCCCCAGCTCCGTCTGGGGATTCCTATTTGTATGAAAAAATTCAATTTAGCTTCAAGTCAGTATCCTATTTGACTTTGAAAATTCTCCTTTATTTCAATCGAAAAATGCTCAAGACCGCCGCATGATCCGAAGGAAACATGATGGGATGATAATCCATCACCCGGGAATAAATGGCCTGCATGTCTTCCCCCTGATAATAGATATAATCGATGCGGTCTCTGATGCCGTATTTGTTGGAAGAAGTTGCAGCACGGGGTGTCCAGGTATAGCCCGGATCCATGGCTGGATTGATATGCAGCTCTCGAAAACTATCTGTAAATCCTGCAGCCAACATGGCCTTACTTTCCGGCCAGGCTACTACATAATTTTCATGGAGATTTTGGGTTAATGGAATCCAGTCCAAATGAGAGCCACTATTGAAATCACCGGACATAATTATGCCTGTATATTTATCCTGATTTAGATGAGGCTTCATCTCTTTGAGGATGGCACTTATTTCAGCAAAGCGAGTTTCTCCTTCGGCAGCTATCAATTCTTCAGCATTTAGTTTGCCTTCATTTACGGAATTTAGGTAATCGGGCAAATAGTGGAGCCAGGTATTTAGCATCAGTACTTTTTTCCCAGGCGAAATTTCAATTTCTGCTCCCCCAAAATTAAAGGCCCGGAAAGCCTCAATAGTTTTTGTAATGGGATATTTACTCATGATGGAGAGATTGGAGCTGATGAGGTAAAATTCATAGCCCAAAGCATCGGCGATTTTTTCTCCTGAACCATAGGTCTCAATCAAGCCTACGATATCTGCATTAGAAGCTTTGATGGTTTCTATGGTGCGCTTTAGCCCAACTTTTTCTCCATATCTCCGACCTCCATGCCAGATATTCCAGGCCAAAACTTTGAGTTGTTGGGGCATTTCCCCCTGTATTTTTGGGGCTTTATTGGGGGAAAATGCTTCCCAGGAAGCCTGTACTTCCTTTCTTGAGAGGACGCGGTTCCAGATCTTGACCTCATCCAGATATCCATTAAAAGCTTTCCACTGACCGGCTGAACCCCATTCAAAGTATTCATCAGATCCACCTACTACGGTCTGCTGTATACTCTCCAAATCTCCCAATTGCCCCAGATTATAGATAGCAACTGCTTGTCCATCAAAATACATACGGGCTTCATTTTTTGGACGCTCAATACTGAATAGAACTTGATGCCAACCTCCATCATTGATCAATTGCCTTTTTGTAGGTCGATATTGGTATACATTTTTCCCATCGGAAAGTTGGAGGGACCAGGCTCCATTTTCCTGACTACCTATTTGCCAACCTACGCTTTCTACTTCATCACTCTTTTTGTTGCTTATGATTGGAGTTCCCTGTTCTGCATCGGGTAGCGTTTTTACCCATACCTGAACGGAAAAGCTCCCTGAAGTCTGAATCTGTTTACTAAGCAGGCTATCCAATATCCAAGGCCTTCTAAACATAGCATTTTCACTAAGATCAAGGGCATAGTCATTTACCCCCTCTGAAAAGGATTGTCTCATCAGGTCGAGAGTGTAAGTGGCATCTTCCGATTTGACCAGGGTTTTATTTTCAGCTTGATCTCCTGTTGAAAATGAAAGATGAATCAAGGCATCCTGAGGAAAGAGGAGACTTAAAGGGAAGAAAAACAGGATGGTAAGGAATAGAAAAGCTAATTTTTTCATTCTGGTATGGCTTGGAAATTTATTTCCTCAATATCCAAAATTTCCCCCTATTCAAAACGGATAATTCGAGGTGTCCAGCTTTTTTCATCTCCCAGGATTCCATGCTTCTCACTTATCACTTCCATCCATTCGGGAGATACTTTTATGAGTAAATATGCCTCTCCTCTATTAGGATAAAAGGCTTCCCATTCTTCTTTCCAATGCTTTTGTTTTTCGTCTGGATCATTTACCAATTCCGCTCGGCCGTGGATCATGACGTAGCCCGTTTCGTCTTTGGCAGTATAGTACAAGGTAACACGTGGATCTTTTTTGATCTGTACTACCTTCCTACTATTCGGATTGGTTCCAAACCAAACGATAAAACCCTCTTCGGGAAGAAAGGGAGACATAGTCCTGATCCGGGGACGGCCTTCTTTATCCAGACTGATGAGTGCACAGGTTTTTGCTTCCGTCATAATTTCCTGTGCAACAGAAAGGATTTTTTGCTCAGTACTATCTCGAATCAGTTTCTCTTGAGCCTGTACTAAGTTAGGGAGATATGTTAGGAAAAGAGTAATGACTAAAAATCGGCTCATCGGCATAGGTCTTGAGTATGAAAGATGGATTGAAGAAGTCCTTACAACAACTTAACAAAATCTTAATTAGGCTGACTTATTTGCATAAATTAACTTGGAAAAAACGAAACAAAAACTACACGCATGTCCAATTATTACGAATTTATCGATGGAAAGCGATTCAATGCTTCCTTACTAAATAACGCCCGTTTTAGAGTCCGAGGAGTAGGAGACGGAAGAATATCGCTACAGGATGCCCAGGATCTTTGGTTACTGGCAAATGATGGTGGACGAATTACAGAAACCGAAGAAGAGACCCTGGAATATTTGATGGGAGCATTTAAATGGACTGAGCCAGCCAGCAAATGGATCAAAGAGCAGATGGATGTAAAGCGGGAAGAGATAAAGTCCTATTATAAAGTTATTGATGGTTTGCGTTACGATCGAAAAGTTTTGAATGAGGCTGATAGATTGGTAGAAGGAAAAGGAGATGGAAGAATCTCTAAAGAGGATGCCGAATTGCTCTTGCCTTTATTCGGAGATTTTGGAGATATCACCATTGTTGAAGAAAGAACCCTCAAGTACTTGCAGGAAAATTATAACTGGACCTCAGCTGCAGAAGAATATTTTCTAAAAGGCTTTGACCCTATCAGCAAGCAAAGTAGTGTGGAAGGGGCCCTGACTCATATTGTACGTTCTGAGTTTGGATTGAAGCAAATGGGCTTTGCTTATTTTAAGACAGAAGCTCTTCAACAGATGCTGGATTATGAAAATAAGGTGAGTCTCCCGGATGCGCTTCAAAAGGCTCTTTTTAACTTGCTCAATACAAATGAGGAATTGAGTTTTGGCGATATGGTTCCCAAATATACTTCTGACCCGCTTAAGACATTTCTGGAAGGAGGAAGACTGGTACTCTTGCCCGGAGATATGTCTTCTGAAAAAACCTTCCCCAATTTCCCTTCTCCTCCCAGAGGAGAATCCCTTCAGCAAAACTGGATTTTTGGATTGGAACTGTTTGATATGACCGATGATATTTTCTGGATCATCGTTCCCCGAAATGGTGAAGGAGAAGTTTATAATTATGTTGGAGGGCCAAATTTTGATGATGAATGGCCTCCCTATATTGAGGAGATTTTCTTTACCATTCTTGTAAAATCCTGCGATGAACCTTATCCTGGAGTCCCTGTTGATGTATTAGCTCCTAATGGGAAATATATTGTGGGAAAGAGTGATGCGAAAGGAGAATTTAAAGTAAATGGTCCAGCAGGTAATTATTCTATTTATGCCTCAGATGGCTGGAGTTTTCAATCCAAAAGTTTTGAGTGGGATGGGCAGGGAAATGATCAGGTCAGACCAGTAGTGCTGGATTGTTAAGTAAATTGGAACCCAAAAAGAGGATGAAAGTAGATGATAATAGACCTCTCAATGATGGCGAAGCCTTCTGGTCCCATCGCTATATTGACCAGCGCACCGGATGGGATTTGGGAGCTGTTTCGGAACCCTTACGTGCCTATTTTGACCAGATTGAAGATAAGCACACAAAAATCCTGATTCCGGGTGCAGGTAATGCTTACGAAGCGGAATATTTATTTCAAAAGGGGTTTACCCAAGTCCACGTTTTGGATATCAGTGAACTTCCCCTTAAAAATTTTCGGCAGCGGCTACCAGATTTTCCTGTTGAGCACCTTCTCCATGGAGACTTCTTTGATCTTGATGATCAATTTGATCTAATTTTCGAGCAAACCTTCTTTTGCTCCATTCCACCTATTGACGGTAATCGGAAAAAATATGCACAGAAAATGCATGAACTGATAACCTCTGGAGGGAAATTGGTAGGTCTTTGGTTTAACTTTCCATATTCAGGAGATATAACCAAACGGCCCTTTGGGGGATTAGAGGAAGAATACAGAGAGTTATTTTCTCCTTATTTTGATTTCAAAGTTTTCGAAGAAGCCTTCAACTCCATGCCCGGTCGAGAAGGAAAGGAGCTTTTTGGGATACTGGAAAGGAAAGATATTACTTAGCCAAGCTTTCCAATTTGCTCTGCTTTCATCAATACTTTTAATTCATCCAATACGGTAATATCCTCTATGGTAGAGGGAGGCGAAAGGGGCCGTTGGTCGGCAATTTCGCGCATGCTTTTCCGTAAAATCTTGCCCGATCTAGTTTTGGGTAGTCGTTCTACCCGTACCGCTCGCTTAAATGAAGCAACAGCTCCTATGCGCTTTCGAACTTCCTGAATCAGGTCTCCTTCAATTTCCTCTTCTGTTTGTTGGACCCCTGATTTGAGCAAATAAAATCCTACCGGAATCTGTCCCTTATAGGCATCATACACCCCAATAACGGCACACTCTGCGATGGCTGGATGTGCAGCGATGATTTCCTCCATATCAGAAGTAGACAAACGATGCCCTGCAACATTGATTACATCGTCTATGCGTCCGGTAATGAAGACATAGCCCTCTTCATCTTTATATCCCCCATCTCCCGCCAGATAATAACCAGGGAAATCGGACAAATAGGAATCTTTAAAGCGCTGGCTGTCCTGCCAAAGACTGGGGAAACAGCCGGGTGGCAAGGGATATTTGATTACGACACTTCCTTCTGCATTGGGGGCAGCTATATTTCCGTCTTCCTGCATGATCTGAATATCAAATCCACATACCGGCATTCCTGCTGAACCAGGCCTGATGGCTTGCAATTCCAAACCCGTCATATTTGCCAGCATAGGAAAGCCGGATTCAGTTTGCCACCAGTGATCTATTACCGGAACGTCCAGTAAATTTTCACACCATTCCAGGGTTGCGACATCTGTTCTTTCCCCTGCCAGAAAGAGGTATTTGAGGCAAGAGGTATCGTATTGATCCTTTAGCTTTCCTTCAGGATCTTCTTTTTTAATTGCCCGGAATGCTGTAGGTGCTGTAAATAAAAGTTTTACCTGGTATTCATGTATCACGCGCCAAAAGCTGGATGCATCCGGCGTTTTAATGGGTTTCCCTTCATAAAGAACAGTCGTACAGCCATACAGCAAGGGAGCATAAACGATATAAGAATGGCCCACAACCCAGCCTACATCTGAAGCTGCCCAATAAGTGTCTCCGGGCTCTACCCCGTATATGTTTTTCATACTGTATTGCAAAGCAACGGCATGCCCGCCATTATCCCGAACGACTCCTTTGGGTTTGCCCGTAGTACCAGAGGTGTAGAGGATGTACAAGGGATCCGTCGCATCGAGGATTTCATAATCAGCAGGAGTCGCTTTCGCCCGTAAACTTTCCCAATCATAATCTCTTCCCTCCTGCATATCTGCTTTTACAAAGTCCCGTTGAAATACTAAACAAGCCTCAGGATCATGGCTACTTTTCTCTAAAGCTTCATCTATGATGGGCTTATAAGGAATGATTCGCTGAACTTCTATTCCTCCGCTGGCAGCCAGGATAACTTTTGGCTGGGCGTCATCGATCCGTATCGCTAATTCCTGAGCGGCAAAGCCTCCAAAGACTACTGAGTGAACCGCTCCCAATCGTGCACAAGCCAACATCGCAAAAACTACCTCCGGGATCATGGACATATAAATGATGACCGTATCACCTTTTTTTACTCCAAGCCCTTTTAAAACTCCCGCAAAAAGAGCCACTTCTTCCAGTAACTCCTGATAGGTATAGCTTCTTTTACTTTGGGTAACGGGAGAGTCATAAATCAATGCTTTCTGATCTCCCCTTCCGTTTTTTACATGATAATCCAGGGCCAGATAAGAAGTATTGAGTTTTCCGCCTTTGAACCATCGATATAGACCTTCTTCATCTTGGGAGAGGATGGTTTCAGGGAAATTAAACCAGTCAATGGCTTTGGCTTGCTCTTGCCAATAGGAAACAGGATCGCTGATACTCTCCTGGTATTCTTTTTTATAGGACATGCAAAGGTGCTATTTGGTAGTAGTAATGAAATATAAACATTATTGATTGAGGGATTAAAGAATAATCCTCTTAGATTTTTAAATCCCGGTTGATAATCATAGAAATTCATGTTAAATAAGTTCCCATGAAGATGATTTGGCAACTCTTTTCTGTGCATATCAGCCTCAGTATGCTGGTATTAGTCCTATTTCTCCTGTGGCTTATTTGGCCGCGCCGCTTTCTAAAATTGCGCAAACTGTTTATCCGGGGAGCAGGAGGGGCTCTTGTTTTCAGCCTGCTTTTGGCTAGCTATACCTATTGGCCGCGATCATTTGAAAAGAACTACATATCAGGAAGTCAGGAAGTTGAATCATCAGCCTTAAGTTTGAGAGTACTGGCTGATTCCCTGGATTTTTATATAGGAATCGCTAGTTCACATAATCCTGCTTATCCAGAACTTATTTCA
>JBCBRM010000056.1:0-55641 GCA_039819665.1 Bacteroidota bacterium
CCGGAAGCTTCGAATCCTTCAATAATATCTAAAAGTAAGTACTTCGAGATAAAATCTTCTACAAAAGTGCTCATAAGGTAAAACTGAATTATCATATTTCACTTTCAGCATGTTTCAACTGATAATTTTGGGTACTCATCAGCACTTTTGTAGAAGATTTTATCTCGAAGTACTTACTTTTAGATATTATTGAAGGATTCGAAGCTTCCGGCTGCTCGAATTTATTTTTCTGTCCACTCAATTAAATGGATAATATCAGGGACTTTATCTCTTTACCAAAGACCGGGTAATCAAAAGTGGCTTTTCCAAAAGCCTTCCCATTTTCTCCAATTTTTTGGGCTTTTTCTGGCTCATCTATGACGAACTGCATCTTCTCTTTGAAGGTTTCTGAATCATATGAGTCTGAGATTAACGCATTTTCGCCATCCGTAAAATAATGTTTAACTTCTCCGACATTGGTACTGATCATGGGATTGCCGGAAGCCAGATATTCCCCGATTTTATGGGGAAAACGAGCAGTGTCCTGTATGTTGAAACGTAAGGGTATGAGCAAAGCTCTTGCATTGAGGTACTTTTGCACCAGTTTGTCATAGGGGAGCCTGGTAAAGAATTTTATCCTTGAACTGGCAGGACTTTCTGCGATTTTTGCTTTGATTTTATCTTTACTTTCCTCTGTCCCTCCTACAACCAAATAGAGGTAATGATCCTCATTCTCTAATTGCTCGAATACCTCCAGAATAAAGTGGATGACCGCTGAATATTCTGCTGCTCCACAGTAGAGAAAATATTTATCCTCATTTTGCTCTTTAGGAATTTCAAAACGGGAGAATTCAGCTATGATGGGAACCTTTAGAATGGGTTTATTTACTCCTTTTTCCTTTAGAAAATCGATGAGATGATTGCTGATGGGTAAAAGAGCATCTGGCATTTTTAGCCCAATATTTTCCAGAAGAAAATCCTGCGTTCTTTCGAGGAAACTATCTCTTTGAGGAAGGGAAGAGTTTAGTTCTACGTAAGGATAGAGAAACTTAAATCCAAGGATGATGGATAGGATGCGATAGATAAAAATATCGCTGAATTCCATGCTATGAACGATAGCTGCATCCAGTCTTCCTTCCTTTTTATATTTCCAAAGCAACGAAATTTCCTTTATCCATCCGTCGATCTTTTTCAGGTTTCGCTGAATAAAGCCCGAGGGCCGATAAATAGAGCCTCCGGTATAGACATATTCGATCCCCTGGTGAGTGCCGGAAGGGGCAAAATCGACACCTTCATCAGGGTAAAAGCACCCTTTTTTTGAAATGACTGTAACGTCTACATCCGCAGAAAGCAAGGCTATCCCTATTAGGCGTATTTTTTCGATCGCCGCCATCCCCACCGGAAACCCATGAGTTTCCCCAACCTGGACAACATGTAAATTCTTTGATTTCATTCTAAGTATGATGCGCTATGATGCAGACGTTTCTGGCTATTTTAAAATGCTTTATTGGGACCAAATCCCTCTATCTTTTCCATTCAGAATCTTGCGTACCTGAATCGGGGCAATGATGGCATTTGGAATAAGACTAACAATTGTTCCTAATATGATGCCAATCATGCCCATTTCGAGTGTTTTTGTGAAGAAATAGGAGAGAGGGAGGTTAATAATGGCCGCAGAGATCATGGCAATCATTTGCATTTTGATTTTGCTGGTACCATTGAGAACCAGGTTAAAAACATTCACCCAATTGGTCATGCAAACAGATATCCATATAAAAACCGATACCATAAAGGGGAAGTCGATGACTTTCTCAGGCTCTAGCCATCTGTTAATCCACCAATAGTAAACAAAATCAGAAAGGAGAACCATCACGCCACCAAGAGCCACTGTCCCTAGCCAAATTTTGACGAGGTTTTTAATGATGTCGTCCATCCATTCTCTATCTCCTTTCTCATAAGCTTCTATATATGCTGACCAAAGCTGGTTGGTAACAATCACGAAGAACATGAGAAGGATGCTGAAATAGCGATAGGGTTCAGAGTATATGATTACTGAATCTACGCCAATTAGCTGGGTGATAAGGATATTATTGGTCTCGTAAATAATAACCATAGCGATCCGAATCACCAGAAACATCCCGCCAAGACCCAGAAGTGCTTTCAGGTGCCCTTGCTTGAAGTATTTGAGAGAGGGAGCATATTTGCGGAACTCATTTCTGAAAAAGTAAATCCCAATTATCATAGGAATGATCGCAAAGGTGAAGCTCTTGGCTGCCCCGAAAAGTACCAAAGAAGATTCGGTAAAATAGATCAGACTCAATAAGACAATAAGGAAAGTAACCTTGGTAATAGTATTATAGAGGTCGACTTTGGCTGTCTGTTGAAGAGCATTGAAAATCTCATAGATCAATGCGGTAACAAATCGAAGTGCAAAGGCCGCAAATACGAGGATCGCCAGTAGCCTGATTTCGCTTTCCATACCTGGATCTGTATTAGCTATGCTTGCCCAGGGTATATAAAAACTGGCAAAGACAAAAATAATAGCTAAAGAGCCAAATATTGCAGAGAGAGCTCCATAAGCAGTACTTACATATGCTTTGGCCTCTTCATCATCTTCTCTTGCTACTGCAGAGCCGAATTTATTTTTCATCCCATTTCCTATCCCCATATCGAAATCTGCTGTCCAGTCCATAAGTCCAGATATCAGAATGAAAATTCCGAAATGAGTTTGGTCAAGATATTTTAGGGATAAAGGCGAGACTGCGAAACCTACCGCTATGCCCACGGCTCTGTAAAAGACTGCAAGGAGTATGTTTTTTTTAGCTCGAACGGTCCGCTCATGTCCATCACCGATCAGCTGTTTGATTTTCAGGAAAATATTCATACCCGCTCTATAACTCGCTCTTGTTTTGGTATAACTTTTTTAGGCTTAACAGTAATACTTCCCTCGATTTCCTGGAGGATTTCCGGCTTTCTTCTGATTCCCATAGCCAGGCCGAAATGTATGGCTAGAGGAAGTGAAATGTATTTGTCGAATAAAAGGGTATTGGTTCCATTCGCGACTGTGTAGAGTATGGCAATCAGGAAAGGAATGGCAAAAAATTGATGCTTGGGTAATAATTTGCCAAAATAGATAATACTACTGAGGTTGAATAGGACAAAAAAGACGAAGGCAGGAATGCCAAAGTAAAACATGGTGGATAGGTATCCACTATGCAAATCACCCTCTGCTGCACTGGCGCGCTCTCTACTTTGGGTGACCTTGAGCATTTCATTAAAATAAGTTTTTGTCTGCGTACTTCCATACCCCACAAAAGGGCTTTTCCCAATATTATTCATCACCATGCCCCAGTACCCGAGTCGTCCATCAGGTTTTTCTGAAAGCCTTTGCTTTACCAGAGTTGAATTCATGATCTGTCTGGAAAAAACCAGGCCGACTACAATCAATAGAATCATTCCTCCTATGCTCAAAAAAGCCAGAACTTCGTATCGAATCTTTGCAATCTTGAATATATAGAGGGCCATGATCAAACTCAGAATCAGCCAACTCATTCTTTGGAAGGAAATAAAGACTCCAATTATGAATAAGCCCATCAACATATTTCGCAGCAGCATCCTTTTTACAAAAATCATTGTCCAGCACAGGGCAATGATTACAAAGTAGGCATAGAAATATTCATTAGTGAAGGTTCCATTTGCTCTAAGAAGGGAGCCAAAGGCGATCCTATAATCCCCGATCCGCATGGCGAGGGGATCTACAACGAACTGATATATGGCTATGAAGGTTGCAATGACGGCTCCTGAGATCATACTTATTCCAATAAGTCTCATGAGCTCCTTGCTTGCATATTTTTTGAGCGTGATATAAATAATAAGGATGTACAGCTGATACATACTTGTAACAATCACCTCTTTAAGTTCCAATTCATCCAGATGGAAAAACTGGGAAATTACGTTGTAAACCACCAGGAGGAACATCCAAATCTCAAACCAGGCATAGGATTTGGGACCATCATTTTTTTCACTACTTAATTTTCGCTTGAAGAAATGGTCGACAAAAAGTATGGCAGAAAAAGCGAAAAACAGGAGTCTTGAAGGTTGGAACTCAAATCCAGGTGCTGGAATGGTATAAGCATAATCATATTCACCTGTTAACAGGAAATGACAGGTGAGAAAAGCAATCAACTTCTGTAAAAGAGTTCCTTTACTTTTCCAAACGAAATAAATCGTAAGCAGAGACATAGCCACCAAAGCAAGCATGGTAGCTGTAGAGAACTCCAGTTCCTCCGGAGAAGGCAGATCACTCGCACCTGCAGCAATTGCATCTCGAATAGCTGACTCAACATCTACAATAGGCCCCTGGGGGACCTGATCTACTTGTTCGTCCATCTGAGGTCTCTCTTAGTTTTTTAGCATTTATCAGGCTAAAATTGAGCTTTGCTCTATCCAGGCTTTAAATTTGGTCAGGCCTTCTTCAAAGCTGGTTTGGGGCTCGTAGCCCAGGAGTGTCTTTGCTTTTTCTATATCCGCGTAAGTCTGAGGCACATCTCCCGCCTGTTCAGGGAGGCGATTGATGATAGCTTCTTTGCCAAATACCTTTTCTATTCCAGCAATCATATCCGCCAGACTAATGGTTCTTGCGGAAGCCAAATTGATTACCTCATACATACTCTTGTCGTAATCTACCGCTCTGAGAATCCCATCAACTATGTCCATGACATAGGTATAATCCCTACGCGTACTTCCATCTCCAAAAACCGGGATTTCCTCATTATTCAGAATCTTGTGGACAAATTTATGGATGGCTAGATCTGGTCGCTGTCTTGGTCCATAAACCGTGAAAAAGCGAAGCGCTATGAACCTTATGTCATATAAATGGCTATATACATGTCCCAATAGTTCACCACTTACTTTGGTACTTGCATAGGGACTGATAGGCTGTAGCACCCGATCATTTTCACTCCATGGTACATTGGGATTGATCCCATATACGCTGCTGGATGAACTGAAAACAAACTGTTTGATATTTCTTTGTCTTGCAAACTCGAGGAGATTTTGGGTCCCATTGACATTTACCAACTGATACTCAAGTGGGTTTGCAATTGAAGGACGTACGCCTGCTTTTGCAGCCAGATGTACAATGAGATCTATACTTTCATCCAATCCTGTCAATAAACTTTCATCTCTGATATCCCCTTCAATGAAATGAAAGTCTTCAAAAGTCTGATTAATTCTAACATTTGCCAATTTGAGGGTTTGATCATAGTATGGATCAAGATTATCTATAACTGTGATCTCCCATCCCTCTTGAAGCATCCTTGAGCAAAGATGGCTACCGATAAATCCTGCACCGCCAGTAACAAGTGCATGTCCTTTTTTATTTCCCATTAACGTAAATAAACACGATTTCTATTTTCGAATCTTCTTCTTTATGTCTTTGATCTTTCTGGAATCGCGATACTCATAATTATTGTATCCGTACTTGAATGCATCATCTTTAACATCATTGAATATGATGTACATGTTTTGAAGATTTCCTCTCTGGCGGATCTTATCAATGTCATGTAGATACTGCAGTTTGGAATACTTTCTTCTCACTACAAAAAGATGGATATCAAAGTATTTGGATATCAGTAAGTAGTCGGAAACCAATCCAATCGGTGGAGAGTCGAATATGATATAGTCATACTCATCTCTTAAATCGTTTAGGATCGTTTTAAGTTTTGGGCTTGTAAGGAGTTTATGTGGGTTCCCATCTATTGGATAAGTTGGGATATAATGTAAGTTTTCAATTTCTTCATGCTCATAGATGATCTCGTTGATAAACTCGATCTCACCTCTGAGGTAATTTACCAGGCCTTTGCCTTTCACCCGCTCAATATCTTCAACCAGACTCGGATTTCTCAAGTCTGTATCAACGAGTAGAATCTTTTTTCCTCCCTCGGCAAAGATCATCCCCAAATTGGTAGCACAGAAGGTTTTTCCTTCTCCCGGAATAGTTGAGGTAACCCCAATGATATTGTTCTGGCTATTGGGGAGTAGGAATTGAAGGCTAGCACTCAAGTCGCGGAAGGACTCTACCAGTTTCCATTTATGCTCATCGATGATTTTTCCATATTTATCCATTCCAAAGTGCCCGATACTTGAGGCAACTGGAATCCCTGCGTATCTTTCGATTTGATCAATAGTCAGGATATGCTCACTTACTGAACTGGACACGACGATGAAGCCCAACGGTATGAACATTCCGACAAGCAGTCCCAAAAGAAGAATCAACATTTTTTGAGGAGCTACAGGTCCATCTCCTTGCATACGAGGCTTATCGATAACCTGTGTATCTGGCATTTCATTTACCTGAGCAATTTCTATTTTGGTCAATTGCTGCTTGAGGTAGTTGAACGTATTTGCATAAGAATCTCTGTCCCGTTCCAGTTTTACCAGATTCCTTTCATTAGAAGGAAGCCTACTTAACTTTGAGGTTTCTGAACCGATCTGCCTTGATTTTTCATCAAGGGTCATTTCAGATTGCTTTACAAGACTCGTGATATTGTCGGCTATGGTTTTTCTGGCTTGAGATATTTCTTTGTCTAAAGAAATAATGTCCATACTTTTTTCGCCCTTAAACTGCGCATCCCGGTTTCTCTTTGCGTATTTCTTTCTGAGTTCTACAAGGGCGTCATTCAAAACCGGATCGTTGATGCCTTGAGTAGAAGGCATGACCACACTATTAATTCCGGAAGTATCTTTTAGTTCTTCGAGAACTGATTTATAATAGAGATTATTTAATTCCAGTTTTCCTTTTTCTCCTTCCAGGGCGTTTATTCTGTCAAGAGAAAGAGTAGCTGTGCGGGAAATATTAATCGCTCCTCGAGATCTTCTGTAATTTTCAAGTTCTCTTTCTGCCGTATTGAGATTCTCTCCCACCTGAGTAAGGCTTTCCCGGATGTAATCTATCTGCCCGGACCCTACACTTTTCCGTCTGTCCAATTGAGACTGGATATAATTTTTGGTCAGGGCATTGAGGAAATCTTCTTCTTTCTGCACGACTTCCCCTCTAATGATCATCTGAATGATACTTCCCTGTAGATCACTTTGGGCTACATCCAGTTTATCTATATATGCCTGAGCTAAATCTTCAATACTATGGAGTGAGAAAAATAGGTCAATGCCTTTAAATTCAGCCATACTTACCCGATAAGAGGGTTTTTTTATAGTAAACCGGAAGAAATCATGAAGTACTTCCTGCCCAAATTGATAGGTCCCACTAAATTCTAGAGATTGTTTTACTTCTCGAGAGCTTTTGGTAGAGGGATTGTACACATAAAATTCTCCCGCATCCACATTGAGCCGATACTCGCTCTCAGAAAGGATTTCGACATGGTACAAGATGTCGATCGCCTGAGAACTAGTTTCATTTTGAACAACTTCAAATGGAAAGTAACCGTATTCTTCACGCTTTTTTAAGCCATCTTTGGTATGATAACTCACATTAAATCCAAGTTCCTCTACCGTTTTTGCAATTAGATTGAAAGATTTGATTACTCCTATCTCATTTACCAGGTTCTTTTCAGCATCAATGGTACCAATAGCTTCTGCACTATTTTGATCTGTGCCAATAGTCCGTGAACTTGCACTTACGTCCATCAATAGGCTAGTGGCCACCTCATAGGTCGGTGCAGCATATTTTGTGTACAGGTATGCGACAATCAGACATGCCGGTACACAAATGAGAAAATACAATTTGTTTTCCCATATCCTGCTCAGAAATGCCTTAATGTTTATTTCTGAAGATTCACTTCCAAGTACAATATTATTTTGATCCATTGTTTTGTAATACTGAAATCCTGATAGCAAGCATTTTAGGGATTACTCCGCAACTCTAGTACCAGATTTATAATTAGGGTTGCAGCAGTAACAGCCGAGAAGAAAACACCTAAGGAAGTTGAACTCACATCGAAGGCTTTTGGCTTGATAGGCTCAACATAGATAATATCTCCTGGCATGAGATAGTAATATGGAGAATGCAATGCCAAAGGACTACTCAAGTCTATATAGGCACTGATTGTTCCCGTTTCGCTTTGTCTGATAACCTGGATTCTGGTTCGATCGGCAAAATTAGTCATATCGCCTGCTTGTCCAATCATTTCCAGAACGTTATTTTTATCATTATACATATACTGTAGTCCCGGGTTTTCAACTTCTCCGAGGACTGTTACTCTTAAATTAGCTAACTTTACCTGAGTGGAAGCCAATTCCATATGCGGCTTCAAAGCCAGATTGAGGGAGTCTCTGAGTTCCCAGGTACTAAGGCCATTGGCTTTCACCTTTCCTATAATGGGCAAATCCAAGTATCCTTCTGAATCTACAATATAACTAACGTAATATACAGATTCTGGATTAAAATTTAATTGCCCGTTTGCTTGTTCTGAAACACCAAATTCGCGATTGAGAAATTGCTGGGTAGAACCATCGAAGGCATTAATCTTAATCATAAGATTATCCAGGGCTTTTATTTTATAAACAGGTGGTGAAGGAGGGGGACTGGTTTCTAAGTTTGCCTTTTGCTGCATCATTAGCAGCTGGTTATGGCTTACACAGCCTTGTGCACCGTATAGAACGCAAAGTGATAGTACGAATCTAACTACGAATTTCATGAATACAATCGCTGAGGGCACTACTCCTTTCGTTTTTGGTCAAACAGACGGACTTACGTTATACGCGCATGAGAAATTCGTATTTCCTCACGCGTATTTTTCTCTGCTTCAGGTAGCGCCCTGAATATTTTCCTAATCTTGTCTTAAGAACGAATTAATTTTCCCCTGTAAATTAAAAAGAATTAGAAACCGATTACTATCCTATTAGGGGTTCAGAACAAACATACGCTTGAGCGGTAATATTTGCATAATTAAATGGATAATTTTCTTATTTAGACGGTTCTCTGAAACTTATTGAATGAATTCAGATCAGAATTAGGTGTATCCTGGCCTTCAAAAGCTTTTTGGAGTTCTGCTTCAAGCGCTTCGAGCCTGGATTTGGTTCGTCCACGTTGAACAACCATTTCTCTTTCCATCTCAGCTAATTTCTTTCTTAAAGCTTCCTGATCCTCCAGTTGTGCTTGCGCAGCTTCTAATTGCTCGGCCAAGCTTGCTTTCTCCTGTTCTACTGACTTTAGTTTTTCAACAAATTTTCTGGCTTCCTTAGAGGCAGCTAATTGCTCTTTTCCATTTCCGCTGATTGCACCAGATTGTTTAACCTCTTTCAATGCTCTGTCTTTTTCACCCAATTTTATCTTCAGTGCACGAATTACCTCATTCTTGCCAGCGATCATCTTCTGGAATTTGCCCTCATCACCCGGAGCAGCCTGACTTTCCTCCAGTTCCTTAACTTTTTTACTAAGTTCTGATCTGCTATAGGCCATTTCCTTCATCTCTCTCTCCTTAGCCTGCAGTTCTGTCTTCATAATATTGAGGCGCGTTCTAAGGGCAGCAATATTAGCCTGTCTTTCATCCGGCTCCTGATTTGCCTGATTGGCTGCAATCAGTTCTTTTCTCTGCGTATCTAGTCTTTTGCCCAACTGATCGATCTCTTTTTCTTTGGAGCCCAACTCAGTTCTGTATTTCTGGATCTTATCTTCGCGATTAGTGATTTCTCTATTCAAGTTGCGAATTGTGGTATGAAGGTCTGCAAGGGTTTCATCCTCGGATACTTTCTCAGTTGAAAGTACTTCCAATCTTTTTACTTGAAGGCCTAGTTCATTGGCTCTTGCTTCAGCTACGTTTCTTTCCGCTACATAAACTTCAAGTTTCGCCTTGGCATCATTTAATTCAAAATTTACCTGATCCAGATCCTGGCTCAGTACTTTTTTGACTTCTCTAAGAGAAGTAAGTTCATCTTCCAATTGGATGATGTGTTCATCACGCCCTTTAAGCGCAAGTCCTATATCTGCCCAGCGAGAAGTACTTAAGTCCAATTTGGCCTTTAGCTCTACAATCTCATCTTCTGAACCTTTGATTGATTCATTGAGGCTGGAAATCATTCCTTCCTTTTCTTCAACAGTTTTATTCAGATTTAGGATCGCATTTAGATTGGTCTCAATTTTCTTTCTGGAATCCTTTAAATCTGTATCTGTTTTTACATAAATCTCTTTTAAACGTGCCAATTCTTTGGCTTTGGCTTCCAGGTCTTTTTCCTGTATTCCAATTTTCTTTTGCTGGTCAACAATCTGATTTTTGTGCTCTCGTTCAGCAGCTCTTTGCTTTTCAATTACACCGCTGAGATCGAGTAAACGAATTTTGCTTTTCTCAAGCTCTGGGAGAGCCCGATCCAGTTCATGTGTTTTATCTTTCAGATTTTGCTTTAATTCCTCTCTGTATTTGTTGCTTTCTAATAATTTGTCTGAAAGCGTTTGCTTTGCCTGCTTCTCAAACTGATATTTTTCAATATGCTCCTGGATCTCTTTGTCCTTCAGACGCATTTGAGTTTCAAGCTGGCCAATTTTTTCATTGCCCGAATTTATGTCATCGTGGAGTCCTCTGATCTTTTCCTCCAGACCCAGGACCTGCTTCTCATGTGAACGATAGATGTTTTCGGCATCTAGCTTCTGTTGTTTGATTTCCTTTTTTAGAAGCAGGATTTCGTCCTCTTTAACTTTGATTGTGCCATCGCTCTTTTTTAGATCGAGTTCAAGGCTCAGAGCTTTATCTTTAAGGGTGTTTAATTCCCCTTTGAGCTTCATGTTCTCCGTTTCTCTTTCAGAGATACGGTCATTTTTATCTACCAGCTTATCTCCCAGTTCAGCTATTTCGCCTTCACGAGATTTAAGGTTTTGCTCTAATTCCTGAACTTCCAGCTCTTTAACTTTCAAGCGAACGTTGATAGCTTTAAGTTCAAGAATACGATCATTCAGATTTGCATCAACTTCAGAAACTTGTTGATTTAGCTTCTCCTTATCTTTCTCCAGCTTTGAGATTTTATGATCTCTGGCGTCAACTTTGCTATTGAGATCATCAATTTCAGCTAGGTAAACTTTCAGTTCGTCATTATGCTTAAACTGTCGTTGTTTAATCTCTTCTTTGAGCTCCTCGATCTTTCCTTCTCTTTCCTCGATATCCTTTCCGTATTTTACATCAGACTGGACACGCTCATCTTTATACTCTGCAAATTCCTGATCTTTATTAATGAGGAGATCCTGCTGAATTTTATAGCGAGTATGAAGGAGTTCCATTTCCTGCTTTAGGCTGTTTTTCTCCCTTTCAATTTCCTCTATTGTGTCAGAGGCTTCCTCTTTTTTACTTAATTCTTCGTCCTTGGCTTTCAGAGAAGCGTCTCTTTCTTCCAGTTTATTTTGAAGGAGTTCGATTTGCCTTCTTAGGAGAATGGTACCTTCTTTTAGATCCTGTTGTTGAGTGCTGGCATACTCGACCTCTTCCTGCTTGAGTTTTAGTTGCTTTTCAAGCTCGAGGGCGTTGGCCAACTTTGACCTGAGTTCAATCAATTCCTGATTCCTATCGCTCAGTTCCGTCTCAAGCATAGAGACTTTTTGGATTTGCTCATGGAGCCCCAGGATTTCAGCATTCTTGGTCTCAAGATCATTTTCGTATTGATTGGTTTTAATCAATCTGATCTTCAATTCGCTGATTTCCTGCTCTTTTCCGGAAAGTGTTTTTTCCAGATCACCAATCTTTCTGATTTCAGATCTAAGCTCTATTAATTCTTTTTCTTTGGCAGCAAGCACAATTTTGAGATCTGAAGTGATTTTGTTTTGCTCCTGGAGCTGCTCCAGTTCTTCAGTTTTGCTTTCAAGATTGGTCTGGATGGCCTCCGATTCTTTAATCTCAGTTTTAAGATTCTCAATTTCCATCTCTTTCGAATCGAGAATCTTTTTGAGGCGCTTGATTTCACCTTCTGTTTCTCTAACCCTCAAATTCGCTTCTTGGGCTCTACGATTACTTTCGTCAAAAGAGTGAGCCATTTTTTCATACAGCTCATTTTGCCTTCTAAGTCTTGATTTTAGTTCGTCAAGTTCTCTAAGATCCGGACTATGGTTGGAGAAAGAATTTACTTCTTGATTTATTTCAAGGCTTCTGTCATCTACTTTGCCCGTAAGTTTAAGCGTAGAATCTGAAGGACCTGTGAGTTTCTCTTTTTCATCTTCCAGGATTTTATATCTAAGATCACTGTCGTAATCTCTTTTGCTTACTGGGATTTGAATTCTTGCCAGGGTTTTGTTCCAGTCTGCGAGTCTTTCTGAAGGATTTATGCTAAAGTCTTTCATTCTACGCTGACTACCCTTGATCATAAATTTATAATCTGTCAGGTGGCTGGTATTTCTTCTCACAATGAAATCACCCAGGGAAAGATCATTTTCAAGGAAATCCAGGACAAAGTCATTGTATAGGTACTTACCCAAAAGGAAAACCTGTTTGATCCCCATAGATTCCAGTCTTTGGGGAGAAAGTTTTTCTTTGAGGTATTCTGTAGGAAGATTGTTCTCCTCTATTGGAAGGAAGCTTCCATTTACTTTTCGAGGATTGTGGAAGTATAATAAGCTGATGTAATTGTCCAGAGCTTCTAAAACAATACAAGGCTCCGAAATGATTTCGTCATAATGCGACATTCCATACAGGTATGGTAGTACCAGACTGTCGATATGGACAATGGAGAGGCTTACACCATCTCTGCTTATTACTTCTTGAATTTGAGCCAGTTCAGCTGCTGGTCGATCATTGGGATAGAGAATAGACAAGCTAATCTCTCCGGGCATGGCTTCCCCATTCCTTTTGACAAAGTATCTGTATTCATTGAGGATTTCGTCCAGATTTTCCCGGAGTGCCTCAGCCGGAGTGCGATATCCAAATTCAATAAAAGGGTTGCCTTCTACTTCAAGGAATTCAGTAACCCTTCCAGATACACCAACTAGTAGCTTTTTACGTGTGAATATTAAACTGATCATTGTAATCCTATTTCCCTGTACCTAATAGACCGACAATTTTCCGAATAAACTTACATTATCCTAGTTGCAGAATCTTAATCGCGCACAATGATGTACCAATTGTCTGCATTAGCTCCTATTCGGAATTATCTACAAAGCAATAATCCCTCCAACTTGGCTTTTTCCGAAAATTAAAAACGAAATTTATAAGCTCTCTTTCTTGTTCTAAGGCTTTGTTGAGATGAAAAATCTCATATGATGGCTATAACTTTCCATAAAAAATAAAAAATAGCCACTGAAAAAGTTTCTGCCCCGGTTATTTTAGATAAAAGAGATGTTATAGAATAAGTACTGTCTGCTACACTTTGAGAATTTGATTTTTATGTATATCCAGGACAAAAATAAGGTATGGATTCTGGTTCGGTATTGTAGCAAAAATTTGCGGATGAAGTTGTGGAAGTAGGTAAAGCAAGAAAATGAAATTATGAGTATCGTATAGGGAATCCGCTGCCCGAGTTTACAGGGAAAAGACGATCAATTTGATTGCAATCGAGAGGTATCGCATTGGTGAGATTTTATCTCACCGAATGTCCCTGAAGAATTTAGCTCATGTATAAGAGATTTATAATCAATTTAAAGAGTTTTGTCTTAAAGGGTTTTAATTGAAATAATATTTAACACTGTTATGGGTTAGATCCAAATAATAGGCTCTCGAAAACAGAGCCTATCATTTATTCTTTATGCTTCAGTTTCTACACTTACAACCTTACGAGTTTTTTGGTTGTAGGTACGTGTAGTAAATTTCACGGTTCCTTCTGCAAGAGAGTAGAGGGTGTGGTCTTTTCCCATTCCAACTCCTTCTCCCGGTCTGAATTTAGTTCCTCTTTGGCGAACGATGATGTTGCCAGGAATTACTTTTTGTCCTCCGTAAATCTTAACGCCCAGGCGTTTGCTTTCTGATTCACGTCCATTTCGGGAGCTACCTCCCCCTTTCTTATGTGCCATGAGTATTTGGTATTAGGTGTTAAAAAAGGAATTAACCTTTGATAGCTTCAACTTCAATTTGAGAGAGCGCTTGACGATGACCGTTTTTTACACGATATCCTTTGCGTCTTTTTTTCTTGAAAACGATGATTTTATCATCTTTAAGATGATCAAGTACTTTTACGGAGACACTAGCACCTTTTACAAAAGGTTTGCCTACAGCTACCTTGCCATCATTGTCTACAAGAAGTACTTCTTTAATCTCCACACTTTCACCGGGCTCCTGCTCCATACGGTTTACGTAAAGCTTTTGGCCCTGCTCTACTTTGAACTGATGTCCTTTGATATCTACAATTGCGTACATATTGCTTTTCAAATTTTGAGTGTGCAAAGATAGGTAAAAAATGCATAGATACAAACCTATCTGAGACTCTCAGAAAATATTTTGTTGTTGTTTTCGAATGTACCTCAGGCTTATTAGCTATACCTGTTAGCCATCTGAGTTTTCTGCTGCCTCTGTTTGTGGAATAAAGTTTAGGGAGGCAGAGTTTATGCAATAGCGCAATCCTGTCGGCCTTGGGCCATCTGAAAATACATGCCCCAAATGTGAATCACAGCGATTGCAATGAACTTCCGTTCTGACCATTCCAAAAGAATTATCCTGGTCCACTCCGACATGTTCTTCATTGATAGGCTCATAAAAGCTTGGCCAGCCTGAACCTGATTGATATTTGGTAGCTGAAGCAAACAATGGAAGCCCACATGCTACACAGGTATAGCTTCCTTCTTTTTTGTTGTTCCAGTATTTTCCCGTAAAAGCTCTTTCGGTTCCATGACCTCTGGCAACTCTGAATTGTTCAGGAGTCAGGATTTCCTTCCATTCTTCTTCTGTCTTTACGACCTTTTCAATAGATGATGTTGGCACTATGGTTGAATTTCTTTGTGAGGATTAATTGGTGGTTTTCTAAGTAAAGGTTGCAAATAAAGCAAACGCAACTAGCCATACTCAGGAAACGCTTTATAATTTTCGTTTTAGCACTGAAAGCTCAAGATCTACGGTAAATTGCTCAATAGTTCTTTTGCTATTTGTAAAATAAGCGATATTTAGGCCTTTTTGTTTTGTAGTAACTTTTTCAGGCCGGGAGAAAGAGAAACCTTTTGTTTTTTCTTCCCAAAAAACCAGTAGGCAGGTTGAAAAAAGCTTAAAAATAGTAGAAGTAAAACAAACACAGTAGCTCCCAGTATCCAACTACTGATTCCTTCAATTCTATAAGGTGGGATATTGCTGCTTTTCTCTAGCGCAGTCCGGTAAAAATTGTCAAGGGTATTTATCTCTAAAAGTTGAGGAATAGCTTCCCCTTGTATTTTGAGGAAGATGGAATCAGAATAGGTTGAGTCGTAGTGATTTTTATAGGGATTGAAGAAATAAAGACTTAATGGAGGAAGTACGTAATCTCCGGGCTGAGCAGCTATGAGTTCGTATATAAAGGTTTTTTTACCTCTCAGGTCCTCATTGTCAGGCATTAGCTCTGGTCGGGAAAGCGGATCATAGACCAAAAAATTGTCCGGCCCTTTTAACCTGAGCCTGGGAATGGCTCGTAAATTTCCCCTACCACTAACTTCCAGAAATAGTTTTATGGATTCACCACAAAAGTAACTGCTTTTGCTAAGACTATCTTTAATTCGGAACTCCCCAACTGTAGCAGACAAAGGCAAAATTGTTGAAGGAAGAGTCGATACCAATAGTTGTGAACTTCCACTTATAAATCTTGATGGATAGTAACGGGTATATTCATCTTCGCTGTCTGTCCGGTTATTTCTTTTTTCTCTAAGCCATTTTTTCCTCAGATTAAGTTCAAAAGCTGGCAACTCAATCTCACCATTTTTTTTGGGAATCAGGTATATGCTACACAAAGAATAGAGCCCCTGATCGCTTTGCTTTGTATCTATGCTGATCTTCTTCACCGCTCTTTTCGGAATTATTTCCCAATCAAATGAGCCATTATCGAGTTGCCTGATTATCTCCTGTTGAATTTTTTCTAAATCCGGAAATGAGAAGTTGTCAATATCTCCTTCATTCAGCTTTAGACAAATGTCCAGTTTTACTGCCTGGCCTTTATAAACTTCTATCGGTTCTAAATGACTAAGAAGCTCTACTGGGAATTCAACCTCATTAAAGGCAAAGGAAATTTCTGAGTCTTCTAAGACTTTACCTGCTATGGGATCTGTAAAGATTTTTCGTCCTTCTACATAAACGGGAAAGGCAGGAATTTTAAATTCTCCCACGGCAAGAGGAAAATATAATTGAGAATAGGTGGTTTTTCTTCTGCTTCCTCTGGTGATTCTTGGGGAAATAAGTTTTCCTTTCCTGAATCCTGATATTTCAGGAAAACTGGGCTCTTCTATTCTTTTTCTACTAAATATGGTGATATCAAGCTTCAGGATTTCTGAAGCTTCCAGGTGAGTCTTATTTATTTGTGTTTTTAGGTTTTGTGCGTCAGAATTAACAGGTAATAAAAAAACGAACAAACAAATTAAGAACAGGTGTCTGGGCATGTTCGGTGTTTGTTAGGCAGACGAAAGTAACTTTTTTCGAAGCAAAAGAAAAGAATTTCGGCCCATTTTATTATTCATCAAGCTCAACTAATCTTAAATCCTGGCTTTTTGAAGTTGAATACTCTTTGAATAGTATCTATATTTCAGGTTAAACGAAAACTAATGAGATATATTGATATAAGCCCCTACCTGGCTGATGGTTCGAAGAAGATTAAATTGAGTGATTTCCCAAATAAAGTGGAGGAATTTTATGAGGACAAGAAAGATTACAAAAAACAATTAGAAGACTATCGGGAGGAGATTGATGATTTGCAAAACATGATGTATGCCCACGATCGATATGGAATGTTATTGATCTTTCAGGCCATGGATGCTGCAGGAAAAGATAGTACCATCCGTCATGTCATGTCAGGTATAAATGCTCATGGGGTAGAAGTATCTGCTTTCAAAGCCCCTAGTAAAGAAGAGCTGGATCATGATTTTATGTGGAGGACTACCAGAAGATTTCCCCCTCGTGGAAGAATCGGAATTTTTAACAGATCTTATTATGAAGAGGTATTGGTAGTAAAAGTTCATCCCAAGATCATTCAGAACTACCAAAGAATTCCTTTAGAGCAAATCAAAGATTTGGATAAGGTTTGGCAGGAACGCTACCAGGATATCCGAAATTTGGAAGATTATGCCTATAGAAATGGGATTCAAGTCATCAAATTTTTCCTAAATGTATCTAAAGAAGAACAGAAAAATCGTTTCCTCGCACGTATAGATACCCCCTCAAAAAACTGGAAATTTTCAGGAGGAGATGTAGAAGAAAGAGGCCATTGGGATAAATATATGCAAGCCTATGAAGATGCTATCAATGAGACATCAGGAAGTACTGCTCCCTGGTATCTGGTGCCTGCCGATGATAAGAAGAATATGCGCCTGATCGTTTCTCAAATCATTTTGCAGCATATGGAAAGGCTGGACATGTCTTATCCAGAGTTAGATGAAGAGGCAATGGCTGAACTTGAAGGATATCGAAAACAACTAGAGAACGAATAAAATATCCTCCTGTTGCAACCTTTTTAAACACGATTTCTTCTTAGGGGAAAGAACATCTTATGCCCCACTTTCTGCAGCAGGCTATCATTTACAGCCTGATATGTATCTCTTATTTTCCCCTTTATTGCCAAAGCGAAATACCGGGCATTCTGGAAGCAGCACTTCATTCCACCGAATGGGAAAACTACTACTGCAAGGACGAGAGAGAAAACGTATTATTGAAAGGGATAGTGAGTAACTCGCGAATTCCTTTGTACAACGACCTGATCTTCCAGGGTAGGGAATTAGCGATGTGTTCTTCGATTAGAAAAGAGGAGCAACACTGGCTGGAAATACGAAATATCCGTTTGGGTCAGGATCAGGTTAAAATCAATTTTCTTTATGACCAAAGAGTTAAGGTCAGGATGAAACTAATCAGGAATGAGGAAGGGGATTGGGTTGAAACCAGCAGTATTTTTAGACAGAAATTTGCTTGTGGAGGGAAAAAAAGGAAGAAAGCATTCAGTTGGTCCTTTTAGGCCTCCGGCGAAGAAGGTTTAATAGTATCGAATTCCTCCTTAAGCATTTGGAGATAAGAAAGTGTAGATTCCAATTCTGCCAATACTTCCCTATAAGAAGAACTGATTTGATGCGAATCTGCCATCCAGAAGGATTTAATTTCGCTTAGCCCCTGAATATTTCCCTCTATTTTTTGTTGAGTATTCTCTCTTTGTTCCTGAAAATTCTTGATTGCATAACTGTGAATACTTTTGTAAAAAATTTGTCCTGAAAAACGCACGGTATCTCTAGCCATAAATCTAAGCCCTTTTTTTATTTCAGGTGAAAATACAGTACTTATTTTTTCTGCAGTATGGACAACTACTACCGGCAATTCAGGATCAAACTGTTTTACCCTTTTGATTAAAGACACGTCAGGAAAACTATCATAATCTATAATGACCATATGGGGATTTAGCTCAACAAGTACTGAATTGTCAATTCTCGTCCCTCCCTGTCGATTTATTATTTCGGGAAGTTTTATCTGGGAAAGTATCCCTTCGATTTCTTCCTTTAGATGTTCATCCTCAGACACAAGTAGAACCCTTTTAGGGGATTTTTTACAATAAACCAATGCGCTTGCCTGCATATCTTGGTTGGCTTTCTGTTTGTTATAGGTTTAGGGAAAAGTAAAGAAGGAGATCGAAAAGGAGATTTCCCTTTCTGAGATACATAGATACCGGGCTACATTGGTAAACCCAATCCAAAAGCAGCCTTATATTAACGCAATATGAAAGAAGTAAGAAATGGGAGGCTGAATGCAGAAAAGAGAAATTTGAATGGACCAATTAAGAAGCTAAAGCTGGATTTTGATCTTCAAGGTATATACGAGGAAAGGTTAATATCCTCCTTTTTCGCTAGATATTTCTTAAAAGAGGGGCAATTATTCGCAATTAGAACATATGAATCTTCGAACTACCTGTGTTTTTCATAACGAATAGGGCGAATGCTCGTTTGTAGGCGTATCCTTTCTTCCATACTTAATGAGGGAATACCTGCCGCCCCCGCATTCTCAATAATCTGTGCAACGCTACTTGCACCTGCTACAATACTACCAACCGCACTATGTCCTAAACTATATTGGATTGCCACTTGGGCAGAACTCCTTTGAGGGCCACTTAGATTATATATAGCCTCCTTACCTTCTCTCACCTCTTCAGCTGTATATCCCAGATAGGGTTTTGACTCTTTATTTATTAGAAGTCCTTTGGCTACGGCTCCTCTTACTAGTACAGATACTCCCTCGGCCTGAAGATGGTCCAGGCTAAATTCTTCAGGTCTTCTGTCTAACAGACTGTACTGCGTCATGACGCTACTCATATGGGATTTCTTTGTCCATACACGAATTACATTAGGTCGAATAGATGAGATTCCATAGGCCCGAATCAAACCTGCTTGTTTGAGGTCCTCAAAGGCTCCTATGGTATCATCTATAGGATCATCCAAAGTTCCACCGTGTAATTGGTAAAGGTCAAGATAATCTGTACCCAGTCTTTTCAGACTATTGTGAATACTCTTTTTTATATAATCGGGATTTGGGTTCCAATCCCAGCCTGAACCATCTGTTCTCCATTCGTTGCCTACCTTAGAAGCCAGGTATATTTCCTTGCGCTTTTCTTTTAAGGCTTTCCCAACATTTTCCTCATTTATTCCTTTATCATATAGATCAGCAGTGTCAAAAAAATTGATGCCATGGTCAATAGCAGTGTGAATAATCCGTTCATTATTTGCCTGATCTGTGCCAAGAGACATACATCCCAGGGAGATAATACTTACATTTAATGTTGAATTTCCTAGCTTTTGGTACTGCATTTGTAGCGAAAAATGAGTTTTTAATAGAGTTTAGATATTATTTGGGCATAAAGTTTTTGTTTTGACACTATATTTACTTGAGAAATTAGAGATTAATAGAGAACTTTGTTCAAGATATACGTAATACTAATATAAACAAGCATATACAAGCACAGGAGAATCACGTAACTATTACCTACAAACGCACTAGAGTAGTAATCATTAATATTATTTGAGACCCAAGTTTTGTTATTAGCGTCGAATTGTGCATAACCGACATTAAGCATCCTTTCATGAATCTTATCACCGTATTTCAACAAATTCAGGCCCGAGACTTACGAATGACACGCAGAGACCTCCAGGTAATAGGCTGGAGAGTAGCAGATTTGTACAGAGAAGAAACCGGGGGAGATCCAGAGCAGATAGAGCAACAGGAAGATGGGGAAAGTTTTAAAGTAAACGCCTATCCAGAAAACTTTATCGAGAAGATCGATCAAGAAATTAATGCCAGACTGGCATTCAAAGTTAAACGTAAAAAAGAAAGAGAAGCCGAAGAAGGCGGCCGTGGTGGCTATCGAGGAGGTGGTCGTGGAGGCTACAACCGTGGTGGTGGTTACAATCGCGGTGGCGGAGGTTATAATCGCGGAGGTGGCGGTTACAATCGTGGTGGCGGAGGCTACAATCGCGGGGGTGGCGGAGGCTACAACCGTGGTGGCGGAGGAGGAGGTTACAATCGCGGAGGTGGCGGAGGCTACAACCGTGGTGGTGGCGGAGGAGGTTACAACCGCGGAGGCGGTGGTGGCTATGGCGACCGCAGAGAAGGGGGTTACAACCGCGGAGGCGGTGGTGGCTATGGCGACCGCAGAGAAGGGGGTTACAACCGCGGAGGCGGTGGTAGCTATGGCGACCGTAGAGAAGGAGGTTACAACCGTGGAGGAGGTGGTGGCTATGGCGACCGCAGAGAAGGTGGCTATAACCGAGACAATAGAGATAACAGAGGCGACAATAGAGGAGGTTACAACCGTGGAGGCGGTGGAGGATATAGCGACCGCAGGGACAGCGGAGGCTATAACCGCGACAATAGAGATAATAGAGGAGGCTATAACCGTGGAGGCGGAGGCGGGTATAACCGAGATAATAATAGAGGAGGCTACAACCGCGGAGGCGGTGGAGGCTATGGCGACCGCAGAGAAGGAGGCTACAACCGCGGAGGCGGTGGAGGCTATGGCGACCGCAGGGACAGTGGAGGCTATAACCGAGATTATAGAAATAGAGACAATTATTCAGATCGTAACCGAAATTATAACTCTGATCAGGGAGACGGGGACAAAGATCCTTCCAAGAGAAGAAGAAGACGTCGCATTGGCAGCTCCGACAATGATTATGAAAATACAAATGTGGAGGAGACCAAGAATGTTGACACACCTGAAACTTCAACTGAGGAAAAAGGTGGAGGAGATGCAGAAGAATGATCTGAAAAGTATGAATATAAAAATGCCCGAAGATTTTCTTCGGGCATTTTTTTGTTTCCTCATTGATGGGAAATTTCTCCACCCAGATAGGAACTGTAGATCATTCCTGCAAGGAAAACTGTATATAGAATACAGAAGAAGATTAGCTCTTTTTGCTTAAAATTTTTCTCCCGCAAATAAGACCAAACCAAAAGCATGCTGAATGCCCAGATAGCCCCATATCCCAGAATTTCATGATTCCTGACCAAATCAGTGAGTGGGCTTTCAGCTTCTATCTCACTTGCTGCACTCCTCCCCGTCAACATGGCGAGTATTAAACCAATTACTCCCAGGAGATGAACCAGTTTGGCCGCTTTGAAATAGAAAAACTCGGGTTTAAACAAATAAAATATGTACAAGCCCCCAGCCAGAATAATAAAGGCTATTGGGAAATGAACACTTATGGGGTGTAGCTTAAGCGGCAAAAGGAATTATTTTTTCTGTTTAGCTTCCTTCTCTTTTATCGCTGCCTTCTTGGCTTCTTCTTTGTTCTTTTCTTCTTCCTCTTTGGATATCTTCAGTTCAATTTTAAATGAACTGAGGATCTTGTACCAGCCGATCAGCTTTTTTACATTGGAAGGATAAACCTTTTCTTGGTCAAAAGTCGGTAGAACTCCAGATAGAAAATCCATGAGTTCTTTTTTGCTACTTTTCTTGCTGACAGGAAGCTCATTTCCAAACTTTTTCTGAATCTCCTGCAACACAGTCAGCAAAGGCTCGCTGTCATCCTCGGTATAAATACTAACATCGGTGAGTTTGGACACCATCATATTTCCCCGAATTAGTTGTCGTTTTTTCTTGTCATCCAATGACTCAACCACAATCGAATTGTCATTGTTCTTGATCACCTGATAAAGACCCGGCAATCCCGTTACTGAGACAACATCATTAAAAGATATAGACATATGTTTCGTAAAAAAATAAGTTTACTATTGTTTAACCTAAGCGCGAAAAAACAAAACTTAGCTGACAAAATTGAACATTCCAGCAAAAAAGTACTGACAATGTGCTAGAATACGTTAATTTTGTAAAGCTGGGCACTCTACTTGTAAAATACAATTGACGGCCGTTTTGCCCCATTTTTACTCCAATTTACTGGCTAGGGCAAGAATTCAATACGCATAAGCAGACAAAATGACATTTTCACCATTTGATCAGGAAGGGTTTTTTGACGACGATTTTCAGATTGTATCTGATTCTGATGAGCAGAAGATCATGAATGAAGAGTTGCCTGATGAGATCGGTATTCTGACTTTGAAGAATACAGTTCTTTTTCCAGGCATTGTGATTCCAATTACGGTAGGTCGAGATAAATCCATTAGACTGGTCAAAGAAGCTTATAAAAGCAATGACCGAAGAATAGGTGTAATCACCCAAAAGAATATAGAAGTAGAAGATCCTGATTTTGATGATTTGTATATGGTGGGAACACTTGCCCACATTCACAAAATGATCAAGATGCCAGATGGTAGTGTTACCATTGTTATTCAAGGCAGATCAAAAGTAGAAGTATCGGAATTCACCCAAAAGGATCCCTACTTCAAAGGAAAAATTACCAGAGCTTCTGATACCTATCCTGAATCTGATCAGGTAAAAGCCTTGATGCATAGCCTGAAAGAAGAGGCAAGTCGCATCATTGACCTTTCTCCTAATATCCCCAGTGAGGCTAGAATCGCCCTCGACAATATCGAAAGCCTGAGTTTTCTGACTCATTTTATTGCGTCTAATCTTAGTCTTACCATTTCTGAAAAACAGGAAATACTGGAAATGGATGATCTATTGGAGAAAGGGGAAATTATCCTTCAATTTTTAGGAGACGAACTGAAAGTATTAGAACTCAGCGAAGAGATTCAGACCAAAGTCAAAACGGATCTTGATAAACAGCAAAGAGAGTATATACTTCGTCAGCAAATTCGTACCATCCAGGATGAGCTAGGAGAAGCAAATTTTGAATCAGAGGTCGAGGAATTACGAAATCGTGGCAAAGGAAAAGTCTGGCCTGAAGAAGTACAAAAAGCCTTTGATAAAGAAATCCTCAGGCTTTCAAGGCTAACTCCTTCCATGCCGGATTATGCCATAGTTATCAATTATATCGAATGGCTGCTAGATTTGCCCTGGGAGCACTATGCGGAAGACAGCTTTGAGTTTCCGGAGGTACAGAAAATCCTGGATGAGGATCATTATGGACTGGAGAAAGTTAAAGAACGAATACTTGAGCATTTAGCAGTGCTAAAGTTAAAGGCTGATAAAAAGGCTCCGATTATCTGTTTTTATGGCCCTCCGGGAGTTGGTAAAACATCTTTGGGTAAGTCTATCGCCCGTGCTATGGGTAAGGAATTTATCCGTATCTCTTTAGGAGGAGCTCGTGATGAAGCTGAAATCAGGGGACATAGAAGAACTTATATTGGAGCTATGCCTGGCCGGATCATTCAGGGTTTGAAAAAGGCTTCGACCAGCAATCCAGTTATGATGCTGGACGAAATTGATAAAGTAGGCAATGATTTCAGAGGCGACCCTAGCTCCGCATTGCTGGAAGTGCTTGATCCCGAACAAAACAATAGTTTCCGCGATAATTTCCTGGAAGTTGAATATGATCTTTCCAGTGTGATGTTCATTTGCACAGCGAATACCCTTTCGACTATTCATCCTGCTTTAAGAGACAGAATGGAAATCATTGAGATTAATGGATATTCTCTGGAGGAAAAAATCGAGATCGCACGGAAACACCTGCTTCCGAAAGCTCGAAAAGATCATGGGCTGAAAACCAGCCACATTAGTGTGAGCCCTAAAGCTATTCGTACTGTCATTGAAAATTATACACGAGAATCTGGAGTGCGGGTGCTTGGAAGGCAGTTTGCAAGTATATGTAGAGGAGTTGCTAAGCGGATTGTATTGGAAGGGAAAAAGAAAGTAAATGTTTCTGAAAAGAACCTAAGAGACTTTCTCGGAATCAAGAGATATGAAAAGGAGGCCTATAAGCAGATAGAAAATCCCGGAGTGGCTATTGGTCTTGCCTGGACGAGGGTAGGAGGTGAGATTTTGCATATAGAATCTACCCTTACCCCCGGAAATGGTCGCCTGAGCATGACAGGTAAACTAGGAGAGGTCATGAAAGAGTCCGCAACGCTGGCATATACGTATCTCCGTGCCAACTGTGATTCCTTTGGAATCCCTTATGATGTCTTCAAACACTGGAATATTCATTTACATATTCCTGCGGGTGCGATCCCCAAAGATGGGCCTTCTGCGGGTATTACTATTTTGAGCTCATTGGCTTCTCAGTTTTCTCAGCGTTTGATAAAAACCAACCTCGCCATGACGGGAGAGATCACCTTGAGAGGAAAAGTTTTGCCGGTAGGAGGGATAAAGGAAAAAGTTCTTGCAGCCAAACGTGCAGGGATTAAGACCATTATTTTATGTCAGGAGAACCAGAAGGATGTGAGTGAGATTAAGGAGTCCTATGTGCAGGACCTCGAATTCATTTATGTGAGCAAAATGTCTGAGGTCATCCAACATGCCGTTGAAGTGGAACCGGTAAAAAATGCCAAACGTTTACTTCCTAAAAAAAAGGAATCCGAAAAGGCAGCAGAAAAAGATCTGAATCGAATAGAGCAAATTAGAAAGATTGTCGCTCAGGCTTAAATTTCCTGAAGTTGGGCATTGACCTCTTTCTTTTGCCTATTTAACCATACAAGAAAATCAAAATGATGGAAGGCTTTTCGATGGAGAGGCTCTTCCATCAATCCGTTTAGGACCTCATGGGCATCAATCAACAATTGGCTATGGTAATTGGGGTCCTTAATCTTTTCATTGGAAAGCTTACTGAATAAACGAAAAATTTCTTCCTCCGGCTTATATAATCTTTGGGAACGACTGAGCTGTCCTGACAGAGATTTTGCCCGGTATTTAAGTAAGCTGAAATTTCCCAGATGGTAGTGAACAACCATATTCAGGATTTCCAGACTGATCTGAAGTTCTCGATTTGCTGCCGAACGATGCTCATTTAGCAATTCGTTAACCTTATCGAGTGCATCTTTGATTCTATTTACCTTCACAAAAATCACAGCAGAAAGGAAATGGCACCTGAAAATGTCGGCCTTTTTCATATGTTTCCGGTAAAGCTGACAAACTTTTTCCATTTCCTTCTGAAAGCGAATAGCTTCTTTATATTCCTGGTCCTTGATCAGCTTTTCCAGACGGATAAGACTACTATCTATATTTACCCTCGCTTCTACAGAGCGTTTGAGTTTCTTTGCTTTGGCAGGGAAAGATTGAAGTCGCTCAAGATTTGCTTGGAACTCATTTTCAGAGGCCTGCAAACTCAATCTAAGGATACGACTCAGGATCGTGGCATAATCATAGGGAAATTCCTCAATATAGTCTGCTTGGGATTCCATGAGAGCCAGGAGCTTGTGGTTGGCTTCTAATTCTTCTTTTACATTGCCTATTGCCTGATGATAATGCTGATGTATGCGCCAAAAATCTAATCCAGCATGAAAAGAAAGGGGGATTTCTTCGTTCTCGAGAAAAGGATGTGAAATAAAATCTTCATAGATTTTCATTTCTTGTTCGCTCCTCACGCTTGGAATCTTATCTACCAGCTCCCGCATTTGATAGAATAACTTCTTAAAAGCCATTCGATTATCCATCCAGGCCATATGCGAAAGCGTATGTTGAAGTTCTCCTGCAGCTTTATTGTATTCTCCCATACGCTCATAGGTCCGGCCTTTCCAGCTAGCAATTTCAATCAGGAGTGCATATAGATCATATTTTCTGGCTTGAGATTCTGTTTTTTTCAGAATGGAAATGCATTGCTCATACAATCCCCTTTCAAAGAGGATTTCTACCTGATGTAATTTTTCTTTGATATTTAGGCTGGTATTTTTTCCCGAGTAAAAAGAGCTTAGACTTTTTATGATAAGATTGTACAGGTAATTTTTATCAGAAGCCAGATGTTGGGTAGCATAACCATGGCTTTTCAATACTTCTACCAGCGCTTCAGTATTATAAACTTTCATTTCAACCATCACATCAAAGAGCAAAATATACTTCCGTTCTTTCCCGCTCGTGTGTTGTGATGCATCAATTGTAAAACGCCGCTTTTCGGCCATACTCATCGACCGAACCAGTTCGTGTAATTTGTCTTTTTTATCCATTTCGCAATTAGCCTGCTATATATCACGTTACCCTTCTGATCATTCAGAAAGTAATCTTAAAACAAAAAGCATAGGGCGTATTGGCGAAAGATAAGTAGGGGAAACATTCGGTACAAACGAATGCTGTTCTTACTAACACTTACGCAAGTATAGGTAAGATATTTTATAATAAGCTATTTTCATAAGTTTCCGCACTTTTCCTACCTTGCGAGCATTCCGGAAAGCCTGCTTTTTGGACACATATTTCAACGCAAGCCGAAAGCTCTCGAACAAGCTTTGGGCTATTCTTGTTGTATACCTTTATGAAAAAAGCCGATATCCTGGTCTCGTACAGGGAAAATGAATTGCTAAAATCCTTTGCTGAGAAAATCAAGGAAGATCAAGGGGGGAAATTTCAGATTAAAGGAATGGCGGGGAGCCAGGCAGCCTTTGTCCTGGTCGCACTCTACCGCCTGGTTCAAAGAAATCTGCTTATCATTCTCAATGATAAAGAAGAGGCCCTGTATTTTCAAAATGACCTCAAGGCACTCATGCCCAAAAAGGAGATTTTGTATTTCCCGGCTTCATACAAGAGACCTTATCAGGTAGAAGAAGTAGATAATGCCAATGTTTTGCAAAGAGCTGAGGTTTTAAATGAGATAAACCACACACGGAGTGGAAGACAGCTAATCGTAACCTTCGCTGAGGCCCTCAATGAAAAAGTGGTCAATAAGCGATCTTTGGTAAAAAATACTCTGGAAATTAAAGAGAGTGAGGATTGTGGGATGGATTTTATTATCGAAACTCTGGATACCTATGGTTTTGAACGGGAGGAGTACGTATATGAACCCGGCCAATATGCAGTGAGGGGGGGAATTATGGATATATTTTCTTTTGCTCATGAAAAACCCTATCGAGTCGAGTTTGATGAAGAAGAAATCGAAAGTATCCGAACCTTCGATCCTGTTACCCAAATGTCCGAAGAGAAAGTAAAACGGGTCTCCCTCATTCCTAATATTCAGCGAAGCCTATTGACTGAAGAGAAGGTTTCCTTTTTGGATTATGTTTCTGATAGTAGCCTGATTATTACCAAAAACATATCTTTTATTGAAGCAGATTTGGAAAGGCTGTACCAAAAGGCAGAGGATAATTTTGAGACTTTGATGAAAAATAGTGGAGGGGCAGCCTTAAGTTTGGAACCGGATGAGGTTTACTATAAAGCAGATGCCTTTTTAATGGATTTGAAGAGGCGGACCGTTTTGGAATTGGGATCCAATCCTTTTTTCACCGATCACCAATTTAGCCTAGAGTGGAAAGGACAGGCACAACCTTCTTTTCACAAGGAATTTGAACTACTGGCAAAGCATCTTAAAGAAAATACCCACTCTGATGTCAGGAATCTGGTTCTGTCAGAAAATGAAAAGCAGATTCAAAGGCTGAAAGAAATATTTGAAGAAATTGATCCGGAAGTACGCTTTGATGGAGTGATAGGAGATATTCATGAAGGCTTTAGGGATGAGCAATTGGAAATAGCCTGCTATACTGATCATCAGATATTTGATCGCTACCATCGCTTCAAAAGCCAGGCGAGTACGGTACGTTCCCAGGCGCTTACCCTTAAAGAATTAAAATCTCTCAAGCCTGGAGACTATGTTGTTCACGTTAACCATGGAATCGGAAAATTTGCTGGTTTGCATACCATTCAGGTGGGGCAACACACCCAGGAAGCAGCCAAGGTGATGTACAAAAATGGAGACTCTATATTTGTTAATGTAAATGCGCTCCATAAAATCAGCAAATACACAGGAAAAGAAGGGGCGACACCCAAACTAAATAAACTGGGTTCTCCGGCCTGGTCCAAGACGAAAGCCAAAACCAAAAAACGCATAAAAGAGCTGGCCTTTGATCTCGTATCCCTGTATGCTAAACGGAAGGCTATGCCGGGATTTGCTTACAGTAAAGACACCTATATTCAGCAGGAACTGGAAGCCTCTTTTATGTATGAAGATACCCCGGATCAGGTAAAGACAACCGAAGATGTAAAAACGGATATGGAGGCACCACATCCTATGGATCGTTTGGTTTGTGGAGATGTAGGCTTTGGGAAAACGGAAATTGCCATTAGAGCGGCCTGTAAAGCTGCTGTCGATGGGAAACAGGTAGCTGTATTGGTACCAACTACTATCTTGGCTTTGCAGCATTTTCGAACTTTCTCCAATCGCTTGAAAGATATGCCCATAACGGTAGATTATGTTAACCGTTTTAAAAGCACTAAACAGATAAAGGAAACCCTGGCGAATGTTGCCTCCGGGAAGGTAGATGTATTGATTGGGACCCATCGACTGGTTTCCAAAGATGTAAAGTTTAAAGAATTAGGCCTTCTAATTATCGATGAGGAACAAAGATTCGGCGTCAATGTAAAAGATAAGCTTAAGGTGATAAAAACTGGGGTTGATACCCTTACCCTTACTGCAACTCCTATTCCTCGCACCCTCCAATTTTCCCTGGCAGGTATTCGAGACCTTTCCGTAATCGGAACTCCGCCTCCCAATCGTCAACCTATAGAAACCGTTCTTACGACTTTTTCCCAGACAGTTTTGCGTGATGCAATCAGTTATGAATTGAAAAGAGGAGGGCAGGTATTTTTTATCCATCCCCGGGTAAAAGATATAGAAGAAGTTGCTGGTTCCATCAAGAAACTGGTTCCGGATGCGCGGGTAAAAGTGGGGCACGGTCAGATGACTGGACAGGAATTGGAGAATCGGATGGCCAGTTTTATAGAAGGTGGCTTCGATGTACTGGTAGCGACTACTATCATTGAATCGGGGCTGGACATTCCCAATGCGAATACGATTATCATCAACGAAGCCAACAAATATGGACTGGCTGACCTTCACCAAATGCGGGGAAGGGTAGGGCGATCCAATCGTAAGGCATTTTGCTATTTACTAGCTCCTCCGGAAATTTCCTTGACTCAGGATGCAAGAAAGCGCCTGAGGGCCATGGAGGAGTTCTCTGACCTGGGTAGTGGTTTCCATATTGCCCTCAGGGATTTGGATATTCGGGGTGCCGGGGACCTCTTAGGGCCCGAGCAGAGCGGCTTTGTAGCAGAAATCGGTTATGATATGTATCACAAGATTCTTGACGAGGCCGTGCGGGAACTCAAAGAGGAACACTTCTCAGATATGTTTGAGGAGGAATTGGCCCAGCGAAAGAAAGTATTTGTGGAGGATTGTAAGATTGATCTGGACCTGGATATCCGTATTCCAGAATCTTATCTGCCAAGTATTCCTGAGCGATTGAAGTTCTATCGAAGGATAGCGGGAGCAGATTCTGAAGAAACACTCCGGGGCATTCAGGTAGAACTTATCGATCGATTTGGACCTATGCCTATCCAGGTAATGGGGCTTTTTGATGCTACCCGGATACGGGAGCTTGCCAAGCAAATGGGAATTGAACGAGTAGGATTAAAAGCCAATAGTCTGCGTTTGTACTTTATCAATAATCAGGAATCCAGCTTTTACCAAAGCCCGGAATTTGGACGGGTACTTGAATATGTACAGACCTTTACCGCACGGGTAAAGATAAAGCAGACGCCAAAGCATTTGTACATGATTTACCAGGATGTGTCGCGAATCAAAAAGGTAATGATTCTGATGAAGGAATTGTACGATTTTGTTTTTGAAACCCACAAATTGCAGGGAAGCGAACAGGTCTAGTCTGCCCGTTCTTCGTTTAGTTTTGCTTCCTTTGCTTTAGGCACTCCATTGCCAGTAAGGGAAACGATTTTTTGATCCTTCTCTACCTCGCTGAGGGGTATACCAGTTTCCTGACACCTTTCTTCTGCAGTACAGGGCAAACTCAAATAGAAGGTAGTGCCCTTACCTACATTGGAAGTAAACCAAAGTCTTCCATTGTGGTTGAGGGCAATTTTCTTACTTATGGCCAATCCCATCCCGATGTTCTGATCAGTTTCTGAATCCTTTTGGAAGATCATGAAGATTTTATCGTAATCCTCACGCTTGATGCCTGCGCCATTGTCTTCAAATGCAAAAATATGCTGCTTCTTCTCTACATCGAGGGTATGAGAAATATTGATCTCAGGTGGCTTTTCTCCTCTATAGGTAACAGAATTGTCAATGATATTTTTAAAGAGGCGAATCATTTGAATACGGTCCGCATTCAGGGTTGGTAATTGATCATAATGCAGTTGTACATTGTACGCCTCGAAATTATCTGCGAGGTTACTCTCTACTTCTTTAATTACTTCATTGAGGTCTACGGATTGGGCCTGCATTTTATCTGCTCCAGAGGAAGAATAAATATTGAGTGCATCAATCAAATCCCGCATTTGCTTGCTTCGATTGGTAATCTCATCCATATATTCATCTGCCAGGGGATCAGGTTTGTCCTGAAGATGTCTTAGTATAACAGAAGCCTGCTCAATTTTTTCCAAAGGGAAACGAAGATCAGTAGCAGCCATGCTGGCAAATTGTTCTAGTTCTGCATTTTTTATGGAGAGCTCCTTATTGGTGTATTTTAAAGCATTGGAATAATTATCCAGTTCTAATTCGCCTGCTTTTTTATCTGTTATGTCAATGGCAATGGAGGTCGAGCCTACAACAAATTCATTTTTGTTAAAGATAGGAGTCGCACTAATTTGCATCCAGATGATCGAGCCATCTTTGCGAACCATGCGGATATCATATTTGCCTGATTTACCTTGCTTACGCTCCAAAAGCTTTTCTTCCAGAAGTCCTTTATCTTCTTGAGCAACCATTTCAAGCACATTCATGATATCTACCAACTCACTACTCTTATACCCGAGCATTTTACAGATCATATTGTTGACAAACCTGATCGTACCCTTATGATCCACTTGCCATACCCCTTCATTCAGCTTGATCATCATCTGACGGTTTTCCTGACTTTGGTGCATCAAACGTTTGAGGGTATGAATGTGTGAGCCTACAATCAGATAAATGACTGTACAAAGCAGTGCATACCGAGCGATAAACTTGATGGTTTCCATATCAATGACTCCCTGAGGAGGGGTCAGAAAGGCTGTAAGTAAAATCAGTAAGAGAAATACAAACATGAAGATGAGCACATGGATGCGGTCATTGAAATACCACATCGTCACAGCTATCATGAGCATGAGGCCTGTACGGGCAAAAAGTGAGAATTGAGTAAGATAAAGATTGTAGAGATAGTCAAAACCAATCAGGGCAATGGCTACGATCACCATCGAGTAAATATTCTTTTTCACCCAATCTACCAGAAAGGATAAAAGCAGAACTCCCCAGCAGTAAACACCGATGGTATAAGCACTAATGTCATTGATGATATTTAGCTCAAATTCTTTTGGATGGGCCAGACGAATCCCCAGGAGGATAATGGGGAAAGCACCTAATAACATTCTTCCTACATTCAGACTAAAATCTGCAGCAGTAATAACCTCACTTTTCTTGGTAAACCACATATGCTCTGTTCTCGAAGACTCTTTTCAAATTATTACAAATTTGAAACCTTTACAAGACACAGACTATAAATGGGCATTTTATACCTGAGCCTCTGAAAAATAAACGATTACAGCGGCAATTATTGCAATCAGGATCACTAAAAGTGTGATTTTTACCCATGAAACCGGTTTTTTGCCTGAGATCTTACCACTTTGGCCATTTACGATGAACTGGAAGACTTTTCCTTTATAGGTGTAGCCAGCTATCCAAAGAGGGAGTAAAAGATGTTTAAAGGTATGTCGGTGTTTTTCTGTGCGCACCCTGAGGCCTCGGTAAGTATCTCCCGGAATCTGGCTGGCACAAGCACTTCTTATGAAGTCATCCATTTTTTGATCTGCAACTTCATAGCCTTCTCTAAGATTTTTTTGGTAAAGTTCTGTATCCCAACCCAGGAGGTATCGATTATCAAAATTTACTACCTGACTCAGGTGATAGGGAAGAACCTGATCTACCAGCTTTTGGCTTACCCCGTGAGAAGCACAGATCAGGGTATCATCAAAGAAGTGATCGAAATATCCACTTGCTGGCTCCCATCGAACTTTTCTGACAGTTTTGGTTTGTATTTCCCCATTAGGTCCTCTTACTTTTTTCTGGACGAAATAGTAATAGCCAGCTTCAGCTCTCCAACGAGATTCGGTAAAGGCATCAAATGTCCAAAATGGAAGATAGACTCCTTTGATGGAATCGATCTGTGCTTTTTTGGAAAGATTGGAGGGACTAAACCAACCAGAACCTATCCATTTCTCAAATTTTGTTTTAGCCTCTTCTTCAGGGACACTAAAAGGCAGAACTCCTGATGGTTCGATAACCCTTTGACTCATGGCTTTCTCATTTACATGATTGGACCCACAAAAGGGGCAAACAAGATTTACCTGATCCCGGGAAATCATGGTATCAGAGCCACAATTTTCACAATGAATTTCCGTGGCATTCACATGAAGGCCTGTAGGACTATCTTCTACATTATAGGAAGCTGATAGAGGACGCTCAACTATATCATCATTCCCTTTCGGGAGGTGCTTGGTATATTGACAGTATTCGCAGTACAGGGCCTGATTCTTTGCACTAAAGGCAATGTGAGGAGAACCGCAATTAGGGCATTTTATATTCAGGCTTTCGATTTTACTTTCCATATAGGGCTTATTGGCAGGCTTTCATTAAAAGGACAGAAATGAACTCCAGGAGTTGGAAATCAAGCCTAGTTCTTGCAATCTTCTATGCATCTCCCTCTTTTATCGATGTAAAACCAAGCATTTCCCATTCTTACTCTTGCCTTGCCAGCAAAGAAAGAATAGGCTTCATCAAAATTCATGGGAACACTCAGTTGGCCTTCATTATTGAAGAAGCCATATTTTGTCCCCTGACGGACGAGCACCATTTTTTCAGAAGGAGGCTGTGCTTCATCATATTCAATAGGTATTACAGGTTTACCCTCAGGTCCTAGAAAGCCATATTTATCATTTAACTTTACTTTGGCCAATCCCTCTTTAAAACTCCAACATCTGTCGTACATCATCGGAATGACCACTTCTCCACTCTTATCGATATAGCCGCTCTTTTCATTTAAGGTGACTCGAGCTCTTTCCATAGAAAAGTCAGATGCCTTATCAAAGATTAAGCTGATCACGAGGATTCCTTCTCGATTTACGAAGCCATACTTTACGCCTTTTTTTACCCGGGAAAGATTTTCAGATAAAGGATAAACGCGATCATAAGTCCCTTCTGCAATTCCTACAGGAAACTTGTTGGGATCTTGTTCGGGTTGAGCATAAAGGCAAGTGAAATTTCCTAATGAAATGAAAAAGAGGAGGAAGAAAGAAAAGATCCTTGATTCAGGAAGTTTTGGCTTCATCATATTGAATTATTCTGTAAAATATTTCGTTTACATAGATACAAAACTTTTAGGATTTGTATTTTTGCCAACCCAAAATCATTAACTCAATAAATACATGCGTATTTTTCTTTGCTTATTGTCTTTCCTCCTCTATAGTGCTAATCTTCAAGCCCAACAAAGAATCAAATTGATGCACTACAATTTGCTCAATTTTGGCAATACTTGCGGAAATGTGGATGTGTTGACCAAATATTCATGGTTAGAAACTATTCTGGAAGAGGCCAGGCCAGATGTATTTACGGTTAATGAACTCAATCCAAATCCTATATTCAGCAATGGGATTGTCTCCCGTTCCTTTGGTTATACCAACGCAATTAAACGGGCAAGTATTACCAATCGGGCAAATTCCAATATTGTCAATCAGCTTTTTTATAATGAAGATAAAGTTAGCTTAATCTCGGAATCGGTTATTCCCTATAGTCTCAGAGACATCAATACCTATCGCTTGTATGTAAACGGGAGTGGAGAAAATGGAAACGATTCCCTCTTTTTTTATTGTATTGTAGGGCATTTTAAAGCAACTGATGATGCCAGTTCTGCTAATAGTCGGGCAGTAGCTGCTAATCTTGTCATGGATTGGATCGATCAAAATGTTAATGGAGATGGGGTAGTGGTCATGGGAGATTTTAATATTTATCGGCCGAGTGAAACCGCTTATCAAACTATGACAAATAACAGCAATCCCTCCATAAATTTGACTGACGTGATTTCTACGATTGGTTGGGGTGGTTCTGGAGGCGCAGCTTTTTACACTCAATCGACGCGGACTACGGGACAGGATTGTGGTTCCACAGGTGGCATGGATGATCGTTTTGATATGATGCTCTTTAGTTCTGATTTGGTCAATTCAGCTGCCGATTTGCGATTGGAGACTTCCACGTATAGTGCATATGGCAATGATTCAAATCCCTACAATCAATCATTACAATGCCAGGGGAATTCTGAAGTGCCTTTCAGTGTTTGTACAGCCCTTATTCTCATGTCTGACCACTTACCGGTAGTTGCAGACTTGGTAGCTTCTACGGTAGTTTCAACGGATCGAGACTTACGCATACCAGGCTTAAGATTGAATGTGGCTCCTAATCCAGTCCTTGAAAATCTTTCTATAGAGTTTCTCTATACCCAAATTCAGAAGGAAGATTTTAGCCTGAGTTTGCAAAATATGCTAGGGCAGAAGGTATGGCAAGAAGAAGTCAATTCTCAAAGCCAAAAGCTTGAATTGCCCATGACCCAATTAGAATCTGGCCTTTATATATTAAAGGTAGAGGATGCTTCGGGCCGTTTTCTTTCCGAGAAAGTCTGGAAACGCTAGTTTATTTTATTCCCAGATCGCTTTCTGAAATTACTGCTGTCCAAACACCGGTTCTTGCATTTTCTTCCCTCGTCCATATCGGACAAATCCTCCCGGCATGAGCTGAGATATTATTATAATCTCCGAAGAAAGCTGCTTTACCTGGAGTAAAAGGGCTTTCACTTATCTTTTTGTTGATAAAACTTTCCCCTCCATCCGTAGAGTAGGCGATGTATACATCCGTTTCCAATCCTGCGTGATTTCGTCTGTCATAAAAAACGGTGTATAGATAGCCTGTAGTTTGATCTATGGTCATCCAGGTAAGAAATTGCTGCTTGCCTGCTGCATCATCATTTACCCTTTTGGGTGCTGACCAGCTGTCTCCACCATCTGTTGATTTACTAACCCAGATATCTGTATCGTCTTCTCCATTTCTTTGATCTGCCCAATTGACATAGAGATTTCCTCTGGTTTCCGTTTTACTAACATCACAAAGCAGGATAGGCATACCATTAGAGCGGTTTAAACCAGGAATATCTATGGTCCATCCTCCGGGTTGATCAGCAACTACTTTATCTTCATCCATCCATGTTTCTCCTTTATCAAGACTACGATCAAAATAGATCTTTTCGTTTAAGGACCAGGCTACATAAATTTCTCCTTTTGGTCCTACAGCCGGAACAGCCCCCTCAGTCGTCCCATCATCATCAATACAGTCTCCAGAAAACTGGTTGATGCGAATGGCCTCACTCCAACTTTTACCTTTATTTTTAGAATAGGAAAAGAGAATATTGCTTTTGTCTTTGGGGTCTTTGCTATCATAAGCATCGAATTGGGTCCAGGTTACATAAAGGTGTCCATTTTTTGGATTGGCAATGGCCCATTCTTTATCCTGATCTTTGGGATGTCTTTCTCCCATAAAAGAGCCATTATCCCAAGTTTTTCCGCCATCGCTGGACCTCTGTCCTACAATTCTGTCCAGGAGCTTATCACTGAACCAACCTTTTTGATCCGGATCTGAAAGATGGAAATAATAAAAATTTCCTTTTTTATCTGTGATAATACAAGGGTCGCCAAAAACTCCATAGCTAGATCTCAATTTGCTAGTTTCCCAATTCTTTCCTCCATCCATGGTATAATAAACCTTATTCAGAATAGCTCCTCCCACGATATTATCTGGATTTTTCGGATTGATAGCTATACTAGGTTCACAGGGTTGATAAATTAAACCACTATCATCCAGGAGAATGTTTTTAATCTCCTGTGAATGAAGGGTGTTGGGGGAAAAGGAAAAATAAAAAGTTGATAATAGGAGAAATCGAGTAGTAAATTTTTGTATCATAAGGATAGTATTAGTGGCAATAAAGATACAAATCCTGAAACAAATGATCTGCAATACGTATCTTTGTATATGCTTCAAAAATTAATAAGCGGGTTCTTTTTACTATTGATTAAATTTTATCAATATGTGATCTCTCCATTATTCCCGCCAAGTTGTAGATATACCCCTACTTGCAGTCAATATGCGAAGGAAGCTATTCAGCTACATGGCCCCTTTAAAGGAGGAGCTTTAGCCATCAAAAGAATTAGCTCTTGCCACCCTTGGGGAGGTTCAGGCTATGATCCTGTACCGGGGTCGGAAAATCGGATGGATGAAGCTGAGCTTATTGATAAGGAAGCCTGCTGCCAAACCAGGTAGTGCTCATGCTGGCAATTCCCGCCCCTTTTCTTAGAGCCATTTGAAAGCTATTTCCTTTTGCAAAATAAAAGGTAAACGCACCATGAAGAATATCTCCTGCACCTAAGCTATCAATTGCCTTCACCTGAGGTACCGCTATGCTACCTTTCTTTTCGCCTTCCTCAAATAAAATAGGTTCTGCTCCTTGACTTATTGCCCGATACTGAACTCCCTGTTTTTTTAAGTATTCAAAAACAGCTAAATCCGGAGTTTGAAAATCAGCTGAGCAGATAGCTATATCAGAAAGGGCAATCAATTCTGGGCTTCGAGCCTTCCAACTTCCCCCATCCATAACTACGGCTTTTGATAATCCTTTTACATATTCGCCGAGGATCTTTGCAGCATCCATATGAAATCCATCTAGCAATGCTATATCCGGATCGCCTCTTAACTCCTTCTTTAATATGTCCAGATCTATTTCTACTTGCCTTCCTTTATTTCTGATAATAGAACGATCTCCACTTTGAGAATTACTTATGACAGAAGCCATGATGGGGAGATTGGGATCATTGGGCGAAAGGTCGATGATGTCGATCCCTATCTGTGCTGCTTCCGATAGTATAAAGGGACGCAAAGGGTTAGAGCCAATAACGGTAAAGAATTTTGCCTTTCCTCCCAGTCTGACAAAAGTTGCAGCAGCATTTAGTGCAGGGCCGCCAATATTTATGCAGAAATCAGTAGATTTTTGTTTAATATTTTCCTGAGGAAAGGAATTTACGAGATATTGTATGTCGATGGTAGTGAGTCCAAGGAAGTATCCCAGCATATATTTTCTTTATGCAAAGATAGAATTCTAATGCAAGAAAATCGGCAATTGAAGTCAGTTAAGCTAGATTTTGGGCAAAAAGAAATGCGCAGAACGGGCGTTCTGCGCATAAGGATCTATTAAAACTACTACTACTACAATTCTAATAACGATAGAAACTCTTTTTTAGTTTCAAAATTTTTAAATTTTCCTGAATATTCTGCTGTAATCGTACTACTGTTCACATCTTCTACTCCTCTAGAGCTTACACATAAGTGTTTTGCATCTATAACTACAGCTATATCCTCTGTATTCAGGACCTCTTTCAACTCATTGGCTATTTGCATAGTCAACCTCTCCTGAACCTGGGGTCGTTTAGCATAATACTGCACGATCCTGTTCAGCTTTGATAGACCAACAACCATGCCATTTGAGATGTAGGCGATATGAGCTTTTCCAATAATTGGAACAAAATGATGTTCGCAGTTTGAAAAGAAAGTAATATCCTTCTCTATCAGCATTTCGTTGTACTGATATTTGTTCTCAAACATACGTACTTCAGGCTTGTTTGCAGGATTTAGTCCACTGAAGATCTCTTTGACGTACATTTTCGCAACTCTATAAGGTGTACCACTAAGACTATCATCGGTCAGGTCCAGTCCAAGAATGTCCATGATCTTTGAAAAATGTGCCTCAATCAGCTCAATTTTCGTGTCATCATCCATCTCGAAAGCATCAGGCTTCAAAGGCGTCTCAGTCGAAGTTGCGACATGCAAATCTCCCAATTCCTCATGAAGACCGTGTTTCCCTGAGTGGTTCTCACCATGATGTCCATTGCGTCCATTATGGCTTTTTACCCCATTACGTGGCGGGGTATTCCACAAAGTTTCGTTCGGTTTCATATAATCTAATTGTTAATTGTAATTCGTCCCGCAACTGTTCATTAAGAATATTCCAGATAACAACTGCAATATTTTCAGCTGTAGGATTCAGTGATTTGAATTCTTCTGTATCCAGGTTGAGGTTTTTGTGGTCAAATCTTTCAAGGACGTGCTCATTTATTAAGTCCTTTAACTCTTTCATATCCATCACATAGCCCGTTCTGGGGTCAATTTTACCTACGATTTTAACTTCCAAATCGTAGTTGTGTCCGTGGTAATGGGGGTTATTACATTTCCCAAAAACCTTTTGGTTCATTTCATCAGACCAATCGGGGTTATGGAGTCGATGGGCTGCGTTAAAATGTGCCTTTCTATATACGGCTACTTTCATGTAGGGAACTGATCTCTATTTGATTTTGTTTTTCGAAATTCAACAAAAATAAAAATTCTAGCTGTCTTATTTTTGACGATCTATATCAATTTTTGTCACATCCTCAAGAAGAACATATAGTCTTTGATTTTTGTTTACACATTAAACAATTCTCATATTTTCCTGTTCTTTTTTTGATGTTTCACAAATCTCCTTATATCATCATTGGCAGTGGCATGGCGGGTCTTGCTGTTGCTTCTCTACTCAGCCAAGATGCCTCTCCTGTTACGGTATTAGAACAAAATTGGTTACCGGGGGGATGTATGAGTTCATATCCCCGAAAAGGATATATTTTTGAAGCGGGGGCAACAACTTTGGTAGGTTTGGAAAAAAACATGCCTTTGGGACATCTCTTGGGCCAATTAGGAATAACACTAGATGCCTGGGAGCTTGAAATACCTATGAAAGTTTTGTTGAAAGATGGGACAGAAATAACTCGATATCATGAACTGGAGGACTGGATATTAGAGGCAGAACGGGTATTTGGAAAGAAAAATCAACGAGCCTTTTGGGAGTATTGCTTTAACGTTAGTCAGTTTGTCTGGGACACCTCTCTCAAACAACGAGCCTTTCCACCCAGCTCCTTTTCAGATTTACTTTCAGCAGCTAGAAATTTTGAGTTTAAACAATTGGGCTTTGCTCGTTTGGCCTTTCAGTCTATGGAAGGTTTACTACGAAAATATGAGCTAACCGATAATCAGCGTTTCGTAGATTTCGTAAATGAACAACTCCTCATTACTGCTCAGAATTATTTGACTGAGGTAAATGTATTATTCGGTGCAACGGCACTCTGTTATACCAATTACAAGAATTACTATGTAGAAGGAGGCCTGATTAAAGTAGCAAATCTGTTAGTTGATTATATTGAAGATCATGGAGGAAATGTTTTGATGAGGAAACCAGTTGATAAAGTCAGCTATAAAGATGGATTTTATGAAGTGGAAAGTTTGTATAGAGGAGAAAAGGAATTATATACTGCTGAGCGTTTAATTTCGGCCATTCCGTTAAACAATACCCTCAAGATTTTTGGTGGACCCAAGGTGGAAAGAAAGCACAAAAAGAAACTGATGAAATCTTCACAGTTAAATAGCGCTTTTACCATGGGCATAGTCTTTCCACGAAAAAAGGAGTTTGACTGCATTCACTACCAAATCCATTTGAAGAAGCCCTTACCTCAGATTGGTTCACATAGCATTTTTCTCAGTATTTCTCATCCTGATGATCGACTGAGGTGTGGCCCAAATGAATATGTGGCATCCATTTCTACTCATATTCCTGATCCTTTAAACCATGTAATCGAAGATAAAAGCGAAATTGAAGCGGCCATTATAACTGCATTAAGCGAACATGGATTCTTTGAAGCTGAGAAAGTTATCTTCTCTCATTCTTCCACTGCTGGGGCCTGGGAAAAATGGACTGCCAGATCTTGGGGCTTCGTAGGGGGCTATCCACAATATATGTCTATAAAACCCTGGCAAATGATGGATGCGAGACTAGATCATAAACGGGCCTATATTTGCGGAGATAGTACCTACCCAGGACAGGGAATTCCGGGTGCTTGCCTTAGTGGAATAATTGCATATGAAAAAATTACACTCGACCAAAAAAAGCCTCTTGAGAACTTAGGATTAGTTAGGAAATCTTTGTAAAATTATATAATTCTCGTCTTTACTATGGATCTGGAAGAATCGCATTTCAAGACCAGGATTTCTCCTACACCAAGTGGGTACCTCCATTTGGGTAATGCCCTCAATTTTGTGTACACCTGGCTAATGGCACGCAGCCATAATGCCACCTTAATCTTGCGTATAGATGATCTGGATGCGGCACGTATGCGTCCCGAATATGTAGAAGATATTTTTCGGACCCTTGACTGGTTGGGGCTGGACTATGATGAAGGCCCTCAAAGTCCTGATGAGCTTCAGCGGACCTATTCTCAGAACTTACGGATAGACAGATACCTTTCTGTGATCAAGGAGTTGGAGAAAAATTCCTTTGTGTGTACAAGTACGCGAAAAGAGATTGAGGAAGAATCTGAAGATGGCCAATATCCGGGTACATGTAGATATTTGAATCTGGATCCTGAACTATTGGATGAATATGCCATCAGAATTTTGACGCCAGAAGGAAGTTTCATAGAATGGGATGATTTGAAGCAGGGACCGCAACGCCTGAATCTTTATGCAAGTATGCGTGATTTCATCATTCAAAGAAAGGATGGCTTACCTGCCTATCAGATTGCTTCTTTAGTTGATGATGTAGATATGGGGGTAAATATCCTGGTAAGGGGAGAAGATCTTAAAGATTCATCAGCTGCACAGCTTTTTCTTGCCAAACTATTGGGATATGATACTTTTCTACAAGCTAACTTTTTACACCATCCCTTACTCAGAGGATTGAGTGGTGAAAAACTTTCCAAATCTGCTGGAGACCTATCAATCCGTGAGCTTAGAAGAAACTCAACAAAAAGCTCTGACATAATCTCCCAAATCGCTCAAATGCTAGGTTGTCCCAATGATCTCCGAATTAATGATGTTCATGAACTCCTACTTCATGTAAATCATATCGATGGACTGCTGGAATTGTCTAAATAAAGAAATGAGAATTAAAATCCGCTGCCTTAATTTTTCTATGGGGAGTTAATGAATACATATGAATTGTTAATTATTATATTTCTGTATTTGGAAATAACGAAAATTTTGTAAATTCCTGAAGTTTGCAATTTTTGAACAAACGATTCTAATACGTATTTTTTACCTTTAATTTTCATTTAAAATGAAACGATTTCCCTTATTTTCAATTTTACTTGCAATCGTTCTTTTATGGTCTTGTGTGCAAGATCCGGGTCCACAACAGCCTCAAGTATGTGTTTCTGGAGAGCTGGAAGTTTTAGTAGATCCAGATGGAACTGCAAACTCAGGAGATGAATATACCATGTATGTACATCCCACGGATAATTCCGGACCTATTTCATGGGGTCCCCAACAAGACATAGCTGGATTGCCTGACCTAAATACTTTAGCAACTGCTAATGCAGATTTTAACGGTTTTAGCAATACTATGACTGTTGTAAGTGAATTGGGTAATTTCAATAGCGGAAACTACCCCGCAAGTATTTGTCAAAACTTATCTAACCAAACAGGTTGTGATTGGTACCTTCCATCAGCAGGTGAACTTCAGGCTATGTTTGAACAATTAGATCCGGTAGATGCCGGTTTTGTTCTTGATCCCGGCGGAAATAATGGTGGCTATTGGAGTTCTACTGAATTGAATGGAAGTATTACCTGGAGGAAAAATTTCCTCAATGGCGTTTTGAATGGAGGGTTTAAGACCTTTAATAATCTTTGCCGTTGTGTAAGGAGAGAAAGCATATAAAGCTTCTTTGTTTCCCTTTACAAAACCTAAGCTTACTTGAATGATTGACTGCTAGTTAAAGTCTTTTACATTTTCAGATCAAGCTTTAAAGGAAATAACAATAAATATGAGTCATCTCGACGAATCGAAATGACTCATATTTTTTATTTTACAATGTCTTTATTCTTTGTTCCAAACTGGCATTCTGCCGGGTGTGTATGGCGCACCATATTTTTCCAACATTTTTTCCATCTCTTTCACTTCTTTTACTACCTCTTTCAAGTTGGCGTAAACCGGTTGGAATTCTTCAGCTGCAATATCATAACTTTGCTCCATCGTCTTTGTAGGAGCAGAAGTTGAACTGAACATGCCGAACATCACAGAATTGATTCTTCCAGAGATTGAAGGAGCCGTCTCAAACTGTCTGCGACTCAGGCTTGGATCGCCATTCATTTTTAAGCTAATTCCGCGCATCTTCTCTTCCAGCATTTTTACGTCCTTATTCTTTTCGAAAGGAATGCTGGGGGTAAGGCGAATTGCCTCTTTGATAGCCTTCAATTTGGTGTCCAACTCGCGATAAATATTACCTGCACCACTTATTGCCTTACTCAATTCACTTACTTTCTTCTGGAAAGCAAATAGAGCGGCTTTGTCTGCGGGTGGTAATGTAGAATTATTCAAAGGAACTACTTTGAACTCCGTCGGACCCACTAATTCAGTCATTTCGGCATCTTTCACCATGGCCATGGATACGGTGTAAGTACCGGGCATAGCCAATTGGCCACCACCTCCGCCAAATCTGCGACCACCTCCTCCACGAACAGAAATAGGGCGTGGAGAAGGGTATCGGAAGTTCCAGTTCATGCGTTTGATGCCTTTGGAAGCGGAAGTCTTCATGCGATTGACAATGTTTCCATCAGAATCTTTTATGGTGAAAAGCAGGTAGGCTTTCTCCTCATTATCCTCGGCTCGCATGTCTTCAAAGCTGGGATACTCGGGATTACCTCCCTCTTTCACAGCTTTCTTTTCGGCAGCTTTTCTCTTTTGCTTGATCGTCTTGGGGCTTTCTTTCAGGTAGTAGGTGAAAGTCGCGCCAACGCTTGGATTTGGCGTGGTGAAGTAATCAGAACCCTGTGAACTTTTACCACGACCACCGATCGGACTACTTTGCAGGAAGATCAAAGCATCTTTGATGGCGAAAATATGGGCATCCTTATCCATCTGCTCTTTCCCAATTTCTCTTAAGGGAGCATAGTTATCCAAAACGTAGAACCCTCTACCAAAAGAAGCCAAGACCAGGTCATTCTCTCTCTTTTGGATCTCCATATCTCTTATAGCAATCGTAGGAAGTCCTGATTTCATCTGCGTCCAATTTCCCCCACCATCTATACTCGTAAATACACCAAACTCAGTTCCCGCAAAAAGGAGATTTTTATTCACGTGATCTTCTGCAATGCAATAAACAGAGCCTCTTTCTGGAAGATTAGATGCTATAGATGCCCAAGTGGTTCCTTTGTCAGTACTTTTGAGGATATAAGGCTTGAAATCTCCATTCTTATGGTTGTTAAATACTGCATAGACTGTACTTTCATCATGTTGAGAAGTCAGTAGCATATTCACATAGGTCATTTTAGGTATGCCTGGGAATGTTTCCATTTTCTTCCATTCGCCTCCGCCATTTTCACTCACATGAATCAGGCCATCATCCGTTCCCGCATATAGCAGGCCTTCTTTTACAGGAGATTCATGGAAAGCAACGATGTTTCCATAAATAGAGGTAGATCTGTTTTTTGCTACAGCATCCATGCTCCAGACCTTGCCCATGACCGGCAACTTATTTCGATCCAATTGTCTGCTTAGATCGCCACTAATGGCTTCCCAGGTATTTCCTCTGTCTTCACTCTTAAAGACTTTATTAGCAGAGAAATACAAACGAGTCGGTTTATGAGGGCTGATGAGAAGGGGAGCATCCCAGTTCCAGCGAAGTCCAGGCTCATCTTTGCCGGGTTGAGGCTGAATATTGATTCTTTCTCCGCTCTTTTTATCATAGCGCACCAACCAGCCGTACTGAGCCTGTGCGTAAACTATATTTGGATTCTCAGGATCGATCTGAGACTCAAATCCATCCCCTCCATTGGTTACAAACCAGTCGCTATTTACGATACCAGAGGAACTTGTAGTTTGCGAAGGACCTCCTAAGCTAAAGTTATCCTGGGTACCTCCATAAACATTGTAGAAGGGTTCTGCATTATCTGTGGCCACTTTATAGAATTGAGTTACAGAAAGGTTGGACCGATAGCTCCAGGTTTTAGCAGCATCCCAGGTTTCATATATACCTCCATCACAACCAGCTAGGTAATGCTGAGGATCTTTGGGATCTATCCAAAGGCAATGATTATCTACGTGTTTGTCTCCTTCTCCCAGGCTGACAAAGGTTTTTCCACCATCATTGGTTACTAGGTTCCAGGTATTCATGACATATACACGATCTACGTCATGCGGATCGGCAATGATTTCCTGGTAGTAGTTTCCACTAGTCGTCTGGCTGCTCATTTTTTGCCAGGAAGCTCCCCGATTAGTTGATCGGTAAAATCCCCCTCCATTTTCTGCTTCCAAAATCGCATAAATCACATCAGGATTTACAGGAGAAACAGCCATCCCTATTCTGCCAAGATCTCCTCCGGGAATTCCTTTCTGGGATTTGAACCAGGTTTCGCCTCCGTCAGTAGATTTATAAATAGCAGAACCGGGGCCTCCTCCCAGGAAGGTCCATACTTTCCTTGCTCTCTGCCAGGAGTTTGCGTACATGATGTTTGGATCTCTTGGGTCCATGAATACTTCATTTACACCTGTATGCTCGTCAGTTTCCAAAACCTTATTCCAGGTTTCTCCACCATCAGTTGTTTTGTATAGTCCTCTGTCTCCTCCTGAACTCCACAATGGTCCCTGTGCGGCAACGAAGACAGTATTTTCATCTTTTGGGTGAATGAGGATCTTACCTATATGCTCAGAATTTTTTAGTCCCATATTTTTCCAGGACTTTCCACCATCCAGAGATTTGTAAACCCCATCTCCATAGGCGACGGATCTTTGACCATTATTTTCACCCGTTCCTACCCAGATGGTGTAAGGATTGGTGGGAGCCATTTCAACAACTCCAATAGAATAGGATTTTTGGTTATCAAAAATCGGTTTATAAGTGGTTCCTGAATTGGTAGTTTTCCATACCCCGCCAGAAGCAACAGCTACGTAATATTCTGAAGGTTTCTCAGGATTTACGGCAAAATCAGAAATCCTTCCTGAGGTAAGAGCGGGGCCGATCGCACGGAATTTAAATCCGCTTAGTGTACCCGAATTTACCAGGCTTTTTTCTTTGCTTTCCGTTTTTTCTTTATCGGAGTTTTTGTCCTTCTTTTTCTTCTGTGCCCATAGTTCTGTTTGACCAAATATCGACAGACAGAGGAGCATGCATAATAGATGTCTCATTGTAGATAGAAGTTTCGATTTTAGGTTAATGAGAAAGGGATAAATTAGAACAATTTTTTCATATAGGTGGAATTGAGAGCTGTCTAAATATAGCTCTCTGGACAAACCTCCATAAATTCTCGACAAACGCGCGCTAGCTCCACATACTCAAGACAGAATCTTCCGATGAGTTATAGCTTTCAGCAAAATATTCTGCCAGGGCCTTCCAATAATGTTTCTGCAGATAATTTTCATCTATTCCTCCGATATAGTGGAAAATTGAACCCATAGCTGCCAGGCTAAGTAAATGTCCCATCTCATGTTTTAGCAAGTGCTGCCAACCTGGATTGATGAAAATAAAATTACCCATATTTAGCCCGGCGAATCCTTTTACTGGTCTAATCAATCCTCCGTAAATGGTAATGGATGAACAATGAGGAGCCCAGTGAAAACGAAGCCGTATTCCGTGGAGTAGGGGATGTAGGTAACCAAAAGGGGCAAAAAGGATATTTACCAGAAAAATCAGTAAACCCGGAATATTGACAAAAATACTCATAGGAAGTATCCAGTTGAGCCAGGAAATAAGGGTATGAAAGTGTTGATTTCTGGATATACTTAGTAAGCTGGAGGGTAAAAGAATTAGGATCACTAGTGCACTCAAAGCCAAACTTCCTGTGAGATAGTAAAGTAATAAGGCATTCCAGCCTGTGTTTAATCCAACCATACTTCCTCTGGCAAATTCTCCTACCTGCGTTTTGGAAAGTTTACTTGCTATAAAGTAGAGTAAACCCATGTGTAGGATAGCGAAAATGGATATCAGGATATACCCCCACAAGCTTAATTGCTGTGAACCCGGATCGTAAAAAGATGTTGAAGCTAGAGAGAGGATTGCACCCAGAGGACTGAGCGTTATGTTTTTGCGTTTCAAGCCTTTAACCTAATAACCTATTACCGTATTGTTCTTCATAGTAAGATCGGTAATCTCCGGAACGAACATTTGTGATCCATTCCTGATTGGCAAGGTACCAGTCAATGGTTTTCTCTAGTCCTTCTTCAAAAGTAAGGGAAGGGCGCCATCCCAATTCTGTTCTCAATTTTGTGGGATCTATGGCATAGCGGTGATCATGGCCGGGTCTGTCGGTGACATACGTAATCAAATCTGCTGAACTTCCGCTTTCACGGCCCAACTTTTGATCCATGATTTTGCAAAGTAAATAAATGAGGTCAATGTTCTGCCATTCATTTTCTCCTCCGATATTGTAGGTCTCCCCATGCTTTCCTTGATGAAAAATCAGGTCTATTGCCGAACAATGATCTTCAACCCAAAGCCAGTCTCTCACATTTTCTCCTTTCCCATAAACAGGTAAAGCTTTCTCCTCAAGAATATTTGAGATAAAAAGAGGAAGTAACTTCTCTGGAAATTGAAAAGGACCATAGTTATTAGAGCAATTACTCACTACAAAAGGTAGCCCATAAGTGTTGCCATAAGCACGTACAAAGTGATCCGAACTTGCTTTTGAAGCAGAATAAGGACTGCGGGGATCGTATGCAGTTTCTTCAGTGAAGAATTCGCCATCTGCCAGCGATCCATAAACCTCATCGGTCGAAACATGGTAGAAAAGGTGCTCTTCCATATGCTCTGACCAATGGGATTTGGCTACATTCAGTAAAGTTACTGTTCCCAGTACATTGGTCGTAACGAACTCCAGGGGATTGAGGATACTTCTGTCTACATGGCTCTCGGCTGCCAGATGTATAATATGGCTAATCTTTTTTTCACTAAAAATAAGCTCCATCTGATCTGCATCACAAATATCTCCTTTTATGAAGCTATAATTCTCCTTTCCCTCCAAATCACTCAGGTTTCTCAGGTTTCCCGCATAGGTCAGTTTATCCAGGTTATAGATCATATAATCCGGATATTTTTCTACAAAATGCCTGACTAAATGAGATCCAATAAAACCCGCTCCTCCTGTGATAAGAATTTGTTTGTTCATGCAATGAGAGATTAAGCGACAAAGATATAGCTTTCCCCCAAATCTTTAGTTCTATTTTATGATTTGGGTTACAAGTAACCTCTAAGGGAGGCTTTTTTACCTAAACGGAAATAAATGCTGAGTGATTCGTTTGTTTTGGGTGGGACTTAAAATTAATTTGCCAGAAAGATATCGACACGAGAATATTTCTTACAAAAGTGTATTAGGATTACATGAAGGAGCTTGTTGGTATAGAGACGTTTAGAAATCCGGAGGCATTGCTCTTGTTGGCATTGATCCCAATATACTTGTTCTGGTATATCCGCTTTTATCGAAAGCAGAGGCTTTTGATTCGCCTGAGTTATGATCCGGGAAAACTCAATAAAAGTGGTCCCAAATTGAGTTTCCTCAGACACTTACCCAGGGCCTTACAACTCATCTCTTTGGCCCTCATTATCGTAGCTATTGCACGGCCTCAAGAGGTAAATAGGATCATAGAAAAACGAACGAATGGTATGGAGATCATGCTCCTATTGGATGTGAGTAGCTCTATGGAACAGGATGATTTCAGGCCTTCCAGATTGTCAGAGGCCAAAAAGACCATCAAGGCTTTTACTGCAAACCGCGCCAATGATCGAATCGGATTGATTCTATTTGCAGCTACTGCACTCAACTATGTCCCACTTACACAGGATTTAAATTACCTCAACCGGATGCTGGATGATGTAGGTTTTGACTTTCTTCCCAAAAACGGGACGGCAATAGGTCCAGCTATGATTATGGCTATCAATCGGATGAGGGATCATGATACAGAAACCAAAGTGATATTATTGATTACAGATGGAGCAAATAACAGAGGAGAAATAGATCCCATTGCTGCAGCTCGCTTAGCGGCAAGTTTTGACATAAGAACCTATACGGTTGGGATTGGGCGTAGAGGGCGAGGACAAAAGACGGGATCTAAAGAGGTCGGATTGGATGAAGAAAGTTTGCGTGAGATTAGCAGAATCAGTGGCGGACGGTATTTCTTTGTCAATAATTCCACTGCATTGGCTTCAGCATTGGGGCAAATTTCCAGCTTAGAAGGCTCAGAAGTACCGAGTATTCCCTTGCGGGAAGTGAAAGATTACTACCCCATATTTGTTCAAGTGGCTATTATTTTACTCGCTTTGGCTTATCTCCTTATGCTAACTTTTATTTACAATCCTTTGGAACAATAAAATTTTCATGCTAAAGCCGGAAGGGATTTTTGAAGAAATTTGTAAACGCATCCAGAAAAATTATCCGGATGTGGAACCAGGCAAGATGATGAGAGCTCCCGCTTTGAAGATACATGGGAAGGTCTTTTGCTTTTTCAGCAATGAGAGGATGGGATTTAAATTGGGGAAAGAGGTGGATATTGAAAGGCAAGATTTGAAGGATGCAGAATATTTAAGCCCCTTTAAAAATAAACCTCCTATGAAAAATTGGTTTATTTTGCCTTTTGTGTCCTTTGCCCATTGGGAGAGTTTGGCAGAAGAAGCTTTAGAAAGGGTAAGTAATGAAAAATAAAAGATCCAGATGTCTGCTAAACACCCGGATCCGTCAGGTCAGTCTAATCTAATTTTTTTTCAGCTTATCCAGGCCATCAATTTCGACCTCATCATATAGATTATCCAATTCGTCCGTAGGGATTTTACCTCTGAGACTCATGATGGTGAAATTATCGTCTTCATCTGCGATCATCACCAGTTCGCTAATAATTCCATTTGCTTCACGAACCATGAAATTGAATCGAGTATCAGAGTCGCGGATGGTAATCAGGTCTTCAAAATTCTCGTTTTTGATTTGATTAGCGAATCCTCTCACCTCTGATAGAGAGATTCCACTGGATCCTTTGGGGGCACTCAATAATTGAAAGCCATCTATTCGGATATTTTTATTCTCTTTATTTTTCTTCTTGGCCAGGTTAAAGAGGTTGCCACTTATATCGATCAAGGTGTAATCATCATTGTCTTTGTGCGCTTCAAAAAACTTTTCGATACTTCTTGACTGAGCTGACAGAAAGATGGGTAAAACCATCAGGATAAGGATGAAAAATTTAATTTTCATAAGTAAATATTAGTGGGTTAAAAGATAGATTCGGATATAGTTTTCCCAGCCTGAGAATTTGTCCTCAGGAATGGGGCGATAAATACTTGTTTTGAAACTAAAGGAGCTTATTCCTCTTCTTCCTTATTATTGCCTTCTTCCTCTTCCTTCTCGCTGGGACCCATTTCATCGGCAATGTCAATAACGCTGTCCAGATCGAGATTTACTCCGATAATGCTCAACATAAAGAAGCTAGTATCTCCCCCGATCAACATAAGTAGTTCACTTACTTTATTTTCACCTGCCATTTTTACCAGAAACTTGACATCGCTGTCCGATTCACGAATTGACATAAGCTCTTCATAAGATTCCTGGTTAAGTTTGCTGAAAATTTCATCATAAAGACGAGTTCCATTTACAGAGTCGGCGCTAAGAATCCTGAGACCGCTAATTTTTCTGATGGTCTCTTTCATTTGCGGACTGGCATCCTCTTGCTTATTGGCCCCGATCAGTCGAAACATTCGAGGAGAAATATAAATACTGGTAAATTCCTCCTGGTCCATATACTTACTAAAGTATTTGGCGATCGCATCCTCTTGCGCTTGCAGTCTTTGAGGGGCTGCTGACAATAGGAATACACAGAATAGTGTGGCCAGAGGTATATAGAATTGCTTAATCATTTTACTTTTTGGTATAGGATTCAACCAAATCTGAAAGGATATGGATCTTCCTGAGTTTCTTTTTATGCTTTTTGGTGGAATTCATTTTTGTCGAAATAAGCAGCAAGGCTTCCTGGGTGGCTGCATAGGCTTCTTCCGGAGTATCATAAGTATCCACATAGGCCATGCTTTTTCGATTATCTTCCTCATTTAGTTGAATGGCCAGACTAACGGTAGCTAATAATAGTACGATCGCAGCAGCTATTCCAATTACCCAACGCATAAGATTGATTCGCTTTCCGCCAGAACTTATCTGTTTCGGTGGATCTATTTTATTGGGGATACGGATGTCTGCCTCCGCCTCATACCAGTTCACAAGGCTTGCCAAACGCTGGTTCTCTGGACTTTGAGGAGCTGTCTTTAGCCATTCCCTCAATATTTTCTCTTCCTCAAGTGTCGTCTCTCCCTGCCAATATTTTTCGATAAGGTCTTTCATAAGCTTAATTACATGCTTCCTTTATCGGTTTCTTTTTTTTTTCATCTTTATCCTCAAGCCTCATCATAGCTGTTCGTATTTTTTGACGGGCCCTGAAGATATTAGTCTTCACCTGGTTCATAGATATTTCCAGGATCTCAGAAATTTCTTCATAGCTATGTCCTTCAATTTCTCTAAGCTGAATACACATCCGTTGTTTTTCAGGAAGCTTTGCTATGATATTACCGACATGGGCCAGCATATCTCTGTTTTCAGCTTCTCTCTCAGGACTTTCATTGCTATCCAGGTAATACAAACTTTCAACTGTTTCATGGGGCTGATTGGGTTTTGCCTTTAATTTGTCAAGGGATTTGTTTTTCACCATCCGCATGCACCAGGCTTCTTTGTTCTGAATGTTCCCGAGATCTAAGCGTTTTTCCCAAACTTTCATCAGTACCTCCTGAACGACATCCTCTGCTTCCTGGACACTGCCAAGGATTCTCAGTGCGAAGCGGTATAGCTTATTCTGAGTTTTAAGGATAGAGTTTGGAAAGTCTTGTATTGCCATTTCAAAAGGATGACGACCGAGGAATTGCTTTGTTACAGCTCTTTCGAAAAAAAAATACTTTTTTCTGAATATTGGGCGAATCCCTCATTCAAACTGCTGTTTTATGGAACTTCCACTTGTCAAATAATATAAATAATCTTTGGGATTGAATTCTTTATTTAGTTTTTTGATCCTTTAATACACCTAATTACCACTTCTTGACTATGAAAAACTTCTCTCTAAAACTATTACTATTTGCTTTTCTGTTTTCGATTGCTGCTATACCTGTTAATGCCGGAAGTGCTATGCCTGAAACTGCTGCCACAGCGGCCGCAAAACCTATGACAAAAAAAGAACTGCGTAAGCAGAAGCGGGCAGAAAAAATTGCCAACTTTGTCAAAAAACGATTGGAAAAGAAAGCTGAAAAAATTTCCAAGAAACGTAAAAAAGGAGCTTTCGGGGATTGGGACAGAAACCTTCAATTGGCAGCTATATTTGCTGCTATTGCGATTGTTTTGGGGATTCTTTGGCGAGTATTTCTTTCCAGTACGATTAGCGGTTATGGATTGTTTGCAACTCTTAGTGGGCTTGCCTGGCTAGCAGCAGCTGTTTTCCTCGTGCTCTGGCTAATTGATAATGTTTAAAATCGATCATTTAAGAGGCAACTTCTTATTAATAGTCTTGTCCATTAAAGAATCAATCTTTTACAAATCACTTATTACAAACACATTTATAATCAACTATTTCTTACTATGAGAAACTTTATTCTAGGAATCCTGGTCTTTAGTTTTATAGGGCTTTTTGCTCCTGCAATTAGTTTAGCGGGAAGTGCTATGCCCAAGGCAGCTGCGCCGGTAGAAACACAGACTAAAACTAAAAAGGAATTGCGCAAGCAAAAGCGTGCTCAGAAAATTGCAAACTTTATCCAAAAGCGTGTTGAAAAGCGTATGGTTAAATTGGAAAAGAAGCGCAAGAAAAATGGCTTCTCTGATCTTGATCGTAACCTTCAATTGGCGATTATCTTTGGATTGGGCGCTGTAGCATTAAGTATCCTTGGATGGTTTCTACCATTCCTTTGGGTACTCAGTGGACTTGCCTGGTTGATCGGTATCGTTTTCCTTGTACTCTGGATTGTCGAGAACGCCTAGGACAAAACAAAATGAATGGATTGAGCCACCTTTTGGGTGGCTCTTTTTTTTAGAATAAAATAGGAATCAGGGTTTGAGCAAGAATGGCCAGCAGGATAATGGAAATGATATTGAGAACAATTCCAACTCTAGCCATTTGGTATACCTTTATATGACCGCTTGCAAATACGATAGCATTAGGGGGGGTAGACATAGGAAGCATAAAGGCACAGCTTGAAGCCAGTGCAATGGGAATAATCATATGCACAACAGATACCTCCAAACCTATAGCAATTCCTGCAACTACCGGAGCAAATATTGCTACCAGTGCCACATTGCTCATCAACTCAGTCATGAAGAGCATGACAAATATTAATAAAGTACTTACCGCGAAAACACTCCATCCTTCCTGCTTTGAAATCATTGAACCAATAAGGTCTATAATTCCTGCTTGAGAAAGCCCATTCGCCAATGCTAATCCTCCCCCAAATAGAATCAATATTCCCCAGGGAAGATTTTTCGTATCCTCCCATTTAAGCGCAAATTCTCCTGTACTAAACCTTATCGGGACACTTAGCATGGCCATTGCAGCTACCATACTGATGCTAGTATCTGTGAGCTTTAAGTTCGGAAACCAGCTATTGATACTTGCACGCATGATCCACGCAAGAGCTGTTAGGAAGAATATAGCCAATACCAACTTTTCTTCTTTTCGAATGGGGCCCAGTTTTTTCAATTCTTCATAGATGACTTCAGAAGATGCCGCCATATTTCCCAGTCTATTAGGGTAGAAAATTTTGGTAATGACCAAATAGTTTACCCCTAACAAAACAGCTGCAAGAGGAACACCCATAATCATCCAATTGACAAAACTGATGGTGATTTGGTACTCATTTTCCAAAAAGCCAGCCATTACTGAATTGGGGGGAGTTCCTATCAGGGTGGCCATCCCGCCTATATTAGCTGAAAAGGCAATTCCTAGCATAATTGCCAAAGCAAAAGATTGTTCCTCTTTGGTAAATCCATCTTTATCGTCTATGAGAAGCTTGATGACAGATAAGGCAATGGGCAACATTACTACCGTACTTGCTGTATTACTGATCCACATACTCATGAGAGCTGTCGCAAGCATAAATCCCAGAATAACTCCATTGGCATGTGTACCGGTAAGTTTTATGATCGAAAGGGCGATCCTTTTGTGTAACTGTACCTTTTCCAAAGCCAATGCGATCACAAAACCCCCAAAGAAGAGATAAACAATAGGACTGGAATAATTGGCTGCTACTGTTTTTATATCCATAATTCCGATAAGAGGAAAAATGGTGAGTGGCAAGAGAGCGGGAATTGCGATGTACAAAGCTTCTGTCAGCCACCAGCAAATCATCCATGCAGCAACTGCAAATACTTTATGTGCAGTAGGATTGATGATCTCATACGGAAAAAACAGAATGATCAAAAAAAGGATTGGGCCGGCAATAAATCCGATCTTTTTGTACAAAGGGTATTCCTGCATATACTATTTCAAAGCTTAGGTCATCAGCTAGAGGGAAGAACACTTTTCAAGCCTTCGGGAAATGTAGCTGGGTCAAAGTCCCATAGAATAGGCAAAATTATATAAACAAAGGCAGTAATGATGAAAATGGATAGAATATTCATCCATATCCCACTTTTTACCATATCGGGAATACGTAAATAACCCGAGCCAAACACAACTGCATTTGGGGGAGTAGCAACCGGAAGCATGAAAGCGCAGGAAGCCGCAACAGTGGCACCTACCATCAACAAGAAGGGGTGGACATTTATACTGAGGGCCATTGGAGCTAGTATAGGCAAGAGCATCGAGGTTGTCGCCAAATTAGAGGTAATTTCTGTGAGAAAGTTTACTGCTGCTACGAGAATAAGCACAAGAAATACTATACTCAAGCCATCCAATAAACTCATTTGTGTACCAATCCAAACAGCTAATCCACTAGATTTGAATCCTTCTGCCAGCGCGAGCCCCCCTCCAAAAAGTAATATAATTCCCCAGGGGATTTTTACAGCCTCATCCCAACGAATAAGTTTTTGGCCACGGTCTGAACTGGGAAGTAAAAAAATCAGGACTGCACTCGCCATTGCAATAATCGTATCATCCAATGCTTTTATACCAAGGGCTTCATTGAAGATCGGAACCCGGAAAATCCAGCAGAATGCAGTCAACACAAATACTGCCAATACCCATTTCTCTTCATAACTCAACTTTCCCAAAGACCGCAATTGACGTTGAATTTCACTTCTTCCTCCCGGAAACTCTTTTTGTTTGAAGCTAAATGCGAATCGAGTCAAGTAAATCCAGCAGACCCCCAGTAACAAAATGGAAATCGGGAAACCAAACTTAAACCACTGAGCAAAACTGATTTCTATGCTATAGATTTCTTCCGCTACAGAGGCTAAAACCAAATTAGGGGGGGTACCTACCAAAGTTGCTACTCCACCAATGGAGGCACTATAAGCGATACTCAACATAAGCGCTTTTCCGAAAATCTCATTTTCATCTTCTTTGGTCTGAGGATTATCCTTGAGTTGGGCAATAATCGCCATGCCTATGGGTAACATCATAACAGAGGTGGCTGTGTTAGAAATCCACATCGACAGGAAGGCTGTAGCGATCATAAAGCCCAGGATGATCATAATGACATTGGTGCCAATAACATTGATGATGCTAAGGGCTATACGTTTGTGTAAGTTCCATTTTTCTATCGCCACGGCCAGTATAAAGCCCCCTATATATAAGAATACATATCGATGCCCAAAAGAGGCAGTAGTAGATTTTATATCCATTCCTCCTGTTAGTGGGAAAAGGATAATAGGCAATAATGCAGTCACTGCTATGGGAACAGCTTCTGTAATCCACCATATAGCCATCCAAAGGGTAGTTGCCAATACTGCATTGGCTTCTGGGCTCATACCTTCCGGATGAATACTTAAAAGGGTTAAGACAAATGCCAGGGGCCCGAGAA
>JBCBRM010000057.1:0-53569 GCA_039819665.1 Bacteroidota bacterium
CGAAAAAAGTCTTCCTAAGCCGTTCGAGCAAGCATTTATTCCGATTAGTGTATTTTCTCATAAAGGGAATATAATGTCCTCAGTTAAAGAAGTAGGCTAAATAGTATGAGAAAGGAAGGTGTTATTAAGGTTGGCAGTGTCAAATATATAAAAGAATTATCTCCAAATGAAGGAAAATACACTAATCGGAATAAATGCTTGCTCGAACGGCTTAGGAAGACTTTTTTCGTTTGGCGTTCCGGAGATAAATTACGAGGCCCAATCGCATTTGAAATTGGCTACGCTTTTGGGTGAGGGTACTTGATACTTCAGGATTTTCGGTTTCAGATGGAATAGGTCTGAATTGAGAAAGTCTCAGGAGATCTAGTTGGAGATTCAGGCTTATACGACCGTTTTTGGAATTGAATTTTGCAAGTAAATCTTTTTGGATATTTTTTTCTTTAGGCGAAAGAGGTCTATTGATGCTATCTATATCCGTGCTGGTTTTGACCCACCCATTGAATTTCAATTTCTGGGCTTGTAAGGCCAGTGGCGTACAAAATATCCCTCCTATCAGGAAAGCAAGGATCATAAATGACTTCATAGTTTTCGTTTAGGCCTAAGCCCTATCCATCCAGGGCCCCTGGATGGCAAGCGTTAATCCAGCATGCTGAATGTTTACAAAGAGAGTCGAGCCATCCGGAGAAAAGGTTGCACCTGCAAATTCGGAGGGATAGCCAACATTCTCGGCAATTACATAGAAATGCCCATCTGGAGTAATACCTATGACACGTGGATTTTCTTTATCCTCACACACCACCAAATCGCCTTTAGGCGACATCGTCAGGTTATCGCAATTTTCTACCAGACGAGTATTGTTGGGCTCTACAAAGAGTTCCAGAACTCCGGGCTCAGCTAATTCGCGGGAATCTCCCTCGTACCTGCTCGGGATATACCTGAAAATTTGTCCGGTCTTATCTTTGCCTCCGGAAGTACAGGCGAAAAAGCACTCACCTTCTCCAAACCAAACGCCTTCACCTCTTGCAAAACGAGCAGCTCCTGCTTCGAAGGCGCGATATCGGAGGTCATCATAGGGAGAATCAATGCCATCCAAATCTATCCACTCTACAGCATACTTTACTCCTATCTCTACTTTAGGAGCGTCCATTCCTTCCCAGTTTCGGGTATCCCAACTTTCAAAATCTCTAAGTTTTAGCGCTTGCAGTTTCCCTCCATTATGAAGCTTTCCTTCCTGAGCAGGTAAGAATCGGTAAAGCACTCCATCATTGCGATCTTCCGTCTGATAAACGATGCTAGTGCGTGGATCAACTCCGACAGCTTCATGTTGAAAACGGCCCATATCCTTGAGGGGAATGGGATCAGCTAAAGAAATCTCTGAGGTAGCAGGCACTTCGAAAGGATATCCATGATCTTTTTCCAGTCGCATCCCGGCTCTGTCTACTGTCTCTTCACAAGAAATCCAGCTATTCCAGGGGGTAGGACCGCCTGCGCAGTTTCGGGTTGTTCCAGCTAATGAAAGAAATTGTCTTTCTATTTTATTTTCTTTGGTATTGTAAACGAAAGTGGTGGTTCCTCCCAAACAAGGAAGTTCCCTTCGGCCCATATCGTACATTTCGTCCTTCGCGAGTTTAGAAAGAAGTTTCTGTCCTTCTCCAAAAGGGCCTAAATCTCTCATTTCTGGGCTAACTTCATGATTCCGAACTACAATAGTACTTCCTTTGGGGCCAACGAAAGTCGCCATTCCGTCAGGCTTACCTGGTAAAAGGAAGTCATCATCCATATACATGCCCTGTTCGCTGATGATTTTGTAGGTAAACCTTTTGGGAAGGTTCATGATACCATCCCTGTCATTGTGCAGGGGACCATAGCCTCTTTTTCTGAAAGGTTCGGGAGTAGCTATGGCCATTTGGGTATTGCAGGCAAAACTTTGCAAACCGGAAAAACCCAGACTTACAAGTCCTGCATACTTTAGAAATTGCCTTCGGGATAACTGATCTTTTTTCATTGTCTCTTAAAAGTATATACGGAAAAGTTGTTAAAGAGGTGAGTTGAGGGCAATTTCTTCTACTTTCCTCTAAACTCTGAACACATTTTTATAAAAAAATTTAAATCTTTAGTAGTAATTTTAGTATCCGGGAATATAGAACCACATTCATGGAAATACTGTTTGGAAAATATATGCTGCTCTTCTTTTATACCCGGCTTAAAATCACCTAAGGACACCTGATTGTAAAGATCCCATAGACCACCTGATGCTTTGGGAGACCCTGGCAATTTCATTACCTGTACATCCAGATTAATACTTTCATTTGTAGGAGATTCGCAGGAAAATGAATGCAGCCTACATAAACCTGGGAGATTGCCGCGTAGATTAGACATGTTCGGGTGTATTGAAATCAGGCTTAAATTACGGTTTATCGAGGAGAATTCCAGATACTCGGACTATCTTAAGATGAATCCTTCCCCCAATGGATCTCGAGGGTCAATCAAAAATTCATGTTTGCCAGTGATAAAAGCCCGTCCTTCTACTTGCGGAATTATGGCCTTGAAGTCCCCAAAGCTGGTTTCTTCAATAACCGATCCCCAAAACTGCGTACCCAAAATACTTTCTATTAGCATTTGCTCTCCGACTTTTACTTCTCCTCTCGCATGATGAATGGCCATTCTTCCACTCACCCCGGTACCTGTAGGACTGCGATCCACTTCTCCTTCAGCAAAAACGCAGACATTTCTACTATCGGCCATACTTTCCTCATCCGCTTCCCCAACAAATATAGTTCCGTACAAAAAGCTAAGTTCTTTTTCGAAAGGGTGTTTTACTAAAGCAGAACTTTCCATCACTGCTCGTTTAATCCGCATACCTTTATCAATTAGGTCCCTGAAATCTTTTCCATCCAATCCCACTCTGGCATCTGCTGCTTTTACATATGCATAAAATGCCCCTCCAAAAGCCAGATCATAGGTAATCTTTCCCATACCTTCAACTTCTATTTCCTGATCCAGTGCTACCACAAAGGAAGGCACGTTTTGAAAATATGCACTTTGGATTTCTCCAAATTTTACCCTAACAAAGGCTTTCACCAATCCAGCTGGAGTATCTATCGTAACAGGATTATCTCCTTCTTCTTTTTTTATAAGTCCTGTTTCTACAGCCAGGGTAGCCAATGCAATGATCGCATGCCCACACATCGTACTATAGCCTTCATTGTGGAGGAAAAAGGTCCCAAAGTCAGCCTCAGGGCTCACGGGGGGAGTTAGGATAGCCCCATACATATCTGCATGCCCCCGGGGTTCCCACATAAGTGCTGTACGTAACGTATCCCAATTATCTCTGGCGAATGCCCGGTAGTCGAGAATATGTCTGCCTTCCAATTCAGGAAATCCGGACATTATGACACGCAGGGGTTCTCCCTCCGTGTGCATGTCCAAAGTTGTAATTTTTCTCCAGGATTCAGGGGCTTGAAAGAGAGGGAATTGCATAAAATCAGGAATAAATTGGGTGTGACTTTGCGGCAATTTAAGCTAAAAAAACTATCTGAACCCACTAAGGCTCTGGCATTTATTAATTCTCAGCTTTCCTTTTTTAAAATAATTGGCCAACTTCGCGCCCTGACAATACAGGTGACAGAATGTCATTTGGTCATGTCAAATCCTGCGAATGCGTCAATTCTGTCAGAATATCCATGATTGGCACATTTTTCGAAAAACGTTTTCAACGTAAGAATTGATAAAAAGTTTCAAACCCTAAATTGTTACAAAATAATGGCATTAAACATTAAACCCCTGGCTGACAGAGTGTTGGTAGAACCAGCACAAGCAGAGGAAAAAACGGCTTCGGGTATTTACATTCCCGATACAGCCAAAGAAAAACCACAAAAAGGTACTGTCGTAGCTGTAGGTCCTGGTAAAAAGGACGAGCCTACTACTGTTTCAGTTGGTGATACTGTGCTCTATGGAAAGTACTCAGGTACTGAGATCAATGTAGAAGGAACAGATTACCTCATGATGCGTGAATCTGACATTCTCGCTATTATCTAGCATTCTTTACACTTAAACACAAAGAAAAATCATTTAGACAATGGCTAAAAAGATCGATTTTAATGTAGAAGCCAGAGATAGGCTGAAAAGAGGGGTTGATGCACTTGCGAACGCTGTGAAAGTAACCCTCGGACCTAAAGGTCGCAATGTAGTTATAGACAAGAAATTCGGAGCACCGAATATCACTAAAGATGGTGTTACGGTTGCCAAAGAAATAGAATTGGCTGATCCCGTAGAAAATATGGGAGCACAGATGGTTAAAGAAGTTGCTTCTAAAACTGCTGATATTGCAGGTGATGGAACAACTACTGCTACCGTTTTGGCACAAGCTATGGTTCGCGAAGGATTGAAAAATGTAACTGCAGGACACAATCCAATGGAACTGAAAAAAGGAATCTCTGAAGCTACCAAAGTAGTAGTGAAAGAATTGAAAGAGATGTCTAAAGTAATTAGTGGCTCTGGTGAAATTGCACAGGTTGCAACCATTTCTTCTAACAATGATGAAGAGATTGGAAAATTCATCGCTGACGCTATGGACAAAGTAGGAAAAGATGGAGTAATCACTGTTGAAGAAGCTCGTGGTCTCGAAACTTACCTCGAGGTAGTTGAAGGTATGCAGTTCGACAGAGGATACCTTTCTCCTTATTTCGTAACTGATCCAGACAACATGGAAGTTGTTTTGGAAGCTCCCTACATCCTTCTTTTTGACAAGAAGATCTCTCAAATGAAAGACCTTCTTCCAGTACTTGAGCAAACCGTACAAACTGGACGTCCATTGTTGATCGTTGCAGAAGATGTAGACGGAGAAGCTCTCGCTACTTTGGTTGTAAATAAAATCCGCGGATCGCTCAAAGTAGCAGCTGTAAAAGCTCCTGGATTTGGGGACAGAAGAAAAGCTATGTTGGAAGACATTGCTATTCTGACCGGAGGAACTGTTATCTCTGAAGAGCGCGGATTCAAACTGGAAAACACTACCCTCGACATGCTGGGTTCTGCAAAGAAAGTAGCCATCGACAAAGACAATACTACTATTGTTGACGGAGAAGGTGATCCTGCAAACATCAGTGCAAGAGTAGGTCAAATCAAGTCTCAGATCGAAACCAGTACTTCTGATTACGACAAAGAAAAAATGCAAGAGCGTCTGGCTAAACTGTCTGGCGGTGTTGCTGTAATCTACGTAGGTGCTGCGACTGAGGTAGAAATGAAAGAAAAGAAAGACCGTGTGGATGACGCCCTTCACGCAACTAAAGCTGCAGTAGAAGAAGGCATCGTTCCTGGTGGGGGGGTTGCTTTGGTACGCGCCATCGATGCTTTGGAAAAAGGTCGTGGTGGTATCAATGACAAACTGCTTGCTGGTGGAGTTGGCGTAGGTGTGGCTATCGTACGTCGTGCGTTGGAAGAGCCTCTTCGTCAGATTGTAGGAAACGCAGGGCTTGAAGCTGGTGTAATCCTAAACGAAGTAAGAGGAGGAGAAGGAGATTACGGATTCAACGCCCGTAATGAGACTTACGAAAACTTCTTCAAAACCGGGATCATCGACCCAACCAAAGTTACAAGAAGTGCACTTGAAAATGCTGCATCTATCGCTGGTTTGTTGCTGACAACTGAGGCAGTTATTACTGACGAGCCTGAGCCTGAAGCAGATCACGGGCATTCACATGCCCATGGTGGTGGAATGCCTGGCATGATGTAATCATAAAATAAAAAGGCTGCCACATAGGCAGCCTTTTTTGTTTAAGGATGCGGGATTGTGTATCTTATAAAAGAGCCTAAGCCATTAAGGCCTAAGCTATTACTCGCTAACCAACATCCTTATATTATGAATGCGCTGGGAATCTTTTTGACTCTGGCTGTCGTAGCTGGAGGATTCTATTTCGCCTACTGGGCCATTAAGCGAACTCTGGCTGACGATACCGGAAAAAATCGTCGTCAAAGAAGGGCCGGTAAAAGGTAAGATGAAGGGCGGATATCTGGTTAAAAGGAACGCCTTTTGCTTTTTTTTTAGTATCTTTACGGGCTTTGAAAAATTAATGTTTTTATGCCAGATCTCCCTCCTTTTAAACAACAGGAACGCATCCAGGAGGTAAAACAAATTTTTTCGGACTATCTCGACAGTAAAGGACAGAGAAAGACTCCCGAAAGGTTTGCTATCCTGGAAGAGATTTATAGTCGCTCGGATCACTTTGACGTGGAATCCCTGTATATCCACATGAAGAATAAAAACTACCGAGTAAGCAGGGCTACTGTATATAATACACTAGACCTGTTGGTAGAATGTGATTTGGTCAAAAGGCACCAATTCGGTTCTAGCCAGAGCCTTTTCGAAAAATCTTACGGATACAAACAACATGATCACCTCATCTGCATCAATTGTGGGAAGGTGATGGAATTTTGCGACCCGCGTATCGGGGAAATTGAAAACACAATCGGCAACATCCTTAATTTCAAGGTGAGCCACCATTCATTTACCATCTATGGCAGATGTACTACCTGCCCGGAGGTTAAAACACAGGAATAGATTATAAGACTAGAACAATGGAGTTTACGTTCAAAGAAGAGAATAACATAGGAGTATACGAATTGCAGGGGAATCTTATCGGGGAAAAAGATGGAATCACCATCACCGAGTCTTTTACAGAGCAGCTTGACAATGGATTGAAAAACTTTGTCATTGATCTGCAAAACCTGCAACATATCAATAGTAGCGGACTGGGAGTACTTATTACACTCCTGACCAAAGCCAGAAAATCAGGAGGTGAAGTTACCTTGTCCAATCCCTCTGACTATATCAAAAACCTTTTGCTGATCACAAAACTTAACACCATCTTCCAAATCCACTCTACCAAGGAAGAAGCTATGGAAGTTTTCAGCAAATAAGCTATGAAAAGAAAGGAATTTAGGTTTCCTTTGCGCTTTCAATTGGGTCAAGCATTTGGCCCTATTCACTTTTTCACATAAAACACCATGCCAGTAGACGTATTGCTAGGCTTACAATGGGGAGATGAAGGGAAAGGAAAAGTTGTGGATGTATTTACTCCTCAGTATGACATAGTTGCTCGTTTCCAGGGAGGTCCGAATGCAGGACATACCATTGTTTTCAATGGACAGAAGTATGTGCTTCACCTCATCCCCTCCGGAATTTTTCATGCAAATACCACCTGTTTAATCGGAAATGGAGTTGTAATTGACCCCATTACCTTGCGCCGTGAGATTGAGAACCTTGAAAAAACCGGCGAACCCGTAAGAGAGAAATTACTGATTTCTCAAAGGGCCCATCTCATCCTTCCCACCCATAAAATATTGGATGCTGCCTCTGAGAAGGCTAAAGGAGATAAGAAGATTGGCTCAACCCTCAAAGGGATTGGCCCAACTTACATGGATAAGACAGGAAGAAATGGATTGAGAGTAGGAGATGTGCTGTCGAAAGATTTTGAATCAAAATATTCAGCTCTGGTAGCCAAGCACAAAAACATGCTGGATAGCCTTTACGATTTTGAATATGACCTTTCTGAAACGGAAACTCAATTCAAAGAGGCGATCGAGTTCCTGAAAGGGCTGCAACTAGTAAACTCTGAATACTATCTGCAAGATGCCTTGGCAGAAGGAAAGACGATTCTTGCAGAAGGGGCCCAGGGCATGCTACTTGATATTGAGTTTGGAAACTATCCTTTCGTAACCAGTTCAAATACCACTACCTCTGGTGCATGCTTGGGATTGGGAGTTCCTCCCCAGGAAATCAAAAGAGTATTTGGGATATTCAAAGCGTACTGTACACGGGTGGGCAGTGGACCATTTCCTACTGAACTGGATGATGAAGTAGGCGAAAAAATCCGAAAAGAAGGCCATGAATTCGGAGCAACTACCGGCAGACCTCGTCGTACTGGATGGTTGGATTTGCCGATCCTGAAATACGCAGTCAAGCTCAATGGTACTACAGACATGATCATGACAAAGGCCGATGTGCTTTCGATCATGGATGAGCTCATGGTATGTACTAAATACCGTCTGGAAGACGGTACAGAAACGGATCAGGTTCCATACAATATAGAAAGTGGGATAACGCCAATTTATGAGCCACATCCCGGTTGGAAAGATGATATCACAGGAGCTCGTCATAAAGACGAATTACCTTCAGTCCTCAAGGACTATATAAAAATGATTGAAGATTACATAGGCGTTCCGATTAGTTATGTATCTGTCGGCCCGGATCGGGAACAGATCATGCAAATGGAAGCCATGACCGTATAAATGAAAGCCCCGCAGTAGCGGGGTTTTTTGTTTTATGGATACTTGAACCTACACATTTCATCCTGAGCAGGCGTAAGGAGCTAAGCCATTTCAATTACCCTTTCCCTAAGCTATAAATACCATAGGAAAAGCATCTCCCTTTTTAAATCTCCCATTTTTCCAATACCTTAATAAAGAAGCATAAGCTTCGCCTTAGAACCTACTACTCATGAGCCTCTCCTTGCTGGCCTTATTGGCTGTACTTCCCATTTTGGCTTCTGCCATCCTGTTGGTTGGTTTTCGCATGCCCGCCAAGACTGTCATGCCCTTAGCCTTTATACTCACAGCTATTATAGCCTATTTCGGCTGGGAACTCTCCTTTACAGATATAGCTGCTTCTACCATTCAGGGTTTATTCATTACTTTCGACATCCTCTTTATCATCTTTGGGGCCATACTGCTACTCAATGTGCTCAAGTACTCCGGGGCAGTACGAGTAATTCGGCTAGGTTTTACGGATATCAGTCCGGATCGGCGTGTGCAGGTGGTTATAATTGCGTGGCTCTTTGGTTCCTTTATTGAAGGAGCAGCTGGATTTGGAACTCCTGCAGCCATTGTGGCTCCTCTCATGGTAGCTTTAGGCTTTCCTGCTTTGGCTGCTGTGGTGATGGGAATGATGGTTCAGAGTACAGCCGTAACCTTTGGAGCAGTGGGTACTCCGGTTTTGGTGGGATTACGTGGGGGATTATTTAGCGAGGGGCTGGAAACAGATCTAATCGCTGCAGGTTCTTCTTTCCCCGAATACCTACAACTCATCACCGGGAACATCGCCATTTTTCATGCCATTGCTGGAACCCTAATGCCGCTTTTTATGGTATGTGTCATGACCCGCTATTTCGGAGCCAATAAATCCTGGAAAGAAGGATTACAGATTTTCCCTTTTGCTTTATTTGGAGGATTAGCCTTTACCATACCCTATCTCCTGAATGGACTATTCCTCGGGCCTGAATTTCCTTCTTTGCTTGGAGCACCTATCGGATTATTGATCGTAACCGCTGCTGCCAGACGTGGATTTTTATTGCCAAAGGAAAGCTGGGATTTTCCTCCTAAAAAGGATTGGGAGACTGATTGGTTGGGGAAAATAGATATTAGTTTAAAGAACGAAGAACAACAGGGACCCAATTTGCTGCTAGCCTGGATACCTTATGTGTTGGTGGGCGTGCTGTTGGTGTTGACTCGTCTTTCTCAGTTACCCCTCAAAGCTTTTCTCTCCAATCTGAAAATAAGCTGGGAAAGTATATTGGGGACGGGTATAAATGCCGCTACAGCTCCGCTTTACTTGCCAGGAGCCATTCTGGTAGTTGTTTGTATTATTACCTTTTACCTACATAAGATGCGAGCAGAGGACTTCAAGAAGGCTTTAGGCGAAAGTGCAAGGATGTTGCTGGGAGCAGGATTTGTGTTGGTATTTACGGTGCCTATGGTTCGTATTTATATTAACTCTGGCCTTAACACTACTGATTTACCTGCTATGCCCATTGCAATGGCAGAGTGGGTAGCTGCCAGCGTGGGAGCCATTTATCCTCTATTCGCGCCTTCAATTGGTGCTCTGGGTGCTTTCATTGCAGGAAGCAATACGGTAAGTAATCTCATGTTTAGTTTATTTCAGTTTGGAGTAGCTGAAAGATTGGCCATGCCCGCCAATATCATAGTAGCTATGCAGGCAGTAGGCGCCGCCGCTGGAAATATGATAGCCATTCACAATGTGGTGGCGGCATCTGCAACTGTAGGCTTGCTGGGACAGGAGGGGAATATTCTTCGGAAGACCATTATCCCGACCCTCTATTATGTGTTTTTTGTGGGGTTGATGGGTTTAATCTTTCTTCAGTTTTCTTAACGCCTTTAATAAGGAGATCATCATAAGAATATAAACAGCTACTAAGGGTAATGCCGAAATGAGGACAATGGTTTTTAAGGCATCTAAACCTCCTACCCACATAAGGGCAATGGGTAGAAGCACAAGGGCGATTGCCCAGAAAAGCCTATGCCATTGAGCCGGTTCTTGATTCTCCCCCAAATCAGGACTGGAATTACTAGCTAGAATAAAGGAAGTCGAATCAAAAGAAGTCGCCATAAAAACTACCGACATAAAGCAGAAAAGGATCAAAACTACCTCTCCAAACGGGAGGCTTTGAATAATAGCAATAATCCCCTGAGGAGCTTGTCCATCTGCTATATACTGCGTCAAAGCAACTCCACCATTTAACTCCTGATGCAAGGAATAATTTCCCAAAACCCCGAAAAAGAGTATAGATCCCAGACTTCCGAAGAGGATAGTTCCACCAATGATTTGACGGATACTTCTTCCTTCAGAAATACGAGCGATAAATATCCCCATAAAAGGTCCCACGGCTGTCCACCATGCCCAATAAAAAATAGACCAATCTTCTACAAAACGAGTATCAGCCAAAGCTTCGGTCCAGGTACTCATGCGAATGAAATTTTGCAGCATAAGCCCCACACTATTGGTAGTCATTTTTAGGATGAATGTAGTCGGACCGGCGAGTAAAATGAAACCTAGAAAAATGAAGGCAAAAGTTGTATTGAAATTACTTAAACGCTTGATCCCTTTATCTAATCCCAGGGAAACTGAAGTTGCAAAAATGAGGGTGCAAAAACAGATAACGATGAGCTGAAAGAAAAAGCTTTCCTCCATCCCTAATATTTCTGCCAGGCCCGAAGCGACCATAGGCGTTCCCAATCCAAGTGAGGTCCCTGAAGCTCCCAGGAGACCGATCATAAAGAATACATCCATGCTTTTCCCTAGCCAGCCTTCTCGCCTTTCTCCTAAAACCTCTACACAAGCCGTACTCATACGCAAGCGGGGAATCTTTCGGACATAAAAAAAGTAAGCAATCGCTACAGCGGGTAAAGCGTAAAAAGCCCAACCTAAAATTCCCCAATGAAACATTCCATAAGTTGCTGCCCACTCTATTGCTTCTGTTGACCGAGCTTCAACTCCCAATGGAGGTAAGTTATAGTAATAGGCCCATTCAATAATTCCCCAATACAAAATTCCTGTAGCTACCCCGGCACAAAAAAGCATGGATGCCCAACTGTAATTGGAATAGCGTGGTTTTATATTTCCCAATTTAAGTGTCCCCTTTGCTCCGAAAGAAAGATAGCCTACGAAGGTCAAAACCCCTAGAGCAAGCCAGATATAGACTAGCCCAAAATAATTTTCTATCCAGACTTTAAGAGCGTCCAAATACACAAAACTTTGCTCTGGCCAAATCAGTAGAGGAATAGAAACTGCAATGAGTAGTAGCACAGAGGGATAAAAGATTTTCGGATCGATATCCGAGCTTTTCCACATGAATCTCAGTGATTGATTATATTCAGTAAGAAATTAACCTAATCAAAAATCCGAAGAATGCATAAAATCAGGCAAAAGCTTATACTGATTCTGACTTGTATGGGTATTTTTCAATTTGCCTGTAAAGAAGAAGTCCCAAAGGAAATGCTCCTTGCTTCGGATGTGGAGCGGGTGCTGATGAAAAAAATCCTGGAGCCCTGGTACCCGCGGGTGATAGATAGTGCCTATGGGGGATTTTTGACAGATTTTGATTATGCCTGGAAAAAAACGGGTGAACAAAATAAGATGATAGTGACTCAGGCTCGGCATGTATGGACGACCTCTAAAGCCTATAATCGGACCGGAGATGAATATTATAAAGAAATGGCAGCACATGGAGCTAAATACCTGCAAGAAGTTATGTGGGATGCGGAGTATGGAGGCTTTTTTAATTTGGTGAACCAGCAGGGAGAAATGTTGGATCATCCACAAGAAAAACGGATTATCAAAGAAGCCTATGGGAATGCTTTTGGGATTTACGGATTGGCAGCTTTTGTCAAAATATCGGGAAATGAGGATGCCTTGGCCTATGCAAAGCATGGATTCAATTGGTTGGAGAAATATAGCCACGATTCTGTAATGGGAGGATATTTTCAGTTTATGGAGCAAGATGGATATGTGCTTGAAAAAGGATTGGGGCGAACTCCTCCCAAAGATCAGAATAGCAGCATTCATTTATTAGAAGCCTTCAGCGAATTATATGGAGTTTGGCCAGATGATTTGCTAAAAAGTCGCATAAAAGAACTTATCGGCATAATAAGGGATACTATCACTCATGAAAAGGGGTATATGCGGCTTCATTTCTGGCGGGATTGGACTCCTCTGAGCTATAGGGATTCGACGGCAGAGAGCAGAGAGAATAACCACTACCTGGACCATGTTTCTTTTGGGCATGATATCGAAACGGCCTATTTGCTATTAGAGGCCGAAGAGGTGATTAGGGAAGAAAGCGTACGGACTCATGAAGTGGCAAAGCAAATGGTTGATCATGCCCTGAGATTTGGGTTTGATGATTCTGTAGGCGGGATATATGATGGAGGCTATTATTTAAAGGAGGAGGGGACTATAGAGATTGTTAGAGACACCAAAAACTGGTGGGCGCAAGTTGAAACCTTGAATACCCTACAACTCATGGAGGGCCTTTATCCTGATGATCCTATGGCTTATGGAGAAAAGTTCCTAAAACAATGGGACTACATCAATACCTATCTTATAGATCATGAGTATGGAGGTTTTTATACGGGTGGATTGGATAAGGAGCCTGAACGTAAAAATGGTAATAAGAGTGGGATTTGGAAGGGGTCGTATCATACTGTTCGTTCGCTCTTGAATGTGGTGGAGCGGATGGAGACGGAAAAGTGAAAATATAATTTGTCATCCCGGACTTAATAAAAGAGCCGGGATCTCTTGCAAACTTGATTAGGTGGCTAGAGATCCCGGATATCTCATAGATTCCGGGATGACAGCTTGTTTTTTATGCTGAACGTTGTTTGTACCTCAATACAAACAATCCTCCCCCTTATGCTTCAGATAATAGCTTCGATAATTTTTCGCCTTTTTATCCATACATCCCTCCAAATCCAATAATTCAATGTTCCGAAAATCGATGGGATGACTTTCTGCCTGCAAAGCGATATGACCAGAAGCCAATAACTCTCCATGCTTTGCTTTCCAATAATCTCCATTTTCTACCCCAAATGATTCCCAACTTCCATTTCCTGCAGAAATAAAAGTACTATCAACCATAGGTTTCATAAAAGTCAAAACGGTATCTGACTCTATGATGTGATGAACTACTGAATCCCCCAAAACCACTACTTCTACCGCTACCCATTGATCTCCATGATAGGTTTTTGAGCTAGAGCTAATGCAGTGCGTTTGGTCGAGTTTCCCTTTATATTCAACCATAGTTCCCGGAGTACATAAATTGGCAGTATGACGCTCTCCTTTATTTAATCCTCCCAGTGTCTGAAGCTCAATAGAAACCGGAAAGTGCTGATTAAAACTCAGACTTTGTGCAGATTGAGAATGAAACATCACCCCACTGTTTCGCACATTCCAGGAAGCACCTCCTTTGGTCTGCTCTCCTACAAAGCGATACTCAAAACGAAACTTGTAATAGGAATAGGGCTTCTCATAATACAGATGCCCAAAGAGGGTTCCAAATTCGTCATATTCATCATATTTGATCCGAAGTATTTCATCTTCCACCACAAATGTATTGAGGAAATTATCATTCAATTCTCTTCCGGCGATTTTGATATCCCATCCACTCAGATCCTTGCCATTGAAGAGAGAAATCCATTCTTCCTTTTCGTTTTGAATAGTAGTTTGTGCTGTTGGAGAACATGCCCAGATAAGAAGGCATAGAGAAAGTAGGAGTAGGTTGCGAATCATTTTTTGAAATTATGGCATTTAAAAGCTTTCGACGAGAATGAATTAAGAACAAGGAACAAGGAACAAGGAACAAGGAACAAGGAACAAGGAACGGAAAATGGAGAAGTTTAGCTATTGATTAGGTCAAAGAGAAATACCCTCACTTCTCAATTCCTTGTTCTTCATTCTTACTTTCTTCAAGCCAAAGCATCCTTGACAAAATCAATGCAATTTTTGACCTCTTTCACTGCATTAGAACCCTCCGGAATTTTGTATTCCAGTTCAATCCCTGCCTGAAAATCGTATTTCTCATCTCTCATGAGCCTCATCACTTCACCTATTGGGGTATCTCCTTCTCCCCAGGGTAAATTAGCACCATTATCCTTTTTGCGGTCTTTGAGGTGAAGATTTGTAATTCGATTGTGGTATTTTTTGATAAGGGGAATGGGAGATTCATTGGTCCCGGCAACATAATGCCCGATGTCCAGATTGAGGGCATTATAGTCAGAAAGTTCGAGGCCTTTATCCCAGCTATTAAAATTTACTTTTGCGTGATTATGATAGCCGATTTTGAGCTTGTGTTCGCTGGCGAAAGGAGCCAGCCTCTGCATGGCGGCATCGCTTCTTTCGAGGGTGATTCCCCTTGCGTTGAGAGCCTTTGCAACTTTGAAGGCATAATTTACCTCATCATCATCCATACGCGCCAAATTAAATTTTATGATATCGATGGCTACCCCTTCTTTAGCATACATCTTTTTTAACTCCTTAAATTTTTCCATTGGAGGATTCATTCGCCAGTTATGGAGAGCCTTTTGCCAGGCTTGCATGGATTCCTTTTCTTTATCCGTTTGATTACGCCAGTTTTTTACTTTAGGGCGAATAGGAGCCCCGGCAAAGGCTTCGGCAGGATCGCCCATCAATTCGGTGCTATTTAGCTCTAGTTCTGCTAAATACGAGAGTAAATCCTCTGCGCTTCCCGGCATAGTGCGGAAGCTATAAGTAATTACCCCAAGATTGACTCCCAGTTTTTTACTGAGTGTCGTATTGCTGCTAAACATGCTGCCGGGAAGCATTGAAATTATGCCCAGGGCAGAAGCTTTTTGTAAAAAATTACGCCTGTTTAATTGAGGAGAGTTTTTGTAGAAGTTCATATAGCTTGTGATTGGAAAGGATTCTAAATGAATATGCAAAATTTCCCTTTCTCATGGAATGGATGCTGAAAAATTTTTATACTTGATTAGGGAGAAGCCCAATAAATCCCTCCTGTAAATAGAAAATAAAAATTGAATATGAGGAATATACTCTGGATGATAGGTGGAATGGCCCTCTTGTTGAGTGCTTGCCAAAGTGCAAAATTGGTTTCCGCAGATCAGATAAATAGAAGCAACAAAAATGACTTTGAGACCTTTGCCTTTGCAGAGGTTGAAAAACGAGTAAAAGTAAACCGGGTAGATACCGAAAAAACACGTGCAGTCTTGGAACAAGCAGTAATTAAGGAAATGGAAGAAGCAGGATATGTATATTCTGCAGATAATCCGGACCTCTTGCTGGATATGCGACTGAATTATATTCGAACTGACAGAAATCGTTCCCGCTATAATAATGGTCCCTACAATTATGGACCGTATTCACGAACTTTTTATGGTCGATATAATTACTATGATCTACAGCAAGAACGCTTTGTTACAGAGAGCAATATCATCGCTAGTATCGATCTACTCTTTGCCTCAAATGTACAAGAGCGTAAACTCTGGAAGGGTGTTGCCGAAACCAAACTCAGCGGTCGCATAGATAAACGCATAGAACGCTTGGAAATGGCGATCGAAAAATTGATCGTTGGATTTGAAACGGGGGAGGAGAAGTAGATGGGCTCTTGTGTTCTTATGTTCAGGTGTTCTCGTAATTATTAAGAAACACGAACACGAGAAAACCTGTACACAAGAACCCCCATTCATCCCTAAACCGGGACGAATGGATCCCTGGCAGGCACATGAAAAATCGGAACTTGTGGTAAAAAGCGCCCCAGCCACTCAACCAGATAAAACATACCCGGTTCTTCGCTATTGGCATGTCCGAGGATTATCAATCCTTTTTTCATACCAGCCATTGATGCGTCTCGGACATATTCTACGGTTTCCCATTCAGCTGCTTCGCCTATAATCAACACGTCAATATCTTTTCTCAACAAATCAATATGTTTCTCCCTACCCCAGGATCCGGGTAGCATTCCTATACTGGAACATGCTAACTCTGGATCTCCTATATAAAAGCACCGATCCAATTTCAATTGTCTTTTTAGAAAGGAAGCGAGTTCTTTCATCGTAGTTTTAGGGATAAAACAGGCATTTTCAATTTTGGTGTTGAGAAAACCTTGCCAGCCCATAGCATTTATAAATCCCTGGAGAATGCCATCTGGCCTCACTTTGTGCCAGTAATCATGGAAACGCCATACAACTATATTATTCTCTTCCAGTAAATTTCTTTTGTATTCATATACAGGATCTTCTTTCAACCATTCTACTTCATCCCTATGGTTGTAATAGGTCGGTTCATGTGTAATAATGAGGTTGGCATTTTTATCAATGGCTGCTCGGATAACCTCTATTGTTGCCAAAAAGGTAGTAACAATGCCTGTGAGCTTCTGATCTCCTGTACTGGATTTGATGGTGTCTACGGTATCTGGATTTTTTTCGACTGGCACTTGAGCCATGATGATATCGATGGCTCCCTGTATGGTCAATTCCTCCTGAGATTGACAAGCCAATGGAGAAAGACCGAGGAAAGCAGTTGCAGAAAGGGTGATGCCTGTTTGCTTGATGAAGCTGCGGCGGTTGGGGGTAGTAGATTCCATAAAGTAGTTTAATGCTTTTGAGATAAAAGCTACGGAAAAAGCCTGAAAGAAATAGACTTTCTGTAAATTCCCTTGTGGACCTATCTGTCATCATACCGGCCTTTAATGAGGAAAAGCTAATCGGAGATTCGATAAAACGAATTCAAACAGGGATGAAAGAAGTCTTTGGAGATGATTTTTTATGGGAGCTTATACTTGCGGACAATGCTTCAACTGATGATACTGCCAGGATAGCCAAAGATCTGGGGGCAAAGTTGGTTCAGGAATCCATTCACCAAATTTCTCGTGTCCGAAATACAGGGGCAAGCATAGCTGAGGGGAAATTCCTCTTGTTTATCGATGCGGATTCTTATCCACCAATTGAGCTACTGGGTGAGGCTAAAAAAATTTTAAGGATGAAAAATTCTTTGGGGGCTGGAACAACGGTAGATGTACGAGGAGGAAGGATGTGGAGTAAATTGCAGATGGAGCGCCTCAATCCCTTCATGCGTCTATTTTCTTACACCTGGGGAGCCTTTGTTTTATGTCGAAGAGATGTGTTCGAAGAAATAGGAGGCTTTAGTGAAGACTTATTTGCCCTGGAGGAAATTGAGTTTGTACGAAGATTGAAAAAGGCGGGCAGGAAGAAAAAGCTGAAATTTCATATGCTAAAAACTCCGCTCGTTACAACAGGTCGCAAAGATGAATTGGGCTTTAAGGCCGTAATACAGCTATTCATTTCCCATAGCCTGGCCGTTATCTTTTTACTTCTGCATCTGATTCTTCCTAAATCACTCAGGCCCAAAGGCAAGAGTGACTTATTCCGCTTTTGGTATGGAAGAAGAGAATGAGAAAATCAAATAGACATGCTTTTCAGCTTTTCATATTGCTGTTTCAAATGAAGCATTCGATTCAAGGCAATCATCAAGCCGCCCATAGCTAGGATAAATAGGGGCTTTACTTCCAGAAAATATACAGCGAAACAAAAACTAAGTACAACAACTAAGGCTGCTAGAAAGCCGAGTTGCAAACTTAATTGCCCGCTAAATTTTGCTTCTCTTTCCGTATTGATAGCCTCTAGTTTTCCCATCAGTTGATCGGTGAAATCCTCAGAAGTCTCTACGCTGCTTTCTTTCATCAGCTTTTTAAAATCCTGCTCTCTCATAATATCTCTCTTATTTCATTTCCTAATATTCCTTCCAATTCTTTTTTAAAATTAATCCGCCCCCGGTAAAGGTTGGTCTTGATCTTGGCTTTTTTGAATCCGGTACTCTCCGCGATTTCCCCTACACTCAGCTCGCACAGATAATACAAGCGAAGCAACAAAGCCTCATCGGCTTTCAATCTATCTAGTGCAGCCTGAATGTATAGTTTACGCTCTGATGCCTTGAGGGGATTTTTATTTTCAACAGAGTACGGCTGAAATATCTTGACTGCCTGTTTTAGGTCCTGGTAGTTCTTCCTTTTTTTCAATTCATTATAACAACTGTTAATGATGATTCGATAGAGCCAGGTTTTGAAAGAAGATTTTTCCCGAAAGCTGCCGATTTTGTGAAAGACCTTGATCAAGGCATCCTGCAATACATCTTCTGCCCAACTTTTTTCCTTGAGTATAGATTGGGCCAAACTCAATAAGATCTCCTTATTTTCATCCACCAGAAATCGGAAGGCATGGATATCTCCATCCTTTACTTTTTGTATGTAATCCGATTCTTTAGTTAGTGGCTTATTCCCCACTTTTTATCCGAATTACATATGCGAGTGCCGGGCCGAAACTTCCGACAATAAGAAAAGTCCCCCAAATAAGGAGGTCCATCGTGTCTTCTTCTAGTGGTAAGTTCGTATAGAAAGCCGAGATGAGGACGCCAATTCCGAGGAAAAAGGAAATGCAGGCAAATTCAATTAGCCTGCTTTTTCTAAATCTATTAGGAGCCTCCATTCCCTTCTCAATCATCATTTTCCGAATGAGGTAATTATACTTGGCGATGATATATACAATGGTTACCAAGCCGGCGGTTATGATGAGTCCGCCTAAGGTTTCGTTTAATACTTCCATATCGCTTGCTTAAAATTGTTCTCCTATTACAGATCCCAACTCTTTTAAAAAGTCGAGAAGTTTGTCGCTATTTGTAAAAACTACCAGGCCGTATTGCTGCTCGGGGATAAACATGGTGTAGGCCTGGAAGGTGTGATTATTACCCGTGTGAAGGTGCATCAATCCATAAGGCGTAGGTTTCTGTGCAAATCCCAATCCCCAGCCCGTCTGACCCGTATCTTTGAATAGAACTTCACTTTCTGAGAAGTGATTCTGTTCGGCCAACATTTCATTGAAAGAGTTTTTACTCAAACCTTCCCCCTTGAGCATAGCGATGATGAACTTCGCATATTCGGAGGCTTCACTATGCAAGCTGGAAAAGGAATTGAAAGTCTCTCCGCTCCATCCACCTGTATCATTGTGGGTGGGTTTTCCTACTGTATTATGGCCATAAACTTTGTTTGCTTCCAGATAGTCTGTCCAAAGGAAAGAGCTATGTTCCATCTTGAGGGGAATGCTGACTTCTTTGTTGAATATATCGTTAAGCCCCGCCTTCCAACCCACTCCATGTTGCATACCGATGATGGCTGCGAGATATTGATAGGCTTCTCCCGAATAGGAAAATCCTTTTCCTGGTTCGCATGAGAGGCTGATTTTTGCTCCATTGCTGTGATTGGGAAAGCCTGTGCTATGAGAAAGGACCATGCGGGGCGTGATGAGCTTATAAGTCTCCAGGTCTTTCTCTTCTATAGCTGGATGGGGAAAATATTTGTAGAGAGGTTTGTCCAGGTCCAATTTTCCTTTTTCTACCATCTTCATTGCAAAGTAGGCGAAAATGGGTTTGGATAAAGAAGCTGCTTCGAAAATGCTTTCTTTATTTACAGGAAGTTTAGTCTCCAAATTAGATACGCCAAAAGCTTCGTGATAGATAAGTTCATTTTCGTTTATGATTCCAATGGAAAGGCCCGGCATTTCCAGAGCCTCCATGATGGACTCTATCGCCTGATCAAGTTTATCTGATGCGATACTTTCTCCAGAAACTGTTTTTATGTTTTGGGCGGAAAGGGATGGCAGAAATAAAAGAGCGATGAGGCTCAGAAGTAAGAATCGAAAGGTGCTGAATAGGTTCATGGGTTTTTTCTTGAGATGTTCTAAATGTGTATTGACGAGTCTTAGACATCTCTGAAGCTATAGCGGTTTCAAGAATGGGGGATTTTTTTGAAAAATGTTTTTTTAAGACGTTTAAAACCCTTTCGTCGAGCCCCATTTCCCTTAATGGGTAGATTAATGGAAATGAGCACACATTCCAGAAGAGGTACATTGATTGCGGGCCGTTTCCCTTATTTGCAAAAAAAGGGAAACGGGGACTGTGTGGAAGGGTTCAGGAAGCCTAACTCAACACATCCTTCACCACATGTCCATGTACATCTGTAAGGCGATAACGTCTTCCCTGATGCTTGAAGGTAAAGCGTTCGTGGTCTATGCCCATGAGGTGCATGACGGTAGCTTGAAAGTCGTGAACGTGAACCGGATCTTTGACAATGTTGTAACTAAAGTCATCGGTTTCCCCATAGCTGAATCCTTGTTTGATGCCAGCTCCGGCCATCCAAATAGAGAAGCAACGAGGATGATGATCCCGTCCGTAATTGGTGGGAGTGAGTTTGCCTTGAGAATAAGCACCTCGTCCAAATTCTCCGCCCCAGATGACCAGGGTGTCATCAAGCATACCTCTTTGCTTTAAATCCTGCACAAGAGCAGCTGAGGGCTGATCTACTGATTTTGCCATGCCTTTCATGAGGTTAGGTAGGTTGCCGTGCATGTCCCAGTCCTGATGATAGAGTTGAACAAAGCGTACTCCATCTTCAGATAGTTTTCGGGCTAGTAGACAGTTGTAGGCGAAAGTACCCGGAATTCGGGCATCCGGGCCATACATGTCGATGATATGACTGGGCTCCTTGCTGAGGTCTAGAGTTTCAGGTACAGACATCTGCATGCGAAAGGCCATTTCATACTGAGCGATGCGCGATTTTACACTTTCGTCCTGCGTATGATCGTACTGGCTTTCATGCAATTTTTCCAGCGTGCTCAACATACGACGGCGACTGGACCTATCCATGCCTTCTGGATCATTGAGGTAAAGTACAGGCTCATCTCCCGAACGAAAAAGAACTCCCTGATTTTCTGATGGAAGAAATCCATTGCCCCAAAGTTTCGCATATAGAGGTTGACCTCCGCCATCTTTCCTCGCTCTGGAGAGAAGAACCACAAAATTGGGGAGATTCTCATTCTCACTTCCCAATCCATAGCTCAACCAGGAGCCAAAGCTTGGGCGTCCAGCAATTTGTGAACCTGTTTGTATAAAGGTAACAGCCGGATCATGGTTGATAGCTTCGGTATGCATACTCTTGATGACCGTAATATCATCCACGATTTTTTGATGATGCGGTAAAAATTCGCTTAGCCAGATTCCACTTTTCCCATATTGTTTAAACTCATAATCGCCCATAGCAATGGGAAAGGTCCGTTGATTGGCCGTCATGCCCGTTACCCGCTGATTTCCCCTTACAGAAGCCGGCAGCTCCTGTCCAAACATTTCTTTCAATTTGGGTTTGTAGTCGAAAAGCTCCATTTGAGATGGAGCCCCGCTTTGAAAGAGGTAGATAATACGCTTAACCTTGGCGGGGAAATGGGGTAGATCAGGTAGGCCACTCATCATAGGAGTGGCGGATAGCGGATTGTGCAAAGAGGAAAAGGCTAATCCTCCCAGGCCTAGTAGGCTGTTTCGCATGAATACTCTGCGATTCATTCCACCTACTATATGATCTATATTTTTATTCGCTTTGCTCATGACTGGAGATTATCTTTTGATGACGAATTCGTCAAAGTTCATAATGGTAGAGGCGAGAATGGTATGGGCCGCCAATGCGTCCTGATCCAGATTTGGATCAGCTTTCATTTCTCCTACTGCTAATAATTTTTCTATGCGCTCAGGTTCTTTTGAGAAGGCTTCAAATTCCGCTTGGTATAATTTTGCTAACAGATTTTGTTCTTCCTCCCGGGCTGAGCGTCCTAACAAGCTCAAATACATAAATTCAACTCTGTCGGACAATTGTCCTCCGATATCCTTCAAGGTCCGAGAGGCCAGCATTTTTGACGCCTCAAGAAATTGAGGATCATTCATTAGAACAAGGGACTGAAGAGGAGTTGCGGTTTTTTGCCTTTTGACGACACAATAATATCTATCGGGTGCATCAAAATTCATCATAGAGGGAGGAGGCGAACTCCTTTTCCATATGGTGTACATACTTCTCCTATACAATTCATCTCCTTCCCCCTGTACATATTTGGTCGCATTTCGGGTAGCTAAAGCTGCCCAAATCCCATCTGGTTGATAAGGATAGACACTTGGACCTCCTATTTCTTCAGAAAGGAGTCCACTTGCTGCAAGTGCATTGTCCCGAATTATTTCTGCAGGTAAGCGGTAGGAGGGGAAGTGAGAATACCAGTCATTTTCAGGATCGATTTCTAATGCCTTTTCAGTCGGAACCGATGCCTGCCGGTAGGTAGCACTCATCATGACTTGTTTCATAAAGGCCTTGATGTCCCAGTCTTTTTCTATAAAATCCATAGCCAACCAATCCAGCAATTCCGGATGGCTGGGTAAGCGCCCCTGATTCCCAAAGTCTCCCTGGGTTTCTACTAACCCTTTTCCAAATAACATGATCCAGAGACGATTGACAGCTACACGAGCAGTCAGTGGGTGCTCGGGAGAGACCAGCCATTTCGCCAGCCCCAATCTGTTTTGAGGGATTTCTTCTTTGTTAATAGAAGCAAATACAGATGGAATTCTTGGATTTACTTCTGTAGTAGGTGCATCATATTGCCCTCTATCCAGAATAAAGGTCGGTCGAACTTCTTTCCGATCCTTCATGACCATAACTTCTAGTATATCTGTACTGACCAGATTTTCCTCTTCCCTTAGTTTTGTGAGTGATTTTAGGTTTTGGTTAAAGGAATTATTCTTTCCACTGAGTACATAATATTCTAACCATTGATACTCTGAGGGCTCTATTTCGGCCTTAGGATCAAATAAATTGAGTACTTCCAGTTCAGAGAGTTGGCGCTCATAGACTTTAAGCTCGTCCATGACAATGTTTTCTATAGAACGTTCTTTTTCCCTGCCCAACATAAAAGGGAAGCTGGACCAGTTTGAGCCTTTCACTCCGTGCTGTAAACTCTTATTTAGATTATCCTTGAGTAACTTATGTGTTGGCACTTTGCCATTAACAAAAAATTTTAGGCCTGAGGCTTGACTACTTCCATCATAGGTCATCACAATGTGTGTCCATTCCCCTACAGCAACCTTCTCTGTCGTTTTATAATCAATACAGTTATCCGGCCATACATAGTTTAGTTGAAAGGAAAGAGTACCATCTGGATTAAGTTTGCAAATCCAGCCTCGATAGCCTTCGAAGTCTCCATTAGTATTATTGAAAATAGGACCTTTCTCTCCCTCCTTCAGGACTTTCACCCAAATGCTCACGGAAAAAGGCTGATACCGGTCAAAGTCCATATCTCTATTGAAACGTATGCCTGCATCCCCTCGAAATTTTAAACCTTTTCCTTTTACTCCTTCCACCAGTTCGGGTTTTCGATCCTTATCCCCGAGAATTGCTGCATCTGCCCGCCCTTTTACTTTATTGAAATAAGCGGTAATTGTACCTTTTTTGCCAATTCCTGCCCATCCTGGACTTTTCTTTCCATCCAAATTGAGTGAGGCCCGCTTAACCGTCAATTCCTTTTCAAATGAGAATTCTGCCTTTAATCCTCCGGGCTTGCCAACTTTGGGGCTTCTTTTGCCTAACCACCTCTTGAGGTCTGCCACATAATTCTCTTTTTCAATGGCAGCTTCCAAAGGCTTCATCTTTGCTCTGAGCTCAGCCAGTTTCTGATTTTCTTCGGCTGTAGGGAGCATCACTGTAGGTGCCGCTTCTCCATTATAGGGTACTATGCCTGCATCATTGTTGTTGTTGAAGTAGGCATATAGAGAATAGTAGTCTTCCTGACTTATGGGATCGTATTTGTGGTCATGGCACTGGGCGCATTCTACCGTAATTCCCATGAGTGCCTTACCGAAGGTATTGGTTCGATCAACTACGTATTCGACTCGATATTCTTCATCAACCACGCCTCCTTCCTGAGATTGGGGATGATTTCGGTTGAAACAGGTGGCAAGCAATTGATCCTTGCTAGGTTCCGGTAAAAGATCTCCTGCCAATTGCTCTAGGAGAAATTGATCATAGGGCATGTTCTCATTGAACTTCCGAATCACCCAATCGCGCCAGGGCCAGGTATTTCTCATGCCGTCATCCTGGTAGCCATGAGAATCCGCATAACGTGCAACGTCCAGCCATTCCAGGGCCATACGTTCTCCAAAATGAGGGCTTTCCAATAGACGGTCAATGGCTTTTTCATAAGCGTCATCACTATCAACTGCCGTAAAGGCCGCAATCTCTTCGGGTGTGGGAGGAAGGCCTGTTAAGTCCAGGGTAATTCTTCTAAGCAATGTTTCTTTATTGGCAGCTTTAGATGGACTAAGTCCCTGGTTCTGTAATTCCTTTGCAATAAAATTATCGATAGGATTTCTGCTCCATTCTTCAAAACTGCTTTCGGGTACAGTAGGCTTCTGAGGGCTTACAAAAGACCAGTGGTCCTTATACTCTGCTCCCTGATCAATCCATTTGGCGATCATGGCCTTTTCAAATTCTGTAAGCATTAAATTAGATTCCGGAGGAGGCATCATGTACTCAGTATTCTCTGACATGATTCGTTGAAAAACATCACTATCTGTTGCATTTCCTGCGATCAAAGGATAAAAGCTGGAGCCATCTTCTCTTTCTCTTTTGTCGAAAGCCTGAGAAGCATTGTCTAGGCGAAGTTCTGCCTCGCGTTGGTTAGCATCGGGGCCATGGCATTTAAAGCAGCGATCCGAGAGAATGGGTTTGATGTGATAATTGAAATCTACTCTCTCAGGTAAAAGTTCGCTTATTTCCTGGCTGGGTTTGTAGGAACTTTGGCAGGAGAATAAAAAAACGAATATGCAAATGGGGATAGCTCCCAGAATGATATATCTCGTATTAGGTAGAAGCTTCATAATGGAAATTCTGAATCAGTATCTTAGCCTTAAATTACAGAAATTTAAGGCCATCCCTAAAATAAAAATGCCAAAGAAGCCGAGCTTCTTTGACAGATGTAATCTCTCTTTTAGCTTTTTCCCTAGAGTAAGCCTCTTCTGTTGAGTTCATCGCTGAGGTCAGCATGCAGCTCTTTATACCTCTCAGCTTCAAATTCATCCTCCTGTCTATAGCTTTCTTCTATTCCTGCTGTCAGTATATCCAGCACAATCTCATGTGTAGTAGCTTTGATATTATAAGGAGCGATTTGATTTCTGCGGAAAGCTTCTTCAATATAGATGACTGAAGCCCTCGCCAACGGTTTTCCCTGATTGAAGGAATTGTACATCTGCATTTCCTGTTCTCCAAAAGATATCGCAATGAAGTTTCCCTGAATATTGATACCATGCAGGTCCAATCCAGCTCTGGAACCTACCAGGATGGCGAGACAGGATAAGGCGATTTGGCTTCCTCTATGGTTGTCAATAACGTAAAGCAGGTTATTGTGAATGGGTAAATCTGTTTCACCATGTGGTGAGGTAAATCCTTTCACCTGAAATAGAAATTCCATCAAATCCGAAGCAGATTTATTTTCACTGTAAGCATTGTATTCTGCCGCTAGTTCATCCAAACTTTCACTGATCAGATACGCATCTTTGCTATAGTCCAGATAAGCCAGTTGGACGAGTGCATGTTCGAGGGCTTCTTTATCATTTTGCATATCCAGCCAACCCAACCAATCCTGACCATATTTTTCTTCGAAGGCTTGTGCACAAAGAAATGACAGGATTTCATTTTGCAAATCTGACAACTGAGCTTTATAGGGTTCTATTACTCGTTCCAGAGATGTGCCGTAGTTGAGGAGTGCTTTCTGCACCTCCTTTTGTACCACTGTGCTATCATCTTCCAGTAGGGTAAGTAAAAAAGGTAGATCTGCTTTATTCGTCATTCAATTTAGTTTGTCCGAAATGAGAATATAAGATTAAGGAAAGATCAAATAGTACACCAATTAAAAATTACGAATATTTAACATGAATTTTGAGGTCTTAAATCGAGCTTTAGGAGGTCTGGTAGCTGTTTTTTGACCTATGTATCTAAAAACTTTCAATCGAGTTTTTGAAATTTATGGATCGAGTGTTAAAAATTGAGGCTGAAAACTGAACTTCACAGCTACTAAATGAGTTAATGGTAGAAAGTAAATCAAAGCAGAAAAATGGATAACATACAGGGACAAAATGCGAGCAAAGGAGTATCCAAGTTGGGGATAGCCCTGTTGATGCTGACGATTATTGTCCTTTTTACGACCCTTGGGGCTGCTTTCGTCAGAGCCAATAAGCATATTCAATTTGAACTTCCCGCCCTTTTTTATATCAATACCCTGATTTTGCTAGGGAGTAGTATTTTCCTTCATATGGCCTGGACTGGAAAATTAGAGGAGAAGGCTCGTTTATTTGTGAGCCTGTCCGTAATACTAGGCCTGGGTTTTCTGATCAGTCAGGGGATCGCCTGGGCACAATTATATGGAAGCGGGATAGATTTGGCAAATAGTGGACAGATGGCATCCTATTTATATGTCTTGACGGGACTGCACGCTTTGCATATTGTGGGCGGACTTGGTTTTCTTTCCTTTGTTTATTTCGCTTATGAGGGGAAAGGAAAGCATTATTTGGAGAGTGCTTTATTCTTCTGGCATTTTCTGGGGCTCCTCTGGATTTACCTGATTTGTTTGTTACTCATTTAAAGTCTGTATAAAAGTGAAAAGGCATTCCAGAGGGAATGCCTTTTTTTTATGTCTTTTATTTTCTTTGCCTATTGAACGGCTTCGATTGCTTTCAAAGGATCAACTACTTTCCCGATCTTTCCAGAGTCTTTAACCTCTCTACCTGTCTTTTTCAGGATCTCATAAACTTCTTTATTGGTCAGCTCAGGTTTGTAGGATTTCATCATACCTATAAGTCCCGCTACGAGTGGGGTTGCCATAGAAGTACCACTATATGCTTGATAAGAACCTCCGGGAATAGTAGAAAGGATTTCTACGCCGGGAGCTGCGATAGGCATTTTCAGCTTTGTATTGATATTCGAGAAGCTTGCTTTGTTTAGATTTTGATCAGCAGCGGATACTACAATTACGCCAGGAATGTTAGCAGGCGAATAGCGACGAGAATCGTCATTGCTATTACCGGCAGCAACAACTACCGTAGCTCCTTTTTTGATGGCATAATTGATGGCATCTTTCTGAGACTTGGGTGGGAAGGGTGAAAATCCTCCCAATGACATAGAGATTACATCCGCACCATCTTCCGCAGCTTTAATGATAGCTCTGGAAACTCTTTGATCCGTTCCTCTACCGTTGTCATCCAAAGCGGCATATCCACTGATGGTAATGTGGCGACCTTCCCAGTTGAGAGAACCTACGCCTTTACCATTATTGGTAGCTGCACCTGCGATACCTGCACAATGACTACCATGACTATGCTTGTCATAATCGCCATCTGTACCGCTTTTCTTATAAATGCTGTTGAGATCTTCGTGGTCTTTGTCCACTCCGGTATCTACAATCGCGAGTTTTACTTTTTTCTTGGGTTGATGATGTGCAAGAAATTTATACACCTCATTATAGTCCAGCTTCTCGGCAAACCATTGTTTTCCCAATTGAGGGTCATTGGCTAAAAATCCGGTTCTACCATCGCGGCTACTTTCAACGGAAAGGGGCTCAAATAGATAGACGGGATTATTTACTTCCCACTGGTCAACATTCTCTTCATCCAGGGAAAGGGCAGCTTTGAGGTTTTCTAATTGCTCTTCGCAAACATTTACCAAATAATACTGCGCCAGATCTTCATCTTCTGATAGATCAACTTCGGGAAAAGCTTTTTCCCAATCGGCTCCGTGCTGATTTAATATATCTTCTATCTCTGAAATATCATCATCCGGCCCCAATTCAACTAAAAGTTCCTGATCGTTATTCATGGTTCTTGACACCCAATCGTAACCAAAAGAAACAACGTACATCACCGAACCAACGATAAGCGCCAAAGCTCCAGGCACCCAAAGTAACTTGGAGTTAGCATTTCTCACAGCGAGGTAAAGCGATGCGATGATCATACCTGCCCCAAAATCGGTCAGTATATGAGGTAAGCGGGAGAAAAAGCTGCCAGTACTGAAAAACAGCTCATAAGCCAGCGCTACCAGAATCAATATAAAAGCTGGTAGTGGATTAAAAGCTTTTCCGTTAATGCGCTTTACAATTCCATGTCCGAAGACTAGGAAAGCCAGAGCTGAGAGTGCTATACCAATTACGTGAGATAACATAGGTTTGGGACTTTTTCGAGAATGTTTTTTATAAAGAAAAAACAGCCATTTCTCATCGAAATACCTGTTTTAGATTTGTTCTATATTTTGAAGGTCAACGTTCTTTCCCCACATATGAATACTAAAATCAGTCGAAGGCTTACAATTTGCCCTGATCTTGGTTCCTTCCTTTTGTAGATTGCGAGGCAGACCACTGAGAGGATTATACTTCTTGCCATCGTCTCCGATAATGCCCCAGAATCCACCTGATAAGTCTATATAAGATACGGTACCTGTTATTTGCATATATATTCTAAATATATCTTCTATACCATACGTCTCAAACTCAATACGGTTACAAGACTTACATTATTGGGCAGATTCCAGCTTCAACGGTCAGATATACTTTATGAACCATCATTTTTGCCTTCTCTCCATTTCGGTTTATCTAAAACTGTATCAGCAATATAAGCCCTGAGTATATCCTGTTTGCTTTGAAAGAGTCGCCTTCTTTTTTTGGGGGGCGTAAGAACCTCTATTTCAGGAGTTTCTTCTATATGTTGTTTTAAAAGATCACTCGCACTACCTTCCATATGGCTACCGGGTAGGAATAAATCCTCGGCCGATGGAGGAGGAAGTAGTTTCCGAATATGCTGAACTGCTCCGGAATTACTATCTTTGAGCCCCAATTTGATTCTTAGTGCACGGACCAACAGGAATAGGATGCCAAAAACAATGGTGGCTCCGATGGTTCCCAGTATATATAAGGTCGTCATATTGGAAAAATAATCCTCGGAAAGGAACTATGCAATTAAAAAGTCTGGAAATATTTGGCTTTAAAAGCTTTGCAGAGCGAACCAAATTCGTATTTGATGATGGAATTACGGGAATTGTAGGTCCTAATGGCTGTGGAAAATCAAATATTGTTGATTCTATCCGCTGGGTATTAGGGGAGCAGAAAACCAAGAATCTCCGCTCTGACAAGATGGAAAACATCATCTTCAATGGTACCAAATCCCGTCGCAAATCTAATTTCGCCGAAGTATCTCTAACTTTTGAGAATACCAAAAACATACTTCCTACTGAATACTCTACGGTCAGCATCACACGTAAGTTGTACAGAAGCGGTGATTCTGAATACCAGATTAATGGAGTTACCTGTCGACTGAAGGATATCCAGAATCTATTTATGGATACGGGGGTGAGTTCAGATTCTTATGCCATCATTGAGTTGAAAATGGTGGATGAGATTCTAACCAATAAGAATAATGAAAGACGAAAGTTTTTAGAAGAAGCTTCTGGTATTTCCAAATACAAGATTCGCAAGAGACAAACCCTCAATCGACTTAAGGATACAGATGCAGATCTCGAACGAGTAGAAGATCTGCTGTTTGAAATCGAAAAGAATCTGAAAAGTCTGGAAAAACAGGCTCGTCGTACTCAGCGGTATTTTGAACTCAAAGAACAGTACAAAGAGGTTAGCTCCCAGTATGCTTACCTGAGCATGCGGAATATCCGAGAGAGGCAACGACAGATTCAGGTCCTAGATCAGAGCTTGCAAGACCAATTGGGTTCGATGCAATCCGAAATGGCACAGCGTGAGGCTCGGATCATGGAGTTGAAGAAGAACCTTCTCGATGAGGAAAAGAATCTCTCTCAGGGACAGGTCGATCTCAATAATCACAGTCGCAAGATTCAATCTGTCGAAACGGAAAAGTCAATTAAAAATGAGCGACTCAAATATTTGCAGCAGCGAGAGATTGCCTTGCAAAATCAAATGGAGTCTGAAAGGCGGCAATTGACTCGAAATGAAGAGTCTGTTTCGGAGCTAAAAATTCGGCAGGAAGGCTTGCAAAAAGACCTGGGAGAGCAAGAGAAAAAAGTTGAAAGCTTGCTTGAAGAACAAAGTGTGCTTTCCAAGACCTCCAATGAACTTTCTCAATCGGTCGAAGAACTCAATGAGTTGCATAAGGAGACTGAACAGAGTTTGCAGGAATTGACGCGTGAAAAAGAGGTGAAGAAGGTCCAGATTGAAAGTCTGGGTGCTGAGTTGAATCGGGCAGAGGAGGATAAATCCAATCGCTCTTTTGATTTGGATGCATTCGAGCAGAAAAATATCCAACTACAGGCCGAATGCAGCAATTTGGAAAAGCAAGTCAATGAAATCGCTTCCAAAAGGGATGCACATATCATTGAATTGGATACGACCGAAAAAATTCTCAATGAACTCAAGGATAAAGTCTATAAGACTAATCGTAGCCTGGATGCTCGCCAAAATGAGTATAACCTAACCAAAAGTTTGGTCGAAAACCTCGAAGGCTTTCCTGCCAGTGTGAAATTCCTGAAAAAGAATGCTCGCTGGATCAAGGATGCCCCTTTGCTTTCGGACGTGTTTTCAGTTCCAGAAGAATATAAGGTCGCTTTTGAGAATTACCTGGAGCCTTATTTGAGTTATTATGTGGTAAAAACTAGGCAGGATGCAATTCTTTCTGTGCATATGTTGGCGGAGGCAGCTAAAGGTCGAGCGAATTTCTTTATTCTGGAAGAACTTGAAGCCTATAAACCTGCTACTCCTTTATTATTTACCCAGGCGAAAGCAGCTATAGATGCAATAGAATTTGGAGATGCTTATAAAAAACTGGCGGCTTATCTATTAGATAAAGTCTATATCGTAAATGATGAGATTGACATTCCTGAAGATGTGCCAGAGGGGATTATATTCCTGACAAGAGTGGGTAATCTGTCAAGGAGAAGATTTATCCTAAGTGGAGGTTCTTTGGGACTATTTGAAGGAAAAAGATTGGGTAGGGCAAAGAACCTGGAAAAGCTGGATAAAGAAATTGCAAAACTTCAAAAGAAGCTGACGGGCGAAAAGGTAGAGTTGGATAGAAGTATTGCCAAGTTGGAAAACCTCAAAAAGATCGATCATCTCAAAGATCTTGAGCCTTTACGCAAACAACTCCTCGAAAAGCAAAGAGATCTTTCCGTTTTGCAATCACGAGAAAAAGAGCATAGAGAATTTATGATGCGGGTAGGGCAAAGAACAGAGAGCCTGAATGATGAGTTGGAAACTTTGGAGAAAGCCATTGTGGAAATTGATCCTACCATAAAGATCAAATTAGAGGAGCTGCAGCAGCATGCCGCTAAATTGGCACAGATAAGAGGAGATGCACAGGATTCGGCTCAGAAACTTTCTTCCCACAATCAAATCTACAATCAGGAGAATATCCGCCTGATCCACCTTCGTAACCAGGTCGAGAATTTATCCAGAGAACTCGGCCAAAAAAATGAAGCCATTGTTCGCTACGGAGAGCAGAATGAGCAAATGCGAGAGGAACTTAACCAGGTTCGGGAGGATACAGAAAACCTGATCAACAGCAATCTGCAAAATGATGAGGTAATTGTGAGCATGTACAACCAGAAAAAAGAACTGGAACGTACCGTAGGAATTAGGGAAGAAAAGGTTGCCCAAACCAAGAATTCGATTTATCAGGTGGAGGAAAGTTTGGGTTCTGAGCGGAGAAAGCGAGAGGATATCCTGAGAAAGCAAACCGAACTAAAAGAAAACGCAACCGAAATTCGCATTGAGCTCAATGGCTTACGAGAAAGGATGTCTGTAGAATTTCAGATTGAGGTGCAGGATTTGGATGAAGAAGAAATATTCAGCAAAGGCATTGATAAATACGATGTCGGCGATCTGGAAAACAAAATGATGAGCATCAGAAGTAGAGTCCAGGGCTATGGCGAAATCAATCCTATGGCAGTTGAGGCTTTTAATGAGATGAAGGAAAGATTTGATTTCATCACCGGCCAGAAAGAAGACCTTCTCAATGCGAAGAAATCACTTTTAGAAACCATTGCCGAGATCGACCAAACGGCCAAGGAAAAATTTCTGGACACCTTTATCAAAGTGAGAGATCATTTCACAGTGGTGTTCCGTAGCCTCTTCTCTGAAGATGACTCCTGCGATCTTCTATTGCTGGATGAAGATAACCCTCTGGAGTCGGAAATTTCTATCATAGCAAGGCCCAAAGGAAAAAGACCCCTAACCATCAAGCAGCTATCAGGGGGGGAGAAGACCCTTACGGCCGTAGCGTTACTATTCTCGATCTACCTGATCAAGCCTGCACCCTTCTGTATTTTTGATGAGGTTGACGCCCCACTTGATGACGCCAATATTGATAAATTCAATAATATCATCCGTCGTTTTTCCGAAACCTCTCAGTTCATCATCGTTACTCACAATAAACGCACGATGGCAGCTACCAATGTCATGTATGGAGTGACTATGGAGAATATGGGAGTCTCTCGGGTACTGCCTGTCGACTTGCAAGCCCTCAATCTGAATTAATTCTTTGTTAAAACATCAATTTCCAATCTCGAGGGCCTATATACGTAAAAACCTATTTGTTTTTGTGGTATATTACTCGTAGTATTTCATTGATAATCAATATATTATCTTATTAAGATATATAATTATCTGCACATCTTGCTTCCTTTATTTCGGAAAAATGGAATGATTTTTCCCGATTTCGCTTATCCATAGCTTTGGAACGGATGTGAAAATTTGGGATATAATCCTCAGAAGAGGAATTGCTATTATGATCTTGAAGGGGCCACATATTGAACTTCGACCTCTTTCTTTGAAAGAGCGCTACAAGTTCTTCCTGATGGCTACCGAATCGGACTCGACTCCTTTTTGGTATGGGGATTTGTATGGAGATACCATTCCTTCTTATACCATTTTTAAGCATGAATGGCCGGATCGTTATTTCAAGGATGATGAACCGAAAAAGGGGAGGTGTTTTGGCATTTATTTAGGCGAGGATCTCATCGGTCAGGTTAACTACAATGAAATTGATCTGGTGGAGCAACGCTCGGATATGGATATCATTATCGGGCAATCCTGTCATCATGGAAAAGGCTATGGGACAGAGGCAATTCGTCTGTTGTCTGATCATTTGTTTGAGCAAATGTCATTGAAGATTTGCGTTATCGAGGTACTGAGCCAAAATCCAAGAGCATTTCGTGCCTATCAAAAAGCAGGTTTCATTTGGGCCTATACCTACGTAAACGATGGAATTGAGTGGAGAGTAATGGAATTACGGAAAAGTGTATGGAGCTCAAAAAGAGGGGTTTATATTGAAAACTTGAAAAAAAATCACAAAAGCCCGTGACCTACCTATCTTTTGTGGTGTCATAAAGGTGCATAAGCAAAACATAGTAGCTTACAGCAATTAGGGTTTTTTGTTTTCATAGCATACGTATTTACGGGTTAGCAGTAAGTTTTGACTTACTGCTTTTTTCTTTTGGTAGTTTTTTCGATCATAGCTTTATGTATGAAAAAGAGTTGGAAGATCTAAAAACTGCCTATGAGGCAAACTTTAATCCTGAGAACGCACAGGCTATGAAGGACTATATGCGGAGGCAATATGAATTCTTTGGACTAAAGCGGCCCCTGCGATCCGAACTCTCCAAAGCCTTTCTCCAAAAGGTTAAGAATCCGGATAAGACTGCACCTAAGGAAATTGTTCTTGCCCTTTGGGACCTACCTCAACGAGAATACCAATTGACAGCCGTCGACCTGATCAGGAAGTACGATAGATATGCTCCAGGAAGTTACCTCGATCTCTATGAATACCTGATCACTACTAAGTCCTGGTGGGACACTGTGGATCTGATTGCCAGTAATTCTGTTGGCATATCTTTGAAGAAATTCCCAGAGCTTAAAGATGCCTACCTAAAAAGGTGGATGGACTCCGAAAATATCTGGCTTCAGCGAACTTGTCTGCTTTTTCAATTAAAGTACGGGAATGAGACAGATTTTGACTTACTTTGCGCCTTCATCCGGCGGCTCAGCCATTCCGATGAGTTCTTTATTCGAAAAGCCATAGGTTGGGCCCTCCGGCAATACAGTCGCTTTGATGCGGATGTAGTACGGGAGTTTCTCTCAACAGAAAAGTTAGCTCCCCTGAGTGTGCGTGAAGCGAGTAAATATTTATAAGTGTTAAGGTATTAGCGTGTTAGTGTATAAGTGTAATAAAATGAATTCACTCGCGCATCAACTACAACACCCTAACACCCTAACACAAAAACACTATAACACCCTTTTATGAACTTCCTCGAATCCTTCTTGCAAAAAAATGCACGTCCTTTCCTCATCAGTCCTGAGGGCATATATTACCATGTTGAAAAGCAGGGAGAAGGGCGCAAACCCCTTGCAGGAGAATATGTAAAAGTAAATTATACCGGCAAATTCTTGAATGGGCAGACCTTCGATACTTCTGAAGGCAGAGCTCCTTTTGTTTTTCAATTAGGACAGGGACAGGTGATAAAAGGCTGGGACTTGGGACTAATGCTATTTAAGGAAGGTTCCAAAGGAATTCTGTACCTCGCACCAGAATTTGCCTATGGTGAGCAAGGAGCAGGAGGGGTAATTCCTCCAAATGCGACTTTGATGTTTGAGGTAGAATTATTGGAAATTCTGGATGAAGCAGGATACCAGGCACATGAAGCGGCAAAGATGGAAGAGCAAAAGCGTATGATGCAGGAATATGTGGAAAAACAGATGGCTGAGGAAATGCCTAAAATCATGGCCTATGCTGAAAAAGAAGGCCTGGAATTACAAAGAACTACTTCTGGTTTACATTATGTAATGGAGACAGAAGGTACAGGTGCACAGGCAGAAGCTGGAAAAACCGTAAGCGTGCACTATACGGGTCGCTTGTTGGATGGAGGAAAGTTCGATTCCTCTTATGACCGCAATCAACCTATTGCCTTCCCCTTAGGAGGTGGCAGAGTAATCGCTGGCTGGGATGAAGGCATAGCTTTATTTAAAGTTGGGGGCAAAGGAAAATTGGTTATACCTTCTTACCTAGGATATGGCCCGCAAAATATGGGTAGTATTCCTCCAAACTCGGTTCTGGTATTTGATATTGAGTTGGTGAAAGTTGAATAGAAAACGTATAGACGTATGGGAGTGTTGGTGTGCCGAAGTTCTTGAATTAAGTGTTTCGTTAACGCCAACACCTTTATTCCTACCCTTCGCTCAACTCCTGAGCACGAGTCTCCGCGGCTACAAGCCCGGTTTTAATCCCTGCTTCCAGCTCTACTTGACCAAACTGCTTAATGGCAGCTTCGGTTGTTCCTCCTTTGGAAGATACTTTGGTAATCCATTCGCTACAGGAGAGGTTGTTTTTATTGAGGAGATTGATCGAGCCAAGGAAAGTTTGTTTTACCAACAATTGGGCTTCCGCATCAGAAAAGCCCATATCCCTTGCTGTTTGCATCATGGACTCCATGAAGTAGAAAACGTAAGCGGGGCCACTGCCTGAAATGGCTGTAGCACTATCCAGCAAATCTTCATTTTCGACATAGAGCGTTTTACCCGTAGTATTCAGGAGGTTTTGGACGGTGAATATCTCCAGACGGCTTACTTCCATAGAAGTTGTGAAAACCGTCATTCCCAGTCCGACCTGAGCTGGAAGGTTTGGCATAGCACGGACGATCTTCTTAATTCCCAATTGTCTTTCGATGCCAGATACTTTGATGCCTGCCATAATGGATAAGATCAGGTGATCTGGGCGAAGGTAGGGACGTATAGCAACCGCCAATTCCTGAAAATCCTGAGGTTTTACACTCAAAATAATCAGATCCATATCTCTAATAAATTCTCCCGGTCTTGCTTCTATGGGATGAGAGCTTATTCTTTTGATCTGTTCTTCCTTGCCTTTATGCTTTTCCAATACGTGCAGGTCCGTACTACTGAGGATGCTGGCATTGACGAAACTTTGCCCATAGGTCATCCCCATGTTTCCTGCTCCAATAATGAGTACTTTCATAAAAAAGTGTTAGCGTTTTAGGGTGGATGGGTGTTAGAGAGGTAAACACTAACACGCTAACACACCAACACCCACCTACGGTTTTTTAATATTCATCAACCTTAATCCCTGCTAATTTCAGATGCTGCCAGAATTCCGGGTAGGATTTCTGAACGACCTCCGGATCATTGATCATAAGGGAGTTTTGTGTGAATAAGAGGGGGGCAAAGGCCATCGCCATTCGATGGTCGTCATAGGTCTTGATGATAGAACTGCCTTTCTCGATTGTTCCATCTATGGTGCATATGTTACCATCTACCTGAACTTCCACGCCAAATTTGGCGAGTTCATTGCAAATGGCATCTATGCGATCTGTTTCTTTAATTCTGAGGGTGTGAAGTCCTGTCATACGAATGGGAATTCCTTTCGCTGCACTGACTACAGCTACTGTCTGCGCCATGTCTGGCATATCACTGAAATCAATTTCCAGTAAGCCCTTTCCAGCCTGGGGGTTAATCTTTGTTAAGGTAACTCCATCCTTATTGAAACGAGAACCCACTCCAAATTTCTTCATGAGGTCTACAATTCCTCTATCTCCCTGCATGGATTCTTTCCGCAATCCTTGAAGCATAACTTCCGCATCTTCGGCAATAGCTACAATAGCGTACCAGTAGCTGGCTGCTGACCAATCAGACTCTATAGTATAGCTATTTTTCTGGTATGCCTGCTCTTCAACGATAATGCTTTGGTCCTCCCAGTGGCTTTCTACCCCAAAATGAGACATTAGGCCGCGCGTCATTTCAATATATGGGCGAGAACTGATTTCGCCTTCCAGATTGATTCTGAGGCCGCCTTTCAAGGTCGGTCCGATCATCAAAAGGGCTGTAATGTACTGACTACTTACATTCCCTCGCATACTGATCTCTCCGCCTTCCATATGGCTACCTTTGCTAATAATATGCAAAGGAGGAAAGCCTTCCTGTTTCCAGTATTCTATTTCAGCTCCAAGTTCGCGAAGTGCTTCTACCAGTATGCCTATGGGCCGCTTGCACATGCGTGGGGTTCCGGTAAGGATCTGGTCCCGACTTACTGCAGAAAAGTAGGCGGTAAGAAAACGCATGGTCGTACCTGCATCTATGACATCCAGGACATGTCCTTCAGAACTTAACAGGCGAATCATCGTCTGGGTGTCTCTCGCGGAGGACAAATTGTCCAACTCCACCTTACCCTGACTCAATGCCTGGATGATAAGAGCTCTATTGCTCTCACTCTTGGAAGAGGGCAGAGGAATGGTAGCCTTGAGCGATTGATCTTTGAAACTAAGTGAAACCATGGATAAGGATTGCCTGTTTTTAAAGCGCCCAAAGTTAAAGAAATTCTTTTTTCCTTTCAGCGGGAATGAAGAAAAAATTATGCTGTAAATCTGTACCTGCCTCAAAGACCTTCAATTCATGATCTGAGAGGACATATATATCGTATGCTAATTCTTTTAATAGTCGAAAACATTCCTGCCGATTTTCATTGTCCCAAAGCTCACAATAGAGGATAGGTTTCTGTTTCCTAAAGAGCTCCAGGCCCCCCTTTAGGACAAATTGTTCATAGTTTTCGACATCCATTTTTACTGCCGAAATCTTCAACTTTTGAAGCTCAGGCATTGTATCCAGACTCTTTTGAGCTACTGTAAACTTTACTCCACTTTCTTCATATCCTTCAATGCTCTCATGACTAACATGGCTCAGGCCCTGCATACGAACCCCTTTCATGATGGGCATTTCCATTTTTATTTCGCCTACCCGTTCTCCCAGAGCAATAGGAAATAAGTCGATGTTGTTTAGGCCCAGAAATTTCTTGACCCTAAGTAAAGCCCTACAATTTTCTGGTATGGGTTCGAAAGCCAGAACCCGCCCTCCTTTGCACTTTTTCGCCATCAATGCAGCCATAATCCCGATATTGGCACCAATGTCTAAAACATGATCATCCGCATTAAGGAATTTTAGGAAATAGTTGAAATCCCCTTCTTTATTTTGTCCATCCCAGCGAAGGGTATAGATTTTAAAAAGAGAAAACACTACCAGGTAGTTCTCAAAACCCAGAATTGCTTGCAATAATGCCTGAATACCTTTTTTCATACAGCTGTCTTGCTTCCTTCTTTCTTCCAATAGATACAGGGAAAATTCTATAAAAGTCCTAAGGAAGGCTCAAAGGTAGTAGCTATATCTTTAGCCTGGGTTACTTTCGACGAAAAAATCCTTCAAAAAGAAAATAATGCAAGTAAAAATCGTTATGATAACATGTGTAAGAGTCGCAAAAGGGAATCTTTTGTATATAAAGCTCGATTCTCTAAATTTGAAGGTATGCTAAATAATCCGATCATGAAGACTTTCTTCAGCTTACATATCTTATTGATCTGCTTTTTCTTCGCTGGACAGGCGCAGACAGAAAAAGAGCTATTCAAGCGGGGTATATCTAAAATGGAGATTCACGATTACCGCGGAGCTTTTGTAGATTTTAGTATGGTACTTAAACTGAATCCCAGAAATGATGCTGCCTATTTCAACAGGGGGTTCACTCGTTTGAAATTGGGAGAATATAGCAAAGCTGTTCAGGATTTCAGTCTTTCTTTAGATATAAACCCTATCAATGCCGAAGCCTATTACCAGCGAGGAAATGCCAAAATAGGCCTTGGAAATCATCTTGCAGCTATGCAGGATTTCAATATTGCCATCAAAGGAAAACCCAAATCCAGCAAATATTACCGCGCTAGAGCAAAAGCCAAGCAGGGCCTTCAGGATTACAGAGGTTCTATTTCCGATTTGAATCATGCAATCAAGCTGACCAAAGGGAAAGACCTGAGCCTGATTTTTGATCGGGCAGAAGCTTTTATTGCTTTACGAGATTTTCCTTCAGCGGTAAAGGATTTGGATAGATTGGTGAAAATTCGTCCGCGCGATCCACAAGCCTATAATGCAAGAGCAACCATCAAGATGCAGGGAGGAGATGTAAATGGTGCTTGTCTGGATTGGAGTAAAGCCGGAGAACTTGGAGATGTTAGTGCATATGACCGCATTCGTAAACACTGCAACGGAGAACAATAAAGAGTAGGGACAGATTAACATCTGCCCCTACTAAGTTTTTTATCCATATTCCTCCATCATTTTGAGAAAATGATCCGGAGTTTCTATCCAAAAAGTATGTAATCCCACCGCTTTCGCTCCTTCTATATTTTGTTTGGAATCATCCAGGAAAATGGTTTCTTCCGCTTTCCATCCACTTCTTTCCAGGGCTTGTTCATAAATGGCAGCATCGGGTTTGCTCACTCCCATTTCAAAAGAGGTGAAAACATGATCCATTTGCTCAAACATAGGTCGACATTCGGGCTCATAGATTCCAAAATGGTATTCGCTGGTATTACTCAAAAGTGCCAGATTGTACTTTTCGGACAGTTGTTTGATGGCTGCTATCCTTCCGGGGAAAACAGGCTTAAGTAAATCGGCCCAAATTTGTATGATTTCTTCCTGACCAGCCTGTAATTGGAAACTTTCCTTTAGTCCATCTGCAAACTCCTCTATACTTACTTCTCCTTTATCCAGTTTTGAAAACCAAAGATCCTGTCCTTCTTTGCCATAATCCAATTGGCCGGCTTCGGGAGCTCTTAGGGCACGATATTTTTGCAAGGTAGAATCGATATCGATCTCAAGGAGGACCCCTCCGAGATCAATGAGCATGTTTTTAATGGGCATGTATTTGTGTATAGCTTATTCTTGAAACCAGTTGAGCAATTTTTCCGCATTGGTCCTATTGGAAAACATATTTCCCAAGGAGGCTTTTCGCTGAGCTAACTCTATTTCTGAAAAAGGCACATCCATCAGCTCCATCAAAATCTCTCTAAATTCTTCTCCTTCATGGGCGATTATACAGCCAAATTCCAGCCCCGTTTTATGAACCATCTGTGGATTGACGAGGACGAATCTACCATTGTAAAGGCTATTGATCAACTTTAGTTTTATCCCGGTACTTTGGAAAGTAGGCAAAACATGGACATGGGCGTCTCGCATCAAATCAAGCATCTCTCCATCCCCAGGATTATGCCGCAATGTGATATGCTCATATTCATTGATTTGAGCGATCAAATCTGGTCTGGGATCTTTGCCTGCGATGAAAAAAGGAATTTCAAGTCGTGAAAAGACATCATTTATCAGGAACATCACAGCTTCATGATTTTCTGAAACGCTGAGGTTGCCATGATATAAACAGTATTCGCCTTTTCCACTTTTACTACTTACTGAGAGATTTTTGTGGAATGCCGGTAGATATTCCACTTGCTCAAAAGTATTGGCATAGTACTCAGTATCTTTAGGCGAAATACATAGGATTTTATCTGCATGTGCTAGTATGCCCTCAAAATGCTGTAGCTGACGAGACTCTACCTGATAGTATTGTTTTTTGACAAAATTCTCTTCTCGTTGGGCCAGTTGATAATAATATTCCCACTCCACATTGTGCATCCGTACAAACTGCTTTCTTCCTTCAAAGCGAGGATGTCCCAGATAATAAGTTGTGTGGATACCTTCGAATAAAATGGGAAAATCATCCTGCTTAAGGCGCTTGAGTAGTTTGCCAGAATTTCGAGACTGGACGATGTAAGGATAATTGAGTGGAAGAGAACGCGCGATTGCTTTTCTGGGATAATAGATGACTTCTTCGCAAAAAAGATTCAATTCATCTGCCCTGGGCCTGTCTTTATAAAAACAATGTAAATGGATTTTTGCTCCTGCTTCAAATAATGCCTCAATCTTTGCATACACATCTATGACCCCTCCATAATTGGCTGGAAACGGTATATCGAAGGAAACAATGTGTAAATGCATCTATTATTGATAATCTTTCCAAATTCCAATTTTATCCAAAATAATTGAAATTTATTCCTAATTTTAGTTGCTTTATTTCCTTAGTAAAAGGATTGAAAAATTACTAACGCATGCCAACTGTAAATATTGACGGGAAAGATATCGAATTTGAGGGCAGCCACAAACTACTGCAATTCGCACTCGACAACGGAATCGAAATTCCCTATTTCTGTTACCATCCTTCCATGAGCGTTCCCACCAACTGCCGGATGTGTCTGGTCGAAGTTGGCTATCATGCGCGTGATCGTGGGACAGGTGAGTATAAGTTTGACGAGGAAGGAAATCCAATTATCCAATGGGGCCGCAAGCCCAATACCGCTTGTAACACACCTGTTGGTGATAAAATGTTTGTGAAAACCCATCGTACTTCTCCCGAGATCAAAAAAGCTCAGGCGGGTGTATTGGAATATATGTTGGTAAATCATCCCCTGGATTGTCCGATCTGTGATCAGGCGGGTGAATGTCCTTTGCAAGTCTGGACCTACAAATATGGACCGGAGGGCTCTCGTTTCGAAGTTCAGAAAGGCCACAAGAATAAGCGAGTAGAATTGGGACCAAGGGTAATGCTGGATGAGGAGCGGTGCATCAACTGTACGCGTTGTACTCGTTTTACTAGCGAAATTTCAGGTTCTCATCAATTAAGCATCGTTGGACGTGGGGATAAAAACTGTCCAGCTACTCCTCCGGGAGAAACCTTTGACGATCCTTACTCCATGAATACCATCGATATTTGTCCGGTAGGAGCTCTTACTTCTAGAGCACATCGTTTCAAAGCTAGACCCTGGGAAATGGCTTATGCACCGGGTATTGATATGAACGATAGCACTGGAACCAATATTTATGTTTGGATTCGGGATAATGAAGTGATGCGCATTACCCCTCGTGAAAATGAAGCGGTAAACGGACACTGGATGCCTGATGCCTATAGACTCAACGTGTCCTACTACAATGAGAATCGTACTTCTGGCACCAAGATTAAAGGCGGTATTCCGGTAAACTTTGAAGAAGGCCTTCAGAGAGCTGCCCAGCTGTTGAAAGATGCGGATAAAGACATCTTCTTCTTAGGGTCTGCCTCTGCTTCTATGGAAAGCAATTTTGCGCTGAAAAAACTGGCTGCTTCCTTTGGAAAACGCAGCATTCATTATATCACCCATGTAGAGGAAGGATCAGGCGACGAATGGCTTCTATCTGATGATAAAACGCCTAATGCTGCTGCCTGCGAACTTCTGGGATTCAAAGCCATGAGTTTTGAGGATTTCCAGAAGCAATTGGCTGACGGGAAAATCAAAAACCTTTATGCGCTGGAAGATGACCATACTTTTTCAAAACTGGGTACAGAGCTAAGCAAAACCAATGCTGTAGTTCACGCTCTCCATAATAATGATGCACTTGATATGGCAACTGTAGTTTTGCCCGCAGCTACTTCTATCGAAGGTGAAGGAACCTATATCAATGCAAAAGGGATGGCCCAGGTTTCAAGTCTGGCCAAACAAATTCGTCAGATGAGACCTGAACAATGGATGCAATTGCCTAAAAGTCGTTTGGACAAAGGAGCGGTAGCGGTAGATCGTTGGAGAAATCTCGATAATATTTTTGATGTTCTCCCTAGCTGGCAGCTTATCGCCAGAGTTTCTGCTCACACAGAAAACGAAATGGCGTATGGCTCTCATGCTGATGTGTTCAAAGATATGCAAGCCAAGCATGACGAACTAAAGGATCTCAAAGTCTCTTACAAAGCGCCTAAGCATGCATTTAAAATGACACAGCTGGAGCGCGCTGCAAAATGGTAATACCTTCTGTTTTAAGCAGGAAAAACATATGGAGGTCCGAGCAAAGAAATTTGTTCGGATCTTTTGCTTGAAGAAAGCACAATTTATGCAAAGCTTAATATCTTTGCAGAAGTAAAAATAATTATGAAACTAAGTCCCGCCGATATCAAACGCCTCTATGGTGACAAGCTTTTTATCTTACCGGAACCTGAAAGAGTAGAAGCGATTGCTAAGCCTCAAGTAGAGGAAAAAGAAGAATCAAGTCCTGCGCTTGAGACTGTCATTGAGGAAGTTCAGGAAAAGAAAGTAGCTGCGATCGACCTAAGTTCCTTGCAAAGTGGTCAGAAGCCTGTTTGGAAAATGAAACCCGGTGCCAGACTTGCCCTCATTCTCCGCAAATCCGAATTTACCAATAAGGCACTCACCGGAATCCTGAAAGAATCCATGGTCAAAGCCGCCATCAATCTTAAGCATATTGGCTTTGGGGTAATTGAGGATCAAGTAACTAGCCTTGACCTAAGTGATATGGGGGTTCCTTTCGCAGTCCTTTGTGATAAATTGGACCAAAAACTCAACTCACCCGTAGAAATGGAGCTGAAAAAAATCTGGCTGAGCCCATCTTTGGCAAATGTAGCCAGTGATCCTTCAGCAAAAACAGAGCTCGACAGTATTATGAAAGAGATCGCTGGGGGGATGTAGGATGGGATGTGTTATAGGGCGCTTGTGTTCAAGTGTTATAGATAAGATTACAGAGTTAAAAACTACAACACGACAACACTATAGCATATCATATTTAATCACCTGAGTACTAGAACCCGAGAACACCCAAACACTTATTTACTATGCCAACAAAAATCCTTTTCGGAACCAACAATAAAGACAAACAACGTGAAATCCAGGAACTGGTAGGAGAGAAATTTCAAATCCTGAGCCTGAAAGACATAGAGCTGGATATGGATGTGGAGGAAACTGAGGATACACTCGAAGGGAATGCAACTTTAAAAGCGAAAACTTATTATACAGCGACAGGCATAGCTTGTTTTTCAGATGATACAGGTCTGGAGGTAGACGCTTTGGATGGCAGACCGGGGGTATACAGCGCTCGTTATGCCGGGGAAAATTGTAGCTATCAGGACAATGTGGATAAGATGCTAGGGGAAATGGCGGACAAATCAGAACGAACTGCGCGATTTCGAACCGTGATCTCTTTTTTCGATGGGGAAAACTTATATACCTTTGAAGGCAAAGTGGAAGGTGAAATTAGTCGGGAGGAGCGGGGCAATGGAGGATTTGGATACGATCCTTTATTTGTGCCATTAGGACATAACAAGAGTTTTGCAGAAATGAGCCCTAGCGAGAAGAATGCCATTTCACATCGTGGTAAAGCAGTACGCAAGTTAGCTGCTTTCCTAAATGAACAAATCAATGATTAAACCTTATGTGATGGGGATTTGCGGAGGAAGTGGCTCCGGAAAGACCTATCTGCTCAATCAGCTTCTATCAAAATTACCTACTGGCAAACTTACGCTGGTTTCACAGGACAACTATTACCTACCTTACGAAGAGCAGGATCAGGACGAAGAAGGCCTGGTGAATTTTGACCATCCCAAATCCATCAATCTAGATTTGCTGCATGTAGATATGATGCGCATCCTGAATGGAGAAACGGTCAAAATTAAAGAATACACATTTAATAATCCGGCACATACGGCTAGTGATATCACGATGGCCCCAGCACCAATTCTTATTCTTGAGGGATTGTTTATCTATCACCTGCCTAAACTCAGGGAGCTAATTGACCTCAAGATTTTCGTAGATGCTCCTGAATATCTGAGGCTGTATCGTAGATTGAAAAGAGATGAGATTGAACGAGGCTATTCCAACGATTCTGTATTGCGGGATTATGAACGTTTTGTGGCTCCTATGTATACAGAGTTTGTTGAGCCGACCAAGAAGTTCTGCGATATGATTGTCTTAAATGTAGACAATGTAGATAATGCAGTTGAGGTACTTGTCGGGCACTTGCAAAACAAGATTTAGGATCTTCAATATTTCTTCATCTCCTGCATAATGTTTTTAGGCCATGAAATGAGTAGCTTTCTGCAAATCAGAAAAAATGCGCTACTTATACTTATTAGTCTTTTTTGTCCTATTTATATTTGCTTGTGAAAGGAATTCTGAGAATTCCCACAGGCTTGATCTTGCACCTCCCATTCCCCTTAATCTCCTAGAATCCGATAAGATCCCTCCATCTCCTGATAAGGACCCTTCGGCTTGGTTATTGGCACATATAGATGTTGAAACTACTGGATTACTACCCGGATATCATGAAATGATAGATATAGGTCTCGTATATACGGATCTTGAAGGGACTATTATAGATAGTTTATTCCTTCGCATTCAACCTGAATTCCCTTCTCGAACTTCCCCTATCGCCCGCCAGATAAATGCCTATGACTCTTTAAAATGGGAAGAGCTGAATGCGCTGGATCCTGAGTCCGCAGTTGAAGAGCTTCTTAGCTTTCACCGAAAAGTAGGTAAAGATAAATCAAGCCTGATGGTTTCTTTCAATTCTCACTTCGACCTTTCTTTTCTGGATCAATTATTCCGAAGTGCCAATCATAGCTGGAGGGAAATGTTCCACTATTTTGTGCTGGATATACCCTCTATGGCCTGGAGTATGGGATACAGAGATTTGACTTTGGATAATTTTCTGGCAGAAAGAAATATCGAAGATGAACCTCACATAGCTCATTTACATACCGGCATAAGTGGGGCTTTGGTCAATGTCAGGATTTACCAGGAACTAATCCGAAAGCAAAAAGAGGTAAATCCATAAAGAAAATATGCTGCAGTACAAGCGTGTCATTCTTTTGAATAAACGTGTTGGTATCTGAGCAGCATATCCTTTATTCCTCCCGTCTTTTAAGGGTAAATAAACACAGTAAATACATTAAAAATGAAAATTAAGCATGTAGTTATGGTTATGGCTATGCTCCTTATGCTTGTAGGAACTTCCTGCGAGGAGGATGTTTTGCCAGCCGAGTTTACCCACAAATACGAACAAACCAAATGTAGTGATCCCTGGGGAAATGACCGGGATGCAAATGCTTTTACTCAGGCAGTTGTCCAGTACCTGAACGATAAACTGATAACTGTTCTGGATTCAGAAATTGAAATGGAAAATGAGCAATCTTGTGAAGCTTGTATCTGTCTTACTGGGAGTACAATTCTGATCAAAGTGTCTGAAGAGGATGGTCAGAAGCTTATAGATTTGAATGAAGGTTGGAAAACAAACTAAATACCCTTAACCCATGAAAAATCTTAAATTATTGTATCAAATATCGATGGCTGTTATGTTACTGTCCATCGCTTGTACGCAGGAAGTCTTACCCGATCCTTCCTTTTATACTTACGAACAAACCCAATGCTCCGATCCCTGGGGAAATCCCAGTAGTAACTCAGAATTGGAGACCTTGGTATCTGATTATCTGGATGCTAAAAGTATCTCTGTGATTGAGAGCGCAGTTCTTGTGGATGAGGGAGTCTTTTGCAGTGCCTGTACTTGTCCAAGTGGCAAAACTATCTTTGTGAAACTCAGCGAGGAAGATGGGCAAAAGTTATTAGGATTAAATGAAGGTTGGCAGGAAGAATAAGGATACCGATATGAATAAGATATTAAATCAGGGTATGATATGTATTATCATACTTTTTGGTGCCTGTGAGGAGGTCCCTTTACCCGATTCCTTACAGTATAGCTACGAACAAACCTATTGTAGTGATCCCTGGGGAGATACCTCTGATTCAGAAGAGTTGCTCGATCTGGTTAAGGAATACCTCGCTGATAGGGATATCGAAGTCTTATCTCCATCTGTTCAAAGCGGGGAAATGTCTCTTTGTAGGGCTTGCACGTGTACGTCAGGCTTACGAATCTCGATTGGCCTGAGCGAAGAAGACGGACAAAAATTGTTGGATTTGAATGAAGGCTGGAAAGCAGAATGATCTTTTAAAAGAGACCATAACTGTTAATACAAAAAAGGCGCTGAACGAATCAGCGCCTTTTTTTAGTTCCCGCTTTTCTTGAAGCGACTTTTGGTATTTGTATTTCTTCGCAAATTTTGCCCTCGATTGTCCCAATACCTCGGATAGACTTTATTATCTGTCCGCAAGGTGTCACCCTCTACACCCGGGCGGGTATAACCTGTCCTTCTTAGCATAGCTGCTGCGAGAGTTTTACTCTCATTATGGAGCCTGTCAACTGAAGTGACAGCATAGGTATAATTCTGTTTGTGGTCCGTTGTCAGGTCTGTAAAAGTAGTTTCTCTGCTTATATGAATAATTTTCTGCGGATTTTCTAAATCAATCCGTTCAGAAGCCAAATAACGGTACACAACAAAATAACGAGGAAGATCTCCATCAGAAGCACGCTTAGGCATATTCCAATGAAGGTGAACCTTTTCCTGATCCCGGTAAACCTGGAGTTGCTCCGGGGCGAGGGGGGCAATATTATCTTTCCAGGGCATACTCGGGATTAAGGCAGGAAACTTGTGATATTTATTTTTGAGAGCATCCTCCATGCGATGTGGATTGCCTTCAAATGAATTGGCACTATAAAAAACACTCCCCTGAATAGAGGCCCTGTGTTTTTTCTTCATATCCAATTGCAGGGGCAATTGCGTAGGATTGTCCCAGTGGCGAGAGTTATCTTTCTTGACCTTGAACATGGCGTGTCCGATATAACAATGCCTGCCAAAGCTATTATTTGCCCACCAGGGGAGGAGTGCCTCATAATTGGCAGAAGGATGGCGCGTACTCCAGTACAACTGAGGAGCTACGTAATCTATCCATCCCAGCTCCAGCCATTTCCTCACATCTGCATACAACATATCATATGAAGTATGTGAAACTCGGGTATTGCTTCCCCTTTGGTCTTTGGATTTATTTCGCCAAATACCTACAGGACTGATTCCAAACTTAACGTGTGGTGCCACGATTTTTAGGCTATCTGAGAGTTCTTTAATAAAACTGTCAATATTGTTCCTCCTCCAGTCATCAATGTTGGAAAAACCTTGTCCATATCTACGGAAAGTGGGTCTGTCCGGCAAAGGAATCCCATCTTTGGTATAGGGATAGAAATAGTCATCAAAATGCAGACCGTCTATGTCATAGTTATTTACCAACTCCATGACAGTAGCTACCAGATATTTACGTACAGCTGGTAAACCGGGGTTCAGATAAATCCTGTCTCCATATTGAAACACCCAATTGGGTTGTTGCTTGCTGATATTATTATAGGCCACGCTGCTGAAGCGGACATGGGAAACAGCTCGGAATGGATTAAACCAGGCGTGAAACTCCATATTTTTATCGTGGGTAGCTTTTACCATAAATCCCAATGGATCATAATAAGGATATGGAGATTCGCCCTGTGTACCCGTAAGGTATTCTGACCAGGGGGCAAATTTACTTTCATAGAAAGCATCACCACTCGGTCTGACCTGAACAATAACGGCATTCATGCCATTTCTCTGCTGTCTCCTCAACAAATCCTCATATTCACGTTTTTGTTGATTGGCAGAGAGACCTTTTCCGGATGGCCAGTCTATATTATGAAAAGTAGCTACCCAAACGGCTCTGAATTCGCGTTTGACAGCAGAAAATGGACTTTCAGGCACAGATGAACTGAGCAGAAAGCAAAGTGAAGCAAGTAAGAAGAGTCGAGTTAATACGCCCAATTTGTCGGCTTTATTTTACAAGATAAATGCCTGTACACAGGAGCTGGTAGATTTGGTTCTTAAAATACAAGTTAAAAAGAACGAAGCAAATTCTATTTTTGGGGGAGATTCGATGTTAGATGATCCTATGCGTTGAACAATTTATACATTAGAATAAAATTTTGGTAGTAAAAACCAATCAAATTCATAGATTTCCCGTTTAATTAATCGGAATAATCGAAAAAATTGACAATACATGAAGTTTTTATCTTTGATCCTGCTATTTTTTAGTCTTAGCCTTACAAGTGTACAGGCCCAAATCTATGTTCCTTCCTTTTATTTCACTGATTTAGAAGGTAACGGATTTACCAATGCAAATCTTGTGCAGGATATTCCAACTATGATCATGCTTTTTGATCCTTACTGTGAGCATTGTGATCAGCAGGCAGAATGGATAGCAGGAGCAGCTAAAGAAATGAAGCATGTACAATTTGTCTTTGTAACAATAGAGCCGGAGAAAGATCCTATAAAGGATTTCAAAAAAAGACATTTTGGCGAAGTTGAACTTCCTAACCTGCATTTCTTACAGGACCTTAATTTTAAATTTGAAGATTATTTTGGCTATACGAACGATGCAGTGAATATTTACCTCTATAAACCCGGTAAAAAACAGCCAAAATATTTCGGTAAAGAACAAAAAGCTGAAGTTTTATTAAAATATTTGTAGATTTGTTGAACCAACACTTTAAGTATGAGCCTTAAATCTACTATTGATCAGGACATTAAGGAAGCAATGAAAGCCAAAGACCAAGTGAGTCTGAGGGCTTTACGTGCGATCAAATCTCAAATCATGTTAGCCGAAACTGCCGAAGGACGGAAGGAGGAAGCTTTGACAGAGGAAGAAGAGATGAAATTGCTTGCCAAACAAGCTAAGCAAAGACGTGACTCCTGGCAGCAATTCAAAGATAACGGAAGAGAAGACCTCGCTTCCAAGGAAAAAGAGGAATTGGAGGTAATTGAAAAATACCTGCCCAAGGCCCTTTCGCTAGAAGAAATTGAAGCTGAGGTAAAAAAGATAATCGAACAGACAGGAGCCAGCTCTATGAAAGATATGGGCAGGGTCATGGGCATGGCAAGTAAAGCTATGGCCGGTAAAGCCGATGGAAAAGCAATTTCCCAGATTGTCAAGCAAATTCTCAGCTAAAATTCCCCATGGAAGATCCCATAGTTCTCAACCCACTTGATCTAATCATTGCCGGAATTATCATATTTGGCATGGTAAGAGGAGCCAAAAAAGGTTTCTCCGGAAACATAAATCGAATAGTATCTATTGGGGCGGGTGTCATTTTAGGTTGGAGGTTCAAGCCTTTCGCCGAAAGTATGTACCAGGATTACCTCAATGTGAATATGTCGGGAGAAATCGTAACAATATTAGGCTTTGCCACTGCATTTGCGATTGCTTATATCGTTGTTTCTTCTGTGCTGGGATTTCTGACCAAAAGCCTCGATAAAGTAAATGTTAATATTGATGATGCCTTGGGAGCTGTTCTGGGAGGACTGATTTATACGCTTGGATTGAGTGTCGCTTTTATTATCCTCTCTTATGCTAATTTTCCTTCAAGGGTACATTCTCAGGATTCCTACCTCTATCCGCATGTAAGGAATTTTTCCCGCTATGCGGTAGGCTTAGGCGCCAATGCATTGAAAGAGGCAAATATTCAGATCAATAAACACGGCCTGGGAGCACCTCCTGCATCTCGTGATGCTCCCAATCCCGGACCTCCTCCTACAAGTAGCGAAAAACCAAAAGCCATTCGCTAAGTTTATCATTCAAGGCCTCTACAATTTGCTTTGATTGATAAAACTGAAATCCTCCGAAATGCATTCAATCAGCTGGTTATTCTGACTGATGAAGAATGGCAGGCTACGAAATCCTGTTTAATAGAAAGAAACTTTAAAAAAGGTGAACTTCTTTGTGAGATCGGACAGGCCGAACAATACCTGTCCATCATCCACGAAGGAGTTTGTCGCGCTTTTTATCAGAAGAAAGGGGAGGAAATATCCGTAGCCTTCATGTTTCCCGGGGATTATGTGAGTGCCTATTATTCCTTTCTCACCCAGCGTCCTTCTCTCATGGGCGTAGAGGCCCTGAGTCCAACTACCTTAATTTCTATCAGCAAGCAAGACCTGGATGATTTATGCAATCGATATAAGAATGCTGAGCGAATAGGTCGTTTAAATGCCGAGAGGATTTACCGTAGAAAGGAAGAACGGGAAATCGCCCTGCTCACCATGTCTGCGACTGAGCGCTACAAAGACTTGAATGACCGTTTTCCCAAACTCATTCAAAACATCCCCCTCAAATACATCGCTTCCTACCTTGGCATACAACCTGAATCCCTGAGCCGTATTCGCAAACAACTTGCCCAATCCTGATTTCTTAACCTACATCAAGTGTATTCTTGGATAAGTGTGCTTAATTCGTCTATCTTTCAAATCCAGAACAGATAGGAAAACAATTCGTGCTCCTTTTTATCAAAAAATAATAGACAAAACACAATGACTACACTCGAAACGGACTACCTGGTAATCGGCAGTGGTGCAATGGGAATGGCCTTCGTAGATACCTTACTGGAGGAATCCGATGCCAGCATTATCATAGTTGATCGTAATGGAAAACCAGGTGGACACTGGAATCATGCTTATCCTTTTGTCAGCCTACACCAACCCTCTCACTTCTATGGAGTCAGTTCGAGGGAGTTGAGTAAAGGCCGCATTGATAAAACCGGTTTGAATAAAGGATTGGCGGATTTGGCTTCTGGTGCTGAAGTAAGTGCTTATTTTGATGAGGTCATGCGGGACCACTTTCTCCCCTCTGGCAGAGTTCAATATTTCCCTCTCCATGATTACAAAGGAGAAAATGAATTTCGCTCAATACTTACTGGGAAGGAATATAAGGTAAAGATTAATAAAAAACGGGTGGACTGTACCTACCTGAATACAAGTGTCCCAGCTACCCATACACCAAGTTTTACGGTAGAAGAGGGAGTTCCCTTTATGCCTTTGAATGATCTTCCCAAAGTGGCATCCTCTCCGGAAGGCTTTGTAGTCATTGGTGGGGGAAAAACGGGCATAGATGCCTGCCTTTGGTTATTGGAAAATCAGGTAGATCCGGATAAAATTACTTGGATCGTATCCCGGGATGCCTGGCTGATTGATAGACAGAATACCCAGCCGACTGAAGAATTTTTTGAGAAAACCTTCAATAATCAAGCTGCTCAAATGGAGGCCATAGCTCAGGCAGAATCCATAGAGGATATGTTTGACAAATTGGAGGAAGCCGGAGTTTTTGTCAGACTTGATACATCTGTTCGGCCGAAAATGTTCCACGGAGCAACGGTGAGTCAGATGGAGCTGGAGGAATTGAGAAAGATCAAGCAGGTGATCCGTATGGGCAGAGTTTCGCACATCAGCAAAAATTTCATTGAATTAGATCAGGGGAAAATTCCTACCCATGATCGCATTATTCATGTGGACTGTTCTGCCAGCGCTATTCCCAATCTCGAAACCAAGCCTATTTTCCAGGGAAACCTGATAACCCCTCAAACGGTACGTGCCTATCAGCCAGTATTTAGCGCTTCGGTAGTTGCGTATGTGGAGGCGAATTACAAAGATGATAAGGAAAAGAATAACATTTGTCAGGTAGTTCAACTACCCAATCACGACATCGACTGGATTCCCATGACTGCAGCTCAAATGCAAAATCAATTTACCTGGTCTCAAGATAAACCTTTACGCAGATGGGTAAGGAGCAATCGACTGGATGGGTTTGGAAAATTGGTGGCAGGTGTAGATCGGCATGATGAAAATAAAATGGCTATCCTGAAACGGATGAGAGATAATGCCTTCCCGGCTATTATGAAACTTCAACAATTCATGAAAGAACTAGATAAATCAGAGCAAGCGCCTTTAGAAAATCCTCAACTTCAAGTAAAGAAGAGCGCATTCTTCCAAAATAGACTTGTAGAAATGGATGAATCCCAAATGCGTCTGGAGGAAGGGGAAATTCTGGTGAAAGTAGAGCGCTTTGCATACACTGCTAATAATATCACCTATGCAGTAGCAGGCGATATGATTGGCTATTGGCAATTTTTTCCCCCACAAGGAGGAGACCCTGAGGGATGGGGGGTAATTCCCGTTTGGGGATTTGCTGAAGTTACAGAGTCCAAACATGGAGCGATACCAGTAGGAGAACGCTTATTTGGATACTTCCCCCCGGCCCGCTACCTTAAAATGCTTCCAGATAGAATTGGCGAGCAAAGATTCTTGGATGCCGCTGAACATAGGCGCAAACTGCCTGCAGGCTATAATTTCTATACCCGTGTTCAGCATGAAAAGGGCTATGATCCTGCATACGATAGAGAGCGGATGCTGCTGACTCCATTGCACCTAACCTCTTTTTGTATTTGGGATGCTATGCAGGATAATGATTGGTATGGGGCAGAGCAAATATTGATTTTAAGTGCGTCTAGTAAAACCAGCCTTGGACTGGGATATGCTTTGCAGGCAGATGAGCAAGCACCAAAATTTATTGGGCTCACTTCAGCAAGGAATCTTGAAATGGTTAAGAGCCTGGCAGTTTATGACGAGAGTTATAGCTATGATCAAATAGAAAGCCTTGATCTGACAAAAGCTACCGTTATCGTTGATATGTCGGGGAGTTCTAGTCTTTTGGTGAAATTACATTCTGAATTGGGAAATCAGATGAAATTTACTATCAATGTTGGACTAACACACTGGACAGATGCCCTTCCACAAAAAGGGATTATTAAAGAAAGGAGCGAATTCTTCTTTGCACCGGGCCATATTCAGAAAAGAATGAAAGAATGGGGGCCTGCAGGTTTTGAAGAAAAAACTTCTCGTTTCATGCGTGAGACGGCTGCCAAAACGAAAGAATGGCTGACATTTAAAGAA
>JBCBRM010000058.1:0-51190 GCA_039819665.1 Bacteroidota bacterium
CCCATTCAGTATCCTGTTTGGAAATTGGAAGGTTATGCTGAATACATTTCCCGTTCTCAGAGAGAAGAACTTTCTGATTTCCAGCAAAACCTACTCACGCTCCATCAATCTCAGGAAAATCCATCTGAAGGATTACCCTGGATAACATTCAAAGATGGATCAGGTGTCCCTCAAGCTTACTTTGAGTATCGCATCTTAATTCAATTTTTGATGGAGGAAGAAGGATTGACTTATAAAGAAATCCTGGACTCTGAAGAAAGCAAGGAAGAAATTGAAAAGCGGATAGCTGAAAGTCGAGTCAAAGATGAGAATTCGATTACATTTTTTAGCTTAAGGATACCTAATAAGTAGACAAGCTAAATTAATCGCTATGCTTCGTACCTCAATTTTCTTATCTCTCATTTTTTGCTTCCTTCTTTCGTGCACAGCTATACCTCCGAGTTCATCTGCTGCAAATACGAGCCAGGTCATATTTATTGGCTACACAAATCAAGGGATAGGAACTGATAAGGCAGTCAAAAATTTCACGGAATTTTCTACAAAAATGGGTCTGCCTGCAGATTTTAATACAGCTGCAAATGATCCCCAAAATCCTGAATTCCTATTGGCACATGCTCTCGAGAGTTTTTGGAAAAATGGAGGAAAGCAAGCTAGGATCATTTCATCTGGGAAATATACCTCTGAAGGACAAAATAAGACAGCAGCTCATTTCCTTCAGGCTTTGGCGAAAGTAGACTTAGCCAAAAGAAATACTATCATCCTAAGTCCTGATGCTATTTTGCTAAATGATGGTGATTATGCAACCGTATCCCGCGAATTGCTCCTAAAAGCTTCTCAGACGGGAAGCTTCGCCATATTGGATTTGAAGTATGATTTCGGAGAAAGTCCTTCCACCGCAGCCAACCGATTTAGGACTCAAATTGCAGGTCCACATTTAAGAGAAGGTGCTGTATACTGGCCGTATGTAAAACAAAGCAATAGCCCCTGGATGGGGCCCTCAGCTTTAATAGCTGGAAAGATAGCCGCTCTAGATCAAAGCCAAGGAGTTTGGAAAGCACCCGCTGGGACGGAAGCTTTGTTTGCCGAATCCATCGAACAAAACCCCTCAAATGGAGAAATAAAAGTCCTTCAAGTTCACCCTGCTGCAGGAATAAGCATCAACCCTTTGAGAACGCTGCCCGGCAAAGGTATCCTCGTCTGGGGTAGCCGCACTCTGGCTGGCAATGATAACGAATGGCGCTATGTCCCCGTAAGGCGCTTGGCTTTACAACTGGAAATAGAAATGGATGTCATCATGAAAAACTACAAAAACAGCCCTAATATCTCCTCCACATGGAACAGTATAAAAAGTGATGCGAGAGATGTTCTCAATGATCTATTTCGGAAAGGTGCCTTTCAAGGTCAAACAGTTTCCAAAGCCTTTTTCATCAAGATCGGCCTCAGAGAAACCATGACACAAGTTGATGTCAATCAAGGTCGCATGATTCTTGAGTTGGGTTTTGCACCACTTAAACCTGCTGAGTTTATAATTTTAAGGATTCAGAATAATTAGATGAGTCTTCTTTTGGCTTACCTGCCTGGTTTTAGGTTCTTTTAGTCTATAGTCTATTAGTGGTTTTCTTCTTCTTTTCCTTAGATGAAAAGAAGCAAAAATCAAGCTGCTGCAAAGCCGCCCGCAGTCCGGCCCCCGCACCCGATGCAGAAGCGGGGCCCCGGCGCGCAAGGGAAAGGTGTTGGTAGTTTAGCGTGTTAGAGTGTTTGCGTTGATTCTTAATGTTCTCATTATTATTCGGTACCAAATGCCCTAGCCACTACCCAGGCGCGATGGCCCTGCAGAGCCCATAGGGAGACGGGGCGGCAGGTGAGGCTGGCTTTGGGCTCTGCGATTTTTGACTCCATCTTTTTTAGAAAAAGATGGAAACAAGCCCTCGAAAACATACCAAAAAATCCACCCTAAAACTCAAAAAGTCCCCTTAACTTAGAAACAAACAAAAAACATGACAAAGCCAGCCCAACTAATAAAAGAAGTAGAAAACGCAAGGAACTCATTTATTAAAAGCTGCAAAAACCTCAGCCCGCTACAATATCAATTCAAAATAGCACTAGAAAAATGGTCTATCCTTGAAGTTGCTGAGCACATCGTTTGGGCAGAAAGAGCAGGAGTAGTTGGTATGTGGAAAGTATTAGAAGAAAGGAAACATGGAGCAGCCTATTGGGCTGGGGAAAATCCGAATGAGGGTCTATCAATAGAAGAAGTAGTTGCAAAAACCTGGAAACCCAAAGAAAAAGTACCAGACGTAGCACGCCCGAGATGGGGAGGAGCTTTGAATTTTTGGTTGAGTTCTTTAGACTCATGTAAATTTACTTTGATGAAACTGGGGGAGGCATTGGAAGGAGAAAACGCAGAGAAACTTATATACCCCCATCCCATTTCGGGTCCGCTCAATATTACCCAAAGGCTTCAATTCCTTCGCTTTCACCTCAATCGACATCAAAATCAAATCGAAAACATAAAATCTCATCCTCATTTCCCTTCCTCATGAAAAAACTGGCTATCTACCTACTACTACCCTTGCTGCTATCCGCTTGTGGAGATAAAGCAAGCGAAAAGCAAATTCTCCAAAAATCAGAAAAGCCCAACATTATATTCCTCATGGTAGACGATTTGGGCAAAGAATGGATCAGCTGCTATGATGCGGAAAATATCGAAACACCTCAAATCGATGCTCTAGCCGAAAGTGGAATGATCTTCCATAATGCCTGGTCTATGCCCCAATGTACTCCAAGCAGATTAACTTTGCTTACAGGCCAGTATCCTTTTCGACATGGCTGGGTAAATCACTGGGATGTTCCGAGATGGGGCGCTGGTGCACATTATGACGAGAATGTGAATCCTTCTTTGGTAAAAGAATTGAAAAAAGCAGGATATAAAACTTGTATTGCAGGTAAATGGCAAATTGATGACTTTCGGGTCGAGCCAGATGCACTGAGTAGAAATGGCTTTGACGAATGGAGCATGTGGACCGGCTATGAAACGGGCATTCCTGCCAGCGCCGAACGATATCAGGAACCCTATATATTTACTTCTACAGGAAAGAAAACTCATACGGGAAAATTCGGGCCAGACGTATTTCGGGATTTCATCATTGACTTCATAGAAAAAAATAAAGACACAAGCTTCTTTGTCTATTATCCCATGGTGCTTACCCATACGCCCCTGGTCAACACCCCTGATGAAGAAGCGGATGACCAGCTTGGCAAACACAAAGCCATGCTAAGATATACTGACAAGATAACAGGGCAATTAATGGCTGCTCTAGAGAATGCAGGTATCAGAGAAAACACCCTTTTCGTCTGGACAACAGATAATGGAAGTACAAGAGGCATTACAGGCAGCATATCGGGGAGAGAAATCCCCGGAGGAAAAATGCGTATGCTCGAATCAGGTATCAATTCTCCCTTTATCGCAAGCTGGCCCAATGTAATTCCTGCCGGAAGTGAATCGGATGCTTTGATTGATTTTTCAGATATTCTACCAACTTTCCTTGATCTAGCAGGTGTTGAAAGTTGTAGTCCAGGCTCGGGAAACTGTAAGCTTCAAGGATATGAGATTGATGGCCGTTCATTTAAAGGCGCGCTCTCCAAAGATAAAAATTATCAAGGTCGGGATTGGATATTAGCTATGGGGGGAGGAAATAATGCCCGAAGGACAGAAGCTGGAGTTGAAAATCAATTTGTATTTCGGGACAGGGTGTTACGGGATAAACGCTATAAATTATACATTGGCCGAGACAGGAAGGCAGAAAAATTCATCGATTTAATAGCAGATCCGGATGAAAAAGTCAATTTGATCGATAGTCTGAATACCGAAGAAAGAAAGCAAAGCTTTGAGAAACTTTCTGCTTTACTCCCAAGCTTTCCCCCTCAAGACCATGATCCTAAATACAAGCCCAATCCACCACAGGAATGGGATGTTGAAATTTCAGCAAAAAGCCAGGAGTGGAAACAATGAAAAGTACCATATTATACATATGGCCGCAAACATCTATATTGACTTATTCCTGATTTTATGACAAATTGAAATTATTCCCCATCCTCCCTTTGGGGTCCAAAACATTAGCTCCCTTAAACTTGATTTATCTCAATCATGTCTGGATACTTTATGTATCTCGACTTGGGAACACAAATGGAATGATCCTTGAACTATAGATAGGAAATACGCACTTATAACAAAACACAACGTGAGACAATTGACCGGCCCTGAAATGGGTATTGTTCGTAAAGCACTAGATGACTACTACGGAGTAGGTTCAATTCAAACCTTCACCAAGATTCGGTTGAACAAAGATTTCTTTGATCATGTACCGCCATTTTTTGATTTCAAAGATCAGCTATTCCAATTTGTAAATGCAGCCAATCAGTCGGGATTCCAAGCTCAACTTATCAATGCGATCCTTGCTGAGCATCCTGATGATGAGCCTCTTTTAAAGCTTGCCTTTAGCCTGGGAATAGGAAGTGGGATGTATCAGGCAAAAGAGGAAAATGCAGTTACCAATCTCAATGCGCTGGAAGAGATGGTCAATGACAATCCTTTTCTGGATCTCGCTGTCATGCTAAAGGAATTAGGTCGAATTGAACGTTGTGTATGCCGGATTGAAATTGTGAAAGAAATTGGCAGATCCTGGGGAACAGGATTTTTGGTAGGACCCGATCTCGTACTCACCAACTACCATGTCCTTCAATCATTAATAGAAGAGCCTGCCAAAGTAAAAAGTGTAAACTGTGTTTTTGATTATAAGGTTTTGCCGGATGGTTCCAACATTCATACAGGAACTGAAGTACATCCGGCTGCCAGTGATCCCGTTTTAGCATTTAGTCCTTATGGGCAACTAGATGTAAATGGATCGGATAATTTGCACGTAGTCTGGCCAGAGGATGAATTAGACTATGCCTTGATGAAATTAGAAAGACCTATTGGCAATGAGGCTTTTGGCCCACAACTGGGAGGAACTCCGATGAGTGATGCCAAAAGGGGCTGGATTCCCGTTCCTTCTAGTGAACCGGTACTCACTCAAGGAGGGCATGTTATTATCGTACAACACCCAAAAGGGAGTCCACAGAAAATTGCTTTTGGATTCAGCAAAAGTGAAGGAACTGATCAGAATAAGAGGAGGCTTAGATACCAGGTGAATACCAAGAAAGGTTCGTCTGGTTCACCTTGCTTCAATGAAAAATACGAATGGATCGCCCTCCATAATATGGGAGACCCCAATTGGAATCCAAACTACAATCAGGGCATCGTAGCACAGAAAATTATTGCAGATCTGAAAACGAAAAATATTGACCTAAGTTCCTCCTAATGGCAAATTTACCCCGTGATCTACTCCTTGACTTGAAGGCTTGCCTGGAAGTTACCCATGGTATGCAAGGGCAGTTTATGACCCTCATAGGCCAAATGGATGAGAACCTTTTGCAGCTCAAGTGGGGAGATGTAAGTACCGAGCTGGCTACCTTCAATGAGATTAGGTTCAACTTCATCAAGCAACTGAATAATAAAGGAAGTATTTTCTATTTTATTGAGCAATACTGCGAAGCCTTTCAGGGAAACGCTCAAGTCAAGAATTTCCATCAAAAACTGGAAGAATTGGTTATCCGAGATGCTGCAGGGCTACTCAAATACAATAAAGAGCTTTTCGATTTTGCAGACGCGAAGAACCTCCCTTTTATTGGTCGGAAAGAGACGAAAAAGTACTTCTACCTGATGTTTCATGGAGATCCCAGAGTTTCCAATTTCCTGATTGTAAATGGAAAAAGCCGAACGGGAACCTCCTATTTGAAACACTATTTCAGTGAGCTTGCCGATTCCACAAAGTTATTTCGATTCGTAGGTATAGACCTTCGGTTTGACCTGGAAAACAAAACCGACGAATTGGTTCAATCTGTTCATATCGCCAAACATCTGGCTATAACATTAGATATGGAGGAGCGATACAAAAATCTGGACACCAGCCTGGGTAAGGATTTTAAACATCAGTCTTTTCTCACCAATCTCAAAGTCCACCTTGAGAAATCCGGAGAAACCCAATTATTTTTCCTCGACCATTTTAAAGATACCTTGGCAGATGAGACCTATGATTTCCTTACGGGCCTGGCTTATTTGCTTACTCTTGATAATGCACCGGGTTATTTGATATTCGCAGGTTATACAGAAAGGGGCTTAGAACTACTCGAAGATGCTGATATCCCTTTCGATGAAAACACCCTGGATTCTTTTTCAAAAGATCATATCGAAAGATTTTTTGAAAAGATTCATGTCTTGCTTTCCTCAAATTTTGCTGATGTTCTTCCAGATGAATTGAAGACTAGCGAAAATTTTGTAGAGAAAGGTATGGAAATATTCAAGGATCAGGATTTCAACAAAAATCCAAATGTTGAACCCATTGGTAAAAAAGCCAAACGATGGTACAAAAAATTAAAAAGACAATTGGTTTTAGCCGGTGATTTTTAAATCCTATGTCTGAAAGAAAAAAAATAAATTTCGATCTCCTCAACCAGTCTATTTTGGAAGAGGCTGAAATGCCATTAAGTGAATATCCCTTCATGCGATTTGCGGCCCTATTGATTGAGTTTGGGTTAAAGGATTTTCACCAAATATATGGACAACTCATAGAAGATAAACTGAGCGAAGAAGATCGGGAAATCCTGCTGGAGAATAGTGTCTACCATGGTCAATCAGATATTTATAGCTTAAAAGATCATGAACGAAAGGAAATACTCAGAGATTTAGATAGATCAGAACAGATCATACCTTACGTAGAGATGATGGCCGGGCTTGAGAAGAGTGAATCTCAGCTTTTCTATGAAAAAGTACTCAAAGAAAAGACCCTTACTCATGAGCAATTGAGTTCACGGGAACTGGTATTGGCTCTGCGTTTTGTCCAGTGGTTCTCCAACACTTCCTACCAACTACCCGGGAAGGAGACAATCAATGCACGCATAAAAAGGGAAAATCTTCTTCGCCCATTTAGCAAACTAACCGAAAATTTTCAGGGTAGAACTGAAGAATTGACTCAAATCAAGGAATATGTTACAAAAGGAGGTCATGCCGATCCTCTGTTGATCTCTGGTATTGGAGGGATAGGGAAATCGACTTTGCTGGCGAAATTTATCCTTGATTTTGTCGAAAGTGACCAGGCGAACAAGGTCCCTTTCATTTACCTCGATTTTGACCGACCAGGTCTCTCCATATCTGAACCTTTACAATTGGCTTCCGAAGGTCTCCGTCAGTTAAAGATTCAATTTCCAGGGCTTTCTGAGCTTTTTACTGATATCAGACACGATATACAAACCTACCTTCGCAATGATAAACAAAATAAATACCGGGACTTTGAGCAAATGTCGAAGTCAAATGTAGGTTCCCGAGGCCTCATTTACGACTCCATCACGACTCAATACCTGGATCGCTACAGAAATGACCTTAAACAAATAGAAAGGCCCGTTCTATGGATACTCGATTCTTTTGAAGAAGCTCAATATCGGGCTACTATTACCGATCTCAATAATCTTTTTGAATTTCTTCGAGAAATAAGTGGGATCATTTCCACTTTCCGCCCGATTATCATTGGGCGCTCAGATATGGTTAGCGCGTATGGAAATTTTGAGCGAATGGTGTTGACCTCATTTGACAAAGTCTCAACGATAGCATACTTGGAGGCTTTAGGAGTAAATAACCGGGACTTAGCAGGTGAAATAGCCGAACAAATAGGGGGTAATCCGTTGACTATTCAACTAGCGGCACAGGTAGTCAAGCAGGAAGCTAAAGCTCAGGGAAAATCCATTGCGGCATTGAGTGGGCAGGCTCTTTTCGATAAAATTGATGAAGGAAGGATTCAGGAACATTTGGTTAGAAGAAACCTGGACCATATTCATAATGACCGGGTAAGACAATTGGCTGTACCTGGTCTTCTGGTGCGGAAGATATCTTCAGATGTCATACAGCATGTTTTGGCTGGCCCCTGCGGATTGGGTGAGATAGATGCAGCGGAAGCCTGGCAATTATATCAAGACCTTCAACAGGAATCATTCCTTATAACAGAGACGCACGGAAATGTAAGCTTCAGACAGGACTTAAGAATCGCATTATATGATTTGATTATTCAGGATAAGGAAGTCAAATCTCAGGAAATCCATGAGAATGCCATTGTTTACTACCAGGATAAAACAGCTCCACAGGATCAGGCAGAGTACTTATACCATAGACTAAAAAGAGGGGATGATCCTTCCATTATTGAGGAGATTTATTCAGATGAAATTCGACCTTTCATCGAAAACTCCCTAACTGAGCTACCCCTGAATGCCTATATTCTTTTAGCAAACAAATTGAATATCACGGTTGATGATGAAGTTCTAAAAAACGCATCTGCAGCCTCTTTGGAGCCCTATCTCATCAATTTGGTAGAAGAAGTTTTTAAAGAAGGACATGGAGATTCACTTGAGGAAATTGAAAAGATATTTCAGCGATATCCAAAGCGACTCGATCCCAGTTCACTATGGTATTATGAAGCAAAAAGTGCTTTAAGGTTAGAGAAGATAGATGTCTACAAGGACCGAATAACAAAAATAATGGGAGCCGGAACCTATGGGGCGAAAGAAGCCTTGCTAGAAGCTCAGTTTTATGAGTGTGAAGGCAAATACGAATTTTCTAAAAATGTCCTGGATCGATCTCAAAAATACGAAATAGATAGCCTAAAAGATCGCATTGCCTTAAACATACAGTCCTATATATGTCGGGCAAGAACCAATCCCAAGTCCGGGAATAACTTTTTAATCCCATTGGAATTAAATGAGGAGGAAAAAGAAAAGGGAATTCCGAGAACCTATCTCCCGCGTCCTTACAGAGCGATTGATTTTAACAAGAATCAAGCGGGAATGCAATCAGAGAAACTTTCAAGTAAAGAACTTGAGGAATTTCTATATCGGATTCATCTCATGATCCAACCTGATTCAGCTTTCAGGAAAATTCTCGAAGAATTAGAGCATAGGTTTAATTCTGTTAAAGAAGTTGAAGAGCTTTTATTTAGCCGCTTTTCCCTTACCCTGGTAGATATTTCAGAGGCGGGAAGTTTAAAACAAAATCTTCATGATCTCGCTAAGTTTTTGGAGCAGAGGGATATTTCTGAATACGGAGATTTGATTGGAGAGGGAGAAGAGGTTGTAGAAAGTTCTCGTGAAGAAAAGCTAGCTGTAAGGGATCAGATCAAATACATACGAGAAATGATTGATGATGGAGATTTGCAAGGAGCCTTTGATCTTACTTTATACCTCATAGAAAAGACCGATCAAATCCGTTTCGATACAGATCTGGTCCTCCTTTGGAACAGATACCAACGTAGTCAAAGTCAATCAAAAAAGGGAGTGATCGACGAGAAAGCAGAGATCAGAGCCATCAACAGATACAAAAATGCCCTTTTAGATTTTCTGGATCGGGTTGAGAGAGGTATGAATCCGGAGGCGTAAACCCATCTGGGCCCCACCGCCTCAAGCCCACATTCCCTTGACCTTCGGAACAATGGAATGCGCGCGGAGCCATTAATAAAACTTGTCATCTCGAGGATTGGCTATGGATAGGCTCCTACGCGCCGAGAGACCTTGTGTTTTGGCTAGATCAAATAATACATGATCTCTCAGAACCCACCGCCTCATGCCCACACTCCCTTGACCTTCGGAACAATGGAATGCGCGCGGAGCCATTAATAAAACTTGTCATCTCGAGGATTGGCTATGGATAGGCTCCTAGGCGCCGAGAGACCTTGTGTTTTGGCTAGATCAAATAATACATGATCTCTCAGAACCCACCGCCTCATGCCTCAATACCTTGACCTTAGGAACAAAAGAGTGCGCGCGGGCCATTTAAAAGCCTTGTCATCTCGAGGCTTGGTTGCAGATAGGCTCCCGCGCGCCGAGAGACCTTGCATTTCAGGCAGATCAAATAATACACGATCTCTCAGCACACATTCCTTCACGCACCCAAGCTTCGAGATGACCAGTTACAGCCTAATTCTTAAAACACAAACTCCTTTGTTCATACAAAACAAAGGAGTGCACTGATGCTCAGTATTATGTAATTGCAAAAAAGGAGCGTTGGGGATGCAAAGAAAGCTCAGCGGACGGAAATGAGGGCCGGCTCGGTTTTTTAGTTGCAATTCTTTAGTCCTGAGCTCGGCGAAGGATCTCCGCTTCTCTAAAAAGCGGCAAAAGAATTAAAACAACTCCCGACTCACTCCAAAATTCACAGAAATACTCCGGTTCTGAGAGAAATTTGCACGCTCAGCATCTCTGAATCCTGCATACACATCTCCTTCTACAAAGATTTGCGTCTTGCCCAGATTCAGCCCGACTCCCAATCCACCATAAGCTCCGTGATCCCAGCGATTCAAGATGGAGTTTTCTCTGAGTTCAATTTTGTTGCGAATAATGGGTTCGTCATTGTTGGGGGTATCTTCTCGCTGTCCACCAACCAGAAAAGAAGCTCCGTATCCTAATTTCCCAAAGACTTCAATGCGCTCATTGAGCAGCGACAATCTTCCCATGGCCATGACAGGTGCTTGTACATAATCCAGGAAGAATTTGGTATCTCCTTCGAAGATGATGAAACCCGGAATACAAGCAGCTCCCCTTTCTGCGAAACCGGGTTCGATACCGATACTGATGTGCTTTCCAAGTGAATAATAGGCTGTGGCAGTTACATTCATTCCCATGACATGGGTTTCGGCATTATCAGGCAAAGCAACCGGGCCGTAATCCTGCCAGGCACGCGTTACTCCACCTTTCAATCCGATTCTTATTTGCGCCTGAGTTTGGATAAAAGAGAAACTCAGAACAGTTAGTAATAAAATTTTGAGGCTTTTCATATTTGTGTTTGATGTAATTGTGAAATGCGTGTATTGCATTAAGAAAAATGATATGCCTCTATGACGGAGGGAAGTTGCGGCTTGCTGCATGAGGGGAAAATTTATACCTATTTGGTATAGATTTCGCATCTTGGATTAGCGTAAGCATATAAAATGGGAAAAACAGATATCCTACATATACTCCGAGAAAATCAGCATCTGATCCGATCTCGCTTTTTTGTGAAGCGGATGGGGCTTTTTGGGAGTTATGCGAAAGGTACCCAAAACACTAAGAGTGATATCGATCTAATTCTGGAGTTCGAAGAAGGACATAGATTAGGTCTTATAGCAATGTATGAACTCGAAAGTTTCATAAAAGGTATCTTACATACTGATAAAATTGACCTGGTTAATTACAAATTCATGAACCCAGTGGTCAAAAGTGAGATGGAAAAGTCTGTTCAGTATGTATGAGAAAAAGAACCTTACTTATGTGCTTACAGCCCTGGAAGCCATTGAAAAAATATTTATTTATGCGGAGGGGGTAAATGATCCCGACTCATTCTTTGCGCTAAATGACCAAATGAATTTCAATGCCTCTCAAACTCTTCCCCTCGTAATTGGGGAAGAAAGTAAAAAGATTGATCAGGGTCTCAAAGATTCTCAAAATGAAAATCCCTGGCACCTCATCTCCAACCTCAGAAATCGAATAGCTCATGACTATAGGAGTATCGATCCGTTCATCACATGGGACATCATTACGAACCATTTAGGTAGTTTGAAAAAGGCATTCATTGAAATGCTTGATTCCATTTTTTATGAACAAGAATTATTGGAAGAGGTATTGAATACGTCCTTTTATAGACACTTGAAGTATCTATTAAAATAGACCTAGACAAATAGGAAAGAAGCTAGTAAGCCAAATTCGCCCCCAGCCAACGCTCCATTTTCTCTACACTCATCCCCTTGCGTTTTGCATATTCTTCCACCTGCTCTTTGGTGATTTTTCCGATTCCAAAGTAGCGGCTATCCGGATGGCTGAAGTAAAGTCCGCTGACAGAAGCCGTTGGATACATGGCCAGATTTTCGGTCAGGGTAATACCCGTGTTTTCCTCCACATCCAGTAAATCCCATAAAGTGATCTTCTCCGTATGATCAGGATTAGCTGGATAACCGGGAGCCGGACGAATGCCATCGTAAGCTTCGCGAATCAGTTCTTCATTGCTGAAATTTTCGCTGGCGTCATAGCCCCAGAATTCTTTTCTGACACGACGGTGCATGAGTTCTGCAAAAGCTTCTGCCAGACGATCGGCCAATGCTTTCAACATGATGCTTTTGTAATCGTCATGATCCGCTTCGAATTCGGAGAGTTTCTTTTCGATGCCTAAACCAGCGGTAACCGCAAAGCCTCCCATATGATCTTCCAGACCTGTTTCCTTAGGGGCAAGGAAGTCAGAAATGGAAATGTTCGGAGCTCCTTTTTTCTCGGCTTGCTGACGCAGGTTGTAAAAATTAGCGATGACTTCAGAACGATTTTCATCGTAAACCTCTACATCATCCTCATTAACTGTATTGGCTGGAAAGAGTCCGATCACGGCTTTGGCTTGCAGCCATTTTTCTGTGATGATCTGATCCAGCATTTCATTGGCGTCCGCAAAGAGTTTTCTCGCTTCTTCGCCTTTCTTTTCATCGTCAAAGATTTTTGGATAACGACCTTTGAGTTCCCAGGTGTAGAAGAAAGGTGTCCAGTCGATCATCTCGCGAATTTCGGCCAGATCATAATCCTCAAAGACGGTTATGCCGGGTTTGATGGGAGATGGAGCAATACCTTTGTCCCAATCGATCTGAAACTTATTCGCACGTGCTTCTTCCAAACTGCGATAGGACTTGGCGCTTTGACGGCTTAAATGTCCTTCGCGGAGTTTGTCGTACTCTACTTGAAACTCATCTGCATACGCTCCTCTTTGATCTTCGTCTTCTTGCAAGAGGTTATTGGCAACAGGTACCGCTCTGGAAGCATCCAATACGTGTACCAAAGGTCCGCGGAATTTCGGAGCGATCTTAACCGCTGTATGAATACGAGAAGTGGTCGCTCCTCCAATCAAGAGAGGCGTATCCATTTTTCGCTTGGTCATTTCCTCTGCGATGTAGACCATTTCATCTAAAGAAGGCGTGATCAATCCACTCAATCCGATGATATCTACATTCTCTTCCTGAGCGGTATCCAGAATTTTCTCCAGAGGAACCATTACCCCTAAATCCAGAATCTCAAAGTTATTACAGGCTAGTACTACCCCTACAATGTTCTTTCCGATATCGTGCACATCTCCTTTCACCGTAGCCAACAATACTTTACCTGCATTGCTCGCTTCCTGCCCTTCTTTTTCGGCTTCCATGTAAGGCAATAAATAAGCAACAGCCTTTTTCATCACCCGTGCACTTTTCACTACTTGCGGCAGGAACATTTTCCCCGAACCAAAGAGATCTCCCACAATGTTCATCCCATCCATCAAAGGACCTTCAATTACGTGCAGAGGTCTTTCGGCCTCCATACGCGCCTGCTCAGTATCTTCTTCAATATATTCTACGATTCCATTTACAAGCGCATGCGCCAATCTTTCCTTTACCGGCTTTTCCCTCCACTCCAGATTCACAACACGCTTCTTGCCTTCACTCTTCACGGTTTCAGCAAAATCCACCAGGCGCTCTGTAGCATCCTCGCGACGATTCAATACCACATCCTCTACCCTTTCGAGCAAATCTTTGGGCACGTCCTCATACACCTGAAGCATTCCTGCATTTACGATCCCCATATCCATACCCGCTTTGATGGCATGGTAAAGGAAGACTGCATGTATGGCTTCACGCACCGCATTATTTCCACGGAAGGAGAAGGAAACATTACTAACTCCTCCACTTACCAGTGCATGGGGTAGATTTTTCTTGATCCAACGGGTAGCCTCAATGAAATCGACCGCATAATTGTTATGCTCCTCGATTCCGGTAGCGATGGCGAATATGTTGGGATCAAAAATGATGTCCCAGGGCTTCATGCCGACTTCTTCTGTCAGGACTTTGTACGCCCTTTCACATATCTCAATTTTTCTTTCGAAAGTATCTGCTTGTCCTTCTTCGTCAAATGCCATTACCACTGCAGCAGCTCCGTATTTTTTGATGAGACTTGCCTGCTCTATGAATTTCTCTTTGCCTTCCTTAAGTGAAATGGAGTTCACCACCCCTTTCCCCTGGATACACTTCAATCCGGCCTCGATGATCTCCCATTTTGAGGAGTCTATCATAATAGGCACACGGGCGATATCGGGTTCGGCAGCCAGGAGGTTCAAAAACTTGACCATGGCAGCTTGAGAATCCAGCATACCCTCATCCATGTTGATGTCGATGATCTGTGCGCCACCTTCTACTTGCTGACGAGCTACAGACAGGGCCTCTTCATAATTCTCTTCTTTGATCAGGCGGGCGAAACGACGGGAACCCGTTACATTGGTACGCTCACCAACGTTGACGAAGTTCATGTTTCCTGTAAGTACCAAAGGCTCCAGCCCACTAAAATTGGGAAGGGTCTTTTCATCAGGTACTACGCGCGGAGGATAAGCCGCCGCCACTTCTGCGACTGCTTGAATATGCTCCGGAGTACTTCCACAACAGCCCCCCAAAATATTTACCATGCCTCCTTCGACAAATGGACGAATGAGTTCGGCCATGGCATTGGGGGTTTGATCATACTCGCCAAATTCATTGGGAAGACCGGCATTGGGATAAGCGCTGATTCGAATAGGAGCTACCCGAGAAAGATCTTTTACGTATTGACGAAGCTGCTTGGCACCAAGTGCACAATTGAGCCCTACACTCAGTAAGTTTGCGTGAGAGACGGAAGTCCAAAAGGCTTCTACTACCTGGCCAGAGAGGGTGCGACCACTGGCATCTGTAATGGTACCGGAAACCATGATAGGTAGTTCTCTGCCTATTTCTTCGAAAAGCGTTTCGACTGCAAATAGAGCTGCTTTACAATTGAGGGTATCAAATACCGTTTCAATCAGAATGATATCAGTTCCGCCGTCTATCAATCCTTTGGCTTGTTCTTTATAAGAATCAACCAAATCATCAAAGTTCACAGAGCGAAAGCCGGGATCATTTACGTCTGGCGATATAGACGCAGAAGCATTGGTCGGTCCGAGAGCACCTGCTACAAAGCGAGGCTTATCAGGATTGCTCAAGGTATATTCCTGTGCAACTTCCTTGGCGATCTTGGCAGAAGCATAGTTCAGCTCATATACATATTCTTCCATCTGGTAGTCAGCCATCGCGATGGAAGTAGAACTGAAAGTATTGGTTTCGATGATGTCCGAACCAGCATCCAGATACAATCTATGAATGTCTTTGATGATATCCGGCTGGGTAAGGGACAACATATCATTATTGCCTTTTACAGGACAAGGATGATCGGCAAACATTTCCCCTCTAAAATCTTCTTCTTCTAATTTATGCCGCTGAATCATGGTACCCATGGCGCCATCAAGGACCAAAATACGCGTTTTCAGTAATTCTTGAAGGAGAGCCAGGGTGTTGCTTTGAGTATGTGTATTGTTCATATGAACCCCTATACGTTTAAACAAGACTCAAATTTACGTTTTTTTGCGGGATCTGTTTAGCGAAAGGCTGTAAAATGTTACAAGCTTTAGGGTAGATAACATTCCCATAAAACTGGGGACTTCTTAAGCTTAAATTCAGGGAGATCTTTTTAGCCCGGAAATTTGAGATAGAAAAACCGCCTTGCAAGAAGCAAGACGGTTTACACACATTAGACGGAGATCTTAGGCTATTTACTCGCGTACTGTTTGCGAATGTCTTTGAAGTTCTCGCGATTTACCGGCTCACCGGTTTTTATATTATGCTCTACTGCGATCATATAGTCATTCAGTAATTTCTCAAAACTCCCTTTCATCATTCCCCCCATAAAAGCAGGAGAAGTACGAAACTCCATATGCATGCTTAATTTGCTGCTATTGGCATCGATGGGAGTTACCTTGTAGATGGCCCGGGTATTGTCTTCATCGAGAGGAAATTTTTTAGCTTCCAGTACCATGTTAACAAAAGTCATATTCTCCTCATCCCAATCGACAATCTTCTCGTGTAATACCTGTGTGCCTTTGTCATTGAAGGCACACATACGCTGGGCACCCAGCTCTCCTTTTAGGGATCCGGCTTCATAATCCGAGTGAACAATACGCGGATGAGATTCAGCGATTTTCCCATAATCTGTAGCTACAGCTGCCCATACTTTTTCAGCAGGGAAAGGCATGACTCTTTCCACATCCAGCACCTTGAACTTCTTCGCCATACTTTGCGCAAAAGCCTCCTGATCCATTCCTAAAAACAGTCCGATCATCAAAACGGCTGTTAGCATTCCAACATTGATTTTCATAAGAATTGAATATTAAGTGAATAGGTTATTGATTTTTTCAGGCAATAGGCTACCTTTCAGCAGCTAAGCTGTTTTTAGGATTTTCTACACATTGTTGCTGAAAAAGGTCCCGAAGGATGCCTGCAAGAGACACCCCTACGGGGATCCGTTACACATCGTCAATTCAGATTGAATAGTTGCTGGATCTCTACGTCTTTGAGGATTTCGTGGATTACTTTGACGTCCAATTCTTCTTTATAAGGATGTCCTCCATAGAGTTTGTCGTATTCTTCTTCGATTCTGCCAAAAGCCTCTGAATATCGCTCCTGCGCAATTTCAAAGAATTTTTTGCGTGTCTTGAGGTTGAATTGCAGGGAATTTTTGTCCACCTGCCCATTCTCAACCATGTGCCTGGTTTTTTTGCTGCACCTGCAGGGATTGTCTTTATTTACAAGTCCGCACTGGCGATTGAGGTAGCTGTATAAATCTTTTCTTGCACGGGCCAGTCTTTGTCGAAAATTATCTTTGCTAATCTCGAAAAGTTCCGCTCCCATATTGTGGTTCAACTTCAATAAATCCCCCACGATATAGACAAGCCTCTGTTCGCGATTGAGGCATAAAAGCACTGCCGACATACAGCGAATCTTTACCTCCTCTATATACTCAGCCATTTCAATTTCTTCTGCAGCAGTCATAGATCGATCGGGAATATTTGCCAAAGCCTGTTGATGATCCGGGAAATCACTGACCCTTTGCTCCAGATTCTGCTTTTTCATGCTCAGCATGTGGTTAATCGTAATTCGATATATCCAGGTTCTGAATGCACTCCTTCCTTCAAATCGGGAAAGATTGGTGATCACTTTGATGATCACTTCTTGCATGACATCCTCGGCATCCTGAGGATTCGCTACCATTTTCCAGGCAACATTGTAGATAAATGCCTGGTAACGCTTCAGTAGAATTTCAAGGGCTCGTCTTTCTCCTTCACGAGCCTGTTCTACCAGTTCTTCATCTTTTAAAAGTTCGAAATCTCCGACTGATAAGTTCATGAATATCCCTTGTTTATGAATTAGAGATAGTTTTTTAAGGGGTGTGACAAAAAAAATGAGATTTTTTTGAAAAACGTATTAGTGTGTTTGAGTTTTAGGGTGTTAGCGGGGGTAATTTTGTCAAAAAAAACGCAAATACCCTAATACACTAAAGCCCTAACACCTTATTTCTTTCTCCCTTTTTTACTAATTTTGCCTCTCCTTTTAAAGAAACAAGCTTAAATGAAGTGTTTTAGTGCAGGAGGATAATCGATGCTAACTCCAATACACTAGCACCCTAACACGCTAACACGTTTTACTATGAAACTCTCTGCTGATCTGATTGCTGATAGTCCTCCTGAGTGGATCAAGGCTGTGATGGATGATTTTGATTCCTTTTTGCTGGATCATGCAGATTGTGAACGCAAGGCTTCTTCCATGGCGATGAGTTTTGTGGCTAAATATCCTAATCGAGTGGAAATCATTCCTGAGTTGATTGAAACGGCTGTGGAAGAATTGGAGCACTTTCAGCAAGTCTATGCCATTATGGAGGAAAGGGGCTTACGTCTTCCCGATTCCATGGGCCAGGATTTGTATGTAAAGCAATTGTTGAAAAGTTGCAGAACCGGCAGAGAGGAACGATTTATGGATCGTATGCTATGGGCTTCGGTAATCGAGTGCAGAGGTGCGGAACGTTTTCGACTTGTGTACGAAGCTTTGCCTCCTGGCGAGCTTAAGAAATTTTATCATGCGCTTTGGGCATCTGAAGCCAAGCATGGACATATATTCGTGAAGATGACCCTCAATTATTTTGACGAAGCCAGTATTGAAAAAAGGCTTCATGAATTGGTGGCGATCGAATCAGAGACCTTGAAGGGATTGGAGATTCGCCCCGCTTTACACTAATTCAAGAGCTTAAAGTTGAAAGGGATATTTACCCAAAATTTCACCACTTTTCCTCCTTGAAATGCAGGAACAAACCGTATGTGTTCGATATGTTTTTCGATGGCTTTGACAAAAACATATTTTTTGAAGTTAACGACCCTATGTTTTAGGTATTGTCCTTCCTTTCCGACTAAAACCCTCACAACAACCTGATCTTGCCAACCTGAACGTAAAGCCTGGTTAGGATACCCTATCGCTCTCTTGATCAAACCAATGTTTGTAGGCATGGGTACAGATGAACCCATCTCATGCCCTCCCTCGTAAACCATTTCTGGTTGCTCAGCATAATTCTTCACATAAATCACCTCTCCAGTAGAATCAAAAAATTGCCAAAGGCCTACAGGCAAACCTTTCTCATAATTTCCAACGGCAGCCATTTCTCCATTCTCATGGTAACGGGTATTTTTCCCTTCGGCTTTTCCATCCTTAAAAAACAGATTTTCATACATATCCCCATGCGCGCGAAAAAATTTCCACTCTCCCTCACGCTTTTGATTTTTTATAGAACCAACTACCTGCAACTCATCTGAAACACCTATATAGCTTATGTACTTCCCTTCTCCAGCAGCGACAGATTGCACTCCATTTTCTAGCCAAAGTTCCTTTACCCGAGGAAAGTAAAATTTCTTTTCATATTCGAAACTCCCTCTTTTCGTCCCATCTTCATACCACCTCTCCCACTCGCCTATTCTCCAGCCGTCCTCGAATTTCCCTTGCTCCGACAGATTTCCATTCTTATGCCAACTTTGATAAGGACCTATCTTGGAATTTTCTAAGAAGTTAACAACTTCCTCTTTGTTCCCATTCTCAAAAAAATAAATCCATTCTCCCTCTTTGCTTTTCATTTTTTTGCTATCAAAGGCTCCTTCACCTCGTTTGCTGCCATTACTTCTAAAAAAAGTAGTCAGGACAAAACGTCTCCCTTCTTTCTCCAGAAAGCCAAAGTACCTGGCATCCTCAAGCTTCTCTGTAGGATAATCAAATTTCGTAAAGTAGAGGGTATCCTGGGCCGAAAGTTCAGCCAGGAATGAGAACAGTAAAATAGGGAGGAGAAATAGTTGTGGTGTTTTCAATGTGGTAAAAATTAGTCTGGTGTGTATGTGAAACGGTTTTTGTGCAAGATTATTCGAAATGAAATTTCAAGCAAATCAGAAAGTCAAAAATCTTTTGCTATTTAATCAGCTTGAAATTGAAAGGTACATAGGCCCAGAACTCAATCGCTTCAGCTTCCTGTATAGCTCTTGTGTATCGAAGCTTATGAATATGTTTTTCAATTGCCTCGGTCAAAATTGGATGTATCTCACTTAGTACCTCATGGCGAACGTACTCGCCCTTTTCATCTACCAAGACTCTTAATAACACTTGCCCCTGAATTCCTGCATCTCTGGCTAATTGAGGATAGCCCACTTCTTTCTTTACTTCATTCAGATTTAAGGTAATGGGATTTCTTTGACCTAAATTGTATGAGGGTGTTCCCCGATTTCCATAAGCATTTCGGATATCTATTTGCTGAATAAATTCGCCCTCTTCATCCATCAACTTCCACATGCCTATCGGTTCGTTGCGCTTAACTTTTCCGCTTAATTCGACCTGTCCATTTTGATAATAATAATTCAATTTACCCTCTGCTATCCCCTTTTTATAACTGACTAGCTCCATAAGTTCTCCACTTTCATATAGGCTCCTCCACTCTCCAACTCTCAATTTATCCTGAACTTTCCCCTCAAACATATGTTTTTCATCACCTGGCCAATACTTCACATAATCTCCATTTCCGTCCTTGATCGTCTGGCTTCCATCTGGCAACCAAAGATTGTGAATCTGAGGCCATCGCTCTTCATTAGGATAGGAAAATTCCCCTCTTTTGGTTCCATCCTTGTACCACTCTACCCATTCTCCGGAATAGGTTCCTTTCTTATAAAATCCTTTAAACTGGACTTCTCCATTTTCATGATAGGCAGTATAGGGGCCTATTGCATATCCATCCTCGAAATCACTAAAGGTCTTGCTCTTATTCCCATTTTCGAAATAGTAATTCCACTCCCCTTTGTATTTCTCTCGTTTTTTATTGGTGAAGGCCCCTTCGCTTTGCAATTGATTGTTGCTGAGGAAATAGGATCGAAATATCCAGTCTTTACCCTCCTTCCCAAAGAAGGCATAATATTTTGCATCTGGAGAATAAGGAATTACCTGCTTTTCTGCATTGAGGTAAAGGGTATCCTGTGCATGCGTAGATAGATTTAGGAGAAAAAAACAAAGCCAGAGGAGGCCTATCGAGTATTTCATATAGAATGTTTATTGCTATTAATCAGGGCAATATGTCAAAAATAGCTTCCAGGCGACAAAGTTTAAATAATTCATTAAGATATTTTGTGGAAAGAGAATAAAGCCTCTTTTTGCGCTTACTGCTACACACAATTTTATGCTAATTAGCATTATTATCCCCACTTATAATGAGGAGAAGAATCTTCCTCGGTTGATCAGACATTTATGTGATCATCGGGATAGGCGCCTACTTGAAATCATAGTTGTTGATGGAGGAAGTGAGGATAAAACTTACGATAAGGCCCGAAATTTGGGATTGAATCAGGTCTATATTTGCCAGAGAAAGAGCAGAGCATGTCAGATGAATCAAGGCGCACAAGTAGCGAATGGAGATATCCTTTATTTCATACATGCTGATACCTTACCTCCCAAGACCTATTTAGATGATATAGAGGCAGCTATACGAGAAGGTTTCCCTATGGGCTGCTACCGCTTTCAGTTTGACTCAAGTAGGCCCATTCTGAAATTCAATTCATGGTTAACTCGTTTTGACCGAATTACTTTCCGAGGAGGAGATCAAAGTTTATTTATCCCCAAATCTCTCTTCGAAGAAATGGGTGGCTTTCGAGAAGATCACCTCATTATGGAAGAGTACGAATTCCTACTTCGCGCTCGCAAGCACACAGCTTTCAAAATCATCCCCAAAGACATCATCGTTTCCGCCCGTAAGTATGAAAACAACAGCTGGCTCCGCGTCCAATTGGCCAATGTTGTGGTTTTTAATATGTACTTTCTGGGATTTCCACAGGAAAGGCTGGTGCGAACGTATAGGGGGATGTTGAGGGATTAAGACGTGCTCTTGTGTTCTAGTTTTGTAGTGTTTTAGTGTTGTAGATTAACTGCTACAAAACTAAAACACTTTCTCCTTCCCTTGCACACAAGAACATGGGCGCACGAGAATACATTTTTTTTGCCACTGGCAAAAAAACCCCCTTGAAGCTGATCAAGAGGGCTAAAATGAGAAAATAAAAAATTAGTTGATCAGCGGCTTATAGTGCTTGTTGACTTGCTCTAAAGTCGCTTGCAATTCGTCTACTTTTTTGAGGAGGAGGTCCATTTTTTGCTCCAGCTCCTCAATACGATCTCCCTTTGAGGAGTTTCTGGTTTTTTGTTTTGTATTGCTGCTCATATCAATCTTCCAACAGGGTTAAGAGTTCGGGATTCCCTTGCATTTTTGCATGCTGCAAGGCAGTTTGTCCTTTTGAATCATGGATGTCTTTATCTGCTCCGGCTGCTAATAGCATTTTGGCAATTTCGATTTGGCCGAAAGTTGCTGCATAGATCAAGGCGGTCGCGCCATTGTAATTGAGCATATTAACTTCTGCCCCCTTTTCAATCAGCATTTCGGCAATTTCCTGATATCCTTTGAAACAAACTCCCATCAAGGCAGTATTTCCAGCGGCATCTTGTGCGTTTATTTCGGCTCCCTTTTCCAACAGAAACTCTGCAATCTCTTTTTGATTATAATAAGTGGAAAGGATTAGTGGGGTAAAGCCCATATTATTTTTCTGATGGATCAGATTAGAATCAGCCTCTACAGCTGAACGTAGGTTTTCTATTTCTCCGTTTCTGACAAAGTTATTTATATCCATAGTAAAAGGATGAATGGAAGCATGGGCTTCCAGTTTTTTATTTTCTCATGCGTAAAAGAACGATCTCTGGATACTATCCCAGATAAGCAGCATACATCCAGACCAGTTTTTCCTGCTCGCGAATATAATCACTCATCAAAGCATTTGTTCCTTCATCATTTGCTTCAGCAGATTGCTCAAGTAGCCCCCGTTGCTGTCCGAGAAGAATACGAAAAGCCTCCAGGATACCCTCTACTGCAATCCGGCCCTCTCTCACTTCCTCATGGGTCTTTATTTCTGCTTTCTCTAAGTAGGAACTGAAACTATGCCTGGGTGTTTCCCCTAAAGTCAAAATTCTTTCTGCAATCTCATCTATTTTGATCTGGAGATCAGCGTAGAGTTCTTCAAACTTTGCATGGAGTTCGAAAAATTTTTCTCCTTTGATATTCCAGTGATAGCCCCTTACATTCATATAAAAGACCTGATAGTTTGCCAGCAATTCATTGAGGGACTTGGCCAATTGAATGGCTTTTTGGCTATCAAGTCCTATGAGGTTTGTTTGTAAAAGCATAATGCGTGTATTGTTATGTTGTAAGGCAAAATTCGGCAGAGGAATAAGATAAATCAAACTGATAATTTCTATACTTCCATAGATTTTATCTATATTTATATATGACGCTTCAACAACTCAACTATATCATAGCCGTTGATAACGAACGGCATTTTGCTCGTGCAGCAGAGGCTTGTCATGTTACCCAGCCAACCCTAAGCATGATGATCCAGAAACTGGAAGAAGAAATGGATCTTCAGATTTTTGATCGAAGTAAGCAGCCGGTGATGCCTACTAGTGAAGGCATACAATTGATTGAGCAGGCGCGGGTCATTTTGCAGGAAGTTGGCAAGTTTAAAGACATAGGCGCATCTGTCAAAGACACCATCGCTGGAGAATTGAGAGTCGGGATTATTCCTACGCTTGCCAGTTATTTGATGCCTCTTTTTATTAGTGATTTTCTGGAGAATTATCCTCTAATCAAACTCATTGTTGAAGAGATCAATACACAAAACATCATAGAATCCTTAAAGAAAGGGAGCCTGGATGTAGGTATTTTGGCTACCCCTTTGCATGAGTCCACCCTCCTGGAGCAACCCCTCTTTTATGAGGAATTTTATCTCTACACTCCCCAAGCCCAGCAGAAAAATTATATCGTTCCAGAAGATATCAATCCCAATGATCTGTTGTTGCTGGAAGAGGGGCATTGTTTGAGAGGACAGGTCATCAACCTTTGCGAACTCAGACGATCGGAGGACAAACAGCTCGTTTATCAATCGGGCAGCCTGGAAACCCTCATACACCTGGTCGATAGCCAGCAAGGCATTACCATCCTGCCAGAATTAGCAGCTATCCGCCTCGATAAAGAGCGTCAAAAGCAATTGACCCGCTTCCAAAAACCCAGTCCCGTTCGGGAAATCAGTCTTGTCAAGCATCGGAATTTCGTTAAGAGTCGTTTGATAGAAGTTTTGGGAGAAGAGATACTCAGCCACTTGCCGAAGGCATTGAAACGCAAGAAAGAGATGTTGGTGGTGGAATTGTAAGGGACAGACATGTTCTAGTGCTCAAGGATTACTGAATAGTGTTATGGTGTTATAGTTGACCTTACTCAGATTCCACTGCCGAACTATAACACTAAAACACATCTTAAACAGCTCATGAACACCTGAACACAAGAACCCGTGCACACTTACTCCCTCTCTGCCACCTCCTTCAATTTCTCCCATACCATTTCCCAACCATCGAGGGTGTCCTGGTAGCGTTTCTCTCCATTTGCTACCCGATCATAGCCTTCTTGTAGAATATGTAGATGGGTCCCTGTTTCGGTCTTGGAGAGGGTGTAGGTAATATGCAGATGGTTTTCAGGGACATTGGGATAGTCTGCAGTCGTAGGAAACAAGCTGTGCTTAAGTATTTTTGGCGCATCAAAGGTGAGCAGGGTCCCATTTACAACCGTAAGTTTTGCCCCTTCCATCATCATGGTATAAAGAAGTTCGCTTCCAACCTTCCAATCACTTTCAGTACGCGCTCCATACATATATTGCTCTACCAAATCAGGATTCACGAGGGTATCCCAAACCCGCTCCCGACTAGCAGCTATATCTATGCTGATCTCAATAGTGCTTTCCATTTTTTCCGTAATGTGTTTGTTTGGCTCTAAGAAATTAAGCTGGTTTCAACCTCACAATCTTACCAGGTCCTTCTACCGCAACATAAATGAAGCCATCGGGGCCTTGCTCAATCGCTCTTACTCTTCCGATTCCTTCCAGAATTGTCTCCTCATGAGTAACCTTATTCTCTTTTATTTCCAGACGTCTTAAGTAGCGAAATTTTAACGACCCAACCAGTAGATTATTTTTCCACTGAGGATACTTATTACTACTTACGAAAGACATCCCACAAGGGGCAATAGACGGCACCCAGTAGGTAATGGGCTGTTCCATTCCTTCACGATGTGTTTCATCCGTGATTTTTGTTCCGCTATAATTTATACCGTAAGTAATGGTAGGCCAGCCGTAATTATTCCCTTTTTTGATCAGATTGAGCTCATCTCCTCCACGTGGTCCATGCTCATGTGTCCAAATATCTCCAGTTACTGGATGCATGGCTATCCCCTGAGGGTTTCTATGTCCGTAGGTAAAAGTTTCTGCTTTCGCTCCTGCTGTATTTACAAAAGGATTATCTGCAGGTACTCGCCCATCATCATGTAAACGGAACACCTTTCCTCTATAGTTTTTCAGGCTTTGATTTTTATCTCTTCCTCCTCGGTCTCCAACCGTTAAATAGATATATCCTTCCCGATCAAATTCAATCCTACCACCAAAATGCTGTCCTGCGTTATAATTGGGTTGAGCCTTCATTAATACTTCCTGATCCACCAGGCTATGATCTTTCAATTTCGCCCGCATGAAGGTGGTATTTCCTCCCGAACCGTTTTCAGATGCAGCTTTAGGTGATGAATATGCAAGATAAATCCATCCATTCTGTGCGTATTTTGGATGAACCCTCACATCTAATAGTCCCCCTTGGCCCTTTACATGGATTTTGGGTAAGCCCCCAATCGCTTTAGGATGTAGTTTGCCATTTTGAAACAAACGTAATTCTCCCCCTCTTTCCGTAAAAAGCATGTCTCCGTTGGGCAACCAGTCCATGCCCCAGGGAATACTGAGACCATCGACTACTGTTTCTACTTCGACAGCCATCTTTTCTGTCTGGATCGATTCGTTATCAGCCAGATTCTTGGGGGCTTTAAATACAAAAGCAACTGCAAACAAGGCAATTGCTGCCAGGGCGAATAAGTATATTCTTTTCATAAGTTTAATTGAAGGTTCTCAAATATCAACATTTCAGCGTAGAAAAATCCACTCGCTCGCAGATAATTTCTTGCAAATAGTCCTCAATCCTTAAATTATATGTCCTTTTGTAGCTCCGCCCAATTTTTTCCAAATTGAATCCAAGCGATTTATTTATGAAAAAAATACTGCGCAACACCTGGAATATCCTCATAAAAACGCTAGGGTATGCCCTGATGTTTATCCTCCTGTTAGGGCTGGGGTTTTGGTTTATTTACCGCCCCCTAAAAGTAGCGACCTACAGCCCTCCGGAAGGTGAGCATATTCAGCAAAAACAGGAATATTTACAACATATCCAGGGAAAGCCGGAATCTTCCCCCAATATTATCATCGTAAACTTTGACGATTTGGGTTATGGAGACTTGAGTATCTATGGAAACCAGTTGATCCATACCCCGGTCATGGATTCTCTTGCTGAAAATGGAATAAAAATGACACAGTTTTATTCCTGTTCTCCGGTTTGTACCCCAAGCCGGGCTGGATTACTTACTGGACGATTACCCAAAAGATCTTATTCGGGAGATCATGTATTTTTTCCAGAGGAGCATGCAGTCGCCAACTTGAGAAAGTTAAGAGGGCAAACAAATGAGATCGCTCGAGATGAAATTATGATTTCAGAAGTTTTAAAGGCCAAAGGATACGCGACAGCCATCGTTGGGAAATGGCATTTGGGAGACCGGAAAGGCTACCTACCCAATGATTTTGGTTTCGACTACTACTATGGGGTTCACTACAGCAATGATATGATCCCTTTACACCTATATAGGAATGAAGAAATTATCGAAAGAGATGAAAAAGAGCTGATCAATGGGGGTATAGGCTATTATGATGAGGATACGCCTATCAAAGGAAAGGCTTTGGATCAAAGTATTCTGACCGATAATTATACAAGTGAGGCGATCAATTTTATCAGGAAACAACAGGATACTCCATTCTTCCTGTATTTTGCGCATTCCTTTCCCCATGAGCCTCATATCAGTTCCAAAGAACAGAGAGGAAAATCAAAGGGGGGAATTTATGGAGATGTAGTAGAAGACCTTGATAGAAGTATGGGTAATTTGATGGATGCTCTGGTAGAAATGGGACACATGGATAATACCCTACTCTTTATCACCAGTGATAATGGAGGAGATATTCAGGGAAGTGTAGGGGAATTGAGAGGACGAAAGCAAATGACCTATGAAGGAGGTCAAAGGGTCCCTATGATTATGTATGGACCGGCTTTTATTCCCGAAGCTTATGTGTCTGATGCGATGGCTACAAATCTGGATTTATTTCCGAGCATTTTAGCATTAGTAGGCACTGAGCCCCCGGAAGACCGGAGCATTGATGGGCAAAATATCCTGGGCATACTACAAGACAAAGGCTATAGGCCACACGAGTATATTTATTATTATGCTGCAGCAAATGGAAAGGTGCAAGGAGTTAGAGACAGTACTTTTAAATACCTGGAAGGGGCACCAGGCAGAGCCGTATCACTTGTAGGCTCAATAGGAGTAGTCCAGGAAATGCCGCCTCAATTGACGCATATCCAACTCGACAATGAATCCCACAACCTCATTAAAAACTTTCCTGATAAGGCAACATTCTTCAAAAATATGATCATGGAAAGGCAAGCTGATCTGGAAACTAATCCCAGAGGCTGGTTGGATCAATAAGCAAACAAAGGATCAAAGGAAAGGTCCCAGGCTTTGAGGACTTTCCTCAAGGCCAGTTTCTCCTCCACACTTAACTCTCGTTCTTCAAAGGCACTTACACCAATGAAACGGATACTTACTTTTTCGGAGTGGGCCATATCATAAAGCATATCATGCATGTCTTCACTATAGCTTTCATCCAACCATTCCCACACAAGTTTAGTTCCGTGATTTCTTTGCACTTTTTCTTTAGGAGTAAATGCATATCCTCCATTGTCCGTATCTATAAGTACCTGATTAATAAATAAGTAATCGTAGCCTGAATACTGTATCCTCATACGCATCCAAAGCTCATCTCCTCTTTGTCCCAGGTAGAGATAAAATGCAGGTGCACTTTCGTATCGTGGGCTGCTGGCATCTCTGTACCAAAGAATCCGTCCTTCTTTGTCATATTCTCGAACTAAGGCTTCATAAGCGATTTTCTTAGCCTCTGCTTTCGCTTCTATTTCTGTAGAAATGTTGTCATTGGCAATGGAAATAATGTTTTGTGCCAAAGAAATCGATACTTTATCCTCAACTGCAGCCAGAACATGTACCGCATGGATCTTGGCAGAATCCCAGTTCTGCAATTCCATGTAGTATTGTGCTTTTCCAATTGAGTAATCCTCCTTCTCCTTGTTCCCAAAGCCTGAAAAAATCAGCAGGCAAAGCGAGAATAAAATCAGAGCAACGATCCATTCTACTTTAAACTTGAACATGATGAAAAGATTAGGTGTATGTTTTTGTTTGTTTAATCGAAAAAAAAGCCCGAATAAAATTCCATCCGGGCATCAGGAAATTGAACGAAGTCCTATCTATGAATAACTCATAAATAAAGGCCCAAAATGATTGATGTATGCGTATTATGATTTTAGGAAACATCCTCTTCCACCTATGAATGGACATCATTCATATTCGTACCCTTTACTCTGGATGCTTTCATATTCTTATCTTGACTTACCCCCCAATGAAAAAAATCATGGTGTTGGCTGGGTTTTATATATCATCCTTCAAACAAGATGATAGCCCCAAAAGAATATAGCTTAGTGTATTCTTCTAAAGCAAGGTACAGGCTCCAACAAACTAAATCAGTGATACTTGCCAGTATGGTTGAAAATTGAGCCTTGACGGACGAGATGAAGGGGTAAACAGGAGGGAAATTTTTGCATTTTGTAAAAAAACTTACATTTAACGCAAAATCCATTTCGCGTTTGGTCACATTAACCAATTGATTTACAGTAAAATAAACAACTATTCAATTAATTTACTTCACCAGTTATAATATCTCCATCCAGGAGTAAACTCTATACCGAAGCATTTCTTTTCCTCACTTGTCTGAAACTTTATATCTACAACAATCGTTAGCCATCCAAAGACACTTGCAAAATTTTGGGTTTGATGTAAGAGGGAAATCATTTCCCATGTACTTATCCTCCGAAATTTTGTAACTTTGTTTCATCAATGATCCGTAAGATTTTACATATCCTTTTGGCAAGTATGATTTTGCTAAGCTCCACAGGCTTGGTGACGCATCTGCATTATTGTCAAAACGAGTTAAAAGAGTTTTCTTTTTTTGTAGAAGCGGATTCCTGCTTACCTGACTTCATAACGGTATCCTGTCCTTTACATCCGGAAGGTATGAAGGTCAAGAATCCAGATAAGAAGGATTGCTGTGAAGATGAGATTCACTATGAAAAGCTGGACATTGAGCAACAGACCAAAAGTTTTGAGGTCGAGCTCATTAAGGATTTTCTTCAGTTAGCCATCATTCCTGTGAATGATCTGCATATCGAAGAAGAAGTCCTCCAGGCAAATCACTACCTCAATTACAAGCCTCCCCTCCTGTACGCTAAGCTCCAGAGCGAGCTACAGACCTTTCTTTGTTGATCATATTCTCATTCATGGAAAGCGGATATCTATTGATATCGGCTCATCATCCTTTATTCACTATTGATTAAAGGATTCGAAAACAATTCAATTTCGAATGAGAATTCATGTTAGCGAGATATATAAAATTCTTTCTTGAAAATAAGCTGATTGCCTGGCTGCTATTAGGAGTCCTACTTGTCTGGGGACTGATCGTGGCACCTTTCGATTACGGAATAGATCGACTTCCCAGAGATCCGATAGCAGTAGATGCGATTCCGGATATCGGCGAAAATCAGCAAATCGTTTTTACCCAATGGCCAGGGAGATCACCCCAAGATGTCGAGGATCAAATCAGCTATCCCTTGACTTCCACTTTGCTTGGCATACCGGGAGTAAAGAGCATACGCAGTAATTCGATGTTTGGCTTCTCAAGCATCTACCTGATCTTTGAAGAAGACATCGACTTCTATTGGAGTCGTAGTCGTATTCTGGAAAAACTCAATTCCCTCCCTCCTAACACCTTGCCTGAAGAGGTACAACCGAGCCTGGGACCAGATGCAACGGGCTTGGGACAAATCTTTTGGTATACCCTCGAAGGCCGGGATGAGTCAGGCAATCCCAGTGGGGGCTGGAATCCCCAAGAACTAAGGAGTGTACAGGATTTCTATGTACGCTATGGCTTAAGTTCGGCGAAGGGAGTTTCTGAAGTTTCCTCTATCGGAGGCTTTGTGAAGGAATACCAGGTAGATGTTGATCCAGAGGCTATGAAGACCTATGGGATCAGCCTCAATCAGGTTATGCAAGCCGTGAAAAGCAGCAATCTGGATGTAGGCGCACAAACTCTGGAGATCAATAGAGCCGAGTACTTTGTCCGAGGGCTAGGCTATGTAAAAGCCATTGAAGATATAGAGGAAAGTGTAGTACGGGTCCAAAACAATGTGCCTATTCGAATCCGAGATGTAGCACGAGTAAGCCTCGGCCCCGCCAATAGACGAGGAGTACTGGATAAATCGGGAGCCGAAGCCGTAGGGGGCGTAGTGGTAGCTCGTTATGGCGCCAATCCCATGGAAGTCATCAAAGCCGTAAAAGCCAAGATCGCAGAACTGGAACCCGGCCTTCCAAGCAAAACCCTTTCTGACGGGAGTTTGTCCCAACTACGGATCATTCCTTTTTATGACAGGAGTGAATTAATCAAAGAAAGCCTGGGTACACTGGAAGAAGCCCTGAGTTTGGAAATTCTGATCACCATCATTGTCGTGGTGCTTATGTTGCTCAACCTTCGTTCTGCCCTATTGCTTTCGGGTATGTTGCCCATGGCCGTCCTCATGTGCTTTATCGCGATGAAGTACTTTGGGGTGGAAGCCAATATCGTAGCCCTTTCCGGGATTGCTATTGCGATAGGGACGATGGTTGATATGGGAATCGTGATGACCGAGAGCATGGTCAGGCGACTAGAGGAGTCTCCCGATGATGAAAGTAGTTTGACCAGCATTTATGAAGCCAGTAAGGAGGTTGCCTCTGCCGTTATAACAGCTGTGGCAAGTACGGTGATCAGTTTCTTGCCGGTTTTCACCATGGAAGCAGCCGAAGGCAAGCTTTTCAAACCTTTAGCCTATACCAAAACTTTCGCTTTATTAGCTGCCGTTTTCCTTGCCATAAGTATCCTACCTCCTTTGGCACATAGTCTTTTCTCCCTAAAACTGAAAAGAAAAAGGCTGAATTATCTTTTCTATGCGGCTTTGTTCATAGGAGGAATCGCAAGTCTGTACAGCTTTTCTTTTGATTTTGGCATCATCCTGATCGGTATAGGTTTAGTTGGGGCTTTGACCTATTGGGTGAAAGATAGATTTGAGCCCTTTCAGAAGGAGATTAGTTGGGGAGAAAACATCCTTTACGCCCTGCTAATTTGTATTCAACTGAGTAAAAGCTGGATGCCATTAGGTGTATCGCATAGCTTGTTTGTGAACTTCATATTCCTTGCAGGCATTATCGGCCTCCTGATCGGATTCTTTTATTTCCTCATTTATTCCTACGAACGCATCCTTGCCTTTTTGCTCGAAGTGAAATGGGGTTTCCTGGGGCTTATTGGTTTCTTGATTTATTTCGGTATTTACACCTACCACCAGACAGGCGAAGAGTTTATGCCTTCCCTGGACGAAGGTTCTTTTTTATTGATGCCGACTTCCATGCCGCATGCGGGTATGGAAGAAAACCTTAGGAACCTTCGGCTTCTGGATATGGCTGTTACGGCTATACCCGAAGTAGAGACTGTAGTAGGAAAGGCAGGCAGAGTAGAAAGTGCCCTTGACCCAGCACCCCTTTCCATGTATGAAAATGTGATCTTGTATAAATCTGAATACAAGACAGATGAAGATGGTAAGCGACTAAGATTTAAGGTTGATGCAGCAGGAAATTATTTGGAAGATTCTACTGGTGAACTTATCCCAGATGAAAAAGGTCAGTACTTTCGACAGTGGAGAGATCACATTCAATCTCCCGACGATATCTGGCAGGAAATCCTGAATCGGACTCGACTTCCCGGGGTAACTTCTGCTCCCAAACTCCAACCTATCGAAACGCGCCTCATCATGCTACAAACCGGTATGCGGGCGCCCATGGGAATCAAGGTAAAAGGCCCCAGTCTGGAAAGCATAGAAAGTTTTGGGCGAAAGTTGGAGCAGGAACTCAAGCAAGTAGAAGGCGTAAAAGCTGCAGCTGTCTTTGCGGATCGTGTCATCGGGAAGCCCTATTTACTACTCGATATAAACCGACAGGCAATAAGTAGACACGGGCTTTCTGTCATGGAGGTTCAGGAATACATCCAAACTGCCGTGGGAGGAATGTCTATGAGTAATACGGTCGAAGGAAGAGAACGCTATTCTATCCGAGTTCGCTATCCTCGGGAATTGAGAGATGATCCTGAAAGCCTGAGTCGCATCTTTATCCCAACAAAAAATGGTTCTCAAATTCCGCTGGGGGAGTTGGTAGAAATCCGATACGAACAAGGCCCACAAGCTATCAAAAGTGAAGATGGATTCCTGACCTCCTATGTTCTGTTTGACAGGGAAAGTAATTATGCAGAGGTGGAAGTGGTCGAAGCCGCCGAAAAACATTTGAAAGAACTCATAGAGGATGGATTTCTGGAAGTACCGGCAGGAATTTCCTATCGCTTTGCAGGAACCTATGAACAACAAGTCCGGGCCAATGATCGCCTAATGATCGTCTTGCCACTGGCACTTGTTCTTATTTTCCTCATTCTCTACCTCCAGTTTCGTTCCGTCATCATTTCCCTGATGGTATTTAGTGGAGTCTTTATCGCTTTTGCAGGAGGATTCATTTTGATCGGGCTCTATGCACAGCCCTGGTTCCTCAATTTTGAACTCTTTGGTACTTCTATGCGAGATCTTTTTCAGGTAGAAAGTATCAATTTAAGTATAGCCGTTTGGGTAGGATTTTTAGCACTCTTTGGCATTGCTACAGATGATGGGGTACTGATTGCGACCTTCTTACGAGATAGTTTCGCGGAAAGAAAGCCTAATTCCATTCAGGAAATTCGGGAGGCAGTGATAGCAGGTGGAAAACGTCGTGTGCGGCCTGCCCTCATGACAACGGCCACCACAATATTGGCCTTGCTCCCTATCCTCAGTTCCAGTGGACGTGGTGCTGATATCATGCTTCCTATGGCCATTCCTTCTTTCGGAGGAATGCTGCTACAAATGTTGAGCATGTTTATGGTTCCTATCCTCTTTTCCATCTGGAAAGAGGCAAGTTTTAATTCAGAGAATAATGAATAGCAGAAATATGCGTAGATCATTTATATACTCCTTTTCCTGTCTGTTTTTCCTTTTCGGGGGAAAACTTTCGGCACAAAGTCTAAGTAGCCTATTGGAAGAAGCTGCTCAAAAAAATCTGGGACTAAAAGCCTGGGAACAGGAATATGCCTCAGCCTTGGAGAAAGCTTCCCAAAGTAGACTGCTTCCTGCAACACAAATTAATCTTGGAGCCTTTGCGCTGCCTGTAGAGACTCGCAATGGTCCTCAAAGACTACGCTTGGGAACGATGCAAATGTTTCCCTGGTTTGGTACGCTGGATGCCAAAGAGGAAGTCAGCCTGAAGCAAGCGGCTCCTTTCGTCAGCAAAAAAGAGCTTCATGGCATCGATATCGCCTACCAAATCAAGCTGGCTTATTTCCGCCTCTTTCAATTGAAAGAGAGTAAGGAGATTCTAAATCGAAATATCACCCTCCTTGAGAGCCTTAGGCAATTGAGTTTGAGTAAAGTTGAAGGCGGAAAAGCCAGTACTGCGGATGTCTTGCGGCTGGAGATCAAGTTGCGGGAGTCTCGACAACAGCTGGCGATCATTGAAAAACAATGGGTTCAGCCGCAAAGTAGAATCAACCAATTGCTGAGCCGCGAATCCAATATCCAAATACAGATAGATGACTCTTTTGAATTTGCACAATTGAACTCTGCATATAAGCAAAATTTTCTGCAACTAAAATCCGATCATCCAGCTATCCAGCTATTGAGTCAGGAGCAGGATCGTTCGAGGGCATCCATTAGGCTAAATGAAAAAATTTCCAAGCCTAGTTGGGGTCTGGGAATTGACTACTTAATGGTTGATAATATCCCAACTGCTGACTTTGACACCAATGGACGCGATGCTCTTCTTCTCAAAGCCAGTTTGAACATTCCCCTACAGAGAAAACCCTATCAATCAAAAAACAGGGAAGAACATCTGAGAATTGAGGCTTTGGAAACACGAAAAAAGCTGGTCGAAGATCAATTCTTAGCTCAAATCGAGCAGGCAATTGCTAGTCATGAAAGTGCCCAATTGAAATATGAGCTTTATGAAAAGCAGGAAGAGAGCATTCGATCAGTGATTCAATTGCTCCAATCTGACTTCAGTCATAATGGAGAGCGTTTCGATGAACTATTGAGCTTGGAACAGGACCTACTCAGCTATGAATTGAAAAAGCTGGAAGCCATTGTAGAAAGTCATCATGCTAAAGCCGCTTTGGAGCGGATCATTCTTAACTAGAAACAAAATGAAGCTTACCATAAATAAACAAATCCTCTTGACCGCCATCAGCATGTTGGCAATGGGCTTTATGATCGCCTGGATAGTAAAGCCAGAAGGAGAACATTCTCATCAACACGAGCATAATATAGAGGAAGCAGGAAGCACTACATGGACCTGTAGTATGCATCCTCATATCCAGCAATCGGAAGCGGGTCTTTGTCCTATTTGTGAAATGGACCTTATTCCCTTGGAAAGTACTAAGTCTTCTGATCCCATGCAGTTGGAAATGAGTGAAGAGGCCGTCAAATTGGCTCAGATTGAAACCCTTAAGATCGGGACAGGGAAAAGCGAGGGGAAAAGTCTTCGAATGTCTGGCAAAATCCAGGCCGACGAACGCCTGGCAGCTAGTCAAGTGGCGCATGTACCTGGAAGGATCGAGAAACTCTATGTGAGTTTTACGGGGGAACAAGTGAGGAAAGGACAGAAATTGGCCGATATTTACTCGCCTGAGCTCTTTACCGCACAAGAAGAATTGCTACAGGCACTAAAATTTGCCAAAGAGAATCCAGATTTGCTGGAAGCTGCCCGAAAGAAACTGGAATACTGGAAAATTTCGCCTGAGCAAATTACTGAGATTGAAAAGAGTCAAGAAGTCATGGGAACCTTCACCCTTTTTGCCGATGCCGCTGGAATCGTAAAGGAAAGAAAAGTGTCTTTAGGTGACCATGTTGATCCCGGTGATCTCATGTTTGAATTGCAAAGTCTCAATCGGCTTTGGCTTATTTTTGATGCCTATGAAGAGGATTTAGGTCAAATAGGAATTGGAGATAAGATCAGCTTTACTACGCCTGCCGTACCCGGAAAAATATTTGAAACCCGGGTCAGTTTTATCGATCCTGTCATCAACCCCAATACCCGGGCCGCTGCCATTCGAGGTGAAATCATCAATCGGGGACGAAAACTAAAACCTGAGATGTTTATCAATGGAGAACTTCAGTCTTCCGAGACAAGTAAAGAAGGTTTATTGGTTCCTAAATCTGCTATTTTGTGGACAGGTAAACGTTCGATTGTTTATGTCAAAATAGAAGGGGCTGCTGTTCCTACTTATGAATACAGAGAGGTGGAGCTGGGAGAGCGCATGGGCAATCAATACCTGGTAGAATCAGGTTTGGAAGCAGGCGAGGAAATCGTAAGTCAGGGCAGCTTCAGTATAGATGCTGCGGCTCAACTCAACAATCAGAGCAGCATGATGAATACCTGGCTAGCAGAGGAAGAAGTGGAAAGTGAAGCAGGTGGGCCTAATTATCGAAGCAATACTCCGGCAAGCTTTGTGAGTCAATTGAGTGAAACTGCAGCAGCCTATTTAAAGCTCAAAGATGCTCTGGTCGAAACCGATCAGAAAGCTGCGCAAAAAGAAGCGATGGCGTTTTATTCTTCTCTGACCAATATAGATATGAAGGAGCTTACAGGGGATGCGCACACCTATTGGATGACTCAATTCAGGGCCCTTAAGGCTCATGGAAATAAGATTGCAGAAAATGATGAGGTTGAAGGGCAAAGAAAACAATTCGGTTTTCTCTCTACTGCCCTGATCAATTCTTTACAAGCATTCGGATATAATGACACCCTTTATGTCCAGCATTGTCCTATGGCTTTCGATAATACCGGGGCCAATTGGTTGAGCTCAGAGGATCGAGTTCTAAATCCTTATTTTGGAGATAAAATGCTGAGATGTGGTCGGGTTGAGGTCATGATTTCAGAGGAAATAGACATAAACGATAATCCCTGATAGCCTAAAAAGAGCTTAGGAGTGAAAACTTCTGAGCTCTTTTTTCCTCAATATATCCGAACTGCGATCGTCTCTTTGATCTGTTCTCCACAAGCCATCACTTTTAGATTTCCCTTTTCATCTCTATAGACTCCCCCACCCCAACGGAATCCAGTATCTCCTTTTTTGGGGAAATTTTGGTGAAAGACTTTTTCCAAAGCTAAATCTTCCTTTTCCAAATCACAGGAGAAAATATCCAGGAGTTGCTTTCCGCCTAGCCTCTCTTCTGCCATTGCTGCCATAAAAAGTTGTTCTTCCTCCCAGAAGAAATTGATATTCTGATAAGAAAACCAGGACTTTTCTACCCACCTATTTCTGTCTAAGTTTTCGGAATTGATACTATATATGATCTTGGCATCTACTTCTGACATCTGCGGTTGATCCAAGGCAATTTTGTACACATCCAGGTCATGATTATCCCAATTCCCAACACAAATCCAAATACTATCCTTTACTTTGGTGACGGCTACTGAACCTGCAGTAACTCTTTTATACTTTCCTTGCCGCTTAATGGATTTTAGCAGCCTTAACTTCCCCTCTTTAGCTCCCTCAATTTGATATATCTGAATCAATGATTTGTCTTTCTCTTCATTATCTTCTATCCCTACAAATAACAGCCTATCCATGATTTGAAATCCTCCCGCATGACGAAAAGGCTCATCCATTAGTTTTTGAACAGATATAATTTCCTGACTTTGAGCATCGGCTATGGCTAAATAGGACTGATTGGTAGAACTCCCGGTAAAGAAGAAATAAGAATTTTCATCTTCCCGATAATATTGTACACCCTGGATATGGCCCCCCTTCTTTGGTATGTCCAGCTCGTTTGCAAAAGAAATGAAAGAAGACTTATCCGGATGAAAATCGAAGGGGGCACTTCCTGGTTTAGTAGAGATTTTTTCTGCGCAAGCGAGAGGTAAAATAAGGACCAGAATCAGGAGGTATGAGGAGGTTTTCATTGGAATAGATTAAAGGGCCCCTTAAAATAAAGAATGAAAAACAAATGAAGCCATCTCCCTGATAAAAGAAATATGAATTCTTCAAGGAGACGGCTTTGTCTTTCTGTTAATTCTTTTTATAAAACTTCCACCAAACTTACGGCTATATGTTTGATACTTCCCTTTCGATTAAATATTGACTCACTTATCTCTTTTCCAAGGCTCAATCCTTTGATATTTTCTATCTGCCCTCCTTCTTTATGAACACTGATCTTAGCCTCTTCAGTAATTGTATAAATGATCGGAGTTTGGCAATAAGTAAAGGCCAAAGAATGGGGCGGGAGCTCTATTTGCTGAAGTTCTCCATTTTCAGCATAGTACCTAAAAGTTGAGGCCTCAGGCAAGAATTCCTCTTTTCTCAGGAAGATGGGGTTAAAGTGAACTTGCCCTTTTTCAACCACTACCCCTAATTCACCCATCCTTGACAGAATGTCTTCCTTCACCTGACCTGTCATACCCGGTTGCTGAGCTCCTGCATTACCCGGTGTATGGGAATATGGATCGGTGGGAAATGAACCATAAAGCTCCGGGTTTTTATTTAATCCTAAACCAGCCCTAATCTCATAATAGAACTCTACCAATTTACCGAATTGTGCAGAGGTCATCTCTTCTTTGGGAAAGCGGAAGAAAATTTCATTAACAGCCAGGACTAATTTTGAAACCATGTGCCAATAAATACTTCCTAAGCCTTCATAGCCATAAAAGGTCCCCGAACGACCGGTAAAGGATTTATGATCGAATACTTTTTCAAAAGCATTGAGGAGGATATCTTCATCTTCTGATTTAATATCTATTTCTGACTTCAGCTCATTCAGTCCGGCTTGCAAGTCATCAGCATTTCGGAAGTTTCCGCAAAAATGGTAGATGCCCTCCTCGTCCTTTTCGATGATGCGGTTATCTCCATTATCCAGCCAGCTTTGTATCAATTCCGATCCTTGAATCACCTCTTTGGGGATGCGATTTTTTTGACGAAATCTGGGAAGCTGTCGATCCGGATACAGCAAGTAACTGTACTGATCTTCCCGATAGAGCTTGCTATTCTTTAAGGCTGTCAGAAGCTCAAGACTTTCATCAACCGATAGCAGACCGGTACTTAAAACAGCTACTTGCCCCTCCAACATCTCGTATAAGTAGCGAATTTCCACCTCATCAGCTTCCGCTTCTAATAAATTATAGGAATGATAGAGATGATCTTCTCGCTTGTTGGCACGGATACTATGGTCCATGTAGCGCAAGCTGAGTTCGAAAAATTGATCAAGCTCGGCCTTGCTTATCTCCCCTTTGGAAGTAGAAAAGCCTTGCTCATAAACTTTTTCTCGGTAGGCCTCGCCTGCTATACCCAGCCCTTTAAGGATAATCATTTTTTGTATTGGGCTAATCGAAGCCTCTAATGCGGACTGGTTTTCTTCAAAGACCTGATGAATGGACTGAAATAAAGTAGCGAGCTCTTCAGTTAATTCAATTTTTTCCGAACGATCGTTTTGGAACAATTCTTTTAGGAAAGCTAAATATCGCCTCAGGTAACAAAGAGTTACCATTGAGATTCCGTAGCCTACCAATGCATTATTCGCGTCATTCCATTCGGGTCTTTGGGTATTCATCCAAATTCCTCCTTCTGGCACAAAGTTGCTCAACTTGGTCAGGGCCGTAAGCAGGAGTTTTTCTGCCAGATTTACGCAGAAAGGTTCACCATTTGCTCCAAGGATCAATTTTCCATCTGCCCCTATTTTCTCCACAAGCCCTTCTATACGATTATGCAATCCTTCATCAAAAATGATGGTATCTCGTGGATCTACCAGTAGGTCCTCAAAAGATTTGATTTTGTAAGGAACATTGGCATAAACAAAGATTTCTTTTTGCAAAGCACTTTCCAATAAAGCAGGATGATGTTTTTGAGAAAGTTCCATGAGTTTCAGCAGATAGATAATCTGGTGGTCTCCCCAGTACCCTATAAAGGACCAGGGATCATGTGGATCTATTACTTCCCAATCAATGCCTTCTCGGGTAATCCGGTAAGGATTATATCCATCAGCCGTAGATGCATTGAGGAATTTGTAAATGATGCTTTCCGTATATGTTGGATAGGAAACACAAAGTGCCTCCCAGTTTTGAAAAATATCTCGCCAGTTTCCTTGAAAGTTAAGAATAGGAGCTCCGTTTTCGTCCTGGGTTTCGATTGAGAAAAAGTTCCAGGGACGGCTGGGATCTCCATGTCTTCGGCTAAAGGTCAGAGGCAGGTATTCATTGGCCATTCGAATGAACTGAGGATCGCCGCTTTCTTCTGCGAGTTCTTTAAGCTTCCCAATAGTCGTGCTTTCATCCAGGGTATCCAAATAGGATTTTGATCTTGCATATACCTTTTGGTTCCACTTGTGGATAAAGTCCTCCACATCAGCACGGGAGATCTGATAGCCCTGATCGAAAATCCCTCCCCGCATGACGTTAAAAAGTACATTGGAGAAATGACGCGCCATGGAAAGCTGATCTGCTGTTTGCTGAAAGGCATCTGCATTGGCAACAATTAATGCCAGCTTTTCCGTTCCATGGGCAATATCTTCCTTTAAGTCCGACAGAATAGCCTCTTTCTCTTTCAGCCTGCCAATTAAAGCTGTCAGGTCCGCATGGCTTTGATTGAGCTCGGCCACCATATACCATTCTTTTGTTTCTCCCCCTTTCAAGCTGATCTGGCTGAGTAAGAAATAAGCTCCTCTTTCTGCTCTTACATCTTTTTCTTCTCTCAGCACTCTTCCTTTTCTAAAATCACCTAATTGAACGGGAGAAAGAAGATGCTGTGCATTCTCCAAGCCCAAAGACCATACACTCGTTGCTTTTAAAGATTCACTGGGCTCTGGTTTGTCCACCAAAATTGAGCTAAGCGAATAGATTCCCATTCCGCTTTCAACATCCAGTTCATTTTTCTTATAAGCATCTACCAGTGTACTCAGCTCTGTTTGCATATCCAGGTTTACCCCATATGGGAGCAGATTTTGCATTCCATCAAGGATTTCTATCTCCTGCTCTTGCTCACCTAAATTCTTTAGTTTAGCTCTTCTTACCCAGCCAAATTTCTCACTGCTTTCCCATGCATATCGAAATGAAACTTCCAGACTTTCATTGATTTCTTCAAAAATCAATTTGTTGCCGTAGGTATGTTTATAGATATTTCTTTGGACCTTATATATGCCTTCCCCTCGTATAGAAAAAGGTTCCCAGAGATATTTTTTACCTTCTTTATGTACAAAAAATATCGACTTACTTCCCGTTAGCTCACCAGAATCGTGGATTTTGTCGTCGGTATAATAAGGAAAGAGTGCAAATTGGGGATTTTTTCTTCCGGCTGTTAGTCCCCCTTTACTTGAGATAAACATCCACAAATCTCCAGAGCTGACAATGCTCATAAAGAAGGGGCGCATCTGATCGAAATGGGAAATTTTATAGTAATCCTCTCCTCCAATTTCTACGAAGGATCCATCTACCTGAACTTCCAGTCCCTGGTCTGGATTTAAGCCATGAAAGATTGGGGGTTTTGTCATTTTACTATTGCTTTATTCTGCTATTTGATTTTGAAGGGATTTCACGCTTTTAAGCATTCTTCCGGTTCGGCAGGTTCTACTTAACCTGAACTATTTTCATGAAATATCTATCCTTTTCTAGCGAGAATTTGAAGTTAGGGCTTCCGAATAAATAGAAAAAATTATATGTAAGTATTTAACAAGCTGCTATGTGCAGCACTCTTTATCTACAATATTGACCAAAAATAGCCTTATTGAGAAGTTAAGTAGGTCAGGTGAAAGTTATGTGCAAGTATTATTGAGTCAAAAATCCGGAACTGAGTAGTTTTGTAGTAAATAATCAATTGCTATTCATACACAGTTTCCCAATCAAAAAGCCGACTGCCAGCTCTGGCCCTGATCTTCGGTTTTCAAAATAGCTCCTGTTGCCCCTACGACCCAGGCAGTTTGATCATCAAGTATGCAGATTTCGTATAAATTGGCCAGGCTTCCTGACAGGGGAGTATTCACTTCCACCCAATTATTTCCGCCATCAACTTTCTTGAGAATTTTCCCAGGCAAGCAGCTATTAATCTCTACGTTTTCATTCAAGAACTTGATGTCCATTCCCTGGAATAAGGGAAGTAAATCAAAGCTTTACTCCCGGATCAATTGCCAGGTGCTCCTTTCATCTGAGGTCTTTAGGATTATGCCCTAAAAGCTTCCTCGTCTGAGTAGGTATCCGGTATCTTCATCCAAAAAGAATAAGGATGTATTGGTAATATCATCCCGTCTAAAATCATCGATGTACTTGACGGTCCAGGAATTTCCGCGGTCGCAGGATTGGGCAATTGTATTTCCACTAACGGCCCATAAAAAATCCCCCTGCCCACTTACGATTTCACTGAAGTATCCAATATTTGGATTTATATCCGCGCGTTCGCTCTAGCTTTGGGCATGAGAAATGGAATGATTGAAGAGTAGAAATACAATGAGAAAGGTAGATAGTAGCTTCATAGCTTGTCGAGGATATTGTGCTTTTACATAATTTACCTGCTATTCGAACTAATTCCCATAAAATCGCTGATCTAGGACTGGCTTAGTAGCTTTTTAATTTTAGTTAGTAGTGGGATTAAATTCGTTCAATTGCTTTGAGACCCTTCTCTTTTTTAGGAAGCAAGAGAAAAATTAACGAGGAGTTGATTTCCAGGTAGTTTTTAAAATCTAAGTTTGACTGCACTTCAAAAACTACACACAAATGAAATACTCCTACTTCCCTTTACTCCTCTGCCTTCTGCTATGTAGCTGCAAAGAAAAAGAAGTCGATCTGAGCAGCAAGTTCATGCAGGAAAATAACATTGAACGCTATCTGCTTCCCAACTCCTGGGCTATTAGTCCCATTGGTAATAGCTTAAAATTAGGAGACCTGCCACTCAACATGCTTCTTTCTTCTGATGAAGAAATTGCCATCGTTAGCAACAACGGACAAAGCGAGCATAGCTTGAGCCTGATCGATCTAAAAAATGAAAAAATACTTGAAGAAGTGAGCATACCTAAGGCATGGTACGGGCTGGCATTGGATGAGGAAGCAAAAAAGCTATATGCTTCAGGTGGCAATGACAATTTGATCCGAGTCTATACGCTTCAAAATAAAAGTCTGATAGAAGTTGACTCAATCCTCTTAGGCCGTCCCTGGCCGGAAGATAGCATTTCGGTTACAGGCTTGACTTTGGATCAGGACAACCAAATACTCTATGTAACCACAAAAGAGAATAATTCCTTGTATGGCATAAATCTAAAAAATAAGGAAATACTTTTTGAAGAAGCTTTGGGTTCTGAAGGGTTTACTTCTCTGCTATCCCCTGATAATTCGAGCCTCTATATTTCACTTTGGGGGGCTTCATCTGTAGCTGTATTTGACATAGAAACACAGAAAATACGCAAAAGAATTTCTGTAGGGGGACACCCCAATGAAATGATTTATAGCAAAGACAAAAAGTACTTATTCGTCGCTTGCTCAGATGATAATTCGGTATCTGTGCTCGATCTTAAAAGTGAAGAGGAAATCGAACAGATTGTAGCCTCCTTATATCCTGATGCTCCGACAGGAAGTACAACAAACAGTCTGGCCTTATCTGAAGATGGTGATGAACTTTTCATAGCAAATGCAGATAACAATTTCCTTGCGGTTTTTGAAGTGGAAGAGCCCGGTCAAAGTAAATCTTTGGGCTTCATTCCAACAGGCTGGTATCCTACTTCGGTAAGAGTAGCTAATGGGAAGATTTGGGTGGCAAATGGTAAAGGATTTAATTCTGCAGCCAATGTCAAAGGCCCCAATCCTTATGAAAGTAGAACCGATGAGACTGAGTATATAGGAAGTATGTTTAAAGGCACCCTTTCCTATTTTCCTATGCCTGATGTTGAAACTCTGGCTATCTATACTCAAATGGTTTATGATAATACTCCTTACAAAAAGGACCTGGAGTTAATGGCTGAAGGCATAGAAGGAAATCCCATTCCACGCAAAGTTGGAGAGACCTCTCCGATAAAGTATGTCTTTTACGTGATCAAGGAAAACCGAACCTACGACCAGGTTTTTGGAGATATTGCAGAAGGAAATGGCGAGCCATCTCTCTGTTTATTTCCAGATAGCGTGACCCCCAATCAGCATGCCCTGGCCAGGGAATTTGTTCTCCTCGATAATTTCTATGTAAATGCTGAGGTGAGTGCAGATGGCCATAACTGGACCATGGCAGCTTATGCAAATGATTATGTAGAGAAGACCTGGCCTACTCTTTATGGAGGTAGAGGAGGGACTTATGATTATGAAGGCACCAAGGAAGTTGCTTATCCCAGAGATGGCTTCTTTTGGGATTTTTGCGAACGTGCAGGAGTCAGTTTCCGTACCTATGGAGAATTTGCCAATTTACATGAAGTCTATCTGGAAACCTTGAAAGGACATAGCTGTGAGCAATTTCCCGGATATGACACAAAAATTAGAGATGTACTCAGATTTGAAAGATGGAAAACAGATTTTGATTCTCTTTTAGCAATCAATCAAATTCCCCAATTCAATACAGTAAGATTTGGAAATGACCATACTGCCGGATTACGTCCTGGCTACCCAACTCCAGCAGCTATGGTGGCAGACAATGATTTGGCAGTTGGTCTACTTGTAGAGCATATTTCCAAGAGTTCAATCTGGAAAGAAAGTTGCATCTTCATTTTGGAAGACGACGCCCAAAATGGAGCTGACCATGTAGATGCACACCGTTCTATCGCTTTAATCGCAAGTCCTTATACCAAGCGAAAACATAAGGAAAGTAGCATGTACTCTACTTCTTCTATGTTGAGAACTATGGAGTTAATTTTAGGCCTTCCACCTATGAGTCAATACGATGCAGCTGCAACTCCTATGTATGCCTGTTTTCAAAAAGATGCCAATCTAAGTCCATTTACCCATCTCCCAAATCAGATCGACCTGGATAAGATGAATCCCGATGAAGAAAATGAGTTGAGTTTGCTATCCATGAAATTGAACCTGGATCAGGAAGATCAGGCACCGGATTTATTACTTAATCAAATTGTCTGGAAGGCTGTCAAAGGGCTTGATTCCGAAATGCCAGCTCCTCGAAGAGGTGCATTCATCTTGCATGGAGAAGATGAAGATGATGACTAAGCCTCTTCATTTACCAAGAATTCATCATTCATTTACAATGGCATGATTTATCTGTCATTATTTAAGCATATACTAAAAAAAATTCCCATGCTTGCTCACAAAACTATTTTCAAAACGCTACTACTGATTTTCCTCTCGATATTCTTCACAGCTTGTAATCAAAAAAAAGATCTCTGGCTTGCAGAGGCACCTGCTGGATCAGAATATGCGAAAATTGATTTGAATGGAAAGACCATTATTCCTAATGGAAGAATTATTTCACCTGTTGGGAATACAATCAGAATAGCTCCACATCCCTATGGCCTTTGCCTGAGTCCTAATGGGAAGATAGCTGTTACTGCCAATTCAGGAAACCGTCCATTTTCCATTAGTATCATCAAAGATCTCTATTCAGAAATCCCCGAAGTAAAACAAGTTCCTGAAGGAGCCTTAAATGAAGAAGATTTACTAGGAGCTGTCTTTATGGGGCTTGCAATCAGTCCGGACAACAAATATGTGTATGTGAGCGGAGGACAGGAAAATATGATCTATGCCTTCGATCTCAACACTGGTGAAAAGAGCTTTGAAATAGATTGTGCACTGATAGAGGGAGATCGAGATTATACGGACGGCTACATAGGTGACATGTGTTTGAGTAAAGATGGAAAAACCCTTTATGCGGTAGATCAAATAGGATTCAGGGTAATAGTGATAGACCTGGAGGGAAGAAAAATACTTCAAAACCTTCCAAGTGGAAGATATCCTTTCGGAATTACTTTATCCCCGGATGAGAAGCAATTGTACGTTGCTAATGTAGGAGTATTTGAATATAAACCCTTCAATAATCTGGACCCTGACAATCTTAAGGAATCTGCATTGGACTATCCGGCTTTCGAATACAATAGCAAGGAGATGAAAGAAGGCATAGAAAATGATTCGATGAGTGTTCCCGCTCTGGGAGATCCAAATGTGCCTGAATCATTTTCAGTTTGGACTTATGCGCTAGGAGAGGAAATTTCAATAAAAGCGAAAACCAAAACTGGAATTCTTGTAGGAGAAATGATTGAAGGAATTCCAGCGGTAGGTGGCTCCAGCCCAAATTCTCTGGTAGCTACAGAGAAATATGTATTTGTAAGTAATGGAAACAATGATTGTATTTCTATCATAGATGTTGAGAAGGATACAATAGTCCAAAATCTTTTCCTTAGTCCGGATGAGCGACTCAATCAGTTGAGGGGTATGATTCCTTTTGGACTTGCCATTTCTCCTGACCAGCAAAGACTTTTTGTAGCAGAGTCGGGGCTGAATTCAGTAGGTGTTATAGATATTCCGAGCTTAAAGGTTATTGGGCATATACCAGTTGGTTGGTTTCCCTCAAAATTGGCAGTCTCTCCTGATGGAAAACATTTGATTGTCGCCAATGCTAAAGGTTATGGTAGCGGCCCCAATGGAGGACCCGATTTCGAGCTTGGACCAGAGGGTACATATATAGGTCATCTGATGAAAGGCTCTGTAAGTATTATTGACATGCCAGATGATCAAGAGCTGGATTCTCTCACTCAGATAGTTATTGAGAATGCCTTCGCCTTTAAGAAGACCACCGAAGCAGAATTTACCTCCAGAGCCAATAACCCCATTCCTTTGTATCCGGGTGAAAAAGAATCTCCTATCAAATACCTGGTTTTTATCTCTAAGGAAAACAGGACATATGATGAGGTATTTGGTCAACTTGAAAAAGGAAAAGGCGAAGCTTCACTTGCCAGGTATGGTCGAAATCAGAGCTTTTCTAATATAAAGGGCACAGACTCGGTCCAGGGTGCAGACATAATGGTTAATCACCATGCTTTGGCAAGAAGATTTGCGATTTCTGACAATTTTTATGTTGCATCCGATCATTCAGCGGATGGTCATAGATGGTTGGTCAATACCTATCCTAATGAATGGATGGAAACCAGTGTTGCAGCATCTTATGGAGGGAAGAGAAGGGCAAAAACTGACTCCAAAGCACCTGGTAATCTGGCATTGTATGGAGCTTCGGGAGCTATATATCCCGAAGATTACAATGAACACGGATCCATGTGGGAGCATCTTGAAAGACATAAAATTGATTTCTTCAACTTTGGCTTTGGGCTAGAGATGTCTGGCACCATAGCTGATAGCACCATGAAATACACGGGAGTTAAATACCTTGTGAATTTCCCGGTACCTGGCCCTCTTTACGACAGATCATCCAGGTCTTATCCAACTTATAACATGGCCATTCCAGATCAATTCAGGGTAGATCAATTCCTCAAAGAATACAAAGAGAAATGGGAGGGTGAAGGGAAGGACTTACCTTCTGTACTTACCATTTTGCTCCCCAATGACCATGGCGCTGGCGATAGACCTCATGCTGGCTATCCTTTCAGAGAGAGTTATATGATGGACAATGATCTCGCTCTGGGGAGATTGGTAGAATTCCTTTCCCAAACTCCCTACTGGAAAGAAATGGCAATAATCGTTACGGAAGATGATTCTCAAAATGGACAAGATCATATAGATGCACACCGAAGTCTTCTTATGCTCATTTCACCTTGGGCGAAAAAAGACTATATAAGTCATAACAACTATTCATTTGGTAGCATCTTCAAAACCTTCTGGCATGTACTGGGCATCCCTTACCTCAATCAGTACGATGCAGGTGCAACAGACATGGCGGATATGTTTGCTGATGAACCTGATTTCACCCCATATTTTGCCTATCCGGTTGATCCGAGGGCTTTTGATCCTCAAAAAGTTTTGGATCCTTTTGACGAAAACTTTGACTGGAAAGCAGTTATTAATTCTCCCAACCTCGATGATCCTGAGGATTTGATCAAAGAGGCTGCAGAAGTAGATGCAAAGCTTAAAGAGAATAAATAAGTACCATTCCAAGAGATCTTCGATATGTTAAAGAACCTAAAGAAAGCCACGACATTTTTTGCCATTATATTCTTTTTTATTGCTTCTCATGCACAAGAAAAAACTGCTGTAGATAGCAGCAGAACTGATACGGTCATTGAGTTGCAGGGAGTAGTAATTAGTGCAAACCGGCAAGCGATTAGTCCCATCGATATCCCACAATCCATTTCTGTATATGGATCAGAAGATTTTCGTTTTTACAATCCACGCTCATTACCTGAAGCACTAATTGGCACCAATGGAGTCTGGGTTCAAAAAACTAATCATGGCGGAGGCTCTCCATTTGTAAGAGGGTTGACTGGCAACCAAACCTTGTTACTCATTGATGGAATCCGCTTAAATAATTCTACCTACAGATACGGTCCAAATCAATATTTCAATACGCTTGATGTGTTTAGTTTGGAAAAGGCTGAAATTTTGAGAGGAACAGGATCGGTTCAATATGGTACAGATGCACTTGGAGGAGCCATTCAACTCATTTCAAAAAACCCTGAATTTTCGGCTGGAGGAATAAAACTAAGTGGAAACTTATATGGAAAATGGATGAACAGGGATATGGAAAAAACCCTGAGAGCAGATCTCAATCTCGGAACAGAAAGATTTGCCATACATGGGGGGATTAGTTTCAGGGATTTCGGAGATTTATATGCAGGTGGAGATTTGGGGACACAAGCCCCTTCGGCCTATGATGAATGGGCAACTGATATAAAAGCGAAATTTATTCCCACTAAAAATCATCTTCTTACCTTAGCATTTCAAAAACTGAGACAAGAAAATGTAGGGCGATATGATCAGGTGGCGCAAAGAGGCTATCAAAGCTATTTCTTCGATCCTCAGGAAAGGAGTTTGACCTATGCAAGGTATACCATCAAAGGAAATAACAATTGGGCTAATGAAATCAATTTGACCGTTTCGTTGCAAAACTCTCTTGAGGGGAGAAGGAAGCAGAGAGAAAACTCAAAATTACTTTCCCGTGAAGAGGATAAGGTTGATACCTGGGGAGCAACTTTTGAATTAAAGAGCAGATTCAACGCTAAATGGACAGCTTCCAGCGGATTAGAATGGTACAGTGATAAAGTAGGTAGCCGCACCGAAATCTTAAACACCAGTACAAACGAAATTCAGGCCAGGCGAGGCCTTTATCCAGAAGGTTCTACCACTGATAATCTAGCCATTTTTTCTTTGCATAGATTTGAGTCTAAAAACTGGATATGGGATGCGGGTTTGCGCTATAACATCATTCAGGTAGATATTCAGGATGACCTTTTCGGTTCTGTTGAAATCAGTCCTGATGCTCTGGTAGGTAATCTGGGGCTGATGTATAAGTTGAGTAAATACCAGAGGATTTATGGAAGTATAAATTCTGGATTCCGAGCTCCCAACATCAATGACCTCAGTAGCTTTGGTTCTTTTGATTCTGGCATCGAAGTCCCTACTAATTCTCTACAGCCAGAGAGATCCTACAGCGGAGAGATCGGATATAAAATTTTTAATCAAGATGTTGCTGCAGCTATTTCTGTTTTTTACACTTCTCTAAATAATCTGATTACCAGAGTCCCCTCCACTTTTAATGGAAGCTCCAATTTCAATGGCGAGGCCGTTTTTACCAAGGCCAATACCGCAGAAGCCTTTCTTAGGGGCTTTGAAATAGATGCAACTTACACCATAAATCAAAAACTCGAAGCATATGGCAGACTGGCTTACATTTATGGACAGGATGTATCAAAAGATGAACCCTTGAGACGCATGCCTCCTTTAAATGGTATGTTAGGATTAAATGTCCAAGCAAACGCCAATAGCTCACTTAGAGCTGAATATCTATTTGCAGGTTTACAGGATAGGCTATCAGGGGGAGACATAAGCGATCACCGGATAGCAAATGGGGGAACTCCCGGCTGGAACCTGGTCAATTTATATGCTAATTATTCTCTTTCCTTTGTTCAGCTTGGTGTTGGATTCCAAAACGTCTTTAACGAGGCCTATAGAATTCATGGATCGGGAGTAGATGGATATGGAAGAAGTCTCTGGCTAAGTGTGGTTTTGGCATTTTAGTGTGATAAAAAAATACGAAATATAGGTATTTACATTATCTTCTAAATCCCTGCCTAAAATATAAGATGCCAGCTATTTTAGAATAGCTGGCATCTTATATTTTGAATATTCGGTGCCCCCACAGGGAGGAATTTATATTTCTTAGTAATTTGATTTTAAGCCAGTTATGGAGGGACGATTGATTTTTGTTCCGTAAGTTATGGGGTGTTATGAGGTATATCAAGCTGGTACAAACACCAAATTTGTTCAGACTCGTATAATATGGTAAATTGTATCTATGAGATTAGAAATTTCAACAGACTTCTTAACCCACGTGGGATTTACGGAAAGTGAGCTCCGCCAGGAGTTAGCTATCATTTTCTATAAGCGAGGGAATATTTCCTTGGGGAAAGCTGCTGAATTTGCTCATATGCATAAAATTGCTTTTCAAAGATTGCTGGCGGATAGGAAAATTCCGTTAAATTATGATATTTCAGATCTTGAGCAAGATTTAAAAACCCTTGAGAAACTTGATCTGTGATTGTTATTAGCGATACCTCTCCACTCAGTAATTTATTGGTAATAGGAAAATTAGACTTACTTGCAGATCTATTCGAAAAGGTATTTATCCCGTCTGCCGTTTGGGAAGAACTTTCTCTTTTGAGTGATTTTGAAGTAGACCCATCTCCTATAAAGGATGCTCCCTGGATTTTCATTCATGAACCTCAGAACCAAGTATTGATTAAAGAGCTGAGAAAAGAGCTCGATCCGGGAGAAGCAGCCTCTATTGCGCTTGCTCTGGAATTAAATATTTCGACTATTCTCATCGACGAAAAGCCGGGAAGGTTGTTAGCTAAAAAATATGAATTAACCCCTACTGGAGTTTTAGGCATCCTCTTAAGAGCGAAAGATGCTGGATTTTTAGAGTTGGTAAAACCAGAACTCCACAAACTTAAGGATAAAGCTGGATTTTATATTTCAGCACCTTTATACCAACACGTACTTGATATAGCCGGGGAGAGGAGTTGATGGTGTTTTTCGCACGTATTAGGATTTTTGTTCCGTAAGCCTTCAAATCCGTGCAACAGTCAAATTTCACAGCCCCTCCTAAACACCTGACTATAAACAAAATAAAAAAGCCAGCTATTTTAGAATAGCTGGCATCTTATATTTTGAATATTCTGTGCCCCCACAGGGAGGAATTTATATTTCTTAGCAATTTGATTTTAAGCCAGTTATCGAGGGGCGATTGATTTTTGTTCCGTAAGTTAAAGTAAAATTTCCACCTATACCAAGATCCAAATTTGAAAGATGGCCCTTCATAGTCATGATACATGGATAGCATCCGTGAAAGGTATCATTTTCCTAAACATTTCGTATTTTCAGGAAAAATCATCGCTTATGAGTTTTCAGCAAGCCATACAAATTCTGAAAAATCTACCTGAGGCATACCAAAAAGAGGTATTGAACTTCATTGAGTTCATCGCTCAAAAAAATCAGCGAGAACCTATGGCTTTAGCTCAGCCAAGCAAACGAGGAGGATTTGGAAGCTTAAAAGGTACTATTTGGATGTCTCCCGATTTTGATGAACTCTTAGACGATTTTGAAGATTACAGATAATATACCTGATAGATACCCATGTATTGGTTTGGTATTTGGCAGGTGATAAACAATTATCAGAAAAAGCCCTAGAGCTTATTGAAGATAGTTCGAATGAAATAAGAATATCCTTGGCATCCTATTGGGAGATGAGTATAAAAATCAATCTGAATAAATTGAAACTCCCACTACCCTTAGAAGACCTAATTAGTTTAGCCAAAGAGAAACAAATCCTAACTGAGAATATCACGGAAGGCCAAATTCTTAAGCTGGCTGACTTAGCTTATCACCATAAAGATCCTTTTGATCAATTAATTGTTGTTCAAGGAATGCTTTTGAACTGTCCTGTTATAAGTGCTGATAAAAAATTGGATGCATATGAAATAAACAGGATTTGGTAGAGCTAATCATTTTGTTCTGTAAGCCAACCTATTTTCATACTAATACCTGAATAAGTCAAGTATTGTATAATCATCCAACCCCCTGACTACAAGCA